>NZ_FODW01000001.1:0-284974 GCF_900110475.1 Enterobacter sp. NFIX58 | reverse complement strand
TAGGTATTTTGGAGAAAAGTTTTGGAGAGGTTTTGGAGAAGGGAAAAAAGTTATATATTCCAGCCCTTTAAAACAACATACACCTTCTGAGTTCAAAGAATACCAAAAAACACAAATTTATCCTTTGATTCAATAAGATAGGACAACTTTTTGGCATGTTCTTTAATGAATTTTACGCTGTGTGAATGCAAGCATTTTCATACACTTACGCCTTAGTTTTGGAGAAGGTTTTTTTACCGACTTTGCCATATTTCTCTACCGGAAAATTTTCTATACAGTGTGCACACATCCACCTCATAAATTATCGCGACCTGCTTTCTGTCCACGCCGTTCGCAACCAGTTGGCCCGCATGCCCCCTTTCATCTGAGTTACCTCATGAAACAAGTCATTTAATTTTAATGTGCTGGTTTCAAACTATATAATCAGCGTTAGACTGCTTAGCTAAAAATACAATCAACATTAAAACAATAAGTTAAATATTATTAGCAACTTATAAAAATTGCAGTACAGACATTATCGGACGATAATGGTCATTTTATCGCGCCAAATCATGCCCCCAGCACGATTTTGCCCCCAAAAGTTCGAATGGAAAAAGGAAGAAGACAAGAAACGGCCTTACTTCATTCATCGGGCCGACGGGCAGCCGATATTCATGGCAGCGATCGGCAGCACACCTTTTGAACGTGGAGATGAAGCAGAGGGCTTTCTTGTAGTGACGTCTGCAGATGATAAAGGCCTAATAGATATCCATGACCGCCGGCCGCTGATACTGTCACCGGAAGCAGCTCGCGAGTGGATGCGGCAGGACATAGGCGAAAAAGAAGCTGAAGAGATTGCATCTGACGGCACTGTGCCAGCTGAGATGTTTATCTGGCATGCAGTGGCCCGTGATGTTGGAAATGTAAAAAATCAGGGGAGAAAATTGATAGAACAAACAGATATATAACCTACAGTACTTTTGATGCGCACTTTATGTTTGGTTCAATATTATCATATTTTAAGAAAGAAATATATTTTCAGCCATCGGACCACTAAGTCCATTTATACGATAGAATTCAACGCGAACACCTGGTTTTAACGTTTGGTTTTCAATATTACTTAATGCAGAAACATGTAAAAAAACATCTTTTCTGCCATCAGATGGGATAAGCAATCCCTTTCCGCTCTTGAAGTCAAAACTTTTGACAACCCCGGTCATTTTACAAGACAAATATTTTCCTAATGGTAATCCAGATTTGACTATACAGGATTGGTTAATAATAGCCAACCCTATTTTAACGGCCTTCCGGAAGGCTAAAATAAAATTTGCTTAATCATTCAACACGTGCCTTAATGGTTTGGATGATTCGTTTCGATGATGAATCTAACTTTTCCAAAAGCCGTTCTCATAATCAGGTGTTATCTCTGATACCTCCTCCTCTTGAGTCCATACATATACCAGCATACGTTTCTTATCATGAGCTTGCATGTCAGTTTGAAATGTTCAAACGGAGTTTGTATGTCATCTAAAATCATAGGTCTTGTTAAGTGGTTTAACGAAGATAAGGGGTTTGGCTTTATCTCCCCACTCGATGGAAGTAAAGATGTTCTTGTTCACACTTCTTCCCTGCTGGGAGAAACATTTAATACTCTATTTGAAGGACAAAAAGTCAAATTCGCTATCATAGCTGGAACTAAAGGTCCAATCGCTGCCAATGTAACACTTTGCGATAGATAATTTTTAGATGGTTTACTTAAGCCAGTATGACTTTATCAGTGGAAGGTGATTGTTCGGTTACGCACATAATTACAACAGGCCAGCATATTTACTTACCATCAAGTTTGCTGACCGATGTGATGAAATGCAGGACTGCTGCATGAACAGTCTCAAAGCAGAGGCTAACTGCTTATAAAATACTAAAGTGCGTAAGAGGTTAGGCAGCCTCTAAAAGCATCACTTCTTATTTTATTAGAAGCGCTGGGAAGATTTGAATAAAGCACAGCAGTATGGGCATACCAATTGAGCCCCCTTTTGTACACGAGCATAACTATGTTCGGAATCTTTTGAGCAGTTTGGGCAAGGACATTTCACTAAATAGTTTCGGCGGAATTGAGAGTTTTTACGTGCAGACATAGACTTCTCCAGTTCAAATGGACTGTTACAGTACACGTTAAGGCAGTATAATGCTTGTTTTAATTTCGAAAGAGGCGAAAAAAATGAATAAACAGAATCCTTTCGAACACCTGCAGGGGCTAAAAACCTTCAAAATACATGGTGATATATGAAAAAAGTAATCATTTTTTTTAATGGTAAGCCAAGTAAAGTTATCACTGTGCTAAAAGGGGTGACATCAATACGCGAAGAATATCCTAATGGAGAAGTGATAAACCTTCAGATAATGTCAGCAGGTTTCCCCTCTTTAACAGGTGACCATGAAGTGGTCTATGTGGCATCAGATCGAGAGCTTACCTCTCAGGAAATATTAGATGCGGCACAGAAGTATCTTTGACGCCAGGGATTTAACGCCAACATTCATGAAATCATTATTATAACTACGTTTTATTATTGTGGCCTGCTTAACGCAGGCTTTTTTTAACACACACGCAAACATTTATAATTAAGACATGTACATCCTACACCATGGCAATATGACTTTATTAATAATGAGGCAACCATAAGGCTTCCATGAAAATCCTACATTACACAGTATTAATAGTTATTGAAGCCTCATCCTCAGATAATAATATCAACCCTCTTATCATGGGTCTCTTACATGACCGAAACTATTCAAGCAAGTCAAACCGAGGCGTTAAATTTCCATCCCATGCATTCATTGGTTCAGAGGGTCAGGCAGTTTTAGAGTGGGAGTCTGAAAAAGATGGAGCAGAAAAGCTAAAAAAAAGACTCTACCAAATGCTGCATGGAATTACACGTTTTGAAGAATTTCCCACAGCAGTTTTACTAATGATTTGCCCAGAAGATAAAACCTTAACCTTTGTTTCAAGACTTAAAGTAAAAAAATGAACTTCGATATTTTAACCTTCACTATCTGAAAATGCCGTGACAGTGAAAACTGCGAAAGAAAATCATGAGGCACATCAGTAAATATTGTATCATTTGCTAAGCATTGCTGTTACATTCGATTTCATGATGAATCCTCCTCAGCGGCAGGGCTAATTAACCTGATGATTTGTATATCAAGCGGCTCATCGTGAATTTCTGAAGCAGCGAGTCACGAGTGGTTAATTCAATGACTCACCGGGAGGCACCCGGCATCATATCCATAAGCCCCTGTATAATTGCAGGGGCTTCTTTACATTACAAAAGCATAGTAGTAGACATATTACTCTTAATATTCATAGCCGATAATTAGGTTCGAATGAATATACCATTTAAAGAATCATCTAACTTTTATTAGGTCTGAATACCTCGTAGTATATCGTGGAGATAACATATCCCGCTTCATCTGCCATTGCTGCTGTATGCCTTGGCCAGCAAAGTAGAGCGTTCCTCTGCCGTCTCTGGCATTGAGTTGATCAAGAACCTCCATCAGTTTATCACTAACGGGCCGCGGTGCGTTTTCATCGAACAAGTTGAGCTGGGCTACCCCCTGACTGAACAAATCACCCAACATAATGCCGGCTTTCTGGTACCTTTGGCCATCCTTCCAGATTTTGTCCAGGCACTTTACCGCGGCGTTAATGATGTCGCGTGAATCCTGAGTGGGAATAAGAAGCTTCATGGACGCTATATTACCGTAATATGGCTCGTTAAGGGCAAAGGGAGATGTTTTCACGAATGCAGAAATAAAACGGCAATACTGGTGCTCACCACGAAGCTTTTCCGCGCCACGGGCCGCATAGCTGCAGATGGCCTGACGCATCTGCTCATATTCTGTAACGCGTTCACCGAAAGAACGGCTGCAGACGATTTCCTGCTTTGGCGGCGCAAACTCTTCCAGCTCAAGACAAGGCTCGCCGCGCAACTCCCGGACTGTTCGCTCCAGCACGACATTGAAGTGTTTGCGAATAATCCATGTGCTTTGTTCTGATAAGTCCAGAGCAGTTTTAATACCCAAGGCGTTAAGCTTCTTACTGATGCGGCGGCCAACGCCCCATACGTCCTCAACCGGCACAATAGACAACAACCGACGCTGGCGATCGATATTGGACAAATCAACCACTCCGCCCGTCTGCCTCTGCCATTTCTTGGCGGCGTGATTTGCCAGCTTAGCGAGGGTCTTCGTTTGGGCAATGCCAACACCAACGGTAAGGTGCGTACGCTTCAGAACCGTAGCGCGAATCTCATTGCCGAACTCGGTCAGGTCCCGGCAGTTGCGAACACCTGTTAGGTCGCAAAAAGCTTCATCGATACTGTAAATTTCGACGCGGGGGCTCATTTCCTCAAGCGTCGTCATTACCCGGTTCGACATGTCTGCGTACAGCTCGTAGTTACTGCTGAAGCAAACCACACCAGCGCGTCGGAATAGATCCTTTTGCTTAAAGAACGGCTCCCCCATGGTGATTCCTGCAGCTTTTGCTTCTGCGCTGCGTGCGATTACACAGCCATCATTATTTGAGAGAACGACAACCGGCCGCCCTCTCAGATCCGGCCTGAATACAGTCTCGCATGATGCGTAGAACGAATTAACATCACAGAGCGCAAACATATTCAGCTCGCAGATTTAACGATGAAAGTCACGACGCCAAACACGTCCAGCGTATCTTCGCTGCCGACGATGATCGGTGAGTAAGCGCTGTTCATCGGAATGAGCTGGACTGTCGGGCGCAGCTGCAGGCGTTTAACCGTAAACTCCCCTTCCACCGCCGCAATGACGATATCCCCATGCTCAGCCGTGCGCGAACTATCGACCACCAGCAGATCGCCGTCGCTGATCCCGGCTTCGATCATTGAATCACCCGCGGCTTTGACGAAGTATGTTGAGCTCGGGTGAGCAACAAGTAACTCATTGAGGTCGATGCGCTGTTCTACGTAATCAGCCGCGGGGCTCGGGAAACCACACTGCACTAAGTCACTGAAAAGCGGGAGAGCGATAATTTCTCGCAGTTCTGCAGGCCTGATAAATTCCATATTGCACACCCTGAATACTGTTTTTATATACAGTAGTTTCATTTGGGTATGCACGCAAGAGAGAGGCTCTATCATGACTGTTTAAAGCTTCACCGTTTCGTTTCTAAGTTTCTCTTGGCTTTAGAATTATTGCGTTTGTAAATTTTCAAAATAGTGCAATAACATGAGCCAGCAGCAACATAAAGCCCGCCGGGTAAAGGCTTGAGGCTAACTATTTATGTTTCTGGTGGTGACGGCCAGCTGATCTCCTGATCATTTGTGAACACCAGGCGGTTTAGTTTCACCCGGTAGGACTTCCACGCCATCAGTTGATCCGCCTCCACTTTTGTAGCAATACCCAAATCGCTGGCATCCTGGAGTGGTGCAATTTTTTCCCCTGCAGCGGCGATCAATTCTGAACGATGGGCTTCCGCCTGGTCGATTTTTTCCTGCCGGGTAAACTCGCGCGGAATTATTTTTTCGCCGTTCCACATCCATTCACCGTAAATATTCAGGCCATCCGGCACATCGGCGGTATTGACCTCAGTTACCGAAAGATTCAACGGATAAAGGCGTGACGCGTCAGTATGGCATGATCGGATAACCCCTTTTTCATCAAAACAGATTTTCAGCGTATCGGGCTGGAAGCGGTTCAAATGTAGGTACCAGTCCAGACCATCTTCTGTTTGAAGATAAATCGCCTGAATCATCAGGTCGTAATATTCAGGTGTGTAAATCGTTAAATTTTTAAGTGTTAATGCCATACCATGTGTCCTATGCAGTGTGACCAATGACCATCCAGCCGACAGTCGGAACATATTTCTGAATGGGGCGGTAAAATAATGTATCGTTTACAGGTTCGTTACCCTCGGCGTTGTAACCAGTAAGGACACATCCAGCAGGCGCGCGCTGCCATGCATTTTTAGCAATGATGAATGACCCCTCGGCACCCAGCGCGACATCAGTGATGAAATTTGACTGCACCCAGTTAATTTCCGCCTTCGCCCCAAGCCGCCCAGTTAGCCAGTTTGACAGCCAACCGCCCCATACAGAGCCGTAGAGATTCCCGTCATAGCTCAGTCTCGCTCCATTCGGGCCCCACAAGATGTCACCGGTACGGGAGATAACAAAATCTCCGCCCCCCTCGTTACCGTTATTAAGACGAAGATCGGAATTACGGTCTTTATAAATATATGCTCTCGGGGTGCCATCTTTATTTTGAAAAATAATATGCTGACGGTCGTCACTCTCGATGAAAACACTTGTATTCGACGTAATTGAATTTGCAGTAATTCCCGCAGGGGCCTTAACTACATTACCTAAGGTTACAGCCCCGGTATTTGCATCAACATAAAAAGGACGTAAATTGTTATACCCGCCATTCGGATCACCTTTTTTAGTAAACATCAGGTAAAACGTTGTACCGTCAAAGCGGAAAAGGGTACTCACATCTTTCTGCTTTAAGCGGAGTGCGGTTGAGTCAGTGATAGCAAGAGATCCCGCCATTTCGTCACCAGCGCGCTGCACAGCGCCGGTAATGCGTTCGTCATCCCCTGCCGCCACAGTGCCAGCTTTTGTCCCAACATCCAGAACTGCTGCCTCTTTCAGCCCAAGGTTTTTCCGTGCCCTGACTATATCCATCACATCACTCAGGTTTGCATCCTGTCGCAGAAAAAACCCATCGCCCGTTGAAACCTTCAGCTCGATATTAGCCGTTTCAGACACGGCGAGTCTAAACTGGAGTTTAACGCTGATACCACTTACTGGCTTCTCGATCGCGGCACAGTTCGCTACAGCATAAAGCTCGCCTGCATCGGTCAACAGCCCGACCTCCCTGACTACAAAGCCGCCCACATCGGCAGGCAGTACAAGCTGCGCAATAAACTGATTATCCTGTTCCGGTGAGACCTGCAATGCTGAAACCGCCGCACGATAAACTTCGCGAACAAGGGCTGTTAATGCCGGGTCAGGCTTAACCGGCTGGCCGTTACCATCACCTACTACAAAATCTTTAATTATGACGGGCTTCCCGGTCGCAGTAGACTGCGCCTCCAGCTCTTTGCCTCTGTTGGTCAGAATACTGTAATACTTCTCAGCCATGGCTAAACTCCTGCCTCAATATCAATATCAATCCAGGCGGTGACAGCACCGCCGGTGTAATAAGTTCCCATGGCGCCCAGATCGGCAATCACGTCAATAGAGGTCAACAGACTCCTCAGGTTCTTCGCTTTATCGACCTGCCGCCGGATACGCTGATACAGCGCGTCATCAACTTCCTGAAGGCTGTAAACCTCAATGCGGAAGGTGTAGGGAGCCTTACGCGGCAGATCCTCCCACCACTCCACCACGGTAGTTGGGAGACTGACAGCGCTCAGTGACCGCCTGACAGCGCCGGCAGTACCTCGATGCTGATGAACATATGCGGCATCCTTAATCACCTGCCGCTTTTCAGCCTCAGTCCAGGCGTCTTCCCAGGAATCAACCGAAAATTCCCAGGCAAGCCAGGGCAACAAATGCGCCGGACAGGTATCGGGGTCTTTCACCTTACGCACCAGGCCCGTATCCAGCGCTGTGATCTGCTCCGAACTGGCCTGCTCCAGTGCCCGCTCTGGCTGGAGGGCGGAGGGCGGTAGCAGGGAGCGAAATTTATCCACCGGACCCTCCTTTGCGGGTGACGTTTATCGCACTGCACCAAGGGGCCTGCCCCGCAGCTGCTTCCAGATCTGCGACCGGACTTATCAGCCTTACTCTTGTGACGCCGGGCTGCTGGAGTGCAGCGTAAATCGCGGAAAGCGGTACGAGGCCGTTTATGCGATGCGAAAGCCGGGTGTAGCTTGTCAGCGTGCTGATGGCATGTTCCAGCACCGTCTGCGCATCCGGTCCGTCTGGTATATCCAGTTCAGCCGTTACCGCATAGCTGACAATGGTGGCGCTTTTTACGCTTACATAATCAGTCAGAGGCCTGACCTCATCGGCGCTCAGTTCGCTCTTCACTTTTTCTGTCAGGCTGGGGCTGGCCTCACCATTTCCGGTTCGCGACAGGACGTAGACGTCTACTTCCCCCGGTCGGTTATGTGTCTCCGGTCCGTAAGCATCCGCATCCAGCACATCGTTATCTGCTGATTTGGCATGGAAGCGGTATGCATTGCGCGCGCCTGCCGTATTCAGCTGTGCCCATGAAAGCTGTATACGCTCACGAAAAGCGTCATCATCTTCATAAACAGGATCAACAGGTGGCACAGCATTCGGATCTCCGGGATTTATCACCAGACGGGAAACGTTAAAGCCCGCGCCAATCTGGTCGAGATCGGCCCCTCTTGCGCTGGCAAGGAAAACTGCGCGTACCGCGTCATTGACTCGCTGAAACGCCAGAGCGAGCTGGTAGGCATTGATTTCACCCTGTTTAAACGCCGGATCAGATTCCACCAGCGCATCAAATACCGGATCCAGTTCGCGCAGGCGTGCCAGCCAGCGGGTAAAAATATCTGCAGCATCCGGAACCACGATGGCATCCGGCACCGCCAGGGCGGACAGGTTAATTACGTCATAACTACTTGCCATATATAGGTATGCCTCCGGTGCTGATAGGAAGATTGTTCTCTTTGTTGATCCCTTCAATATCCACCACACACCCCGTTTCAGTTGCCGGGAAAGAGACGACCACGCGCGTGACCTTCAGCCGGGGCTCCCATCTCGCCAGCGCCGAGGCGGTCGCTGCGATAATACGTAGCCGCGTAAGGTCATCTCGGGGGTTGTCCACCAGCGAAAACAGGTTGCTGCCATAATCACGGACAAGCACCCGACTACCTACCGGGGTTGAGAGGATGTCGCTGACCGACTGACGCAAATGGTCGGTACCGGACAGGCGTTTACCCGTCCAGCTGTTTACGCCGTTCATAGTATTTTTCCGTATCGGGTCCGCCGGGTGGCGGTACGTTAGCCGAAGTAATCCGGACCAGTTTTATCCTTGCTGCCGGATTTTTTTGAGGATTTCGCAGGATTGCGAATATCAACCACCAGGTTGTACGTGTAGCTGAACCCGGCGGGTGTCAGGGAGTAAACCAGCGACTCCACCACCCAGGCACGATCTTCCCGCTCACCAAAGCCGGAAGTGGATACGCCCGATTCTGCGGTGAGAGGGACATGTTCAGGGCGGCAAGGACCAGTAACCGTCATTTTTTGCTCATTGCGCTTTGCCTGCGTTTTTTTTGACTTTGCCTGCTGGTCAGCGGTGTCCTTCACCGGCTGGGTATACGGGTTCGCCATTGAGGGACCGTCATGATCGACTGTGGTGGTTTTGGTCTTTCCGTCAGCCTCATCGTAATACCGAACGCCAATTTTACCCGAGGACTTGCCGCCACTGCCGGTGGCCTTTCCTGTCGAACTCCCCCTTTCACCTTCGCTGTACGACCAGTTTGATACCTGTTCTGGTGTGATAATCATAGCGCCGGTCTGCTCTCCGGAGGCTTTCGCGGTGGCACCCTGGCGCAAAAAAAGCCAGTAACCACCTGAGGGTTTGCTGACAGCGTTCCACGTTCGGGCAAGGCGGGTCAGCAGGTTCGCGTCGGATTCTGCAACCTGATCAACATGGTCAATGTGGATGTCGGCAAGCTCTGTGGCCACTTTCGGCACCAGACCGTTTTCGGTGGCCACGGTTTTAACCAGATCCGCAAGTCGCAGGTTATCCCAGCTGCGCGTTTTCTGGCTGAGCACATCGCCAGGCTGTTTCTGCGCATTCATGGGCGCGGCAGTGGCATAAATCTCAATACGACGTGGCGGGCCACTACTGCCCACGCCAGACACCACAAACCAGCCCTTATCCACCAGTTGGTCGTTAAAACCCAGCGCCACGCGTAACCGTGCCCCTTTCACCGGCAGAGGCAACGTTTCGGACAGCAGCGTGATTTTCAGTTCATCCGCCTTTGCCGTAGCGCCGCCATAATCCGTCAGCGTCAACTCCGACAGGCTTTGCTGCAGCGTGCGGGTAATATCTTTTCCCTCCGCGTTGATGCTGAAAGCAGGTGCATATTCCGGTTTAACAATCTGTTCAGTCATATTAATCCCACAGACTAAATGCAGAATCCTGAACCGGCGGCGCCAGATCAGGCAGGATGATAAAGAGGTCAGACGGGTAAACGGCACCGATGTCAGCCAGTCCCGGATTCGCTTCAAGCACCTGAGTCACAATATAAGAAAGGTTTTCCGTGCCGTAATGTGTCGCACAGACTGCATCAAGCACATCACCGTCACGGGTTTGATATGTCGTCGGCATAATGTTTCAGCGTCATCGTCCAGTTTTTATTTCGGTGGCCACCGCCTGGCAGGAAACGGCTGGTTGTGTCGGAGAAGTCGATAACCACCCACCAGCCAAGCACATCCCCTTCGCCGCTGACCAGTTGTTGTGGCTTATTCTGATTTGCGAGGTCGAAGAGATCGTTGACAGCATCCACCCCCTTGCGGAAGAAAGCATGCGACTCCCCTTCAAGCCGAACCGTTCGCCCGGGCTTGCCGGTATACTGCAGTAAATCCTGTTTACCGATCCGCTCCTGCTCACTCCAGCGCCAGCTGGCCTCACGGGTCAGTTGGCTGTACGCGGTGGTATCAATCGAAAAGGCAAAGTCGCCCAGCATCATCATCACTCGGGCGGCCTGTGCGCCACGGACAGCGCCGGACCGCGACTGTCCGAAGTCTTCATAGACCGGAACGATTTCACTCACCAGATTTGTCCTCCGTCCATCATGCTGCTGTTACCCGTAAACGCCGGGCTGGTTTTCGTCACCCCCTCGACCGCATCAGCTATACCTTGCTCGCTTTGTCCGGGTGCTCCGTTAATTTCGAAACGGTATTCGAATTTCCGGTTGTCAGTAAGCTGCCTTGCCTGTGGCTGCTGGTCGGCTGTATCAAGGCGCTGGAGAAGTGCATCCCAGTAACCTCCGTCGCCGGAAGCCGACGCGCTATTACGCTGTGCCCTATCCAGGCCAAACAGCGGTCCGCTGTTTTCCGGTGTCATATATTTATCCAGTGACTTATCAAAGCTTTCATTGTCATCACTGAAGATACCACGCGTATCCCGGTACGATTTTTTCACATCGTCCGGCAGACCCGGTTTTTCTTTGAGCTGCTGTTCGAACCACTCTCCCTGGCCGTTACGCTGCGCCGTCATGCGGGCGATATCGACCGAGCCGGTCATGGCCAGCGATTTGAGCACATCACGCTGATCGCTTCGCTCATCCGGCAACAGCCAGGACAGTTTTTTCGCCAGCGCATACGCCACTTTCCCGACGAAAACTATCCCCTGCCCGAACGTCAGCACGCCTGGATAGAGATCATTGCGTAGAAAACTGACGATGCGTTTGATCCCCCCGCCTTTAAACCACTCCGCCATATCGTCAGTCAGGCGTCGGATATCCGGCGCCAGTTCGTTACCGAGCTGGCCGGAGATTTCCGCCAGTGCAGAAGAGAAAACGGTCTGCAGATTAGTAATGGCACGATTGCCCGCCATCGCGCCTTCAGCCCCCTCTTTCGTGACGAGGTTATACCGACGCTGCTCGTCCATCAGATCGCGGTAACTTTTCCCAGACTGCTTCAGCAGCATCAGCAGCTTGCTGGCCTCGCCGCCAAACAGCGAATCAAGAGCAAACGAGGCTTTTGACTCATCCTGCAGACTGAGCGCACGCTCGACGATTTTTTCAAACTGCGCCATATCGCTGAGCCCCGCTAAATCTCCCGCCTTAAAACCGAGCGTTTCAAACGCATCCTGCAGCGAGCCCTGTTTGCCGTTCTGCTTGTACTCCCCCGCCTTGTGCAGATACTCCTCAAACAGATCGCCGATATTCTCTCCGTTCATGTCGTACTGTTTTGCGAGGGTGTCCCATGCATCAAACGTCGGGATATCGACGCCATAGCTTTTCGCCACGCCGGCGCGTCTGGCCGTTTCCGCGTTGGTGGCCGCCGGGGCAATCAGAGTGCCCAGTGCGGAGGCCACAACCCCGCCGCCACCGATCGCCAGTCCCGGTGCCACCATGCCGCCCAGTTGTCCGGCGATACCCAGACCGCGGCGAAACAATCCTTTACCTGCCCCCTTAAATGACGCCAGCCTCTGCGCCTTCTGCATCTGCTGGTTTAGCTTCTGCTGTTCCGACTCCGTTTTACGGATTTCACGGGACACATCGTTGTAACGGCGTTTCAGATCGCCCAGGCTCTGCCCGGCAAGCTTTGCTTTCTTAATTTCCGCCGCCAGCTTCGCCTGGTCTTTGGTCAGTTTTTCTGATTGCTTCCCGACATCCTTCAGGCTTTTTTGCAGACCGTTCGCTGAACGGCTCCAGGAGCTGTCGATATTGCCGCCAAAGGTTATGACGGCCTTAAGGTTCTGGCTTAATCCGGCCACGATTTACCGCCTCCACTTCGTCGGTGAGAAAATCAGAAAACACACTGAATGGCATGTCCAGGTATTCCGCCATGGGAAAATGCAGGCGCCGCCCGAGAAAGCGTATCGCCCGCATCAGGCCTCTTTCGGTCGATCCGCGGGCGGGAGCATAAAAACATTAAATGCGTCCAGCAGTTGCGCATAATCCGCCGCTGTGAGCTGCCAGATATCCTGCTCGCTGAGGTTGCACAATAACGCAATCATGCGCGCTTCTTTTTCTTCTTCGCTGCCGTGGTCTTTGGAAAAAGCGATGCGGTCACGCACCAGCGGTTCGCGTATCGTCACCTGTTCGAGTAAGCCACCGTTCTCAATCGAAACAGGGGAATACAGTTTGATCACGCGGGTTTCACCGGGAAAACTCATAAATAATCCTT
The DNA here is from genome assembly GCF_900110475.1 of Enterobacter sp. NFIX58. Lineage (NCBI taxonomy): Bacteria > Pseudomonadati > Pseudomonadota > Gammaproteobacteria > Enterobacterales > Enterobacteriaceae > Enterobacter > Enterobacter sp. NFIX58. Next base: position 272,123 of record NZ_FODW01000001.1, on the reverse strand, counting down.
AAAAAGTAAAAACGGCCCGCAGGCCGTTGGTATGTTCAGTTGAAAAATCAGAGGCGGACCTTCGCCGCCAGTCCAGACAGTACATCAACACCATTCACCCGGCGCGCGAAGCGCTCGGTATCAATAGCAAAAAGCTCCCTGCCGTCTTTGGTCTGGCGGTAATAGCTCACAGCGATTTCCACCGTGATGGCGTTCTCGGACAAATTGTCCTTGCCCCGCGCATCCGGCGTAACGGTCTGCACAAAGCCTTCGATCTCCTCGACGGTGCCAAGCGCGGTACCGTTCGCCAGATAGCCCTGATAGGCCGTAAAGCGCGGGCGGCTGCCGCTAACAAAACCGAAGGCGGTCAGCATGTCCGTATCCATACCGTAGAATTTCAGCTGACAGGTCAGGGCCTCCATGCCGTCATCCACGGGGGACGGCGCATCCTGCGCGCCGGTACGCAAATCAGTTTTGACAATGGACAGTGTCGGTGGGGTGAATTCATGCGCCCCCTGTATGCGGACCCCCTGCCGGAAGAAGGTCCAGACGCGTAATGTGTTTTTTTCGCTCATGCTGCCAGCATCTCCTCAAGCGCATAGTTGTTATTCACCCGGACGCGCAGGCTGATAAGCTCAGTCGGCGATTTCGGACCAAAGTCATAGTTGATGTACAGCACGCCCGCCGCCATGCTCTCAGCGGTGTTAAGCTCCTCATCCAGCCAGGCACGTCCGCCGAAGATGGCACCGAGCCCGACAAGCTGGCGCATATAGGCATTGATGGTGCCGATAATGTCATCGGCGTTTTCCCGGTCCAGCGGACGGTCAACGTACTCCAGCATCGTTTCCTGGATACTGTCCTCGATGACGTCGGCGGTACGGCGAACAGATTCAAAGCGCCACTGCGGGTTGGTTCCGCACAGGCGGTTCCCCCAGTGCTTAAACCCGGCACGGCGAATAATGGTGGACACGTTCTGCATGTTGAGCAGATTCGCGTCACAGTTTTCATCGCCCAGAATGAACTCGTCAATCTGCTCCACGCCGAGGATGTTGTTAATGTCCTGGTTGGATTTACTCCACCACCAGCCCTTCTCAAAGTCGATACGGGCACGCAGCCCCGCCGCAAACGCAGAATACGGACGATAGACAAGTTGACCGTCAGCGTTGCTGACCTGCACACGCGGACGCAGCAGCTCGGTGCGGGTACCATAAGACTGCCGACGCTGCACAACCTCCTGCAGCGTGGCACCGGACTCACAGTCAACATACGCCACAGCCCGCAGCTTGCCGGCAACGGTTTCCAGCGCCTTGCCTACCGCATCATCCTCACTGAATCCCGGTGCGATGACGATACGTGGCTGGTACGTTGTCACGGATTTTGCCGACGACAGCGCGCCAATCCCGGCCAGCACCGCCGCACGTTTCTCAGCTTCATCTGCCCCCTCCGCCACACGCACTACCACGGTCAGGGCATTTCGCTGGTCGTTGATTTCCGTCAGCGCCTGCTTAAGCGTGCCTTTGTCCCCAAGACGCGAGAGCATCGAGGTACCGACAATTGCCACCGGGGTATTCAGGGGGAATGGCTCATCCTCGCCACCAGCGAGCTGCAGACTGAACGGTAAGACAATACCGCTACCGTCCCCCGTTGCGGTTACTTTCACGTCTGCGACTGCCCTCACGGCAGCAACAACAGTTGCGGGAGTAGCCGTCAGCTTGCCAGCTTCATCACAGCCAAGCGTGATGGTCAGCTTAAGCCCCGTAGCATCCCAGATGGCGGAAGTTCCCACCTCCGCTGGATCCCCCGCATCGGGAATACCGGCTACAGCTTCAACCACCACCACGTTCCCTGCCCTGCCGGCAATTTTCGCGGCAAAATCCACAACGTTATCCAGGATTGGCGTCCCCGTGCTGGCACTGGCTGGCGTACCGGCAGAGGCATCAGGCGCAGTGCCCACCAGGCCGATAATGGCCGTCTGGATCGTCATGACCGCGACCGTGCCGGATGTCAGTTCGATCGTTTCAACACCATGTAAATTCGACATTCATTTTCTCCAGGCATAAAAAAACCTGCTGAAGCAGGTCACATTTTCTGATTGGGTTTTCCGGTCGTACCGCCACTGTCTCCCCGGTGATCATGGCCATTGAACGTCTGACGGATCCCGCTCATTTTCCCGGTACCGTCCGAAATCTCCTGGGTCGCACCGATATTTCCGGCCACGTTCGTGTCGGCGTTTATCTGCGTTTTCCCCTGTACGGTCAGGGTATCGGTAATTTCCACCGGACCATCGAGCGTGCCTTTGCCGATAATTTTGTAGGTCCCGCCTTCCGCCAGGGTGATGGTCAGGGCATGCGCGGCACGGTCATAGCGGATCTCGGTACCGTCGCCGTAGCGGGTGATATGCTCGCTGCCGCTGCCCTCCGGTACCGGCAGCCCGCCGGTATTCCAGCCGGGAAACACCCGACCATTATTGAGCTCGCCCGCCTCCGACAGTACCGTGACCGCATCCCCGACCGCATACGGATTGGAGTCAGCCCGGTTAGTCCCCGAAAAGCCCTGGCAGAGCGGCAGCCAGGTGGTGGTGATGTCGCCCAGGTCCACCCGGCATTTCGGTATACCGTCATGCTTAACGGAATGAATAACCCCGCGCCGGACAATGTTTGCCAGGCGGCGTTGTAAATCGCCCTCGATATCACTCATCGGGTTTCGCCTCGTAAATCAACTGATAATCGTCCACATGTGCCCGGCCGATATCTGGTGCCTTACCGAGCCAGACGGCATTCAGCGGGGCATTGAACTGCGCAAACGGATCCGCACCAAAGGCCACTGACTGTGTGAAGGAAATGCGCCACACCAGGTAATCGTCCATGCGCGGATCAAACTCATCACGTGATGCATCGATAAACACGGCGGGCGCCAGACTGGTCAGGCCGAACAGCTGGCCGTCAATCCACTGGGTGATATCGGCGGCCGCCGTACGCAGGAAAATTTCCGGCCTGCTGACGCCTGCGCCAGCCGCATCCACCACCACATACAAATCGCAGGACAGGGTGACGTTGAGCTGCCCTTCGTTACCTCCGTCCTGCTCCCAGCCATTAATGGAGAAATACACCGCCGGAGTGGTCAGCCCGGTAAAGCGGGGCACGTTTTTTTCCGGGTAGGCATCGGCGTCGCGTACCCACGCAATGTTTTTCAGCGCGCCGGTGACCGCATCGTGATACTGCCCCAGCAGTAATGGCTCAGCCATGGTCCACCTCAGACAGATATTCGGGCTTTCACGCGCCCGCGCAGATCGATTTCAAAATGATGCATAAAAATCTCCATCGCCTCGGCAAAGGCGTTATCTTCGATGTAGTTCAGCATCGGCTCATAAATATCGACTTCCGCTTCGCGGGTCCGCCGGGTATCCGGATCGCGAATAACCACCGTCCGCCTGTTCTCCCTGCGGGAGCGAGTCACCTCACCGTTTTCAAACGTGCGTGCAGAAAGCAGACTGCCCTTAGGCGTAAATCCGGCGTTTTCCGCCTGGCGCCGCGCTTTAATAAACCGCCCTGTGGATTTATCCCGTCGGGTATGGTGAGGCCTCACGCGGCCGTTTATCCGGCCTTTAAGGTCTTTCACCTTGATGGCATTCAGGCCGAACCAGAGACGAAAGTTATCCAGTTTTGACTGTGAAGCACGATCAAGACGAAAGGAAAGCAGGCGCCGGCGCACCAGGTCCAGACTGCGCGGCGCCAGGGCGTCCTTCATGTCAGCAACGGCTTTCTTGCGCAGGGTGGTCGCCGTACGCCTCAGCGCGCGGGAGTATGCTGCCCGAAACTGTTTCTGGGTGGCTCCGATCTGTTCCGCTATCCGCCAGATGGCATCCACATCGATATCGACGGGCAGGTCCCGTCGCAGTCTGGACTCACGTGCCATATCAGCTCCACTTGTTGATTTCCGGCTGCGGTTTGCCCGGGGCACCATAAGCCAGGGTGACGCGGGTGCGGCCTTCTTCATCTGCACCAACATGCGTTACGCGGTAAGTGGTACCGTTAATTTCCACCTCGTGGTGCTTCTCAAGCCCCGCGATATCGGCAGTCATCGCGCTGAACGCCGGGGCCCGATCCTGAATCTGACCTCCGCCCGGTACGTCCACGGGTGCGTCTGGCGTCTCAAAAATCACGGTGACAGGACGCAACTCACTGCCGATGGAGAGGACTGCCGGAATCTCTTCGGCAAATGCCCGGGAGATCCTGGCATCCGCGTTTAACAGGCGTTGGCGAAAGCGGTTCATCAATAACCCAGCCGTACCGGAACGGCATCGACATCAGCCGCGGCGTCTGCCCATGCCGTACCTGCCAGGGGATTCGGTGCAGCCGCCTCACCCTCTTCCACCGTCAGTTTACCGTCTGCCAGATAAAGCTTCTGACCAACAGTGACCGCTTCCGCAGCCTTTGGCAGAGTGAACACGCCGGTAGTATGCAGCACGCCCCACAACCCTGCCGGAATGTCATCATGAGCGACGCCCACCAGCGCCCCCGAAAGCACAGCATCCCCCGAATGAATATCGGTCACACCGGTATTCTGAAAATCAAGGGTGTTGCCGTCCTGCTGATAATTTTTCGCCATTTTTCTCTCCAGACAAAAAAGGAGCAGCACGCGCCGCCCCGGATATAAAAAAACCGTCAGAAGACGGTCGTTATTTTTTGGTGACTTTAACCATGCCGCGCCAGTCAAGCGGTGCCACACCTGCATCGATACGCACCTTAAACGCGGCGCCGTCAACGGTGAAGCCCTGCTGCTGCTCCAGATATGGGGTGTCGATGCCATCGAGATAGGCCACCTCAATGGTGTCACGCCCCTTCGCAGCCGTCAGGTAATAATCCGTAGGGCTGCTGTCATCCAGTCGGGCCTCTGAAAGTACCGTGGCGAAGTTCCGGATCGGGTTATCAATACCACTATTGACGTCAGCGCCCGGCACGCTGGCAGATTTGATCAACTGATTTGCTCGTGACTCAATAGCCACTGGCGTCAGCACAAACTCAGGACGGATATTAAGATGCCGCTCTCCGGACTTCTGTAACTTCATGGCCTTGCGAGCATTGTCCAGGCCATCAATGCTTAGATCGGCGGCAACAAGGTTACCGTGATCGGCGTGGAACAGAGATTTACCGTCCGACATTTTCGGATTACTGGTCAGCACCGCCCAAACCAGATCGCCGATGGTGGCGCGCGCCGCGCTGCCCATCGCCATAGGGATACGGGTCAGCATATCCATGTCGTCGTTGATGATGGTCTGGCGGTCAATGCTGAACAACTCGCCGTAAGTCGCCAGGGCAATCGGCTCGCCGCGGTCTTTCAGGGTGACATACTTATATTCCGCCCCTGCACGGACCTTACGTAGGGTCGGGAAAGATTCCAGGCCGGCGCGGTGAGCGGTTTTGAAATCGGTCAGCGTGCCCTTACGGGTCCACTGGTCAAAGGTTTCGCTGGCCTCATCCCAGCCCAGCAGCGCGGCTTTATGCGCCACATCCATCAGGATATTGCCGAAATCGCTGCTGCTGTGGGTGAACGCCAGGCCGACCATCGCCAGCGGCGCCGCGTGACCGGAAATGCCAATGCCGCGATCAACCAGCGAGGCACGCGCCAGTTCGCGCAGGGTGTAGCCGTTGTAGGCGTTATCTTTCTCAGCCTGCGCATAACCCGCTCGGGTCATTACTGCAGCGCGAATGGAATCACCGACCAGATTGCCGTTACCGGCATAAAGATGAATCGCGCCCGGACCAGCGCTCGGAGTGGTGCCCGCCGCCAGCGCCTGCAGCAGTTTATCGCGGGCTTTTTCAGCGTTGCAGGTGAAGTCGGCCAGGCATTCAGCCTTCAGCGTCGCGAAGGCCGGGAACGTCTCAAATACGGCTGAGACGGAATTCACACGCTCTGCGTTCGCCGTCTGCATCTGCTGCTGCAGCTGCTGGGCCAGCGCGGTGATATCGATATTGGTCATCTGCGGTGCAGGCTGTTGTGACGCTGGCGGGGTAAGGTTTGCCTGTACCGGAGCAGGTTGCGGTGGCTGATTCACCGGGGCTTCGGCGCGCGGCGTGAAAAGAGATTTAATCTGTTCTGGCATATTCTGGTAATCCTTCAGTTTATTTTCATTCACACAGGCCGCGGCCTGCAGTTCAGGTTCAAGCGTGTCGGCGAAACCTTTTTCCACCGCCTCGGCACCGTTAAGCCAGGTCTCCGCTTTCAGCATCGCTTCCAGCTCTTCCTGCCCCAGTCCGGTTTTGTTCATGTACGCACTGAGCATCAGGGCTTCGTTACGATCAAGCCATGCGGCGTAATCGCGCATGTCGTCAGAATCCCCGGCGATACCGCCCCACGGTTTGTGCACCATAATCCAGGCGTTTTCCGGCATGTGCACCGTGGCGCCCGGCAGGCAGACAATCATTGAGGCCATGCTGGCCGCCACGCCATCCACCCAGATATCGATCTTCGCTTTCAACCGAGACAGGGTGTTGTAGATGGCAAAGCCCTGCATGACATCGCCGCCGGGACTGTGGATATGCAGATCCACCGCGCTGGCCTCAAACACCCCCGCCTCTTTACAGTCAGTGACGAACTGCTGGGCAGTAATGCCCCAGCCGCCGATCACGTCATAAAGGAAGATTTCGACCCGTCCGGCAGCCAGCGCGCGGATTTCGTACCAGCACTGACCGTTGGCCGCATCGACACCGGCCAGGCTGGCGCGGGGGTTAATCATCATCGTCCGGCTCACGCCGTTTATCGTCTGGTTTTGCCGTTGCATCTGGCATCGCTCCTTTGTCGTTGGCGGCGTCGGAATCAAACACCAGCCCGTGTTTACGGTTAAATTCAGTTTCACGCAGTCGCTGGCGCTTAACCTCCTGAGGATTTTTCCCCCTGGCCCGCGCCCATTCCGCTTCGGTCCCCGCGCCGCCACGCACAATGGCTTTCCAGGCGTTCGCCTCTTTGCCCGGATCAATCCACGGCATCACCGGCCCGAGATAAAGTGCGTTATAGAGAGAATTCGGATCCACATCCGGCGGGACTTCAACGCCGCTCAGCAACGCCATCGCCAGCCATGCGCGGTAAACGGGCCGGCTGTGCTGGCCGACAAACCACTGCTGGAGGACGTTGTACCCTTCGAAGCTCTCAACCAGTTCCTGACGCTGGGAGCTGTAAGTGCCGTTATAGTCCCGGGCAATGCTGGAATAACTGCCGCGCGTACCGGCGGCCACGGCCCGCATCTGCCCGTTTCGGAATTCGTAGAGATGAACGTTCGGCCGGTTTGACTCCACCATGCCAAGGTCTTCGCCGGGGCGGAGTTCGTCATAAATCATGCCCGGCGCGATATCGAAGTGACGCTGCCCGCCGGGGGTTGAAAACTCACCGTCATCACCAAGTGACTGTGCATCCCCGCGCTTGATGTAAAAGCCCAGTGCAGCGGCAATACGGGCGGCCACGCGCTCGCTCTCTTCATAATCCTTGATGTCCGAAAGACGGGTAATGACTCCGTGGATCAGGCTGATACCCCGCAGCTGGTGCAGTCGCTTGCGCTGCGCCAGGTGAAGCATATTGTCAGCAGAGACGGTTTTAAGTTCCGCGCTGAACCGCGTCATGTTCGCCGGATGATATTTGTAAACGCGGTAGCCGACGGGACGCCCCCAGTCGTTCACGATGATGCCCTGGCGAACCTGCTGGCCGGCGGTGCTGTTGAGGTTGAACGGCACAAAATCCGCCTCCAGCATTTCCAGCGAGAACGGTACCGAGGTGGCATGCTGCAGGCCCGGCACATTCCCCCTTACCAGTTGCGTGAACACTTCCCCGTCACGCAGCGCAGAACGCAATAGCAGGCGCTCGGCTTCCGGACGGGTAAACATGCCGGTCACTTCAGGACGCACGGACCACTCAGCCCAGAGCGCCGAAAGCTGCCCGGCGAAATCGGAATGAAGGTTTCCCTCCAGATCGAGGGGCTGGGGCTCAACATGGATACCGTGGGCACCGATAACCCGGTCTTCCATTTTGTCGAACAGGCCAATCACCAGATCGTGGTTTTCGTCGAGCCAGCGGGCCTGCTCCCGCAGGGACTGACCTGCAGCAAACACTGAGGTGTCCGCTGACTGGCTTTGTTTTTTCGCCTTGTGCAGGCGCGACGGGTTTGCCGCTTCATAAGCATTAAGCCGGAGACGGTCCCGCGCGCGTGCCGCAGCCCACCCGGGGGAAATAGCCCCCAGTGTTCTTTCAAGAATGCCCATAGAACGCCTTACAGAAAGTTAGCGAGTTTGTACGAACCGCCGCGGCGGTTGACCGCTCGCCAGCGCCGCTCCCAGTAATCAAGCTCGTCGCGCAACGCTTTCGGATCGTGGTTGGTAATGGCGCGACCATTCACGCCTGTGAAAGAAATGCTCTTGCCGTCCAGCGAGTCCTGGTAGGCCTGACGCACCATCAGCAGCGTTTTCCAGATATCACCTTTCGTCACTACAACCAGCCTCCCTTACCGGAAGAACCGAGCCAACTGCCGGAGAGGGCTGTGTCCTTTTCAGGTTCAGCTTGGACAGGCGACTGAACGGGTTTTGTTTTTATCACGGTTATCTCCCGGGGGCGTTCCCCTTCATGAATATTTGGATTGAGATCCTGCGGCTCAGCCCATGCAGGAGGTTTTTCCCAGTCGCGAATTTTTTCGTACCCGCGCAGAACCGCCACGGCGTGCGCATAGCAGAACAGGTCAAAGGCTTCGTTGGCGCCCTTGCCGGGTTTTCGCCATTTGCCATCAACACCGCGTTCTTCATAGGTCAGTTCCTCGTAGAACCACTCCCCCAGCCAGTCAGGAAAATGGATGTATCCGCCACCGGGGGTTTCGCGGTCCAGGTTGTTGCTGAGCTGGTCCTTAAGCAGGTCGGTTTGAAGCAGATACACCGGCACCTCGCCGCGCGCGTCGGCGCGACGGTCGCTGCGTTCGGTATTATTCGGGTGGGTTTTGGTAATGATTTTCTGACGCTTTGTGCTGTCGCCCTTAACCAGGTAAACACGTTTACCCAGGCCGTCACGCCGACACTGTCGCCAGAATTTATACGCGTTGTCCGTCACGCCTTCTTCACCGCCGCTGTCGACGGCCATCGCCAGCACCGGCATACGCCGCGCCGGGTCAGACTGCAGCGCATACGTTTTTTCCAGCACATCGGAGACCAGCAGTTGCCAGTCCTCCGGATACGCGCCCGGGTGGATCGGCTCCGCCTCGCCATGCTCATTGCAGCGCAGCGACTGGCGGATGTTGTAGCGATCCACCAGCCATCGTTCACCGTTTTCGCCATAACCGATAATCTGCACGACGAAACGGCGCTTTTTGCCGCCCTGGACGTCAACGGCCGCCAGCAGGAAACGCACCTTAGGCGGGACCAGGCGTTTACCGTAATCCTCCGCCCGCTGCATCAGCACATCGGCGCGCCGCTGTTCGCTGGCTGCGCGCGGCAGGTATGGTAGCCCCCAGTCGGTATTGATTACCGCCTTGAGGGTTTCTTCGCTGCCAGTGGCCTCATACTCCTGCTCAGCTGTCAGCAGCTTGTACACCAGCTGCGCCCAGGTCTGATAAGCGGCTGCGGGTCCTTCCATCCAGAAACTGGCTATGCGCGATCGCCGCGGTTCGCCGGATACATTGCCGTCACGGTCAATACTCTGCCCTTCCCGCAACCAGACTCCTGCGCCGTTAAGCTCGCGCTTTTTATCCGCAGTGATAATTCCGCTGCAGTGCGGGCAAAGCAGGTGTGCCGCCTCACTGGCTTTAACCGGATCCGGTTCATCTCGGTAGCCGGTCATGGACTCCATCGCAGGCTGAAAATATTCACCGCAGTGCGGACAAGGCCAGTACCAGCGGCGGCGATCGCCACGGTTGTACAGGGAGAGAATACCGGTCGTAGGTGGAGCTTCATGAGGAGACTTGCGGCGCCATTTGCTGTCACGAATATCACGCCCCGGAGAACTCTCTACAAGCGTCATCCCGGCGGACATGAAGGTGGTTGTACGTTTGGAGGCCAGTGAGAAGCCGTCGCCCTCGCCATCAATATCCTCAGGGAATCGGTCATAATCCGTCAGCGCCACACACTTAAAATCTGATGACGACATGACATTGATGGATGGCCAGCCAATTTTCAGGAAGCTACCTGAAAGGAAATACTTATCGTGAACGTTGTTGTCATTACGCCGGGGGCTCAGGTTTTTTCTGACCTCCGGGCTGCAGCGAAATGTTCGGGCAAGACGCTTTTTTGAGTGCTCCTGCGCCTTATCCTGTGTCATTTGCACCAGCAGCATATCGGACGGATCACAGACGATGTTGTAAACCACCCATCCGTCAATCAGACCATTTGTTTTACCCGTTCGGGCAGGTCCGACGAATATCACGGCGTCGTATTCACGGGATGCCAGGCAGTCCATAGGCTCCAGAACATAAGGCGCCACCATCGGATCCCAGGGGACGGAATTACCTCCGGAGGTGGGGACACGCATATATTTTGCTACCGCCACTGATACAGGCATTCTGCGTGGCGCTTTAATCAGGTGTCCGGTATCACGTTTCAATGTGAGGGCGGTCGCCAGTGCCGACATTATTCCTCCTCCGGGATGTCCTCCTCTGCTTTTTCTTCGTCACTCATGACCCGCCGGGCAATTTCATCGCGGAGATCGTCAATAATCGACTGGACGCGGGAAACCGTTGCAGGATTAAGCGCACAATCGCGCTCAAGAATATCCGGCAACGTCTCAAGAACCTGAATCATGGCCTTCGCCATTTCGGCAAACTCACGTGCAACATCTGAAGCGGGAATAAGCTCTCCTACTTCCTGTTCAAACTTCAGCCTTTCACGCTCTGACTGATACCAGGCTTTACGGTCCTGAGGCTCCATTTCTCCTTCAGCTACCGGGGCAGGCATTTTCATCAGCTCAGCAAGGACATCTGTCAGGCCATACAGTTTCAGGTTGCTGTCGTTGCCACCTGCCGGACGGACATTTTTCAGCCTGGCTGACACAGTCTGGCGATGCACACCGGACAAGGCCGCCAGCTGGCTGACGTTAAGCTGCAGTCGCTTTAATTCATGATCCATGAATGGCTCCAGTGATGAACAAAAAACAAACAGAATCGACACCGGAAATATTTTTGTCCCGATGTTTCAATGAATTGAAGTGGTGGTGATGGCCGATAAAAATGCAAAAATTTGGCTTTTTCCGCGTGTCCTCGCCCCCTCGGTGTTAATAATCGCCAGGAGTACCTTTTACTTATGAGATTCATTCTCATGTGTGTTTTGACGCCAAAATTGCCGGTCCATTGCTGATCAAGGCGGTTAGCCTCACATCTCCAACAGGTAATTAATTTACAATAGCGGTCAAAACTGGAAGTAGAGGAAATCTAAAAATGATTACCAACCACGTTCTGTAGCTTGGTGTTAAAATCATGGCAAGCAAATATGGACTTACTAATTAGTGAAAATTGAGTTTTTAACTAAGGAGCTTTGGTCATGAGCAGTCGCCCACGGATAAACCAGTTTAATGTCATTTTTCCCGTAATCTGTACCTTACTTGGTGTAAGCATTACTGCGCTTTTGGGGTTGTATGGAAACTATTTACAAACTCACAATGCCTCCAAAACAGCCTGCATTATTCGGTTAGATAAGCAAGAGTCATTATTGAGAGAAAAATATAATCAATTTATGGTTTCAGTTACTTCGTTTGGCTTTTCGCCTGCATTGACCAACCCAATGACCAGAAGCGATCTGAGAAAAGATATGTTACCCGTCGTTCAAAGCGCTACAGAAGTAATGACCTACGCTCCTCCTGAGCTGGGTATGGTTGCGGCTAACGTTCTTAAGGCCTTTTATCTCGCAGACAGCGCCGGTGATAATCAAGAATTACAAGAGTCGGCAATTGAGCAGGCTGGACAAACATTTAAGGGAGCGTATAGCGCTTACATGAAGGCACTTAACACACTAGATCGGCAGCGGCAAGAGTGTGATTAAACTATGCGCTTTAGCTTTTAACTTTTTGTTGGCTGCATTTGACTTAACGAGGATGTCTTTCTGCATCTTGCAGTCCAGAACATTGAAGCCATGTTCAGATAAGTATTTTGGCTTTAAAAAACCACTTTCTACCTAAGTAAAATCTTAATCCTTTCCGCTTACGCTTGTTGATTACTGACTGGCTGCCAGGCTGTACAGGACTCTGATGTGGAATTTGCCAACTCCAGGGAAACATCGATAAAAAGAGCAAGTGAAACTGAGACTCCGGTAGCCCTCCTTATGGGGGGCTTTTTTTGAATTGCAGCACTTTACTTGCTAAATATCTTGTATTTTCTAAACTTTAACGCAGGCTTTGCTATGTCAGGTAAAGTCGTCGTTCAGGAATACCCGTGTGCTCAAGGACGAGCCATCGCTAGTATTTCCTTTCCAGCTCTATCTGCCTTATGCCAGCAAAGTTATTGTTGCCCTTCTCAATCACAGCCAGCAGCGGCTTAATCCACAAAACAGCCTGGCAGTACGTCATTGAGCTGGAGGCAGCGGAACGATCATCGGCTGCGTCAGGTCTTCTGGTATCGGTGTGCAAGGCGCTGGTACGTAAACGGTGCGCGTATTCGAGCAGCCCACCAGCGACATCAGCAGGAACAGGCAGATCACAGGTTTTTTCACGGCGGAGAATCTCCCGGTATTCGATTACGGTTTCTTCGGTGCTGGTGTCGATCAGGGAGTTAAGCCTGTTGGCTTGTTCTGTAACCTGATTGAATCGATTGAAGTTGAATGCCTGAGTGGCGATCACTTGCCCCTGCAAAGAGTTGTCACTTCGCAGAACGTCGTTATCGCTCTGAAGACTACTGGCGTTTGAACAACTCTTAACGAGAGCGACCGAAAGGCCAGCAATGATGACAACGCCGATAAGACCCGGATTAATTTTCATTGGTCAAGCTCCCAGCATGTCAACGCACTTTCCTGATCGCGCCGTTCGACCTGTCCATAACAGCCATTCTTCTGGCCTTTAGTCAGACGGCAATCTCGTCCACCGTCCTTAATCCACCAGCGGATTGCTTCGCATGCCCCTTTACGGTCACCAGCATTGATGCGCTTATAGAAGGTCGATGGGAAGCATTTACCGGGGCCGATGTTATACGGGCAGAAGGATGCGATACCCACTTTCTGTGGCTCCGTCAGAGGCACTTTGATATTGCGATCAACCCAGGCTAATGCTTTATCGCGTTCAATAGCGTTAACCTTCCGGCATTGTTCCTCAGTGGCCGTCATGCCCTTAACAACACGCCTGCCATCGATAACGGTCACGCCGTGACATAAAGACCAGACCCCACCCGGATCAACAACGGCCACCAGCGCATTGCCTTCTTTCTCGCTGATGAACTGGTCAAAAATGAGTGGAGCAGATGCACCTGATGCGATTAGTGCCAACACTGCTGCGCTGAGTTTTGATTTATTAGACATCATTCACCTCGCGCAGCTCTTCGACGGTCTGCTTTGATTTGGAAATAGAGGTTGGTGAGAAAGGTGAGCAAGCCGAACAGTAAACTACCGATCACACCTATAGCCGCCCACTGCTCAGGGGAGTAACCGTCAAGAAGTCTTCTAAACCAGTAAATGGCACTACCTCCCGATGCGCCGTAGGAAATGCCAGTAGTTATTTTGTCCATTCGATACATGCTCTCACCTCGCTCTATGCGGGTGCTGTCGTGAGAATAAAAAAAGCCCGCTTTTGAAGGCGGGCTAATGAGTTGACTATTTGTAAGGTAGGTGTGAGTAAGGCCTATGCTCAGGAGTGAAGCTGTATCGGCTGATTCACTATCGGTCCAAGAGAACCACAGGGCATTCAGTTACTTCCCACAACTCAAAGAGTAGCAGCAGTTTGCAAAACCATAAAAAAAGGCCTGCTTTTTATGGCAGGCTCTCAAGGAATTTGAAGCTTGTATTATTGTTTTCATGGTGCCGGGTGCCTCCCGGTGACTCTACCCCAGCAGCAAAGCCGCGCGCATACCTGCAGATAGCAGTTGACTGGAACGCCCTTTCGCTTAGAAAGGATTCACCACGCAAATAAATTACGTCTCATTCATTCCCACAGTCAATGATTGCCTGTCGCGAGACCTCTCAGAACGATGGGAAACAAAAAAGGCCGCCTACTGGCAGCCTTGTGAAAATAATTATAGTCACTTACATCTGAACGCTTCAGGGATAGATGGGTTTTCTCCAGATCGGCAGGAAGGACACCACGATTGAACAATGTGCCTACCATCGCCCATATCCCTGAACCCAAAGTCTTCAGTTTTATAAAACACATGCACACCTGCATCTGCCGAGCACTTTGGGCAAGACTTATAGTCAACACCATTATGCACAGCATCTTGTGAATCGTTTAAAGAACATTCACAGACAGCACAAATACCCATACAGCTTCTCCTTGCGTTAACTGAAGGACAGCAATAGCAAAGCACTGTGGATATATCTTTGATAAAGATCGCTTTTTTGGAGTTGCAAGAGGTGCTTAAGCAGATTTCGAAGAGACTACTCTTAACAGCTTACGATAGTTTTTGCGTACGCGTTAGTATTTTGTGTAGACTCAGTAACTAGAGGGTTTTAGCCATATTTTAATATGATTAAGGTGTAATTAATGCTTGAGCAAACTGTCAGAAACATCAATTCAAGGTTTGGCTGGAGAAACACAAGGAAATTGCTCGGCTCTTCCTTAGGCATTACAGCGGCTGGTTTAGCGCCATTCATTGAACGTATGAATCACGCGGTCCAACAGGATGCTGCACTGAAATTAGTGATTGATGAATTTTGGAAGGGCCTGATCTTCAGCGGCACAAGATTGCTTACTATGTACCGTCTTGAGGATAACGATGTCGCAAAGATTCAGTCAGCTTTTAGCTTGTTAAAAAAAGACGAAAGTAGCTTTCTTAAAGCCTATCCGGCTCCTCTTTCAAAAGAAGAGCTTTTGGCCGCGGATACCGACATACATTTTGCTGAGTTAAAACTCGATATCATCAATGAAAAGCAAATTGAAACTGCAGTTCTGGTTTCCAAAGCATACTACACTGAGGTTATTGAGCTTGATCAGACCCATCTTAGCGATGCTGGAATGGAGTTGCGCGCCAACGGAGGGGAGATAAAATGCAAAACTCGGCAAGTAACACAGTGTTTTAACAGCGTAATGCTCCTTCCATCCGAAAAGTTACTCATACAGACGGTTGATTTGTCAGTTTTGCCTCGCTCAGAATCCCAATATCAACAGCATTTAGTACATAAATTCGTGAAGGAGCATGCCGGAATAAATTTGAACAAACCCATAGAACTTTTTGGCTCCATACAGGATTTATACGAAAAGATTGATGGTCGTGTTTCTCACGTTTCGTTCATCACAGCCGATGGCAACACAAGCTCATTAAAGCTAAAGCCTAGCCAACAGTGTTTGCGACGTGACAGTTATCACCATGGAGGTGAAGCTGCCAGTCCGATTCTCACAAAGTTTAAGCTGGGTAAGATTTGGGATCTTAAGCAAAGCGCTTCACAAATCTTGTCTGTCGAACTAACATTACCCGGCAAGCGTACAATGCTTGACAACCCAAAACAGCGGTTGTATGAAGCAATTGCCAGCAATTGCAACAATATTGACTCCATTGTTTTTATTGTTGAAAGAATTCTGGAATCGGTTAAATCTTGTGAAGCTAAAAAGGCAAAGCAAGCAGGAGTAAAATGAAAAAGATAGAGATGTGCGACATTTTTAGGCAGATCGAACAGGATTTTAAAGATCCTGCTCGTTATGTTTGTCGCACGCTTTTTCTCTTTTTAACAAGTGAGGATGCTCGCAAGGTAAAACATTTTACTTATAAAACCCTAATTAATGGTACTGGGCTTGATATAACCACACCGGAAGAATATGTGCTTATAATTAAGGCTGCCGATTATTTTTCGAGTTATAAAGCTCATCTTTTGAATATGCACTTTCAGTATATTGATGATACCTTGGAAGAGCCAATGGCTGTAGATGATGACTTAATTTCACATGCTTTAGATACGGGTAAATTTTACCACCCTGAAACGGGTGAGTTGGTCGATGATTTCAACCAATATCTTTACCCCTATTTCACGCCGTCCAATTTTTTGGAATCCCTCCATGGTTGAACATGATTTCAGCCTGGCTGATATTGAATCATTAATGAAATTCGATTCAGATTTTCGTGGTATGATTCAAAGAAAACTTGCAGCCACAAAAGAAATTTTTGTTAATCAGTTATATATTGATTTAGATGATGCCATTCAGGATTTAGAAAACAACAAACATTTTTACCAAGATAAAAAATGGGGGGAGGATGAACTAACCTCCTGTATTATAACGTTTTTAAAAGGTCGCCTGTATGATGCTGAGCATGATACACAACATGGTGGACACGTTGATATTTTAGTGAAACATCAACGTGGTAAATTCGAATGGATCGGTGAAGCTAAACTATGGGATGGCCCAAAATATATCCATGATGGGTGGATACAGCTTACTGAGCGATATGGTACAGGTACATACCGAGATGACCATGGAGGAATGCTGATTTATATTAAAGCAGATAAATCTGCTGTCAAATTTAACGACTGGAAAAACTATCTCTCTGCGAATGTTCATGATGTTTCTCTGGAGGCAGAGACTACTCCACTTCGTTTTAAGTCAGTATCTAAACACCCCGCAACAGATCTACCATACTATGTCAGACATATGGGGGTGTCCTTGTATCATTATACTGGTAAAAAATTAGAAAAGTAGCATTGCAAGACATCCATCAATAAATCCAAGAGCTGTCTGTAATTCTTTCCTTATTGTCCCATCTGAACATTTCCTCTTCTTCGCTATAGCACGCAGCGAGATACCAATTACAAAATGAGCCATGATCAGCTCATATTCTTCTGGCTTATACTTCTTCAGGCGCGTGACACAACCATCAATCATGATCCCTTCATCATCATCACATTGCAGGCGCGATTTCTTACCGTGCGGCAGTAGACCTTTAAAACCAGCAGCTATTGGTTGCCAGTCGACTCCACTGCTATCAGCTGCAGCCCATGCTCCCCAGCGGTCCATTACGTCATACATGTCACGCATTTTTCTCTCCAATGTTTTCGATAATTATCATTCCGGTTTCGCCCCATATTTTTGATGTCCGGGCGTCCCATATGTTGGAGTCATCCTCAAACAAGGCGTCCAAAAGAGATTTTGTTAAGTTGTCCAGATCGGGCTTTTGCTGATGGGGCTGGCCGTCCATAGATTCGCGCTTTTTCTTGCTCCAGCTCGGCGGCATTGGCAGAACGAAGGTGATATGGGCGCCGCTCTCCGGCACCTGGATTCCATGAAGGCGGGCTTCATCGCAGAACATGCGATAACGCATCACCGGCGCGCGCTGCTTCCACTTATCAGAGCGGGTCATGCGGGGTTTTCCGACTGGGGTGATGATGTATTTAGGCATCGGCGCCCTCGCCCAGCAGATAGAGCACCTGCACCAGCAGCTCAGCTTCTGTGCCGTGCTTCATTTCCCAGGTGCGGCGGCCAGCATGAATCGCCACACCATAACCGCCGTTGCGATGATTCATATGGCACAGGGGAATTGATTTTTGATGGTCAGCGCGCTGGCTTGTGCCCTGCCCGGTTCGGATATGGTGAATTTCCGCGGGCGTCTCGCCCAGGTTATGGTTTCTGCACACGATGCAGCCCAGTGCGGCCACACGCGAAAGATGGAGGCTATCTGCTTTCTTCATGCTGGACCACCAGCATAAGCAGAAACACCGCACATAGACGAGCGGCGTAAGTAAATCGGGGTAGTTCTTTGCGCCATCACTTTTCTCCGGTGATGGTGCGACAGGAGCTGGTTGTTCAGGCCAGCTTGATTATTATAAATCAGTTGTCAGGGTTGCGGAAGCGCTCAGGATGTTGCAGGAGAGATTCGCGGGTAATCAATATTGCTTCGAGCGGGATAGGTATCACGATAAAAGAACCATCGTCATTGGTCACTACCTCATAACGTCCAGCGGGGCGAACGGCAGCTATTAATTCTTGCTCATTCATAACGCAAAATCCTATTCAATTCAGTCATCCCCGAAACGCCGGGGTCGGCCCTTTTCTCCCTGCGCATTGAACGTTTCTGAAGCAGCCCTTCTCGCGAACGCCTAATAGGTTAGATAGACCAATTAGCCATAATTGGTCTGTGTAACCGATCTGCTTTCAAGACACAGGAATCAGATCCAGCCTTTTAAATCACAGGCCGATTGTCGGTATCTGTAACACGATTCAGGAGGTGCGTTACCACTCCCATTACGGTTGCATCATCCAGCGCATCGCCCTCAATAGCCTCTCCATCCTGAGTGATCAGCGCTTTCACCTGGACTTTTGCGAAGTCCAGACTGTCGCAGAACGAAATCAGGACGGTATCACCCATTTCCGGCTTTCTGGCGACGTTTATGATCGCGTACCCGGCTGATGTTTCGATGGTGCGGCAGTTGCCGTCATAGCCGTAAAGGCTGGCGATAGTGATAGTCTGTACTGCATAGTCTGCTGCTGGTGATGGAAAACCCATAATAACCACCCCCTGACAATCAACTGTATATTTATACAGTAACACCAAAAAAACGAGGGTCAAGATTTTGGGCGCAAAAAACCCGCCGAAGCTGGTAAGTGCTTAATCAGTAATCAATTCTTCTCATAGCCAGCATCACCAGCAGGATTAAAACCACCAGCTATATAGCCCCTGATAACAGCTCCATCAGATACACTGTTTCACCTCATGCAAGTGTGTTGTAGGCTCCTTCACGAAAATAATCCAGTGGGTTTTGTCGTTCTTCCCGGTACGCTGGCCGATCGCAGGTTTCTCGTCAGTAAGCTCCAAAATCTGGCTCACCGGGATTTGCGTTTCATTCCATTTGAAAATGAGAACACCGTGTGGCCGCAACACTCGGAACGCCTCCTTGAAACCGGCGCGCAGGTCTGAACGCCATGTTTTTTTGTTCAATCGACCATATTTTTTCCCCATCCATGCCGTTTGACCGACACGCTCAAGATGTGGAGGATCAAACACAACAACCGGAAACGACGCATCTGCGAACGGCAGCGCGCGGAAGTCAGCAATCAAATCAGGATGGATTATCAAGCGGCGGCCGTCGCATAATTCATGCTCTTCGCTGCGGATATCAGCGAAGAGCGTGCGTGTATCGCGTTTGTTAAACCAGAACATGCGGGAACCGCAGCACATATCGAGGATTGTTTGCTCAGACATATCACTCTCCCCCGCAGATGCGGATGCCAGCAGAGGCTAGGGACGACAATACGTCATCGCGTGAATACCATTCTCCGTTTGGCGCAGGCAATGGTTGCATTTCAATTTCGTAGCGCTCAGGCAATTTCACTTCTCGCGCCTCCAGCTCTGCAATCCTCAGCTCAGCTGCTTTCCGTTTCCTGAACTGAGCTTTACGGCTGGCCCTCAGGTTGCGCTTCGCCAGTTCTGCCATGTGCAGCTGATGCTCTGCGTTAGCCAGCTGTTGGCGTACTTCGTCGTTTTCCAGCTCAGAAATCTGCTTCTCTGCGGCATCCAAATCATCGCCTAATTTCTGCGCCATCTGGAACCAATTAGCACGCTGCTCTTCTTTGGCTTCCAGCTCATCCAACAGCGCCAGCACAGCATCAGGCGTCGCTTTGTCGTGGAAGTTATCAGCATCACAGCCCCAGTCATCCGTCGTCTTTGCATGCATCGCAGCCTTGCGTAATGCGCTTTTGTCGATGTTGCTCACTTGGCCTCCACTAACTCTTTCCATTTTTCTTGAAGCAGCTGCCGGGCCGCTGCCTCTCCATCAGGCGGGAACGAAAATCCCGCGCGGACTCCTGGGCAACCGTTAGAACAGCGGACCTCTGCCGAACCCCAGTTCATCCCCCGGCTGCGAACCCTCAGTGAAGGAGCCATTCCGCATTCAGGGCATTTCGGCAAATCAGTCATTCCCCAGCCCCTCCAGCAGATGTTTGTGGCGGCGCAGCTCGCGAACGGCACTCTGCAGACGCTGCAGGTTTGCCAGCTTCGCTTTCGTGCGGCGGATTTCGGTCGAGATATAGCGCGATGACGGAATAATCAGATCATCCGGACGGCTGGCGAAAGCCGGGATATCCCCAATAATTTCTTCCAGGGTTTTGCTTTCCGGAGCCGATGCGGCCTTGAATTCTGCTGCTGCGGGCTCCTGCTGCTCTGGCTGTATTGCCGATTCACCCGCCAGGCTCCAGGTGATGTTTTTACCGTCCACATGGCGCAGAACCAGACCGTCCTTGCACATCGCACCAAGCGATGCATTCAGGGCTCGGGAACCTTTGCCCAGCTTTTCTGCGACCTGATTAGCACTCATAGCTCCCTGGCCCTGCATTGCTGCCAATACTCTCTCCACAAGCGGCGATGGCTGCTTGGGTCTGATACGCTTCGGCTTATGCTCCTTCGCGGTACCGACCGACCATGATCCATCGAAGAAATCACACAACCCTTCTTCCTTCTGCTCGCGAAGCATTTTCAGTGCCTCTACCGGCTCGATATCCAGACGGGCTGCTACATCGACGTAGGTTGCTTTACCCATTGCTTTCAGTGCGTCGATTACGGATTCCATAATTTTCTCCTCAAAATTCACTTAACAGGTCTCAGGTGGCTAACGTTTCCGCGATAGCTCTCCCAATCAAAATTCACCCAAATGCCGTTATCCATGCGCAGGCGGTCAATAACCCTTTCACCCAGGGTTTCTACCAGCGCGTTGTAATTCAGGTTGGTCAGAACGCCAACCGGGCGCATTGCGGCCAGGCGGCGATCTATAATCTGGTTCAATAAAACTTTCTCACCGCGGCTGTCGCGCTGAATGCCGACTTCGTCGAGCACCAGCAGATCCACTTTGCAGAGGTCGTCCAGCAGCGCGGCTTCAGACTGCCCTTCGTCGTAGCAGGCCCGGGCGCGCAGGGCCAGATCCGGCACCGTCACAATCAGAACCGTTCGGCCCTGTTTCAGCAGATAATTTCCGATCGCCGCTGAAAGGTGGTTTTTCCCGGTACCAGGCTTTCCGGTGAAAACGAAACTGGCGAACCCGGTACCAAAATTTTGCGCATAGCTCTTTGCCAAACTCAGAGCATGCCGCTGGCCGTCGCCCTCAACCGTGTAATTCGCGAAGCTGCAGCTGCGGTGCAGGTTCTGGATTCCGGATCGCCCGAAAATTTTCTCTGCCCGCGCCTGCTGGTTGATCTTGTCGATCTCCGCTGCGCGCTTTTGCCCTTCTTCGCGCTGCCAGGCCATCAGCTCAGCTGCGTTTTTGAATTTGGGTTCAATGCCTGCCGGAATCACACGGCGAAGGCGATCGAGAATCGAACCTGCGTTTTGCATGCTTACCCCCTGAATCCTGGCGGAACAGTGTTATCCGGGCAGGAAATGTGATTAATATCCCGACCACCAGCCTGGTATTGCCCCGTGCCCGGCGATGGGAGGCGAAGAACCAGGTCATCCCATTTTTCGCGCAGTTTTGATGGTGACATCACGTTCCGGCACCAGAACGGATCACGCTGTACTCGCGAAAACATTTCGCAAATTTGCTTATGTGTCCTGCCGTCAACGGCACACATCAACCGGATTTCGTTGGACCATGCTGTCCAGTTAGGCTCTTTAGGGCGCGCCAGTTCCCCGTCTGTCTCAGCTGCTTTTTCATAAAGCTTGACGATGCGGCGCCACATCCACTGAGCGCAGGTCAGATCTTCCTTGCTTCCCCACTGCCGCTTTCCTGCATGGGCAACCACGGCCTCTGGATGACGATTTAAAAACGCGTCTTTGGTCAGCTGTTCGTCCGACAGCGAAGCGTACGGACAAGAAGTGTTTTTATTCTCTGTAGTAGTCTCTGTAGTAATCTCTGTAGGATCGAAATGGGCTTTGCCGTCTCCGCGGGCTGGGCTTTCCCCAGTTCCCGAACAAGGCATTCCCTTGTTCCCGGATTGGGCTTTCCCTTTCTCCCGAAATGGGTTTTGCCCATTTGGTTTGTTATCAACGACTTGCGTTAGTACCTGATCCACGCGCTCAAAATTAACTTTGAAGTAAATCCGATGCTCAAGCCGCTTGTGGGTTTCTACCAGGACCCCAAGGCGTTTCAGCTTTTTCCGTGCAGTCAGTTGCTCTTCGTAGCTCAGCCCGGTTTCCGCCTGGATTTCCTCTGAAGTTTTATGCACACCCAGATCGGAGGTGAGCTTGTCCATCCAGTAGGTCATCTGGCAAAACAGAACGGTGGCACTTACGCCGCCCAGGTGTTCGGCCAGCGCCGGGTAATACGCAACCGGACGACCGAACCCGCGAATGATGTCAGATGGATTCATGGCTTCACTGACCCTTATGCCGCACGATGGCTGTTCATGATCTGGACTTTCACGCCAGCCAGCTGCGCCAGCGCATCGATCGCTTCCAGAGTCTCCCGCCTGATAACCGGTTGCGGTTTGCCGGTGAATACCGCGTTGGTGGCTTCGATGCACTCTTTGTTAACCTTGGCAGCCCGGTAGAGCATGCAGTCCTTCTGCTCCAGTTCGTTATCAATGGCGGTGCGGATGGCATAGCTCAGCGCTTGCGCCTGCTTAATATAGTTCGGGGTATCATTCCGAAATGCCCGCTGAATAATCTGCTTGTTGTTATGCAGTCGGCGCGCGTATTCGTCAGGATCCGTCACGTTGTCCAGCGGCTGGAGCAGATGGCCAAAGTGATGCGGAGTTATCAGCTGCGTGACCGTCTTCCAGCCTTTTTCCTGCGCCCAGGACTCCAGCTCGCATGCCAGCTTTTTGATTTCCATCAGTCAGACTCCTTCTGCGCGCGTGGGATATCCTGAACAGGAATTCCACTGGTAGGGGTTGGATGCAAATCAGGACGTAACTCGTGCGGGGTTACAGTCCAACCGCCAAATTCACAGAGCTTTATCACTCGCTCACTTGGAACTCGGTTTCGGATAATCCAGTTGGCAACTGACTGTGAGGACTTAAAGTTGAATTTCCGGGCGACGGTCGAAACAGAGCCAATCGACCTCACTGCCTTTTCAGTTATGTTCTTGTATGAAGTAGTCATCGTGTTCTCCTGAATGAGTCGATGATTGGAATATACTACATAAAGTAGAAAATACAACTACGAAAAATAGAAATGACTATAAACGCGCCGTGCCTTACTCTTCTACCTATGGTAGAAAAAGCGAATAAACATCAGGATTTCGCTAACCGGCTGACCGAAGAAATGCGCAGACAGCGCCGTTCCGTAAAGGATTTAAGCCAGGCTTGCGATGTCACATACGAAATGGCTCGTCGTTATACGCTGGGCACGGCTAAGCCACGCGATGAGAAACTGCATAAGATAGCTGACTGGCTAAATGTCCAAGCGGCATGGCTTGACTACGGCGAAGGTGAGAGTACGCCTGCTAAGCTTTCTGAAACTGATTTTTCGGTCTTCCCCGCGACAGAACCCGACGCTGACAGCAATGGGGAATTCAGGGATTTAAGCGAAGACGAAAAGCGGCTGGTTCGAGTGTATCGGCAGTTCCCAAGTGTTGAAGCCAAGAACATGCTACTGGCTTTCGAAATGCGGTATAAACAGCTATATGATTTCTTTCTGAAGTATGCCAACACCCCGCAGAAGTAAAAAAATCCCTAAGAACCCGGCACATGCCGGGTTTTTTTACGCCCTCAACCACTACCACAAGTAGCACCAACCTCTTCAATTTCTACTTCTAGTGTTGACACTTCTACTTTATGTTGTATTCTCTACTCATCGAAGCACAACAGGTGCGACAGGTAAACGTTCCGCCTACCCGGCGATAAGGGTGAACAAAGCGAACAGGCAGGATGCCCATGAAGTAGCCGCCCAGGGAAAAGGAGACCGGGATGATTCCCCAGTGTGAAGTGGAGAACACCGATGGATGAGAAGTTAGAAGCGCTTTTAGAAAAGATTGCGCGCCTGGAGCTGGCAGCCAAGCGAGGGTTGCAGATAAACGAAGAGATTAAGCCTCATTTAACACAAGGCCATGTGATCTCCGTTGAATACTGCAACGCAACGCTGAAAAGCTGCGCTCTATTTCGCAAATGGATTAGCGAGTATTTCGGAGCATCTGAATCGACTGCTGCTCAGACATGCCGTGATTCTGAACAATGACATCGAGCTCTTCACTCTCCGTCTCATTGTAAAAAGTTTCACTGCCAAGGCTGTGAAGATTGCCGGTAATGACGTGACCCCTTTCAACATCATACCCACCGAGCAACTCAGCGACTGTGAATTCTCCGATTTGGTCACGGATAACGATGTAACCAATGCGGTGCTCATGATGTACTACGACTCCGCGCATGTAAGTTTCCTTGCTGGCTGTGTGAGAACTCCAGCATACCACCGAGCCTGATGTGGTTAAAAGACAGGCGCACAATATGGAAGCGCATTCCACCCTTTCACTAATGGGGATTGGTTTGTTAGCTGGCGGAGTGTGCTTCCAGTTGTGAGCAATCGAATATTGTAGATGGCTGTTAATAACCTTCATAGAGGATTCATTATGACAGACTTTAATCGTCAACCATCACGGCAACAGGCAGTCCGCCTTAACTGGTTTGAAATAAAACTTCGACAACTTTGTTATTTGCTGGCTCAAAAAGGCAACCCTGAACTCTGAAGGTTAATAGCGTCGATATAAACGCAACAACCTGACTGTCATTTAATTATACACGATAAAAAACGTGCCTTACACGGCAGGGATTTTCACACCTTAAATTAAGGATCATAAAATGAAAGCAACTATTACTACCGTAGAATTGAGCCTGACAATCGTAAATAAAGATCTTGCAACCTTTAATGTTAACGGTGCTATTTCAGGCGTGGTTCATTTGTCATCCTCTGGCCCTGTTACCGTTGTGATTAATGGTGGCTACGTACTCGGGAAGTTCGATTGCCCAGCCTGCGCTGTTAAACATATTAGCTTGCTGTCTGTGAATTTCGCAGAAGCGCGGAACTCTTGTGGCATGTCCTATTACGACCATAAGCGCCAACAACTCAATTGATATGGACGACATCATTTGTCATTGCGCTGTTTGCTGCCACGAATATAAAAAACCGGAAATGCACGAAAGGAAAACAGACATATATCCATTTAAGCGGACGATTTATTTATGTAAGCAATGCAATGAAAAAAGAGAAAAGCGTGACGCTTTAAGAAAGGTAAAACGCGGCATCCGCAGGCCATTTCATTCAACATCATTTTTCAAATATTAAACGAGGTTATTATGTCTGTTGAGTTAAAAGTATTTGGTGGTGCTTACTTCCCAAAAGATAAAGCATTAAAAAAACATCCCGATTTAAAACCACTTGCCACCGCAGTTAATGCGGCCACAAAAGCCATCGCTGAAGCCGTTATTTTCGGCAAGCTGGCGGCAGAACATCCTGAACATATTGATGATTACTTCAAGGTGAAAATCTGGGAGCACCGCGAAGGTCTTCCCTGCCCTGATTTTGACGTCTTCTCATCTGAGTTTTTCGACAGTGTGGCCGTATGGAATGTGAATGCTGGTGAACCAGCTGCGGCGCCACAGCCAGAAGCTGATGTAAAGGAAGAATGGGAGGACAACAAGACTCTGGAAGAAATTAAAATCGTTGCGCAGCTCGACCAAGCATCCCGTGCGGCTTGTCTGGCACTGTTCGGCCCGGTCCCGGGAATCACTACAGCGCAGTATGGCCAGATCGTCGATTTGAAGAATGACGATGAACCCAGCTTTGCCCGCGAGCTTGCAGAAGCACTGGCAAAAGAGCGACGCGCGCTTGAACTGGCGCCGGAACGCCAGGCGCAATTACTCTCCTGGTTACGTGAGAACATCAAAGAATCTGCACAGTGGCCGGACATTAAAAAGCAGATCGCTAAATGGATCGACACACCAGTTGATAAGCGTCCTCTGTCTACCACCACAGAAGAAAACCTTACAGACACCGGCTCCACGCTGGGCGGTGGTAACAAGACAGACCGCAGCCCGGATCTGGTTCATAACCTCTCTACGCTGCGTATCGAAGTGGCTGTTGCCATTCTGAGCATGTACGACGAGATCGACATTTACTGGATCCCGAATAAATACATGATTCCAGCGAAAGCCATGGCCGAAGCAGAACAGGACACCCGTTTCACAGCGTGGTGGAAAAAACTGCGCAGCACCCCAGGCATTCTGGACTATTCCCGTGCGGCCATTATCGCCCTGATTAAATCCGCTCCGGAGGACATTTGGATGGATCCTGTTGCCTTGCGTGAATACATCAATCGCGAGCTGGTTGAACGTGACCATGCGAACCCGGACCAGAAAACGGTTGATATAGCCTGCCGCCCTAAACCTCGTACTAATGCTGAGAAAAAAGAAAATGATGAAACCGAATCGACTGTACCGGTCAAAACTGATCTACCAGCAGTTTGCCCGGCAAAAGCTGCGCAGCTCGACAAAGAACTCAACGATGCATTCGCTCAGAGTTCAGCCTCAGAAAAGCAAGCAAGTGAACAGCCACGAGTGGAGAACCTGGGCGGCGGCGTCTTCTCTGTTGATGCTCTGATAAATACCCCCTCCTCAAATGAAGTCGAAAAACAGGAAGTGCCACCAGTACCAAATGATCGCGACTTTGCGATTTTGCATGCTCTTAATGACCTTATTTCGGGACGCGCCGACATCATGGGGAAAGAAGAGGCAGAGGGCGTGGTGGCATGCACCGGCCTGCGGGTTTCTGATGTTATCCCGCTTCTACTGGCAGATATCACAACCACGGAATTCTGCCTGTCTCCTGAGTTCTCCGACGAGGAAATCCACGACGTGACAACCACGATGCTGGATAGCTGGTCCGACGATATCAGTGTGCGCCAAAAAATTGCCCTCGATGCGATTGTTGAATACCGCCGCCCGGAACCACCAAAACAGGTTGTACTCGATAAGCCATCAGTCATGGCAAAACCTAAAGCCGAGCCCATGGCAGCACCAGAAACAAACGTTCAGCAATCGTCGGTTACCTACCTGCAACAGCTGACCATTGCAGCGCTGCAGGGCTTATGTTCCAACCCGGCATATTGCAATCAGTATGAGGAACTACCGGCTATGGCCGCCGGGCTTGCCCTCAGCGTGATCAACCATCAGGAAGGCTCCTGTGCGTCTGATTAACCGTAGCAAGGGAGACTGCATCGGCGGGCCAGCATGCGCCGCCGCGCTCAAATGCCATTTTGAGAAATATGGCGAGCATGGACGTCGTTACACCCAGACGATTTACACAGTGCGTATCGGCGAACAAAAAGTGACGGTCGAAGTCGTCAACCGGAGCCGTAGTTATGTGGCGACGGCCATGACCCGAGCCCGCCATCTTCGCCGCCTGCCAGGGTTGGCTGATTCGTGAGATTCAATATTCGCCAGCTGCCGCACGTATGATTGCAGCTGGCTATCGAGAGTGATAGCTATGAGTGAACAAAGTCTGATACCGCTGCGGGACTGGAAAGCTCGCAGATTGCACTTCCCCATAACAATCACATGCCTGGTGAAACACGGGAAACTGGGATACATACAACCGAGACCGATTAAAATTGGAAATCGCTGGTGTATCGACGAACAAGCAATTTATATCGGACCAGGAGCGACGGGAGTCGAACCAGAAATTCACAGTGACGACGACGAAATATTGCGGGAGATCCTTAGCGATGTCACCAAGGCCACGAAAAAATAATGTATCAATTTCCGGGCTGTATGCCCGGTTTGATCGTCGCACAGCAAAAACCTACTACCAGTATAAAAACCCTTTAACGGGTAAGTTCCATGGTCTGGGCACCGACAGGGAGAAAGCGGAAAAAATAGCCATAACAGCAAATCAGAGAATTGCAGCAGCAGAAGCCGAACATTATTTGCGTCAAATTGATGAAAGTCCTAAAGCAGCAGCGCAGCGCGGGATCAGCCTCAAAACATGGATAGAACGTTATCTGAAGATTCAGAAACAAAGTCTGGATGCTGGCTCGCTATCGCTGAAACGCTTTAAAGAAAAAAAACGCATGGCAGAGTTGCTTTCCAGGCGGCTTGGCTCGCGGCCAATGAAGAGTCTGGAGGTAAAGGATTTTGCTGTGTTACTGGATGAATACCTGGACGCAGGACATGCCAGCAGCGCCCTCTGCAACCGGGTGGTGTGGGTGGATATTTTCACTGAAGCACAACATGCCGGAGAGGTCCCTCCTGGATGGAATCCACCAGCAGCAACAAAAAAACCTTCGGTGAAGGTTACACGTGCGCGCCTCTCTCTGGACGAATGGAAAAAAATACTGGAGCAAATACCGGAGGATCGGTACTCGCATAAAGCGATGCTGCTTGCTTTAGTCACTGGTCAGCGCCGGGAGGATATTGCGAACATGAAATTTTCAGACATTAAGGACGGCTATCTGTACATCGAGCAAAGCAAAACGGGGGCCCGTATTGCATTGCCGCTGAACCTTCGTTGTGAAGCCATTGGCTTATCTCTTGAGGATGTAATACGGAAGTGTAGGGATAGGTTTGTCAGCCCCTACCTCTTGCACGGGAAGATGAAAACTAAGGCAAAACCTGTGAATCTGATTTTGGTTTCTAAAGAGTTTGCCGCGGCACGTGATGCAGCCGGTATCGTACCGCCAGCAGGAAAAACACCAACAACGTTTCACGAACAGCGTTCATTGTCCGAAAGACTTTACCGCGCCCAGGGGATCGATACGAAAATTTTGCTGGGCCATAAAACACAGTCAACCACTGACAGATACAACGACGATCGCGGGAAGGAATGGACCAAACTTGCAATTTAATTTTTCGCTGCGGTGCTCTTGGGGATCGGATTAATTACTGATGGAGGTCATAAAAAAGGTAGGTATTTTGGAGAAAAGTTTTGGAGAGGTTTTGGAGAAGGGAAAAAAGTTATATATTCCAGCCCTTTAAAACAACATACACCTTCTGAGTTCAGAGGCTTATTCATGTCATGGCAATCCTTCAAACAGGCTTACCTGGTTAAGTTCTGGTCACCCGTTCCGGCCGTTATCGCGGCAGGCATTCTCTCTACTTATTATTTTGGCATTACCGGTACCTTCTGGGCCGTGACCGGCGAGTTTACCCGCTGGGGTGGACAGCTGCTGCAGCTCGCAGGCGTGCACGCCGAAGAGTGGGGATACTTTAAGCTCATCCACCTCGACGGTACGCCGCTCACCCGTATTGACGGGATGATGATCATCGGCATGTTCGGCGGCTGCTTCGCTGCCGCGCTGTGGGCAAACAACGTTAAGTTGCGTATGCCCAAAAGCCGGATCCGCATTGTGCAGGCGGTTGTCGGCGGCATGATTGCCGGATTCGGCGCGCGTCTGGCGATGGGGTGTAACCTTGCCGCCTTCTTTACCGGGATCCCGCAGTTTTCGCTTCACGCCTGGTTCTTTGCCGTCGCCACGGCCATCGGCTCTTACTTTGGCGCAAAATTCACCCTGCTGCCGCTGTTTCGTATTCCAGTGAAAATGACAAAAGTCAGCGCAGCATCTCCGTTAACCCAGAAGCCCTCTCAGGCCCGCCGCCGTTTCCGCCTCGGGATGCTGGTCTTTTTCGCCATGGTGGCATGGGCGCTCTGCACCGCCCTGAACCAACCTAAGCTCGGTCTGGCGATGCTGTTCGGTGTGGGTTTTGGTCTGCTCATTGAACGCGCGCAGATCTGCTTTACCTCCGCGTTTCGCGATATGTGGATCACCGGGCGCACGATGATGGCGAAGGCGATTATCGCCGGGATGGCGGTCAGCGCCATCGGCATCTTCAGCTATGTTCAACTGGGCGTCGAACCAAAAATCATGTGGGCCGGTCCTAACGCGGTCATTGGCGGCCTGCTGTTCGGCTTCGGGATCGTGCTGGCTGGCGGGTGTGAAACCGGCTGGATGTATCGCGCCGTCGAAGGCCAGGTGCACTACTGGTGGGTGGGTCTGGGAAATGTGATTGGCTCGACGATCCTGGCGTACTACTGGGATGACGTGTCTCCCGTCCTGGCCACCAACTGGGATAAGGTCAACCTGCTGAAAACCTTCGGGCCTCTCGGCGGACTGCTCGTCACCTACGCCCTGCTGTTGGTCGCTTTTTTACTGGTCGTCGCACAGGAAAGACGTTTCTTCCGCCGTGCGAGCGTTAAAACAGAAACGCAGGAGAATGCAGCATGAAAGAGATTGTGCCTGATTATCGTCTGGATATGGTTGGCGAGCCCTGTCCATATCCGGCGGTGGCTACGCTTGAAGCGCTGCCGCAGCTTAAGAAAGGTGAAATTCTGGAGGTAGTCAGCGACTGCCCGCAGTCCATCAACAACATACCGCTGGATGCGAAAAACCACGGTTATACGGTGCTGGATATCCAGCAGGATGGCCCAACCATTCGCTATCTGATTCAAAAATGATCGTTAAGGGCCCCGTCAGGGGCCTTTATCGTATTGAATTATAAGACATCTTGATCCACGGCAAAAACGTGATTTTTGACTTAAGTAAAATCTCATTTCCCTTTTGAAGGAGGTTTTCGCGGTTTGATGTATTTACGAGCTTTACTGGTTTTCGCCTTATTGATTCCCTTCCATGCGCTGTCCCTGAATTTCTCTTCTACCTTCCTGCGCCTTAATTGTCCGCAAAGAGGACTTGTCGAGGTTATTCTGCACGTTTATGACCATACCCAGGAACGGTGGCACGGTCATTTTGAAACCGGCGCGGGACATAAACGTGCGGGTGACACCGAAATTATCCCGTTTGCCAACGGCGATATTCTCTTCCATTCCCTGTCCAGCGACGCTTTCAGCTATTTATATGATGGGGAAACGATCCTGAGGCACTGCGTAAAGCTTGATGAGCGGCCGGTTTATCCGTCGTTTTGAAGTGAGCAAAGCAAACTGGCCACCCTGTGGCCAGTTTGACGTGGGATCAGAAACGATAACCCGCAGAGAACATAAACACCCACGGATCCAGGCGAGTATTGATACTTTGCTGCTGGCCGCCCGCCTTGAAGCGTACGTCCGTATCAATATCCATATACCAGACCGAGGCGTTGATCAGCCAGTCGCGGTTAATCAGGTAATCCAGACCGACCTGTCCCGCCATGCCCCACGAATCTTTCAGGCTGAGGTCCGTCAGACCTGCCTCTTTACCGGTATCGTTAAATTTCTCATCAAAGAAGGTGGTGTAGTTCACACCGGCGCCAATATATGGACGCACCTTGCTGCTTGAGTCGCCAAAGTACCATTGCGCCATCAGCGTTGGCGGTAAATGGTGAACCGTGGCGATATCACCGGTTGGTCCTAAACCGACGCGATGACGGAACGGCGTTGCGGCCAGAAGCTCAACGCCCACGTTATCCGTCGCCATCCAGGTAAAGGTTAAACCTAACTGGGTGTTATTACTGACGTTAAAACCGCCCATTCCCAGCACGTTATCCGATCCTTCAGTTGGGCGAACCGTAGCCGAACCGGCACGAATAAAGAATTCGCCTGCTTCATGCGCATACGCGCCGCCAGAGAGACTGCTTAATACAAGGGCTGCCACCGCTAATTTTTTCATATCCGCTCCATCGTTGTGGTTTTAATCGCGGATGAGAATATACTCACAAAAGGGTAATAAGTGATCTGCCACAGATCACATTAAAACCAGTAACTTAACATTCATTGATCTGGATTAATTTTTTGTTACGCATCCAAAACCAATAAGTTGTTTCCATGTCAATTTTTGGCATTTCACGGTTACAAAATTTTCCCTTTTCCCCCTCTTGCTCTTCCTCTGGCGGCTGGATAATTTATCGCTCTCACAAGTTGATTTGATGCGTTCTTCTTTTGCAGGTGTGCTATGAGTGATATTAACCCGTGCATGACGTGTGGAGCCTGTTGTGCGTATTTTCGAGTCTCTTTCTACTGGGCCGAAGCCAGCGATGGCGGCGGTACCGTTCCGGTTCATCTTACCGAGCCGTTAACCCCCTTTCTGCGCTGCATGAGCGGCACGAACCAAAAGCAGGCCCGCTGTGTGGCGCTACAGGGTGAGCCTGGGGTCGCGACCCGCTGTTCCATCTATGAGGATCGCCCCAGCCCGTGCCGGGAATTTGCCATGTCGGGGGAAGATGGGCAGGTCAACGAAGCCTGTAACCGCGCCCGCGCCCGCGTTGGATTACCGCCGCTTTACAAAGATATGCTTTTCCATACAAGCCTTGATGCTGCCACAGCAGGTGCATCCGGTGTACAATTGCCGGCTAATTAACACCTGCAATACTCAAGGAGAGTGCATGTCTATCACGGCGAAGTCTGTCTACCGTGACACGGGAAACTTTTTCCGCAATCAGTTCATTACCTTTTTACTGATCGCGTTGCTTTGCGCCTTTATCACGGTGGTGCTGGGTCATGCGTTCTCACCGAGTGAAGAACAGATTGCCAGCCTGAGCCAGGGCGACCATCTTGCGGGTAGCGTGGGGTTGTTTGAGCTGGTGCAAAACATGACGCCGGAGCAGCAGCAAATTCTGCTGCGCGCTTCTGCCGCGTCCACGTTCTCAGGCCTGATTGGTAATGCGGTTCTGGCGGGCGGCGTTTTGCTGATGATTCAGCTGGTATCGGCGGGTCACCGGGTCAGCGCCTTACGGGCGATTGGTGCCAGCGCGCCGGTTTTACCTAAGCTGTTTATCCTGATCTTTTTGACCACCCTGCTGGTGCAGATGGGGATTATGCTGGTTGTGGTGCCGGGCGTATTACTGGCTATCGTGCTCTCATTTGCCCCGGTGATGGTCGTGCAGGATAAAATGGGTATTTTTACCGCGATGCGCAACAGCATCAGACTGGCATGGGCTAATATGCGTCTGGTGGCGCCCGCCGTGATCGGCTGGCTGCTGGCCAAAACGCTGCTGTTATTGTTTGCGCCGAATTTTGCGGTTTTAACGCCTAATGTTGGCGCCGTGGTGGCGAATACGCTGAGCAATCTCATTTCAGCGGTACTGCTCGTCTATCTGTTCCGCCTGTATATGTTAATTCGTCAGTAATCCCGAGGCGGGGGGCATCGATGTCTCCCGCCCCGCCTAGAAGATGGAATCACAGAATGAAGCAGTTTCTTGATTTTTTACCACTCGCGGTGTTTTTCGCTGTCTATAAGTTGTACGACATTTTTGCTGCAACAAAAGCATTAATCGTTGTGACCGCCGTTGTGCTGATCTATAGCTGGATTCGCTATCGCAAAGTCGAAAAAATGGCGCTTATTACGTTCATCCTAGTGGCGGTGTTCGGTGGATTGACCATTGCCTTGCATGATGTTGAATTTATTAAGTGGAAGGTGACTGTTATTTATGCATTGTTTGCAGCAGCATTACTGTTCAGCCAATGGTTCATGAAAAAGCCCCTTATCCAGAGCATGTTAGGTAAAGAACTCACGCTGCCGCAGGTAGTCTGGTCGCGTCTGAATACTGCCTGGGCAATCTTCTTTATTCTCTGCGGTCTCGCTAATATCTATATCGCCTTCTGGCTGCCGCAGGATATCTGGGTCAACTTTAAGGTCTTTGGCCTGACTGCGCTGACGCTTATTTTCACGCTGTTAAGTGGTGTATACATCTATCGTCATATGCCGCAGGACGACAACCACTGATTACTGACTGACCAGAACGTCAACGACGGGCGTTCTGGTCTATTCTCTCCGCACGCGAATCATAGTAGCATCCCGCCTGAAGTCTTCCGTTACGAGTTAAAACAATGACAACAACTAACGCCCCTCAGGGCGAACTGGTTTTACGCACACTGGCAATGCCCGCTGACACCAATGCCAATGGCGATATTTTTGGCGGCTGGCTGATGTCGCAGATGGATATGGGCGGCGCAATTCTGGCAAAAGAGATTGCCCACGGGCGCGTGGTCACCGTGAGAGTGGACGGCATGACCTTCCTGCGCCCGGTTGCGGTGGGTGATGTGGTTTGCTGCTACGCGCGCTGCGTGAAACGCGGTAATACCTCCATTTCCATCAACATCGAAGTCTGGGTGAAGAAAGTCTCTTCTGAGCCGATTGGGCAACGTTATAAGGCCACTGAAGCGCTGTTTATTTATGTCGCCGTGGACAGCGAGGGTAAACCTCGTCAACTTCCACAGGCCTGATCGACAGGCAAAAAAAAAGCCTCCTTTCGGAGGCTTTTTTTATTCCATCTGCGCCCCGCCGTTCAGGCGGAAAACAATATTGACGATCAATCCGCTACCCGGCTTGCCTGGCTCATAGCGCCATCTGCGCATGGCAGATTTCACTTCGCGCTCAAACATATTAGAAGGTTGCGCAGATAAGATTTCCACGTTATCCACGCGGCCATCCGCAGTGACATCAAACTTCACCCGTACGCGGCCTTCAATACGCAAGGCCTGAGCTCGCGCCGGATACTGAGGCTGATTGCGGCTTACGGCTCGCGGGCCCGCTGGCGCGGTAACCGTTGGCTTTGACGTCGTTGCCGTATTGTTCATCACCGGACGTGAAGGCGCTGCATTTTCGACCGGCTGGGTCGCGCGCGGTTCAACCGGACGTTCCTCGCGTTTCGGACGCTCCTCGACCTTCTTCACCGGCTTTGGCTTCGGCTTAGGTTTTGGCTTCGGTTCAGGTTTGTGGATCACCACCGGAGCTTCCTTCGGTGGCTCCGGAACGGGTTCGGGTTCTGGCTCCGGTTCAGCCATCGGCTGTGGCGGCGGAGGGGCAACCTGCGGCGGTTCAAGATCCGCTGGCGAGACCATCGTCACGGAAATCGGCTGCGCGGGCGCGGGCATTTCAATAACCTGATGAACCGAGGTATACAGCAGACCCGCCACAACGGCACCGTGAATCACGACAGAAAGCAGCGTCGGCCAGGGAAAGCGGCGAGGTAAATCAAGGGTCATCGAAGTCATAGTCATCAACGTTAAAAAACCGAACCCTGATTTTAAATGCAAATAGCAATCATATTCAATAAGACACTTTGCTCTGGCGCAACTTTAGCGCCTGAGAGGCCAAAAAAGGCGCATTCAGATCAGGGTATTAACATTGTTTTTATTTTACATTGCAGTCGATTGCCCTTTCACATAACGTAACTGACACTTTTACCGGTTAAGGAGCTTCGCCGTGTTTTACGTGATTTACTCAGAAGATGTTGCTGATTCGCTCGAAAAACGCCAGTCTGTGCGCCCTGCGCATCTGGCACGTTTGCAGTTGCTTCAGGATGAAGGCCGATTACTGACCGCTGGCCCCATGCCCGCAGTAGACAGCAACGATCCGGGTGCTGCCGGTTTTGCAGGCTCCACGGTTATTGCTGAATTTGAATCCCAGGAAGCTGCTCAGGCCTGGGCTGACGCAGACCCGTACGTTGCAGCGGGTGTGTATGCAAAAGTGACGGTCAGACCGTACAAGAAAGTGTTCTGATACCAAAGCGGCTCCGAAAGGAGCCTTTTTTATGGCGGCGATTACGCGCCTCTGTACCGGGTAAACTGCTGCTCTGTAATCAGGCTCCCCCACTGGTCGCCTTCCCACTCTTTTACCAGCGTAAACCCAAACGACTCGTACAGACGCCGGGCGGCGGTCAGCTTATTGAATGTCCAGAGGTGCACGGCAGAAAAACCGACACTGTCGCAGAACCGCATCGCTTCATTCAGCAGTTTTTTCCCCACGCCGTGTCCCCGGCAGCCATCATCAAGAATAAACCAGCGAAGATGGGCTTCACCCGGCGCCAGATCCTCGCCATCGATTGCCACCGAGCCGACAATTTTGTTGTTGAGTACTGCCAGCCAAATCTGGTTACAGGGCTTCTCCAGTCTTTCACTGAACTCGGCCAGCCCTGAAGCCACTTTGGCCTCGAAGAAGCGACCAAAGTTATGTTCCCGCGAATAATAGCTGCCATGCATCTCCGCGATACGGCCAATCATGCCGGGGATATACCCCTGCACTATCTTCAGCTCGTCGGGCTGCATATCGTTGCCCGCCTCGCGGCATGCCAGCAGCGCGTTGGCATAAAGGGAGAGCCCCTCAGAGATGGTCTGCTGCTGGGCAGGAGCAAGACGCTTTATTGCTGTGACCACGCGCTCATTGCTGAAGGCATTAATTTTGCTGACCGTCTCGTGACCTTTCGCGGTCAGCCTGAGGCTCTTTGCTCTCGCATCCTCAACAGAAATGACTTCCTCGAGTTCGCCGGCGGCAATCAGGCGAGCCAGCATCCGGCTGACGCTGGACTTTTCCAGGCCCAGCAGTTGCACCAGCTGGCTCGCCGTCATCTCTTTGCGTAAAGCAATTTCGACCAGAGTATGGACGGCCGAAGGCGAGTAATTCGTTGAGGCCAGGGTAGACCCCATAAATCCTAACTCTCGCACCATCAGGCGCGAGGAACGTCGAATAACACTGACTACCGGAGTTTCGCTGTGCATGTTGTGTCCTCATCATTTAGTTGTACTATACAACTAAATGATGAGGGATTGTCAAACAGAATAAAAAAGACTCCCGCAGGAGCTTTTTTATATGACTCAACGTAATGAAATAAAAGGATTTGTTTTAGTTCATGTCCACTGATTGACCACATCGAAAGAAGAAGCCCGCTTTTCGGGGCTTATTTTTTAACTGATTAAACTAGTTTGCCTAATTAGGTGCGGCCTTTTAAGGGATGATAGTTGTTTTTTTCAGAGACTAACGACCATCGTCATGACATTTCTAGCCTATCATTTTCATAGAGCTAATAAAAATTTTAATTAATTATTAAAAATCTAAATCTTCCACGTTATCGAATTGTTGATGAGGATTATCTACAGGGCACAAAGAATTCAAGTAAAGAATAATATCTTGGTTTTGTAATAGAGCAAAATAAAAGGCACTCTGCCAATCTTTACCAATTTCAGATTGAGGAACTTCCGATAAGCGTTGTTGCAACGCCGTTTCAATATCGAATCTGGCATTGGACAATCTGCGCTTCCACTGTTTAAAATCCTTATTGCAATAATTAATAATACGTGATTTTATTTTCAATTTTTCCGCATGAAGAATAACTCTTTTTTGATCTTCAATCCGTGTTGCCATGACTTTTTTTAATTTAACCTCCACAGATAATTCATTTTCATCTCCATTTAATGTAACATTCATAGAAAAACGGAAATTCTCCAAAAAATCAAAATAAATGGGATGAATAAACATAGCTGAATTGCTTTTAGTACAATAGTAATTCTCACCTTTTACTGGTGCGCACCCTCTGCATTGGGGAACTAGATTGTTAGGAAAAATTGAAAACTCAGGCCATTTTCCTTTAGGAATAAAATGATCTAAAGTATCAGGGATCATTGGGTTACCGCAATAAGGGCAAAAAGAAAGTTCGTGCTCATTTCTTCTTTCAAGTAATAATTTATTTAATTTGCTCGGCGACTTTTCGTAAAACTCAACTAATAGATCGGAATATTGCAGAAATGAACTTTCAGATAACTCCTCATCAAACGAGGTTATAAAACCATTATATAACTCATAATGTTCCGCTATATCATCAGCAATATCTTCAAGATCTTGAACATTTTCTTTTTTACTTTCTATTGCCGCCTCTAGCCATGTGCACGGTTGATTTTTTATAAAAGATCCTAAGTATTTCATTATTCATCCTCGACAGAGATCTTTTCATCATCTGATTTCGAAAGCACATAGGCAAGTGCATCATTACCAATGAATTTTTTTATTTCCGAAATAGATGAGCCGTCATGAACTAAATACTTGTCAATCTCTTTTTGATAAGGCTTTCTTACATATTCATCATCGAACACTTCCGAAACTATCACATCAATTGATTCACCGTATGTTTCAACTGAAGATTGATATGCTTTGGTATTCCCTTCAATTTTTCGCAATATAGTCACAGCCTTTCGCTCAACTTCACGCGTCAATATTGATGAGTGTGTTGCAATTAAGGAAAAGGATTTTGTTTCGTTTAAAATATATTTAAGCATATTTATCAATCCCACTTCTAACTCGGGATGTAAATAAAGCTCAGGCTCATCAAGGATTAATAAACTCTCTTCTTCAAGCTCAGATATGATTGCAGGCAGCATATATGTGTAAATTTTTTGGCCTGAGCTAAGTGGAATAATTGCTTCTCCTTTTTTGAAAATCAATCCATTTTCTAGATTTATACTTCCTTTAATGTTATTAACTTTAATTCTTTCATCTATAATAATCTCCTTTCCGTCATTATCTAATATCGATATTGAATCAAAATCTATTGAAATTGATAATGTTTCTTTTAGTAGTCTAAATCTTGTGTTTTCATTCCACCAATTATTCTCTTCATCATAAGTCAGTATTTTAATAATAGACTCAACACTTTTCACAACTGGGTATTTAGCTTCAAACAAACCCTCTTGATTTCTAAATCCAATATAAGAGTATTCATTCACATGCAGACGCTGCCGCTTTAAGCTTTTTTTATTAGATGTGGCACCTTCCCTAGAATACTTCAGGGTAAGTTTATTAAAGATTTCTTTCTCAGTATAGAAGTCCTCGAATGGAGAATACGCAATAACTATTAACTTATGAAAGTAGGGAGGATGCTCTTCACCATCGGTAACACCTGTTATAACTTCGCTGATTTTCTTTAATATATGTGTTTTACCAACACCATTCTTTCCTATCAGAAGGCAAATGTTTGATTTACCTACCTTCCTATCCAAATCAAATTTAAAACTTAAAGGGTCAAAACTGTCTCCAAGACTTTCAATATTTAAGTCGAATTTAGTTGTGGGGTTATATCTCCCAACAGCTATCTGATAACCTTTTTTCAAGATTGCAGCAGAGGAACTTCCTCTCATTAAACTTCCTGAGTATCCGCCCCATTCAGAGTATTTTTCTTGATTCCTGCGAAAATACCCAGCATCACATAAAGACTCTAGTATAGAATCTATTTGTTCAGGTTTAAAGAGAGAATTGATTTTTTTATAATAGTCAATATCCTCACCAATCGAAACAAGCTTATTTTCATCCAATAACTTATTAATAGAAATAACTTTAGATTCGATTTCATCACCATATTTTTTAAAATAGCTTGATGTGTTTTCGCTTTCCTTTGAAAGCATTTTCATATTGCCTATTTTTATTTTATCACTTTCTCTTACATAATATAATTTAAATGTTATCACATACCCAAAATCATCCCATGGGACACTATAGTTTGTTCCTATATGGTCCTGAAGCAAGTGAATCCCTGGGTATTTATCAATTTGTAATGTTTCCGAATAATAATAATTCACTTCCAACTCCTTTATGTAAATAGAAATCAAAAGACATGAAATGTCTTTTTTATAAATATATATTTAGAGGAGAATAGTTTTAATATAGCGTTATCACCAAAATGTTTTAATACTTTCCCCATAAAGAAACTCACTATACAAAGCTACCGCCCTCAAAAAATTAATTTGCATCGACAACTAAATATATAACAAAAAAAATAGTGATATGTAAGTCTCTTAGCATAAATTTATTAGTTAGTAACCTGTTGATCGACTAAACATGCTCGATGGTGAGCTATTCAAAACATAGCAAGGTGATGTATACAACGTAGATCTAGTCACTTCCCCATGGTCATTTAATCTACACGATGAAGTTTGCTATTCTGAAGCCCCGCCTATGTGGGGCTTTCTCGCTGGTCACATCCATTGAATCTGCTGCTGTCCTGACGTTGTTGGGCGAGGTGGTGCTGGCACAACCACACTCGGTGAAACGATAAAACGTGAAAGGGTCTCAGTCGTAACAAAGGTGCAACTGCAGTTAATATTTGTACACTGATGATAACGCTCCTTTGTGGTATCAGAGAAGTATCGACTTGTGCGCGCATGGGCGGAGTGATGGCATTTGGGACAGTGAAACATGGCGTGCACCTCTAAACGATTTATGTGCGTTAACATTACTCACTTTATTAATATAAAACAAATAGATAAACAAAAACTTCATTCAATTTCCTCACTCTCATATTCAACTTCAGAGGCCCTAACCTCAAGCTCTAAGCCCGTCGTGTAGCCTTTCCCGTTGAGGTTATGCACCACCCGGCTGATTATCCACGCCTGATCGTCTATGACGCGCTTAAACCCTTTCACCGCGATTGGCGTTTCAGGAAATAAATCTGCCCGGCCAATCGCCAGCGAGATTGAAAACTACGCAACGCCGCGCTGCAGTTTGTCCCACTTCGCCTGAGCGGCGCGCATGGCCTGCGCCTTTGTCGCGTAGATGGTCGTCAGCTCCAGCACGTTGTCAGCCTCACCGGCCATATACTCACCCTCGCGCGCTTCCCCCTCTTTTTTGGCTTTGGCCTTTACCGGGGCTTTGGTCGCTTTCGGGTGCTGCAGCGCGCGAAGGTGCTTCTCTTTGGGCTTACGCCTGAGCTTCACCTTCTGCTTTTGCGGTTTCGGGTCTTTAGTGTGCAGCCATTTTGCCGTAACACCGGTGTAGGCTTCCCGGTCAGCAATGGCAAACTGATGACGATCACCGTCACCGCGCTCTAGCGTCATCTGCGGAATGGGCTTCCCGCTGGCCGTCTTACCGCTCCCCGCCCACAGAAATAACAGCTTACCCGCTTTGACCGAAACCGCCGCCCCGTTCCGGTCAGCCAGACGGGACAGAAACACCGCGTCGGATTCCTGCGACTGGTCAATGTGAGGCACTGCGACGGCTTTCAGCGTGTCGGCCACGCTGGCCGACAGTTTATTGCGTGCCGCAATCGTCTCGACAATTTGCCCGAGCGTGGTGTCATGCCATGACTGTTCCCGGCGTGAGTTCAACGTCCCGCGAAAATCGGCGCTTCGCCCCCGGATGGTCAGCGTATCAGGCGCGCCCCTGTGCTCGATTTCGTCTACAGTGAACGTCCCTTTTTTTATCAGCGCGGAATCCTGCCAGCCTAACCACAGCGTCAACGTTCCGCCGCGCGGTGGCAAAGCTATCTGACCGTCAGTGTCATCGAGCTCGATATCGAGCTGGTCGGCCTCGAATCCGCGATTGTCGGTCATGGTCAGACTAATAAGGCGGTCACTCAAATCCTGCGTGATATCGTCGTTATCCAGCTTGAGCATAAACGCCGGGGCTATCTTCGCCCCGGCCTGATTATTCATACCCGTCATCATCCCGTCAGCCCTCCCAGCCAGTCACCGGCAGACGTGACCAGATTGTCGGCCTGCGTTTTCAGGTCGCCATAAATGGCCGCCAGCGATTTATCGACCCGCTTAAGCGAAAGGCTAAACTCGATTTTTCTCGCCGCTCCGTCGCTGAATAGCTCGGTGTGCGTATGCGTCACTTTGTCGATCACATACATGCCGTGGATCATGCCCGTTCCGTCAATCAGCGGCCACGCTCGCTCGCGACCGAGACGTCAGCGCCCCCCCGTCGGCGCTGCGGCCGTGATTCTCATATGCACCGACCGGACCCGCGACACTTAATCCTTCAAAAGTTTGTTGTGTGCGCAGCCTCAGGTCAGCATCTGATTCCATAACGGCAGGCGTTGGCGGTATGGTGGTGTCATCAGCCGGGGTGATGGTCAGGCGTTCGGTATTGTTGTTCCCGGCCACGACGTCAAGGTCGTGACCGGTTGAATAGGCCAGCGTCACCGCCTGGGCGGCCTCGTTCACACGCTGACGCCAGATAACTTCACGATAGGCGTTTTCCTGCAGCAGCTTCACAATCGGCTCTGACTCAAGCGTCAGCGTACGTGCGACAGCTTCCTGCTGGTCTTCCGGGTACAGCGAGACGAGCGTCGCCTTTCGTTCGCTAAGTATGGTTTCATAGTCCAGTTCCTCCACCACATCGGGAACGGGTAACTGATTCAGGTCAACAGTTGCCATAGTGATTTAACTCATTGGAATGGTCAGAGAAAACGGCAGGCTCGTTTCCGTGCGCGTGCCGGTGATATCGACATACAGCCCGCCGTCGGTGTCTGACAGTTCAAAGGTGATGGTCGTCAGGCTGACGCGTGGCTCCCACTTCTGGATCGCGGAGTAGCACGCGGCCATAATCTGCAGGCGCAGCGCCGGGGTCTGCGGCTGGTCAATCATCTGCGACAGGAGCGAGCCGTATTCACGGCGCATGACGCGCGAGCCAACGGGCGTGACCAGAATGTCGCGCACGCTTTGCCGGATATGCTCAACCTCAGAGATACTGAGCCCGGTCTGGCTGTTCATTCCCAGATAACGCACCGTCATTTGATGCCCTCCGTCCAGCTTCCGCCCCGTTCGACGCCGCCGTGGTCGTGGTTATCAACCTGCACACCATTTGATTTCAGTGTCCCGCCGGTGTGCTCGATGTTTCCGCGCATGATGCCGCCTTTCTTCACTTCGAGCGTGCCGGTCGTCAGCTTGTTGGTGCAAACCACCTCCGGCGTATCGAGCGTGATACGGGCCGAGGCTTTCACCAGCACCACCGGCACGGTGGCCGTAATGGACTCAGACGCGATGACGTCAGCGGTTTTGATGCCTGACACGGTGAGCGCGCCGTTTTCGGGTTCGTACTTGATAACCGCCCCGTCAGGAAAGGACACATGAAGCGCATCAGGGGAGGCAGACGGTGCGGGATTGTCATCAGAGAAAGTGCCGGGCAGCACAAATGCCGTATCGAGCTCGCCGCCGATTGCCAGCAAAAGCACCTGCTCGCCAACGGATGGAGCCCACCATACGCGTGAGCGACCGGCGCAGCAGGCTAGCCAGTTCAGCCAGGTGGTTTCCATGCCGCCGGTCTGGACACGACAAAGCCCCTCGTCGTGGTCGATGTCAGTCACGATGCCGGTGCGGATAAGGTTGCGGATCGCACGTGCGATTTCCTGCAGAGAATTTAGATTATTCATAGGGAAAGGATGCCGCCGGGCAAGACCGGCGGCAATTGAGCGGGGTTTTGTGGCGGACGAGACAACAAATGCACAATATAACTATTTAAAAGAGTTATGGATGCCTATATCTTGCTACTGAAAAATTAACTTCTAAACCACTGATTGCTGCTTCGACATTTTAAACAAAAAAATTCAACACATAGCAAAAATACGATTTTTATATATAACCATACCAACCTCAATAAAAAAACCCAACAACCCATAATTAAACCATCACCCAACACAACATTAGAAAATTAAAAACCCAGCCAAATCTTACATTTTTATTTATCAGCAATCTCTTTTTCAGCCGCATCTAGATCGTGCGCCGTCAGAGACTTTATCTCCTGATTTAATATGCTAATAACCATCATTCTCTTTTGCTCCTTAGAAATATCAGTCCTACTTTCCACGGCCTTTAACAATGTAGAAAGCCTCTCATCCAAAGCTGTTCCATTATAGGCATCAATGATTGTATTTATATGCATCAGTACAACACCCAAAATAAAGCATCCTATATAATGCACCACATCAATCTCGAACCAATTCGCACCAATAACCCCCCTAGCGGTATACACACACATATAGATAAGATAGCCAACAATAAACCCAAAGGCTGTGCGAATAGGATGACGCAAAAAAACAATATCCAGTGATTTATTCAAACGCTTAGAAACAATATCCATATCGATACTAGACATTAGGTAACTCCCCTCGGGTCAGCGTATCATCGATGGTTGCATTTTTTATTGGATTAAGTACCTTCCGTCCCGTCCCTCCTCCATCTCCAGAGTCAATATCTTCAATATTGTCACGAATGAATTTGATTAATTCTATTGCTTCAGTAGTCGTGGTCCCAAAAAATCCTTTTGCAACACGATAACTAACTACTTGATCTTTTACTTCAAACAAAACATACAATACAAAACCAATAAACACTGTCCAATACGGGACATTTAAAAAAACAACCGAGACCGCGCTCATTATCAAAGTCAAAACAGCAATAGCTTTACACTTGAAATATTTTTTCTTTTCACTTAATAAAAATAAATTTACAACAGTTTCATTTTTATTGGCGTATGCGCTTTCTTGCTCTGTCTCCAGCAATGATTCAACAATCTCTATATTTTCATATATCTCACTCAACTCCTCATCAGGCAACTCTTTACTTTCAAAAAATTTTGAACGCTCAATGACAACACCATTTTCTTTTAAACGTCTCAACTTTGTAAAGACGGCATAACGCACATATATTTCATTTCGCTCTTTATTTAGAACTTTTATTTTCTCTATCACATCATCCCGCGTCGTAGTAGAGAAAGATGTTTGAAATAAATACTCCACCCTCATTGTGATATGTTTTAATAAAGCTAAAACCTTCAAAGTTACATTAATCATTTAACCCCCTGAGAGTATTACTTTTTAGTTAACATGACTACATCGTTATAAACATACATAAAACCTAATCCATTTAGAGACTTACTCGTCACACCCACTCTTTTTTAGTTTTGACACATGCAATTTCATATAAGACCTGAAAATATATGATCATGATTGAACTTAGTTATCATCAAAGACACATTAAAATTAACTATAATCAATTTTAATGCAAAAGAGTCAAGTCAAAAATGCAAAAATAATTCTTTCAATATACCTTTTATTGTCAAAATTTAATCCGAGAAGCTGACGCTTTCGCGCCTGATAGGGGGAGCCGTCAGGAGCTTTCTGCAGCTTGATACGTTGCTGTTGCGACTTGCGCAGTTCCTTTGCTATCTCCCAAGCCAGCTTCCGGCGCGCTGCCGGTGACAGGGCAGCTATCATACCGTTGAGCCGGTCGTCAAAGGGCTTAAATTCACTCATCCCATTTACTCGCCAGCTCTCCGTCAAGATAAAGCTCTTTTGGTGGTGTTACGGGTTCCGGTAGTGGAGGCTC
This sequence comes from Enterobacter sp. NFIX58, assembly GCF_900110475.1. Taxonomy (NCBI): domain Bacteria; kingdom Pseudomonadati; phylum Pseudomonadota; class Gammaproteobacteria; order Enterobacterales; family Enterobacteriaceae; genus Enterobacter; species Enterobacter sp. NFIX58. Next base: position 227,356 of record NZ_FODW01000001.1, on the reverse strand, counting down.
AGCAGCATAGCTCACGTGCAGCGCGCCGTTTTCCTCTTTGATAATGGTGCGCTCGGTGAGCTGCAGGCTGATGCTGATATCGACACTGTCCCCGTCGTTTAAATCCATCTGGAAACGGTAGCCCTTTTTGCGGCCGTCATCGAGCGTGCAGATATCCGGCTGGTTTTCCCTGAGCCATGCGGCCACCGGCACGAAAATCATGTCAGGGTCGCCTACAAAGTCACACACGATCACATTCAGGGTGTAAATTATCTCGTGCGACAGCGAGGCCGCGAGACGCGCATCGATATTCCCCTCATCGGCAAAGATGCGCATCATTTCGGGGTTTGTTTCAAGCTGCGGGACGGCTTTAATCAGCGCTTCGCGCGGGCTGCGTGCTTTCTTCATCGAGTTAATCCTGACAGTCTTTGACGGTTTCAATCTGCAGAGCACACGCGGTGAGCGCGGTCTCAAGCCTGCGAATATCGGCGCTCAGATCGCCATTAGTGGCGGGTCGCTTCCCGGCATCGGGCAATAGCTCACCTTCGGGCAGGCGCTGTAAGCAATGACCGGCGGAGGCGCAGGCGGCGCGGGTGTGCAGCCGACGCACAACATCAGGCAGCTCAGCGCTGTACGAAAATTGCGCAGACAATGGTCTATGCGCACTTCGCTCCTCAGTACCTGCAGGACGCGATTTCGCTTAACCCGTTGAAGGGTGCTAATGGTGGTCAGAATGTCCACAATGTGTCCACACCCTAGCCGCTTTTTATGGCTTTTGACTGCTAGTAGTAAAACGTGAAGCCTTGTCTGGCGCGGCTTTCCAGCTACGCCAGACATTAAAAAGGCTCCCGCAGGAGCCTTTCATCCATCAATGCAGCGACGCCAACCTCGCCGCAAACCCGACAAACAGCAGCCCTATCAGCCCATTCCCCAGCTTTGCCAGTTTCTTTTTCGTTTTGAGATAGCGCGTGACAAACGCACCGGAGAAGATCAGGAAGCTCATATACATGAAGCTTATTAACTCAAGCGTCGTCGCGAGGATAAGGAAAGAGGTACCGGTGTTCTGCGCATTCACGTCAATGAACTGAACGAAGAACGATACGTAGAACAGAATCGCTTTTGGATTCGTCAGGCTCAATACCAGCGAACGTTTCATGATCGCGCTGGCAGGCTCGGTACCGCTCTCCTGAGCGTGATTCTGCCGGGTAATGACCGACCAGAGCATTTTGCCGCCCAGCCACAGCAGATAGAAGGCGCCGAGATAGCGCACGATATTAAACAGTACCGGCGTGGTCTGAATTAATGCCGCGACGCCCGCCCAGGCCAGAAACATCAGTACCGCATCGCCGATAAATACACCCGACGCGGCAAGGTACCCTTTTTTAACGCCGTGTCCAATTCCGGTTTTGAGCACAAACAGGGTATTCGGCCCCGGTACGAGCACGATAAAAAACGCGCCAACAACATACGTCCAGAAATTCAGTACGCCAAACTCCGCAAACACTACTTCTCCCTCCTTTTGCTCAACACAACAGGAATAGCGCTGCAACCACGCTACTCCCAAAAATCAGATCCTATAAAATCAGCGGGCACCATTACGGTGCCCTCATGGTACTCAGATATCCTGGACTGCGAACAGCAACGCGTTGCGATGCCGGGTCATTCCACATTTTCTGATGGCGTGAATACGCATATTGCGGCGGGATTGTGCTTCCAGCCAACGAGCCTTGCGACGACTCACCTGTCGCAACATGCGCCAGCGCCCTACTTCTGTTCTACTGCGCTTCATGTCTACAACTCTTTCTCTAACAGAGACGACATTATAAACCCATGCGGGCAGCAAACCAGCGCTTTTACCTGGCGTTTTTATTTGCCAGATGAATCCTGATGCGTACACTCATAACAATACGCTTTCAAAAGGATTTTTTTACCTATGACAACCTTCTACACCGTGGTGAGTTGGCTGGTCATTTTAGGATACTGGCTGTTAATCGCGGGTGTGACGTTACGCATCCTGATGAAGCGCAGAGCCGTACCCTCTGCCATGGCCTGGCTTCTGATCATCTACATCCTGCCGCTGGTGGGAATTATTGCCTATCTCTCTTTCGGTGAGCTTCATCTCGGCAAACGCCGCGCCGAGCGGGCCCGCGCCATGTGGCCCTCAACCGCAAAGTGGCTGAACGATCTGAAGGCCTGCAAGCATATCTTTGCCGAGGAGAACAGCAGCGTCGCCTCGTCACTGTTTAAGCTGTGCGAGCGCCGTCAGGGGATTGGTGGTGTTAAAGGCAATCAACTGCAGCTGCTGACCTCGTCCGACGACGTCATGCAGGCATTAATCCGCGATATCCAGCTGGCGCGTCATAACATCGAGATGGTTTTTTATATATGGCAGCCTGGCGGGATGGCTGACCAGGTCGCTGAATCGCTGATGGCCGCGGCGCGACGCGGCATTCACTGCCGTCTGATGCTTGACTCCGCAGGCAGCGTGGCATTTTTCCGCAGTCCCTGGGCGGGCATGATGCGCAATGCCGGTATCGAGGTGGTTGAGGCGCTGAAGGTTAACCTGCTGCGCGTGTTTCTGCGCCGGATGGATCTCCGTCAGCATCGCAAAATGATCATGATCGATAACTATATTGCCTACACCGGCAGCATGAACATGGTTGATCCGCGCTTCTTCAAGCAGGACTCGGGCGTGGGCCAGTGGGTGGATCTAATGGCGCGAATGGAGGGGCCGATTGCCACCTCGATGGGCATCGTTTACTCCTGCGACTGGGAGATAGAAACCGGCAAACGCATTCTGCCGCCACCGCCGGACGGCAATATTATGCCGTTTGAAGAGGCCAGCGGTCACACCATTCATACCATTGCTTCCGGGCCGGGCTTCCCGGAGGATTTGATCCATCAGGCGCTGCTGACGGCGACGTACTCGGCGCGTGAATACCTGATCATGACGACGCCCTACTTTGTTCCCAGCGATGATCTCCTGCACGCGATCTGTACCGCAGCGCAGCGCGGCGTCGATGTGAGCATTATTTTGCCACGCAAAAATGACTCCCTTCTGGTGGGCTGGGCCAGCCGGGCATTCTTTAGCGAACTGCTGGCTGCAGGGGTGAAGATCTACCAGTTCGAAGGCGGATTGCTCCACACCAAAAGCGTGCTTGTCGACGGCGAGTTAAGCCTGGTGGGGACAGTGAACCTGGATATGCGCAGCCTGTGGCTCAACTTTGAAATCACTCTGGTTATTGATGATGCCGGCTTTGGCGGCGATCTCGCGGCGGTGCAGGATGATTATATCTCCCGCTCGCGACTGCTGGATGCCAGACTGTGGGTAAAACGTCCGCTGTGGCAGAGAATTGCCGAACGACTGTTTTACTTCTTTAGTCCGTTGCTGTAAAACGTGCCCAACGATGTTAAACAGGTAGTCATCATGGAAATGGATCTGAACAATCGCCTGACCGAAGACGAAACGCTCGAGCAGGCCTATGACATTTTTCTCGAACTGGCGGTTGATAACCTCGATCCCGCAGACGTGATCCTCTTTAATCTGCAGTTCGAAGAGCGCGGCGGTGCCGAACTGTTCGACCCTTCAGAAGACTGGGCTGAACATGTGGATTTCGATCTGAATCCTGACTTCTTTGCCGAAGTGGTCATCGGGCTGGCCGATGAAGACGGTGGCGAGATTAACGATATTTTCGCCCGCGTCCTGCTCTGTCGAGAGAAAGACCACAAGCTGTGCCATATTCTCTGGCGCGAATAATAAAAAAGGCTGCGATTGCAGCCTTTTTTATTTACTCCGGCAACGCACTTCCGCAGCGGTTACAAAACCGCGCGTTAAGGTCATGTTCACCCTGGTGACATGCCGGACATTTGCGCTGCTGCTTGCGGCTCTGAAATGCGCTGCTCATGTGCGTGGTAATAAGCCCGGTCGGAATAGCAATGACCGAATAGCCAATCAAAATCAGCACTGAGGCCACAATGCGGCCCAGCGGCGTATGGGGCGTTATATCACCGTACCCGACGGTCGTCACGGTCACTATCGCCCAATAAACGGACGCATTGAGCGTCGTGAAACCATATTTCGGCCCCTCTATCAGATACATCAGCGCGCCAAAAACGATCATGACGATGGCAATAAACGAGTAGAAGAGAATAAGCTGATGCCGCGCGCTGACGATAGCGCTCCAGAACACGCGCAGTGAGGGCATAAAGCGCAGTAATTTCAGAATACGTAATACGCGAATAACGCGCATCGCTCGCCAGGCAAAGACATAGCTCAGGCTGATTTCCGGCCACAGCCACATGACGTAGAGCGGCAGAATGGTGGCTAAATCAATAAATCCCCAGAAGCTGAAAACATATCGGGCCGGGTTGGGCCAGGCAATTACTCTGAGCAGATATTCAGCGGTAAAAACAAGTGTTATCGCCAGCTCAAGCCAGACAAAGACATGCCATTCGTCAAACGTCAGGTGGTATTGCGTCCCGGCGCCTGACTCAATAAAGATGACCACCACGCTGAGGAGCGCAAATAAACCGCAAAGACCTTCGAAGCGTCGCCCGGATACCGTTTCAGGATCGAATAAAACATGATAAAGCCGCCGACGGGCTGACGTGAATAAACGCGACACAGTGACCTCGCAAAATATAAGGGCTGACATCATGTCAGCCCTTGCGATTATAACGGGTCTACTTTCAGGCAGGAAACCGCATGTCGGAAACTGCCTTCCAGAACCGGTCGCGTTTTCGCACATTCCGGCCCGGCCATTGGGCAGCGCGTGCGGAAGACACAGCCCGACGGCGGGTTAATCGGTGAAGGCAATTCCCCTTCCAGAAGCTGGATGGTCTTATTCTTTTCCAGATCGGGATCGGGGATCGGCACTGCCGACATCAGCGCTTTGGTGTAAGGGTGCAGCGGATTGTGGTACACCTCGTCATAGGTGCCCAGCTCCACGGCGTGCCCCAGATACATCACCAGCACGCGGTCAGAGATGTGTTTCACCACGGCCAGGTCATGCGCGATGAAGATCAGCGACAGCCCCATTTCGCGCTGCAGCTTCTGCAGCAGGTTAACCACCTGCGCCTGAATGGAGACGTCGAGCGCGGAGACCGGCTCATCACAGATAATCAGCTTCGGTTCGAGGATCAGGGCGCGCGCAATACCAATACGCTGACACTGACCGCCGGAGAACTCGTGCGGATAGCGGTTGATGAGGTTAGGCAACAGCCCGACTTTCAGCATCATCGCCTTAACGCGATCGCGCACTTCCTGACGGGACATCTTCGGATGATAGGTCCGCAGCGGCTCGGCAATAATCTCACCGATGGTCATACGCGGGTTTAACGATGCCAGCGGATCCTGGAAAATCATCTGGATATCGCTGCGCACGTCGCGCCACTCGTCGGGTTTCATGCCCAGCAGATCTTTACCCAGCCAGGCCACTTTGCCGTCGGTGGCTTTCACCAGACCGATAATGGCGCGCGCAAAGGTCGATTTACCGCAGCCGGACTCGCCCACCACGCCCAGGGTTTCCCCCTCATACAGGCGCAGCGTGACGCCGTCCACCGCTTTCAGGGTCTTCGACGGCTGCCAGAACCACTGTTTGCCGTCTTTGATGTCGAAATGCACCTTAAGGTCAGCAATCTCGAGCAGCACATTGCGTTTTTCATCTAATGCGTTCATACCAGCTCCTCCTGCGGCTTAAAGCAGGCGCGCAGGCGGCCTGGTGCAAACTCTTCCAGCGGCGGTGCGCTGTTGCAGATTTCCATCGCGTGCGGGCAGCGCGGCTGGAACGGACAGCCTTTCGGCAGGCGCAGCAGGTTTGGCGGGTTGCCCGGAATGGTGAGCAAGGATTCCCCTTCCGCATCGAGACGCGGTACCGCGTTCAGCAGGCCAATCGAGTAAGGATGCGCTGGCTGATAGAATACGTCACGCGCTTTGCCGTATTCCATGGTACGGCCGGCATACATCACCAGCACTTTGTCACAGATGCCCGCCACCACGCCCAGGTCGTGGGTGATCATGATAATCGCCGTGTTGAACTCACGCTTCAGCTCGTTCAGCAGGGTCATGATTTGTGCCTGAACGGTAACGTCCAGCGCGGTGGTCGGTTCGTCGGCAATCAGCAGTTTTGGCCGGCACAGCAGCGCCATCGCAATCATCACGCGCTGACGCATACCGCCAGAGAACTCGTGCGGGAACATGCGCATGCGCTTACGCGCTTCCGGCATTTTCACCGCATCGAGCATTTTGACCGACTCTTCAAAGGCTTCGGCTTTGCCCAGACCTTTGTGCAGCATCAGGACTTCCATCAGCTGCTCACCGACGCGCATGTACGGGTTCAGCGAGGTCATCGGATCCTGGAAAATCATCGAGATCTGCTCGGCGCGCAGCTTGTTCAGCTCGTGCTCCGGCAGATTGAGGATTTCGCGACCGTTGAATTTTGCTGAACCGCCAATCACACCGTTAGCGGCCAGCAGGCCCATTAGCGCAAAGGCGGTCTGGGATTTCCCGGATCCGGATTCACCCACGATGCCGAGCGTTTCGCCCGCACGCAGGTTGAAGTTGAGATCGTTCACGGCGGTCACATCCCCGTCCGGGGTCTTAAAGGTGACACGAAGATCTTTTACGTCCAGCAGAAGGTCGCTCCGCTGCTGCGCCTGTGGCGCGGTTGCCGTTTCAATCATTGTCATGACGGCACTCCTTAACGGTCTTTCGGGTCGAGGGCATCACGCAGGCCATCGCCGATAAAGTTAAAACAAAACAGGGTAACGACCAGGAAACCCGCCGGGTATAACAGCAGCCACGGTGACACTTCCATTGAGTTTGCACCGTCACTCAGCAGCGCGCCCCAGCTGCTCAGCGGCTCTTGCGTACCCAGACCGAGGAAGCTCAGGAAGGATTCAAACAGGATCATGCTTGGCACCAGCAGTGAGGCATAAACCACCACCACGCCCAGCACGTTAGGAACGATATGGCGAACCACGATATTCCCGGTAGAGACACCGCCGACCTGTGCGGCTTCGATAAACTCTTTGCGTTTGAGGCTCAGCGTCTGGCCGCGGACAATACGCGCCATATCCAGCCAGGAAACCATCCCGATGGCCACGAAGATCAACAGGATATTCTGACCGAAGAAGGTCACCAGCAGGATGACGAAGAACATAAACGGGAAGGAGTTCAGGATTTCCAGCAGACGCATCATCACCGAGTCCACTTTACCGCCAAGGTAGCCGGACAGTGAGCCGTAGAGCGTCCCCACGATCACCGCCACCAGCGCGGCAGCAATCCCGACCATCAGCGAGATACGCCCCCCGATAGCAACACGCACCAGCAGATCGCGTCCGGAAGAGTCCGTGCCAAAATAGTGGCCAGACTCCATATCCGGCGCGCTGGACATCATGCCCCAGTCGGTGTCGAAATAGGTAAATTGCGACAGCATCGGCGCCAGGGTCACAAACAGTGCGATGATCACCAGAACCACCAGACTCGCCACCGCCGCGCGGTTGTGCATAAAGCGACGGCGCGCGTCCTGCCAGAGGCTACGACCTTCCACTTCCAGTTTTTCACTGAAGTTTTCCAGCGCCTCGCTGTTTTTCTTACTCAACATCATGGCGTGCTCCAGTTAGTAACGGATTTTCGGGTCGATGACGGCGTACAGAACATCGACGATTGCGTTAAAGAGAATGGTCAGCGCACCGACGAGAATGGTCAGGCTCAGTACCAGCGAATAGTCGCGGTTGAGCGCGCCATTAACAAACAGCTGACCAATGCCCGGCAGGCCGTAAATGGTTTCGATAACCATCGAGCCGGTGATGATCCCGACGAATGCCGGTCCCATGTAGGAGAGCACGGGCAATAGCGCCGGTTTAAGCGCGTGGCGGAAGATAATCCGACGCATCGGCAGCCCTTTCGCGCGCGCGGTACGAATGAAGTTCGAGTGCAGCACTTCGATCATTGAACCACGGGTGATACGCGCGATACTGGCGATGTACGCCAGAGATAATGCCACCATCGGCAAAATCATGAACTTGAGTGCCCCGCCGTTCCAGCCGCCGCCAGGCAGCCACTTCAGCGTGATGGCAAATATCATCACCAGTAATGGCGCGACAACGAAGCTGGGTATGACTACCCCGGTCATCGCCACCCCCATTACGGCATAATCCCATTTGGTATTTTGTCTGAGCGCGGCGATGACGCCAGCGGTGACCCCGAAAACGATCGCCAGAATGAATGCCGCAGCACCCAATTTCGCCGACACCGGGAAGCTGGACGCCACCAGGTCGTTAACGGAATAGTCTTTATATTTAAATGACGGTCCAAAATCACCGTGCGCCAGCTGCTTCAGGTAGTTGAAGTATTGGGTGGAGATAGGATCGTTTAAGTGGTATTTCGCTTCGATATTCGCCATGACTTCTGGCGGCAGCGTACGCTCACCGGTAAATGGACTTCCCGGCGCAAGGCGCATCATGAAGAAGGAAATCGTGATGAGAATAAATAGCGTCGGAATCGCTTCCAGACAGCGACGTAGGATAAATTTCAACATTGCCCGTACCTTCTGGCGTGTGCCTATATAATGTGACGTTGGTTAGACACCGTGGGGCGAGCACGCCCGCCCCACTCATTGCCATTAATGCTTGATAATATACAAGTTTTTAACGTAGATATTATCCATCGGGTCTTTACCGGTATATCCACCTACCCACGGTTTCACCAGACGGGCGTTAACGTAGTAGTAAACCGGAACGATCGCGGAATCTTTATCCAGCTGCTGCTCAGCTTTAGAGTACAGTTCAGTACGCTGTGCTTCGTCAGTAGTTTTCAGCGTGTCGGCGATCAGCTTGTCAAACGCCGGGCTCTTATAGTGCGCGGTGTTGTTTGAGCTGTCACTCAGCATGGTGTTCAGGAAGGAGGTCGGTTCGTTATAGTCCGCACACCAGCCAGCACGCGCCACGTCAAAGGTGCCCTGATGACGGCTGTCGAGGAAGGTCTTCCACTCCTGATTCTCCAGCTTCACGTTCGCGCCCAGGTTCTTTTTCCAGATCGAGGCAACGGCGATAGCCAGTTTTTTGTGCAGATCGGAGGTGTTGTACAGCAGGCTGAAGGTCAGCGGCTTATCGGCGGTATAGCCCGCTTCGGCCAGCAGTTTCTTCGCTTCTGCGTTACGCTGTTCCTGCGTCTGTTTGAACCAGTCTGGCTCGGTCAGTTTTGCGCCATCGGTGTATGGAGGGGTATAGCTGTATGCCGGCAGATCGCCCTGGTTTTTCACTTTGTTCACGATGATATCGCGATCCAGTGCCAGCTTCAGCGCAGTACGAACGCGTACGTCGGTGAACGGTGCTTTCTGGTTGTTGATTTCATAGTAGTAGGTGCACAGGTACGGGTCGACGTGAACTTCTTTAGGGATCTCTTTCTTCAGTTTCTGGAACAGTTCAATCGGCATGTTGTTATAGGTCATGTCGATTTCGCCGCTGCGGTAGCGGTTAACGTCAGTCACTTCGGACGAAATTGGCAGGTAGGTAACCTGATTAATGACGGTTTTCGCGTTGTCCCAGTATTGCGGGTTACGCTCAAGCACCATACGCTCGTTGACCACCCAGTCTTTCAGCTTGTAGGCACCGTTGGTCACGATATTGGCAGGCTGGGTCCATTTTTCACCAAATTTTTCCACGGCGGATTTTGGTACCGGGGAGACGGACGGGTGAACCAGCAGCTTATAGAAGTACGGAACAGGTTCGCTCAACGTGACTTCGAAGGTATTGGCATCGATCGCCTTAACGCCCAGATCGGTGATCGGTTTTTTGCCCGCGATGATGTCATCAATATTGGCAATATGGCCATATTGCAGGTAGCTCGCATACGGAGAGGCGGTCGTTGGATTCGCCAGACGCTGCCAGCTATAAACGAAATCTTCAGCCGTCACCGGCGTACCGTCGGACCATTTCGCATCTTTACGCAGATGGAAGGTCCAGACTTTGAAATCTTTGTTTTCCCATTTTTCTGCCACGCCCGGTGCCGGGTGGCCGTCTACGTCCGTTACCAGCAGACCTTCGAACAGGTCGCGGTTGACGTTAGACTCAGGAACACCTTCAATTTTGTGCGGGTCGAGAGACTGAACTTCCGCACCGTTGTTACGCACCAGCGTTTGCTTCTCCGCCAGCTGAACACCTGCAGGAACGTCCGCAGCCATTGCAGCGTTTCCCGCGATTAGCGCAGTTAAAATCCCCGCCGCTACCAGATTTTTTTTTGTGATGATGGACATTGTGTTGGTACTCCACTCATTATAATGACTGGCCTTCGCCAGCTGTGTAATCCCCTGTTGGGGCCTGTACAGCGCAGGAGTTTTTTTTGCTGCTGTCAGGTTCTTCTTTTACTGCTTGCTATCACCGACTTTTTTATTACTGACCGCTCGTATGGCCGTCTTGCGTCGATTCTTTACAGGCCTCCCCTGTTTGAGGCCTGCGCTGGATATCTAAGAAGAGAACTATATGAAAATAATTCTCATCTGATTGTTTTATGCTGCAAAATATTAGGCCGGAAAGTATCAAATGGCGTAAACGTGCGCCAATACATTTTGCAAATTTGTTAAGCAATTCTCTTTTACGGTGAGTACCGTATCGTTGAGGGCAGCCCTGCCAGACATCGAACATCAGTAAAACAACATGACATTCAATAGGATAGAGAAAATTTTCTCTCCAAGCGCGTCGCTGCGCTATCATCGAGTGATTTTGTACAAAAATTTAACAACTGGTTATTATTTAGCACATTCGTCTAGGGGAATGTTGAAATTACTAATATCATTTCGGTTATCTCTCAGCAAGCCCAAGAGTATCATGTGAGTAAAATAACAGAGCGATCGAAGATTTTCTGTGCAGGCGGGTTGAGGCGGAATTAATAACCTATTGAAATACAAGCAATGAACATTATTAGTAGAATTTATTATGATATGTGAGCGTTTCAACTTTAGTTATATGATTTGCTGATAATCACGTAAAAAAACGGAGCCGTCGCTCCGTCCTTTCATATGAAGTATTAATGCAATAAACCGGGGAAAATGCTTTTAATACCCGTGACGATGAATTCGATCCCTAACGCCATCAGCAACAGGCCCATGATACGCGTAATGACGTTGATGCCCGTTTGACCCAGCAACCGCACCAGCCAGGGTGCCATGCGGAACACCCCCCAACAGCAGAGCGCAAAAATGGCAATAGCCACTGAAAAGCCAATCAGGTGCATCAGGCTATGGTAACGCGTCCCCCAGACGATGGTTGAACTGATGGCTCCCGGACCGGCCATCAGCGGTAAGGCCAGCGGCACTACGCCAATGCTTTCGCGAATAGCGGTTTCTGACTTCTCTTGTTTATTCTGCTTATCCTCGCCCAGCTTACCGCTGATCATGGACATGGCGATGGTCACCACCAGGATCCCGCCGGCAATACGGAAAGAATCAATGGAAATCCCGAACAGCTGAAGAATCGTGTCGCCGAGAAAAAGAGAGGTCAACAATATGATCGCTACCGACAGGTTAGCGGTGAGGTTGGTTTTGTTCCTGGCCGCCGCTGTCTGGTAACTCGTCATACTAATGAAGACAGGAATGATCCCCACCGGGTTGACCAGGGCAAACAAACCAATAAAAAATTTAAAATACGTTGGAAAATCAAAGAGCGTTTGGATCACGTTTTGCTCCACTTATACACATGCCCTGGACTGACAATTTGTCGTGAGAAATCGCGCTGAAGATACCCTTTTTATCAGCATACTTCACTTGAAATCTGTACCAAAACGTTATCATTTCAGGATGTTAAACATATGTATAATCAATGATAGTGCCGCTTCCAATACTTACGTAATTATTTAACACTGGAAAAATCAGCACGAAATAACCCTGCTGAAAGGTATCAGCTTGGGGGAAAATTGACACAGATCATGATTTTCGTACTCAGAAGTGAGTAATCTTGGTTACACCCCCAGGGAGGTCACCTGACAAAAAGGGATGATGCTAAGGTAAGGCTCTTTTAGTAAATTAGTGTGCTGACGCAGAAAGTAACTCTTTGTTTTACTTTGTGTTACGCAAGTCGTATCGGCTCTGTCTATACTGTGTGACGTATCGAGCGCTGGTTTACTAAAAGAGTTTAAACATTATCAGGAGAGCATTATGGCTGTTACTAATATCGCTGAACTGAACGCCCTCGTCGAGCGCGTTAAAAAAGCCCAGCGTGAATATGCCAATTTCACTCAAGAACAGGTTGATAAAATCTTCCGCGCGGCCGCACTGGCTGCTGCAGATGCTCGAATCCCTCTCGCTAAAATGGCCGTTGCCGAATCCGGCATGGGTATCGTGGAAGATAAAGTGATTAAAAACCACTTCGCTTCCGAGTATATCTACAACGCCTATAAAGATGAGAAAACCTGTGGCGTGCTGTCCGAAGACGACACCTTCGGTACCATCACCATCGCTGAACCTATCGGCATCATCTGCGGTATTGTTCCGACCACTAACCCAACGTCTACTGCAATCTTCAAATCACTGATTAGCCTGAAGACCCGTAACGCAATCATCTTCTCTCCACACCCACGTGCGAAAGACGCGACTAACAAAGCTGCAGATATCGTCCTGCAAGCGGCTATCGCTGCGGGTGCACCAAAAGACCTGATCGGCTGGATCGACCAACCTTCTGTTGAGCTCTCCAACGCGCTGATGCATCACCCGGACATTAACCTGATTCTGGCGACCGGTGGTCCAGGCATGGTTAAAGCCGCATACAGCTCCGGTAAACCTGCTATCGGCGTGGGCGCGGGTAACACCCCTGTTGTTATCGATGAAACCGCTGATATCAAACGTGCTGTCGCGTCTGTGCTGATGTCTAAAACCTTCGATAACGGCGTGATCTGTGCATCTGAACAGTCTGTTGTGGTCGTGGATTCCGTATATGACGCGGTTCGCGAACGTTTCGCCAGCCACGGCGGCTACCTGCTGCAGGGCAAAGAGCTGAAAGCGGTTCAGGACATCATCCTGAAAAATGGCGCGCTGAACGCCGCTATCGTGGGTCAGCCAGCCTACAAAATTGCTGAACTCGCAGGCTTTACCGTTCCGGCAACAACCAAAATCCTGATCGGTGAAGTGAAAGTTGTTGACGAAAGCGAGCCGTTTGCTCACGAAAAACTGTCTCCTACGCTTGCCATGTACCGTGCGAAAGATTTCGAAGACGCGGTTGAGAAAGCAGAGAAGCTGGTTGCCATGGGCGGTATCGGTCACACCTCTTGTCTGTACACTGACCAGGACAACCAGCCAGAGCGTGTTGCTCACTTCGGTCAGAAGATGAAAACTGCACGTATCCTGATCAACACCCCTGCTTCTCAGGGTGGTATCGGTGACCTGTACAACTTTAAACTCGCACCTTCCCTGACTCTGGGTTGTGGTTCCTGGGGTGGTAACTCCATCTCTGAAAACGTTGGTCCAAAACACCTGATCAACAAGAAAACCGTTGCTAAGCGAGCTGAAAACATGTTGTGGCACAAACTTCCGAAATCTATCTACTTCCGCCGTGGCTCTCTGCCAATCGCGCTGGATGAAGTGATTACTGATGGCCACAAACGTGCGCTCATCGTGACTGACCGTTTCCTGTTTAACAACGGCTACGCTGACCAGATAACCTCCGTGCTGAAAGCGGCTGGCGTCGAAACTGAAGTATTCTTCGAAGTTGAAGCTGACCCAACCCTGAGCGTTGTACGTAAAGGTGCTGAACTGGCTAACTCCTTCAAACCAGATGTGATTATCGCACTGGGTGGTGGTTCCCCAATGGACGCCGCGAAAATCATGTGGGTTATGTACGAGCATCCAGAAACGCACTTCGAAGAACTGGCGCTGCGCTTTATGGACATCCGTAAACGTATCTACAAGTTCCCGAAAATGGGCGTAAAAGCGAAAATGATCGCGGTCACCACCACTTCCGGTACCGGTTCAGAAGTTACGCCATTCGCGGTAGTAACCGACGATGCAACAGGTCAGAAATACCCACTGGCTGACTATGCGCTGACGCCAGACATGGCTATCGTTGATGCGAACCTGGTCATGGAGATGCCGAAGTCACTGTGTGCGTTCGGTGGTCTGGATGCGGTGACTCACGCCCTGGAAGCTTACGTTTCTGTGCTGGCGTCTGAGTTCTCAGATGGTCAGGCCCTGCAGGCTCTGAAACTGCTGAAAGAAAACCTGCCAGCGTCTTACAACGAAGGCTCTAAAAACCCTGTAGCACGTGAACGCGTTCACAGTGCAGCAACCATCGCTGGTATCGCGTTTGCCAACGCCTTCCTGGGTGTTTGCCACTCAATGGCGCACAAACTGGGCTCACAGTTCCACATTCCTCACGGTCTGGCGAACGCCCTGTTGATCAGCAACGTTATCCGTTATAACGCTAACGACAACCCAACCAAGCAGACGGCTTTCAGCCAGTACGACCGTCCACAAGCCCGTCGTCGCTATGCTGAAATCGCTGACCACCTTGGTCTGAGCGCACCGGGCGACCGCACTGCTGCGAAGATTGAGAAACTGCTGGCATGGCTGGAAAGCCTGAAGGCTGAACTGGGTATTCCTAAATCAATCCGTGAAGCGGGCGTACAGGAAGCTGACTTCCTCGCTCACGTAGACAAGCTGTCTGAAGATGCATTCGATGACCAGTGTACCGGTGCTAACCCGCGCTACCCACTGATCTCCGAGCTGAAACAGATTCTGCTGGATACCTACTACGGTCGTGAGTTCAAAGAAGGTGACGTTGCCGCTGTGAAAACAGAAGCCCCAGTCATCAAAGCTGACAAGAAAGCGAAGAAAAGCGCTTAATTGACAGCAGCAGATGAAAAACCCGCCTTAATGGCGGGTTTTTTTATGTCTGAATAATAAGACTGACGTTATTTTCTGTTGTCGTGCTGAATCGCCGTCAGCGAGCCTACAGACAACGCTTCTTTATAATGCTTACGGCAGACCGAAACATAGCGTTCATTGCCGCCTATCACCACCTGCTCGCCATCTGCATAAGGTTTCCCGGACTGGTCGAGACGAAGCACCATACTCGCTTTACGACCGCAGAAGCAGATCGTTTTCAGTTCGACAAGTTTATCCGACCAGGCAAGCAAATACTGGCTCCCTTCAAAAAGCTCCCCGCGGAAATCCGTACGCAGGCCGTAACAGAGCACGGGGATATCAAGCTCATCGACCACCTCTGACAGGGCATGGACCTGTTCACGCGTCAGAAACTGGCTCTCATCGACCAGTACGCAGTGAATGGGCTGTGCCGCATGTTCTGCACGAATGTCTTCAAACAGATCGGTTTTCGGGTTAAACAGCCTGGCAGGCGACGAGAGCCCTATTCTGGAGCTCACCTTCCCTGCGCCAAAGCGATCGTCAATTTCAGCCGTATAAACAACGGTACGCATCCCGCGTTCCTGGTAATTGTACGAGGATTGCAGCAGCGCGGTGGATTTCCCGGCATTCATTGCCGAATAGTAGAAATAAAGTTGTGCCATTGGCCGTAAAACCCTAATCAATGTGTAATATTCCCGATGAGTCATTGTACCATATTTTGTCCGGTCATCAGCGATGCAGCGCACAGAGGATGCGGTTCAGTGCCGCGTTCAGTACCTTCTGTTTCTGAAAATAACCCGTTAAAACATGAAGTAAACCCATTCAGCCACGCCAATATGTTATAAGTTAAGCCAAACATAACACTTCTTTTTATAGTGGAATCCCGGCCCTTTAAAATTCACTATTTATTAACTATTTCAGGCTTAACACCAGGGGTGAGAACTAATACAAAAGGCTGATATTTCTCCGCCGCAACTATAATTCCTGCGGGAAATGTCACAAAAAAAAGACGCAATCGACCGGGTTAAGCAGGTTCCGGTGATAACAACCGAGACAGCTGGGTGGTGGAATTTAAGTTAGCGTAATTAATAATAGCGGCATTATTTAGTATTTTTTGAATTCCTTACATTCCTGGCTATTGCACATCTGAATTTATGGCTCTATTATTAGGTCAACAAACCACCCCCCATTATAAGTTTGAGATTACTACAATGAGCGAAGCACTTAAAATTCTGAACAACATCCGTACTCTTCGTGCGCAGGCAAGAGAATGCACCCTCGAAACGCTTGAAGAAATGCTGGAAAAATTAGAAGTTGTAGTTAATGAACGTCGCGAAGAAGAAAGCGCTGCTGCGGCTGAAATCGAAGAACGTACTCGTAAACTGCAGCAATATCGTGAAATGCTGATTGCTGATGGTATCGATCCAAATGAATTGCTGAACAGCATGGCTGCCGCTAAAACCGGTACTAAAGCTAAGCGTGCTGCCCGTCCTGCTAAATATAGCTACGTTGATGAGAACGGCGAAACTAAAACCTGGACTGGCCAGGGTCGTACTCCTGCTGTTATCAAGAAAGCGATGGATGAGCAGGGTAAACAGCTGGACGACTTCCTGATCAAGGATTAATCGAGCCTCATTCAGAAAAATCCCGCATATTGCGGGATTTTTTTTAACCTAAATTTGCCACAAACATCCTCTTACACTCTGTCATAAAGCATTATTTAGCAATTTCATCGACTGTACTTTCAGACAGGTTTTCGGGAGTGTTATGGGCATAAAAAAACCGGTGGGCAGCGCCTCACCGGTTTCGAACATTTACAACCGTGGCTTATTTCTTAATACCTACGCTCTCTTTGAGCCAGGTTTTAAATTCTTCGCCAAGGGTATTGTGGCGGATACCATATTCAACAAACGCCTGCATATAACCGAGCTTATTACCGCAGTCATGGCTCTTACCTTTCATATGGTAGGCCTCAACGGTCTCTTTCTCGATCAGCATATCGATGGCATCCGTCAGCTGGATCTCATCACCCGCTCCTGGAGGCGTTTTAGCCAGCAGAGGCCAGATTTCAGCACTCAGGACATAGCGACCTACAACAGCAAGGTTTGAAGGCGCGACATCGGCTTTAGGCTTCTCTACGACGCCCACCATCGGCACACTCTCACCCGGCTCCAGGTTAACGCCTTTGCAGTCAACCACACCGTATGCCGTTACGTCTTCAACAGGCTCAACCATAATCTGGCTGCTGCCGGTTTCGTCGAAACGTTTGATCATTTCAGCCAGGTTATCCTGAGAAAGATCGGATTCGTATTCATCCAGAATAACGTCAGGCAGAATTACCGCTACAGGCTCATCCCCCACGACAGGGTGCGCGCACATAACAGCGTGGCCCAGACCTTTAGCCAGCCCCTGACGAACCTGCATAATGGTGACGTGTGGAGGGCAAATAGACTGAACTTCTTCTAACAGCTGACGCTTAACACGTTTTTCCAGCATGGCTTCAAGTTCAAAGCTTGTATCGAAATGGTTTTCGATAGAGTTTTTAGATGAATGCGTAACCAGCACAATTTCAGTGATGCCGGCTGCGATACATTCATTCACGACATACTGGATTAATGGCTTATCAACCAGAGGCAGCATCTCTTTAGGAATCGCCTTAGTTGCTGGTAACATCCTGGTCCCCAATCCCGCTACCGGGATAACGGCCTTTCTGACTTTCGAATTTAGGGCAGCCATTCAAATTCTCCTGAGCTGTTCAAGTTTTGAACTTTTATGCAATAAATAACGCGTTGAGTATATCAGCCTCACCCCGCAGTCCGGGTCTGAAAAGAACGCGTTGCCGATCAATTAGGATAAATACGCATGAAACTGGGCAGCGATAGTAGCACTCCCCGTAAAACACAGGTAAAGCAATCTTAAAATGACGATCCAATTGCTTATTCCGTGGACAACATTAAGCGTAACCGTCCTCCGGCACCCCAAATTTGGCACTGCCACGAGGAACAGCGGTGGCTAATTTGATTAAGATACGCCGTTCCCAACGTCCCAAGCGGTACACCGTTACTCACCTGAATATGGTGTTCACCGGTATTCAGTGATGCATTGAGACCGGCTGAAACGAGGATCAGATTTTTTAAACCGCTATGGTAATAGCCAACCAATAGCGGGAACTGTCCAGGCAGATTGGCCTGACGAAAAAGCTGGTTTACCTGTTTGAGTAAACTGCCTAACTCAGGCAACCGTTGTCCCTGATGGGATAACTGTTCCTGCAACAAACCATTAAATAGCGCACGAAGAAGTAACGCCGCTAATACACCGTTATCCCCCGCCCGGGTGACATCCAGAGAATAAAACGCAAGATCGGAATCTGACAGTGGCGCAATATCCAGCACCAGTCCTGGCTGGTCAGCGGCCACCAGCTGCCGATAATTTACGCGACAGTGTGAAATTGTTTGCTGGACGGGTGGCTGGAGTTCTTGCAACAGTTTCGCCGCGGCAGGCGGATTACTTACCAGCGCGTCCCAGTCCTGGAAAAGACGCTCCTCTTCCTCTACCCGGGAATTAAACATATTCGGATAAAGGCACGCCAGGACCGTTTCTCGCAGCCGGTGCAAATCTTTGACCGGCTTAAGCAGGATATCCTGTACCCCAAGACGTAATGCTTTTGCAATGTCCGCCATGTTCTCGGTGGCAGAGATCACCAGAATCGGCGTTTGATTGCCTTCGTTACGCAGATGTTCAACCAGCTTCAGTCCATTCATGCGCGGCATCGCAATGTCGCAAATCATCAAATCGGGCGTAATGCTGATCATTTTTTCCAGGGCGTCGATGCCATCTTCAGCCAGCGACGTCATTGCGCCGAGCGAGGATAACCACGAATCCAGTAGCGATCGGAAAACGGGCTCGTCTTCAACAATCAAAATGTGTTTTCCGGCCAATGGCTGCGTCATGGTTCCTCCCCTGGCTGACAGTAACTAAATAGTGGCATGCGATCGGCACTATCGCCTGTCAGATTTTGCTGAAGTAGTCAAAAAAAGGTGCTTAACGTGCGGTCTGCACAAAAGGCAACAATTCGTCCATTTTCTTTTCGACGGCTAACGAGCCCGCTGCGATGGCGGCCTCAGCCCGATGGAAATCAAGGGTAGAGATTTGCGGACAGTACGGCTGAATAAGAATATCCGGAGGATCGCCTGCCATACGGTTACGTTTAAGGCGGTTCTCGAGAACCTGAATTGACGTGGTCATGATTTCTATCGCCGTCGGCGCGGCAACCGAACGACGCGCGGCCAGACGCCCGATTCTTCCGCGCAGGCGTTCATGCCAGGCCAGTTTCTCGCCCTCAGCATCTTCGCTCTGGAGATTGACCGGCATGAGATCCTGTTGCATGAGGTGGGCATCGTGCTGCAAGTCGACGGCAATCACGATGTCCGCACCCATAGCACGCGTCAGAGAGATGGGAACCGGGTTAACGACGCCACCATCGACAAGCCAGTAACCGTTGTGTGGGACAGGCGCCATGAGTCCCGGCATACTGCAGGAGGCACGCACGGCAAGATGGATATCGCCTTCGGTGAGCCAGAGCTCGCGTCCTGTGCTGAGGTTTGTCGCGACGGCGCCGAAAGGCATCTGACAATCAGTGAAGTCTTCGAGAGGCATAACCTGGCGGAACTGGTTAAAGACGCGTTCGCCGCGCAGCAGTCCACCACGCTGCCAGGAGAGGTCCATCAGACGCAGCACGTCCCAGTAGCTGAAGGAGCGCACCCATGTCTCGAGCTCCGGAAGCTTCCCGCACGCGTAAGCGGAGCCGACAAGCGATCCGATTGAACACCCTGCAACAATATCGACGGTAATGCCCATCTGATTTAAGGCATTAATCACGCCGATGTGCGACCATCCCCGGGCGGCCCCTGAACCCAGCGCCAGCCCAATTTTAACCTTTCTCATTAGTCCTGTTTTACTTCCCCTGGATTCCTGACATAGCGTCAACGCAACGCCTCAGTTAACATAGTGCTACCCGAAGCGTTTTACGCCTTAATATTTTGTTCCAGGAAGAGAATCGTGTCTCAACTCTGCCCTTGTGGTAGCGCTCTGGAGTATAGCCTATGTTGCCAGCGATATCTTTCTGGCGATCAGGTTGCACCAGACCCGTCACACCTTATGCGTTCACGGTACACTGCTTTTGTGATCAAAGACGCAGACTATCTGATTAAAACCTGGCATCCATCCTGCCGTGCAGCCGATTTCAAACAGGACATCGAAGCCGGGTTTGCGAACACGCAGTGGCTCGGCCTCACCGTCTATGAATCCTCTCCAGGCAGTCATGTGGATGAAGGTTACGTCAGCTTTGTTGCCCGTTTTACCGAGAATAATAAACCGGGTGCCATTATCGAGCGTTCCCGGTTCTTAAAGGAAAGCGGGCAATGGTATTATATTGACGGAACGCGCCCACAGTTTGGTCGTAACGATCCCTGCCCGTGTGGTTCAGGTAAAAAATTTAAAAAGTGTTGCGGGCAGTAATGCCTGACAACCCAGACTTCGCAAATACAAACAGGATTTCCCGGCGATGCAATCATTACAACGTAAAGTTCTGCGCACCATCTGTCCCGATCAAAAAGGGCTGATCGCACGAATTACCAACATTTGCTACAAACATGAACTGAATATCGTGCAGAACAACGAGTTCGTTGACCACCGTACCGGCCGCTTCTTCATGCGTACCGAACTGGAAGGTATTTTCAACGACACCACGCTGCTGGCCGATCTTGACAGCGCGCTTCCGGAAGGCTCCGTGCGCGAATTGACCCCTGCGGGCCGACGCCGCATCGTGATCCTGGTGACCAAAGAAGCACACTGCCTGGGTGACCTGCTGATGAAGGCCAACTACGGCGGTCTGGACGTTGAAATTGCTGCCGTGATTGGCAACCACGAGACGCTGCGTACGTTGGTCGAGCGCTTTGATATTCCGTTCGAGCTGGTCAGCCATGAAGGCCATTCCCGCGAAGAGCACGACGATCTGATGGCGCAGGCCATTGAAGCGCATAACCCGGACTATGTGGTGCTGGCGAAATACATGCGCGTGTTAACGCCATCTTTCGTGGCGCGTTTCCCGAACAAGATCATCAACATCCACCACTCGTTCCTGCCGGCCTTTATCGGCGCGCGTCCATACCACCAGGCCTACGAACGCGGCGTGAAGATCATCGGCGCGACCGCACACTACGTGAATGACAACCTGGACGAAGGTCCCATCATCATGCAGGACGTGATTCATGTGGATCACACCTACACCGCTGAGGACATGATGCGCGCAGGCCGTGACGTTGAGAAGAATGTGTTAAGCCGCGCGCTGTATCAGGTGCTGGCTCAGCGAGTCTTCGTTTACGGTAACAGAACCATCATTCTTTAATCTTTCGGAAAATGAATTGATTAGCTTTGCGCCTTTACGGATAAAAAGCAGGCAAACAACTTCGTTTCCCTAAAGGAATGCTTTACAGGGGCGTCTCATTTGATATGATGCGCCCCGCTTCCAGCAGGAAGCAGGCCAGTAAAAAGCATTACCCCGTGGTGGGGTTCCCGAGCGGCCAAAGGGAGCAGACTGTAAATCTGCCGTCATCGACTTCGAAGGTTCGAATCCTTCCCCCACCACCATCTCTCAGCACGACCTCAAAATTTGAATTACCCCTGGTGGGGTTCCCGAGCGGCCAAAGGGAGCAGACTGTAAATCTGCCGTCATCGACTTCGAAGGTTCGAATCCTTCCCCCACCACCATCACTTCCTCAGCATAAAAAAACCAAGTCCGCCTTTGTAGGCCGGGTAAGGCGCAGCCGCCACCCAGCGAAAAATGGCTACATCGGCGGCAAACGACGCCTGACAGGCGAACTCTTCACAATCGACGTATTACACTGAGCATGCTCTGCCAGACCGTCCAGCAGCGCATCCAGTTGCTCTATCGATCGCACCACCAGCCTAATCACAAAGCAATCTTCCCCGGTCACTTTGTCGCTCTCAATACACTCCGGCATCGCCTGAATGTACTTATCCACCTTATGCAACAGACCCGGTAAGGGGCGAACCCGTACCAGCGCCTGCAGCGTATACCCCAGCGCCGCCAGATTCACCCGTGCACCATAACCCTGGATCACACCGCGCTCTTCCAGCCTCTTCAGGCGTTCTGCCGTGCTGGGGGACGTCAGACCGATGCGGCCGCTGAGCACCTTCAACGACATGCGCGCATCCTCAACCAGACAGGCTAAAATTTGTCGGTCGATATCATCGATAAGGCATTCCATTCTTTTCACCTAATTTTAAAAAGTCATTTACCTTTTCAACCTTATATCACCCCTGTAAAACCCGACAGCGATTTTCGACAATAGCGTCATTAATCAGGAGGTGAAAGATGCGTGATTTACATAAAGGCGTCTGGCAAATGAGCCTGGCGATGTTAATTTCCGGCTCTATCGGCGCGTTTGTTTTGCTCTCCGGTCTGCCGGTGACGGAAGTGGTGTTCTGGCGCTGTCTTATCGGGGCTATGGCGCTTTTTATTTTTATCCGGGTCAGTCAAAAGCCCTTTAGTCCCCTCACCCGCACCACGCTGCTGCTGGCTATTCTCGGCGGCGTGGCGCTCGTGGTGAACTGGCTGCTACTCTTCGCAGCCTATGAGCGGATCTCGATTGGCCTTTCGACCGTGGTCTATAACACCCAGCCGTTTATGCTGGTCTTGATGGGGATGTTTTTAGGGGAACGCGTTAGCCTGGTGAAATGGGGCTGGTTGTTCCTCGCCTTTGGCGGCGTGGTGATACTGCTCTCCAGCGAGCTGACCGGCGCGCATGGCGGTGAATGGCTCGCCGGAATCGGTCTGGCCATGGCCGCGGCCTTCTTCTACGCGCTAACGGCCATGATTGCCCGCAAGCTGAAATCCATCGCACCGCAGCATATCGCCTTTATCCAGGTACTGACGGGCGTCGTGATGCTTTTGCCATTTGCCAGCCTGCCGTCATTTTCCGGTGATTTCCCGTGGCCGATCCTGCTCACGCTGGGCATTGTCCATACCGGCATTATGTACCAGTTGCTCTACAGCGCGCTTCAGAAGCTGCCGACGCCCATTACCGGCTCCCTGTCGTTTATCTATCCGGTGGTAGCAATTGTGGTTGATAATCTGCTGTTCGGACATGCGCTGAGCCTGACGCAGCTGGCAGGTGGCGCGCTTATCCTGTTTGCTGCCGCGGGTAACAACCTGGGCTGGGGCGAAAAAAAACCCCGCGAGTGCGGGGTTGGTATCAAAACGGCAAATTAGCGACGGGCGCGTACTATCTGGTATTTGCGCGTCAGGTACTCCACCGGCGCGCTCCAGATATGCACCAGGCGGGAGAACGGGAACAGCACAAACAGCGTCATCCCCAGCACCAGGTGAACACGGAAGATAAACGCTACGCCGTCCAGGTGCGCAGACGCTCCGCCGTGGAAGGTCACCACGGACTGCGCCCAGCCCACCAGCTTCATCATTTCACTGCCGTCCATATGCTGCGCCGAGAACGGAATGGTCAACAGACCCAGCGCGCACTGCACCATCAGCAGGGAGAGGATCAGGATGTCCGCAGCGGTCGTGGTAGCACGCACGCGTGGGCTGAACAGACGACGTTTCAGCAGCAGCAGGCCACCGACTAAGGTCATCACCCCGCAGGCACCGCCGGCGATCATCGCCATCTTCTGCTTCACCTCAATCGGTAGCCACGCTTCATACATCCAGTGCGGCGTCAGCATCCCGAGGAAGTGACCGGCAAAAATGCCCAGAATACCGATGTGGAACAGGTTAGAGCCCACATGCATCCCTTTGCGATCCAGCATCTGGCTGGAGGCGGCACGCCAGGTGTACTGGCCGTAGTCATAACGCAGCCAGCTTCCCACCAGGAACACGGTGCCCGCGATATACGGGTAAATGTCAAAGAAGAACATATTCAGGAAGTGCATTAGTGCCGTCCTCCGTTAGAGATATTCAAATATTGCGGGGCCACGGCACCGGCAAAACGACGCTGATGCGCTGAGATTTCAGATTCCCCGCAGTTCTGGTCAGCAAAGAATTTCACCTGCTCTTCTTCCCATACCGCATCCAGCGCCTGTGGCGTATCGTCACGGGCTTCATCGGCGATTTTCTCCGCCACTTTTTCACTGTCGACCGCGGCGTTGGCCAGCTTCACCAGCAGATCGAACAGCACCGCATAGCGGCTCTCACGCTGCTGAAGACGCGCGCCGAGCAGCGCCAGGATCGGCGCGATGTCCTGCAGACCACCCAGCGCCTCCTCTTTCGGCAACTGCGCCAGATACTCCAGATAGAGCGGCAGATGGTCCGGCAGCTCGCGGCTGTCGAGCTGCAGGCCGTGCTGTTCGTACTGGGCCATCAGATCCACCATCGCCTGACCACGGTCGCGGGATTCACCGTGAACGTGTTCAAACAACAGCAGGGACGTTGCACGTCCACGGTCAAACAGCTGGCTGTAGTCCGCCTGCGCGTCCAGAAGGTCGCGCGCTAACAGGTCGCGGAGGAAAACGCCAAGCTTCTGGGCATCCTCTTTATCCAGGTTTTCTGAAGACGCGAGTGCATCAAAGAGTTCCTGCTGATGCTGCGCAAGCGCCGCATCCGGGTACTCAAGCAGTCGAGAAACAATGACAAGTTCAATCATGAGTGCGGCTCCGTTTTACTGGTCACATCCATGGCGTCGATGCGGCGGCTGTTGAACAGGTTGAATTTGCTGTCTGACCCGTGGCAACCGTCGCCGAAGCTAAAGCCACAGCCGTTTTTCTCCGGGAAGGCTTCGCGGGCCAGCTCACGGTGGCTGCTCGGCACCACGAAACGGTCTTCGTAGTTGGCAATCGCCAGATAGCGGTACATCTCCTGCGCCTGCGCTTCAGTCAGACCAACCTCTTCCAGCGCGCGGGTATCGGATACGCCGTCCACGGTTTCGGCACGCTTGAAGTGGCGCATCGCCAGCATTCGTTTCAGCGCCAGCAGGACCGGCTGGGTATCCCCTGCGGTCAGCAGGTTTGCCAGGTACTGCACCGGAATGCGCAGGCTCTCCACATCCGGCAGAATGCCGTTGCTGCCCAGCTCGCCCGCGTCAGCGGCAGACTGAATCGGCGACAGCGGCGGCACGTACCAGACCATCGGCAGCGTGCGGTATTCCGGATGCAGCGGCAGGGCCAGCTTCCAGTCCATCGCCATCTTGTACACCGGAGACTGCTGCGCGGCGTCAATCACGCTCTGCGGAATGCCGTCCTTCAGCGCCTGCTCAATGATCTTCGGATCGTTCGGATCGAGGAACACGTCCAGCTGACGCTGATACAGATCTTTCTCGTTTTCGGTGCTCGCTGCGTTTTCAATCGCGTCCGCGTCGTACAGCAGCACGCCCAGGTAGCGAATACGGCCTACGCAGCTTTCGGAACAGACGGTCGGCATACCGGCTTCGATACGCGGGTAGCAGAAGATGCACTTCTCAGACTTACCGCTCTTCCAGTTGAAGTAGATCTTTTTGTACGGGCAGCCGGTGATGCACATACGCCAGCCGCGGCACTTGTCCTGATCGATCAGCACGATGCCATCTTCTTCACGCTTGTAGATGGCGCCGCTCGGGCAGGTCGCCACGCACGCCGGGTTAAGGCAGTGCTCGCACAGGCGCGGCAGATACATCATGAAGGTGTTTTCGAACTGGCCGTACATCGCCTTTTGCATGTTCTCGAAGTTCTGGTCTTTGGCGCGTTTCTCAAACTCGCCGCCCAGAATCTCTTCCCAGTTTGGACCGCTGGTAATTTTGTCCATGCGCTGACCGGTGATCAGCGAGCGAGGACGGGCGATCGGCTGGTGTTTGCCTTCCGGCGCGTTGTGCAGATTCTGGTAGTCGTAATCAAACGGCTCGTAGTAATCATCGATGCCCGGCAGATGCGGGTTAGCGAAGATTTTTCCCAGCAACATCGCACGGTTACCCATGCGCGGCTGCAGTTTGCCGTTGATTTTGCGGATCCAGCCGCCCTTCCACTTCTCCTGGTTTTCCCAGTCGGTCGGGAAGCCGGTGCCCGGCTTGCTTTCCACGTTGTTGAACCAGGCGTATTCCATACCTTCACGGCTGGTCCAGACGTTTTTACAGGTGACCGAGCAGGTATGGCAGCCGATGCATTTATCCAGATTCAGCACCATGCCGACTTGTGAACGAATTTTCATTTTACGCTCTCCTGTACCTGGTCATTACCTTCGCCGTCTAACCAGTTAATATTCTTCATCTTACGTACCACCACGAACTCATCGCGGTTCGATCCTACGGTGCCGTAGTAGTTAAAGCCGTAGGCCAGCTGCGCATAGCCACCGATCATGTGGGTCGGCTTCGGCGTAATGCGGGTCACGGAGTTGTGGATCCCGCCGCGCTGCTCGGTGATCTCTGACCCCGGCAGGTTAACGATACGTTCCTGCGCGTGGTACATCATGGTCATCCCGGCCGGTACGCGCTGGCTCACCACCGCACGCGCCGTCAGGGCACCGTTGCTGTTGAACACTTCGATCCAGTCGTTATCTTCAATACCCAGATCTTTGGCATCCGTTTCGCTCATCCAGACAATCGGACCGCCGCGCGACAGGGTCAGCATCAGCAGGTTGTCGCTGTAGGTGGAGTGGATCCCCCACTTCTGGTGCGGCGTCAGGAAGTTCAGCGCCTTCTCCGGGTTACCGTTCGATTTCGCGCCCATCACCGCTTTCACGGAGCGGGTGTCGATTGGCGGACGGTACACCAGCAGGCTTTCACCGAAGTCGCGCATCCACTGGTGATCCTGATAAAGCGACTGGCGGCCGGACAGGGTGCGCCATGGGATCAGCTCGTGAACGTTGGTGTAGCCGGCGTTATAGGAGACATGCTCGTCTTCGAGGCCAGACCAGGTCGGGCTGGAGATAATCTTACGCGGCTGGGCCTGAATATCGCGGAAGCGGATTTTCTCTTCCTCTTTATTCGTCGCCAGGTGCGTATGGTCACGACCAGTGAACTCGCTCAGCGCTGCCCAGGCCTTCACCGCCACGTGGCCGTTGGTTTCCGGTGCCAGGGTCAGGATCATCTCTGCCGCATCAATTGCCGTGTTCAGCATTGGCTGGCCTTTGGCCGGACCGTCCGCTTTGGTGTAGTTGAGCTTGCGCAGCAGGTCCATTTCGCTCTGGGTGTTCCAGGCGATCCCTTTCCCGCCGTTACCGATTTTCTCCATCAGCGGGCCGATAGAGGTAAAGCGCTCGTACGTTGCCGGGTAGTCACGTTCAACCGGAATGATGTGCGGTGCGGTCACGCCCGGGATCAGATCGCATTCGCCTTTTTTCCAGTCCTTCACGTCCAGCGGCTGCGCCAGTTCGGCAGCAGAGTCGTGCTGGATGGGCAGCGTCACCACGTCGGTCTCTTTGCCGAGGTGCCCCACGCAGACTTCGGAGAATGTCTTCGCGATGTCTTTGTAGATCTCCCAGTCGCTTTTCGATTCCCACGCCGGGTCAACGGCCGCAGACAGCGGATGAATAAACGGATGCATATCCGAGGTATTCATGTCGTCTTTTTCGTACCAGGTCGCGGTAGGCAGCACGATGTCGGAGTACAGGCAGGTACTGGACAGGCGGAAGTCGAGGGTGACCACCAGATCCAGCTTGCCGTCGAGACCGTTGTCTTTCCACTCCACCTCTTCCGGCTTCACGCCGCCCTGCTTGCCGAGATCTTTACCCTGGATACCGTTTTCGGTACCGAGCAGGTATTTCAGCATGTACTCGTGGCCTTTACCGGACGAGCCCAGCAGGTTGGAGCGCCAGATGAACAGGTTACGCGGATGGTTTTTACCGTTCTCCGGCTGTTCCGCCGCGAAGCGGATTGAGCCTTCCTTCAGCGATTTCACGGTGTAATCCACCGGTGACATGCCCGCTTTCTTCGCCGCTTCCGCAATGCGCAGCGGGTTAGTGCCCAGTTGCGGCGCAGACGGCAGCCAGCCCATACGCTCGGCGCGCACGTTGAAGTCAATCAGATGGCCGCTGTAGCGGGATTTATCCGCCATCGGCGACAGCAGCTCCTGCGCGGTGACCGTCTCGTAGCGCCACTGGCTGGAGTGGTTATAGAAGTAGGAGGTGCTGTTCATGTGGCGTGCCGGACGCTGCCAGTCGAGGGCAAACGCCAGCGGCTGCCAGCCGGTCTGCGGACGCAGTTTTTCCTGGCCCACATAGTGCGCCCAGCCGCCGCCGCTCTGTCCAACGCAGCCACAGAAGATCAGCATGTTGATCAGGCCACGGTAGTTCATATCGAGGTGATACCAGTGGTTCAGACCCGCACCGACGATGATCATTGAACGACCATGGGTTTTGTCGGCATTTTCCGCGAACTCGCGGGCGATACGCACGATCTGCGCGCGTGGAACGCCGGTGATCTGCTCCGCCCATGCCGGGGTATAAGCCTTCACGTCGTCATAGCCGGTGGCGCAGTTTTCATCACCCAGACCGCGTTCCAGGCCGTAGTTCGCCATAGTCAGGTCATACACGGTGGTCACCAGGGCGCTAGAGCCGTCGGCCAGCTGCAGGCGTTTCACCGGCAGCTTGTGCATCAGCACGTTTTTCAGTTCAACCTTGTTGAAGTGCTCGGAACCTTCACCGCCGAAGTACGGGAAGCCCACCTCGGCGATCTCGTCCTGGCTACCCAGCATGCTCAGGCGCAGCTCCGTCTCTTCACCGGTCGTGCCGTTACGCTGCTCAAGGTTCCACTTGCCCTTCTCGCCCCAGCGGAAGCCGATAGAGCCGTTTGGCGCCACCAGCTCGCCGTTGCTGTTATAGGCAACGGTTTTCCACTCTGGGTTATTTTCCTGGCCCAGCGCGTCCACCAGATCGGCGGCGCGCAGCGTACGGCCTGCTGCGTAGTAGCCGTCACGCTCTTCGAGCATCACCAGCATCGGCATGTCGGTGTAGCGACGGACGTAGTCGGTGAAGTACTGGCTTGGTTTATCCAGATGGAACTCGCGCAGCATGACGTGGCCCATCGCCATCGCCATCGCCGCATCGGTACCCTGCTTCGGTGCCAGCCACAGATCGCACAGCTTGGCGATTTCGGCGTAGTCCGGGGTCACCGCCACGGTTTTGGTGCCTTTATAACGGACTTCGGTAAAGAAGTGCGCGTCCGGCGTACGGGTCTGCGGCACGTTAGAGCCCCAGGCGATGATGTAGCTGGAGTTGTACCAGTCCGCGGATTCCGGCACGTCGGTCTGTTCGCCCCAGGTCTGTGGAGACGCCGGCGGCAGGTCGCAGTACCAGTCGTAGAAACTCAGGCAGGTACCGCCGATTAAAGAGAGATAGCGCGCGCCGGAAGCGTAAGAGACCATCGACATCGCCGGGATCGGCGAGAAGCCCGCCACGCGGTCAGGACCGTAGGTTTTCACGGTGTAGACGTTGGAGGCGGCAATCAGCTCGTTCACCTCTTTCCAGGAGGAACGCACAAAGCCGCCGCGGCCGCGAGCCTGCTTGAAGCTTTTCGCTTTATCCGCGTCTTCAATGATAGAGGCCCAGGCATCCACCGGATCGCTGTGCTGCACTTTCGCTTCACGCCACATTTTCATCAGGCGCTTGCGCATCAGGGGGTATTTCAGACGGTTCGCGCTGTAGAGATACCAGGAGTAGCTGGCGCCACGCGGGCAGCCGCGCGGTTCGTGGTTCGGCATATCCGGGCGGGTGCGCGGGTAGTCGGTCTGCTGCATTTCCCAGGTCACCAGACCGTTCTTAACGAAAATCTTCCAGCTACATGAGCCGGTGCAGTTCACGCCGTGGGTCGAACGGACGACTTTGTCATGCTGCCAGCGCTGGCGGTAACCGTCTTCCCAGTCCCGGTTGGTATCCAGAACCTGGCCGTGCCCATCGGCAAACGTTTCGCCCTTCTGCTTGAAGTAGCGAAACCGGTCCAAAAATTTGCTCATCGGGTATCTCCTGTGTGGAGCCTGTGGCTCTCTAAATCGACATTGCTGATTTGCAGCGAAGGTAACGCCCTGAAAGAGGGGGAGAATTGATAACGATCAAGACGGCGAGGGACTTTCAGGCGAGGGGTTACACCGAATACCACCAAAGCGGTACCATTTAAAATTTCATATCCATATGAAATATATCGTTATTTTTAATTTATCGTACAAACCACCAGGCAAAATTTAACCTCGCAGGTATTAAGGGGTAGAGCGCCCTGTAAAGCGATGGCGATCACAGTGCTGCCTGCGGATTTCCTCGGCATGCCAATCAGTATGTTGTAACTATTTTGATGCCAAAAAAACGCGGCCCGAAGGCCGCGTAAACGGATAATCATACTTACTTATTTTTCTTGGTATTACGGCCATATACCAGCCACGTAATCACGACGCAGGCGATATAGAAGACGAGGAAGACTTTCATGGCACCGGCCGGAGAGCCGGTCAGGTCCAGAGAGATACCGAACGCTTTCGGGATAAAGAAGCCGCCAATCGCGCCGATGGCGGAGATAAAGCCCAGCGCCGCAGCCGTATCCGTTGCCGCTTCGCGCATGGCCTGTTCTTCGCTTCCGCCCTGCGCTTTTACGCGGTCCATGGTCAGCTTACGGAAGATCACGGAGATCATCTGGAAGGTGGACGCGCTCCCCAGCCCGGCCGTCAGGAACAGCACCATAAACACGCCGAAGAAGGCGATGAAGTTACCGCCCTGTCCGTCGGCCGGCAGCGTGAGGAACAGCAACGCACAGAAGACCGCCATCACGACGAAGTTAACCAGCGTCACGCGGGTACCGCCCAGACGGTCAGACACCATGCCACCCAGCGAGCGAGCAAGGGCGCCAATAAATGGGCCGAAGAAGGCGAATTGCAGGATCTGCACGTCCGGGAACTGCGTTTTCGACAGCATCGCGAAGCCCGCCGAGAAGCCGATAAACGAACCGAAGGTCGCCAGATACAGCAGCGCCATCACCCAGAGGTGTCCACGCTTCAGCACCGGCAGCTGTTCGCTCAGCGACGCCTTCGACGCGGACAGGTCATTCATAAAGAACCAGGCTGCGAGGGTGAAGACCACGAGGAACGGTACCCAGATCCAGGCTGCGTTTTGCAGATAGAGGGAAGAACCGTCCGCCTGCTCAACGCCACCGCCGCCAAAGGCTGCAAAAATGGAGACCGAGATCGCCAGGGGAGCGATCAGCTGCATCACGCTCACGCCCATATTGCCCAGACCGCCGTTAATCCCCAGCGCGCCGCCCTGCTTCGCTTTCGGGAAGAAGAAGCTGATGTTGGCCATGCTGGAGGCGAAGTTCGCCCCGGCAAAGCCGCACAGCAGGGAGATAATCACGAACACGCTGAACGGCGTGGAGGTATCCTGCACCGCGAAGCCCAGCCACACGCAGGGGATAATCATGATGCCCGTACTGAATGCCGTCCAGCGACGGCCGCCAAAGACCGGCACCATAAACGCGTAAGGGACGCGCAGCAGCGCGCCTGACAGCGACGGCAGCGCGGTCAGCATAAACAGCTGATCGGTCGTGAACGTAAAGCCGACTTTGGGCAGGTTTACCGCCACCGCGCTAAACAACATCCATACGCAAAACGCTAATAACAAACACGGCACGGAAATCCACAGATTTCGGCTTGCTACACGATGGCCGCGCTGTTGCCAGAACGCCGGATCCTCTGGACGCCAGTCAGTAATAACGGCACCATTTTCCCTTTCGGGAGCGGATGAGTGACTCATAGACACCTCTGATTCTCGAATGATGCTGCAAACATTAGGGTTTTAGGGCGGCGGTAAGTTGATATAAATCAAAGGAAAAGTGGGAGGATTTGCGGCACAAAAAAAGGTGTTATCCTTAGTGAGTAGGCTAATTCGGTAAAAAAGACGTGGTTTTTCACGGCACTGACGATTCCCTGCAACGCCCACCTCTTGCCCCCTACTCCGTTGGCAATTTAGGGGTAATCCTTTATTGGTATGGGTATACTCCAGGGTATGCACCAGAATAGCGCCATTCCTGCAAGCAGGCCACGTCAGGAGCACGCCCACTCAATGTTAAAAAGATGCTTATCTCCGCTAACGCTCGTGAATCAGCTCGCCCTGATTGTTTTGCTGTCCACCGCCATCGGCGTGACCGGCATGGCGATCTCCGGCTGGCTGGTACAAGGGGTACAGGGTAATGCGCATGCCATCAACGAGGCAGGCTCACTACGCATGCAGAGTTATCGCCTGCTGGCGGCGGTTCCCCTGACGCAGGACGATCGGCCTTTAATCGATGAAATGGAGCGCACGGCGTTCAGCCCCGAGCTGGAAAACGCCGCTATCCGCGCAGGCCAGCAATCCCAGCTTAAGGCCCTTCAGGGGTACTGGCACACCCAGCTGCAGCCCGGCCTGAAACAGGCGCGCAGTACAGAAGCCGTTGCCCAGGACGTGGCGGGGTTTGTCTCCCGCATTGATGCGCTGGTCTCCGCTTTTGACCAGACGACCGAATTACGCATTGACCGGGTGGTGATAGTACACCGGGCCATGGCCCTGTTTATGGGCCTGCTGCTGATCTTCACCATCGTCTGGCTCCGCGCGCGGCTGTTAAATCCCTGGAAACAGCTGCTGGCAATGGCCCGCGCGGTGACCGCACGCGATTTTACCCAGCGCACGCACATCAGCGGGCGCAACGAGATGGCCATGCTCGGCCAGGCACTCAATACCATGTCGGCAGAGCTCTCCGAGAGCTACGCGGTGCTGGAACAGCGCGTTCAGGAAAAAACGGCCGGGCTGGAGCAGAAAAACGAGATCCTCTCCTTCCTCTGGCAGGCCAACCGTCGGCTGCACATGCAGGTGCCGTTGTGTGAACGTCTTTCGCCGGTGCTGAACGGCCTGCAAAATCTGACCCTGCTGCGTGACCTGGAGCTACGGGTCTACGATGTGGAAGACGAAGAGAACCACCAGGAATTTACCTGTCAGTCCGATATGTCCTGCGATGACAAAGGCTGCCATCTTTGCCCTCGCGGCCTGCCGCCGCTGGCCTCCGGCGGCACGACCCTGAAGTGGCGCCTGACGGACAGCCACACCCAGTACGGCATTCTGCTGGCCACCCTGCCAACCGGACGCCACCTGAGCCACGACCAGCAGCAGCTGGTGGATACGCTGGTTGAACAGCTGACGGCCACGCTGGCGCTCGACAGGCATCAGGAAAAACAGCAGCAGCTTATCGTCATGGAAGAGCGCGCGACCATCGCCCGCGAGCTGCACGATTCCATCGCCCAGTCTCTCTCCTGTATGAAAATGCAGGTGAGCTGCCTGCAGATGCAGGATGCGGAGATGCCCGAAAGCAACAAACAGCTGCTCAGCCAGATCCGCAACGAGCTAAACACCTCCTGGGTGCAGCTGCGCGAGCTGCTGACCACCTTCCGCCTGCAGCTGACCGAGCCGGGCCTGCGCCCGGCGCTGGAATCAAGCTGTCACGAATTTAGCGCCCGGCTGGGGTTCCCGGTGAAGCTGGATTATCAGCTGCCGCCGCGGTTTGTCCCCTCCCATCAGGCCATCCATCTACTGCAGATCGCCCGCGAAGCGCTGAGCAACGTGCTTAAACACGCTGAAGCAACGGCGGTCACGGTCACCGTCAGCCAGCACGACAATCAGGTGAAACTGACGGTTCACGATAACGGCCGCGGCGTGCCGGAAAATGCCGAACGCACTAACCACTATGGTTTAATCATTATGCGAGACCGCGCCCAAAGCCTGCGCGGTGATTGCCAGGTTCGCCGGAGAGAAACGGGCGGCACGGAAGTTGTCGTCACCTTTATTCCCGAGAAACCGCTCACAACTGCTCAAGGAGAAACCCATGACTAATCAGGAACCGGCATCCATCCTGTTGATCGACGACCATCCGATGCTGCGTACTGGCGTGAAACAGCTGGTCAGCATGGCACCCGATATCACCGTGGTGGGCGAAGCCAGTAACGGTGAACAGGGCATTGAGCTTGCCGGATCCCTCGATCCCGATCTGATCCTGCTCGATCTGAATATGCCGGGCATGAACGGTCTGGAGACCCTCGACAAGCTGCGGGAAAAATCGCTTTCAGGCCGCATCGTCGTCTTTAGCGTGTCGAACCATGAAGAGGACGTGGTCACGGCGCTGAAGCGCGGTGCGGATGGCTATCTGCTGAAAGACATGGAGCCGGAAGATCTGCTTAAGGCGCTGCAGCAGGCGGCGGCGGGCGAGATGGTGCTCAGCGAAGCCTTAACGCCGGTCCTGGCCGCCAGCCTCCGTGCCAACCGCGCCACCTCTGACCGTGACGTCAGCCAGCTCACGCCGCGCGAGCGCGACATTCTCAAGCTCATTGCCCAAGGCCTGCCGAACAAAATGATCGCTCGCCGCCTGGACATCACCGAAAGCACGGTGAAAGTGCACGTGAAGCATATGCTGAAGAAAATGAAGTTAAAATCTCGCGTTGAAGCCGCCGTGTGGGTGCATCAGGAACGCATCTTCTAAGGACTACTCCTCCGGCAGCAGCTTCCAGCGCGGATCGTCGTCAGGCAGTGCGACCAGCGGCTGCACCACGGCCAGCGTGATCTCATTGGACGAGACGCGCTGGCCTTTCTCATCTTCCACCACCGCCGACAGGTGCCAGCGGTTTGTCGCCCCTTCCCGATCATCCCAGGCAGGGATAATCACGCTCCAGCCGTCTGCGCTGTCACTTTTGGCCGGTGACGTCAGGCTCAGTGCCTGCGTATCGCCCTGCCAGTGGATCTGACGGATGCCGTGCGTGCTGCGAACCTGCAGCTTCAGCATCACGGTCTCACCCCCTTTCAGATCCCACGGCGGCGTGGCCAGCCAGACGGATAGCGTTTTACGCTGGCGGAACTCCATCACCGGCAGGCTGGTGCGCTCAGGTGAGTCGTAGCGGCTGCCGCGCAGGGAGCGCGTGGCGGCGACCTCATCGGCGGATAGCTGCTTTGCCAACGGCACGCCAAAGCGGTAGTTGAGCTTCAGTCCGAGGTTATTCTGGCTCTCGCCGCTTTCGCCCTGCTTGTGCCCGGCGGTCAACGTCACCAGCGGAACGGGGGTATAGTTAAGCCCCAGATTGACCGCAACCGGGTTGTGGTACCCGGTGCCGCTGTTGAACAGGTCGACGTTATCGCCAAAATATTGCTCAAAGCTGACGCTGGTATTCAGATGATGGAACCACGGCAGCCAGGCTTTAGCGGTCACGTCATATCCGCGCGCCATGCGCTGCTCCTGAACGTCAGATCGCGCGCGCCATCCGGCAAAGGGCTGATAATAGTTCGCTGACAGGCGCAGATTTTCCCCCCACGCTTCCGCCCCCAGCCCGGCACGCTGCAGGTTTTCATCCAGAAGATTATCGTAAAAGGTGTTGTAGCCCAGCAGCCACTTCCCGGCGACCCAGCGCTGACCGATTCCGGCATTGCTGACCAGGCCATCCGTCTGCTGCGTCAGGCCAAGCTGGCTCCAGCTCAGGTAGCGGTTAGTATCATTCCACGGGATAAACCAGCTCCCGCTGCTGCCGTTAAATTTGCCGTCGTTATCCACCAGCAGGTTCACGCTGGCGTTTCCCCAGGGCGACAGCCAGGACTCAATCTGCTGGTTCACTTCCCCGCTTACCGCGTCGCGCACCTGACCAAAGGCAAACTGACGCGCCTGCTCGCCGGTCGTCAGGCCATTGTCGGTCATGCTGGCTTCACCAAAGGCTTTCGCCATTTCGGCCAGATGTTTTTCCCCTTCGCCGGTGGGCGCCGCCATGCCGAGGTCGGGCAGACTGTCCCCGTTATTATCAAAGGGGTGCTGCGCCTGATGCATAAAGGAATTCGGCGCACCGTGAACGGCTCCGGCCGTAAGAAGGGGGAGTAAAAACAGCAAACGAATGCGGGACGATACAGCCATCAACGTCGTCAATAAGAACCTGTGTTTATGAATAAACTCTTATTATGTTAACGCGATAAGCCCTGAAATGCAGTCCTGGCGGACATTTCAGGATTATCCTGAAACAGCCCTTTCAGCTCCGGCACGCAGGAACCACAGTTCGTACCACAGCGCAGCTTAGCTCCCAGCGCGGTGACGGAATCACACCCTCCGGCAATCGCCTCCCGTATCGCCTCTTCCCCGACGCTGAAACAGCTACAGATAATGCGTCCCGGATCCGTCGCCCTCCCGACGCTCTGCCCGTTCAACAGGGCGTGGCGTTCTGCGGGCAGCACGGGTGGTGAATGAAAAGCGGCTTCAATCACCGTATGCGCCAGCGCCGGTAACGCGGTACCTTCCCAGAAACCCAGCATAAGCTGGCCTTCATACCAGGCCAGCACGCTGCTGCGTTCACCGGCCTGAGCAACCTGCAGTTGCCAGCCCCGGCCGCTGGCGTATTCCATTACCCACGACAGCAGCGGTTTATCGCATGCCACCGTCAGGCGTGAAGCTTTACGCCACCAGTAAACCGGAGAGGGCATTTCCAGTCCTTCGCGGGCATAGAGTTCTCCCTGCCAGGCGGGCTGCCAGGGCTGGATTCTGACGGCGGTTTGTTTACTCTCCGGCTGCCCCGAAACCGGATCGCAGCGCCCTTCCACCAGCGCATTCACCTTTCCCTGGCGGGCAAACTCAGCGTTCCAGTGCATCGGGGCAAAAGCGTTCCCTTCACGCTGAGCGTCGCTGATGCGCACTCTTGCTACCATGACGCCGCGCGGCGAACTGATGCGCGCCAGCTGGCCGCCGCACAGGGAAAACCGAACGGCGTCTGTGGGGCAAACCTCAACAAAGGGTTCGGCGATATGCTGCATGAGTCTGGCCACATATCCTGTTCGCGTCATGGTATGCCACTGATCGCGGATGCGCCCGGAGTTGAGAATCAGCGGGTACAACGCGCTGACCGTCGCACCGTGCGACTGTGGGTCAACGGGAACAATGTTTCGGCACGGAAAATCCCCCCCAGGCCACTGCCAGGGCTCAAGCCGCTCCCACTCCTCACGGGTTAACGTAGCCAGGTCGTGAAGGTTTAAGGCCCGCGCACCGTCATTTTCAAAGGCCGTCAGCGCCGCATGCTCGCAAAAAATCTCGTGGGGATGCTGCCAGGCAAAGGCGTCGCCGTGCCCCAGCCGTTTCGCCACCTGCGCGACGATCCACCAGTCCGGCTTTGCCTCACCGGGCGCGGGCAGAAACGCGCGCTGGCGCGAAATGCGTCGCTCGGAATTGGTTACCGTACCGTCCTTCTCTCCCCAGGCCAGCGCCGGAAAGCGAATATGGGCAAACCGGCTGGTGTCGGTATCGTTCATCACCTCAGAGACAATGACCAGCGGGCAGCGCCCCAGCGCCTGACACACCGCGTGGCTGTCCGGCAGCGAGACGGCAGGATTGGTGCCCATGATCCACACCGCCTTCACCTCGCCGCGGGCAATGGCGTCAAACAGCTCCACCGCCATCAAGCCCGGCGTCTGCGCAAGCCGTTCCGTTCCCCAGAAACGCGCCACCCGCGAGAGATCGTCCGGCTCAAAGTTCATGTGCGCCGCCAGCTGATTTGCCAGCCCGCCCACCTCTCTTCCGCCCATCGCGTTTGGCTGTCCGGTCAGCGAAAACGGGCCGCAGCCCGGACGGTTAAATTTCCCGCTGGCAAGGTGCACGTTAATGATGGCGCTGCATTTGTCGCTGCCGCTGGAGGACTGGTTGATTCCCATGGTGTAGAGCGTGATGGCCCTGGGCGCCGTCATAAACCAGTCGTAAAACGTACCAATATCCTGCGGCGAGAGGCCGCAAAACGCCGCCACGCGGGATATCGGCCACGCGTCCGTTCCCTGAATCACATTGAGCAGACCGACGAACAGCCCGGCGTCGCTGCCGGGAGTGAGCGCCAGATGCAGGTCAGCAATATCACAGGAGGCGGTTCTGCGCGGATCGATGACCACCACTTTCATCTCCGGATTGTTGTGCTTTGCCTGTACCAGGCGCTGATACAGCACCGGATGCGTCCAGGCCGCGTTTGAGCCCACCAGCACCACCAGATCGCTGTTTTCCACATCCTCGTAGCTGCACGGCACGACATCTTCACCAAAGGCGCGCTTGTAGCCCACGACCGCCGATGACATGCAGAGCCGGGAGTTGGTATCAATGTTCGCCGCGCCGATAAACCCTTTCATCAGCTTATTGGCGGCGTAATAATCCTCGGTAAGCAATTGCCCGGACGCATAAAACGCCACCGCCTGCGGCCCCCATTTGTCGATAATGTCCTGGAGGCGCTCGCCTGCCGCTCCCAGCGCCTGCGCCCAGGCCACCTCAGCACCGTCAACAACGGGGCGCAGCAATCGCCCCTGTAACCCCATTGTTTCCCCCAGGGCCGATCCTTTCACGCACAAGCGGCCAAAGTTCGCAGGATGGGTTTCATCCCCCCGAACGCTGACCGTTTCACCGTCCACGCGGGCGACCACGCCGCAGCCTACCCCGCAGTAGGGACACGTTGTCCGGGTTTCCGTCATGAGGCCTCCGCACGCATTACCAGGGCATCATTACCGACCCACACCTTGCCGTTCTCAATTTTGACCGGCCAGGCGCGCACCGCGGGTTCGCCGTTCTCCACCTGACAGCCGTCGCGCAGGCGAATACGCTGCTTGTAGAGCGGAGAGATCACCACCGGCTCCCCCGCCGCATCGCCAAGAATGCCTCGGGAAAGCACGTTCGCGCTGCTGCCAGGCTCCCGGTCGTCAAGGGCATAGACGGTTTTGCCAAATCGGAACAACGCAATCGGCTTACGCCCAAGCCGCGCGCCAATGCCCGCCTGCTCGGGGATATCGTCGATGCCACAGATTTCCTGCCAGCGTTTACCTTGATCCGCTGTGATGTCGTTCACCGTCGTGCGGAACAGCGCCAGACGGTTCGGATCGTTAAGCGTGGTTTGCCATTCGCACTGGTAGGTCTCCACCACCCGGGCCATCTCCTGCTCCAGCTCGTGGGCGATGCCCAGGCTATCGTTGAGGATCACCTCCCGAAGGTAGTCGAGACCGCCTTCCAGGTTGTCCATCCAGGTGCTGGTGCGCTGCAGGCGATCCGCCGTGCGGATGTAGAACATCAGGAATCGATCGACGGTGCGGATCAGCGTGTCATCATCGAGATCGCTGGCGAAGAGATCCGCATGGCGAGGCTTCATGCCGCCGTTGCCGCACAGGTAGAGGTTCCACCCCTTATCGGTGGCAATCACCCCCACGTCTTTACTCTGCGCCTCGGCGCATTCGCGGGTACACCCTGAGACCGCCATTTTGATTTTGTGCGGTGCGCGCAGGCCTTTGTAACGGTGCTCGAGCCTGACTGCGAGGCCGGTGGAGTCCTGCACGCCGTAGCGACACCAGGTCGACCCGACGCAGGATTTCACCGTGCGCAGGGATTTGCCGTAGGCGTGCCCGGTTTCAAAT
Source organism: Enterobacter sp. NFIX58 (assembly GCF_900110475.1). Classification (NCBI taxonomy): domain Bacteria; kingdom Pseudomonadati; phylum Pseudomonadota; class Gammaproteobacteria; order Enterobacterales; family Enterobacteriaceae; genus Enterobacter; species Enterobacter sp. NFIX58. The sequence continues at coordinate 188,137 of NZ_FODW01000001.1, read as the reverse complement.
CCGGCTTCCACCAGCGCCTGCCAGATCTCCGGCAGTTGTTCGAGCGTGGCGCCAAACAGGTCGATACGCTGGCCGCCGGTGATTTTGCTGTACAGTCTGTAGCGTTTCGCAATCTGGCCGATGGCGATCAGCCCGTCGGCGGTCACTTCCCCCGCAGGCATGCGCGGTACGATGGAGTAAGTACCGTCCTTCTGGATATTGGCGAAGTAGCGGTCGTTGGTGTCCTGCAGCGGCAGGTGTGCCGGTTTCAGCAGATACTCGTTCCAGCAGGAGGCGAGCACTGACCCCACCAGTGGCTTACAAATTTCGCACCCGTGTCCCTGACCGTAGCGGCTAATGAGCTGGTCAAAGGTGCGGATATGGTTGACGCGCACGAGGTGGTAAATCTCCTGACGCGAGTACGGGAAGTGTTCGCAGATGTCCTTTTTCACCTCCACGCCCTGCGCCGCCAGCTGGAACTCCATCACCTGCTTCACCAGTGCGCTACATCCTCCGCAGCCGGTCGCCGCTTTGGTGCACTGCTTAATCGCGCCGATATCCGTTGCGCCCGCACTTACCGCCTGACAGATATCGCCTTTGCTGACGTTATGACACGAACAGATTTGTGCGCTTTCCGGCAGCGCTGCCACGCCGAGCGCTTTTGGCGCACTGCCTGAAGACGCGGGTAATATCAGCGTTTCCGGCTCTTTTGGCAGGGCTATCCCGTTGAGCATCATCTGTACCAGCGTGGCGTATTCACTGGCATCACCCACCAGCACGCCGCCGAGCAGCGTTTTGCCGTCGTGGCTGACCACGATTTTCTTGTAGATTTGCTGCGGGCCGTGCGTCCACTGGTAACTCAGCGCCCCCGGCGTGCGCCCGTGAGCATCGCCGAAAGAGGCCACGTCCACGCCCAGCAGCTTGAGTTTGGTGCTCATATCCGCGCCGGCGAAGATGTTCTCCTCTCCCGCCAGCGCGGCGGCGGCCACCCGCGCCATCTGGTAGCCGGGCGCAACCAGCCCGAAGATTTTCCCTTCCCACAGGGCGCATTCACCAATGGCCAGCACGTCCGGATCGGAGGTCTGACAGCGGTCGTCAATGCCGATCCCGCCGCGCTCGCCGATAGCCAGCCCGCTGCTGCGCGCCAGCGCGTCCTGCGGACGAATGCCTGCAGAAAAGACCACCATGTCTGTTTCAAGCTGTTCGCCATCGGCAAAGCGCAACACCAGCCCGCCGTCCGCCGTGGCGATCTCCGTTGTCGCTTTACTGGTGTGAACGCCGACGCCCAGCGCCTCAATTTTCTTGCGCAGCATCGCCGCGCCGTCGTTGTCGAGCTGGACCGCCATCAGATTGGGCGCAAACTCCACCACGTGAGTTTCCAGCCCGAGCTGCTTCAGGGCATTCGCCGCCTCCAGCCCCAGCAGCCCGCCGCCAATCACTACACCCCGGCGTGAGCCCGCCGCATGCGCCGCAATCTTGTCCAAATCGTCAAGGGTGCGGTAGACAAAACAGCCCGGCAAATCGTGGCCCGGCACGGGCGGCACGAACGGGTATGAGCCGGTCGCCAGCACCAGCTTGTCCCAGTGGGTTTCGTGCCCGCTGGCGCTACGCACCACGCGCGCGTCGCGATCGATAGCGACAATCTGCTGCGACAGGCGCAGCTCAATGCCGTTGTCGGCAAAGAAATCCCCCTCCACCAGCGAAAGCGACGCCGCACTGCGGCCGCCAAAATATTCCGACAGATGCACGCGGTCGTAGGCGGCATAGCGCTCCTCGCCAAAGACAACGATCTGATACTGCTGATGCAGATTGCGGTTAACGCAGTCTTCGAGAAAATGATGGCCGACCATACCGTGCCCAACCACCACCAGAGTAGGTTTTGTCATAGCGTTCTGTCCTGCAACCTGCGGTTGCGTAGTGAAACGATCGAACAGCCAGTCCGCGTGCGCGGGCGCAGCCGTTGCCAGTAATTCGGTAAATGTCGCCGCGCTGCGGCAGTCACCCATCAGCAGCACGCCAGCCAGCGCCCCCTGATGGATCAGTAAACGACGATAGTGACGGGTCAGCGGATCCCATGCGCTCCAGACCACATCGCCCTTCTGCTCTGCCGCGCGACCAAGGCTGAACAACTCCACGCCGGTCACCTTGAGGCGCATGCCGTTGTCGGTCAGGGCAAATGGCGCGGTGACGTCTCCGGCCAGCCGTGCGGCGAGGATATCCGCCTGCGCCAGACAGGGGGCGACCAGGCCAAACGTCTGGCCGTCAATTTCACAGCATTCGCCAATGGCGTAGACGTCCGGCACGGAGGTTTGCATTTGGTGATCCACCTCGATGCCGCGCGCGCAGCGAATGCCGCTGGCCTGCGCCAGTACGACGTTAGGCTGCACGCCCGTCGCCAGCACCACGCGCGCGGCGGTGACGCTGCGTCCGTTCAGCAGCGTCACGCTATTCCCGTCAATCGCCGCGATGCCAGAGGCGAGCTCACAGCGCACGCCCCGCGCCGCCAGCGCCTCTTCCAGCAGCACGCCCGCCTGCTCATCCAGTTGCTGCTCCATCAGCCACAGACCGCGATGAACAAGGATGACGTTGTCCCCTGAGCGCGCCAGCGCTGCCGCCGTCTCAACCCCGAGCACGCCGCCGCCCAGCACTACCACCGGACCGGCGATCGCCCCTATGGCCCGGATATCCTCAAGGGTACGGAACGTGAAGACATGCGGCGCATCGCAGCCGGGAATTGGCGGAACAAAGGGCGTTGATCCGGTGGCAAACACCAGCGCATCCCAGCCCAGCGTGCGGACGGTGGTTTGCACTTCCCGCGTGTCCACATTCACGGCGAGCGCCTTTTCGCCCCGCAGCACCGTCACGCCCCGTTCCTGGTACCAGTCGTCATTCTGAAGACTGATGCCCGCCGCCGTTTTTTCACCGCCCAGCACCGGCGAAAGCTGGATGCGGTTATAGGCATGCTCCGGCTCGTCACCGATGACGGTAATTGCGAAACGATCGGCAGCACGCCCGGTGAGCGAGGCAATCAGCCGCGTGGCCGCCATGCCATTTCCGATAATGACCAGTCGCATCAAAGCCCCCTCGCTACGCCGCTTTCGGCTGCTTTTCATAGAGGAAATGCAGGATCTGCTGGCGCATGTGGTGATAGCGGCTGTCGTCAGCCAGCTGCACCCGGTTACGCGGGCGCGGCAGGTCAACGTGCAGGATCTCCCCGACGGTCGCCGCCGGGCCGTTGGTCATCATCAGCACGCGATCGGAGAGCAGCACCGCCTCGTCCACGTCGTGGGTAATCAGCACGATTGTGGTGTTCAGCGCCTGCTGGATCTGCATCACCGAGTCCTGCAGATGGGCGCGCGTCAGCGCATCCAGCGCGCCGAAGGGTTCATCCATCAGCAGGACTTTCGGCTTCATCGCCAGCGCGCGGGCAATCCCGACGCGCTGCTTCATGCCGCCGGAGATCTCCCCCGGGCGCTTGTGCAAGGCGTGCCCCATCTGTACGCTGTCGAGGTTGTGCTCAATCCACTCCCGGCGCTCCGCCTTGCTCATGCTGTGGCGAAACACGTGATCTACCGCCAGGGCCACGTTGTCGAAGCAGGTGAGCCACGGTAGCAGCGAATGGTTCTGGAATACCACCGCGCGCTCCGGACCCGGCCCGGCAATTTCGCGGTTGTCGCAAATCAGCCCGCCTTCCGTCGGCAGCGTGATCCCAGCGATAAGATTAAGCAGCGTCGATTTACCGCAGCCGGAGTGCCCAATCAGGCTGACGGTTTCGCCCTCATGGATATCAAAGGAGACGTTCTGCAGCGCCAGAAATTCGCCGCTGGCGGTGGAAAAACGCTGGCTCACGGCCTGGACCTGGATTAATGGTTTCATGTTCGCTCCTTATTTTTCCTGCCAGCTAAAGCGACGGGCGATCAGCATCAGCCCCTGCTCGAGCAGCAGCCCGACCACGCCAATGATGACGATGGCGATGAGAATGTTTTCGACGTTGAGATTGTTCCACTCGTTCCAGATCCAGAAACCGATCCCTAAACCGCCGGTCAGCATCTCGGCGGCGACAATCACCAGCCAGGCGATGCCAATAGAGAGGCGCACCCCGGTCAGCACCGCGGGCAGCACCGCCGGGAAGAGAATGCGGCGCATGATGGTCCACTCTGAAAGCTGCAGCACCCGGGCGACGTTAAGGTAGTCCTGCGGAATACACCGCACGCCTTCGGCGGTGTTGATCACCATCGGCCAGATGGAGCAGATAAAAATGGTCCAGCTCGACGCGGGCTCCGCTTTCTGGAACAGCAGCAGGCCGATGGGCAGCCAGGCCAGCGGGCTAACCGGGCGTAACAGCGCGATCAGCGGGCCGAACATGCGCGAAAAAAAGGTGAAGCGGCCAATCAGGAAACCAAGCGGGATCCCGGCGAACGCGGCCAGGCCAAACCCCACCGCCACGCGCTGTAATGAGGCGAGCACGTTCCAGCCGATGCCCATGTCGTTTGGCCCGTCGCGATAAAACGGATCGGCAAACAGGGTAATAGCGGAATCGAGCGTGCTGAGCGGCGTCGGGAAACCTTTGCTGTTAATCGCCGCCAGCTGCCAGAGCACCACCAGCAGTCCCAGCCCCAGAAAAGCCGGAATGATGCGCTGAAGGATCGCGTTAATACGACGCACAAACGTCGGCGTACGGCGGCGAACCTGCACCGGAGGCAGGAGAATCACCTCTCCACTCTCCGGCGTCTCGTGTGATTTTGTCTTTTGCAGATGCTGCATAATCAGGCCCCTTTACGGTGAATGGCGAAACGGCTGGCGTATCCTTCCGGGTCGGTACCGTTCCAGACGGTGCCGTCCATCAATGTGCTGCTGCGTAGTGGTGAAGTCGGTGTGGTAATGCCCCCCACCGCCGTGGCTGCATCCTGCCAGACCGCCGTCTGGTTAATGCGCTGTGCGATGCCCGTATAGTCCGGGGCGGCTTTGAGCAAGCCCCAGCGGCGGAACTGGGTTAAGAACCACATGCCGTCGGAGTGATACGGGTAGCTGACGGCCCCCTCGTTGAAGAAGCGGATCGGGTGCGCGTCCTGCCAGCGCTGGCCCAGGCCGTTGTCGTACTCGCCGAGCATGCGTCCGGTGAGATACTGCTCTTTGCAGTTGAGCCACGCCCGGCGGGAGAGGATCTGCGCGGTTTCGCGTTTGTTTTCCGGGGAGGCCTCAATCCAGCGCGCCGCCTCCAGCACTGCGCTCACCAGCGCCCGGGCGGTGTGCGGATTTTTCTCCACCCAGTCGCGACGCGTCCCGAGGATTTTTTCCGGATGGTCGGCCCAGATAGACTGCGACGTGGCGGCGGTAAAACCGATGCGGTCGTTGATGGCACGCGCGTTCCACGGCTCGCCGACGCAAAAGCCGACCATGTTGCCAATGCGCATGTTCATCACCATCTGCGGCGGCGGCACCACCACCGTACGCACGTCGTCAAAGGGGTGAATGCCCGCGCTGGCCAGCCAGTAGTAGAGCCACATGGCGTGCGTCCCGGTCGGGAAGGTGTGCGCGAAGGTATAGGTGCCAGGCGCCTGCTGCCCAATCAGCTTTTTCAGCCCGTCAAGGTCACGAACGCCCTTCTCTGCCAAATCGCTGGAGAGCGTAATCGCCTGGCCGTTCTGGTTGAGGGTCATCAGGTTAGCCATCTGCTGTGGCTTGCCAGCGATGCCTAGCTCCAGTCCGTACAGCAGGCCGTAAAGAATGTGCGCGGCATCGAGTTCGCCCGCCACCAGCTTGTCGCGCACCGCCGCCCAACTCGCCTCTTTGGTGGGCAGTATGGTAATACCGTATTTTTTATCAAACCCTTTCAGCGCAGCGATAACCACCGGGGCACAGTCGGTCAGCGGGATAAACCCGATGCGCACTGTTTCCTGCTCCGGTTTATCCGAGCCTGCCGCCCATGCGGCCTGCATGACACCCGGCAACAGAATTGCACCACTCGCCAGCATGCTGGCCTGCAAAAAACGCCGTCTCGACAAATCCGCCATGACCACTCCTGAAAAAAAACCAAAAAAAAGCGCCCACGGTGCCGAAGCACCAGTGGACGCCTTTATCCCGAAGACGGATGCACCGCCGTTGGCGCATCGTCAAAAATGGTTAATCTGATAATGCAAAGTGAATGCCAGGTTTTAACACACTGTTTCTTGCGGTGCTTACCGTTCTTCCCTCGCCTTTACGCACCGCAAACAGGCATAAAATGCCCACTGACCGTGCAGCTACTCCTTTGGTGTTACCTGCCATACATTCTTCACCATGAGCAGCGCGCGGGCGATATCCACCATCCTTTGGTTCTTGTCCATCGCCATTTTGCGCAGCGCCGTCCAGGCCTGTTCCTCACTCATATTCTGGTGGGTCATCAGCACGCTCTTCGCTTTATCAATGATTTTGCGCTCTTCAAGCGTATCGCGCAGCGACGCAAGCTGACGTGAGAGCTGCTCTATCTCGCGCGCCTGCTGGCGAACCAGGGTAAGCAACGGTTTTTCCGGATAGCGGATCGGCGGATCATCCTGTTCATCGCCGGGGAGCGCGTACTCATCGTCACGGTGAATGCATTCGTCCACCGCGACCATCAGATCGGCGATGATCGTCTCCTCCAGCGTGCGCAGATGCTCAAGGCGCGCGGTTTGCAGAGCAAACCAGGCCAGTGCGGTAAGGCCGTTATCGGCGGCAGGCTGGCGGGTACAGGCCACGCGCCGGAGTTGCTCCGTTTCACGATCGGGCTGACAGTGCATTGAAAAGGTGGTCTGAACGTCAGTGGAGCTGTGTGAGAGAAAGATCTCAAAGCAGGCCTGCTGCCCGTCAATGCGGTCAACCAGCCTCTGACGAGTCACATCATCGAAAAAACCCTGCGTGAAGCCAATCGCCCCCAGCGCCCGCTCCTGTCCTGCCAGCTCTTTTCCCTGCATCAGGCTATAAAGCGCGACAAAACGTCCTGCGATTTGCGGATCGTCAATGCTGTCATTAAGCTGCGGCACGATACTGAGCAGATGGCGAAGCATGCGGGAGTAGTGTTCCATCGCCTGGGGTGCCGTTACAGTCTGCTGAATCACACCGTCACGCAGCGCGGGAAGTGTATCCAGGCTCAGGAGCGCGCCGCCGATGCGTTCACAGACGGCACTTCCTGGGATCGGCGACTGTGTTTCAAGAATGCCGTAAAGGGCAGCGAGGTTTTCATCCACCAGCGCCCGGCTGGCTTTGCATTCGGGGGCGTACAGCTTGCCCTGTGAGCAGAGCCAGACGTTGGACGCCCCGCGCTCGCACTGTAACATGTGCACCAGTTGGCTAATGCCGTGCACAAGCACACCCAGCTGTGCCAGCTTGCTGAACTGCTCCTGGCGCATCATCTTTGCGCGCGTGAGCCATTCGGCAGCGCCTGGCGAAATGCCTGCCATTAATATCATGCTTACTCTCCCGGACAGCGAAACTCCGGGAAATTAAGCAATATTCGTGCCTTTATAAGAACAGGAGTCAACATGCAGAAGATTGTGATCATCGCCAACGGTGCGGCCTACGGCAGCGAATCCCTTTTCAACAGCCTGCGCCTGGCAATCGCGCTACGTGAAAAAGAGAGCGACCTGGCGTTACGCCTCTTTTTAATGTCGGACGCGGTCACCGCCGGGCTGAAGGGACAAAAACCGGCCGAGGGCTATAACATTCAGCAGATGCTGGAGATCCTGACCGCGCAAAACGTGCCGGTGAAACTGTGCAAAACCTGCACCGACGGGCGCGGTATCACCGGGCTGCCGCTGATTGATGGCGTAGAAATTGGTACGCTGGTTGAACTGGCCGAGTGGACGTTGTCCGCTGATAAAGTATTAACTTTTTAATAATAAACCCGTAAAAATATTATTTTCTTATGGACGCGGTTTCAGCATCAAGTTTACCTGCGGGGTTGCCGATAGGCATGGAAACAACACAGCAGGTATTTCACTTATGTTCAGATCGATTCGTGCACGCATCATCGCGGCGACGGCAGGCTGTCTGGTCGTCGCCCTTCTCCTCAATACCGTTATTAACTTCCAGGTCACACGTCAGGATAACCAGCAGTCACAGCGCGATATCCTGACCAGCACCAGCGCAAGCCATAACATGGCGATTGCCGACTGGGTCAAAAGCAAGATGACGGTGATTGCCTCTGCCCAGACCGTTGCGCTGAGTGACGATCCGGTTCCGGTGTTTAAACAGCTTGCGCAGGCGGGTGGATTCACCAACGTTTATGTGGGCTACGCCAGCAAAACGGCGAAATTCTCTGAGCCCGCGGGCGTACCTGCGGATTATGACCCGACCATTCGCCCCTGGTATCAGCAGGTGGTCAGCACGGATGGCCCGGTCGTCACCGCACCTTACGTTGATGCCGGTACCGGTAAACTGGTGGTGACTTTCGCCGTGCCGGTGAAAGAGAATGGCACCCTGAAAGCTGTGGTGGCGGGCGATGTGGCCATGGACAGCGTGGTGGCGAACGTGCGCGGGATCCATCCAACTCCGTCCAGCAGCGGCTTGCTTCTGAACAGTGACGGCAGCGTGATAGCGGCTAACGATCCGGCGCTGACGCTTAAACCGTTTGCTGAGACCATCAAAGGCATCGATTTTGCTGCGCTGAAAAGCGGTAACCTTGTCGACGGTACGCTTAACGACGTCGAAAAAACCTTCGTGGCGACAGCCGTGCCGGGTACAAACTGGCTGCTGGTCGTCGCCCTCGACAACGGTGACGCCACTTCCGGCATGCGTTCCCTGCTTAAGGCATCGGCGATTTCGCTGGTGATCCTGGCGCTGCTGAGCGCGGCCATTGTTCACCTCCTGATCGCCCGTCTGCTGAAGCGCCTGTCTGACATTCGCGACGCGATGCACAACATTGCCAACGGGACTAACGATCTGTCGCAGCGTCTGCCGGACAGCGGCGAAGACGAGGTGGCGCAGATTGCCCAGGCCTTTAACGCCTTCAGCGATAAGCTGTCGGTGGTGATGGTGCAGCTCCGTGATGCCAGTGAGTCGGTGAAAAACGCCGCCCAGGAGATTGCGGCGGGTAACCAGGATCTCTCCGGACGTACCGAGCAGGCGGCGTCCAGCCTGCGCGAGACGGCCAGCGCCGTGGAGCAGATCACCGCCTCCGTGACCCAGTCGAACGAGTCAGCGGCAGAAGCGAATGACCAGGCGAGTAAGGCCTCTGCGGCCGCTGCGCGCGGCGGCGAAGTGGTATCCCAGGCGATCAGCACCATGCAGTCCATCGAAGTCGCGTCGGCTAAAATTGGCGACATCACCAGCGTGATTGACGGTATCGCGTTCCAGACCAACATTCTGGCGCTGAACGCCTCCGTCGAGGCGGCCCGTGCCGGGGAGCAGGGTCGCGGGTTTGCCGTGGTGGCAGGCGAAGTGCGTAACCTGGCGAGCCGTAGCGCCCAGGCGGCGAAAGAGATCAAATCGCTGATCGATTCCACCACCGACAGCGTGGCCACCGGCTCCCGCTACGTGCATCTGGCCGGGGAAAGCATGGACGAGATCCGCTCCAGCATCGGCAGCGTCTCCGGCATCATGCGCGAAATCTCCATCGCCACCAGCGAGCAGATGAAAGGCATTCACGAGATCAACCACGCGGTGACCCATCTCGACCGCATGGTCCAGCAGAACGCCGAACTGGTGGTGCAATCCGCCGCCGCTGCGGGTGCCCTGCAGAGCCAGGCGGGCGACCTTGCTGAAACCGCCGGCCATTTCCGCATTTAATTTTCTCGCGGCGCGCGTTTAGCGGGTAAAACGCGCGCCAGCGGAAATTTTGAGGAATTTTGTCATTTTTGTTTAATCGTTATGCCATTTTTTGATCAAAATCAGCATCCCACCCCCTCCCCTTTGGTGTTATTCCATGAGTGAATTGTGAACAACATCACGCTCGGATATGGCAGCAGGGAGAGCGTTGTTTAAGACTACGGGGTAAAAAATGGCACTGGTAAAAACAAGTTTGAAGCTGTTTGGCGGGGATACGGTTGTGGTGCGTTGCTCAGAGCGCTGTCGTATTCATCTCATGAGTGCGAAAGCACAAAAACAATCCCAGGCGGATATTCTGACCGTGCAGGACGATAAGGCCTGGCTTACCGTGCCATATACCGGCACGTGGGATGTGCTGATCGACAGCCACAGCCAGTCGCTGGAGCATTCCGTCAGTTACGTAGCAGCATAACGTCAAACGCCCGGCAAGCCGGGCGTATTTTCAGGCAAAACCCGGTCGCAGCGTGCCGTTGAGCGGGTTTCCTTCCAGCAGCGCCTTCACCTTCGCCACCAGCTCATTCAGACAATCGTCCTGCATGCCGAGGCGGGTCAACTCCTGATCGAGGGAGAAGAGATACTGCGCGTTGGTACCCAGCGGTCCGCTGGCGGCAGCAATCAACGGGGCGATGACCTGCGTGCGGGTGTCCGCTTCATACAGCGGATGGCGCGGGTCCATGATAAACACCAGCGCATTGACGGTGCGTCCGTCGTCCAGCTCCAGCTTACACCAGCTCGGCATATAGCAGCCGGTGATCATCTCACGCTTCCAGAGCAGCGTAAGCTCCTCTTCCAGCGTTGCATCCGGGAGGCGATACGCCACGCCCGTGGTGCGCCCGCCCTCTTTCAGTGCAAGCATACGTCCGGGCTGGCACGCGCTGCCGCGTCCGGCCGTCAGACGCAGGCAAAATGCGCGGTGCCAGCCAGGCAGCGTTCCCGTTGCCGATTCGACAAATTCCAGCGCCGGGTTCCACATCAGGGAGCCGTAGCCAAAAATCCATACCGGGCCATCATCCGGGCGGCAGGCAAGCGTAGCAGCAAGTGACGCCGCACGTTGTTCAGCTGACCAGAGAAGCGATTCCTCAATAGCACCAAATGCCGTCTTACAATCTGCCTTCATTAAGAAATCACGCGTTAACACTTTCCACCTCCGCCACTGCATGCTTCCTTGCGACATCTGTAATTCGCCTTCCCGGCATTATGTGCTGGTCATTTTGCCAGCAGTTAAATAACGATAAGCAATTAGCGGACCAGTTGCAATACAACGGCAGTTCAACCGCCTGAAAAGTCAAAATGAAGGCAGCGAATTATTTCACGGCTATTTCTTTTTGTGCCATTTATCGTCGTCTCCTTTTTCATATTCATGTTTTACGGCGGCCCAGGCGACTTTGTGTGCCGTCTCTTCACGACTGGCATCATCCCGGCGATCCTCCTTATCTTTGTACTGATCCCAGGCACTGTTAAACGCCTCTTTGTAGATATCCTGCGCGTGAGCGGGCAGCACGTTTTGCACGTTATCGGGTAATTCGCGTTTCGTTTTATATGGCATCACTCACCTCTCTTTTGCTTAAAGAGATAAGTGTGGACGACGATATGCCAGCGTGCCACCCGGTCTTAATTTATGGATTAACATTATATCTAATTAATTGTTATTTAATAAATATTTTGTGAAAACAGTCAATTACAGGAGTCAGATATTAAATTTATGACAAAGGGTAAAATTAAGTAAAAAGTTAAGGGTATTTAACAGAGATCTGTTAATTTAATGCCCTCAAAAATCTATCTATAATTACAAGCACCTGCATTGATGGAGAAGCACATGACAGCAACACACGAGGCGGTAAAGACCCGCCACAAGGAGACGTCTCTCATTTTCCCGGTTCTGGCACTGGCTGTGCTGCTCTTCTGGGGAAGCAGTCAGTCACTGCCAGTGGTGGTTGGTATCAATATTCTTGCCCTGGTCGGTATTTTAACCAGCGCCTTTAGCGTCGTTCGCCATGCGGACGTACTGGCCCACCGTCTGGGCGAGCCCTACGGATCGTTAATTCTCAGCCTTTCCGTCGTTATTCTCGAAGTCAGCCTGATTTCCGCGCTCATGGCGACCGGCGATGCCGCACCGACGCTGATGCGCGACACCCTTTACTCGATCATCATGATTGTGACGGGCGGCCTGGTGGGCTTCTCTCTGCTGCTGGGCGGGCGTAAATTTGCGACCCAGTATATGAACCTGTTCGGCATTAAACAGTATCTGATTGCCCTCTTCCCGCTGGCGATTATCGTGCTGGTCTTCCCGATGGCGCTGCCGGGTGCAAACTTCTCCACCGGTCAGGCGCTGCTGGTCGCGCTGATTTCCGCAGCCATGTACGGCGTGTTCCTGTTGATTCAGACCAAAACGCACCAGAGCCTGTTTGTGTATGAGCATGAAGACGACAGCGACGACGATGACCCGCACCACGGTAAGCCGTCGGCCCACAGCAGCGCGTGGCATACGGTTTGGCTGATCGTGCATCTGATTGCGGTGATTGCCGTCACCAAGATGAACGCCAACCCGCTGGAAACATTGTTAACCGAGCTGAACGCGCCGGTAGCCTTTACCGGCTTCCTGGTGGCACTGCTGATCCTGTCTCCTGAAGGGCTGGGCGCGCTGAAAGCCGTCTTAAACAATCAGGTACAGCGCGCAATGAACCTGTTCTTCGGCTCCGTGCTGGCGACCATTTCACTCACCGTGCCGGTGGTGACGCTGATTGCCTTTATGACCGGTAACGAGCTGCAGTTTGCGCTGGGCGCGCCGGAGATGATTGTGATGGTAGCCTCGTTGCTGCTGTGCCAGATTTCGTTCTCAACCGGGCGCACCAACGTGCTTAACGGGGCAGCGCATATGGCGCTGTTTGCGGCTTACTTGATGACAATTTTTGCGTAGTCTGTTTGCCCGGCGGCGCTTCGCTTGCAGGGCCTACGGGTTTTGTAGGCCGGGTAAGCAAAGCGCCACCCGGCAATATGCCCCATAAAAAACCCGCCGAAGCGGGTTTTTTATTATTTGCTGGTATCCAGCTCGTCGAAGCTCTTCACCAGATCGTCAATCGCTTTGATCTGTTTCAGGAACGGCTCCAGCTTATCCAGCGGCAGCGCGGATGGGCCGTCGCATTTTGCGTTATCCGGATCCGGGTGCGCTTCAATGAACAGACCTGCCAGACCGGTTGCCATACCGGCACGCGCCAGTTCGGTCACCTGAGCACGACGTCCACCGGACGCGGCGCCAAACGGGTCGCGGCACTGCAGCGCGTGGGTCACGTCGAAAATCACCGGAGACTGGCCGGAGACATTTTTCATCACGCTGAAGCCCAGCATGTCCACCACCAGGTTGTCGTAACCGAAGTTAGCGCCACGGTCGCACAGGATCACCTGATCGTTACCACCTTCGATAAACTTATCGACGATGTTGCCCATCTGACCCGGGCTCACGAACTGTGGTTTTTTCACGTTGATCACGGCACCGGTTTTCGCCATCGCGGCAACCAGGTCGGTCTGGCGAGCCAGGAATGCCGGGAGCTGAATCACGTCAACCACGTCTGCCACCGGCTGCGCCTGAGAGGCTTCATGCACGTCGGTGATCACTTTCACGCCAAAGGTCTGCTTCAGCTCCTGGAAAATCTTCATCCCCTCTTCCAGGCCCGGGCCACGGTAAGAGTTGATGGAGGAGCGGTTGGCTTTGTCAAAAGAGGCTTTAAACACGTACGGGATGCCCAGCTTCTGGGTCACGGTCACGTAGTGCTCGCAGATACGCATGGCGAGGTCGCGGGATTCCAGCACGTTCATGCCGCCAAACAGCACGAAAGGCAGGTCGTTTGCTACCTTGATATCACCAATGCTAACCACTTTTTGTTTCATAGGATCGCCTTATTCAGGTGTGAATCGGAATTAAGATTAATGCAGTGTAATTTGCTTGTGCGAGATCGCGTTGATCTGCGCACGAATCATTTCGCTAATGGGGTCTTCCGGACACTGCTCAACGAAATAGCTCAGATCGTTTAGCGCCACGTGTTCGCAGTCGAGCTGGGCATAGATCAGCCCGCGGTCGCGAATTTCGTACGGGTCTTCCGGATTAAACTGCAGCAGCACTTCGCTGGCGCGCAGGGCCAACTCCATCTGACGCTCTTCCATTAACGCTGACTTCAGCGTATCGAGCAGCTTGCGGATCACTTCTGCGTTATCCGCCTCGTCGAGATCTTCGTTGAAGAGCTCAGCCACCGGGCTGATGTTGCCTTTCAGCCACACGTCCAGCGTATGTTCATCCAGCGTGTCGCCGTTGAAGGGATTAATGAGCCACATCTCGCCGTCCAGCCACTCCGCACGCAGGATCATCTGCGTCGGGAAAATAACCGGCACCAGCGGAATATCCAGGCGATGCGCGACCCACAGCAAAATAGAGCCCAGCGCAACGGCGCTGCCCTGACGATTTTTTAAGACCTGGTCCAGCCATAATGCGTCAGACAGGCGATACACACCCCGCGTGTCGCAGAAACCCCATTCGCCGTAGAAAAGCTCAAGCAGCTTCTCTAATTGCCAGTCTTGCGGGCGCGCCTGATTAATCTCTTCACGCGCCAGGCTGACCAGATTCTCCAGCTCATCGTAGACAAACTGCGACGTAAAATCGTCGCGAATCATCTCAGAAATCAGGATCATGCCATCGCAAAGCGGCACTTTATTAAATTCGAAATCGGCTAAGGATCTCATGACTTACCCCAGTAACGACCGAGCGCACAGCGACGCCCGGACGAGATAAAACTCAAAACGATGTAGATGATAACGCCAAACCGCCTTTCAGTCAGCCTTACGCCTTTATCAGTAAATGTCAGATAGCCTGCACTCATAGCCACTGCCCCAGCGTCAGGCGTTCGTTGCCGCCGTAGTCGCGGCAGGTTTTGACGTCGGCGTAACCCGCCTGGGTAAACAATGCCCGCACGCTTTCTCCCTGCGTCCAGCCATGCTCCACAAGAAGCCAGCCGCCGGAAAGTAAATGTTGTCGTGACATTGTCACAATGTGATCGAGGTCGGCTAAACCTTCCCTGGCGGCGACCAGCGCCGTCAGGGGTTCGAAGCGCACATCCCCCTGCGCAAGGTGCGGATCATGCTCGTCAATATAGGGTGGGTTACTGACAATGATGCCGAACGTCTGGTTCTCCAGCGCGCTAAACCAGCTGCTTTGCAGCACCGTTACGTTGGTCAGGCCAAGACGTTCCACGTTGCGCTGCGCCAGCGCCACCGCGTCGGGCATCACATCCACTGCCGTCACCGCGCAGTCGGGTCTTTCACTGGCGAGCGCCAGCGCGATGGCCCCGGTGCCTGTGCCGAGATCGAGAATGCGGCAGGCCGCCGTCGGTAAACGCGCCAGCGCCTGTTCGACCAGACACTCGGTGTCGGGACGCGGGATCAGCGTCGCCGCCGAGACGTAAAGCGGTAACGACCAGAACTCGCGCTCACCGACAAGGTGCGCCACCGGCTCGCCGTGCTTACGGCGGGCAAGCAGCGTGGCGAGCCGTGCTTCCTGCTCAGCGGTCAGTTCGGTTTCACCGAAGGCCAGCAGGTACGTGCGGGCTTTGCCCGTCACATGCTCAAGTAAAATTTCGGCATCGCGTTTCGGGCTTTCGCTTTCGGAAAGCTCACCGGCAGCCTCACGTAACCAGCGCTGAAAATCCATTATTCCTGCTCGGACAGTGCCGCCAGCTGGTCGGCCTGGTATTCCTGCACGATAGGCTCAATCAGCATGTCCAGCTTCCCTTCCATCACCTCGTCCAGACGGTACAGCGTCAGGTTGATGCGGTGGTCGGTTACACGGCCCTGCGGGAAGTTGTAGGTGCGGTTACGGTCGCTGCGATCGCCGCTCCCCAACAGGTTACGACGCGTAGACGCTTCCGCCTGCTGGCGTTTCGCCATTTCGGCCGCGTGGATACGCGCACCCAGCACGGACAGCGCTTTGGCTTTGTTTTTATGCTGGGAACGTTCGTCCTGACACTCCACCACGATACCGGTTGGCAGGTGGGTAATACGGATGGCGGAGTCGGTGGTGTTAACGTGCTGACCACCCGCCCCGGAGGAGCGGAAGGTATCAATACGCAGGTCCGCCGGGTTGATGTCCGGCAGCTCCGCTTCCGGCAGCTCCGGCATCACCGCCACCGTACAGGCGGAGGTGTGGATACGGCCCTGAGATTCGGTGGCCGGAACGCGCTGCACGCGGTGACCGCCGGATTCAAACTTGAGACGACCATATACGCCGTCGCCGCTGATCTTGGCGATAACCTCTTTGTAGCCACCATGTTCGCCTTCGTTAGCGCTCATGATCTCCACGCGCCAGCGACGCGACTCGGCATAGCGGCTGTACATGCGGAACAGATCCCCGGCAAACAGTGCCGCTTCGTCACCGCCGGTCCCGGCGCGGACTTCCACGAACGCGTTACGCTCGTCGTCCGGATCTTTTGGCAGCAGAAGCACCTGAAGCTGCTGCTCCATCTCCTCAGAACGCGCTTTCGCATCCTGCAACTCTTCCTGCGCCATCTCGCGCATTTCAGGATCGTCGAGCATCATCTGCGCGGTTTCGATATCTTCCTGAACCTGTCGCCAGTCGGTAAAGCATTTAGAAACATCACTTAACTGCGCGTATTCACGTGAGAGCGCGCGAAAACGCTCCTGGTCCGCAATGGTCCCGGCATCGCCGAGCAGCGCCTGGACTTCTTCATGGCGCTCGTGCAGAGCTTCCAGTTTAGCGACGATAGAAGGCTTCATAGGCGTAAGTGCACCTTGTCTTAGAAAATGGGTATAGGGCGCTATTCCAGCCCGAGGCTGTTGCGCAGAATAGTCAGGCGTTCATCATCCCCGTCACGGGCAGCCTGCTGAAGAGATTTGGTTGGCGCATGAATCAGGCGGTTGGTCAGTTTCCACGCCAGATCCTGCATAATTGCATGTGCGTCGCCGCCCTGCTCCAGGGCCGCTAACGCTTTGGCTGTCAGGTCGTCACGCACCTGCTCCGCCTGTCCGCGATACTCGCGGATGGTCTCGCTGACGCTTTGCGCGCGCAGCCAGGCCATAAACTCACTGGTTTCCTGCTCAACAATGGTTTCCGCCTGCACCGCCGCCGCTTTACGCTGGGCGAGGTTGTGCGAAATGATGCTTTGCAGGTCATCCACGCTGTAGAGATAGGCGTTAGGCAGTTTGCCCACTTCCGGCTCAACATCGCGAGGGACGGCGATATCCACCAGCAGCATCGGCTGATTACGACGGGACTTCAGCGCACGCTCCACCATCCCTTTGCCGATAATTGGCAGCGGACTGGCAGTCGAGCTGATAATAATGTCCGCCTCTTTCAGACGTTCATCGATGTCGCTCAGGGCAACCACCTCTGCGCCCACTTCATCCGCCAGCACCTGCGCGCGTTCGCGGGTGCGGTTAGCGATAATCATCTTTTTCACTTTATGCTCGCGCAGATGGCGCGCCACAAGCTCGATGGTTTCGCCCGCGCCCACCAGCATCACGGTGACGGTGGAGAGGGATTCAAAGATTTGGCGTGCAAGGGTGCAGGCCGCGAAAGCAACAGAAACCGCACTGGCACCAATGTCGGTTTCGGTTCGCACACGCTTCGCCACGGAGAATGACTTCTGGAACATGCGCTCCAGCTCACTGGCCTTCAGATGCCCTTTTTGCGAATCCGCAAAGGCTTTTTTCACCTGACCCAGAATTTGCGGTTCGCCGAGCACCAGCGAATCCAGCCCGCTGGCCACGCGCATCAGATGGCTGACGGCATCGTTGTCCTGATGCCAGTACAGGCTGTTGCGCAGCTCGTCTTCATTGAGATTGTGGTAGTCGCATAACCAGCGGATCAGCGCTTCGTGCAGGTTATCCTGCTCTTCCACGCTTAAATAGAGCTCGGTACGGTTGCACGTCGAGAGCACCACGCCACCCTGCACCATAGGCTGTGCAAGCAGGCTGTCCAGCGCCAGGTCGAGCGTATCTGGCGAAAACGTTACGCGTTCTCGCAGCGAAACCGGGGCTGTTTTGTGGTTGATACCGAGTGCTAATAGGGTCATGTTGAGCGGGAGTAGTACCAGCGTTAATAAGGTTAGCAGAACGCATCATACAGGATGCGCGAGATCAATAAAAGAGACAGCCCCCTTTCGGAGTAATAGGTTACACAACGCTTTGAGATAATTTGAACGTAGACGGTAGCCCCCTTCGACGCTAGCATTAACAGTTATAACTGCAACGTATCTCAAGGATTTGTCCTCATTATGACCCGACTGATTCGCCTGCTGCCCCTGGCGGCACTGGTTCTGACCGCGTGTACCGTCACCCAACCAAAAGGCCCGGGCAAAAGCCCTGATTCACCCCAGTGGCGTCAGCACCAGCAGGACGTCCGTAATTTGAGCCAGTACCAGACCCGCGGCGCCTTCGCCTATCTCTCTGATGAGCAAAAAGTGTATGCACGCTTCTTCTGGCAACAAACGGGTCAGGACAACTATCGCCTGCTGCTGCTGAACCCGCTGGGCAGCACCGAGCTGGAGCTTATCGCGAAACCGGGCGAAGCGCAGATCACCGATAACAAAGGCCAGCACTACACCGCAACCGATGCCGAAGAGATGATTGGCAAGCTGACCGGAATGCCTATCCCGCTCAACAGCCTGCGCCAGTGGATCCTCGGCCTGCCGGGCGATGCCACCGACTACACCCTGGACGATCAATATCGTCTGAGCCAGGTGAACTACACTCAGAACGGCAAGACCTGGAAAGTGGTGTACAGCGACTATGACAGCAAGAGTAAACCGTCGCTGCCATCGAATATGGAACTGACCCAGGGCAGCCAGCGCATCAAGCTGAAAATGGACAACTGGATCGTTAAATGATGACCCACTGGCCCTCTCCGGCAAAACTGAATCTGTTTTTATACATTACCGGCCAGCGCGCTGACGGCTATCACACCCTGCAGACGCTGTTTCAGTTTATTGACTATGGCGACACCCTCTCCATTGAACTGCGTCAGGACGGGCAGATTTGCCTCCTGACGCCGGTCGACGGCGTGGCGCATGAGGACAACCTGATTGTGCGCGCCGCGCGTCTGCTGATGAACGCCGCAGCGGAATCGGGTCGTCTGCCTGCGGGAAGCGGTGCGGATATTCGTATTGAGAAACGTCTGCCGATGGGCGGCGGTCTGGGCGGCGGCTCATCTAACGCCGCCACGGTGCTGGTTGCCCTGAACCACCTCTGGGGATGCGGGCTGTCGCAGGACGAACTTGCCGCCCTGGGCTTGACGCTGGGCGCGGATGTTCCGGTGTTTGTTCGCGGTCATGCGGCCTTTGCCGAGGGCGTGGGGGAAATCCTCTCCCCGGTCAACCCGCCGGAAAAATGGTATCTTGTTGCTCACCCCGGCGTGTGCATTCCGACCCCGGTCATCTTTAAAGATCCTGACCTGAAAAGAAATACCCCGATTCGGTCAATAGAAACGTTATTAAATTGTGAATTCAGCAACGATTGCGAGGATATCGCAAGAAAACGTTTTCGCGAGGTTGATGCGGTGCTTTCCTGGCTGTTAGAATACGCGCCGTCGCGCCTGACTGGTACAGGGGCCTGTGTCTTTGCTGAATTTGACACCGAATCCGCCGCTCGTCAGGTGCTTGAGCAAGCGCCGGTTTGGCTGCATGGTTTTGTAGCGCGTGGGATGAACATTTCCCCCCTACAGCAGGCCATTCTGGCGCAGACTGAGTTTCGGTGACAACGTCACCCTGTTCCAGACGTTGCATCGCGCTCTTTAATACACCGCCTGGATAGCCTTTGCCTGGCCCGCACAGTTTACGGCGAACGCTATCCACCACTGGACGCATGCCTGAGGTTCTTCTCGTGCCTGATATGAAGCTTTTTGCTGGTAACGCCACCCCGGAACTAGCACAACGTATTGCCAACCGCCTGTACACTTCCCTCGGCGACGCCGCCGTAGGTCGCTTTAGCGACGGCGAAGTCAGCGTACAAATTAACGAAAATGTACGCGGTGGTGATATTTTCATCATCCAGTCCACCTGTGCTCCAACGAACGACAACCTGATGGAACTGGTTGTTATGGTCGACGCCCTGCGTCGCGCTTCCGCAGGCCGTATCACTGCTGTAATCCCTTACTTCGGCTATGCCCGCCAGGACCGTCGCGTCCGTTCCGCGCGTGTGCCAATTACCGCGAAAGTTGTCGCTGACTTCCTGTCCAGCGTTGGCGTTGACCGCGTACTGACCGTTGACCTGCACGCAGAGCAGATCCAGGGCTTCTTCGACGTCCCGGTTGATAACGTATTCGGCAGCCCAATCCTGCTGGAAGACATGCTGCAGCTGAACCTGGATAACCCAATCGTGGTTTCTCCGGACATCGGCGGCGTGGTACGTGCCCGTGCTATCGCTAAGCTGCTGAACGATACCGACATGGCGATTATCGACAAACGTCGTCCGCGCGCTAACGTTTCTCAGGTGATGCACATCATCGGTGACGTGGCTGGCCGCGACTGCGTGCTGGTTGACGACATGATCGATACCGGCGGTACGCTGTGTAAAGCGGCTGAAGCGCTGAAAGAGCGTGGTGCCAAGCGCGTATTCGCTTACGCGACCCACCCGATCTTCTCTGGCAATGCCGTAAACAACCTGCGCAACTCCGTAATTGACGAAGTTGTGGTATGCGATACCATCCCACTGAGCGACGAGATCAAGGCACTGCCAAACGTGCGTACCCTGACCCTGTCCGGGATGCTGGCCGAAGCGATTCGTCGTATCAGCAACGAAGAATCCATCTCTGCAATGTTCGAACACTGATCGAGCACGGCCAAAAAACCCGCTGCGGCGGGTTTTTTTGTCTCTGGGTTTTATTTGTATGATTAATGCCTCCTTCACCTGCCATTCATATGACAGATGATGCGCATACGGATGATAGATAATTGTGAAAAACGTAGCCTCCTCACATGTTCTGCCCTTTCGCGCCCTCATCGACGCCTGCTGGAAAGAGAAGTACACCTCCTCACGCTTTGTGCGTGACCTGATTGCCGGGATCACCGTCGGCATTATTGCCATCCCGCTGGCGATGGCGCTGGCGATTGGCAGCGGCGTTGCGCCGCAGTACGGCCTGTACACCTCAGCCGTGGCCGGGATCGTCATCGCTCTGACCGGCGGCTCGCGCTTCAGCGTCTCCGGCCCGACTGCCGCCTTTGTGGTGATCCTCTACCCGGTTTCACAGCAGTTTGGTCTGGCAGGCCTGCTGGTCGCCACCCTGATGTCCGGGGTCTTTTTGATTCTGTTTGGTCTGGCCCGTTTTGGGCGGCTGATTGAGTACATCCCCCTTTCCGTGACGCTGGGGTTCACCTCGGGGATTGGGATCACCATCGGAACCATGCAGATCAAGGATTTCCTCGGCCTGCAAATGGCTCACGTCCCTGAACACTATCTGCAAAAAGTGGGCGCGCTGTTTATGGCGCTGCCGACTGCGAACCTCGGCGACGCCGCCATCGGGATAGTGACGCTGGGCACGCTGATCGTCTGGCCTCGTCTGGGCATTCGACTGCCGGGCCATCTGCCCGCGTTGCTGCTGGGCTGCGCGGTGATGGCTATCGTCAATATGTTCGGTGGTCATGTCGCGACTATCGGCTCACAGTTCCACTATGTTCTGGCGGACGGGTCACAGGGCAGCGGCATTCCGCAACTGTTGCCGCAGCTGGTGCTGCCGTGGGATATGCCCGGCTCCAGCTTTACCTTAAGCTGGGATTCCCTGCGCGCCCTGCTTCCCGCCGCGTTCTCGATGGCGATGCTGGGGGCGATTGAATCCCTGCTCTGCGCCGTCGTTCTGGACGGGATGACCGGCACCAAGCACAAAGCTAACAGCGAACTGGTCGGTCAGGGATTGGGGAACCTCGTCGCGCCGTTCTTTGGCGGTATTACCGCAACGGCAGCCATCGCCCGTTCCGCGGCCAACGTGCGCGCGGGGGCAACGTCACCCGTTTCGGCAGTTATCCATTCCGTACTGGTGATCCTCGCCCTGCTGATCCTCGCCCCGCTGCTCTCCTGGCTACCGCTTTCCGCCATGGCCGCTCTGCTGCTGATGGTGGCCTGGAACATGAGTGAGGCGCACAAGGTGGTGAACCTGCTGCGTCGCGCGCCGAAAGACGACATCATCGTGATGCTGATCTGCATGTCGCTGACCGTGCTGTTCGATATGGTCATCGCCATCAGCGTCGGGATCGTGCTGGCGTCCCTGCTGTTTATGCGCCGTATCGCGCAGATGACGCGCCTCTCCCCGGTCAACGTAGAGGTGCCTGACGATGCGCTGGTTCTGCGCGTGATTGGCCCGCTGTTCTTTGCCGCGGCGGAAGGTTTGTTCAGCGATCTGGAGTCCCGCATTGCGGGCAAACGGGTTGTGGTATTGAAATGGGATGCCGTACCGGTGCTGGACGCTGGCGGCCTGGATGCCTTCCAGCGCTTTGTTGCGCGTCTGCCGGAAGGCTGTGAACTGCGGGTGAGTAACCTCGAATTCCAGCCCCTGCGCACCATGGCGCGCGCGGGCGTGCAGCCGATCCCTGGCCGCCTTGCCTTTTATCCTAACCGTGAAGCCGCGTTAGCGGATCTGTGAGCCGCCTGATGCAGAGGAACGTCTCTGCATCAGCACCCCAATCGCCTGCTGAAGCCACCCAAGCACGGCAGGCGTCATCCATGTTCCCTTCATCAGATGCGGCTCCTGCTGCATGGCCGTGCGAAACTTTTGCTGGGTCTCCGGGCTGGTGCCTGCATATGACTGGAATAACGCCAGCCAGTTTTCAGCCAGCTTTTGCGCCTCCTCCGAGGCAGGATCGATATTCTCCCGCTGCGCCTGATGCAGTTTTGCCACCAGCGGCGGCCACTCCATCATGCGGTCAAAGTAGTGCTTCCGGGTAAAGGCCATCTCCTCGGCGCAAAGATATTTTTCCCAGATAATCAGCTTCGACTCGGCGAACGCTCGCGTAATGTAATCGGTCATTTCCGGCGTGATGCCGGTCTGCACCTGCATCTGTGGCTCCACGCTGTGCATCTCGTTCAGCCGGGTGAGAAACTCCGGCTTGCCCGCCGTGTCCTGCTCCAGGCGTTCCATCCAGCGCGTCGCCAGGGCCATCGCCCGCGGGTCCGTGACGGGTATGTGCTGTTTCAACAGCGTGTTTGCCTCCGCAACCAGCCCTGACCAGATGGCCGCCAGCGCATCCTTCTGCACCGCAAACGGCAGCTGCTGTAACTCTTCTTTGCTAAACCAGCGATCGTACATATTCATTAACTCCAGAGTCTGTAGCCAGGATTCCAGATCCGGCGTCGCATCGTTGAGCAGCCCGGTGCGCAGTTCGACCAGTCGGTCGCGCAGCGTACGTATGCTGCGCAGCTGTTTATCCAGCAGCGTGATTTGCGCATCGAGTAACTCGGTTAACGACAGCGACTCCTGTTCCAGGAAATCCCTGATTTCAGCAAGTTCCAGCCCCGCCTTTGCCAGCGCCTGGATCATATGCAGACGCTGAACATCCGCCAGGTTGTAGAGCCGGTAACCTGCTGCGCTTCTGGCAGAAGGCAGCAACAACCCTGTTTGCTCATAGTGATGCAATGTGCGTACGGTGATCCCGGCCCGTTTCGCCAGCTCACCCACCTGAATCAACATAACTGCTCCTTTTACTTTGCCAGTGCCGCTACTCTGGAGCCTTACGTTACGTGAGGGTCAACCCTTGATGCAAAAAAAAACGACTCCCTGAGGAGCCGTTTCGGTATTCTTTAACGTAGCGTCAGCTGTGCTTATGCTGATCGCGACGACAGCGTTTATCGTAGTGGCGCACCCACCAGTATTTGTCACACACTTCCTCATGGCCGCTCACGCGTGCTCCCGCCAGCCACAACACTGCACCAATGAAGATGCTCAATATCGCGCCATGCGCAAAGTATTGCGGGAGATCAAGCTGCGGCAGTTGGTTTAAAATTGAATAACCCACGCCGGCAACCATCACGAACAGCCCCAACCCCATGAGCACGTTACCGAGTAACGAAGCGTTTTTGCGTTTCATGTGTCACCTCCGGAACTTTGGGTTGTCAGGGGAAAAGCCCCTAATCCTTGTGTGTAAAGTATAGACAACGCCCCTTTTATGAGTTGCGTGAATGATCACAATTACAGATAACTCCCAAACAAAAGTTTACAAATAACACGTTGAACAGCTTGAAATTCTAATTGTTCAGATAAGTAATTATTCGTATTTCGCTGCGACGATCGCAGAATTTTGTCAAGCGGCGCGCCAGACAGTAAACTACGCGCCAGATCTGGAACCCATTAGGAATTGAATCGTGACGATTAAACTGATTGTCGGCCTCGCCAACCCGGGCGCAGAATATGCGGCTACCCGCCACAATGCCGGGGCATGGTACGTCGATCTGCTGGCCGAGCGGTTACGTGCTCCCCTGCGTGAAGAACCTAAATTCTTCGGGTATACCTCACGTATCAACCTTGCTGGCGCGGATGTTCGTTTACTGGTGCCTACCACCTTTATGAACCTGAGCGGTAAAGCCGTGGCGGCAATGGCAACGTTTTATCGCATCAATCCGGATGAAATTCTGGTCGCCCACGATGAGCTGGATCTTCCCCCTGGCGTAGCAAAATTCAAACTGGGCGGCGGACACGGCGGCCACAACGGTCTTAAAGACATCATCAGCAAGCTGGGCAATAACCCGAATTTCCACCGTTTGCGCGTGGGAATCGGCCATCCGGGCGATAAAAACAAAGTTGTCGGTTTCGTGCTCGGTAAGCCACCGGTTTCTGAGCAGAAACTGATTGACGAGGCGGTAGACGAAGCGGCACGCTGCACGGAAATCTGGCTGAAAGACGGCTTAACCAAAGCGACAAACCGCTTACACGCTTTCAAAGCGCAATAATCCGCCCGATACGGCTTTTTTACCGCGCGTCATGCGGGTTACGTGTATAATAGGCGTAGTTATTTACTTTTCATCAATCGGTTATCGTTAACGGATTGATTATCAAGATATTAAGGTGATTTAGAAATGGGATTCAAATGCGGTATCGTCGGTCTGCCAAACGTGGGCAAATCCACCCTGTTTAACGCGCTTACCAAAGCGGGTATCGAAGCGGCGAACTTCCCGTTCTGTACCATCGAACCTAACACCGGCGTTGTGCCAATGCCTGATCCGCGTCTGGACCAGCTCGCGGAAATCGTGAAGCCGCAGCGCATTCTGCCAACCACCATGGAATTCGTGGACATCGCGGGCCTGGTAAAAGGCGCATCCAAAGGCGAAGGTCTGGGTAACCAGTTCCTGACCAACATTCGTGAAACCGAAGCGATCGGCCACGTTGTGCGCTGCTTCGAGAACGACAACATCATCCACGTTAACAACAAAGTGGATCCGGCTGACGACATCGACGTTATCAACACCGAGCTGGCGCTCTCTGACCTCGACACCTGCGAACGCGCGATTCACCGCGTGCAGAAGAAAGCCAAAGGCGGCGACAAGGACGCGAAAGCGGAACTGGCTGCGCTGGAAAAATGCCTGCCACAGCTGGAAAACGCCGGCATGCTGCGCGCGCTGAAAAACCTGACTGACGAAGACAAAGCGGCGATCAAATACCTGAGCTTCCTGACCCTGAAGCCAACCATGTACATCGCCAACGTTAACGAAGACGGTTTCGAGAACAACCCGTACCTCGACAAAGTGCGTGAAATCGCCGCGGCGGAAGGTTCTGTGGTTGTTGCCGTGTGCGCTGCCGTTGAATCCGACATCGCCGAGCTGGACGACGCCGACCGTGAAGAGTTCATGGCCGAGCTGGGTCTGGAAGAGCCGGGCCTGAACCGCGTAATTCGTGCAGGCTATGAGCTGCTGAACCTGCAGACCTACTTCACCGCTGGCGTGAAGGAAGTGCGTGCGTGGACCATCCCTGTGGGTGCGACTGCGCCTCAGGCGGCCGGTAAGATCCACACCGACTTCGAGAAAGGCTTTATTCGTGCGCAGACTATCGCGTTTGAAGACTTTATCACCTACAAGGGTGAGCAAGGCGCGAAAGAAGCAGGCAAGATGCGTGCAGAAGGGAAAGATTACATCGTTAAAGATGGCGATGTGATGAACTTCCTGTTTAACGTTTGATTGGTTTTGAATGAAAAAAATCCACGCTTTGGCGTGGATTTTTTTTCCGAGATAAATTTCCCAGATAGTATTAAATTTAAAAAATACCTTCTTTGAGAGGATGGTCTTTTATTCCTCCCCAAGGGTCATCTAGCAAAAACTTAGCATCAATAGCTTCTTTTGCCGGTACAAGAGTGAAATTATAGTAAATTTCATCTCCTTCACAGATCTCATAAAAGAGTGAATAAACTTTATCGTTCACATCTATATTTAAATCAAATTTCTCAGTTGCAGAAGCGATTTGCAGCTTATCTTTATCCGTAATGAAAAATGGCACAACAATACAGCGCTGAGCATTTTCATCCATTTTGAAAGCATTCTCTTTTTTGATATTGACGTTTGCTCCAAACGCGTCCTCTGGTAATGGATCGAATATAACATAATCCTTGTGTAGAACAGCACCTTGAGAAACATTGCCTTTTCCCCACTGACTCAGCTTTTCGTCATAATCTCGGGATCGTAACAATATTTGACTATGCGAAATAAGTAGATCTACTGTTTGCATGCTCTTATCACTCATTATATTACCTCGACTTTTATTCTTGTTCCATCTGGCAGTTCTGATAAAACATTACCAATACTTGAACCTGCACCACGGTTGTCACTAGGATCTATATATCTTACGCTAGCGCCATCACCGCCTTCTTTAAACATCGCCATAGGCCATTCATCACGATCATAACCAGGCTTTGTTTTGATATTTTTTAGACTCGTTTTCCTGTTAGCTTTCGCAGTGCCTCGTTGAATTGTTACAACCTTTGCATGTCCTAAATCGATCGCGTCTGATATGTGACCAAACGTTGCAGGATATTCAGAGCGTTTCAGTTTCAAAACGTATTCGTAATTTTTTGACTTCGATTTTGTTAAAGTGCAACCAGCTAAACCCAGAGGATCTATCCAGGTAAGAGGGTTAACAGTATATTTATATAAGTTAATCCCCCCCGCCAGCCCTATCGGGTCCTGCTGCGTAAACCGTCCGCAGTCCGGGTCGTAATACCGGAACAGATTGTAGTGCAGCCCTGTCTCACGGTCCAGGTATTGCCCCTGCATGCGCAGGTTCTGAGAATATCCTGATATCTGCGTCTCGCTTTCCCGCAGCAGCTTGCCCCAGGCGCCGTTCACCCCTTCCCAGCGCACCTGCCCTTCGATATCCGTCATCCGCTCCGGCGTGCCGTTGGGTTGGCAGTGGAACCAGAAAATCTCCGGAGCATCAACGCCGTCAATACGCGCCAGCGGGTCGTAGCTGTCCTGATCGCTGTAGACGTAGGTCAGCGGCACATCCCCGTGCACTTCCTGCAGCAGCCGGAACCCTTCCCAGACAAACCGGGTGGTGACCGGCTTGCCGGTTGACTGTCCGCCCAGCATCTGGCGGCGCGTTTTGCTGATGCGGCGACCGAGCGGATCGTAGCGGAAGCTGACCTGCGTCTGCGGTTTGTTGCGGTCCCGCGGCTGGCTGATGACTTCCGTCAGGCGATGTTCGCCGTCGTAGCGGTAGTGCCAGCGGGTCTGGCCGTTATCCTTCTCCACGGTGCGGCCGTGGATGTCATAACGCCAGCGAATGCCGTTCAGCTGCGTCAGGCGGTTGTGCGTGACCTTCTCAGCAGAACCTTCCAGCGGGTTACCGGCTGCATCCCAGCGCCACTGCTCCTGGCCAGGCAGCGTGCCGTCCTGAACAAGCAGGCGCCCGGCGCTGTCGTACTGCCAGCGGTACCAGCTGAACGGGTTATCGTCCCGCTCTTCGCGCACCAGATTATTGCGGTAGTCGTAATCCCAGCGGCGGGACCAGCGGCGCGGCGACGGGCGTTGCGCATTGCCGGTAAAGACGTCCCGGCGGTGCAGTCGGCCGAGGCGGTCGTACTCGCTGCGGGTGGTCAACAGCCCCTGGGTGCGGCTGGTCTCACGGTGGAGTTCGTCGCGAGTAAAATCGGAGACCGACAGCTTATCGAGAGCAATGCTGAGCAAATGCCCGCTGCCGTAGTAGAACTGCTTCAGCTCGCGACCATCGGGCAGCGTGACGGAGGTGCGGTTGCCCAGCGCGTCATACTCCCACGCCAGCTCACCGTGCTCGCCCGCTTCGCGCGTCACGCGACCGAGCGCGTCATACTCAAAGGCAAGCTCCTGCTCTGCCTCGGTGGTCCACGCGTCGGGTGAAAGCGCAGGATGCAGACCAATCCGGCTTAATAGCCCGGACGGCGTGTAATGGTAGCGGGTCTGCCCTTCCGGTGTGGTGCGGGCGACCAGCTGGCCGCTCGCGCTCCAGGCGAAGGCGTGGGTGATAGCCTCCGGATGACCGGCGGCAAAGGTGCGCGCAATCGTGCGCCCGCAGGCATCATAGCGATACTGCGAGGCTACGCCATCGAGCCCCACCTCTTCCAGCAGCAGCGAGTCTGGCCCCCAGCGGAACTGATACGCTTCGCCGTTCTCGTTTTCCAGGGCAATCAGACGCCCGCGGCTGTCCCAGCGGCGGCGCACTTCTTCACCCTGCGTATTACGGGTGGCGATTAAGCGCCCCGCCTCGTCGTATCTGAACTCACTTTCTTTCCCGTCAGCGCCCGCATGCTTCACCGGCAGGCCACGTTCGTTCCATTTGAGCGATTCCGTCCAGCCTTCCGGGCGATCGAGCTGCACCGGACGCCCTGCGGCGTCGTAGCGGTAGCGCGTCTCTTCACCATCGGCGCCAGTCTCAGCCACCAGCCAGCCCAGCGGATGATAGCGATAGCGGGTAATACGCCCGGAACAGTCCGTCGAACGGACAATCTGCCCGGCCTCATTGTACTCCTGGTAGCGGCTGTTGCCAGCGGCATCGACCTCTTCCACGACCTGGCCGAACGCGTCCCGGCGCAGCTGCGTCGTCTGCCCCATCGGGTCCACCACGCGCTTCAGCCCGTGGTGTTCGTCGTACCAGAACCGGGTGGCGCTGCCGTCGGCTTCGATAATGGCCGCGGGAAGCGCGCGGTGCTCCAGCCAGGTGGTGGTGAGGGTATTGCCGTCGGCATCGGTCTCCTGCACCCGGTTGCCCATCTCGTCGTAGACGAAGGTGACGGCGTTGCCGAGCGGATCGATGCGACGCGTCAGAAGCTCGTTATCATCCCACTCGTAGCGCCAGTTTTCACCGCGCTCGTCTACGTAGCGGACAATCAGATTTTGCGCGTTCCAGTAGTGGCGGCGCGTCTGACCATCGTAGTGCTCGACGGTCGTCAGCCCGGCGGCTAAATCATAGCTAAAGCGGCAGCCGTCGCCGGTGCTGGTGCGGTTTTCCACCACGCGCCAGTGGTCGAATTTTTGCCAGCGGTATTCGCTCTCCAGCCCGCCCGGCATCCGGTGCCAGACCATCAGGCCGTGGTCGTTGTAACGGTATTCACGCGTCACCACGCCGGAGGCGTCCGTCGCGTTCGCCAGCTGGCCGCGCGCATCGTAGCCCCACTGCATCAGCGGCCAGGCTTGGTTGCCGTCGAAATGGCTGGCAGCGGTAACGCGATGGGGGAATCGTTCATCTTCATAGCGCAGGGTGACGTCTATCGCCCGCGGCTCGTCGTGAAGACCAACCAGCCTGCCGTGCTCGTCCCACGCCGTCAGCAACGCGTTGTCGTATTCGTCGCTGAGGGAGGCCAGGCGCAGGATGGAGGGATTCGCCCGTGTCGGTTTATACAGACGCCACACCGCACCGTCATCGTCGGCAATCGCCACGTCGCCGTTCTCATTACGGCGGATAATGATGCCTTCGCTGATGCTGTAAAACGCGCGGTCGACAGGCGGCAGTTCAAAGCTCAGCTCGCGCCCGGTTTCATCGAACCAGGTCGCATGGTTACCTTCCAGCGAGAGATAGCTGTCAAAGGTCGTTGCCCAGCCCAGACCAAACAGCCCTTCGCGGGTGGTCAGGCTGTTGTAGCTGCGCTGCCAGCGAAGCGGGAAGCGCCCCGGCAGCGAGAAGTCGAGCTCATCGTCGTCGTTCAGCACCTTCACGCCAGTGGCGGCGTGGACCGGGTGCGAGGAGCCAAACACGGCGTTGACCGCCATATCCGCCAGCATCCCGCCGCCGGCCGAGGCCAGCGCGCAGGGCATGTTTTTCAGGATCTTGCCCGGACGCCCGCGCAGCAGGGAGAGCGCAATCATCCCCAGCGCCAGACCCGGCGTTTTACCGCTTTTGATATCGCGGACCGTGAGCGTGTCCCCGCCGATGATCACGTTCGGGGAGACGTCGTCGGAAACGGTGCCTTCGCAGGTGGTGCGATCTTTCGCACGCACCGCGGGCTGCCCGTTGATAAAGACGCTTTTAGAGCCTTCCGCCAGATACTGCGGCCCGGAGTGCTTTTCACACGCCACCTTGTCCTCTTCCAGCGGCGAGGTCCCCGCGGCGGCAGAGGCCACGCTCGGCTGCCACATTTCGCTGCCAAAC
Organism: Enterobacter sp. NFIX58; assembly: GCF_900110475.1. Taxonomy (NCBI): domain Bacteria; kingdom Pseudomonadati; phylum Pseudomonadota; class Gammaproteobacteria; order Enterobacterales; family Enterobacteriaceae; genus Enterobacter; species Enterobacter sp. NFIX58. The sequence goes on along the minus strand of NZ_FODW01000001.1, from coordinate 157,788 downwards.
TGTCCGGCGGCGGAAAGCAACATGCCCGCGTAATCGGCAAAGCTGCCCGGTGACTGCGGCTCAGGGGACGGTGTATCGGCGGGCGTCAGCGTGCCTGCCGCACGTGCGGCGGGGATTGCGTTGGTCAGTACGTTGTTCGAACCGGTGGTAATTTTACCCGCAGGCGACGGTGGGAAAAGCGCATTGCCTAACCCTTCCGCGGCGTTGCTGATATCGTCGGTGATCCCCGCCACGTTCGCCAGCACGCCACCGATAATCCCGCTTAACAGACAGCTGGACCCAATCGCCGCCACGCCCGCTGCGGCGGCTCCGGCACCAAGGAGTGGCGCGGCGGCCGTAGCCGCCAGCCCCACTGCCGCACCGATCACCGCATAGGCGGCACCTTCCGCCACGATGCTGGTGATGTCAGCAAAAATGCTGGAGTGAATAATCTCGTCGCCCTTACGGGCCGCGTTGTTATCGCTCATGCCTTACACATTCCGGTTGTCGTTTAGCGTCAGACTCTGCTTAAGCGCGCTCCAGCGCACCTCGTCCTCTTCGGTAAAAGCTCTTAATGCCGAGAGGGTAAAAATCATCAATACCGGTTTGCCCGGCGTCTGCACGGCCAGCTGTTTTTGCCACAGGCGTTGCCCGTTACGGTCAAAGGTGGTCTCAACTTCCAGCCCGGTGATTTTGCCGTCAGGCCCGGCGTTTACGTTCCGGAATTCGCTCTGGGCGATCTCACCCATCTGAGGACGCAACACATCCCACTGGCGGTGAAACTCTTGTTCGTAGTCGCTGCCATCGGGAATCACGCCGCGGCTGACCACCACGGACAGCCCGCTTTCGTCATCGCGAATGATGTTCATGCTGTTATCCTGCCAGGCAGCAGGAAAAAGGGAAAATGAACCTTCCTGGAGGGTGTATTTCATAAGTGAACTCGGGATGATTAATATTGAGAGAAACAAGAAGGCCAATCCATGCTGGCCTTTTGGCTGGCTGTTTTATTTACGCCATTGACCTGATTGTTCGACTAAAACATGGCTGCCTTTACTGACAACCAATTTCACAGGCGCATACGTCACGGTGTAAACGATCTCGCCATTCTTGTACGTTGAGCCGATTATTTTACCTGCGGGGTCGTGTAACGTTTTTCCCTTTAAGGAGATCGTACTGTTATCGCTTTTGCGCACGCCGAGATAAAACATCTGGTCACATTCGCTCTCGAAACGCCCGCACTTGTTTATCAGAGAGATAGTGAACTTTTCGGTGTCCAGTTTTCTGGTTTCAGCGTGATGAACCGAAGCGGCTTTACGTAACGTATAACGCAGCGGAGTATAATCATTTCCTTTTTGTGGAGGCGTTACCAGACGCCATTCCATTTCACTCCCCTTTATTTCCAGAACAGCCCTTCCGCCTGCGCCGCCAAACGATGAGTTGAACTCTACGTTCGCACGGTTTCCCGCGATCGTACCGCTAAGATTTCGCTCATCTTCTTCCGGGCAGTCGATGCGATTACCTCTCTGGAAGATATAGCAATAAGACCCGGTGATACGGTTGCCTGATTCAGCTAACTGCAGGGTTAATGTCGAGTCGTTGCCAACCCCGCCTGCCCAAACCCCGTCAAACGCAGGTCTCGATTGGCTGTTCGTTGCAAACTGCATCGTATTGAACCTGGCGGCCCATTGCTGGATATCAGCATTAATACCCGGGCCATTATCAGAGGATTGGTAATGGATTACGTCCGACTCCGGAACCACCCAGGCCGCAAAGATTTTGCCGTCAGGATTGATAACCAGCGCTGACGCGTTCTCCAGATAAAGATCTTTTAGCCAGCCTTCAACAAACAGTCCTCCACCTGCGGTGGTGTGCGGTTCGCCGAAGACGTCAAAGTTATCAATAAAGGTTTGGTAATGATTTCCCAACAGCGTCCTGAGATTGTCTGTCACTTCACTGTCGTTAAGGATGCGATTTACCGTATCGAGCTTATTGTATTGCGATAATTCAAGTGCCGATGACGTTTCAACGACGCCTGTCAATAAAGCCGCGAACAATACGACTGCCAGATATTTTTTGGTCATAAATTATTCTTGAGAATCATTGTTGTAATTCATCGTTATTTTTATAACGTTCCCGCCTTTTATCTCAAAAGAAAGCACTTTTTTATCCAATTCGTAGGTAATCCACTGCTCCCCCGCATCATTGTCGACCTGACCGGTACCGTATGCGCTGTTCAGTTCCTTTCTCGTTGAACCCACATGGACACCACGCGGCGTTGCGAAGTCTTCGGCAGTCAGCGTAATCTGCGACACGATATAATCATCAACGCTTCGTTCAGCTTTATCCCACCAGAGATTGGAACTGAATATTTCTAACCCAGCCCTTTGATGCTGGTAGAATTTATAGTTCGTTCCGTCAAAAGGAACCTCACCGACAAAGTTGCCTTCCAACGGCACATCAATTTTACCGGCACTATCAGGAGACCATCGGTCGCCCAATGCGACAGGCTGGTCTTTGATCTGCACAGAAAAATCCCGTTTTGTCAGAACGGGAGGCATTACCTGAGCCAAAACCACATTGCTGCCGAGCCAGGTAAACATCAGGATGGAACAAAGAAATATCGGCGTGTGTTTTTTCACGTTAATCGTCATTTATTGAATGTGTATTGCAATTATCACCCTGAAGAAACCGCCAGGACATGAGTGCAGTATTTCTTAGTCTGCGCTAATGACGACTGAACCCAGACAGTGAGGATTTTTCACGGTGAAACTGAAGCTCACCTTTTGTCCATTCATATCTTTTCGGGCTGTATGGCTGGTCACTTCTTTCTCCGAACGGCCTCGTGGATAATCAGTTAACGTCAGCTGCGGATAATGCTTTTTAACGGTATCCAGCGTTATGCATTGACCTGAGGAGGGTGAAAAATTCAGTAAAGGCGCCATGCCGTCGTTATCTTTGCTTAAACGTAACTCAATTGCGGTTATGTTCGTTCCATCAGCGAGTTTGATATCGTCGGCATTGTAGAAATTGATATATTCATTTTGCCTGGTCATCTTAAACGGTAACGGCGCGTTACTAAGGGTTGTAACGGATAACGTCTTAAGCGATGCACTCATCCCGGAAATAAACATCCAGAGATCCTTTTTCTGCGCGTCTCCTCCAGCCATTCCCATCGTTAGTAACGCGATAAGTACCGCACCTGCTTTACTCATCTTTGGTCGTAAATTTCGCCTGCACCGCCGCATCAATATCCCCTTTATGTCCGGAACCCGGCGCCGTGGTGCCCGGTTTTGTACCAGAGGTATTCAGATGCAGCTTACCGCCCGTGGTGATATACCCATCCCCTTCCACGAAGAAGTTAAACTCTTTGCCGATGAGGTTAATCTTGCCGTTAGCATTCAGCTCAATGGCGCTTTCCCCTGAGACCAGCCGCAGCTTCGTCCCGGAAGCGATAACATACTGCTCTACCGCCGCATCCAGCTTGCCTTTCCCCGTCAGGATCTCGGTGCCACCTTTCACGGCCTGAGTCTGATTCGCTTCCACGCGATGCAGTTCATTTTTCTTCACGTAATGGCTGCGCTCGCCGCCGACGCTGTGCGTTTCATCATTTTTAACGCTGGTGTCCATGTTACGCTCGGCCTGGATCCATACCTGCTCTGCGCCCGCTTTATCCTCAAACCGCAGGGCGTTGGCGTTGTCCACGGAACCGTCTTTCGTGCGGCTCATAAAGCCCATCTGCGTCGCCGCAGCCGGCAGCGCCCACGGCGGCATGCTCGCGTCGTTGTACACGCGACCGGTAATGATTGGACGGTCCGGGTCGCCGTTGATAAAGTCCACCACCACCTCGTCGCCGACGCGCGGGATCTGCACCCCGCCGTAGCCCTGGCCCGCCCACGCGCTCGACACGCGCACCCAGCAGGAACTGGTGTCGTCGCCCTTCGCCAGACGGTCCCAGTGGAACTTCACCTTCACCCGGCCGTATTTGTCCGTCCAGATACTCTCGCCCTTCGGCCCCACCACTTTCGCCGTCTGCGGGCCGTAGGTGCGCGGCCACGCCGTGCTCTGCGCCGGACGGTAGGCCACCGACGCAGGAATGACCGTGAAATCGGTCCGGTGAATGGTCTCCCCCTCGCCGCTGGCATAGCGGTTCTCTTCGAGGTGGTAACCCGCGGCAGTGACCAGATACTCGCCGTTGTCGCTGAAGAACGGCGCGTTGGTTAAGGTGAAGGTGTGCCCGGGCGCAATCCCCGCCGCCGTCGCGGTGGCCTGAATCTGCTGATGCTCCACCTGCCAGCGCTCCTGACGGATACGGGCATAGAACTCCCCGTGCCCCTTGTCCACAAAGCGACCCGGCCAGTCGTACACGTCGATGCTGCCCGGCTTCGGCGACGCCGGGTTCTGCTGGGCCTGGAACAGCCACGCGTTCGGCTTGCGGAAGTCATAGTCGTCGAGGCTGTAAATCCCCGGCGTCACGCTGTCCTCAAGCGCCCACTGGCTGATGCCCTCTTCATCCGTACTGCCGCCTGACGGCGTCTGGTGGTAAGGAATGACCTCATAGCCGCTGAAGGGCTGGTACTGCGTGGCGGCGTCGGTGAGCACCAGGGTGTGCTTGTCCGCCTCATGGCGGAAGTGATACGCAATCCCCTCCAGCTCCATCAGGCGGCTGATGAAGTCCAGGCTCGACTCCTGATACTGCACGCAGTAGTCCCACACCCGGTAGCTGCCGGTGAGTTTGTCCTCAACGTTGACCTGATGCTCACCCAGCAGCGTTTTCACAATCTGCGGCACCGTCTGACCCTGGAAGATACGCAGGTTACGGTCGCGCTTCATCGGCCACAGGTCCGGCTCCACCGTCAGCTGGTACACCGCATAACGGGTGCCCGTCAGCTCAACGGCGCTGACCGCCACGCGGGTAATCTTGCCGTTAATATAGCGGGACGTCAGCAGATTCTGCGTCGGGATAGCCACCGTGACCGGCTGGCCCAGCAGCTTACTGCGGTCAATGCGTGCGTCCGTGCCGAGCACGGTCAGCGTCAGCGCGAACGACTCTGACATCGCCTCGCGGCCCGTCAGTTTCCAGAACAGAAGCCCCTCCACCGGGAGCTGAACGGTAATTCGGTTGAGCATAATCTTTATTCCATCTAGCTTATGCGATGCAGAAAAGGGGTTCGCATCTGTGATAAAGCGTCATTCAAGAAAGGGGCTTTTCCCTCTTGATCATCCAAAAAACAAGAGAGTAGATTTTCAGTGACTCTGATGTGACAAATAAACCTACATTCAACCAGATGTTTGAAATATCAAACATACTTACTAAAAGAGGGAACAATGAGACCGAACATCTGAATGAAATCAAGCGAAATAATTCCTGAGCAAGGGCAAATTTAACCGCTCCAATCTTTCGCTTGAAGAATAACCAAGCCGAAGTAAACAAAGAGAGTAATAAAAGTAAGTCAAGCACAAAAAAAAGCATGACCAAAATGCTGAAACCATCACCTGCATAATAATGCAACGAATCACCAAACGCTTTTGCATCAGAAATGAATGGAATTCTGTCGTGGCGAACTGAATTCACGCAATAAAGTAACATTGCGAGAAGATCCATGCTTCCCCAGAAATACCATAGATTGCTATTTAAATGAGCGAGGTTGTTTTGTGTACGCCCGATATTATTATTTACAAAAATGGGGAGGCACATGTTGGCTTCAACTCAACTCTCCAGATTAGGGTTAAATTCAAAACGCATAAACAGGAGAGACAACCTTCTCACATTCCTTTGGATGTGAAGCCTCTGGCTTCGAAGATTGTACACTTCCATAGTATCTCCTGTTTATATTCCTACGGATTCACCAGCCAGGTGCCCGGCTTGGCAATATCCAGCGTCTGGCCACGCGTTCTTCCGTTGCCCTGCAGTTCAATCTTCGCCTCACCGGCTGGCAGCTTGAGCGATGCATAGCCGTTGGTTCCCGGGCGCAGCGCTTTTGGCTCGCCGTTTACTTTCAGCGTTTCGCCGTCGAGGATGCGGATATAGACCAACGCAACAGGGCTCGCGGCAGGCGGTGGGGTCTGCTGTGCTGTCGCCGGTTCGCTCACCTTCGCCGTTTCTGGCTTCACGTCTGGGGCGTTCGCGGCAGTTTCGGTTGGACGCGTCTCTGCCGGTGCCTGCGCAGCCTGCTCTGGCGCATCGTTACCGCCGCTGAAAATCATCGCCCCGGCGACAATACCCACCAGCACGCCCGCGGCAACCATGCCCGGGATCTTGTAGCGGCGCCAGTCGAGCAGCGAAGCCGGTTTCTCGTCTTCAACCGGAACCAGCATCGTGCCGGGCTTTTTCGCCGTCAGCACGTCGTTGATCCCGGCGACCGGCATCTCAATCAGCGCGGCGAACTCGTCGATGGACTGCGGACGATCCTCCATGTGCAGCGCCAGCGCGCGGTCAATGGCCTGCAGCAGCGGGATGGAATAGCCCTGCGGCATGATTTCTACCAGCGGTTTGCAGGTATCCTGAATAGAGCGCACCACGCTGACCGGCGGCGGAGAACCCACAATCAGGGTACGCAGCACGGCGCCGAGGGCGTAAATATCCGTCCACGGGCCCTGCTCGCTTTCGTTGTCGTCGGTGTACTGCTCAATCGGCGCAAAGCCCGGACGCAGCATGGTTTCCGTTTCGTCGGAAAGGTTACCAATCGTGCGGCGCGCGGAGCCGAAATCGAGCAGCACCGGCAGGCCGTTATCCTGGATCTGGATGTTATCCAGAGAGATGTCGCGGTGCAGGTAGCCTTCGTCGTGGATGGTCTTGATCGCACCGAACAGCATCGGTAGCGTGCGGCGGATCCAGGCTTCGTTGATCAGCTCCGGCTTTTCTTCACGCAGGCGTGACAGCGTGGTGCCGCTGTAAAACAGCGTCCCCATGTAGGCCGTGTCGTTTTGCACCCAGAAGCGCAGGACGTGCAGCAGGTTCGGGTGGTTAAAGCGCGCCAGCAGACGCGCTTCCTGAATGAAGCTGTTCAGGCCCGCGGAGAACGCTTTGCCAAAGCGCTCGCTGCGCAGCACCAGGGTCATGTCGTCGCCGCGTACGGCGAGCGAGGAAGGCATAAATTCTTTGATAGCGATAGTGCGTTCGAGCTGGTGATCCCACGCGCGATAGACAATGCCAAAACCGCCGCCGCCGATCACCTCTTTGATTTCAAACTCGTTGAAGCGGTACCCGACCGGGAGCGCGTTTGGGACAGTCCGATTGTTATCATTATCCGTCATCTTTTACAGTTCTCTTGATGATTATTACGCGGCAAACTGACAGTGAAACTCGCCCTGCTCGCAGGTGACATGCAGACGTCGGTACTGCTCGTCGCTGCGGCTGGCGGTAAGTAAGATCTGGCTCATCTGGGGCAACAGGGTGTTGGTCAGAATAGCATCCACCATGCGTCCCCCCGACTCCACCTCGGTACAGCGCTGAACAATCTGTTCCACCACGCTGTCGTCAAACTCAGAAATGATGCTGTGATTCTCTTCCAGACGACGCTGAATGCGCCTGAGCTGCAGGCGAACAATCTGCCCCAGCATCTCGTCGCTGAGCGGGTAGTACGGCACCACCAGCAGGCGGCCCAGCAACGCCGGTGGGAAGACCTCCAGCAGTGGCTGGCGCAACGCGCCGCTTAAGGCCTCAGGCTCCGGCATGAGGTCCGGATCGGCGCACATGGCGCTAATCAGCTCGGTACCGACGTTGGAGGTCAGAATAATAATGGTGTTGCGAAAATCAATGTGGCGCCCCTCGCCGTCCTCCATCCAGCCTTTATCAAAGACCTGGAAGAAGATCTCATGGACGTCCGGGTGCGCTTTCTCAATTTCGTCCAGCAGCACCACGCTGTATGGACGGCGGCGGACGGCCTCGGTTAATACCCCGCCTTCACCATACCCTACGTACCCTGGAGGCGCACCTTTTAAGGTGGAGACGGTGTGCGCTTCCTGGAACTCGCTCATGTTGATGGTGATGACGTTCTGCTCGCCGCCGTACAGAGATTCGGCGAGCGCCAGCGCGGTTTCGGTTTTACCAACGCCGGACGGGCCGCACAGCATAAAGACGCCCACCGGCTTGTTCGGGTCGTCCAGCTTCGCCCGCGAGGTTTTCACGCGGCGGGCAATCAGATCCAGACCGTGACGCTGGCCGATAACACGCTGGTTCAGCGTGTCGGCAAGGTTGAGTACCGCGTCGATCTCGTTTTTCACCATCCGGCCCAGCGGGATCCCGGTCCAGTCAGAGACCACCGCGGCAACCACGTTTTCATCCACCGCGGCAAACAGCAGCGGCTCGTCACCCTGTAAGGCGTTCAGCGCCTGCTGCTGTTCCGCCAGCTTGCCGCGCAGCTCAGCGGTATCTTCCTCGCCCGCCGCGAACAGCGCGGCGCGCAGGCGGATAATCTCCTGCACCAGGCTGCGTTCTTCTTCCCAGCGCTCGGCCAGGGCTGCGCGTTTTGTCTCATACGCGTCTCGTTCGGCGCGTAATGCCGTGACGCGATCGGCATCACCGGCCCCCACGCGCGCTTCGCGTTCAGCAATCTCAATTTCCACATCCAGCGCGGCAAGATGGCGCAGGCAGTCTTCCAGCTGCGCCGGCGGCGCGCTCTGGCTGACCGCGACGCGGGCGCAGGCTGTGTCGAGCAGGGCCACGGCTTTGTCCGGCAGCTGACGCGCCGGAATGTAGCGATGCGACAGCTTCACCGCCGCGCTGACCGCTTCGTCGAGCAGCAACACCTGGTGATGCGTCTCCAGCGGCGACACGGTGCTGCGCAGCATCAGAATGGCTTTCGCTTCGTCCGGCTCGTGCACCTGCACCGTCTGGAAACGACGGGTCAGCGCCGGATCTTTCTCAATGTACTTTTTGTATTCCGCCCAGGTGGTGGCCCCGATGGTGCGCAGCTGGCCGCGCGCCAGAGCTGGCTTCAGCAGGTTCGCCGCATCGCCGGTCCCCTGCTGGCCGCCTGCGCCAATCAGGGTGTGGATCTCATCGATAAACAGAATGATCGGCGTGGCGCTGGACTGGACTTCGTTAATGAGCGCCTGCAGACGGGCTTCAAACTCGCCTTTCATGCCAGCACCGGCCTGCAGCATGCCGATATCCAGCAGCCACAGCTGAATGTTCTGCAGCGGCTCCGGCACGTCGCCGTCGGCGATACGCAGCGCCAGACCTTCCACCACCGCCGTTTTGCCGACCCCGGCTTCCCCGGTCAGCAGCGGGTTGTTCTGACGACGGCGCATCAGGATATCGACCATCTGGCGGATCTCCTCGTCGCGCCCGACAACCGGGTCAATCTTCCCGTCGCGGGCGCGGGCGGTCAGGTCCTGACCGTACTGGGCCAGCGTCCCCTGCGCAGCCGGTACCGCACCCGCCGGTGCATCGACGGCAGCAGCAGCCTGCTGCGTCTCTTTGCTGTTGGCGCAAATAGCGTCGAACTGCTCAATCAGCACCTCGACGTTAAGGCGGGTGAATTGCGACGAGATGCTTTTCAGCACGTTGGCCAAATTCCAGGTTTTCAGCATGCCGATCAGCAAATGGCCGCCGCGAATGCGGCTGACGCCAAACTTCAGCGAGCCGAAGACCCAGGCGCGCTCCACGGCGCTGTCGATATGCTCGGAGAGATCGGAAACGGAACTCGCCCCGCGCGGGAGCACATCCAGCGCGGCAACGATATCGCGCGTCAGCTGCTGTTCATCAAGGGCAAAGTGGCGGATGACCTGCTGCAGATCGCCATCCTGCTGCTGCATCAGCTGATGCAGCCAGTGCACCAGCTCAACATAGGGGTTGCCGCGCAGCTTGCAGAACGCAGTGGCGCTTTCCAGAGAGGTAAATAACAGCGTATCCAGTTTGCCGAAAAGCACGGCACGGCTAATTTCTGACATGTTAGTTTCCATTAACAATGATTCGGTATACGGAAGGATTACCGCTCTGCGCGATACACCAGATCGCCGCGCGGGACAGGCTGCGGCTGAAGGCCCAGCCAGGTGTTATAGCCTAATCGCGCATGACCGCCGAGCGTGGCGCCCAGCACCGCGTCTGCGTGCAGGATCACCCGCGTTTCCCATTCAAACTCCACTCCGGCGTACTGACGCACCCAGTCGCGCAGTTCGGTGACCCACGCTTCACCCGGCAGAAAGCGGTTGTACTCCTCCGCGCTCAGCGGGCCAATCTCGATGCGAAACTTATGCTGCACGTCGCGGACGGCGACGCCGAGAAAGGCGGACTCACCCATGCGCGGCATGCGGCGTCCTGCTCCCAGCTGCGCCTGCTCGCGCGTGGAGAGCGGCATCCACTGCGGCACGTTGCTGACCAGTTTGACCGGCGCCTTAAAATAGCTGCGCAGGATCTTCTCCAGCCCCTCCGGATCCCGCCCGTGACGGGTCAGGTGCCCGGCGTGGGTAAAGCGCGCGTGTGAGCTCAGGCTGCCGTTGTCCATCTGACCCGGCTGGCCCATACCAATCAGCGACGCCAGATAGCCCTCAAAGCGCTTGTTATCGGCGCGGTCCAGCGAGACGGTGGGCTGCGCATCCGCCCAGGCGCGGTAAAACAGCAGCGCCAGACGATGGTGGAACAGATCGGCAAACGCGCTCAGGCTGGTGTCCTGATGATGATAAATACGCTCGCGGGCGTACTCGGTCATGTGGACCGGCAGCGGGCCGTTCGGGCCAAACAGGCCGAAGCTGAGGATAGACACCTCATGCAGCCCGCTCTCTTCCCGCTGACGCACCCTGGCCAGCGTCGACGGGGCAAAACTCATCGACGGCTGCTGGCCGATGCGCAGCGGTTCAAATTTTGGCAGCGGCGCGCGGCCCAGCGGGTAGCGCTCGCCGCCCTGGGCATCAATGCGCCTTAACAGCTGAAACAGATCGTAGCGCCAGGGCGTCTCACGGACGCCGTGCCAGAACGCGTCCGGCAGCTTCGTCAGGCGATGCACGCGCAGCGGTACAGTGGCGGCGTCACTCATATCAGCGCCCTTTTACCCATGCGCGGCGCCCAGTAGCCAATCTCGCCTCGCTGCTGACTCTTCAGGGTGAACTCGGTGAAGCTGTTGATGGAGACCAGGCGGGCAAAAAGACGCTCCATCACGCTGCCGAAGAGCCACGGACTGGCCCCCGAAAAGGCTCGCTCATCCACCGTCAGGGTAATGCCGATCCCGCGGGCGAACACCACCGGGCCGGGTTCAGGCACGCGGCGGTGAACCGGCTCCAGCACGCAGTGACGAACGCCTTCCACCTGGCGCGCAACGGGCGTTTCGGCCAGGTTGGCGTACAGTCCTAACAGCTGGCGCAGCGCGGCAGCCCCCTCCTCATTGTCACTGTCCATCAGGCTGAGGTAGTTCATCTGCAGCTGGCTGATAAGCCGCCAGGTGCTGAACCCTTCCGCCAGCGCCGGACGCGGTGGCGTCGGGCCTTTACGCAGCGTGAGGGATTTCACCGGCATGGAGTCCGCCATAATGAACTGCCCGAGCTCCTGCTGCAGCATCAGCGGCAGGTCGCGGCTGGTGCAGAGCACCTCGGCAGAGATATAGCGCAGGTTTTCCTGCCAGGGGGCGTGCTGTTCATCCACCAGCGAAACAAAGACCTCCGAGCCGATATAGCCGGTACGGGTGCCGTAGCGCAGGGCATGCTCGGACAGCACGCGCTGTTCACGGCGCAGGGAAAAATAGGCTCCGTAGTTGCCCGCATCACCGCTCCAGGTACTCCAGAACGGGCGAAACGTCTGGTCATCGCGTTGACCATCCGCGCTGCCATAGATTTTTTTGACCGCGTAAATCTCATAATCCAGCGGACGGATGTTATCGACCACCAGATGGTATTCATGCTGGCCTTCATTCAGCTTCTGACGCGCCGCGACCTTTGGGAACAGGTTGATGACCGGGGTGCAGTGCAGCGCCAGGTGGCTGGCATCGACCACGCGCTCCAGCTGTTCATCCGACTTATCCAGCAAAATGAAGATGTCGAAGGCTTTTTCGCCTTCACAGCGCTGGATCAGCGTGCTCAGGCCGCTGAGGCTAATGAAGCGGAAACGGGCCGGAAAGGCGAAATACTCCTGCAGCAGACGATAGCCGTCAAAGTTGCGCAGATCGTCCGGCAGCAGCGCCTGGTCAGGCTCAAAGCCCTCCTGACGCAGCGCGTCCGACGCCAGCAGCTGTCGCTGCGGCTGCGGGCTGACCGTCTGACAGACGATCCCGGCGTGGTGTTCCATCACCAGCTCCAGCAGCTTCAGCGCCTCGATATCCGGACCGGCGAGGAAAAACTCAAGACGGTCGAAATCCAGGTGCCCGAGATTTTGCGGGCCGTCGCAGGCGATGCGGATCCGCAGGGCGCTGCCGATCCCCCGCTGACTCAGACCCAGCTGTGCGAGCGGCAAATCGGCGGGGACACCGCCCAGCTCGACCTTGTCGATTTTCAGCGGCAGCAGGTTGACTTCGTGCGCCGTGGTATAGCTGCAGGTCACGCCGGTTTTTTTCAGCGCCAGGCTGTCCATCATGGTACCGCGCGGCACAATGAATCCCTTGCTCAGGTCGCCCCGGCTGCTGTCGGGCTGAATCTCCGCAATCGCCATCGACGGCGTGGGCGCAAGATAGTTTGGCGCAATCATCTCCAGCAGACGCTGGGAGAAGCGCGGAAACTCCGCGTCCATTTTCATCTGCACGCGGGAGGTCAGGAAGGCGAACCCTTCCATCAGGCGTTCGGTATACGGGTCCGCCACGTCGATGCCGCGCATGCCCAGCCGTCCGGCGACTTTAGGGTAGCGTTCGGCAAACTCGGCCCCCATTTCGCGCAGGTAGGCCAGCTCACGGTTGTAGTATTCGAGCAGTTTACTTTCCATGATTACCCCGCATCTTTCAGTTCAAAATGGCCGTTTTCCAGATCGACATCGGTACGAAACAGAAACTCCAGCGGGTACGGCACACACCATAAACGCCCTTTTATCTCGATGGAGAGCACGTTGTGCAGATCCAGCGAGGAGGTATCCGACACGCAGCGGACCTGCAGCCCCTGCGGCAAAATGCGTGGTTCAAAATTAATGATGGCCTCGGTGAGCTTGCGCTGAATGTCGTGCCATTCGATGTCCGACATTCTTTTTCCGGCCAGCGGCGCGACGCCGAAGTTAACCACCGAGCGGCTCACGTGCGGTAACGCGCTCAAATCACCGGAGGCATCGTGGTTGATGGTATTAAACAGCCACTGCAGATCCCGCAGCACATTGCGACGCAGGGCGGCGTGGGTGATCAGATTGCTGTTGGCCGACTCGCGCTTTTTTTCCGGATCGTTATCGGTGAGGCGATCGAGCAGCGAAGGCTGCATTTTGTCGCGCGCCCCCACCTTCTCCTGCTTGCTGCGGGCTTGCCAGCCGCTGCGCAGCAGATCGCCTTCGCCAGCGGGATTACTCATCGGCTCCATCCGTCGCGAACGTCACGAGGCTCAAGGACAGCAGCGGGCTTTCGCTTTGCTCGCTCAGCCAGGCCTTCTGGCCCTGGCCTTCATACAGCGTGCCGTCAGTGTCGAGCGGGTGCCAGTCGGTGGTGCGGCCCAGTTTGACCGCATCAGAGGCATCGGCTGCAAACGGGTAACGCGCCGGGATCTGACACACCTGTTCCGTTCCGTCGGTCAGGCGCACCAGCGCGTGACGCCAGACCAGATCGGTGACGCTGGCAGGCGCCTGGAAACGGATCTCCGCGATAGCGTTAAACGGCAGCCAGAAATAGCGGCCGTTGACGATGGTTTCGCACACCGGGCCGAGCCGGGCATCGCCGTCCATCAGCCACTCAAAGGCCAGCGTCTCCTCGTTTTCAAGGGTGACACTACCAGGGTTTGCCTGCGCCTGTTCAAGGGCTTCCAGACGCAGCGCCTGCGCGCGCTCGCCCTCCTCGCTCAGCGCCGCGGCAAGGGTGGTCAGCCACGGCCACTGGGTTTCAAGCATCGCCGGACGCGCCTGTCCCGCCATCACCTGCGCGCGCTGCAGCTCGCCCTGAATGGACTGCTCCAGCAGCGTGACGGTGGGCTTCGCCTGCGGCTTCAGCGCCAGCCAGCTTTTTAGCTGGGTCAGGGCACGCGTCCAGTTGCCGCTCAGGGTTAAAAACTGCACGAACGCGGCGCGGAGGTCGGCATCTGCCGGACGGGCTTTGATTTCTGCTTCCAGACGCGCGAGCGCGTCGTTAAGCGACTCACCCGCCAGGTGTTGATAGAGCGTATTCATTGCCATTCCTTAATTTGCCGCGCGCCATGCGCCGACGGCCGGATCGCGCAGCTGAGGACGCAGGGTGTCAATCAGAACGATATTCAGCGGGGTACCGGGTGCCACCCAGGCGCTCCAGGTTTTTTTCACCGCCGCGATACGCGCCTGCAGTTTTGCATCATCGCTGGCGGTTTCACGGGAAATCTCCACCGCGACCGTGCCGTTGCTCTTCCAGCTGTTCAGGGCGTTATCGTAAGGCAGGATCATCCAGCTCTGGTCGCTGTTTGGAGTGCTGAATACCATGCGCTCTTTGTTGACGGAGGTGATCAGCGCGTTTTCCGGGTCGGCGCTTTGATTCAGCCCGGTGACCGGGAAGCCATGAATGTATGTCACCGCCATCTCTTTCTGCCCGCCGTTGCGGGACTGCGACACAACGGTGTGTCCGCTCAGCCAACTGCCGTTCCCGCAGCGGGTGGTGTCAGAATCGGGAATAAAGAGCGCCGGTGCAGAAGCGCCCCCTTCCCAGAAGGTGCGCAGGTGGCAGCCGTCCTGAAGCGTAAACTCCTGCCACGGTGTACGGTCGGCGGCAACGGTGCGGGAAGCCACGTTCTGATCGGGCGGCAGTAACGCGCCGCTGGCTGGGGTGGCGGTGACGGTCGCGGCAGACGCGGCCTGCTCCTGTTTCACCACCAGCGCCCAGTCCTGCGCTTTGCCAGCCGAGCCCTGCGCCAGCGTGGTACCCGCCGGATCGTTGAGCGTCCAGCTGAGTTTATTCACTTTGCTGCACTGGTGTTCCAGCAGTGAGCCAAGACGCGGCACAAAGTTCTCCAGCACGGAGACATCTTTCTTGCCGTTTGCCACAATACGCAGCGCCACCTCAGGCTTACACCAGCTCTGCGGCGTATTGTCTTTGATGTTGTCGATCCAGATATCCAGCTTCTGCGCAGGAGACTGCACGATGCGGAAATTTTCAGCCTGCGCGGTGGAGGTCGCCGCCAGAAGTGCCAAACCCGATAGCCAAAGTTTCATATCGTTCCTTGTGTGTCTAATCAGTTCCGCAGGGAAGAAATTGTGCTGCGTCAGAGAGGGTGTGCAGCAAAGTGGTGTCCTGAGGGTTGCCCATCCATACCGCCAGGGCAGTATAGTTATCCTGAGCATTCCCCTCCTGCTCGCCATTCTTTTGAATGATTTGGTTCATTAAGGTCAGCCACTCCTGCGGCGTATTCACCATGTGCAGCGACTGCTTCATTTGCTCTTCGCTGACGCCGTGCCAGAATCCGTCGGTGCAGAGTAAGAATGCATCGCCGTCTTCAACCTGTACCACGTCGCTGTAGCTCGCTTCCGGCCCGCCGTTTTCAATCCCGAGCGCCAGATAGAGCAGATTGCTGTTCAGGTTGTCGGTCTGGTGTCCGGCATCTTTCATCTGCTGCACCAGGCTGTGGTCGGTGGTCACATGCCACAGCCATCCGCGGCGGAACAGGTACAGGCGGCTGTCTCCGGCATGCGCCCAGTAGGCCAGCCCGTAATCACGGTCAATGAACAGGCTGACCAGCGTCGTGCCCATCCGGCGATAGTCCTGAACGGCCTGCTGTTCGCTGAGAATGGTGCGATTCGCCGTCTGCACGTAGTCGCGGATGTGCTGCGCATTAAGATGTTTGTCGCCATCGAAGCGGGAGATAATGCTGTTGCGGGCCAGCGCGGCGGCCACCTCGCCGCCCGGCAGCCCCGCGATGCCGTCGCAGACGACAAAGCAGGCTGAACGTTCCCCTATGGTTTCTCCCGTCTGATCCTGGTTGCTGGCGCGCGTCCCCTGGCGGGAGAGAGAAGCCGTTGCGATATTCATTTGTCTTCCGATCCGCTCTGTGAGTCTTTGTACTGATTGACCTCCATGTCATACGCATGAAGGAAGGCTTCGCCGAACAGGGTGTGGAAGTCGTCCTCAATCTCGCCCGCCGTCTCGCCATAGCTGCGAACAAAGTAGTCCCACAGGGCGGCTTTGCGGCTGCCCGGCAGCGCCAGACGCGAGGTCATGCCGTTCTGTTTCGCCTGCTCTTCCAGCTGCTCCGGGTTAAAGGACTGCAGCATCGCGGCAATGATGGCGCGGATGCCGGAGATCATACCCAGCTGGTGCGCCTGCAGATCGATCAGCGCGTCGCGCACGGATTTGGTTGGTGGCATAAAGCCCGGCATCGGGGTGCCGAACATTTGGATTAATACGGTTTTGCCGGTCGGCAACAGCTTGAACGGGTTGTTGGCATCGTCCAGCACCATGGTCATGTCGGCTTTTACGCCGCGCTTGAGAATGGAGCGCGAGGAGAGCAGCGCCACGGTCCCCTGAGAGAACATACCGAGGATCTGCCCCAGCTGACGCATATTTTCACGGTCAAACTGCGGAACGGGCTGCATTTCGCTCAGCCCCATCCCCTCCAGCAGCGCCTCCAGCAGCTCGCCCTGCAGCACTTCACCCTTCTCACCGCTGTTTGCCGTGGCGGTTGGGGCGGCAGCGTTATTGACCGGGTCGATGCGCAGGCGGCCCTTCGGGGCCTGCGCGCTGCTGCGCGCAACGGCCTGCGGCGTAGGCATGGTGAAGCCTGCGTAATCCGGTCGCGCGGGTTCTTCTTCAGCACGCGGTTCTTCCTGCGGCTCAGGGGCGAACAGCGGGGAATCGGCCAGGACGTCCTCTTCCTGCTCAGGTTCCGGCACGGGGGCAGGCTTCTCGTTGATAATGTCATCCGGATGGGTTAACGGCGCGCCGCCCATCAGCCCGAGCGGGTCGTCATTGCGCGCGGCTGGCGCGCTGGCTTTACCGCCAAACAGGGCCAGCGGATCGAGCTCGTCCGTCGCCTCTTCTTCTGGCTTAACGGGGCTCGTCTCGCCCGGCGGCACCAGGGTTGACGGGGTGACGTCGTCAAAAATACTCTCTTTTTTGAACAACGCTTCATCGCTGAACAGCGTATCCGGATCGACATGCTTACGCTCGAGCGTCGGATCGCTGTCGTTGAACATCGCCAGCGGATCTTCGGCGTTACGCTCCGGAGCCGCAGGCTGGGAGAACGGATCGTGCGATGCAGCAGGCTGCGGCTTTGTGCGGTTACTGGAGATGCTGTCGGAGATGGAGAACTCCTGCATCAGGCTATCCCAGATCTCCGTTGGCACGGCGGTCGGCTCGGTTTTCCCGCGCGGTGCGGCATTCGCCGGTTTCGGCTGCTGCGCTGGCGCAGGGGCGACCGTCGGACGCGCCTGCTGGTGCAGGCTGGCCGCCATGCGGCTTACGGGCTGCGTATCGTGGATCAGTTCGGTCACTTCAATACGGTAGTCATCAATACCGAGAATATCGCCATCCTGCAGCTCAACCTGACGTCCCCGCTCCAGCGGAATGTCATTTAATACCACGCGGGTGACGCTGCCACGGTTGGTCACGCGGCATTCGCCCTGGGCGTCAACGTGAACAATGGCCTGCAGACGAGAGATGGTGCGGTCATTGTCCGGCAACACCAGATTGTTATCCGTACCGCGCCCAATGGTGCCGCCCGGGGCGTAAAAATCACAGCTGCTTTGCGGCGGCTGATGACCGGGTTTCGTAGAAATAATCGTGAATCGCATGGCGTATTCCTGCTGGTATGATTAGCGCTCAAACGCTGCCGCTCTCGGAGCGAGAACGGCGGCGTTTGGGGGCGATTCCATTGGTTCTATTTTGCGGTTTTGAGCGGACGAATCGCGTCGCTGTTGGCGATTAAGCTGCACTTTAAAACCTGATATTGACCCGGTTCGGTACCACCTACTTTCTCTTTCAGTAAAGAAACAATCACCTTGTCAGCTTTCTCAAAATTCTCAGCAGGGAGATTGCTTGCTTCCAGCCATGCGGCCGCACTGGCCTCTGCATCATCTTTAAGACTTTTACTGTCCGCAATCTTACTGATGCATCGATTTTGCACCCAGTTTTCAAAGATTTGTTGCTGAGAAAAAGCGCTAACATCAGGCAGGGTTTGGGCATAAACAGCAGGGGCATTTATAGCCAGGATCAGCAGTAACAAACGTTTCATTTCAGGCTCCAGAATGTTGCGTTGGTCGGAATAAATGAACCATTACCCGGTGAGCCCAGAAAATGGCAATCATCAGAGCAAATATTTCCATTCCAGAGTGTGACATGCCCGGTAGCGTCGCTCCAGCCGTGCCCGGTGAAGATGATAATGCCCTGTTTGCCTGCAAATTGCGCAGGAGTGGGAGAAGAGACAGACATATCGGCATTACCCAGTACCGTGGGTAGAAATGCAATCATATCTTTAACGCGGAACATATAGCGCTTTTTGTCGTTTCCGGTCACTGTCGCATATTTACTGTTAGAAGGAATCGGAATGCCACAGTAATTTAAAACGTAGCTCATACGAATTGGGCAGGCATTTTTAAAAATACCGGCGTCGATATTATGCTGAACTTTTCCACCCAACAATTTTCCAACCTGTTCTACGCTTACGTTCACTTCTCTGAATCTGTTCCAGGCGGCACCAAAAGCAGGACGCATTTGAGACATCTTGTTTCTCCTTGATAAGAAGCTCCGGATAAAGTGAGCCCTTTCGGGCCCACTATTATTACGCTTCTTTGTTCTCTTTGATGTTCCAGCCAGCGCTGCTTTCAGCACCTTTACCACCCGACGTGGTCTGCTCCCAGTACTGCTGTTTCACTTTCGCAGCCTGGAATGCGTAGGTCACACCAACGGTATCGCCGTTGTCTGCACCGGTGTACTGAACAGAGGTCACCAGCACATCTTCCAGCGTGATGCGGGAGTATTCCACCTGCTGGCCGCCCGCTTTACAAACGGACAGTTCAACTTTAGTCAGGTGTTTACCGCTTGCGCAGTGTTTCAGGATAGCGGTGGTGGATTTGTCGATCAGCGCGTTAACGTGCAGGTCGTTAAAGTTAACTTTACCGGCACCGCCGCCACCGCCAACGCTCATATTACCTGGCTGGGAAGCGCCCCAGGAGAAGGAGGTAATATCAGTCCAGCCGGTGTGGTTAGAATCTTTAGATTCGCCCGTAACACCCTCGACCTTCAGAAACATATCAATAGCCATAATATCTACTCTTCGTGGATGAAAATTATTGCTTTCGAAAAAGCACTTATATGGCAAACAGGAAAGCATGGGGCTGAATAAAACCGTCCATATTTTACCTCTGCCTCTAGCCTGACGAATTCGTACTTCGTACAGACTCTTCAGAGTGCCTGCAATTGCAACCACCCTAAATTTTGTTAGTTACACTTCATGGTAACTAAGCGCTAGACAATCATTCACTGTATCATCTAGAATATTTTCAATCGTCTATCATTCATCAAAGGCAACATAACATGAAGAAAATATTGTTATTAATACTTACCATTGTATTTTTAATTATCGCAATTTTCACAACTGTAGATCTTTTTCAGTCCGCCTGGTATGTATTTTCATTAGAAAAAGTCACTACAAGTTCTGCAGGTTTACTTTTTGGAAAATTACTTTTCCTGCTGATCATACTTTTAGCATTTTACTTCTCGCTAAGATTTTTGCGCAAATCAAAGCCTTGATTTTAATTTTTCCGCAAAATAGTAAATAGCGATAGATGCAACTAAGAGAATGATTAATAGAGCGGCATTTATCGTTATTTCCAAGATGGTTACCGACCAATCAAAAACAAAAATATAATAGCCAAGGGTTGAGAAAAAAAGCATAAATGAAACAATAAGCATGAGATAGACTATAACGTACTTTGATGCTCTTTCAAACACGAGTAGCTCCTGCTAAAAACTGACTAAAAATCTCTTTATCTATGGCACCATGACTCTGTTGGAAATTTATAGCTTCAATAAATGGCTTAACATTATCTTCAACGAGAAAATATAACAAATCTAAATCGCCCGCACCACGCAACTCATAGTAAACATTTTTGTTTAATTTTAATAGATCGTATGAGGCATAAACTGAGCGAGAAATTGAAGCCCCCACGCTTAATACACCAGTAAGCCCTGCAGAAACAAGAAATCGCGGCACAATTTTTGAAACGAATAGCGTAATTAATTCATTTACGAAAACCATTTTAAAGGCTATACCACCTACTTGCGACCCACCGACTTTTAGGAGGAGTTCCTTAGATTGTTCTTCAGATAAACCAGACAGATATCGTTTGACCACTGTATTGATTAACCGACGCACATCTTCTGATGTAAGCCCTTTTTTTATTAAAGTTAACAATCTAATTTTATCTGTTTCATTTCGCCACCGATGGTCTGTATCCAGAAAATCTTTTGTTAACATCCATAAGTCTTCTGGAATTGACATAAAACCATCGACCGCGCTGCGAGCGAAAATTTCTGGGCCACTTTGTTTACGCGTATCAAAAATTTTCAGCATGCCATCTGCAATTTCTTTTGGTGAACTCGTTCCCAAAGTTGATTCCTCCTGAGGTTCATGAATGTCGATGGCTTTCTAGATGAATTTTGCCAATGTAGTTTACTTTGCCGGCCCTCCAGGGCCGGCACTCATCATCACGCGTCTTTCGTCTTCAGCGACGGCAGCTTAGAAACCAGACGCAGGGAAACGGTCAGACCTTCCAGTTGGTAGTGAGGACGCAGGAAGAACTTCGCGGCATAGTAGCCTGGGTTGTCCTCAATCTCCTGCACCTGCACTTCCGCAGCTGCCAGCGGTTTACGGGACTTGGTCTCCTGAGAGGAGTTCGCCGGGTCACCGTCGACGTAGTTCATGACCCAGTCGTTCAGCCAGCGTTCCATCTCTTCGCGCTCGCGGAAGGAGCCGATTTTGTCGCGCACGATGCACTTCAGGTAGTGGGCAAAACGGCAGCAGGCGAACAGGTACGGTAGGCGTGATGCCAGGCGCGCGTTAGCGGTCGCATCCGGGTCGTGGTACTCCGCCGGTTTCTGCAGGGACTGCGCGCCGATGAAGGCGGCAAAGTCGGAGTTTTTACGGTGAACCAGCGGCATAAAGCCGTTTTTCGCCAGCTCGGCTTCACGACGATCGCTGATGGCGATCTCGGTCGGGCATTTCATATCCACGCCGCCGTCATCGCTCGGGAAGGTGTGGCACGGCAGGTTTTCCACCGCCCCGCCGGACTCCACGCCGCGAATCGAGGTGCACCAGCCGTACTCTTTGAAGGAGCGGTTGATGTTGGCGGCCATCGCATAGGCCGCGTTCGCCCAGGAGTAGCTGTTGTGGTTCGCGCCGTCGGTCTGCTCTTCAAAGTCAAAGCTGTCCACCGGGTTGGTGCGAATGCCATACGGCAGGCGCGACAGGAAGCGCGGCATCACCAGGCCCAGATAGCGGGCATCTTCCGATTCACGCAGTGAACGCCAGGCGGCGTATTCGGTGTTCTGGAAGATCTTGGTCAGGTCGCGCGGGTTGGCCAGCTCCTGCCAGGACTCCATCTGCATCACGCCCGGTGCGGTACCGGTAATGAACGGACAGTGCGCTGCAGAACCGATGCGCGCCATTTCGCCCAGCAGCTCAACGTCCTGCGGGCTGTGGTCGAAGTAGTAGTCGCCGACGATGCAGCCAAACGGCTCGCCGCCGAACTGACCGTACTCCTGCTCGTAGATTTTCTTGAAGATCGGGCTCTGGTCCCAGCCCACGCCCTTGTAGCGCTTCAGGGTGCGGCCAAGCTCCTGCTTGGAGATGCTCATAAAGCGGATCTTCAGCATCTCGTCGGTTTCAGTGTTGTTCACCAGGTAGCTCAGACCGCGCCAGGCGCTCTCCAGCTTCTGAAACTCTTCGTGGTGAATGATCTGGTTCACCTGCTGCGACAGCTGCTCATCGATACCGGCAATCAGGTTCTGAATAGTGCGGTAGGTATCGTTCGAGAAGGTGACGGTATTTTCCAGCGCCTGCTGCGCCAGGGTTTTGACCGCGCTTTCTACCGCGGAGCGGGCCTGGTCGGTTTTCGGGCGGAACTCTTTGTTCAGCAGCGCGCTGAATTCATCCTGGCTGAACGCCTGACCCGCCTGCTGCTCGTGTTGTTGAGTCTGGTTGCTCATCGATTATTCCTCGCTACCTTTCGCGCTTTCGTCATTTTTCGGCAACTGGCTCAGGGATTTGAGCAGCGTCGGATCCTGCAGAATTTTTGCGATCAGCTCTTCCGCACCGTTTTTACCGTCCATATAGGTCAGCAGGTTGGAGAGCTGGGTACGCGCTTCCAGCAGCTTGTTCAGCGGCTCAACCTTGCGGGCTACCGCGTCCGGCAGGAAGTCGTCCATGCTGTCGAAGGTCAGATCCACGTTAAGCTTACCTTCGCCCGTCAGGGTGTTATCCACCTGGAACGCCACACGCGGCTTCAGCGCCTTCATGCGTTCGTCAAAGTTGTCGATGTCAATTTCGAGGAATTTACGCTCGTCGACGGCCGGCAGGTTTTCCACCGGTTTGCCGACCAGATCGGCCATAACGCCCATCACAAACGGCAGCTGAATTTTACGTTCTGCACCGTAGATCTCTACGTCATACTCGATCTGCACGCGGGGGGCACGGTTACGTGCGATGAATTTCTGCCCACTGTTACTCATTGCCATGATGTTCTCCATCAAAGATGCGCGGTGAAGGTGAAACGCCAGGCTCCATGCCTGACGTCATAATGCCTGGACGCGCTATTCGCGGCGCCCAAAGATGTTTTCCAGTTGGTTAACGCCGTCTGGCGCCAGGTCGCGAATAATGTCCATAAAGTTAAGTTCTGACAGCCGCTGCACCCGTTCAATCATCAACGGTGCGGGGTGGCTCGGTTCGTACTGTGCAAAATACTGCTTCGCTTTTTCCAGCATCAGCTGGGCGTCGGCGCGGCTGGTGACCTGCACGCTGCGCCAGTCGGTCACCGGCTGAACGGGCTGCGTTGCCGCTGATGGCGGCTCCGCCTGTAGTTCTGCCTGCGCCTCACGGTTCGGCAGCAGCTTGCTGATGTCGGTCACCTGACAGGCACTGGCCACCAGCCCCACGGTTTTCAACAACTGCTCCATCTCGGGCACGCCGCTTTCACCGAGATGACCGGTGAGCAGCTCGCGAATCGCCAGCAGCCGTTCGTTGATGACGATAACCGCTGCGGTTCCCGGCTGGTCGCCGCGGGCCAGCTCGTCAATCAGCCGTGGACGGCCGCCTGGATAGTCGGGACACTCCGTCTTACTGCCGTCCAGCAGGGCCTGGGCATCCCGCAGCGAAATTTCATCGCCGTTTGAACGCAGCAGCGAGGCGTTACGCACGGCGACGGTGAGGTCAGACTTATCGCTCAGCCCTGCCAGGGCGTTAATGCGGTAGAACGGATCGGTTTCGCCATACTCTTCCAGCAGCGGATAGAGCGGCTCCCAGTAACGGGCGATCGCCTCCTGCACCAGCAGTAATCCGTCCGCGTAGCCCGCCAGCCCGCGACGGCGGGTCCAGGCATGGGTTAACGCCAGCAGGACGCGAAGATCTTTGGTGCGGGTCAGCAGGCTGGTGGCGTATTTTTCGACCGTGTTCCAGTCAGCAGGCTCCGCCGGGATAATGGTGTCGCCAAACTGCTGTTCCGCTTTCCCAAGGCTTGCCTGGTTCATCGCCTGAAAGTCGGCGTCATATTCCAGGTTTTCGCCGCAGGGCTTGTCGGCGCTTATCGGCGCGAGAAATTCTTCGATATTCATGAGATCCCTGCTTATTCAAACATAGGCGGATAGAGACCGTGACGGCCCGGACGGGCGCCCCCTGCCGGATCGAACAGCAGGGTGAAAAGCTGCCCGGTGAAGTTACCGCTGTGCACGTGGGTGTACAGCGGGTAACCGTCGCAGCGGTTGGTCCACCAGTAGCTGGTCTGACGCAGCGGATCAAAACACTCTGCCGCCTGCGGCCAGCCCAGCGTGCTCTGACCGTCCTCGTCATAGCCAATCACATCCAGGATGTCGGAGCGCTTTTGCGGCTCGACCGGCTGCGGCGCCGGAATGGTCATCAGCATCTCATCCAGCTGCGAGGCGGAAAAACTGTTGCGCACCGCGTGCAGCCCCAGGCGCCCAATCTGCTGATACCAGCTTTCGGCCTGGCTGAGCAGGCTGGTCGACCATTCTGACGGCGCGAAGCTTAGCTGAAGGCAAACCGGGTATTGTCGGCCAACGCTGTCGCGGCCGGGCAGCAGACAGCCCATCTGGATCATCTGGCTGCCCAGCATGGGCGGTACCACAAAATTCCAGACTGGCGCTTTCTGAAACGGGCGCTCGCCACTGCGCTGCTCTTCCTGCTGCCAGGCCAGCAGACCGACCTGGAACCAGTGCGACCACTGGCGCTGTAAGGTGTCAGGAAAGCGACGCTGCAAAAAATCTCCGGCGCTGGGTAACTTGCCATACCAGCTGTAGCGGTTCATCGCAGGGGTATTCGTCATACGGCTGTCCTTGCGGTTATGGGCATGTGAAACGGGGAAGCTGGAACGGGTTACGAATGCTGTTCGGCGCAAACTCCAGCGTGACCTGATGTCCGTCGACGTTGAAGGTGGCCTGACGGCTCAGGCTACCCGTACCCGGGCTGGTGCTCGCTTTATCGAAAAAGCGGTTCAGCGCCCAGGCGCCGTTGGTGACCAGCGTCGCCGTACTGCCGTTCGCCAGCCCCAGCTGCATACGGACCTGGTTGGTGCCGCCCGGCCCCGGCCAGTTCATGATCTGCACGGCCTGCGGGCCGTGGCTGTAGCGCAGCAGCTGACCGTCAACATCCAGGGTCAGGTTCAGAATGGTGTTATCCATTCGCACGGTGCGAACCGTCACCTTGAAAGACGGCGTGGTTGCGCCGTTAGCAAAGAAGGCGTCGCGAATCGACTGGGCCTGCTGGAACGGTCTCAGCAGCCCTTCGCTTCCCGGCAGCGTTTTCCCGTCAATGCCCGGCATAAAGCGCCAGTTGGCCTGCGTGGTATCCACCTTGTTGGTCAGATTGTCGCGGAAGAAGGCGTCCATCAGCCCGGTTCCCGGCGCAAACATGCGCGCGAGATCGTCCGGCGTCACCTCGGTGCTGGCGCTGCGCACCAGCGGGTAGCGACCGGCAATTGCCTGACGGCAGAAACCACCCACTTCAACGTTAATGCGCTTACGTACGTTTTCCAGGTCACGGCGCTGGGTGTCACTGCTGGCGCCTACCGCCATGTTGCTGAACATGGTTTGCAGCCCGCCCGGCAGACGACCGGCGCTGGCCTGCAGACGGCTGATCGCCTCCCCGCCCGGCGCAGGCATGCCGCTGTTGGCCGCATCCTGAACGGCGGTCAGGTAGCGATAGAGTTCATCCACCTGCTTGAGAAAATCATCAAACACGATGGTCTTCCCGCCCTTCTCCAGCGGCTGCGCCAGCTCAATCATCGGCGCATAGTGGTCGGTCACCAGCTGTTCCGGTGCCTGCGTAACCACCGCGGCCTGCGTCGGCGCAGCATCGTTGTTGCTGAACAGGGCTTCCAGCGTACGGGTGGCGCGGTTGCTTTGATCCTGCGCTTTACCCGCATCTTCCGGCGCTGGCGCATTGCGTGACAGCGTCAGGACCTGGCTCAGGTTCTGCACCAGACGGCGCAGCGGCGAGTTGGCGCCGGAGAGCAGGCGCGCGGTGTTGATGCGCTGGGAAAGGTCGGCGCTGTTATTGAGCTGGATGTCGGCGAGGAAGCGATCCCAGTTGGCGATAAAGTCGCGCATATAGAGCTGGCGCACGGCGTTATCGATCTGCTGCTTATCTTCCTGCGCGGTGGCGGCCCCCAGTACCCAGGCGTCGTCCTCGTGCAGCGCCGTAGTGACGCTGTCAATCTGGCCGTTAAAGCTTTTCCAGTAGCCGTCCGGCGTATAGAGACCCGGTACGCCCTCGCTCACCGGCTTGCCGCTTTTGCGCGAAAACACCAGCTCGCTCTGCGGTCCGCCAAGTTCGGAAAGGGAGACCGGCTTCAGGTTGTCATCATGTTCCAGCAGGCGCTTGAGGCGGCCATAGACGCGCGTGGAAAGCGGCTGCTGGTTGATCATCGCTCTTTCGCGTGCGACCAGGGATTCGTCCTGCGCGTACGGCGAGGCCTGAATCTTCGGCTCCAGCAGCTGCGTCAGATGCCATTCAAGCTGCTGCAGCTGCGCCTTCGTGACGTTCTGCGGCAGGTTACGCTGCAGGTTGAGCATCACCCATGAATGCAGGAATTTGCCGTCATAGTGTTTCGGCTGATACAGCATCTGATAGGCTTTCAGCGCTTCATAGCTGTATTCCACATCGCTGCCGTTGTCGTTGCGCAGCCAGGTGGTGATGTGCATGGCGACGGCAGGCAGCAGCATCTGATCCAGCGCTTTCTGGTACAGGGACTGGGAGGCGTCGCTAACGTCATCCCCGCGATAAAGCCCCATGCGGCGGGAGATCGGCGGATCGTTCACATCAAAGGCGTCGCTTTTCGGCAGATCCACCAGGCTATTCAGCAGCGGCAGCAGTTCGAACAGGTCACGCTGAGTCTGGTTCT
Organism: Enterobacter sp. NFIX58; assembly: GCF_900110475.1. Taxonomy (NCBI): domain Bacteria; kingdom Pseudomonadati; phylum Pseudomonadota; class Gammaproteobacteria; order Enterobacterales; family Enterobacteriaceae; genus Enterobacter; species Enterobacter sp. NFIX58. Next base: position 131,174 of record NZ_FODW01000001.1, on the reverse strand, counting down.
GTAGGGCTTTGCTCTGCTGGTCGAGCAGCGGAACCTTCGCATCCACTTCTTCCAGATAGGCCTTGTTTTTGGCATAGCTGGTGAGCCACAGCCCGCCCAGGATCACGAGCATGGCCAGCAGCGCCGCATAGCCTGACCAGATCACCGCCCGGTTGCGCAGCTCCCACCAGCGGTTTTCCCCGGCGATCCCAGCTTCCTGGAAGATGACGTTTTGCAGCAGGTTCTTGATGAAGAAACTCTGGCCTTTTGCGCCCGGGATTGGCGCTTCTTTGCTGACCGAATCCCAGTTATCGCTCTCTGCCCCTTCCGGCAGCGACAGGGCGCGGTTCAGTTCGCCCATCACGCGGTCGAACGGCATGCCTTCCTGCGTCCCGCTGGCGAAGTAGATCCCGCGCGGGGAGAATTCGGTTTCGAAGTTGGAGCGGGCGAAGACCGTGCTCAGGTAATCCGCCAGCAGCGGACGCAGCGCGGCGAACTCCTGCGGGAAGAGATACGCTTCGGCGCGGGTTTTCGCGTCATGCTCTTTGAGCATGGTTTCCGGCAGCCCGGCGTCGAGGCGCTGCTGCAGCAGAGAAAACTCCTGCTGGAAGTTGCCCATCAGGTCGTAATCGGCGTGTTTAGTTTGTTCCCACGGCAGCGTGAAGCCCCAGATCTGGTCGCGCTGCGCTTTGTCGTAGTCGGCAAACCAGGCGCGGAAGCCTTTAAGCAGGTCGGCCTTGGTCACCATCACGTAGACCGGGAAGCGGATACCCAGCTGTTCATGCAGCTCGGACAGACGCTGACGCAGGTTTACCGCCTGCTGGCGGGACGCCTCGGCTGACTGGGTGAGCAGGTCAGAAATGCTGATGGTGACGATCACGCCGTTGATCGGCTGGCGGCGGCGATACTTACGCAGTAACCCCATAAACTGCAGCCATTCCCCGGCGTCCTGCACCTGCTCGCTCTCCTGGGTGGTATAGCGACCCGCGGTGTCCAGCAGCACGGCCTCGTTGGTGAACCACCAGTCGCAGTTACGCGTGCCGCCAATACCCCGCAGGGCGGTCTTACCGAAACGGTCGGCCAGCGGGAACTGCAGCCCGGAGTTGACCAGCGCAGTGGTTTTACCGGATCCCGGCGCGCCGATAATGACGTACCACGGCAGCTGGTAGAGGTACTGCGTGCTGAAGCGCTGCGTCCACTGGGCGCCCTGTCCCGCCTTGCTGAAGTGCGCTTTTTTCAGCATCTGCGCGGCTTCATCAAAACGGCTGGCGAGGATCTGCTCCTCACTGTTCAGTCGCTTCTGCGGATCCGCCGCTTCCGGGCTGGCGGTATTCTCTTTGAGCTTATCCATCAGCTTGCGGTTCAGCCAGGCGTTGTACAGGCGCGGCAGAATATGGCCCTGCGCCCAGAGCAGGTAGACCACGGCGATGCTGATGATGCGGTTCTGTTCAGATTCAAGCGGTCGGGTGTCCACGATGGACAGCAGCGGTCCAATCATCCAGATCACCGCCGCCAGCGCCGTGACGCCGAGGAAGCTCCACAGAATGCGGTTAGTCAGTATGGAAAGAAGAGTCGTCAGCATTCCTTAGTTTCCTTGCGGCAATCCGTTCAGCTCGGCCTGGGTATTTTCAGGCGACACCAGCAGAGTAATTTCCACACGGCGGTTACGGGCGCGGTTTTCAGGCGTCGTGTTCGGCGCCACCGGGTTAATCTCGCCCCGCCCTTCCGCTTTCACGCGGCCAGGCTGAGAGAGGCTTCCCTGCAGCATTTTCTGTACCGAGCGAGCACGTTCCAGAGAGAGTTCATAGTTAGAGGCAAAGCGCGCGCTGCGGATCGGCACGTTGTCGCTGTAGCCCACCACCAGAATTTTGCCGCTCACGTTATTCATCGCCTGCGCGATGCGGTGGATGACCGGTTCATAGCGGTCACGCACGACGGTCGAGGCAGAGGCAAACAGCCCGTCGCCTTTCAGGATAACCACGCTGCGATCCGCTTCATCTTTCACCGCGACGAGGCCAGCCTCGATCTCCGGTTTCAGGAAGCCGCGCAGGTTCAGCACCGCCGGAAGCTGACGCGCCGGCTGCTGAATAGTGGTTTCCGGCAGCTGGGACTGGTAAATCTTCGCCAGCACCGGGTTGGTGCTGTCGCCAAGACGCCAGTTAAGCACGATATAAAACAGGCAGGCGATAAACCCGGCCAGCGCCACACAGGCCCACAGGGGGACCATGGGCCGCCAGAGCTTGCGCAGCACCGGACGATCTTCCGGATGAGGAGAAAGCGGCGGCGGATAGCTGCCGCGCACGCCGCGGATCATCTGCCACAGCCGCTGCTTGATGGTCTCAAGCTGGGTGCGGCCATTGTCCAGCACCCGATAGCGCCCTTCGAAACCGAGCAGCAGACAGTAGTTGATCATCTCCAGCAGCAGAATGTGCTCGCGCGGGTTTTGCGACAGGCGCGCCAGCAGCTGAAAGAACTTCTCGCCGCCCCAGGTTTCGTTATGGAACGTCACCAGCAGGCCATTGCTTGACCAGACCCCGCTGCTGCCCCAGGGGGTGAGCGCGGCAGCCTCATCGAGCGCCGTACACAGGCAGTAGCGTGCCCCGACGATCACTTCGTAGGGCAGCCCCGCCTGCTGGCAACGGACTTCAAAACGGCGAATTTCATCGATCAGGCGCTGGCGTAGCGCCACCTGATCGTCATGCGATACCGAATGACGGATCTGCGGAATCGCATTGAGCAGCGGATTGGCGGCCGCCACCAGCTGATTGTTGCTACTGGCCCCGGTGAACGCGGCATCGCTGCCGGTATCCTGTCGTTCCTGCATATTAAGCGCTCGCTTTATTATTCTGTCGGGCTACGGATGGCCCAAAACTCCATATCCAGCCCCGGGAACTCCCCTGCAAGGTGCAGGGCGAATGCGCCGGACTTATCCATCTCGTGCCACAGCTCGCTGCCCTTCTCGAGCTCGAAGTAGCTGTAGCCGGCATGCCACGGGATCTGCGGCGGTGCGACCGGCATGGCGCGCAGCATAATGCCCGGCAACTGAAGCTGAACCAGATCGCGGATTTTCGACACCGGTGCGACCTTCATCTGCGCCGGGAAATGGGTTTGCAGGTGTTCGCCCGGCACATTGGCTTTGACCGCCAGCACGAAGCCGAACTCACGCACCATGCTGGTTTCAGGCACCGTGGCGATGTTGAGGCCGTGAGAGCGTTCGTTAAGCGGCAGCTGGATCGCGTGGTCTTCCATCACCAGCGACAGCCCCTGACGCAGCATCAGCATCAGCTTGCTGAAGCAGTTTGCCAGATCGTCATGATCGTAAATCGGCAGCACGCTTTCAGCGGTTCGCTGCGATGTCCAGGTGGCAAGTTCGGTCGCGAACGGCAACCAGCTGCGCCAGAGCGTTTCCGGGTGCAGCAGCGGAAGGGTTTTTAAATGAGACACCTCGCCAAGGTGACGGTTAACCAGCGACAGCAGCGTGAACTCGATCAGTTCGGAGGTGTTAAAGCGGCCGGGCTGGCGCAAACGGCCGCCAATTTGCTGGCTGCGCTGCACCAGCAAGCCGTGCAGATCGTTGATCATGCTGTAGATCTGCGGGCTGTTATTGGCATTCAGCATCGGCGGGATGTAGCTGTTGTCGAGCCGCACATGGTTGTCGTTACGCTTCTCGGTCACAAACGCCACGCCGATGGCGGTCCACTCTGCCGTGAGGTCTTTTTCGAGCATCAGGGTCAGACGCAGGCGGCCAAACTGGACGGTGGCATCCCCCACCGACATGGCGTTATCGTCTTCAACCTCTTGCTCAAACGCGATAAAGCGCGCCAGCGAGGCTGGCTCTTCGCTGAAAATCACCTCTTCTCTCTCACCCCGACGAACCGGCAGTGCGAGCACCACTTTTTCGTTGGTGAGATTGTCAGGAATTTTCAACGGTACAGGACCGTTGCGCCCGTTACGGACCTGGAAAAAGGTGCCGTCCGGCAGCAGCCCACTGCAGTAGCTCAGTGCTATGCATCCCTGACGAAGCATCGCTTCATCCAGTTCAACGTCGAGAAAGCCCCAGAGATACGATCGCTGCAGCGCGCCCCATTCACGAACATGGTTGAGCAGATAGCTTTCAGTCCGCTGAAAATGGTGTGGACGCAGGAACATGCCTTCGGTCCAGACGACCTTTTCTGCTTTCGTCATGATGATGTGTTTCCTGTTTTGAAGCGCGTTACTGGCTGATGACCCGAATGCCGTTCACGTCGAGAAAAACGTTGGCCTGAAGTTCATCTGCGGACCATTTCCAGAACTGGTAGATATGATTTTCGCCAGGCACGGGCAGAGGGAGTGAAACGCGCCATTTTTTGCCATCCAGCACCTGATACTCCGCCATCACGCCGATGTAGCGAGCCTCCGGCGAGCTTTGCCCGCTGAGGGTTTTTGACAGCTGTCCCGGCATCAGGAAGAACACATCGCTGTTCAGCAGATTCGCGCCAAGCGTAGCTGACGCGTTGTTCTGCAGGGAGTAGAAGTCGCTGGACATGAAATCCGCATCGGATTTCAGCAACAGTACCCGGACCTTAAGCGGCGCAGATTCATTGATTTGTGGATGAGCCTGAAACTGCAGATTGTAGCGGGAGGGGTCGCTGTGTGAAGACGACGTACAACCACTGACCAGCGCGAAAATCATCGCGTAAAAGGGTAACCACAGCTTATGAAAATTTTTATTATTCATAAAAATGCGCTCATGAAAGCCGTTTAGTTCAGGATCCAGGTACCGTTAGCGCTGTCTTTGCAGGCTTTGCTGTTACCGTCGACATCAACACAGGTCGCTTTTTTACGCACCTTTGGACGAATAGCCTGTTTACGCACGGTGGCTTCGTACTGGTCGGCCTTGATAACAGCGCGCATCGGAACGTAACCAATCAGCTGTTCGTTACCTTCATCGGCAAGCGCCATCCAGTAGTGTTCAACCTGCCCCAGCACCACGTACGTTTTTCCGGTCTCGAGAGTGCGGATAACTTTACCGCCAAAGTCAGGACGGCTCATCAGGGAGGCCGGATACATGGCACGATACGGCTCGTTAACCGGGTTGAACTCCGTCGGCGCCGTCACGGCGTGACGGTGGGTTAAGGTGACGCCGTTGACCTGGCTGGTCTCGATCGTATCGTCGTTGATCACAGGTTTCTGCGGTGCTTTACAGCCCGCCACCGCCATTACAAACAGAAGTGAAAACAGTACGCGCATTTTCATATGCTTTTCCGTAGCGATATTTCGATGATGGAGATAAGGGGATGAAGTTTGACTTAAGTGCTATTGTTAAAATAGCCAGGATATTTTCGGGGCGTTACTACTTTAAGGGCATAGCTACCGCACGAGCCTTTCAGAATAAGGCCCAGTGTCTTCCTGACATATTTTGACAAACGGTAAACAAGTTTACATGAGCTTCGTATCAATTCAATATTTACCGCCGCGTAACTGTTGGTAAATGAAGCAGTCGGAAAATTATAGGATTAATCCTATGATAAAAAACGATATGGCCCACCCTTTCTTATTTCTTCACCACAAAACGACATAACTTTATGTTTTATATATTAAAAAACACAAAGGAGAACCACTTTCATTAACGCAATCACGCTATTATCGCCACTACCATAATTAGTAGAATTCGCGTTTTTTTGATGTCAAAGGAATATATCTCTGATGAATTATTTGTTGCACTAACAGGGTATCTTTAATATTGAAGACGCTTCATCGCCTGGGTGAGAATATTTCACTTATGCAGCAAGATGTTAATTTCATGCCGCAAAAAAAGCGTATATTTTCGGCCGTAATAATTCCACTGTCAGGTATACCTTATATCTATTATTCATTAAGCGTGAGTAAACCTTCCTGCCATTCTCTCAATTGAAAAATGCCTCGAGCAGCCCACCAGCCGCGAATCGCGGCGATATCCTCAGCGCATCAGCTTCATTCGAAGTTTTACTGGCGCTACATACTTTCCTGCTCACCGCCATCTATCTCGCCTACCGGACGATAGATAAGATTTATTATTAAAATGATAAAAATTCGTTATAATTTCTTTAAATATTTAAACACCAGACCAGATAAATTACTGTAATAAAAAGAGTTTGCGTTAAGGCACTTTTCCGTTCCGTATGTGCGTTGCCATTCGGTCGTCATTGCTTTCACCTATTGCTCTCGTCAGTGATTTTTTGAGCTCAGGCGTTGTGTGATCGAACAAACCAGGAGTGGGTATGAACAAGAAAAGACGCTCGGTGCCAGGCATCAGACACTATGACGGCCCTGCTGGCGGCTGGGGCGCATTGAAAGCAACGGCCATTGCGGTACGCACCCAAATGGATACCCTTGACGCCCCCGCGACGCTGCTGCGCACCAACCAACCTGACGGCTTCGACTGCCCGGGCTGCGCGTGGCCTGATAAAGAACACAAATCGACGTTCCAGTTCTGCGAGAACGGCGCCAAAGCGGTGACCTGGGAAGCGACCAGCAAACGCGTCACCCCCGCGTTTCTGGCTGAAAACAGCGTCTCCTCGCTGCTGGCAAAATCGGACTTTGAGCTGGAAGGCTACGGTCGACTCACGCACCCCCTGCGCTATGATCGGGCGAGTGACACCTTCCGCCCCGTCGACTGGGACGCGGCGTTTCAACGCATCGGCGAAGTATTGCGCGGGCTCGAGCCGGACCAGGTCGAGTTCTATACCTCCGGACGCGCCTCTAACGAAGCAGCTTATCTGTTCCAGCTGTTTGCTCGCGAATACGGCACCAACAACTTCCCCGACTGCTCGAATATGTGTCACGAGGCCACCAGCGTCGGTTTGCCCCGTTCGATCGGGATTGGGAAAGGGACCGTCTCGCTGGATGACTTTGATAAGACTGAACTGGTGATCTCCATCGGCCATAACCCCGGCACTAACCATCCGCGAATGATGGGGACCCTCCACGAGCTGGCCCGCCGCAACGTGCCGATTATCGTCTTTAACCCGCTGCGCGAGCGCGCCCTGGAACGTTTTGCGGATCCGCAGAGCGTGATTGAAATGGCGACCTACAGCTCCACGGATATCGCCTCGACCTATTTCCAGGTGAAGGCCGGAGGCGATGCCGCCGCGCTGAAAGGGATTGCCAAACACCTGCTGGAAATGGAGGCCGAACGCGGGGACGTGCTCGATCGCACGTTTATTGCCGAACACACCCAGGGCTTTGAGGACTTTGCCGACGATATCGCACAAACCCGCTGGGACGACATTGAGCGCGAGTCGGGTCTGAGCCAGGGGGCACTCAAACAGGTGGCTGAGGCCTATGCGAAATCGAATGCCACCATTATTACCTACGGGATGGGCATTACCCAGCACAATAAAGGGACGGCCAACGTCCGCCTGATCGCTGACGTGCTGCTGATGCGCGGGAATATCGGTAAGCCCGGCGCGGGAATATGCCCGCTGCGCGGTCACTCAAACGTGCAGGGGAACCGTACCGTCGGGATTAGCGAGAAACCCACGCCGGCCTTCCTGAACAGTCTGAAGGATGTATTCGGCTTTGAGCCACCGTCTCACCACGGCCATGACGCGGTGCAGGCCACGCAGGCGATGATCGACGGCCGCGCAAAAGCGCTCATTTGCCTCGGCGGTAATTTTGCGGTGGCGATGCCCGATCATGAACGCGGCTTTCCGGCCATGGGCTCCCTCGATTTGAGCGTTCACGTCGGGACCAAGCTGAACCGTACCCATCTGCTGGTGGGCAAAGAGACCTTTATTTTCCCGTGTCTTGGCCGTACCGAGCTGGATATTCAGGCCACCGGCCGCCAGTCCATTACCGTCGAAGACTCGATGTCGATGGTCCATGCCTCATCCGGCAAGTTAAAACCCGCCTCGCCGTTGCTTCGGTCAGAACCCGCTATCGTCGCGGGCATGGCGAAAGCCACCCTGCCGGATACCCGCGTAGACTGGCTGACGCTGGTTGAGGATTACGACCGCATCCGCGACCTGATCGAGCAGACCATTCCGGGCTTTGAGAACTACAACGCGCGGATCCGCGTTCCCGGCGGCTTCCGTATGCCGCTGCCGCCAACGCAACGTCTCTGGCCAACGGCGACGGGAAAAGCGATGTTCTCGGTCTTCGACGGCGTACATGAGAACGCCAGCGGTGAAGGTGAGCACGTTCTGCGCCTGATCACGCTGCGCAGCCACGACCAGTACAACACCACCATTTACGCGCTGGATGACCGCTACCGTGGCGTGTTTGGCCGTCGCGACGTGCTGTTTATGAACGAAGACGATATGGCGCAGTCAGGGCTGGAACACGGCGACCGCGTGGATATCGAAACCGCCCTGCCCGGCAACGGACAGCGTCTGGAAGACATTACCGTGGTGGCGTACAACATCGCGCCGGGGACCGTCGGGGCCTATTATCCGGAGGCCAACGTGCTGGTACCGCTTGATTATCTGGATAAGGACAGCGGTACGCCGTCGTATAAATCCGTTCCGGTTCGCATCACCCTGCGCTCAAAAGAGATCCGCATGCTGTAAGGCTGTTCGCGCAGAGAAAAAGATGGATATTAAACAGTTAAAATATTTAATCGCGCTCGACGAGACCCGCCATTTTGGCAAGGCGGCCTCGCAGTGCAACATCACCCAGCCGACCCTCTCCATGCGCATCCGCAGCCTGGAGGAGGAGCTGGGGCTGGTGCTGATTGTGCGCGGGCAGCGCTTTGAGGGGTTTACGCCGGAGGGTGAACGCATCCTCGCATGGGCCCGCGCGCTGCTGGCCGCGCATGACGGGCTACAGGCGGAAGCCGCGCTGTGCAAAGGCCAGGTGGTGGGGGAACTCCGTCTGGGGATGGTGCCGCTGGCGAGTGTGGATCCGATGATCTTTATTCGCCTGCTGACGCAAAAATACCCGGAGCTGACCTATAGCCTCTATTCCATGTCCTCCGCGCAGATTGCCGACGGCGTCAGCCGCAATCAGCTTGAGCTGGGGATTTGCTATCTCAACAGCATCGACATCAGCCAGTTCGATATTATCCAGCTTCCCAAAACGAAGATGGGCCTGCTGCACGACGTCCGCCATTTCCAGCTCGGCCAGGAGAAATTGACCTGGCGCGACCTGACGGATTTTCCACTGGGGTTCCTGACCAAAGGGATGCATTACCGGGCGCATATGGAGGCCAGCTTTAAGTCTGCTGGCATTGAACCGAGGTCCGTTTTCGAGAGCGACTCCACGTTCCAGATCATTCAGGCGGTGCAAAGCGGCGTATGCTGCGCCGTGATGCCGCTGAACAACGGACTGGAAGATCTGAACAGCCATTTCAGGATTGTCCCCATCGCCGATGCGAACATTGAGGCCCCTGTCGGCCTGATTATGCGCAGGCAAAAACCGGTCTCCTCGCTGGCGCTGCGCTGCTTTACCGACGCGCAGGAGATTTATTACGCCAGCAATGAGGCGTAGGCCTGACGCGTCACGGCGCTAAACCCCTCAATCAGTACCGCGTCGCAAACGGTCCGGTGTTCCGGCAAACTCACCAGCGCGTGGAGCGCATCGCGAAGGGCGTTCAGGGTGTCAGGCGAAGTGTGGGGCGAGGTAATGAGCGGCAGCCCTGGCGTCAGCGGGGTACGGTCAATGACCGCCAGCCCCGTCAGACTTTCCGGTTCGTGACGCTGCAGCAGTGCCCAGGTGACACAGTCGATGGCTGCGATATCCCCTGCTCCGCGTTTGACATCCTTCAGCGACTGGCGATGGCTGCCGCTGAAGGACGTTTGCGCGAAAAACGGACCGTCAGCCGCCAGAGGCGCTACTTTTTTTCGCAGCGCATTGTAGCCGGACTGCGAGTCCGCAGAGTTACAGACCGCCCGTCGGCCGCGAAAATCCGCCAGCGTGAGATGCCGATCCTCCTCGCGCACCACCAGAAAGCTGCGGTACTGGATCCCTTCGCAGCCCGGAGCCGCGTAGTGAAAACAGCCGACAACCTGCACGTCCGGAAGCTGCGTGACCAGCGGGTAACCGCAGGTCTGGCTGAGGATAAGCCCGGGCTGTTGCCAGTGCGTGAGCAGATCGGACTCCGGCCCGTCGGGGAGATCATCGACGGGCACACCCCGTGCGGCCAGCAGCCCCTTTACCGCCAGCCAGAGCGCGCGCGTGTCGGCGCGATCCACCGCATACATGGGAAACGCCAGCAGGTTACTCATACCCTTCTCCCTGTTGCTTTCCGGGGTGAACGGTGACGTCGACGGGACTGAACCAGAACCGGCGCAGCCATTCACCGTAGCCCCTGACCAGAAAACCGCGGTTTCGCTCCCGGTACGCCTCCCGGTTTTGCTGGTAGATCGCCTTCAGTCCGTACCACGGCACGCCCGGTAGATCATGATGTACTGAATGATAGTTGAGATTTAAAAACAGTATCCGCCAGAACAGCCCGGCCTCGTTAATGACGGAGCGCGCCAGCGGATCGTCCGCCGCACGATGTTCGAAAAACGATCGTACCTTGGTCAGCGCCAGCGCCGGATAACTGACCGCCAGCACAAACCAGACAGGTGAAAAACCAACGTGCGTCATCCAGGCGAAGAGTGCCGCCAGCAGCGTGATGTGAACCAGCCACATCGTCATCGCCCGCAGGTGAAGATGACGAAACGCCGCCACGGCGCTGCCCAGCGTCTGGACGATATCCAGCAGCGGCGCCAGCAGAAGCCGCCCGGCAAAGGTATTTCGGGCCCGGATCAGGCGCTTCTGCCAGGGAGAAAAGCGCGCCCAGCTCGCCTCGGTAAAATAGTACGACTCCGGGTCATCCACCGGATGGGTCAGGCTATCGTACCGATGGTGAGCCAGATGGGAATCCCGGTACAGGCCGTACGGGTACCACACCGCCAGCGGGAGCGTGCCGAACAGCTGGTTAAGCCAGGCAAAACGCGTGGGATGCCCGTGGATCAGCTCATGCTGCAACGACATATACCAGGCGGTAAACCCGATGAGCAGCAGCGTGGCGGGCAGCAGGCCGAGCGTTTGCCAGAACGCCAGCGTGGCAAACCAGCCCGCATAAATCGTGAACATTAACAGCCAGGTGGGCAGTTCGCTTCGCCACAAGAAACCCGACGCGAGGCGGTGGATTTGATTGCGTTGTTGTGGATGTAAATAGAGGGAGCTTCGTTTACCCATTCCTTCAGACGCCGTTTCGCCAGAGACAGAGCCCTGAAGATCGGGGATTACGCCTGAAATAACAAAGAACTTAAATCGCTTTGCTTTGCCAGAAACACAGAGCGCACGCGTCGCTTGACTTATTCTGTATTAAAGGTACTTTTCAGGACATGAAGAAGATCCTGATTATCGTTCCCGACGGCGGCATGCTGTTTGAAGCCGCCGGTATCGCCGACATTCTGATGCAGGCCAACCGGCTGCATCCGGAAGGGCTTGCGCAGCCCCGCTACCGGATTATCATCGCCACCACGCAGCCTCACCAGGTGATCCACGGCCAGTCCGGCCTGAACCTGCTGGCGGACTATCGTCTGCCGGAGCTGGATCCGCGTGAACCGCTGGATACCATTATCATCACCGGACGCGGTATGAACGAGCAGGAGAGCATAGCCGTAGTCGACTGGCTGCACCTCGCTGCGCCGCACGCCCGGCGGATCGCCTCTATCTGCGGCGGCGCGATGCTGCTGGCCCAGACCGGCTTGCTGGACGGTCGTCGCGCCACCACCCACTGGCGGCTGCTGGAAACCATGCAAGCCCAGTACCCGTCAATCCAGGTTGAAGGCGGCCCACTCTACATTCAGGACGGCCCCATCTGGACCTCCGGCGGCGTGAGTTCCGGGTTCGACCTGACCCTGGCGCTGGTGGAGGACGACTACGGATTTACCCTCGCCCGCGACGTGGCGCAGGATATGGTGATGTATCTGCGACGTCCCGGCGGACAGCTGCAGTTCAGCCGCTACAGCCTGCAGCAGCCCGGCACAGCAGGCCCGATAGGCGAGGTGCAAAGCTGGATCCTGCAGAACCTCACCGCCGATCTGTGCGTGGAGAACCTGGCCGAGAAAGCGGCGATGAGCCCGCGTAACTTCACCCGCGTGTTTACCCGCGAGGCCGGGGTCTCGCCTGCCCGCTACGTGACCGAAGCGCGTCTGGCCGCCGCCCGCCAGCTGCTTGAACAGACCCGCGATCCCCTTGAACGCATTGCTGAGCAAAGCGGCTTTGGTACCAGCATTAACTTGCGCCGCATCTTTGAGAAACAGCTTCACCTCACGCCCGGCGAATACCGCCAGCGCTTTCACTGCCGCAAGATGGCGTAATCTGATCCTTTTTTGTCGTTTACGCCAACCGGCCCGACGCCTACAGTGACTCCAGACAACAGAGATAAGGAGTGCACCATGGTTAAGGTCGGTATTAACGGTTTCGGCCGTATCGGACGTAATGTCCTGCGCGCGGCGCTGGGCAACCCGGCGCTTCAGATTGTGGCCATCAACGATCTGACAGACAGTAAAACCCTCGCCCATCTGCTGAAACATGATTCCCTTCTGGGCAAGCTGCCCGCGCCCGTTGAAGCGGCTGACGGCGCGCTGCAGGTAGACGGCCAGCGGATCGCCGTATTTAGCGAACGCGATCCGGCGAATATCCCGTGGCGTGATGCCGGGGTAGACGTGGTGATTGAAGCCACCGGCTTCTTCACTGAACGGGAGAAAGCGGCGGTGCATATCACCCACGGCGGCGCTAAGCGTGTCATCATTTCCGCTCCCGCGAAAAACGACGACCTGACGATTGTGATGGGCGTCAACCATGACCAGTACGATCCCGACCGGCACACGGTGGTAAGCAACGGGAGTTGCACCACGAACGGTCTGGCACCGGCCGCTCAGGTGCTGCACCAGCAGTTCGGGATTGAGCATGGCCTGATGAACACGACGCACGCCTACACCAACAGCCAGGCGCTGCACGATCAGCCGGAAAAAGATCTGCGCGGCGCACGCGCGGCGGCGCTGTCGATTGTGCCCTACTCCAGCGGCGCGGCGAAAGCGCTGGGGAAAGTGATCCCCTCCCTGGACGGCAAGCTGACCGGGTACTCCCTGCGCGTGCCGGTGCCGGTGGTGTCGATTGTCGATTTAACCGTGACGCTGAGCCGCAACGTGACCGCCGAAGAGGTGAATGACGCGTTCCGCAACGCGGCCGCCAGCGGCCCCCTGAAAGATATCCTGGGCTATAGCGATGAACCGCTGGTCTCCAGCGATTACCAGGGCGACCCGCGATCGTCAATTATCGACGGGCTTTCCACGCTGGTCATTGGCGGAAACATGGTGAAGATCCTGGCGTGGTATGACAACGAGTGGGGCTTCTCTAACCGCCTGGTGGATCTGGCGGTGCTGATGGATAAGAAAGGGCTGTAAACCTGAGGCCGGGTGGCACGAACGCTCACCCGGCAAAAAATCACTCCGCTTTCACTTTCACACCCATAAACACAATCACCATCGCCGTCACCAGCAGGAAACCGCTGCCCGCGAACACGCCGCTTGCGCCGTTAAGATCAAACACTGCCCCACCTCCGGCCGCACCGGCGCTTATCGCCAGCTGGATTGAGGCCACCAGCAGCCCCCCTGCACTTTCGGCTTCATCCGGAACAGTGGTCGCAAGCCAGGTGGACCAGCCCACCGGAACCAGGCCAAATGCAAAGCCCCACAGCGCAACCAGCAGCCCGTCCAGCATGGCCAGATGACCAAAGGCGACCATCATGAGCGCGAGAACGCCCATCGCAAACGGCACCAGCGCCAGCGTCAGGCGCAGATTACGTGCCAGCAGATGCCCGGCCACGGAGGTGCCCACAAAGTTGGCGATACCAAAGCCCAGCAGGATCAGTGAAATGGTCTCCACGCTCGCCTGGCCTACCGTCTCCAGGAACGGACGCAGGTAGGTAAAGAAAGCGAAATGGCCGCTGAAGATCAGGATGGTCGCCAGCATGCCGCCGATCATCCCCGGACGGCGCAGCACGCGGAACAGCGTACTCAGGCTACCGCTGCTCTCCGGCTTCATGGACGGCAGCACCCAGAGCTGCCACAGCAGCGCCAGCATGCTCGGCAGAATGCAGAGCACAAAGACGTTGCGCCAGCCGATCAGGCTGCCCAGATAGCTACCCAGCGGCGCCGCGACTACCGTGGCAATCGACACGCTGGAGAAGATCACCGCCAGCGCTTTCGGCACTTTATCTGCCGGAACCAGACGCATCGTCGTGGCCGTCGACATCGCCCAGAATCCCCCGATCGCTATCCCCAGAAGCAGGCGCCCCATTAGCAGGACGTGCAAATTGGGCGCAAAGGCCACCAGCAGGCTGGAGATAATTTGCAGCACCGAGAAAAACATCAGAACCCAGCGGCGGTCGATACTCTTGGTTGCCGGGGTGATCAGCAGTCCGGTGACCAGCGCCACCAGCGCGGTGGCGGTGACAGCTTGTCCAGCCATCCCCTCGGTAACGCCCAGGCTCGCGGCCATGGGGGTTAACAAGCTGGCGGGCAGAAATTCGGCCGTAATCAAACCAAATACCCCCAGCCCCAGTGAATAGACGGCCCGCCAGGCGGGTTTTGCAGGCGCTACCGCCTCGCTCGCCGCGACACATGAACTCATCTGTTGATCTCCCGTTATAAAAATGTGACTAGTGTCGCAAAAGAATAGAAGGTTCACCCTGGACGATCTATGACATATAATCTCCACTTATTGATTATTCGTCCGGAGTTGCGCCATGACCGTCCAGTCACCCGATTTGATCAGCGAACTTTTACGCGGCATGCGCCTGTCAGGCGTGAAATACCGGCGGATTGAAGCCAGTGCGCCATTTGGCGTCGCGTTTCATCAGGCTCCCGGCAGGGCGCAGTTTCATTTTGTGAGCCACGGTAGCGCCCTGTTGCGCATGGAGAGCGGTGCAACGTTCGAACTGAGCGGTGGCGACGCCCTCTTTATTCCCGGCGGAAATTCTCATGCCCTGCTCTCTGACGAACAGGCCACCCTTACCCCTGTCAACGCCTTTCCGAGCGAGCCTATCTGTAGCTCGGTCTGTGCTATCACCTGCGAGCCCTGCCCGGAGAGCGAGAACACCCTTATCTTTAGCGGATGCATGGATTTTGAGCTGGGCGGCATGCAGCCGCTGATCAAGGCGATGCCGGAAGTGATGATGGTCAGCCGGCTGATGTCCACCTGGCCGGAAATTCATCCGCTGCTGGCGGCAATGGAGCGGGAATCCGCGGCGCGTCAGGCCGGGTATGCCGGGATCCTTGCGCGGCTGGCCGATGTGGTGGCGGCGTTAATTGTGCGGGGCTGGGTTGAAGGCGGCTGCGGCAAAGCCACCGGCTGGGTGCAGGTGCTGCGCGACCCGCGCCTGAGCCGGGCCATTTACGCTATGCACCAGCAGCCAGGCCTGAACTGGAGCGTCGCCGATCTGGCAAAAGAAGCCGGGACTTCCCGATCCGTTTTCGCGGAACGGTTTCTCGCGGCGACGGGAACGACACCGGCAAAATATCTCAGCGAGCTGAGAATGCGGCTGGCCATTCAGTATATTCGTCATGAAAACCAGCCGATCGAAACCGTCGCGCTGCGGCTGGGTTACGGATCGCTGGCGGCTTTTAGCCGGGCATTTAAGCGCATCATTGGCCATGCGCCGGGCACGCTGCGGGAAGCCAGCCAGACTCCGGAAGAAGCCTGACTGGCGTACGGCATCAGAAATAGTATTTAAAGCGTACGCGTCCGCCGTAGCGATCGTCGTTTTTATTGTCACCCTCTTTTGGAGAAGCGTTGACCCAGGACGCATACGCGCCCAGATAGATGTTGAAGTTTTTCATCTTCATGACGTTCGGAATGAGGTACGACGTATGGATGGTATGAATGTCGTATTCGCCCGGGTCGCTGATCCAGCAGTCGTTTTCACACTCGGCATCAAAGGTTGAGGTATTAAACTCGTCGATTTCGTTATGAGCATAGATATAGCCCAGCTCAAAATTACGCCAAAGGGCATTGATGCCTGAGGTAAAGTCGGTTTCGCCCGTCGCGTCCAGGTAAGCCGTGTTGAAGTTCATGACCACCCCGTTTTCCGGATCGGTTTTAAGTCCGTCCCAGGTCATAGTAAACCCGTAGCCGGTCCGGTCTGACTGATCGACCCAGCGCCCGGCATCGTCACGATAGCCGTAAGCGTTGTTTACCAGGTTGGTCTCCATAGCGAACGCGGTTGAAAACGGTCCGCTCTGCCATGAGACAACCGGGCGCACGTAGGCGACGTTTTTATCGTTCTCAAGCTCCGCGCCGTGATAACGCTGGTCGACGTACAGATCGCTGCCGTCCTTAAACAGGGTATTCAGTTCGAAATACCAGTTGTCCAGCGTTTTGTTCACCAGGAAGTTACCGCCGCTGTCGGTTCGGCCACGCCCCTCTTTCAGCATATAGATATAGCCGTAGCCGTCGCTGTAAAGGTCGTCTGCCGTATTGCCCGAGTATTCCACAAAGGTATCCTGATTGAGCGGAAACATATCATACGCTTCGAAGCGACCAACCTTAATTTCCCAGTCTTTTTCAGAACCGAAGAAAAATACGGCGTCATCCAGATACATTTGCCCAGCAAGATCGCCGAGCGGCTGAACGGAGAATCCGGCATAATTTCCGTTATTCATTTTACGATAACCATCAAAACCCAGCAGAATACGGCCATTAATATCCCAGCGTTCTTTATCCCCGGGTGCCCAGTCGTTATTAGCGCTTTGCTTAACAGACGTCAGGCTACCCGTTTTACTGGCAGCATCCATATTAAGCTCAACGTCACCATAAAATTTAATATCGCCAAAACCTGACAGCGTCAGTTTCGGCGGCGCCTCGTTGTTGACCGGCTCCTCTGACTGCACGGTGACCGTCGCTGCCTGCTGTACCGCCGCCTGTTGCTGTTTAAGCACTTCGATTTGCGCTTCCAGCTGCGCCAGCTTTTCCTCCACGCTTGCTGAGGACTGGGCGGCTAAAAGCGCCCCGGAATAGAGCGCACCTGTCAATATGACCATTTTCTTTAATTTCATAGATTCCGTCCTGATTAAAAAGGAAATACCCAAAGATTGAGTTTCGCCATTTCGTACAAATACACGCAGGAACGCTATTATGTTTTTTGATAACTGAATTATGAATTTTAACTTGTGTGAACCGGGCAGAATAATTCCTTTATTATTAACGAGAGAAACACAACCCGCCTCACATTATTATTTCATCGACTTGCCCGACGTTAATTATATAAAATACAAATATAATTATTTAAGATAATAATTAGACCGGTTTCATTCCCACAACAAATTATCAAACGTCCTGCAGCCTGCCTGAGAACGCGGTAATTTGTCTGGTTCTGCGCAAAATGGGATATTCAACACGCGAAGCGGGCAATATTCGTCTAAGGTTTTCAGGTGATTGACAACAGCGGTCACGCTGCCCGGTAAAGACAGGAGACGAAAAGATGATAAAACCTCGTACATTGCGCCCCGCTTGTTTACATCTTGCGCTGGGAGGCGCGCTGCTCGGTGTCGCAACGTTTGGCTATGCCAACGAACAGCCTGCGACTCAGACAACCCCGCCCGATATTTTACTGGGGCCCCTCTTCAATGATGTGCAAAGCGCTAAACTGTTTCCCGATCAAAAAACCTTTGCGGATGCAGTCCCCAAAAGTGACCCGCTGATGATTCTGGCGGATTACAGGATGCAGCACGCGCAGTCCAGCTTTGACCTGCGCCATTTTGTCGAGATGAATTTCACCCTCCCAGAAGAGGGAGAAAAGTATGTTCCACCGGCGGGGCAATCGTTACGTGAGCACATTGACGATCTCTGGCCCGTACTGACGCGCACCACCGATAAAGCCAGCAACAAATGGGATTCCCTTCTGCCGTTACCGAAGCCTTACGTTGTGCCCGGCGGTCGTTTCCGCGAGGTCTACTACTGGGACAGCTACTTCACCATGCTGGGCCTGGCTGAGAGCGATCATTGGGACAAAATCAGCGACATGGTGGATAACTTTGCGTATGAGATCGACACCTTCGGCCACATTCCCAACGGCAACCGCAGCTATTACCTGAGCCGCTCCCAGCCGCCGTTTTTCTCACTGATGGTTGAACTGCTGGCGACCCATGACAGCGACGCGCTGAAGAAATATCGTCCGCAGATGGAGAAAGAGTATGCCTACTGGATGGACGGCGTCGATGCCCTGCAGCCGGGCCAGGCCAGCAAACGCGTGGTGAAACTGGATGACGGCGCGATCCTCAACCGCTACTGGGACGATCGCGACACCCCGCGCCCGGAGTCCTGGCTTGACGATGTGAATACCGCGAAAAGTAACCCTAACCGACCGGCAACCGAGATCTACCGTGATTTGCGTTCCGCCGCGGCCTCGGGATGGGACTTTAGCTCCCGCTGGATGGACGATCCGCAAAAACTCGGCACCATCCGGACCACCAGCATTGTGCCCGTGGACCTGAATGCTCTGATGTTCAAGATGGAAAAACTGCTGGCCCGGGCAAGCCAGGAAAGCGGCGATGCCGCCAGCGCAAACAAGTATGAGGCGCTGGCCACCGCGCGCCAGAAAGCCATCGAGAGCCACCTGTGGAATGATAAAGAGGGCTGGTACGCCGATTACGATCTGAAGAGTAAGAAGGTACGCAATCAGCTCACGGCTGCGGCCCTGTTCCCGCTTTACGTGAAGGCGGCGGCGCAGGATCGTGCCGATAAAGTCGCTGCGGCAACCTCCTCACGTCTGCTGCAGCCGGGCGGAATAGCGACCACCACCGTCAACAGCGGTCAGCAGTGGGATGCGCCAAACGGCTGGGCTCCGCTGCAATGGGTGGCGGCGGAAGGGTTGCAGAATTACGGGCAAGAGAAGGTCTCAATGGATGTGACCTGGCGCTTCCTGAAAAACGTTCAGCATACTTATGACCGGGAAAAGAAACTGGTCGAGAAATACGACGTGTCGACGACCGGTACGGGCGGCGGCGGCGGCGAGTATCCGCTGCAGGACGGCTTCGGCTGGAGCAACGGGGTGACGCTGAAGATGCTGGATCGGGTCTGCCCGAAAGAGAAACCGTGCGACAGCGTGCCGGAGAATCGGCCTGCCGCGAATGATGAGGTGGCGCCGGTGAAGGCGACGGCGCAGTAAGTGAGTATTGCCGGGTGGCGGCTACGCCTTACCCGGCCTACTTTTTAAACTCACAGGGCTTTGCTTAGAAACTGTAACTCGCCCCTAACTGATACGTTCTGTCGCGCCCAATCCAGCAGTTGGTCGCATCGTAGCAGGTCAGCGTCTCTTTGTTGGTGATGTTCTGCGCGCTGGCCTTAAGCGTCAGCCCTGCCAGCGAAGGCAGGATTTCGCCCATCCGATAGGATGCCGCCAGATCGTACTGGGTGGTACCGCCCAGCTTACCCGCATCGTTAGCGGGTGAGATTTCCATCGGGCCGGTATAGCGCGCCCCCGCCCCCAGCATCAGCCCTTTCAGCGGCGTGTTCTCAAAGGTGTAATCCCCCCAGAGATTGAAGGCATTCTCCGGCACCTGCGTTGGACGTTTCCCTTTGTACTTATCATCTTCCGTATTGATCGCGTGGGTGTAGGCATAGTTCGCAATCAGCGTCAGGTTGTCCGTCGGGCGGCTGATGGCAGACAGCTCAGCCCCTTTGGATTCCACCTCCCCGGTCTGACGATAGTTCAGGAAGCCCGGATCGGAGGTGACGACATTTTTCTGACGGATGTTGAACACCGAGGCGGTAAAGGTAGTGGCGTAGTCGGCCAGCAGATATTTCACGCCGCCCTCCACCTGCTTGCTGGTGGTCGGTTTGACGTCTTTCGCCGCGAGCGTTCCCTTCGGCGACACCGGTGCAAAGCCTTCGGAATAGCTGATAAACGGTGACAGACCATTATCAAAAGCGTAAAGCGCGCCCAGGCGTTTGGTGACGCGATCCTGAGAGACCCAGTCCTTATCACCGTTTTGCAGATAATTGGTGGTCACGGAGCGATAATCGTCGTAGCGCAGGCTGCCCAGCAGATTTAAGCCCCCCCACTCCACCTGATCCTGCAGGTAGTAGCCGTTCTGCTGATAGCTCAGACGGTTTTTCTGGGCGGTATACAGGCCCAGCGCGCTTTCGCCGATCTGCGAATAGTCAGGGTTGCGCATATCCATGCCCGGCGTGGCCGACGCGTAACGGTAGTGGAAATGGGAATTCAGCTTCTGATAGTCAAACCCGGCCAGCAGATGGTGTTGCCAGTCGCCCAGCGCCACGGTTTTCGTCACCTGGTTATCGATGTTAAAGCTCTGCAGATCTTCATCGGTGGTGTAGGCAAAGCGGTTGAGCTGATAGACCTCGCTTCCCGTGCCCGTCGCATAGACGCTGCGCTGATGCGTATCGACGTCGAAATAGCGCGCCTTCTGGTTAAAGCCCCAGCCGCTGTCGAACGCATGTTCAAAGCTGTAGCCCAGCATCCACTGGCGCTGCTTAAATCCGTTCCACTCATCACCGGCGTAGTCGCGCTTGCCCGCGTATTTCGAGCGCAGGTAGGCGAGCGGCAGCGGGTTCGACGGCGTCAGGCTCGGGGAGTTCTGCGCCAGCGCATCCAGAGTCAGGCGGGTTTTGCTGTCGGGTTGCCAGGTGACGGACGGGGCAACCAGGTAATTTTCATAACGGGTGGTGTGCGGCTGATCGTCATTTTCCGTCGCTTTCCCCAGCAGACGGTAGTTCCAGTCGCTGTCGGCAATCTGCCCGGTTGAGTCGAGATAGCCCTCTTTCAGGTTGCGGTTGCCGGTGTTAAAACCGAATTCGGTTCGCGCTTCTCGCTGCGGCTTTTTACTCTGGATATTCACCAGCCCGCCCGGCGAGCCGCCGCCGTAGAGAACCGATGAGGGGCCTTTCAGGATATCAACGCTGTCAATCAACAGCGGATCGATGCGGGCTTTGGTATTGCCGGTGACGTTATAGGGCAGTTGCAGCCCGTTGTAGAACTCCTGGTCGACGGTAAAGCCACGAATTTTATATTCGCTCATGTAGGAGGTATTTCCCCGCACCTCGGTTGAGACCCCAGGCGCATAGCGCAGGATTTCATTCACGGAATTCGCATGGCGCTTGTCAATTTCCGGCGCAGAGAGGGTCGTGATGACCTGCGGCGTTTTACTTTCAGCAACGGCCGATTTCGTGGCGCTGTTCGTCCAGGCCGGCAGCGCGCTGCCCTGCTCTGCGCCGGTGACGACGATAGTGGATTCTTCGGCGAATGCCGGAACGTGCAGTGCGAGCGAGACGGCGCCTGCCAGGGCGCATAGCGTAAAACGTGAAGGAGTCATAATGTCGTCTTGTTGTTAAATGCGATACGGAACGACAATTATTATCATTTAGATTAACAAATCAATACACAGGCAAAAAAACGGCCCTCCGCAGAGAGCCGTTTACGTCATGTTATGCTCGTCGCAGTAACCTGAATATGCCCAGAACCACAATGGCGCCCACGACAGCGACCAGAAAACTGTGCAGGTCAAAACCACTTATGTTGCCTCCGAAGCCAAACATCGTCGCCAGCCAGCCGCCCACAACCGCACCAACGACCCCGAGTACACAGGTCAAAATAAAGCCGCCGCCATCGTTTCCCGGCATGATCAATTTCGCGATAGCGCCAGCAATAAGACCAAAGATAATCCAGGCGATGATACCCATAGCGATGCCCTCTTGCAGGTTTAACGCATGCGCAGAAAACCTTCTGCACAGCTAACATAAGTATAGGTCATCGCCGGAAAATCATTTTCTTCTCACCGACTTATCTTTGTCTAAACAGGCAAAAAAAACTCACCGGTTTGTATTAAGTTCCATCGCAGATTGCCGATAACGCTAAGACAGTCTGTCATCTATCAAGGAGCCATCCGGCGTGAGTCATTACAGTGAGCAGTTCCTCAAGCAAAATCCGCTGGCTGTATTAGGGGTATTACGCGACCTGCAAAAAGGTGAAGTGCCGCTGCGCATCAGCTGGTCGAATAATCAGTTCATCAGCAAGATCCTTGACGCCTCGCAGGAGCGGCTGGTGATTGATTTGGGCAGCCAGGAGTATGAAAACCGCGCGGCGCTGAAGGCGGAGAATATCGCCGTGATGGCCGAAACGCAGGGCGCCAAAGTGGAGTTTGTCCTGTCGCGACTGGAACTGATCGAATATCAGGGGCTTCCGGCCTTTGTGACCCCCCTTCCTGGCAATCTCTGGTTTGTCCAGCGTCGCGAATATTTCCGCATCAACGCCCCGCTTCATCCCGCTTACTTCTGCAAGGCCAAAATGCCGGACAAAAAAGAGATCCGCTTCCGCCTCTTCGATCTGTCGCTGGGCGGTATGGGTGCGCTGATGGATACGCCGAAACCCGACGGACTGGTAGAAGGCATGCGGTTTACGCAAATTGAACTGGATATGGGGGGCTGGGGGCGCTTTTATTTCGATGCACAGCTGATTGCCATCAGCGACCGCACCGTCGTGGACAGCAAAAATGAAACCATCACCACGCCGCGTCTGAGCTTCCGTTTCCTGAATGTCGGGCCCGGCGCAGAGCGCGAGCTGCAGCGTATTATCTACTCCCTGGAGCGCGAGGCGCGGGAACGGGCAAATAAAGTTCTGTAAGGAACATCGGGCAGCGTGACCGCCGCCCGTCTGCGGCATTACATGGCATCCATCGCTTTCTGTACTTTCCAGATATAACGAGGCGCCTGTGGTGCCGGGTGATTTTTCGCCACATGCTCAAAGAATTCGTCTTTGTCCATGCCGTTAATCTCTTCTATCGCCTCTTTGCGGTCAGAGGAGAAGGTTCTCAGCAACGCGCCGGCACCGTTAACGTAAGAGACCACCAGCGCGTACTGCATCACCTCCGGATCCTTAATGCCCTTCAGCACACCGTGCTCCATGATGCTCAGATAGGCCGTGCCCATTGAAATGTTGCGTTCCGGATTCTTCAGCTCGCTGGTCGACGGCTGACCGCTCCAGCCCATATAGCGGTAAACTTCTTTCCCCGCCGTTGACGCTTTAAGCTGCATCAGCCCCACCGCGTTGGATTTGCTGACAAGCGTGGGATTACCGCCGGACTCCACCGCAATGATCGCCGTGATGAGACGCGGACTGACGCCCCAGGCTTTCCCGGCTTGTTCACTGATCGGCATCCACTGCATCGCGCGCTTCACCGGTACTTCCGGGTTCCAGGGCGGGTTTTGATAATCATGTTTTGAACTACAGCCAGCGAGCAACACAATCAAAAAAGCAAACCATCTCAATTTCACGTCATCTATCCTTATAGCCGGTCATCGCGGTGCGCCGCTCTTGAAGCAGGCGGCGTATAAGCGGCATGATATAGACAATTAGTTTCTCATTCAGCAAGGAATTGCCATGTCTCAGTTTCATCTCATCGCGCCGTCGGGCTACTGCATTAACCAGGACGCCGCGCAGCGGGGCGTTCAGCGTTTGCTGGAGTCGGGCCACCAGGTAGAAAATCAGACGATTATCCCCCGCCGCCAGCAGCGTTTTGCCGGTACCGAAGCGCAGCGGCTGAATGATATCAATAGCCTGGTCGACCTGAAGGGTGAAAATAGCATAGTGCTGGCGGTGCGCGGCGGATATGGCGCGAGCAGGCTGCTGGAGAGCATTGACTGGCAGGGCCTGGCGCAGCGCCAGCAGCAGGATCCGCTGCTGATATGCGGCCACAGTGATTTCACCGTCATCCAGCTTGGGCTGCTGGCGCTGCATAACGTCATCACCTTCAGCGGCCCGATGCTGGCCGGTAACTTCGGCGCGCCGGAGCTGAATGCGTTCACCGTGGAACACTTCTGGCGCGCGCTGCGCAATCCCACCTACAGCGTGGAGTGGCAGGGGAATGGACCGCACTGGGAATGTGAAGGCCAGCTCTGGGGCGGCAACCTGGCGATGCTGGTTTCGCTTATCGGCACGCCGTGGATGCCGCACATCGAGGACGGCATTCTGGTGCTGGAAGATATCAACGAACATCCGTTCCGCGTCGAGCGCATGCTGTTGCAGCTCTATCATGCCGGTATTCTTGAGCGCCAGTCCGCGATCGTGCTGGGCAGCTTCAGCGGCTCTGCCCCGAATGACTATGACGCGGGTTACTCCCTGGAAACCATGATTGAGTTCATTCGCTCGCGGCTGGATGTTCCGGTGATCGCCGGTCTGGATTTTGGCCATGAGCAGCGCACCGTCACCCTGGCGCTGGGGGCGCACGCCTCCCTGATCCATAATGATTCCGGCTCCCGGCTGACCATCAGCGGCCATCCTGTCATAAAGGCATAAAAAAGCCGTTATACCCCCTTAATAAAACGCTGTTGCCGTCGTTAATATGTTAGGGTTTTAGTAACAGCGTTAATATTGAGGTGGGAGTAAGAGAACATTGGATGCCGCAGCGATAATCAGCCTTTTCATTCTGGGTTCGGTCCTTGTAACCAGCAGTATTTTATTAAGTTCATTTTCATCGCGTCTCGGCATACCTATTCTTGTTATTTTCCTCGCCATCGGCATGCTGGCCGGCATTGATGGCATTGGCGGTATCCCATTCGATAACTATCCTTTCGCCTACATGGTGAGTAACCTGGCGCTGGCGGTGATCCTGCTGGACGGCGGCATGCGCACCCAGGCGAGCTCCTTCCGCGTGGCCTTAGGGCCCGCGCTGTCGCTCGCGACGGTTGGCGTGTTGATAACCTCCGGCCTCACCGGAATGATGGCCGCGTGGCTTTTCCATCTCAATATCATGGAAGGTTTGCTGATTGGCGCGATTGTTGGCTCAACCGATGCGGCAGCGGTGTTTTCTCTGCTCGGCGGAAAAGGGCTCAACGAACGCGTTGGCTCCACGCTTGAGATTGAATCCGGCAGTAACGACCCGATGGCGGTGTTTCTCACCATTACGCTTATCGAGATGATTCAGCAGCACGAAAGCGGGCTGAGCTGGACGTTTGCGTGGCATATCCTGCAGCAGTTTGGCCTGGGGATTGTTATCGGCCTGGCGGGCGGCTATCTGCTTCAGCAGACAATCAACCGCATATCGCTGCCGTTGGGGCTTTACCCTCTGCTGGCGCTGAGCGGCGGCATCCTCATTTTTGCCGTTACCACGGCGCTGGACGGCAGCGGCATTCTCGCCGTCTACCTCTGCGGGTTCCTGATGGGCAACCGCCCTATTCGCAACCGGCATGCCATTTTGCAGAACTTCGACGGTCTGGCCTGGCTGGCGCAGATCGGCATGTTCCTGGTGCTGGGGCTTCTGGTCACCCCCTCAGACCTGCTTCCCATCGCGGTTCCGGCGCTGCTGCTGTCCGCGTGGATGATCTTCTTCGCCCGTCCGCTGTCGGTATTTGCAGGCCTGCTGCCGTTTCGCGGCTTCAACCTGCGCGAGCGGATATTCATCAGTTGGGTGGGCCTGCGCGGCGCGGTGCCGATTATCCTTGCCGTCTTCCCGATGATGGCGGGTCTGGATAACGCCCGGCTGTTCTTTAACGTGGCGTTCTTCGTGGTGCTGATTTCGCTGCTGTTCCAGGGAACGTCCCTCGGGTGGGCGGCGAAAAAAGCCAAAGTGGTGGTGCCTCCCGTGGGCTGGCCGGTTTCCCGCGTGGGGCTCGACATCCATCCGGAAAACCCGTGGGAACAGTTCGTTTATCAGCTGAGCGCCGACAAATGGTGCGTGGGGGCTTCGCTGCGCGATTTGCACATGCCGGCCGAAACGCGCATTGCCGCCCTGTTCCGCGACAATGTTCTGCTGCACCCTACCGGCAGCACCCGCCTGCGCGAAGGGGACATTCTCTGCGTGATTGGCCGCGAGCGCGACCTGCCCGCACTGGGCAAGCTGTTCAGCCAGTCGCCTCCGGTGGCGCTGGACCAGCGTTTCTTCGGCGATTTCATTCTGGAAGCCAGCGCCAGGTTTGCCGATGTGGCGCTGATTTACGGCCTGGATGAAGGTGCTGAAGACGGAGATAGCCAGCAAACGCTGGGCGAAATCATCCAGCAGCGGCTTGGCGCTGCCCCGGTCGTGGGCGATCAGGTCGAGTTTGCCGGGATGATCTGGACGGTAGCAGAGAAAGAAGATAACGCTGTGAGGAAAGTCGGTTTGAGGCCGATGGAAGAGGAAGCGGAGTAGCGGTTTTTTTGCCGGGTGGCGCTCACGGTTACCCGGCCTACACTCGAGGATTTTGTAGGTCGGGTAAGGCGAAGCCGCTACCCGACACAAACATTCGTTACACCGTCACAACCGGCACCCTTGGTGCCAGAGCACACATCAGTTCATACCCTACCGTCCCTGCTGCGGCCGCCACGTCATCAATTTTGATTTCGTTACCCCACAGCTCAACCGGCGAACCGATACCCGCCTGCGGGCATGGCGTCAGGTCAACGGCCAGCATATCCATTGATACGGTGCCTACCGTCCCCGTGCGGACACCATCGACCCACACAGGCGTGCCGGTCGGCGCAATGCGCGGGTAGCCGTCGGCATAGCCGCCCGCCACGATACCAATCCGCTGCTCGCCCTTTGCCCGATAGCGGCTGCCGTAGCCCACCGTGTCGCCAGCCTTCAGGGTTTGCACACCAATGATTTCGCTGCGCAGGGTCATTACCGGCTTCAGGCCGCTGTTGGCGATATCCTGCCACTGGCCCGAGGGGGACGCGCCGTACAGAACGATCCCCGGACGCACCCAGTTGTAATGCGCCTCGGGATGCCAGAGCGTGGCCGCCGAGTTGGACAGCGAGCGCGGACAGTCCAGCCCTTCTGCCGCCTGCTCAATGCGGACCATGGCATCGGCAATGCCGTCCGGTTTTTCCGCGTCGGCAAAATGCGCCATCAGCGTCATTTCACCTACGTTCTTCAGCGCACGCAGCTGCTGCCAGACCGTATGCACCCGCTCAGGCTGGAAGCCCAGGCGGTTCATGCCGCTGTTCACCTTGAGATAGATATCCAGCGGCGCGTGGAGCTTCGCATCCTGAATCGCTTTAATCTGCCAGTTGCTGTGAACGCTGGTGGTCAGCCGGTACTTATCCAGCAGCGGCAGATCGTCGGCGTGGAAAAAGCCTTCGAGCAGCAGTATGGGCCCTTTCCAGCCGCGCTCACGCAGCAAAATGGCCTCTTCCAGATTAAGTAACGCAAAGCCATCGGTGGCGCTCAAGGCGCTCCAGATACGGTCAATGCCGTGGCCGTAGGCATTCGCTTTCACGACCGACCACACGCGTGCGCCAGGTGCCGCCCGGCGAACAATCTGCAGGTTATCCTTCAGGGCCTGCAGGTTCAGCTGAGCCAGAACAGGACGGGACATGACAACTCCTTAGTTATGCGCGCCGTGCAGGTGCTGTGGACGCGACGGCGTAAATCCCGATTGATAGCGCGCGGCGCTCAAATCGTCAAACGGAATGGCTGGCGTGCGTCCGGAAATCAGGTCGCTCAGCAGCTGGCCGGAGCCACAGGCCATCGTCCAGCCAAGGGTGCCGTGTCCGGTATTGGTCCACAGGTTTTTGAACGGCGTGCGCCCCACAATCGGCGTACCGTCCGGCGTCATCGGACGCAGGCCGGTCCAGAACGTCGCCTGCTCGACAAAGCCACCGCGCGGGAAGAGATCCCCTACCACCATCTCCAGCGTTTCACGACGCGGTTTCAGCAGCTCGGTATTGAAGCCGACGATCTCCGCCATGCCGCCTACGCGGATGCGGTTATCGAAGCGGGTAATGGCGATTTTGTAGGTTTCATCCAGAATGGTAGAAACCGGTGCGCCGCTCTCCTCTTTTACCGGAATGGTCAGCGAGTAGCCTTTTAGCGGGTAGACCGGAATATCGAGAATGCCCTTCAGCATGGCGGTGGAGTACGAGCCAAACGCCATGACGTAAGCATCCGCTTTGATCACCTCTTCGCCACACTTCACGCCGTAAATTTTTTCCCCTTCCGACAGCAGCTTGTCGACAGCGGTGTTAAAGCGGAACTTCACCCCCGCCTGCTCGCACATCTGCGCCAGACGCTGCGTAAAGAGCTGGCAGTCGCCGGTTTCGTCGTTCGGCAGGCGCAGGCCGCCCGTCAGCTTATGCGCCACTTCCGCCAGCGCCGGTTCAACCTGACCAAGCTGGCTGGCTTCCAGCAGCTGGTACGGTACGCCGGCATCTTCCAGCACGGCGATATCGCGGGTGGCATTTTCGTACTGCTGCGCCGTGCGGAACAGCTGCAGCGTTCCGCCCTGACGGCCTTCGTACTCAATCCCCGTCGACGCGCGCAGCGCTTTCAGGCAGTCGCGGCTGTATTCCGCCAGGCGCACCATGCGCCCTTTATTCTCCATGTAGTGGCGGGTGTCGCAGTTGCGCAGCATCTGCCACATCCACTTCAGCTGAAACTGCGTGCCGTCAAGGCTGATGGCCAGCGGCGCGTGGCGCTGGAACATCCATTTAATCGCCTTCAGCGGAACGCCCGGCGCTGCCCATGGTGCCGCATAGCCGGGAGAGATTTGCCCGGCGTTCGCCGCACTGGTTTCCAGCGCAGGGCCTGACTCACGATCGATAACGGTGACGTCATGTCCCGCCTGACTTAAATACCAGGCGCTGGTTACCCCAACGACACCACTTCCCAGTATGACAACACGCATAGCCACTCCATTATGTGCAAAAGAACAATCTTCTAATTACAGATTGATAACCTAGTTGAAAATATTATTCAACATACGACTTTTTTATGGTGACTTACCTCACACATCCCCCAGCATCAGGGGATAGTGATAATTTGGGATCTCCTGCTGCGCGTTATTTTTAACCAGCATAATATGCTGAGGGACGCCCTTTTTTTGCCGTATCAAAAACGCGAAATCGCAAAGAAAAAATTTCTGCCTCAGCACGCTTTTTAACACGTTGATCTATGCTTGAAAGGAGGCTCTCCAGACAGAGAGAGCACCCACAACGAGGGCGCGCTAATGGCTACTATTGATTCCCTGAACAAGGACAACACACGTCTGAGCGATGGACCCGACTGGACCTTCGAGCTGCTGGATGTTTACCTCGCCGAGATCGACCGGGTCGCAAAACTGTATCGCCTAGATACCTACCCCCATCAGATTGAAGTCATTACGTCCGAACAGATGATGGACGCCTACTCCAGCGTCGGGATGCCGATCAACTATCCGCACTGGTCGTTTGGTAAGAAATTTATTGAAACGGAGCGGCTGTATAAGCACGGCCAGCAGGGTCTGGCGTATGAAATCGTTATCAACTCCAATCCGTGTATCGCCTATTTAATGGAAGAGAACACCATTACCATGCAGGCGCTGGTGATGGCGCACGCCTGCTACGGGCATAACTCTTTTTTCAAGAATAACTATCTCTTCCGCAGCTGGACGGATGCCAGCTCCATCGTCGATTACCTGATCTTCGCCCGTAAATACATTACCGACTGCGAAGAGCGCTACGGCGTGGACGAAGTGGAAAAACTGCTCGACTCCTGCCACGCGCTGATGAACTACGGCGTTGATCGCTACAAACGTCCGCAGAAAATCTCCCTCCAGGAGGAGAAAGCGCGGCAGAAAAGCCGCGAAGAGTATCTCCAAAGCCAGGTGAACATGCTGTGGCGCACCCTGCCGAAGCGTGAGGAGGAAAAAACGATCGCCGAAGCGCGTCGCTATCCGTCCGAGCCGCAGGAAAACCTGCTCTATTTTATGGAGAAGAACGCCCCGCTGCTGGAGCCGTGGCAGCGTGAGATCCTGCGCATCGTGCGCAAGGTGAGCCAGTATTTCTATCCGCAAAAGCAGACGCAGGTGATGAACGAAGGCTGGGCGACATTCTGGCACTACACCATCCTCAACCACCTGTATGACGAGGGGAAAGTTACCGAGCGGTTCATGATGGAGTTTCTCCACAGCCATACCAACGTGGTGTTCCAGCCGCCTTACAACAGCCCGTGGTACAGCGGCATTAACCCGTATGCGCTTGGCTTTGCCATGTTCCAGGACATCAAGCGTATCTGCCAGTCGCCGACGGAAGAAGACAAGTACTGGTTCCCGGATATCGCCGGATCTGACTGGCTGGAAACGCTGCACTTTGCGATGCGCGACTTTAAGGATGAGAGCTTCATCAGCCAGTTTATGTCGCCGAAGATCATGCGTGACTTCCGCTTCTTCACCGTGCTGGACGATGACCGCAACAACTATCTGGAGATCTCCGCAATCCACAACGAGGAGGGATACCGTGAGATCCGCTCTCGCCTCTCTTCCCAGTACAACCTGAGTAACCTTGAACCGAATATTCAGGTCTGGAACGTGGATTTACGCGGTGACCGCTCCCTGACGCTGCGCTATATCCCGCACAACCGCGCGCCGCTGGATAAAGGGCGTAAAGAGGTGCTGAAGCATGTGCATCGCCTGTGGGGCTTTGACGTGCAGCTGGAGCAGCAGAATGAAGACGGGAGCGTTGAGCTGCTGGAACGCTGCCCGGCGCGGTTAAATACGCTGTAGTTTTTTGCCGGGTGGCGGCTTCGCCTTACCCGGCCTACGGTTTTTGTAGGCCCGGTAAGCGAAGCGCCACCGGGCGAAAAAAAACCTCTCATACGAGAGGTTTTTTATTTCAGCGGCTCTGAATCGCCAAATCGCCCGGCAGCGTTTTCTGCATGCGGTGCCAGATTTCACCAGAATCGTGACCGTAGCGGCGCACTGTCTCATAAACTTGATCGTGCAGGCCTTCAGAGCACAGCTTGATCAGCTTATGGTAGAAGCCCAGCGCCAGGCTGCGGGCTTCTGGATTGGCAAAGTAGTGGCGACCAATGCGGGTGTAGAGCCCTTTCATGCCGTTGAGGATCAGACCGTACACCGGGTTGCCGGAGGCAAACGCCAGCCCACGGAAGACGTTGTAATCGAGGGTGGCAAACGCGTCGGCGTGATCTTCCACTTCGTTGGCACTGGCCAGTACCGCAAGCGCATCTTCCGGATGCTGACGGAAAGCCGTACGAATGAAGATCGTCGCGATGTTGGTGCGAACGGAGAGCAGATTATCAATGAGCTGCGGCACGCTTTCATGATCGAGACGCGCCAGCGTTTCAAGAATGTTCAGCCCGGAGGTTTCCCAGAAGTTGTTCACTTTTGTTGGCTTGCCGTGCTGGATCGTCAACCAGCCATCGCGCGCCAGTCGCTGAAGCACTTCACGCAGCGTGGTGCGAGTGACGCCAATCAGTTCAGAGAGTTCGCGTTCAGCCGGAAGAATGGACCCCGCAGGGAAACGATTATTCCAGATGCTTTCAATGATGTACTCTTCCGCGAAACCCGCCGGGCTCTGCGCCTTAATGACCATAGTGAGATTTCCATTACACAGCTTTAGCAAATTGGACTCATCATACCAGAGGCACGCAGTGGCAGGTAGCGCGGCAAAGAGAGAAAAGAGGGATCGCCGTTTCATTTTTGTGAAATTTACACTGCAGCGTTATCCGCCTCCGGCCCGCGATTTTTGCGTATACTGATGTTTTGTCTTACTTGACGGGGAAGGACGTCTGTCGTGGAAATTTCATTTGGGCGCGCGCTGTGGCGCAATTTTTTAGGCCAGTCTCCTGACTGGTACAAACTTATACTTCTGGTGTTCCTGGTCGTAAATCCCCTCCTCTTTAGCGTGAACCCGTTTATGGCCGGGTGGCTGTTGGTGGCGGAATTTATCTTCACCCTGGCGATGGCGCTGAAATGTTATCCCCTTCTGCCGGGCGGACTGCTGGCGTTTGAGGCCGTCGTCATCGGCATGACCCGCGCTGAGCACGTCAAGGCCGAGCTGGCATCCAATCTTGAAGTGCTTCTGCTGCTGATGTTTATGGTGGCGGGCATCTACTTTATGAAACAGCTGCTGCTGTTTATCTTCACGCGCCTGCTGCTCAGCATTCCGTCGAAAATGTTCCTCTCGCTGGCATTTTGCCTTGCGGCTGCCTTCCTGTCGGCCTTCCTGGACGCGCTGACGGTGGTCGCGGTAGTGATAAGCGTGGCGGTGGGGTTTTACGGTATTTATCACCGCGTGGCCTCCTCTCGTCCGGGCGAGGATTTGCAGGATGACAGCCACGTCGATGCGCATAACCGTGAGGTACTGGAGCAGTTTCGTGCCTTCCTGCGCAGCCTGATGATGCATGCCGGCGTCGGTACCGCTCTGGGGGGCGTGATGACGATGGTGGGCGAGCCGCAAAACCTGATCATTGCCAAAGCGGCGGGCTGGCACTTCGGTGATTTCTTCCTGAGAATGGCGCCAGTGAGCGTGCCGGTGCTGATCTGCGGTCTGGCGACCTGTCTGCTGGTGGAGAAGTTTCGCCTCTTTGGGTACGGAGCACAACTTCCGGAGCCGGTGCGCCAGGAGCTGCATAAATTTGATCTGCAGAGTCGACGCCAGCGGACGCGCCAGGAGACGCTGCGCCTGATTGCTCAGGGGATCATCGGCGTCTGGCTGATCGCCGCGCTGGCGTTCCATCTGGCTGAAGTGGGGCTGATTGGCCTGTCGGTCATTATTCTCGCCACCACCTTTACCGGCGTAACGGATGAGCATGCCATCGGCAAAGCCTTTACCGAAGCCCTGCCGTTTACCGCCCTGCTGGCGGTCTTCTTTGCGGTCGTGGCGGTGATTATCGACCAGCATCTGTTCGCGCCGATTATTGCCTTTGTCTTAAAGGCGTCGCCGGATGCTCAACTGTCGCTGTTTTATCTGTTTAATGGCCTGCTCTCGTCGATCTCAGATAACGTCTTTGTCGGGACGGTCTACATCAACGAGGCCAAAGCGGCCATGGAGCAAGGCGTTATCAGCGCCGGACAGTTTGAGCTGCTGGCGGTGGCGATCAACACCGGTACCAACCTGCCGTCGGTGGCGACGCCAAACGGACAGGCCGCCTTCCTGTTCCTGCTGACCTCCGCCCTCGCCCCCCTCATACGTCTTTCTTATGGCCGGATGGTGTGGATGGCGCTGCCCTACACGCTGGTGCTCACGATCGTGGGATTGCTTTGCGTCAAAATTACCCTCATTCCCTGTACGCAATGGTTGATACAAGCGGGTATACTTGCGGCGCAGT
Organism: Enterobacter sp. NFIX58; assembly: GCF_900110475.1. NCBI lineage: Bacteria > Pseudomonadati > Pseudomonadota > Gammaproteobacteria > Enterobacterales > Enterobacteriaceae > Enterobacter > Enterobacter sp. NFIX58. The sequence continues at coordinate 98,193 of NZ_FODW01000001.1, read as the reverse complement.
AAATACTGCAACTCGGGCAGTTCGCTGCCCGTTTGCCTTTTCGCACGATAAACATCCAATTACGTTTTATTTCGCCAGGTACAGGTGGCGCGCAAAACGAATTCGTTTACACTGCAATTTCTAAGCATGTTCCAGGGAAATGATTATGTTGAGATTTTTAAACCAGTGCTCCCGCGGTCGCGGAGCGTGGTTGTTAATGGCCCTGACCGCCTTTGCGCTGGAAATGGTGGCGCTATGGTTCCAGCACGTAATGGGACTGAAACCTTGCGTACTCTGTATTTACGAACGCTGTGCCCTGTTCGGCATTATGGGTGCGGGCCTGGTGGGCGCGATTGCCCCGAAATCGCCGCTTCGCTATGCCGCTATCGCGATCTGGCTGTACAGCGCCTGGAAAGGCATTGAACTCTCCTGGCAGCACACCATGATGCAGCTGCATCCGTCACCGTTTATGACCTGCGATTTTGCCGCCCGCTTCCCGAGCTGGCTGCCGCTGGACAAATGGCTGCCGCAGGTGTTTGTTGCATCCGGTGACTGTTCCGTTCGCCAGTGGGAATTCCTGACCCTCGAGATGCCGCAGTGGCTGGTGGGCATTTTTGCCGCCTACTTCGTCGTGGCGCTGCTGGTGCTGATCGCTCAGCCGTTCAAACCGAAGAAACGCGATCTATTTGGGCGCTAATTCGCCCGGCGGCGCTTCGCTTGCGCGGGCCTACGGTTTTGTAGGTCGGGTAAGCGCAGCGCCACCCGACATAATAAAAAACCCGCCAAGGCGGGTTTTTTAATCTCAGCGGGTCGGGTGATTCATGATGTGGTCTTCCCAGTCACGCACCTCAGACTCTTTCACCGCAATGTGGCGCACGGAGATACGCTCGCCATGCATCGCCGCTTTTGAACCGGTCAGCAGCGGATGCCAGGCCGGCAGATCTTTCCCTTCCGCCAGCAGGCGATACGCGCAGGTATGCGGCAGCCATTCGAAGGTGGGCAGATTATCCCGGGTTAACTTGATGCAGTCCGGCTCGAACTCAAAGCGGCGCTCATAGTTGCGGCACTGGCAGGTCTTAATGTTGAGCTGCTTACAGGCCACGTTGGTGAAGTAGATTTCATCCGTGTCTTCATCCATCAGCTTGTGCAGGCAGCACTGACCGCAGCCGTCGCATAAGGATTCCCATTCCGCATCAGTCATGTCGTCGAGAGTTTTGCTTTGCCAGAAAGGGATGTCGTTCATCAGGATGTCCACACGTCAAAAGAAAGCGCACCTTATAACGAGTCTGGCACGTCGTTGCAAGTTTTGCCGCCCTTTTCAGGCGGCAAGAGGAAGTTACAGCACGCGGGTTTTCAGCGACAGGCCGTTAAAACCGACCTCCAGTTCATCACCGCTCACGAGCGGACCAACGCCTTCCGGCGTGCCGGTCAGGATCACATCACCCGGCTTCAGGGTAAAGAAGCGGCTCATGTAGGCGATCAGCGGCACAATCTTATGGATCATGTCTGCCGTGGTGCCCTGTTGGCGGATTTCACCGTTAACCTTCAGGCTAAGTGGGGTATCCTGCGGATCGCCGGTAAATTCGCTCACCGGCACAAACGCCGAAATCGGGCAGGAATTATCAAACCCTTTGGCTTTTTCCCACGGCTGTCCGGCTTTCTTCATTTTACCCTGCACGTCGCGTAGCGTCAGATCCAGCGCCACGCCGTATCCGGCAATCGCTTTCTGAACATGCTCTTCGGAAGCCTGACGCAGCGTCGCGCCGATCAGTACGGCGAGTTCAACCTCGTGATGCACCGAGCCGAGCCCCTGCGGCAGGGCCAGCGGCTGGCGGATATCGCAAAGCGCCGTTTCAGGCTTAATAAACAGAACCGGCTCTTCTGGCGTCGCACTGCCCATCTCCTGAATATGTTTTGCATAGTTGCTGCCTACGCAAACCACTTTGCTGACGGGATAATCCAGTAATGCACCTTGCCAGTTATGATGTTGATACATGGTCGACCCCTAAACGGTTGATGTGTTGTGCTCAAAAACAGTTGAGACTATTTTTTTCCGTTCGCCTCAAGATGCTGTTTTAATAAATTCTCCGGTGGCGGCGGAAGCTGTAAATAATAGCCCTGCTCGGCTAATGCCGTTTTCACTTTCTCCAGATCGGCATTCACCAGTTTCTTGCGACCATCAAGCGGCAGCAGCATCGCCATCTGCGGTCGGCCAAAGCTCTTCATTAATTCTTCAGGCACGCGTGAAAAATCGTCTTTCTTTTCGACATAAAGATAGGTCTGGTCACGGGTTGTACTTCTGTAGATCACACAAAACATGTTTTTACTCTGAATTAATGGGTGGTTGCTTGCCTCAATATACTCCTGACTATAACATGCCTGATACTCTTCGGAATATCGCAGCGAGTGGTTGCGGTTAATAGCAAATTGAGTAAGGCCAGGATGTCAAACACGCCCATCGAGCTTAAAGGCAGTAGCTTCACCTTATCAGTGGTACATTTGCATGATGCAAAACCCGAGGTTATTCGTCAGGCGTTAGAAGACAAAATCGCCCAGGCTCCCGCCTTTCTGAAGCACGCCCCTGTTGTGATCAACGTCAGCGGTCTTGAGGCGCCGGTTAACTGGAAACTTCTCCAGCAGGCCGTCTCCTCTACCGGACTGCGTATTGTCGGCATCAGCGGCTGCAAAGATACTGAACTGAAAGCGGAAATCGACCGTGCGGGGCTGCCGCTTCTGAATGAAGGCAAAGAAAAAGCCCCCCGTGCGGCACCCGTTGCCGTCGAAACGCCCCCTCCTGCGGCGCAAAACGTTACAACCATCACAAAAACGCGAATGATTGATGTGCCGGTTCGTTCCGGTCAGCGCATTTATGCACCAAACTGTGATCTGATTGTTACAAGCCACGTCAGCGCTGGCGCTGAGCTGATTGCAGATGGCAATATTCACGTATACGGTATGATGCGTGGACGTGCGCTCGCGGGTGCAAGTGGCGATCGGGACGCGCAAATATTTTGTACTCACCTGACGGCGGAACTGGTGTCCATCGCAGGTGAATATTGGCTGAGCGACAAGATCCCAGCCGAATTTTATGGCAAAGCGGCTCGCCTGCTTCTGGCAGACGACGCGTTGACCGTTCAACCGTTGAATTGATCCCTTTTTAACAAGGAATTTCTATGGCACGCATTATTGTTGTTACTTCGGGTAAAGGAGGCGTTGGCAAGACCACCTCCAGCGCGGCCATCGCTACTGGTTTGGCCCAGAAGGGAAAGAAAACCGTCGTTATCGACTTCGATATCGGCCTGCGTAACCTCGACCTCATCATGGGATGTGAGCGTCGCGTCGTGTATGACTTCGTGAACGTCATTCAGGGCGATGCCACGCTGAACCAGGCGCTGATTAAAGACAAGCGCACCGAGAACCTCTACATTCTCCCGGCCTCTCAGACGCGTGACAAAGACGCCCTGACCCGCGAAGGGGTAGAAAAGGTGCTCGACGAGCTGAAAAAAATGGAGTTCGACTTCATCGTCTGTGACTCCCCTGCCGGTATCGAAACCGGTGCTCTGATGGCGCTCTACTTCGCTGATGAAGCGATCATCACCACCAACCCTGAAGTTTCATCCGTGCGTGACTCAGACCGCATTCTCGGGATCCTCGCATCTAAATCCCGTCGTGCGGAAAATGGCGAAGACCCGATTAAAGAACACCTGCTGCTCACTCGCTACAACCCGGGCCGCGTGAACAAAGGTGACATGCTGAGCATGGAAGACGTGCTGGAGATCCTGCGCATTAAGCTGGTGGGCGTTATCCCGGAAGATCAGTCCGTGTTACGCGCCTCTAACCAGGGCGAGCCAGTGATCCTGGATACAATGGCAGATGCAGGTAAAGCTTACGCCGATACCGTTGACCGTCTGCTGGGAGAAGAACGTCCTTTCCGCTTCATTGAAGAAGAGAAGAAAGGTTTCCTCAAACGCCTGTTCGGAGGATAAGTTATGGCATTACTGGACTTTTTTCTCTCGCGGAAAAAGAACACCGCCAACATCGCAAAAGAACGTCTGCAAATTATCGTTGCGGAGCGTCGTCGTAGCGACGCCGAGCCTCACTACCTGCCGCAGCTGCGTAAGGACATCCTGGAAGTGATCTGTAAGTACGTGCAGATTGACCCGGAGATGGTGACGGTGCAGCTGGAACAAAAAGACGGGGATATTTCGATTCTGGAGCTGAACGTGACGCTCCCGGAAGCGGAAGAGTCGCGTCCGTAGATTTATGATTTCGTAGCCCCGGTAAGCGCAGCGCCACCGGGGGAATATGCCGGGTTATCACCCGGCATATTTTTTATCGCGGATAACCTTCCAGCAACGTATTCAGGCGATCGGCCATCAATTCCCCGCGCCATCCCGCAACCATTTCCGGTACGCCATTCTGCGGCTTCAGCTTCCAGTGCCAGTTCAGCAGCTGGTTAATCTGACGGCGTGAGGCAAGCAGTTCCGCGCTCAGCTTGCTTTCCGTTGCCACCGTCTGCACCAGTGCTTTGATATCTTTAAACGCTTTGCGATAGCCCGGCATGTCCATCAGGTTCAGCAGCGGTTCCGGCAGCGCGTCGTCGGGTAATTCCTGCGCTTTTGCGACCAGCGCCAGCAGGGTTTTGCCGTGGAAACGGATCTCACTGCCCGAAAGCCCAATGCTGTCCAGCTCGCCGAGGCTGCCCGGCATATAGCGCGCCACCGCCCAGAGATGCTCTTCGCGGACGACAAAGTTAACGGCCAGATCGCGCTCGCGCGCTTTACGCAAGCGCCAGTCTGCCAGCAGCTGCAGGCATGCCAGCTGACGCGTGCGCAGCTGCCAGGCGTTGCTGATGTCGCGCCAGGCGTCTTTCGGATCCACCACTTCCTGACGACGCTGCTGGGTCATACGGCACTCGTCCAGCGCTGCCGGGAGCCATCCGGAGGCTTCCGCCTCTTTCATCAACTGTCCGGCGATCGGCAGCAGGTAAAACACGTCAGCCGCCGCATACTCCAGTTGGCGGGCGGTAAGCGGACGCGCCAGCCAGTCGGTCCGGGATTCGCTTTTATCCAGGGTCAGGCCCGTATACTCCTCCACCATGGCGGCAAAGCCCCATGAGAGCGGGCGACCGCTGAACGCCGCGAGGATCTGCGTATCAATCAGCGGCTGAGGCATGATGCCAAAGGTATTCAGAAAGACTTCCAGATCTTCACTGCCTGCATGCAGGTATTTCGTGACGGCGGTATCGAGCAGCAGGTCGCGCATCGGCGTCCAGTCGGTAATGCCGAGAGGGTCGATCAGCGACACGTTTTTACCGTCGTACATCTGAATCAACCCCAGCTGCGGATAGTACGTCCGGGTACGGACAAACTCGGTATCCAGGGCAATGGCAGGAAAGTCGCGCGTCACTTCGCACAGCGAAGCCAGCTCGTCGTTGGTCGTGATCATCTGGTAATTCAAATCGGATTCTCTTTTGTTTGCGCCCATAAAAAACGCCGGCTTAACCGGCGTCTGGGCGATTAACGTGTAGCTCAGGCCTTATTGTCTACTTTGGCACGGGCTTCGTCACGTAATTCTCGTCGTAATATCTTCCCGACGTTGGATTTCGGCAGCTCATCGCGGAATTCCACCAGCTTCGGCACTTTATAGCCCGTCAGCTGACGACGACAAAACGTTACCAGCGCTTCCTCGGTGAGAGAAGGATCTTTCTTGACCACAAATATCTTCACCGCTTCACCGCTGCTGCCGGAAGGCACGCCGACCGCTGCCACTTCGAGTACGCCGCTGTGCTGCATGACTACGTCTTCGATCTCATTCGGATAGACGTTGAAGCCGGAGACCAGGATCATATCTTTCTTGCGATCGACAATGCGCAGGAAGCCCTCGTCATCCATCACCGCGATGTCACCGGTATGCAGCCAGCCATCTTTGATGATTTCGTCAGTCGCGTCGGGACGCTGCCAGTAGCCCAGCATCACCTGTGGACCTTTGACGCACAGCTCGCCCGGCTCACCCGGCGCAACTTCATTATCGTTATCATCGACCAGTTTCGCTTCAGTGGAAGGAACGGGCAGACCAATGCTTCCGCTGTGGTAGTCGATGTCATGCGGGTTAACGCTGACCAGCGGCGCGCATTCCGTCAGGCCATAGCCCTCCAGCAGATACTGACCGGTGAGCTTCACCCAGCGCTCGGCCACCGCCTGCTGAACCGGCATACCGCCGCCCGCAGAGAGGTGCAGCGTGGAGAAGTCCAGTTGCTGGAACTCTTTGTTATTAAGCAGCGCGTTAAACAAGGTATTTACCCCGGTCATGGCGGTGAACGGGTATTTTGCCAGCTCTTTCACCAGCCCCGGGATATCACGCGGGTTGGTAATTAGCACGTTTTGACCGCCCAGCTCAATAAACAGCAGACAGTTCATGGTCAGTGCGAAAATGTGGTACAGCGGCAGCGCCGTGATGACCAGCTCTTTGCCGGGATGCAGCAGCGGCCCGTAGGTTGCGTTGACCTGCTCAAGGTTCGCCAGCATGTTGCGGTGGGTCAGCATTGCGCCTTTCGCCACGCCGGTGGTACCACCGGTATACTGCAGGAAGGCGAGATCTTCTGAGACCACTTCCGGCTTGACGTACTGCATCCGATAGCCCGCATGCAGCGCGCGGCGGAAGGAGATAGCGTCCGGCAGATGGTATTTTGGCACCAGACGTTTGACGTATTTGACGACAAAGTTAACCAGCGTGCCTTTGGCGGTAGAGAGCTGGTCCCCCATGCGCGTCAGGATGACGTGTTTCACCTGGGTTTTGTCGACCACTTTTTCCAGCGTATGGGCAAAGTTGGACACAATGACAATCGCAACCGCGCCGCTGTCGTTCAGCTGATGCTCCAGCTCGCGCGGGGTATACAGCGGGTTGACGTTGACGACGATCATCCCGGCACGCAGGATACCGAACAGCGCCACCGGGTATTGCAGCAGGTTCGGCATCATCAGCGCGACGCGATCTCCTTTTTGCAGCCCCAGCCCTTCCTGCAGATACGCCGCAAACGCCCGGCTGCGCTCCTCCAGCTTACGGAACGTCATCACCTCGCCCATATTCACAAATGCGGGCTGGTCCGCGTAGCGCCTTACCGAGTGTTCAAATAATTCCACCAGGGATTGATAACGGTCAGGATTGATCTCAGCAGGAACATCTGCGGGATAACGGTTAAGCCAAACCTTCTTCAATGCATCACCTCTGAAATGAGTGTTCGTCGTCATCACAACCCCGATAATAAACAGTTTGTTAACATTATATTAACTCAGCGTACCAGTTTATTAATTGTTCAGATTTAAGGTTGCGAAGCGCGTCACTCTTTTTTTTCGTTTTATCCGTAAAAAAACAGAGACAGCGGCTGAGCCGCTGTCTCTTTTCTAGCAATAACAGTAAGTTACTCAGTAACGATCGTCTGTACCTGTGCAGGTCCCGGGTTATACCAGCCCCAGCCCGGGTAGCCGTAGCGATAGGGATGCGGACCCCACATCCACGGGTCGATCGGCTGCGGCGGCATAATCACCTGCTGGGCCAGCCGCCAGCGCTTGTATCCGTTGACCTGCATGGTCATAAATTTATACGGCGTGTTGCCGATTTTGCCCTGCACGGCGCCGGTAATCGGCCCGACGACGGTCACCAGCTGTCCGCGAAAATCGACCGGATCGAGGAACCCGCTGACGTCCGCATAGATACGTCCCCGGGAGGCCTCGCCCAGTACAGGCCGCGCGCCGCTGTCCAGCGGAACGGTGGCGATCTCCAGGCGGGTTTTCCCCTGCTGGTTTTGTACGTCAATCACCTTACCGCCAAAGCGCGCTTCCTGGCCCACGTACAGCTCAGGCGCATTCATCACCCGAACCAGATCCTGCTGTGGCGTCGGGCTGCTGCCCTTAATCGCATCAGGAACGGAAACGCATCCGCTCAGTGCTATGGCAACCGCGCCTGCCATAATAAGGCGTACTACTTTAGTCTGAACCGCCATGATGCGACTCCTTTTTCTCAGTTCCTGTTACTGAGATTCACTCGCGGCCCGGAAGTTTCTTCCACGCGACGGTGTTTCGCAAATAAACCGGTTCCGCCTGTTCAACAGCCACGGTTTTGCCTGCTGCGAGCAGCTGGCTGGCAATCGGAAGCATATCTTCCGCAGCCGGCAAAAGCATGTTGCCGTCCACCAGCGTCAACCCGGTGTCGTTCGCCATCTCAGGCCACGCTGGCCAGCCCGTGCCGACGGTCGCCCACTCGCCGGACAGCTGCTTCAGTCGTTCTGTCACCGCTTCTGGCTTAAGCACGGCCTCCGTCTCTTCACCGTGCCACACGCCCTGCTCGTCACGGGTGTATTCGGCCCAGTAGACTTCGCCCATGCGGGCATCAATCGCTGCCAGGACGCGCGTTGCCCCGGTCGTGCGCCATGCGCCCTGCGCCATGGTGGCGAGGGTAGAGACACCGATCATCGGCAGTTCGGCGCCCAGCGCCAGCCCCTGCGCAATGCCAATCCCGATACGTACGCCCGTAAAGCTGCCGGGGCCGCGGCCAAAGGCCAACGCGTCGAGGTCGGTTAAGGAGGTGTTTCCCTGGGTTAAAATGGCTTTTACCAGGGGCAGAATGCGTTGGGTGTGTTCCCGTGGGCACTCTTCGAAATGGGCAGAAACAGCACCGTCGTTCAACAGGGCAACAGAGCAAGCCTCTGTCGCGGTATCAATAGCCAGAATTCGCATCGGTCGTCGCGCTCTCGCAAGGGTCAGTCACAAAATGGCGCGCATCTTAGCACACTCCGGGGTAAATTACTCCGCCGTTGGGTTTGCCAGGAAACGCACCGCGCGTTTTATGTCCCGCGTCCGCGGCGCGGGCGGCAGGCTTGCAAGGAAAGTCGCACCGTAAGGACGCATCACCAACCGGTTATCGCAGATGACCAGCACGCCGCGGTCTGTGACGTCACGGATTAGGCGCCCTACCCCTTGCTTAAGCGTAATGACCGCATCCGGCAGTTGAACCTCGTCAAACGGATCGCCGCCGCGCAGACGACAGTCTTCCATCCGCGCCTTCAGCAGCGGATCGTCCGGGGAGGTAAACGGTAGCTTATCAATGATCACCAGCGAAAGCGTGTCGCCGCGCACGTCCACCCCCTCCCAGAAGCTGCTGGTTGCGACCAGCAGGGCATTACCGGCACTCACGAACTGCTGCAGAAGCTGGCCTTTGCTGGTTTCGCCCTGCAGCAGCACCGGTAGCGTCATCGTAGCGCGGAACTGCTCAGCGAGGTCGCGCATCATGGCGTGGGAGGTGCAGAGCATAAAGCAGCGGCCGTTATTGGCCTCGATCATTGGCTTCAGCATCGCCGCCAGCAGCCGGGCCGCACCCGGCTGGTTGGGAAGCGGCAGATTGCGCGGCACGCAGAGCAGCGCCTGCTTTTCGTAATCGAACGGGCTGGGCAGAAGCAGCGATTCCGCCTGCTCAATGCCGAGGCGCTCTGTGAAGTGGTGCAGATCGTCATTCACCGACAGGGTTGCCGACGTAAAGATCCAGCTGCCCGGCTTCTGCGCCATCACCTCTTTAAATTTATCCGCCACCGTCAGCGGCGTCAGCGCCAGGGTAAAGTGGCGCGAAGTGCACTCGTACCAGTAGCTGTAACCCGGCTGGTTAATCTCTTTCAGCCGTTTGAGCCGCCCGCGATAGAGCGTGGCGCGCTCGAAGGCCGCATCCAGCAGCGCGGAGCGGCCGAGTGACAGTTTTGCCACGTCGTAGCAGAGCTCAAGCGCATCATCGAGCAGCAGCAGCGCGCGCTGGATGTTTTTGTCCGCCAGCAGCTCGCGCAGGTTACCACGATAGCCCGGCTCGCCGAGCTGTAAACGGAAATCCTGCGCGCTCTGCGCCAGACGGTCGGCGCACTTCTGCAGCTGCTGGGTATCTTTGAGTTCGGTCCGGTAAGCAATGGTGAAATCTTTCGCCAGATCCTGCAGTTGACGGCTGGAGAGCGACTGACCAAAGTACTGGCTGGCGATGTCCGGCAGCTGGTGGGCTTCGTCGAAGATCATCACGTCCGCTTCCGGGATCAGCTCGCCGAAACCGCTATCCTTGACGACCATATCCGCAAGGAACAGATGGTGGTTCACCACCACCACATCCGCATCCATCGCCGTTTTGCGCGCTTTCACCACGAAGCAGTCTTTATACAGCGGGCAGTCGCTGCCGAGGCAGTTGTCGTTGGTGCTGGTCACCAGCGGCCAGGCGGGAGAGTCTTCCGGCACGCTCGCGCAGGTGCTGATATCGCCCTCTTCGGTCTGGTTCGCCCAGGCGCGAAGGATAATGACGTCGCTCAGGGTTTGCACCGGCAGGTCGCCGCCCGCCAGCGCCTGCTGCTCAAGGCGTTCCAGGCAGAGATAGTTGGAGCGCCCCTTCAGCAGGGCCAGACGGCCTTTATATTTCAGCGCCTTTGCCACGGTGGGCAAATCACGGCTGTAGAGCTGATCCTGCAGCGCCTTCGAACCGGTGGAAATAATCACCTTCTTTTTCGCCCGCAGCGCCGGCGCAAGATACGCATAGGTTTTACCCGTGCCGGTACCGGCTTCGACCACCAGCGGCTGAGCCTTATCGATGGCGCGTGCAACGGCGTGCGCCATCTGTCGCTGAGGCTCACGGGGTTTGAAGCCGGGGATAGCCTGCGCTAATTGACCTTCAGGGGAAAAATCGTCTGCCACGGTGCTCTCTCACTGTATTTTTGCACAGGGATTATGTCAGCCCATCCTCTCATGTGCCACCCCAAATAGTGACGACAGATGAACAATATGGCAGTCTTGCCGCCTGACGACGAAAAATAACGAGGAAACGTTTATGACAATTGTGCGCATTGATGCCGAAGCCCGCTGGTCTGATGTGGTGATCCATAACCAGACGCTCTACTACACCGGCGTCCCGGCTAACCTGGACGCGGATGCGTTCGAGCAGACGGCCAATACCCTGGCGCAGATTGACGCGGTGCTGGAAAAACAGGGCAGCGACAAATCCCGCATTCTGGATGCGACGATTTTCCTGGCAAACAAAGATGACTTCGCGGCAATGAACAAAGCCTGGGACGCGTGGGTGGTGGCGGGTCACGCGCCTGTACGTTGCACCGTACAGGCCACGCTGATGAAGCCGGAATACAAGGTAGAGATTAAGATTATCGCGGCGGTTTAAGCCCGATCACTCTTCATCTTCATCCTCGAAACGCGCCACGATCCGCTCGCCGGTATGCGTGGCGCGCAGTTCTTCCGCCACCTGGGAAATCGCCTGTCCGCTGCTCATCCCCTGGGACATCAGTTCCTGAATTCGCTCAACCGCTTTCTGCTGCTGTTCATGGCTCAGAGAAGGTAAACCTGCAAACATCGTCAACTCCTGCTAAATTATTCGCGCTAATTATTTCACGCTGCCCGGTAGTATGCCACACATGAACATGCGCTTCCCCACTGTTATTACCCTGCCCTGGCGGACAGACGCCGCTGAATACTGGTTTGCCCGCCTGAGCCATCTTCCGTTTGCGATGCTGCTGCATTCCGGCCATGCGGACCATCCCTATAGCCGCTTTGATATTCTGGTCGCCGATCCGCTGAAGACGCTGACAACCGATGTTCTGTCGTTAACGGACGATCCGCTGGCGCAGCTTCAGCACGACATTGACGCGCTGGGCTTATCTGCCAGCCCCAACCCGGATCTTCCTTTTCAGGGGGGCGCGCTGGGCCTGTTTGGCTACGATTTGGGTCGCCGTTTCGAAACGCTGCCCGAGCATGCGCAGGCTGATATCCCCCTGCCCGACATGGCCGTGGGGCTGTATGACTGGGCGTTAATTGTCGATCACCAGAAAAAAACGGTTTCCCTGCTGAGCCATCGTGACGTGCAGGCGCGTCTGGCCTGGCTTGAGGCGCAACAGGCTGCACCCGCAGAGACGTTCACGCTGACCTCCGGCTGGCGCTCGAACATGAGCGCCGCGGAATATGCCGAAAAATTCGCGCGCGTTCAGGCGTATCTGCAAAGCGGCGACTGCTATCAGGTTAACCTTGCCCAGCGCTTCGAGGCGACCTATCGGGGAGATGAGTGGCAGGCGTTTACCCGCCTTAATGCCAGCAATAAGGCGCCGTTCAGCGCCTTTGTGCGTCTGGAACAGGGGGCGATCCTCAGCCTCTCGCCCGAGCGCTTTATTCATCTGGCCGAGGGCACGATCCAAACCCGCCCGATTAAGGGCACGCTTCCACGCCTTGCCGATCCTGATGCCGATCGCCAGCAGGCGGAAAAACTGGCCGCCTCGCCAAAAGACCGCGCCGAAAACCTGATGATTGTCGATCTGATGCGTAACGACATTGGCCGGGTGGCCGTGCCGGGCAGCGTCCGCGTGCCGGAACTGTTTGTCGTTGAGCCTTTCCCGGCGGTGCATCATCTGGTCAGCACCATTACCGCGCGGCTGCCTGACTCGCGCACGGCCTGCGATCTTCTGCGCGCCGCGTTCCCGGGCGGCTCCATCACCGGCGCGCCGAAGGTGCGGGCAATGGAGATCATCGATGAGCTGGAGCCCCACCGCCGTAATGCCTGGTGCGGTAGCATCGGCTATATCAGCCTGTGCGGCACCATGGATACCAGCATCACCATTCGCACGCTGACCGCCTGTAACGGAAACCTTTACTGTTCGGCCGGGGGCGGCATTGTTGCCGACAGCCAGGTCGATGCGGAATATCAGGAAACCTTTGATAAAGTTAACCGTATCCTGAAACAACTGGAGTAAACACGGGTGGAAAAAGAGAATCTGACGCTGGATGACTTTTTATCTCGCTTTCAGCTACTAAGACCGCAGGTCAACCGCGAAGCGCTGAATCAACGTCAGGCGGCCGTGTTGATCCCGGTCGTGCGTCGCGCGCAGCCGGGCCTGCTGCTCACCCAGCGTTCCGCCCATTTACGCAAGCACGCGGGTCAGGTCGCTTTTCCGGGGGGCGCGGTAGACAGCTCCGACGCCTCGCTGATTGCCGCCGCGCTGCGCGAAGCGCAGGAAGAGGTTGCCATTCCGCCAGAGGCCGTTGAGGTCATCGGCGTGCTGCCACCCGTCGACAGCGTCACCGGTTTTCAGGTCACGCCGGTGGTCGGCATTATCCCGCCGGGCCTGCAGTATCACGCCAGCGTCGATGAAGTCTCCGCGGTGTTTGAAATGCCGCTGGATGAAGCCCTCCGACTGAGTCGTTATCACCCGCTGGATATTCAGCGTCGTGGGCATGACCATCGGGTCTGGTTGTCCTGGTATCAGCATTATTTTGTCTGGGGCATGACGGCGGGCATTATTCGTGAGCTGGCGTTGCAAATCGGCCTGAAGCCTTGACTATACTTTACATTCCGCCCTCTTCTGCCAGGTTTGCGATCTGCGTCGCGCTATTAGCAAAACCCATCGTTAACCATTAGTTTAATTCATGTGAATAGTTAAGCCGAGGTCGGTGTTCCCTCTTACACTATGCGCAGTTATAACATCGTTACTGGAACCCCGGTAACCCTGTCAGGAGTGTGAAAGTGATTAGTATATTCGACATGTTCAAAGTGGGAATTGGCCCTTCGTCTTCCCATACTGTTGGCCCGATGAAGGCCGGTAAACAGTTCGTCGATGATCTGGTCGAAAAAGGATTACTGGAAAGCGTTACCCGTGTCGCCGTGGATGTTTACGGCTCGCTGTCATTAACGGGTAAAGGCCACCACACCGATATCGCCATTATTATGGGTCTGGCAGGCAATATGCCGGATACCGTTGATATTGATGCCATCCCGGCATTCATCCGCGACGTGGAAACACGCGGCCGCCTGCTGCTGGCAAACGGCCAGCAGGAAGTTGATTTTCCGCAGGATGACGGCATGCGTTTCCGTAGCGACAACCTGCCGCTGCATGAAAACGGCATGACCATTCACGCTTTTAGCGGTGAAAAAGAGATCTACAGCAAAACGTACTACTCCATCGGCGGTGGTTTCATCGTGGATGAAGAGCATTTTGGCAAAGACAGCGTCGGCGACGTCAGCGTACCGTACCCGTTCAAATCGGCGACCGAGATGCTGGGTTACTGCAAACAGACCGGTCTTTCCCTGTCCGGCATGGTGATGCAGAACGAACTGGCCCTGCACAGCAAACAAGAGATTGAAGACTATTTTGCCAACGTCTGGCAAACCATGCGCGCCTGTATCGATCGCGGGATGAACACCGAAGGGGTTCTGCCGGGTCCGCTGCGCGTGCCGCGTCGTGCCTCTGCTCTGCGCCGTATGCTGGTGACCACGGACAAATTCTCCAACGACCCGATGAACGTGGTCGACTGGGTGAATATGTTTGCACTTGCGGTTAACGAAGAGAACGCCGCCGGTGGCCGCGTCGTGACGGCGCCAACCAACGGCGCGTGCGGCATTGTTCCTGCGGTGCTGGCGTATTACGACCACTTTATTGAGCCCGTGACGCCGGACATCTATATCCGTTATTTCCTGGCAGCAGGTGCCATCGGCGCGCTGTACAAGATGAATGCCTCCATCTCCGGTGCGGAAGTGGGCTGTCAGGGTGAAGTCGGCGTGGCCTGCTCCATGGCAGCGGCAGGTCTGGCAGAGCTGTTGGGTGCAAGCCCTGAGCAGGTCTGCGTGGCGGCTGAAATCGGTATGGAACATAACCTTGGTCTGACCTGCGATCCGGTCGCGGGCCAGGTGCAGGTGCCGTGCATTGAGCGTAACGCGATTGCCTCGGTGAAAGCCATCAACGCCTCACGTATGGCGATGCGCCGTACCAGCGAACCTCGCGTATCGCTGGATAAGGTGATTGAAACCATGTACGAAACGGGCAAAGACATGAACGCGAAATACCGCGAGACGTCCCGTGGTGGCCTGGCCATTAAGGTGCAGTGCGACTAATACTGCCTTTCGCCCATCTGCAACGGATGGGCGAATTTCCCTCTTCTTCCTCGTCTCCTTCTGCTTTCCCCACTACACTTTCACTGTTGCGTCCGGCTTTTGTGGCTGGTGGCTTATCAGGCGACCGTTCATGCAAACTGCACAAACGATCATTAAAAACTATCGCCGAAAACGCGTTATCGTCTGTGTGACGGTTGCGCTCCTCACGCTCATCCTGACGCTGGGCATTCGCTTTATTTCCCAGCGCAACGTTAACCAACAGCGGATCCTCGATTTTACCAGCCATACCGTTCGCGCCCTTGATAACGTTTTGCTTTCCCTGGAAAACCACCGCAACGTGCTGCAGCCGCTGGTGGGACAGCCCTGCCCGCAGGTGCAGCTGGCGCTGCGACAGCAGGCAGCCATTTTGCAGACGGTACGTTCTATCGCCCTGATTAAAGACGGAATCCTGTATTGTTCGAGTATTTTCGGCAGCCGCAGCGAGCCTGTCCGTGACTTCCTTCAGGAACTCCCCGCCAGCACGGCGAAGCTGATTTTATCGACCGACCAGTGGCTGCTTAAGGGCAGCCCTGTTTTGATCCAGTGGTATCCCGTCTCCCAGGATGGTGACGAAGGCGTCGTCGAGATTATTAACATCGACCTGATCGCCAGAATGATCCTCGAGCCCCAGCGTCCGCTCATCAATGACGTGGTGCTGACAGTCGGCGATCGTTTTTTACGCTACGGTCAACGCGTCACCGACAGTCTGACGTTTGATGAAGAGAGCGCCCTTTTCCAGCAGTCATCAACCCGAAATCCTTTCACCATTACGGTCAGCGGACCTGGCCCCGGTGAGTTAGCCTTAACAAGCCTGCCCGCCCAGCTGCCGCTGGGGCTGATGCTCAGCCTGCTGCTGGGCTATCTCGCCTGGCTGGCGACGGCAAACCGGATGAGCTTTACGTGGGAGATCGATATGGGCATTGCGGCGCGGGAATTTGAGCTTTTCTGCCAGCCGCTGGTGAATGCCCGCACCCAGGCGTGCACGGGCGTTGAGATCCTGCTGCGCTGGAATAACCCCCGTCAGGGTTGGATCACCCCGGAGGTGTTTATCCCTCTGGCAGAAGAACATAACCAAATTGTCCCCCTGACCCGCTATGTCATCGCCGAAACGGTGCGCCAGATAGGCTACTTCCCGTCCAGCGCCGGTTTCCACATCGGCATTAACGTAGCCGCCAGCCATTTCCGTCACGCTGTACTGGTACAGGACCTGAACCGTCTCTGGTTCAGCGCCAATCCGCGACAGCAGCTGGTGATTGAACTCACGGAACGGGATGCGCTGCTGGACGCGGATTATCGCATCGTGCGCGAACTGCATCGCAAAGGGGTGAAGCTCGCTATCGACGATTTTGGCACCGGGAACAGCTCCCTCTCCTGGCTTGAAAAGCTGCATCCGGACGTCCTGAAAATTGACCAGTCCTTTACCACCGCCATTGGTACGGATGCCGTGAATTCAACGGTGACGGACATGATCATTGCGCTGGGCCAGCGGCTAAATATCGAGCTGGTTGCGGAAGGGGTCGAAACGGAAGAGCAGGCGCGCTATTTACGCCGTCACGGCGTTCCAGTCCTGCAGGGCTTTTTCTATGCGCGGCCGATGCCGCTACGGGACTTTCCAGACTGGCTGGCGGGAAGTGCTCCCCCGCCAGCGCGTCATAACGGGCACATCGTACCCTTAATGCCGCTGCGTTAAGCAGACTTACTCATCTTCGTCGTGGGCAGATTGTTCTTTAACAATACGGACCATATCAACGCGATAGTCGTTGGCTTCGACAATGGTAATATGCAGCGGCGGCAGTTCTATCACATCGCCAACACGCGGGATCTGGCCATTTACGGCGATAACCAGACCGGCAACGGTCGCGATGTCTTCTTCATCGTTGACCACGTTTTCCAGCCCCAGCGTGTGCGAGAGCGCGTGCAGGTCGGTGGTACCTTTAACCAGCCAGCCTTCGCCATCGGCAACAATTTCCGGCGTTTCGTCTTCATCCGGGAATTCACCGGCGATCGCTTCCAGCACGTCCAGCGGCGTCACCAGCCCCTGCACCACGCCAAACTCGTTGGTGACAATAACAAAGCTACCGCGAGCGCGGCGCAGCACCCCGAGCAGGTTGATCGGATCCAGCGTTTCCGGCACCACAATCGCAGGCGATGCAGCAGCAACGGCTTCGACGTTAACGCCCTCTTCCAGGGCGACCAGCATCTCTTTCGCCCGCACCACGCCGATGATCTCATCCAGTTCACCACGACATACCGGGAACAGGCTGTGCGGTGAAGAGAGCAGCTGCTGGCGAATTTCATCAACGCTCAGGTTAGCATCGACCCAGCTGATCTCCCCGCGCGGCGTCATGATGCCGCGCAGCGAACGGGAGGCCAGAGAGAGCACGCCGTTAATCATGTAGCGTTCCTGTTCCACAAACGCCCCTTCCGGGACCGGAACCGGGTTGTGGTTTTCGGAATCAGACTGCACATTCACCTGACGACGACCGCCCATCAGGCGCAGAATGGCATCTGCGGTACGGGCGCGCAGCGGCTGATTTGACTGCTGCTTGATAAAGTTACGGCGCGCAATCTGGTTGAACAGCTCGATCAGGATCGAGAAGCCAATCGCGGCGTACAGGTAGCCTTTCGGAATATGGAAGCCAAAGCCTTCCGCCACCAGGCTCAGACCAATCATCAGCAGGAAGCTCAGACACAGTACCACCACCGTTGGATGCTGGTTCACGAAACGCGTCAGCGGTTTCGACGCCAGCAGCATGACCGCCATCGCAATAACCACCGCTGCCATCATGACCGGCAGATGGTTCACCATGCCGACCGCCGTGATCACCGCATCCAGCGAGAAGACCGCATCCAGCACCACGATCTGCAGCACCACCACCCAGAAACTGGCATAGCCTTTACCGTGCCCATCATCGTGCTGACGGTTTTCCAGCCGCTCATGAAGTTCTGTCGTCGCTTTGAAGAGCAGGAATATCCCCCCGATCAGCATGATTAAATCACGGCCGGAGAAGGTGTAATCCATGACGGAGAACAGCGGTTTGGTCAGCGTGACCATCCACGAGATGACGGAGAGCAGCCCCAGTCGCATGACCAGCGCCAGCGAGAGTCCAATCAGACGCGCTTTATCACGCTGTTTTGGCGGCAGCTTATCCGCAAGGATGGCGATAAACACCAGGTTATCAATGCCGAGAACGATCTCCAGCACGACCAGCGTGAGCAATCCCACCCAGATTGACGGGTCCATTAAGAATTCCATGACAAGCTCCTGCTAAAGGAATGACGAAACGGTGCCCCACTCAATGTGGGCAAAACAGAGGCAGACAGAGTCGATACGTGGCGAGGATCGCCGGTGAAAAAGGCGCGAAATGGCCTGGAAGATGACTGACGTCGGTGACGGTCCATATAGTGGGCTGGAGCCCTATACTCCTGAACAATTAAACGGAGGCTAAACATATCAGAGAGACTGTGTTTTTAGCAAAGATTTACGTTCCTTTGCAAAGTTCTGTAACACAGCGGCTTTACGCTACAGATAATTCTGTAACGCGTGGCTAAATTACGGATCTTCATCACATAAATTATTTTTTCACTATCTAAAATAATTCGCGGAAGTCTTAGTTTTTTGAACTCTAACCCTTATCTGAATCGATTCGGTTCGCCAATACGATTCTCAGTACGACTGCCTGGCAGGCGTATTAATGATAATAAAAGGAGGTAGCAAGTGACCATTGCTATTGTCATAGGCACACATGGTTGGGCTGCTGAGCAGCTACTCAAAACGGCAGAGATGCTGTTGGGCGAGCAGGAAAACGTCGGCTGGATCGATTTCGTTCCCGGTGAAAACGCCGAGACGCTGATAGAGAAGTACAACGCTCAGCTCGAGAAGCTGGATACCAGCAAAGGCGTGCTGTTTCTCGTTGATACATGGGGCGGCAGCCCGTTCAATGCTGCCAGCCGCATTGTCGTCGATAAAGAGCATTATGAAGTTGTCGCCGGGGTCAATATTCCCATGCTGGTGGAAACCCTTATGGCACGCGACGACAATCCGTCCTTCGATGAACTGGTTGCACTGGCCGTTGAAACCGGCCGCGAAGGAGTTAAGGCCCTGAAGGCACAGCCGGTTGAAAAACCTGCCCCTGCGCCTGCAGCGGCACCGAAAGCGGCGGCACCGGCAAAACCGATGGGCCCGAATGATTACATGGTGATCGGCCTTGCGCGTATTGATGACCGCTTAATCCACGGTCAGGTTGCCACGCGCTGGACCAAAGAGACCAACGTTCGACGCATTATCGTGGTCAGCGACGAAGTGGCCGCTGATACCGTACGTAAAACCCTTCTGACTCAGGTTGCTCCTCCTGGCGTTACCGCGCACGTTGTGGATGTCGCCAAGATGATTCGCGTATACAACAACCCGAAATATGCGGGCGAACGCGTGATGCTCCTGTTCACTAACCCGACAGACGTTGAGCGCATTGTTGAAGGCGGCGTGAAAATCACCTCCGTTAACATTGGTGGTATGGCATTCCGTCAGGGCAAAACGCAGGTCAACAACGCCATTTCAGTCGATGCGAAAGATATCGAAGCATTCAACAAGCTGAATGCACGTGGTATTGAGCTGGAAGCCCGTAAGGTTTCCACGGACCAGAAACTGAAAATGATGGATTTGATCGGCAAAGTTGGGAAATAAGCCCGCGCCGGTTTTTCACATAATGCTTATGTAATAGGAGAAGTACAATGGAGATTACCACTCTTCAGATTGTGCTGGTGTTCGTGGTCGCATGTATTGCGGGTATGGAATCCGTACTTGATGAATTTCAGTTCCACCGTCCTCTGGTGGCCTGTACGCTGATTGGGGCCGTTCTGGGTGACATGAAAACCGGTATCATCATCGGTGGTACCCTGGAAATGATCGCCCTGGGCTGGATGAACATCGGTGCGGCGGTTGCGCCCGATGCCGCGCTGGCCTCTATCATTTCTACCGTTCTGGTTATTGCCGGTCACCAGAGTATTGGTGCAGGTATCGCCCTGGCAATCCCGCTGGCAGCCGCAGGCCAGGTTCTGACCATCATCGTTCGTACTATCACCGTTGCCTTCCAGCACGCGGCGGATAAGGCGGCCGACAACGGCAACCTCACGGCCCTGTCATGGATCCACGTTTCATCCCTTTTCCTGCAGGCGATGCGTATCGCAATCCCGGCGGTTATCGTCGCGATCTCTGTGGGTACCAGTGAAGTCCAGAGCATGCTGAACGCCATTCCTGAAGTGGTCACCGGCGGCCTGAACATCGCGGGCGGTATGATCGTGGTCGTTGGTTATGCGATGGTCATCAACATGATGCGCGCAGGCTATCTGATGCCGTTCTTCTACCTCGGCTTCGTGACCGCGGCCTTCACCAACTTCAACCTGGTTGCACTGGGTGTGATCGGTGCGGTGATGGCGATTCTCTACATCCAGCTCAGCCCGAAATATAACCGCGTCGCGGGTGCCCCAGCGCAGGCTGCTGGTAACAACGATCTCGATAACGAACTGGACTAACAGGTGAGCGAAATGGTTGATATGACAAAAACTACCACCGAGAAAAAACTCACTCCGGGTGATATTCGTGGCGTGTTCATCCGTTCTAACCTGTTTCAGGGTTCATGGAACTTCGAACGTATGCAGGCGCTGGGTTTCTGCTTCTCCATGGTACCGGCGATCAAACGCCTGTACCCGGAAAACAACGAAGCACGCCGTCAGGCCATCAAGCGTCACCTGGAATTCTTTAACACTCATCCTTACGTTGCGGCCCCCGTTCTGGGCGTAACGCTGGCGATGGAAGAGCAGCGTGCAAACGGCGCAGAGATTGACGATGGTGCCATCAACGGTATCAAAGTCGGTCTGATGGGTCCGCTGGCCGGTGTCGGTGACCCTATCTTCTGGGGTACCGTGCGTCCGGTCTTCGCGGCACTGGGTGCCGGTATCGCGATGAGCGGCAGCCTGCTTGGCCCGCTGCTGTTCTTCATCCTGTTCAACGCCGTGCGTCTGCTGACCCGTTACTACGGCGTGGCCTACGGCTACCGTAAAGGGGTGGACATCGTTAAGGACATGGGCGGCGGCTTCCTGCAGAAACTGACTGAGGGGGCGTCAATCCTCGGCCTGTTTGTCATGGGCGCGCTGGTAAACAAGTGGACGCACGTGAACATCCCGCTGGTGGTATCGACCATCACCGGACAGGATGGTCAGACCCGCGTCACCACCGTGCAGACGATTCTGGATCAGCTGATGCCGGGCCTGGTCCCGCTGCTGTTGACCTTCGCCTGTATGTGGCTGCTGCGTAAGAAAGTGAACCCGCTGTGGATCATCGTTGGCTTCTTCGTCATCGGTATTGCGGGCTACGCCGTCGGCCTGCTGGGCCTGTAAGTTTCAATGCTATAGGCCGGGGGCTTGCCCCCGGTTTTTTTTATCTGGAGGATGAATGACTGTCACGGACATCGTACTGGTTTTATTTGTTGTTGCCCTTCTGGCTTACGCGATCTATGACGAGTTCATTATGCCCCGCCGTCACGGCGAGACGCTGCTCTCCCTTCCCCTGCTACGACGCGGGCGCGTGGATGCCTTTATCTTCGTGGGTCTCATCGCCATTCTTATTTACAATAACGTCACCAGCCATGGTGCATTATTAACCACATGGTTATTATGTGCGCTGGAATTAATGGCGATTTATCTGTTCTGGATCCGCACGCCAAAAATCATTTTTAAATCCCACGGATTCTTCTTTGCCAATGTATGGATAGAATATAACCGTATTAAAGAGATGAATTTATCCGAAGACGGTGTACTGGTGATGCAATTAGAACAACGCCGCCTGCTTATTCGGGTGAAGAATATTGATGACCTGGAAAAGATATACAAGTTACTCGTTAAGACTCAATGAGTTAGATATATAGCAACGGCTATATCCTGTGTTTATTTTGCGCAAGAAACATAGCCGAAGCTATATCCCCACCGCTAATTTGAACGCTATTTGTTAACGATATTTTCACGATTAAAGACAAATGAAAATCGTTATCAATAAACGTTTTAAATAATGCCTTTTCATTGTTGTTTTATATTCTCAAAATATGTTAAGGTTGCGCCCGTCGTTGGGGAGTAGCCGATTTCCTGTTCACAGGAAATGTACGTGTCAACATACTCGTTGAAAAACGTGGCACGTACGGATCGCTTACCGCACATCTTATGTGCATTGCGATCAGGCGAGACCATAGATACATCAACTGCTGTTTACTGGGGGCAGTGATGTGTCATATGGATATCCCCGGTCTGGACGCTGTTATGAATATCTCCGCTACGATCCTTCTCGCTTTTGGCATGTCCATGGACGCCTTCGCTGCTTCCATCGGAAAAGGCGCCACGCTACACAAACCTAAATTCTCAGAAGCCCTGCGTACCGGCCTGATTTTTGGCGCTATCGAAACGCTGACCCCGCTTATCGGCTGGGGACTTGGCATGCTCGCCAGCCAGTTCGTGCTGGAGTGGAACCACTGGATTGCCTTCGTCCTGCTGGTGTTCCTCGGAGGCCGAATGGTCATTGAAGGTTTTCGCGGCGGTGATGATGAACACGAGGAGCCGCAGCATCGCCACGGCTTCTGGCTGCTGGTCACCACCGCAATTGCCACCAGCCTTGATGCGATGGCCGTTGGTGTGGGTCTGGCATTTCTGCAGGTCAATATTATCGCCACCGCGCTGGCTATTGGCTGTGCAACCCTGATTATGTCCACGCTGGGCATGATGGTCGGACGGTTTATCGGCCCGCTGCTGGGTAAACGCGCCGAGATCCTCGGGGGGATTGTGCTGATTGGCATTGGCGCCCAGATCCTCTGGGCACACTTCGCCGGTTAATCTTCGCGCTGCCAGATGTGGATGCTGAAGTCCGTCTGGCAGCGAAATGTTGAATGTGCCGCCAGCGTTTCCCACACCTCCGGTTTTGCCCGCCACGCGAACGGCGTCATCTGCAATAACGCGACGGCCTCTTCCCCTTTGAGCGTCATTTCGTACGCCACTGATTCCGCCTGCTTCAGGGTAAAACCGCCCAGCTGCTCTGAATGCGGGGCATGCAGACGCACTTCGTCGTAGATCAGCCCTTTCAGCTCCATCAGATGACGCGGGCCTGGGGTCACGGTGACCACCCATCCGCCCGGCTTCACCACGCGCGCCAGCTCCTCTGCCTTACACGGCGCGTAGATACGGATAACCGCGTCCATGCTGGCATCGTCAAACGGCAGCCGGTGGCTGGAGGCCACGCAGAACGTCACGTCGGTATAACGCTTTGCCGCCGCGCGTATGGCCACTTTCGACACGTCCAGACCGAATGTCTGCGCGCCCTTCTCACGAGCAACCTCCGCAAACCGTGCGGTGTAGTATCCTTCCCCACAGCCGATATCGAGCATGGCGGTGGCTGAAGCAGGCAGAATATCATTGAGCATCTGCGTGACGGCCTCCCGCAGCGGCAGATAGTGCCCGGCATCGAGAAACGCACGGCGCGCCCGCATCATCTCAGCACTGTCGCCAGGATCGCGGGAACGCTTATGCTGTACCGGCAGAAGATTCACGTAGCCTTCTTTTGCCCGGTCAAACTGATGCCCCTGCGGGCAGGTATACCGTTTGTCTGAGTGCGTCAGGGGGGCGTGGCAAAGGGGACAGCTGAAGGACATGGCAACTCCGGAGCATAATCAAAGGGCGAAGTGTACCGCTATTCGCCCCTGTTATAAACGCCCGGTTAGCGCATGACGATAAGGTGATCGGACCCCGCCGGTAACCCGTCAGGTTTGATATTCTCCAGACGCAGCACGTTACCCATAATCTCACTGAAGACAGGGGCAGAGACGGCCCCGCCGTAGTAAGCCCCGTTTTGCGGATCGTTAATCACCACCACCAGGGCAAAACGCGGATTGCTGGCAGGGGCAACCCCCGCCGTGTAGGCGACGTATTTATCGACATACTTCCCGCTATCGTCAATTTTCTTTGCCGTACCGGTTTTCACCGCCACCCGGTAATCACGCACGGCAGCCTTAACGCCTCCGCCACCCGGCAGCGCAACGCTCTCCATCATGTGCTCCACTTCATGGGCAATCTCTTCCGGCATGACGCGATGCCCGATAACGGGGGGATCGATGCGGGTGATCGAGAGCGGACGCTCAAGCCCGTACCCACCAATCGTGGCGTAGACGTGGGCCAGCTGGAGCGGCGTAACCATTAGCCCGTAGCCGAAGGCAAAAGTTGCGCGATCGAGCTGGCTCCAGTATTTACGCTGTGGCAACAGCCCCGAGCTTTCCCCCGTTAAGCCAAGCCCCGTATTGGTGCCAAAACCAAAGTTTCGATAGGTATCGATGAGATGCTGGACAGGCATCGCCAGCGAAAGTCGGGAAACGCCGGTGTCGCTCGATTTTTGCAGGATCCCGGTCATCGTCAGCTCAGGGTAAAAGCCCACGTCGCGAATGCGATGTCCGTCAAGGGTATACGGGTGGGTGTCAATCACGCTGTCCGGCTGGACCAGCCCCTGCTGCAGGGCCGTCATCAGCACCAGCGGCTTGACGGTCGAACCAGGTTCGAACGTATCGCTGATTGCGCGGTTGCGAAAATCGTTTATCGTCGCCCCTTCACGATTATTGGGGTTAAAATCCGGGTAGCTCGCCATGGCGAGGATTTCCCCGGTTGGGATATTAATGAGCACCGACGCCCCCGACTCGGCCTTGTTCCAGGCCACGGCATTGTCGAGCGCATCTTCGGTGATGGTTTGCAGCCGCTCGTCAATACTTAACTGGATGTTATGCGCCGGTGCGGGCGCAATTTCGGTCAGGTTTTCAACCACGCGTCCATAGCGATCTTCCCTTACCTGACGCACACCCGGCTTGCCGGTGAGTTGCGCGTTGAAGCTCTTTTCCACACCTTCGATGCCCTGCCCGTCAATATTGGTGAAGCCAATCAGGTTCGCTGCCACATGGCCAGCAGGATAAAAACGGCGGGACTCATCGCGCAAATTGATGCCGGGCAGATTCAGTTTGTCGATCCACTTTGCCTGCGCAGGATCGACCTGACGGGCAAGGTAAATAAAACGGCCCTGTGGGTTGGCGTTGATGCGTGCCGAGAGTGTGCCGAGGGAGAGATGCAGCGCGCTGGCCAGCGCCTGCCAGCGCTCATCAAGCCCGACGCCCCCTTTTGCCAGCACCGTTTTCGGATCGGCCCAAACGGCCTGGACAGGCACGCTCACCGCCAGGGGGCGACCCTCACGATCCATTATCATGCCGCGCGGCGCATCAATCGCCAGCTGGCGGAGGGATCGCATATCCTCCTGCTTCACCAGATTGTCAGGCTTGATGATTTGCAGCCAGGCAACGCGCCCCAGCAGAAAAGCCAGACTACAAAAAATAGCTAAACAGAGCAGAGCAAAACGCGCCGGCGTGAAATTTCCAGTTGCTGTTATCAATGTCTTCTTCACCTGAACCCCAGGGCTGTAAAACAACGCCCTGATTTAACGGGAAAAGACGGCGAGAAGGTGGCGAAACAGTGCTACTAACCTCGCAGCTTTGCAACAAGTTACTAACAAGACCGCGGATGGTAATATTTTGAAAGATAAGGGACATAAAAAAGCCCCGCGACAGGCGAGGCTTTATGTCTGAGAGTGAAGTGCCGGGCACTTCAGTCAGCAGCGGTTCGATCAGATAGCAGTTACGTTAACTGCAGCTGGGCCTTTCTGGCCGTCCTGAATTTCGAACTCAACGTTCTGGCCTTCAGCCAGAGTTTTGAAGCCGTTACCCTGGATTGCAGAGAAGTGTACGAACACGTCTTTGCTGCCGTCAGCAGGAGTAATGAAACCAAAACCTTTAGACTCGTTGAACCACTTAACTTGACCTTTAATCTTTGCCATTTTGCAAAATTCCTTAGAGTGTTTTCTTAGCCCGCAGGCATTAACTGAGATAAAACTGAGACATTACTGCATGAGGCACTAATATAAGGTTCGGCAGAGAAGCGGTATTCAACGACAACGTGTTTACTCAGGACTTCTTTACTGAAAATGCCACACATAAACAGAACTGTACCTCGTTTGACCCAAAACGTGTTATCACACACTATGTTTAATATGGCAAGCCATTTTTAAACATGTCTCGATCCGCCGCACAAATTCGAACAGTGCCTGTCAGGTTTTGCACAATTATGCGCATCACGTACAGACAGCCCTGCTGCGTAACAAAGACCCAGCGTTGCTTTCACAACCGCTGTAATCTAAGACTTTTTTAACATAGCTCAATCATTACGAACCGTCCAGCAAACAGGAAAAGAAATCTTACGTCTTGATTGAGTTAGAACAATTTGTGAAAACTTATGCTTAAATCATTGTAACGCGACCAAATTGTTTCAGAGAAAAAACAGTGTTAATAACCCGCTCCCAGCTGTATTAAAATGCACCAGCGAATAAACAGCGTTATGCACCAAAATAATGAAATTTTTATGACTCTGCATCAAAAGAAGGCAAGCAAAACGTTTCGACAAAAATAAAACATTCCTGCGCGCGTTTACATCAACAATATATGCAACAATTTATCGCTTCGTTTATAAGGATAAATATTCACCAATTTTCAGTATCCTGAAAGAATGGTTAACTGGTGCTAAATTATCGAGTGCGTGAGTTAACTCCTGCACAGGTTCATCTAAGGATTCATCTGCCAGTTCAAACACGCCCCAGTGAATAGGGAACGCCAGAGGTGAGCCCAGTTGCTGCCACAATGCCACCGCAGATTGCGGATCCATATGATGGACAGCCATGAACCATCGTGGGGCATAGGCACCAATCGGTAACGCGGCGGCATCTATCTGGCCCAGGCGTTCAGGAATCAACAGCAGCTCAGGTGAATAACCGGTATCACCGCTGAACCAGAAGCGGTGATGCCGTCCTTCCATCACCCAGCCGCACCATAAGGAACGATTGCGGTTCCATGGCGTGCGCATGCTCCAGTGCTGTGCCGGTACGGCGGTCAGCGTCATCCCCTGCCAGGTGAAACTCTGCCACCAGTCGAGTTCGACCACGCGTTTTGCTCCCCGGCGACGAAACCAGTCGGCGAGGCCCAACGGAACAAAAATACTGACGTCGGGAAAGCGTTTGAGGATTCGGCGAAGGGTTGCGTCATCAAGATGATCGTAATGATTATGGGAAATGACGACCGCATCCAGCTGATGAAGTTGCTCGACAGACAGTACGGGGGGTGTCTTACGCTGGGGTCCCAGGAAAGGCAGCGGAGAAGCGCGTCGAGAAAACACCGGATCGGTAAGGATGATATTGCCGTCCAGCTGCAGCAACACGCTCGCGTGTCCGAGCCACCATACCCCATCTTCCTGAGGTTGCGTAAGCTCAACCGGTTGCCACCACTGGCGGATAAAGTCTTCATAACCCAGCGCGGGCGGCTTCGGTAATCCAGCCTCTTTACGCGCTTTACGCCAACGGTCAAGGTCGCCGGGTTGATGTCCGACAGGATCGGTATTACAAAAACCGTTTGGGGTGTGATGTTTCAGGGAGGGGTCATACCAGGGATTTTTCCAGACCACAGCCACCTCCCAGGACAAAAAGATTAACGCTCAGCCACCAGGCGGATAAAGTCGTCTTCGTCTTTGTTATCTTCCGCGACCGCGTCTTTCGGCGCGTCTTTCTCTTCCGGTTCGTTAGCCTCACACAGACGGCGTAGCAGCGCATTCTGACGTTTTTGCTGATCGAGCAGCGCTTCCAGCAGTTCGATCTGCTCGTTAGTACGGGAACTGGCGCGGTTCACGAAAAACCAGATGACCAGCCCCACAAGCAGAACCACCAAAGAAATCATCAGGGATGCTATATTCAGCAGCCCTGAATTCAGTAACTCACCCATTTCACCACCTCAATAAAAACGTCTATTTTACCACTGGCGCGAAGGAAGGAAATCACGTTGAGAAAAAATGTCTATTACCACGGAATAAACTTGTTTATTGCGCAAACGCCGCTAAAAAACTGTACATCCTGATCGCACATCACATTGATCGTCTGCGTCCATAACACCACGCACGCTATCAGCACGATAATCAGAATTACCCAGCGTATTTTTTTCACTCCACACTCCGTCTAAGGACCTGATGTAAAGAGATTATCACGCTTATCTTAAACAAGGACTAACTGTGCCTCCATCGCGTTTTTTTTCAGAATCCTGCACTTGTTTCATCACGTAAACGCTTTACGCTAGCATTACGATAACAACGATAAAAGAGGTAATGATGCGATTCATCATTCGAACAATTATTGCACTGGCCCTTGTCTGGATTGGCCTTCTGTTAACGGGCTATGGCGTGCTCGTGGGGAGCACCGAAAACGCAGCCGGGCTA
The DNA here is from genome assembly GCF_900110475.1 of Enterobacter sp. NFIX58. NCBI lineage: Bacteria > Pseudomonadati > Pseudomonadota > Gammaproteobacteria > Enterobacterales > Enterobacteriaceae > Enterobacter > Enterobacter sp. NFIX58. Next base: position 69,900 of record NZ_FODW01000001.1, on the reverse strand, counting down.
GGCATTCAGTGTAAATACCTCACAGCACAGGGAATGAGCACTGCCCAGTATCTGCATACTGACAGCGGGATCGTTGGCTTAACCCACTGCCCTGTACTGCGTAAAACATCCGTCGTGATTGATAATGGCTAATCAGCCAGGTGAATGACATACAAAAAACGCCGCATCAGATGCGGCGTTTTTTTCTACCAGCAGGGATTAAAACGGGTAGTCGTGATATCCCATCTGTTCAGAAATTTTCCGTGCCGCAGTGTGCAGAATAGCCACATACTCATGCAGACGCTCTTCGGAGAAGCGTAAGGTTGGGAAGGAGATACTCAAGCCCGCGATCACCACGCCAAAGCGGTCAAATACCGGAACGCCGATGCAGCGCAGCCCCTCTTCCTGCTCTTCGTTATCTTCGCCATATCCCTGCTCGCGCACGCGGTCAAGCACCGTCAGCAGCGCATCCGTGCTGGTAATGGTTCGTGAGGTACTTTGCTTGTATTCCACGCCTTCAAGGATCTGCTTCACTTCCTCGCGATCGCGCCACGCCAGCAGAACTTTACCAATGGCGGTACTGTAGAGCGGGTTGCGTCGACCAATGCGCGAATACATGCGCAGATTGTACATGGAGTCGATTTTATGGATGTAAACGATGCTGTCTTCATCCAGCGCACCGAGATGAATGGTCTCTTTGGTCAGGCGAGAGATTTCACGCATCTGAATGTCAGCGCTGCGGATCAGGTCAACATTTTGTAGCGCACGCGCACCCAATTCAAACAGCTTAAGCGTCAGAGAATACTTTTCAGATTCGCCTTCCTGCGCAACGTATCCCAGGGACTTCATGGTTTGCAAAAAGCGATAAACGGTGCTTTTTGACATCATCACGCGCTGCGACAGCTCTGTAATACCTATTTCACGCTCTTCTCCAAGCGCCTGTAAGATGCCAAACACCTTCAGCACGGAAGAAACAGAATCTGGCTGTTTATCCAAATCCGCAATAGCCATTTACCACCTCATAGCGAGTGTTTTATAAAAATCAGAACCGGTTTTTATTATAAGTTCCCGTCATGTCACCTGCAATCAATCCGCGTTTACTTCGTTACAAATCTGCGACATATCGCGGCTGTAACAATGCTAAAATAGTTACCCTGAGAATAATTTCACGCTGAGCTTTTTACTCCTGATGGAAAAAAATCTTTCTGATGGCCTGCCATTACCCCAACGGTATGGCGCAATAGCGACCATCATTATCGGTATCTCAATGGCCGTCCTTGACGGCGCGATTGCAAACGTTGCCCTGCCAACCATCGCCAGCGACCTGCATGCCTCACCCGCCAGTTCGATTTGGATTGTTAACGCCTACCAGATTGCGATTGTGGTGTCACTGCTCTCGTTCTCTTTCCTCGGCGATATGTTCGGCTACCGCCGGGTATATCAGTGCGGCCTGGTAGTTTTCACTTTTACCTCCCTGCTCTGTGCCCTTTCAGATTCACTGCATACCCTGACGCTTGCGCGTATTGCGCAGGGTTTTGGCGGCGCGGCGCTCATGAGCGTAAACACGGCGCTGATCCGCTTGATTTATCCGCAGCGTCATCTGGGGCGCGGAATGGGGATAAACTCGTTTATTGTCGCTGTCTCTTCTGCCGCCGGGCCAACCATTGCGGCGGCGATCCTCTCCGTTGCGTCATGGCAATGGCTGTTCGCCATTAACGTGCCGCTGGGTATCGTCGCCATCTTTTTTGCCCTGCGCTTTCTTCCCGCTAACGGTCCCAAAAGCAGCATGCCGCGCTTCGACGTGGCAAGTGCGGTGATGAATGCCCTGACCTTCGGCCTGCTGATTACGGCGCTGAGCGGCTTTGCCCAGGGACAATCTCTGATGATTACCGCCGCGGAGCTCATCGCCCTGCTGGCGATCGGCTTCTTCTTTGTACGCCGCCAGCTCACCCTGCCAGTTCCTTTGCTGCCCGTTGACCTGCTGCGTATTCCCCTCTTTTCGCTCTCCATCTGCACGTCTGTCTGCTCGTTCTGCGCCCAGATGCTGGCTCTGGTCTCCCTGCCCTTCTTTCTGCAGAGCGTAGTTGGCCGTTCAGAAGTGGAAACCGGGCTGCTGCTCACCCCCTGGCCGCTGGCGACAATGGTGATGGCACCGCTGGCAGGTTATTTAATTGAACGCGTTCATGCCGGTTTATTGGGCGCTTTGGGGCTGGCGGTGATGGCGACAGGCCTTTTCGCGTTAGCATTGTTGCCCTCGTCGCCTTCGGATCTGGACATCATCTGGCGCATGATCCTCTGCGGCGCAGGGTTTGGCCTGTTCCAGTCCCCCAATAATCACACCATTATCACCTCAGCACCACGGCATCGCAGCGGTGGGGCAAGCGGTATGCTGGGAACCGCGCGTCTGCTGGGCCAAAGCAGCGGTGCGGCACTGGTCGCCCTGATGTTTAACCTTGCCGGACAAAACGGTAACCACCTTGCGCTCCTCACCGCAGGCGCCCTTGCCACCCTCGCGGCGGTCGTCAGCGGCCTGCGGGTGACCCAGCCCAGGGTTCAGGCATAAAAAAAGCCGGCGGAGTGTTCTCCCGCCCGGCTTTTTGTGTTTTGTTGCGTTACTTCAGGTATTCCCCACTGCGCAGCGCTTCAATACGCTTATCCAGCGGCGGGTGAGACATAAACAACTCGCTCAGCGATTTGGATTTACCGTTAATGCAGAAGGCCATCATGCTGTTCGCTTCCTGCGGCTCGTAGGAGGTTTTCAGACGCTGCAGCGCGGCAATCATCTTCTCACGACCAACCAGCTTCGCAGAGCCGGCATCCGCGTGGAATTCACGGTGACGAGAGAACCACATGGTGATGATGCTCGCCAGAATACCGAATACCAGTTCCAGAACCATCGACACAGCAAAATAGATCAGCGGGTTGCCGTTGCTCTCTTCACCTTCGTCGCGGTTGCCGCCCATGAAGCCCGCGGCAATCTGCGCCAGAATACGGGAGATAAAGATCACGAAGGTGTTTACCACGCCCTGAATCAGGGTCATGGTCACCATGTCACCGTTAGCGATATGGCTAATTTCGTGGGCGATAACCGCTTCGGCTTCGTCACGGCTCATGTTCTGCAGCAGTCCGGTGCTGACAGCAACCAGTGACGCATCGCGACGGGCCCCCGTGGCGAACGCGTTGATATCCGGAGCATGGTAAATGGCCACCTGCGGCATGGCGATCCCGGCCTGACGGGACTGCTGAGCCACCGTATTCATCAGCCACTGTTCCATATCGTTACGGGGTTGCTCAATGACCTCACCCCCTACCGATTTCAGTGCCATCCACTTCGACATCAGCAGGGAGATGAACGAGCCACCAAAACCAAACAGCAGCGCCATAATCAACAGACCCTGAACGCTGCTCGACTGAATTCCTGTCAGGCTTAGCACGAGCCCGAAAACCACCATCACCGCCAGGTTGGTGAGCAGGAAGAGCGCGATTCGCATCATAATTTTCTTTTTACCTCAGTTTAACAAAACGCACTATGCGATTACCCACATCGTATGGGTATTGCGGCTATTTTCAAGCATCCGGCGGGCGTAAGTCACCAGAAAGACACAACTTTACACAATTGAAAATCTGACTGACGGAAGGATAAAGTACAAAAAGAAACAGGCACAATGTCTTGTGCCTGTTGGGAGGTTATTTTGCCGGAGCGGGCTGTACGGCAGGTTTCTCTTTTTCCTGATTCGCCAGGTCGAGAGCGATATGTACCGTCTCGTCGAGATACGGATCCGGCTCCTGGTAATCTTTTGGCAGATCGTCCAGTTTCTTGAGCAGAGGCTTGCCTTCACGCTTGAAGCGATCGTTGATACGCGCCAGGCGGGTTGCATCGTCTTCGTTGTTCTCTTTTTCACGCTGAGCGTAGTTCAGAGAAACAATATTCCGCTTATCCTTCAGAGCATTGAATCGCGCAATGTCCTTCATGATGTACTGGAACTCCGGATCTTTCGCGATGCGGTCGTTATGCGCCTTCAGCAACTCAGGGCCAAACTGCATCATATCACCCGCTTTCACGTAGGTCGCGGCATTGATGCTGTCCCACGGCAACGCGTTATCTTCAAACTTCTCGCCGGTTTCCGTCTCCTGGGTGCCAGTCGGCATGATGATGTCCGGCGTGACGCCCTTACGCTGCGTACTGCCGCCATTTACGCGGTAGAATTTCTGAATGGTGTACTGAACCGAGCCCAGCGCAGGCCATTCCGGACGCAGCATCTGATCGTAAATACGATTCAGAGAACGGTACTGCTGAACAGTGCCTTTCCCGAAGGTTGGCTCACCGACGATCAGCGCACGGCCGTAGTCCTGCATGGCTGCGGCAAAGATCTCAGACGCGGAAGCGCTGAAGCGGTCAACGAGAACAACCAGCGGGCCTTTATAGTAGACCACACCGTCATTGTCCGCATCTTCGCGCACTTTACCGTTGTTATCGCGCACCTGAACCACCGGGCCAGATGGGATGAACAGGCCAGAGAGAGAAACCGCTTCCGTCAGCGCCCCGCCGCCGTTACTGCGCAGGTCGATGATGATGCTGCTGACGTTCTGCTTTTCAAGCTTCTGCAGCTGAACTTTCACATCGTCAGTCAGCCCGACGTAAAAGCCAGGAATATCCAGGACGCCCACCTTCTCTTTACCCACGGTTTTCACCGACATTTTCACCGCGCGGTCTTCCAGACGGATACGCTCACGGGTCAGGGTAACGATACGGGTTTTGGTGCCTTTTCCGGCTGGCAGAATTTCCAGACGAACCTTGCTGCCTTTCGGACCTTTGATTAGCGCAACCACGTCATCAAGACGCCAGCCGATCACGTCGACCATGTTCTGGCCGGTTTGTCCCACACCCACAATACGATCGCCAACGCTAATCGCTTTGCTTTTAGATGCCGGGCCACCCGCTACCATCGAATTGATCACCGTGTAATCATCGTCCATCTGCAGCACCGCGCCGATACCTTCCAGAGACAGGCTCATTTCGGTATTGAACTGTTCGGTGTTGCGTGGTGAGAGATAGTTGGTGTGCGGATCGATTTCGTGCGCAAAGGCCGTCATGGCCAGCGAGAAGACATCCTCACTGTTGGTCTGGGCCAGGCGACGAATGGCAAATTTGTAACGACGCGTCAGCGTGTCACGGATCTCTTTTTCGTCTTTGCCGGTGAGCTTAAGGCTCAGTTCGTCGTATTTAACTTTGCCGTCCCACAGCGCATTCAGCTCGGCTTCATCTTTTGGCCAGGGCGCTTTGCTGCGGTCCAGATTGAAGGTGTCGTTGCCGGTGAAGTCCATTGGACGTTCCAGCACTTTCAGCGCGTACTGATAGCGTTCGAAGCGGCGCTTTTGCGACAGGTTGTAGAGATCGTAGAACAGATCCAGCTTGCCTGAACGCAACTCGTCACCCACCTCGGATTTTCGCTTAGCGAACTGCTCGACATCGCTGGCGAGCAAAACGTTATGGCTGTAATCCAGCAAGTTCAGATAGCGGTCAAAGATTTTGGCCGAAAAGGCCTGATCGAGATCGAACTGACGATAGTGCGAACGGGTGAAACGTGAGGTCACGCGCTCGCTCACCGTCGCGTGCTGCGTCTCTTCCTTGAGTACCGGAATTTGATCAACACGCGTGATATCGTCCACTGCAAAAGCGTGACCTGTTATAGCAAACAGACCCGCCAGCGCGGTGAGCTTAAAAAAAGTGTTCATGCCAGGCTTGGCCTCCGTTTCAGAACAACAAGTGTTCTGCGCGTACAATCATTGACATACCAGAAGTCAGCTGTACACGAACGCCATCTTTGGTGATTTCCAGTACGGTGGCGTCCATAGCATTGTTACCCGCTTTTACCTTCAGTGCCTGACCGACGCTCAGGGCGTTAATGTCAGAAACCGGAGTATGGCGCGGCTCTTCACGAGGCGCACGTGGGGCTTTTGCTGCTGGTTTGTCTGCACGCGGTTTGCGATCGTTATTATCGTGACGACGCGGCGCAGGGCGTGGTTTACGCTCACGACGAGGCGCTTCTTCCTGGCCGTTTGCCGCGGCGGCTTCGCGTTTTTTCGCTTGCTGTTCCGCACGTTGTGCCTGAACGCGTGCTTTGGCTTCTTCCAGCTGCTTGCGCGCATGCTCAACGTGCTGCTCGTCCAGCTCACCGCAAGGGTTGCCGTCGAGATCCACGCGAGTCGCGCCAGGTTTGATACCGTACAGGTAACGCCAGCTCGAAGTATAAAGACGTAAGGCGGAACGCAGCTGAGTTTTGCTGAGGTTCATTTCCCCTTCAACACGTGCCACCAGATCCTGAAAAATACCGACTTTCAGGGGACGAGCTTCGCCTTCCGCGCTGAAGCACTGCGGGAAACGCTCGGCCAGAAATGCGATAACTTCTTTACTGCTATTCAACTTAGGTTGATTTTCCATGAAATTTCCTGATTACAACGGACGTTGCCAACAAGCGCAGGCATGAACAGGCGTCATTATAATGACGCTATCAGTAAATGCTACGTTATCCGTTGATTATCCTGCGACGCTCGCAAAGAATTTTTGATAATCGGTTGCTGCGAGTACGTTTTCCAGATTCGCCACCAGCTCGCGCAGCCCCTGTTCGTCCTCGGTTGTAAAGCGACTGAAGACCGTACTGTCGATGTCCAGAACGCCAATAATCTGATTTTTGACCACCAGCGGCAGAACGATTTCAGAATTACTGGCAGCATCACAGGCAATGTGTCCGTCAAACGCATGAACGTCTTCCACACGCTGGACCTGATTCTCGGCCACCGCCGTGCCGCATACGCCACGCCCAACCGGGATACGCACGCACGCCAGCTTTCCCTGGAACGGACCGAGCACCAGCGTTTCACCTTCCAGAAGGTAAAAGCCCGCCCAGTTTACGTCAGAGAGACGTTCAAACAGCAATGCGCTAGTATTTGCCAGAGTGGCTAAGAAGCTGGTCTCACCCGCCATCAATGCCTTAAAATCGCGGTTCAGATCCGCGTAGAATTCTGTTTTGTTCATTATTCAATCACTTAGTTGTCTTACAAAATTACCGCATAGCCTATTAAAATAAGCATTAAATGCGCTCATGCTCAAGATGAATCCGTTCATGAGTTATTATAACTTTCAACAATACTTATTTGTGCGCAGCTGATGGCCTTAAAAACAACCAAAATTACGCCGACGAGAAAGATAACTGTCCATACGGTAAGCGAAGCTTTGCCTCGTGCACATTATCAGCGTTGCCCCCAGTGCGATACGCTTTTTATGTTGCCGAAGATGAAATCGCACCAAAGCGCCTTCTGTCCCCGCTGCGACGCCAAAATTCGCGATGGCCGCGACTGGTCGTTGACCCGCCTCGCCGCCATGGCCGTCACCATGCTGCTGCTGATGCCCTTCGCCTGGAGCGAACCATTGCTGAAGCTCTACCTGCTTGGCGTGCGCATTGATGCCAACGTGCTGCAGGGTATCTGGCAGATGACCCGTCAGGGCGATCCGATTACCGCCGCCATGGTGCTGTTTTGCACCGTTGGCGCACCGCTGGTGCTGGTTGCCGCCATTGCCTATCTCTGGTTTGGCAATATTCTTGGCATGAACCTTCGCCCGGTACTGCTGATGCTGGATAAGCTCAAAGAGTGGGTCATGCTGGATATTTATCTGGTCGGCGTGGGCGTTGCGTCCATAAAAGTCCAGGACTACGCCTTTTTGCAGCCCGGCATTGGACTCTTTGCTTTCATCTGTCTGGTGTTGCTGAGCATCCTGACGCTGATCCACCTTAACGTTGAGCAGCTCTGGGAGCGTTTTTACCCTCAGCGCCCCGCCACGCGCCCCGATGAAAATCTGCGCGTCTGTCTGGGCTGCCACTATACCGGGTTACCCGACCCGCGCGGACGCTGCCCGCGGTGCCACATTCCATTACGGCTGCGGCGCAACAACAGCCTGCAAAAATGCTGGGCCGCGCTGATCGCCTCCCTGGTGTTCCTGATCCCCGCCAATATGCTGCCGATTTCCATCATTTACGTGAATGGCGGACGTCAGGAGGATACTATCCTCTCCGGGATTATCTCCCTTGCGCACAGCAATGTCGGGGTGGCGGCGATCGTCTTTATTGCCAGTATCCTGGTTCCCTTTACCAAAGTGGTAGTGATGATTACCCTGCTCATCAGCATTCACTTAAAGTGTGAACAAGGTTTACGGACCCGCATTCTGCTTCTGCGATTCGTCACCTGGATTGGCCGCTGGTCAATGTTAGATTTGTTCGTGATTTCGCTGATGATGTCGCTCATCAATCGCGATCAGTTACTTGCTTTTACAATGGGACCCGCGGCTTTTTATTTCGGCTCTGCGGTGATATTGACTATTCTTGCTGTGGAATGGCTGGATAGCCGCTTACTTTGGGATGCACATGAGTCAGGAAACCCCCGCTTCGCCGACTGAAGCGAGAATTAAAACAAAACGCCGCATTTCGCCATTCTGGTTGCTGCCCGTCATCGCCCTGATGATTGCAGGCTGGCTTATCTGGACAAGCTATGAAGATCGCGGGAGTACGGTCACCATTGATTTCCAGACCGCCGACGGCATCGTCGCCGGACGAACGCCCGTTCGCTTCCAGGGGGTTGAGGTCGGTACGGTTCAGGATATCTCCCTTGGAAAAGGGCTGAATAAGATTCAGGTGCGGGTCAGTATCAAATCTGACATGCAGGATGCCCTGCGCAGCGAAACACAGTTCTGGCTGGTGACGCCAAAAGCCTCTCTGGCCGGTGTCTCCGGGCTGGATGCGCTCGTGGGCGGGAACTATATTGGCATGATGCCGGGCAAAGGCGAGCCGCAGGATCACTTTGTTGCGCTGGATACGCAGCCCAAATACCGTCTTAATAACGGCGATTTGATGATTCATCTCCAGGCGCCGGACCTCGGTTCCCTGAACAGTGGCTCCCTGGTCTATTTCCGTAAGATCCCGGTTGGCCGCGTGTACGATTACTCGATTAACCCGAACAAACAGGGCGTCACTATTGATGTGCTGATCGAGCGTCGCTTCACCAATCTGGTGAAAAAGGGCAGCCGCTTCTGGAACGTGTCCGGCGTGGATGCCGACCTCAGCCTGAGCGGCGCCAAAGTGAAGCTGGAAAGTCTGGCCGCCCTGGTGAACGGCGCCATTGCCTTTGACTCCCCGGAAAACTCGAGCCCTGCCACCGCTGATGACACGTTCGGATTGTACGCCGACCTGGCGCACAGCCAGCGCGGCGTGATCGTCAAACTTGCCCTGCCCGATGCTAAGGGGCTAAAAGCGGGTTCAACGCCGCTGATGTATCAGGGTCTGCAGGTCGGCCAGCTCACCAAAATGACGCTCAACCCGGGCGGGTCGGTCACCGGCGAAATGACGGTCGATCCGAGCGTGGTCGATCTCCTGCGCGAGAAAACGCGCATCGAAATGCGCAGTCCAAAGATCTCGCTGAACGATACCAGCCTCAGCACGCTGCTGACCGGCAATACCTTTGAGCTGATCCCGGGTGAAGGTCAGCCCAGCAACAGCTTCGTGATTGCTCCGGCGGATAAAGCTCTGTTGCAAAAACCGGGCGTGGTGACGGTTACCCTGAATGCGCCTGAAAGCTATGGGATTGAAGCCGGTCAGCCGTTGATTTTACACGGCGTGCAGGTGGGACAGGTGCTGGAGCGCAAGCTCTCCGCGGATGGGGTGCAATTCTCCGTCGCCATCGACCCGCAATACAGAGATCTGGTGCACGGTGACAGTAAATTCGTGGTGAACAGTCGCGTCGACGTGAAGGTGGGTCTGGACGGCGTGGAGTTTCTCGGCGCCAGCGCCAGCGAATGGGTCAACGGCGGTATCCGCATTTTACCGGGGGATAAAGGCCCCGTGCGCGATAGCTACCCGCTGTATGCCAACCTGGAGAAAGCGATTGAAAACAGCCTGAGCGATCTTCCTACCACCACGCTGACGTTAAGCGCTGAGACCCTGCCGGACGTTCAGGCGGGATCCGTGGTGCTGTATCGCAAGTTTGAAGTCGGGGAAGTGATTACCGTTCGCCCGCGTGCCGACGCCTTTGATATCGAACTGCACATCAAGCCGGAGTACCGCAAGCTGCTGACGCCGAACAGCGTCTTCTGGGCCGAAGGCGGCGCGAAAGTTCAGCTTAACGGTAACGGACTGACCGTGCAGGCCTCTCCGCTCTCACGCGCGTTGCGGGGGGCGATTAGCTTCGATAACCTCAGCGGTGCGGGCGCGAATCTGCGCAAGGGCGATAAACGTATTCTCTTCCCGTCCGAGACCGCCGCCCGCGCCGTGGGTGGGCAGATTACCCTGCACGCGTTTGACGCCGGTAAGCTGGCGGAAGGCATGCCCATCCGCTATCTGGGTATTGATATCGGGCAGATCCAGAAGCTGACGCTGATCACCTCGCGTAACGAGGTGCAGGCCACCGCCGTACTTTACCCGGAATATGTGCAAACCTTTGCCCGTACGGGTACGCGCTTCTCGGTGGTCACGCCGCAGATCTCGGCCGCGGGCGTTGAGCATCTCGATACCATTTTGCAGCCGTACATCAACGTGGAGCCAGGCCAGGGCAATGCCCGTCGTGATTTCGAGCTGCAGGAAGCCACAATCACCGACTCGCGCTACCTTGGCGGCCTGAGCATCGTGGTGGAAGTGCCGGAAGCGGGCTCGCTGAGCATCGGCACCCCGGTACTGTTCCGCGGTATTGAAGTAGGTACGGTCACGGGCCTGACGCTCGGTACGCTCTCTGACCGCGTAATGGTGGCGTTGCGCATCAGTGAACGCTACCAGCACCTGGTGCGTAATAACTCGGTATTCTGGCTGGCATCCGGCTATTCGCTGGACTTTGGCCTGACGGGAGGCGTGGTGAAAACCGGCACCTTCAACCAGTTCATTCGCGGTGGCATTGCCTTTGCCACGCCGCCGGGAACGCCGCTGGCACCGAAAGCGCAACCGGGTAAACACTTCCTGCTGCTCGAAAGCGAACCGAAAGAGTGGCGCGAATGGGGAACCGCCCTGCCGCGTTAATCTGCAAGGCTCCGGTGTCAACGCACCGGAGCCTTTATGCTACACTGCGCACCTGAACTTTTCCCTGTGGTGTGCCCGTGGCTCAAAACTCCGTATTTCTTCCTGAACAATTCCTGGCGCAGATGCGCGAGGCGCTTCCTTCTCACCTGTCGTTAGACGATTTTATCGCCGCCTGCCAGCGTCCGTTACGCCGGAGTATTCGCGTCAATACGCTGAAAATCAGCGTCGAGGATTTTCTGGCGCTGGTCGCGCCCTACAGCTGGCAGCTTACGCCGGTACCGTGGTGCGCAGAGGGGTTCTGGATCGAGCGCGATGACGAAGACGCCGTGCCGCTGGGAAGTACCGCGGAACATCTGAGCGGTCTGTTCTATATCCAGGAGGCCAGCTCGATGCTGCCGGTGGCAGCCCTGTTCGCCGATGGCAATTCGCCTGAACGCGTAATGGATGTAGCCGCGGCGCCTGGCTCAAAAACCACGCAGATTGCCGCCCGCATGGGTAACCGCGGTGCGATCCTCGCCAACGAGTTTTCCGCCAGCCGCGTGAAGGTATTGCATGCCAACATCAGCCGCTGCGGTATTCATAATGTTGCCCTGACGCACTTCGACGGACGCGTGTTTGGCGCTGCCCTGCCGGAAGCCTTCGACGCCATCCTGCTGGATGCCCCCTGCTCCGGCGAAGGGGTGGTGCGTAAAGATCCCGATGCGTTAAAGAACTGGTCCGTGGAAAGCAACCTTGAGATCGCCGCCACGCAGCGGGAGCTGATCGAGAGCGCATTCCATGCCCTGCGCCCAGGCGGCACACTGGTCTATTCAACGTGCACCTTAAACCGCGATGAAAACGAAGACGTCTGTTTGTGGCTGAAAGCGCAATACCCGGATGCGGTCGAATTCCTGCCGCTTAACGATCTGTTTGCCTCAGCACAGGAGGCGGTCACCCCTGAGGGTTTCCTTCATGTGTTCCCACAGATTTACGACTGCGAAGGCTTCTTTGTGGCACGTCTGCGTAAAACACAGGCGGTTGCTCCCCTGCCCGCACCTAAATTCAAGGTCGGCAACTTCCCGTTTGTCCCCCTCAAAGGTCGCGATGCAGCACAGCTTGTCGCCGCCGCCGAAAAAGTTGGCCTGGCCTGGGATGAGAGCCTGCACCTCTGGATCCGTGATAAAGAGGTATGGCTGTTCCCGGCTGAGATCGAACCGCTCATCGGAAAGGTCCGTTTTTCCCGAATCGGGATCCGCCTGGCGGAAGTGCATAATAAAGGCTATCGCTGGCAGCATGAGGCCGTCATCGCCCTTGCCGGGCACGAAAATGCCTTTGCCCTGACGCATCAGGAAGCCGAAGAGTGGTATCGTGGTCGCGATGTCTATCCTGACAGCACGCCATCAGGCGATGAAGTGATCGTGACGTATCAGGGATACCCGCTCGGGCTGGCAAAAAAAGTCGGTTCACGACTGAAAAACAGCTATCCGCGCGAGCTGGTTCGCGATGGACGGCTGTTTACCGGTAACGATCGCACGGCCTGAAAAAAAGCGCATTTTTTTACTGGCGATTTTGCTCTCCTTGTCTACGATCAAAAATGGGTGGCCGCACTGGTCATACCAGATTTTGACAACCGACCCGGAGAGCACTATGACGAAAACCAGCGTGCGTATTGGCGCTTTCGAAATCGACGACGCAGAGCTGCGCGGCGAAGCACAAGGCGATCGAACGTTAAGTATTCCCTGCAAATCCGACCCGGATTTGTGCATGCAGCTCGATGCATGGGATGCAGACACCAGCGTCCCGGCAATACTTGATGGCGAACACTCAGTCCTTTACCGTGAGCATTACGATAGTAAAACCGATGCCTGGGTCATGCGTCTTGCCTGACCTAAAGAGAACCCGCCCGAAGGCGGGTTATTTATTACTGCAGCTGCGCCAGCGTAAAGTAACCGTCAAATACGGCGCCCGTATCAATGTAGTGAAGATTGTCAAAATCATACCTTCTGTCGACAGGCGTATGTCCGAACCAGAAATGATCCGCACCGCTGATGCCCTGCCCTTTACCCACCATAAACCCCATCAACCGATCGCGGTCCCATAAAACGCGATGGGCACTGACCGGTTTTTGCCAGCAGTATTCCGCTGCCGGATAATCCGCATGGGCAATCACGTTCAGACCGTTCGCACAGGTTATCTCAATGATATGCGGTAAATCGCGACAGGCCTCGAGCAACGACAGCGCAAGCTGTTGCTGGTCGCGTTCAAGTTGCGCAAACCACATTCCGCCATTCATCATCCAGAGAGAAAAATCGTTATTATCCAGACCGTCGAGCGCCATTTGCTCATGGTTGCCCCGGACGGCACGAAACCATTTTTCACGAATTAACTGCAGGCATTTCACGCTATCAGGCCCACGATCGATCATATCCCCAACGGAAATAAGCAAATCCTCATACGGGTTAAAATGACGGCGTTTAAGCTCCTCCATAAGCCACTGATAACAGCCATGTATATCGCTGACAACCCAGACGTGACGCCACATTCCACCTTCAATTCGCTGATACATAGCCCCTCCTGTTAACAGTATAGCCGCCGCAGAAAATGCAACAGGCGGGCGTGGTCCTCACGAAGTGAAACAAACGGTAAACCAAACAGAAATAAAGATCCTCGCGCTATTAATCCCTTTTTCCTGGCTCTTTAGAATAAAGGGAGAAAAAAAGAGGGGTCTTCACGTGTCTAATACGCACCTGCATAACGATGTTTTCTATCCGCATCGCACAAATATTATTTCCGAGCTGGTGAACGGCAAACGCGTCCCGGGACCGATCTGGCGCAAACGCGAATATCGCCTGAAGTTCCTGTTACGTTCGCTGGTGTTCTGGTCTTCTACCCATCGCATGCTGGAGGCGCTTTCTGGTCGCGACGATTTCGACAAACTGCTGGCCTCTCAAATTACATTGCCAAGCAAAACCCACCGGCAGTACCTGATGCGCGGTTTGACGGCTAACGATCGCGCCGACGCGATCGTTAACCATTATTACTGGATTGATAGCCTGAAAGAGAGCTGCCTCGCCCAGGCCCTGACCAGCCCGCAGGAGCAACCCGTTGCGCAGTTCCATGCAAAAGACGGTGTTATCTATACGGTCAATGCGTCCTCTGCGGGGAAAGCCGAGCGTGAAGGTGAAAGCACGCTGTGGCTTCGCGACAACGAGGATACGCTGCTGGCCAGCCTGACCTTTAGCGTCGCACGCAGCAACGGTCAGCAAGTCATGGTCATTGGCGGGCTTCAGGGTCCCCGTCGCAGCGTAACGCGTGACGTGATTAAACAGGCCACCCGCGCCTGCCACGGCTTGTTCCCAAAGCGCGTGTTGATGGAAGTGCTTTTCCAGCTGGCTGCACAGTCCTCTGTCCGGGCGATTTTTGCCGTCAGCGATGAGGGCCACGTTTTCCGCGCGTTGCGCTATCGCCTCAGCAAAGGCCGCCATTTCCACGCCAGCTATGATGAATTCTGGGCATCTCTGGACGGTAAAAAACTCTCCGCTTTCTGCTGGCAGCTGCCGCTGCAGATGGCACGCAAATCCCTTGAAGAGATCGCCAGTAAAAAACGCGCTGAATACCGCCGTCGCTTTGAGCTGCTTGATGAAATCGAGGCATCGGTTCGGTCTCACTTTTAAGTCATAAATAACGACTGACAACGTAACTGCCCTGAAAGGGCTGTTACGTTCTTCAAATCTGAACACGTTATTATCGTCAGGTTCGTTCTGGCAATAAAAAGGCACATTGTTCGATTTCCGTATCGAATATTAATGTCACAAGTTCGCGCCATGTCGAACCGGGTTCTTTTACCCTCTTCTCAACGACTGGCTTTTTCATCTGAAAATCGAGCGTTGACCTGCGGTTGAAAATGGCCTCTTTCGGGGCATGAATAATATGTCCGCGACTGGTGTTGGTCAGCGGATATTTTGATACCGCATCGCTGTGAGCATTAAACCCCGGAAGACTCATCAAAACGTCCACAGGAACCGTTTCATTTGTTTGTGAATCGCCACGGCGGTAAAGCCGCTGCCACATTTACAGGCAAACTCTTTAAGGCTGAAATGCGGGGATACATGACCCATTTTTACTTATCTCCTGCAGGCCTAACCCTGCCTTGCGTTTAACGAAAAATTTAATGATTCCATTGACCATATGCGCACCCAGTAACGAAATGGCGATTGCAATCGTGCCACGCGGCACCTGCATACTAAAGATTGTCTGCATGACCGGAATGAACGGCTTGATACCGTAGAACATCAGCACTTCAGACAAAGTGTGTTTGTAGGGCATGGGATTTCGCCCATAAAAAAATCCTACTTAACGGCGGGCATCAGGCTGGTTTATTATTTAATTTATTCCCATAAATCATACCGATAGTGGTTAATCGCAAGTCACCATTCCTTACATAAATGCCTAACTTATTGGCGTAATGTTTTTTCCAGTTACTCATTCAATTGACAAGGAAAACATTATGTGGAATGCAAATAGCGCCGTTTCGTATGCTCGCCAGCATGCCGGCGCTCATAGTCAAAAAAGATGTGCCGAATTTGTCTCGAAGGCCATTCGCGCAGGCGGTGCGAATATTCACAACACGCATTACGCTAAGGATATGAAAAGCAATTTGATTGCTGCCGGTTTCCATCTCGTTTACGGGACACCCATTAAAGGTGACGTGGCAGTTATTCAGCCTATCCCCGGACACCCCTGGGGCCATGCGTGCATCTATAGCGGAAGCGGTGTCTGGTATTCTGATTTTGTTCAGTCTTCGATGTACCCAGGAAAGGGGTACAGAGACATACAACCCGCATACGAAATTTACAGGCATAACTAATATGAGAAAAATTATCCTGACAGCCTTGTTACTTCCCTTGATAGCGTCAGCTGCGGGGAAGTTACCACCAGAAGTGGATGCAGCGTTGCAGTTTAATAAATGGTACATCTCGCAGATCATGAGCGACAAGCAGCCAGAGGCCGATTATGCCGCACTGGGTAAGTACGTAACCCGCGACACCATCCACAAACTCGAAGCCATGGATAAGCTTGATCCCAATGAATACGACGTTCCCGATGTTGATATGTTCATTAAGTCTCAGGATTATTACGATGACTGGGGTGTTGTCAGCGCCGTGGGACTCGATTTCGATGCAGCATGCATGCAGGTTTATATTTCTTTCGGCAAAAAGAAAGATCACACCGTGATTGATTGCATGGTGAAAGAGGATGGAACCTGGAAAATACAGTCCGTTGCAGGCGCGGACGTACCAGACAATTTAAGCACTAAATGATAACGACCATATGACAGGGGTACTGATGCAATGCATCTTCGCAAATTCCCCTGCCGTATCGCCGGAAAGCAGCACCGGGCCTGCGGCTATCAACAGTGAGCGATTGCTGCCGCCTGGTTAGCCGGTGCGATTTTTTGATAAGCCAAGGGATCCGAAAAAACAGCCAGGACGGCAGTATAAATCTGGATAGTCTTACGAAAGGGTTTGTAAAGGCGAGGAATTATTCAGGGCTTGAGTTTATGGACAGGCCACCGTCATTTCATGAGATCCGAAGCCTGTCGGGGAGGAGGTACGTGAAGGAGTTTGTTCAGCGGCTGTTCGGTCACAAGTCAGAAAAAATGACCACAAAGTACCTGGACAGCAGGAAAAAAGAATTCATGATGATTTGATAAATTTGCGTGTAAATGAATTGTGAATGTTAAAAACGGTATGGTATAACGAGAAATGCCGGATATTGAAGTTCGGACAATTTTAGGACATTTTCGGACGGAGCGCCGTAAGTGACTGAAATAAAACGCAGATAAAAAGAGACCGAATACGATTCCTGTATTCGGTCCAGGGAAATGGCTCTTGGGAGAGAGCCGTGCGCTAAAAGTTGGCATTAATGCAGGCTAAGTCGCCTTGCCTTTTAAGAATAGATGACGACGCCAGGTTTTCCAGTCCACAGCTAAAGCGGTCGGAAAAAAAGCGCCAGAGCATCATAAAATGTGAAAAACCGCAGTGCTTTCGCAAGCATCTGCGGTTTTTTATTGGAAACCTGAACAGTTAGCAGAGCTTGTCGGCGCGCTCGATAAACGGGGCCAGACTCATTTTCTGGCCCGGATTCGCCGGGTCATCGATCTGAATAATGCTAATCGGCTGGCCGCTGCTCTTTCCGCTGGCCACCTGCTGCTCGGCGGTTTCATTTAACGGGTATTGCACCAGCGTGCTCGGGTTGATGGCATACAGCGCATGGCCCGGACGGCAGGTCAGCATCACCTCTTCGCGATTGAACGCCCATTTATCCTTACCCACTTCAAAACGGCTGACGGTGATAACCTGCGGTGCGGCAAACGCGCTCCCCGTGCAGGCCAGCAATATGAGAGAAAGTACTGTCTTTTTCATATGATATTTAACCTTGTCAGAAGGGTTCCCAGGTGGCGAACAGACTGACCGTTGCCAGTACCAGCGCCCCCAGCACCACTTCTGCCTGTGTCATCCTGATAAAAATCTGTTGTGCTCGCCCGGTCTCCGGACGAAACCGTGGCACCAGAAAATACCGATTTGCCAGCGCAATTACCACCATCAACGCCACCAGCGCACATTTGAACAACAAAAACTGCACGTAGTCAGCCTGCCAGGGAATATGGACGCCCAGTATCATGAGCGCATTGATCGCTCCGCTGAGCAGCACGCCCGCGACCGCATAATGGCCCACGCGCGAGAAGCGCATCATGGTATAGATGGCGGCATTCTGCCAGCGCCCTTTCGCCAGACGCATGCAGAATAGCAGGGGCAGTAATCCGCCAAGCCAGGTAGCAGCACAGATCAGGTGAAACGCGTGATTAAGGCGCTGCAACGCCCCCATCGGACCGTCGTTCATCGCCGCGTGCCCTCCCCCCGCCAGCAGGATAAGCTGGCCCATGGCGAGCAGCAGCAGCCGCGAACCTTTCAGCGGCGCGAGCCATGCTGCAGCGACCGTCATCACAGCAAGAATCATTTGCCACAGCCAGACGCCGCCAAACTGTGTCCTCATCACGCCTAACCAGACCTGCGGGGCAAACACATCTCCCCAGCCGTTACCCATCAAACCGCCCTGAAGCATAAACATCAGGAGTGCAGCCGTCAGGCTCACTAAGGCCGCCACTTTCTGCTGCAGCAGGAAACGCCGGGACATCAGCCGCTGGAGAGAGGAAGGCGCAAACCAGACGCTGTAAAGCGCGTTGCCAAAAACCAGCATCAGCGCCCCGAAATGGACAAAGCGCAACCCGATATAACACAGCGCCAGCATGCTATTTCACGCTAAAGTGATAGCTGCCTTTGGTTTTATGACCGTCTACAGAGACGACATGCCAGTCTACCTGGTACGTCCCTGACGTCAGCGTTTGTTCCAGCGGAACGGTGAGTTGCGCCTTGTTCTTTTCATCTCGCGTAGCGGTACCCGTTTTGATGACCTGCTTTTGTGCGTCCGTCACCACCACACCGCTAAATCCCGGTTCGATGCCTTCTGAAAAATGCAGTGTAAGTGCCTGCGGAGCGCTCACCACGCTGTCCGCTGCCGGGATCGGCTGCTTAAGATGCGCATGCGCCAGCGCGGAGGAGGTCATCATTGTAGAGGTCAGAAAAACCAGTGCGCATACCGCGCGGGAAGCGGAGAAACCCATCGCAATCATTCCTTTTTGTTATGTCTGTATGCTAAAGAATAACGCTGTATAATAAACGAGTCGAGGAACATCCTGCCTCCGCTTGTCATCGTTGTGCAATCGCGGTAACGTTGCCGCCGCAGAAAAAGGAGAAGGTAATGAAGATCAATCTGGCCGCCCTTCCACAGGACGAGATGGATAAAGTGAATGTCGATCTCGCTGCCGCTGGCGTCGCGTTCAAAGAGCGCTACAACATGCCTGTCGTGGCTGAAGTCGTTGAACGGGAACAGCCCGCCCATCTGCGCAACTGGTTTCGCGAAAGACTCATCGCCCACCGTCTCGCCTCGGTTAACCTCTCCCGTTTACCGTACGAACCTAAAGTTAAATAAGCTTAACGAGCCGTTACACTTCCTTACGCTGAATCTGGCAGGATAAGAAAACCCTGATAAATTTAGGTGTATTCTTAAATCTCTGCGACTCAGTGTATAAGGAAGTCACGATGTCACATTGGAATATAGCGGCAGCCCAGTATGGTGGGCAGCATCAGAGTGTCGATGACCATATCACGCACCACCTGCGCTTCATCGCCGAAGCAGCACGGCAGCGGTGCGATCTGCTGGTGTTCCCTGAACTCTCATTAACAGGCTCGGGTAACACTACGCTACCTCCCCCACCCGATGACGCGCAGCTGGAACCGCTGCTGGACGCGGCGCATTTTTACCGGATTACCGTGATTGCCGGGCTCCCCCTGGAACGGAACGGTCAGCGCCAGAAAGGCCTCGCGCTCTTCACGCCCGCCCGTCACCGCATCCTGCGCTACCCCCAAGGTAGCGGTGCCAGCCTGGTGCCGGGGGAGAAACAGCTCAGCATTATTGATGCCCATGCCGATTCCCCCAATCTCGATCCCAGAGCGTCGCTGTTTACCAGCAGCCAGTCCGTGGAGGATCACCGCTGGCGGCAGTCCATCAGTACCCTGCAGCGCTTCGCGCATAAATATGCCATTGCGGTGCTGATGGCGAACGCCTGCGGCGGTAGCGCGCTGTGGGATGAAAAAGGTCAGTTGATCGTCCGCGCCGATCGGGGCGAGCTGCTGTTGACCGGCACGCTCGGCGGAGAGGGTTGGCAAGGCGATATCATTCCTTTAGGCTAGGCGTTTTAAGCTCAGGAGTGTTCAATGCTGCGCGTCATCGATACCGAAACTTGCGATCTTCAGGGCGGAATTGTGGAAGTGGCCTCTGTCGACGTGGTTGATGGTAAAATCGTCAACCCAATGAGCCATCTGGTGCGTCCCGACCGCCCCATCAGCCCTCAGGCGATGGCTATCCATCGCATTACCGAATCGATGGTGGCGGACAAGCCGTGGATCGAAGAGATCATACCCCACTATTACGGTAGCCCCTGGTACGTCGCGCATAACGCCAGTTTTGACCGCCGGGTGCTACCTGAGATGCCGGGAGAATGGATTTGTACCATGAAGCTGGCACGTCGCCTCTGGCCAGGCATTAAATACAGCAATATGGCGCTGTACAAGTCCCGCAAGCTCAGCGTGCGCACGCCTGAAGGGCTTCACCATCACCGGGCCCTGTATGACTGCTATATCACCGCCGCGCTACTCATCGATATTATGAATACCTCGGGCTGGACGCCGGACGATATGGCAACGATTACCGGACGCCCCGCACTGCTGACCACGTTTACTTTTGGTAAATACCGGGGCAGAGCGGTGTCGGATATTGCGGATAAAGACCCGGGCTATTTACGCTGGCTGTATAACAACCTCGACAAAATGAGCCCGGAACTGCGCCTGACGCTGAAGCACTATCTGGGCGAAGCTTAACGCTCCGCACGGCCTGGCAGCGTCTCCTGCGCCAGGCCAATCAGGAAGGCATATTCCAGAGCAACCCCTTCGTAGGATTTAAATCGACCCGATTTCCCGCCGTGACCGGAGTCCATATCGGTACACAGCAGCAGCAGGTTGTCGTCGGTTTTCAGCTCCCGCAGTTTCGCTACCCATTTTGCCGGCTCCCAGTACTGCACCTGAGAATCATGCAGACCGGTGGTGACCAGCATGTGGGGATAGGCTTTCGCTTCCACGTTATCGTACGGGCTGTACGTTTTCATATAGCGGTAGTAAATCTCATCCTGCGGATTCCCCCACTCTTCAAACTCCCCTGTAGTAAGGGGGATGGATTCATCGAGCATGGTCGTCACCACATCGACAAATGGCACCTGCGCGACAATCCCCTTAAAGCGCTCGGGGCGTTGGTTGATCACCGCCCCCATCAGCATGCCTCCCGCGCTGCCGCCCATGCCAAAGCAGAGCTGCGGATCGCCATAGCCCTGCTCAATCAGCGCATCGCAGACGTCGAGGTAGTCATTGAAGGTGTTTTTCTTTTTCAGGAATTTCCCGTCCTCATACCAGTGCTGCCCCAGCTCACCGCCGCCGCGAATATGGGCGATGGCGAAAACAAAGCCGCGATCGAGCAGGCTTAATCGGCTGCTGCTGAAATCGGCATCCATGCTTGAGCCGTAGGAGCCGTAGCCGTACACCAGGATCGGGTTTTTGCCTTTCTGGAAGTGGGCTTTGTGATAGACGAGCGAGACGGGGACCTCGACGCCATCCCGGGCGGTGACCCACAGGTGCTCGCTGCGGTAGTTTTCAGACTCAAACCCTTTGACCTCGGTCTGTTTAATCACCTGGCGCTGCCCCGTATCCATGTCCAGCTCAAACAGGGTGTCCGGTGTGGTCATCGATGAGTAGCCGTAGCGCAGCCGCGAGGATTCAGGTTCCGGGTTGAAACCAATCCACGTCACATAGGCCGGGTCGTCGAACGCGATCCCCACCACTTCCCGCGTCTTACGGTTGATTTGCCGGATACTGGTCAGCCCCCGCTGACGCTCCTCCACCACCAGCCAGTCGGTGAACAGGGTGAACCCTTCCAGCATCACCTGATCCCGCGCGGGGATAAGCACCTCCCATTTGCGCTCATCGCGCACTTTGGTTTTATAGAGACCAAAGTTTTTACCCTCGCGATTCGAACGCAGATAAAAGCTGTGCTGGAAGTGATCCAGGCTGTACTCATGATCCTTCCGGCGCGGCAGGAAACAGAGCGGCTGGGCGTCGGGCAGCTCGGCATCCAGCAGCAGGACTTCCGACGTCGTGGCGCTGGCCAGGAAGATAATCACATAATGGCGCGAGGAGGTTTTATGCAGGCTGACATAGAACGTTTCGTCTTTCTCTTCATAGACCAGCTCGTCGTCTGCAGAGTCTGTCCCCACGGTATGTCGCCATACCTGATAGGGCAGCAGCGTAGAGGCATGCTTTTTGACGTAGTAAACCGTCTCGGAATCATTCGCCCAGACAAAATCCGGGGAGACGTTTTCCAGCATTTCAGGATACCAGTTGCCGGTGTCCAGATTGCGAAAACGCAGGCCGTACTGGCGACGCGAGAGATAATCCTCCGCCAGCGCCATTACCGCGTTATCCGGTGAAATGGACATGCCGCCCAGAGTATAAAACTCGCTGTGGGCGGCGCGCTGGTTGGCATCCAGCAGAATATCCCACGCATCCCATTCGGCGCTGAGCACCGACTGACGCTGGTAGATGGGATACTCGTTGCCGGGCTCGTAAATATGGCGGTAGCGATAGCCGTTTTTGGTCCAGGGCGCCGAGATATCGCGCTGAGGAATGCGCTGCACCATCTCATTCAGCAGCTGGTCCTGAAGCGTCTGCTGACTGGACATGACCTTGCGGCCGTAGTCATTTTCCTCGTGCAGGTAGTCGAGCACCTCTGGCCGGGAGCGCGAATCGTCCCGTAGCCAGTAATAGTTGTCTATACGCGTATCGCCATGCGTGGTGATCGCATAAGGTATACGTCGGGCTTTCGGTGGCATGTCATCATTCTTTTTAGTTTTACACCCTATAAGGTTGGCAAAACCCACGCATGATGCAAGCGAAACCGGATCGCAACGGCGAGCACTATCCCTGTAACGCCTGTTTTTGTTCCCGGATATCCCGCTCAATGCCCTCACGCACGTCCTGGGGGATCTTCAGCGCGTCTCCAAGCGCATTCAGGTAGCTGCGTTCCATAAAGTGATCGATATCGATGGCGGCACAGCTGAGGAAATAGAGTTCAAGCGCCTCTTCCTCATTTTTCACGCTTTGCGCCAGACGCTGCGGCTCCAGAGGCTGTTCAATAGCCTGCGCCACCAGCGCTCTGCCCTTCTCTTCAACGCCAGCTTCACGCAGCTGCTGTTCAATCGCCAGTCGTTCCTTATCGTCAATATGCCCGTCACTTTTCGCGGCAAAAACCAGCGCCAGGATCAGCCGTTCAGTACGCAGATCCAGCGGCGAAGTATGCTCGCCATAATGCGGTTCGTCGCTGTGCGCGGTCCGGACCCTGTCCTTGTATTTATTCCACAGGACGGTGCCCGCAATGGCGCCCCCACCGGCCAGCAGCGCGCCTGTCCCGTACTTTGCCAGCAGCTTGCGCGAGGATTTATTCGCGACCAGCAGGCCAGCCCGCCCGCCGAGCGCCCCGGGTACCAGCAGTTTACTGAGGTCCCGCTCTCCGGAAGACGATGTTTTCTGCCCTAACAGTGATTGCAATTGATTTAGCCAGCCAGACATGGTTTCCCTCACTTAACGGTGAATATGTTCCACAGCGTAAGCGAGCAGGCGTCAGGAAATGTCTGGCCGGGCTAAAGAAGCGCAAATTTCTTCCTCCCGCGCCTAGCGGTGCACAAGACAGACGCAAACGTTTTCGTTTATACTACCCGCAACTTTTTCAGGGGGATTGTTATGATTCGTTTAGGAACCGCGCTGCGACCTGCGGCGACGCGAGTGATGCTGTTGGGATCGGGCGAGCTGGGAAAAGAGGTCGCTATTGAGTGCCAGCGTTTAGGCGTAGAAGTCATTGCCGTAGACCGTTACGCCGATGCGCCCGCCATGCACGTCGCCCATCGTTCTTATGTGATTAACATGCTGGATGGCGATGCCCTTCGCGAGCTGATTACGCGCGAGAAACCCGATTTCGTGGTACCAGAAATTGAAGCCATCGCCACCGATACGCTGATTGCGCTTGAGCAGGAAGGCCAGCGCGTGGTGCCCTGCGCGAAAGCCGCAAAGCTGACCATGAACCGCGAAGGCATTCGTCGCCTGGCGGCGGAAGAGCTGGAATTGCCCACCTCGGGCTATCGTTTTGCTGGCGATAAGGCCGCATTCCTGCAGGCCGTAGAGGAGATTGGTTACCCGTGCATCGTTAAGCCGGTGATGAGCTCTTCCGGTAAAGGACAGAGCTTTATTCGCGACAGCAGCACGCTCGACAAGGCGTGGGATTACGCCCAGCAGGGTGGCCGCGCCGGTGCCGGCCGCGTCATCGTCGAAGGCGTGGTGAAGTTTGATTTCGAGATCACCCTGCTGACCGTCAGCGCCGTTGACGGCGTCCATTTCTGCGACCCGATTGGTCACCGCCAGGAGGATGGCGATTACCGCGAATCCTGGCAGCCGCAGCAGATGAGCGCTCTGGCGCTGGAACGTGCGCAGGCGATCGCCCGTAAAACCGTCCTGGCGTTGGGCGGCTATGGCCTGTTCGGCGTGGAGCTGTTTGTGTGCGGTGATGAAGTGATTTTCAGCGAGGTCTCCCCGCGCCCGCATGACACCGGCATGGTCACGCTCATTTCGCAGGATCTTTCCGAGTTCGCTCTGCACGTGCGTGCCTTCCTCGGCCTGCCCGTCGGCGGTATCCGTCAGTACGGCCCGGCCGCCTCGGCGGTGATCCTGCCGCAGTTAACCAGCCAGAACGTTACGTTTGATAACGTCGACGCGGCGGTGGGTGCCGGGTTGCAGGTACGTTTGTTCGGTAAGCCGGAGATCGACGGAACCCGTCGTCTTGGCGTGGCATTAGCCACCGGGGATAACGTTGACGACGCCGTGGCGAGAGCGAAAGCGGCCGCAGCAAGCGTTAAGGTAGAGGGATAAAAAAAACGGGCCGAAAGGCCCGTTTTTCATGCGACGAATGACTTACTGCTTCGCGCCTTCCACCGCTTCGCGAGCCAGTTTGGTGATGCGATCCCAGTCGCCCGCTTCCAGCGCATCCGCCGGAACCAGCCATGAGCCACCGATGCACAGCACGCTTTTCAGCGCCAGGTAGTCACGGTAGTTGGCAGGAGAAATACCGCCCGTCGGGCAGAAGCGTACCTGGGAGAAAGGACCGGCAATGGCCTGCAGCGCTTTGGTGCCGCCGTTCGCTTCCGCCGGGAAGAATTTAAACTCTTTCAGACCGTAGTCCATGCCCAGCATCAGTTCAGAAACGGTGCTGATGCCCGGGATCAGCGGAATAGTGCCTTCGGTCGCGGCCTTCAGCAGCGACTCGGTCAGGCCCGGGCTGATAGCAAACTGTGCGCCCGCTTCAGTCACTTCAGCCAGCTGTTTTGCGTTCGTCACGGTACCCGCACCAATGATGGCGTCCGGCACTTCTTTGGCAATCGCACGAATAGCATCCATCGCGCAGGCGGTGCGCAGGGTGACTTCCAGAACGCGAACGCCGCCCGCAACCAGCGCTTTCGCCATCGGTACGGCGTGCTCCAGCTTGTTTACCACGATAACCGGCACGACAGGGCCCGTGGTCAGGATTGCTTCTGCACTTGTTTTCCAGTTTTTCATCAGAGTTTTCTCTCGCCAGATCGTTAAAATCAAGTCGTCTTAAAACGTAATACAGGTTGCGCCCTGCTCAGCACCGGAGAGTTTCTCACGCAGCGCGCCAAACATTTCGCGTCCTGTTCCCACGCGCGACGCGCTCAGGTCAGGAATATGGGGCTGACGTGCCGCCAGTTCGGCATCATCCACCAGCAGGGTTAACTCGCCTGTCTGACCGTTAACGCGGATCATGTCACCGTCACGCACTTTCGCCAGCAGGCCACCGTCGTACGCTTCCGGCGTCACGTGGATGGCTGAAGGCACTTTACCTGAGGCGCCAGAGAGGCGTCCATCGGTCACCAGTGCAATTTTGAAACGGCGGTCCAATAATACACCAAGTGGTGGCATAAGTTTATGTAATTCTGGCATCCCGTTGGCTTTAGGCCCCTGATGACGCACCACCACCACGCAGTCTTTATCGAGCAGACCGGCGTCAAAGGCAGGTAATACGTCGTGCTGGCTTTCAAATACCACCGCCGGCGCTTCGATAATCTGGTTCTCTTCCGGTACGGCAGAGGTCTTCATCACCGCGCGACCGAGGTTACCGCTGAGCACTTTGGTGCCACCGTGAGGAGAGAACGGTTTGTCGATGGTGGCGATAACCTGCGCATCAAGAGACGCGCTCGCCCCTTCACGCCAGTCCAGCTCGCCGTTGTTCAGCCATGGCTCCTGGGTGTAGCGCTGCAGGCCAAAGCCCGCCACGGTGTTGACATCTTCATGCAGCAGGCCGCCTTTCAGCAGCTCGCGCATCAGCAGCGGTACGCCGCCCGCGGCCTGGAAGTGGTTAATGTCCGCCGGGCCATTCGGGTACAGGCGCGCCATCAACGGCACCACGGAAGAGATCTCGGAGAAGTCATCCCAGTTAATCAGAATGCCCGCAGCACGCGCCATGGCCACCAGGTGCATGGTGTGGTTGGTTGACCCACCGGTTGCCAGCAGCGCGACAATCCCGTTGACGATGACCTTTTCGTCGACCATTTTGCCCATCGGCATCCATTCGTTGCCGTTTCCGGTCAGACGCGTGACCTGACGGGCCGCAGCCTCGGTCAGCGCTTTGCGCAGCGGCGCGTCCGGCTGGATAAAGGATGAGCCCGGAAGCTGCATCCCCATAAACTCCACCACCATCTGGTTCGTGTTTGCGGTACCGTAGAACGTACAGGTGCCCGGCGCATGGTAGGACGCGGCTTCCGCCTCCAGCAGCGCCTGACGGTCTGCTTTCCCTTCCGCGTACAGCTGGCGGATACGGACTTTTTCTTTGTTCGGCAGGCCGCTTGCCATTGGGCCTGACGGCACAAAGATCGCAGGCAGATGACCAAACGACAGCGCGGCCATCACCAGGCCCGGAACAATCTTGTCGCACACGCCGAGATAGAGCGCACCATCAAACATGTTGTGTGACAGACCCACCGCCGCGGACATGGCAATCACTTCGCGGCTCAGTAGGGAGAGCTCCATACCGTCCTGACCCTGCGTTACGCCGTCGCACATGGCGGGTACCCCACCCGCCACCTGGCCGACCGCATTCACGCTGTGCAGCGCTTTACGGATGATATCCGGGTAAACCTCATAGGGCTGGTGCGCGGAGAGCATATCGTTATAGGCGGTAATGATGGCGATATTGTTACGCAACATGCTTTTCAGCGACGCTTTATCGTCAGGCTGGCAGGCGGCGAAGCCGTGCGCCAGGTTACCGCAGGCCAGTTGAGATCGGTGGACGGTGTTGCTCTTTGCCTGCTCAATCCGGGCGAGGTAGGCCGAACGGGTCTCTTTCGAGCGCTCAATAATGCGTTGTGTTACGCGTAACAATGTCGGATTCATAAAAGCTCCTCTCATTTATCTGTCCGGGCTCGGGAGTTTACAAAGTCGCTGGCAGTTGTTAACAACGCTGAAACGCTTGCTGTCCGGAGCTCAGGGGCAAAATCACTTCCGGCAGTGTAATAAAAAAAGCTCCGCGGGTGAATCCACGCGGAGCTTAAAAGTTGAAAATTATGCCACGAGCTGTGTTAGATCATGTTACCGGTAAAATAACACTTTCGGGCTAGCGGATTATCTTACTCAAACTCATTCCAGGAGCGGCCATCGCGGGTGATCATCGCCACCGACGCGACAGGTCCCCAGGTACCCGCCTGATACGGTTTTGGCGCATCCTGATCGGCAGCCCAGGCTTCGGTGATGGAGTCGACCCATTTCCACGCCTCTTCCACTTCATCGCGACGCACGAACAGCGCCTGAATACCGCGCATGGTTTCCAGCAGCAGACGCTCGTACGCATCGGCCAGGTGCGTCTGGTTGAAGGTTTCGGAGTAGCTCAGATCCAGCTTGGTGGTCTGCAGGTTGTGTTTATGATCCAGGCCCGGCACTTTGTTCAGGATCTGGATATCCACGCCCTCGTCCGGCTGCAGACGAATGGTCAGCTTGTTCTGCGGCAGCTCCTGCCAGGACTCTTTGAACAGGTTCAGTTCCGGGTTCTTAAAGTAGACAACCACTTCGGAACATTTCGCAGGCAGACGCTTACCGGTGCGCAGGTAGAACGGAACACCCGCCCAGCGCCAGTCGTCGATGTCCACGCGGATCGCCACGAACGTCTCGGTGTTGCTGGACTTGTTCGCGCCCTCTTCTTCCAGGTAGCCCGGCACTTTTTTGCCCTGCGCAAACCCGGCGGTGTACTGGCCGCGAACGGTTTTCTCACGCACATTGGAGCGGTCGATGCGGCGCAGCGATTTCAGCACTTTCACTTTTGCGTCACGGATGCTGTCCGCCGTCAGGTCAGACGGTGGAGACATGGCAATCATGCACAGAATCTGCAGCAGGTGGTTCTGGATCATATCGCGCATCTGGCCGGCCTGGTCAAAGTAACCCCAGCGGCCTTCAATACCCACCTCTTCTGCCACGGTGATTTCCACGTGGTCGATAGTGCGGTTGTCCCAGTTATTCACAAACAGGGAGTTGGCAAAACGCAGGGCCAGCAGGTTCAGTACCGTCTCTTTACCGAGATAGTGGTCGATACGGTAGACCTGGCACTCTTCAAAGAACTCGCCCACCTGGTCGTTGATTTCACGCGAGGTTGCCAGCGACGTACCCAGCGGCTTCTCCATCACGACGCGCGCCGGTTTGGCGTTCAGTTTGGCTTCGCCCAGGCCTTTACAGATGGCGCCGAAGGTGCTTGGCGGCATGGCGAAATAGTTAATCGTGACACGGTTTTTCTGATCCAGCATCGCGCCTAAGCGGGTAAACGCGCTGACATCATTAACGTCCAGGTTGCAGAAATCGAGACGTCCACTCAGGGTATCCCACAAACTTTCATCAATTTTTTCCTTCATGAAAGTTTCGAGCGCCTCGCGGACAACTTTAGTATAAGCGTCCTTGTCCCAGTCGGCGCGCCCTACACCCAGAATACGGGTATCCGGATGAATTTGGCCCGCTTTCTCCAGTTGATACAGGGAAGGCAGCAATTTTCGGCGTGCAAGATCGCCTTTCGCGCCGAAAATGACCAGGTCACATGCCTGGGCTGTTTGCGTTACCGCCATGTCATTCTCCTCAGTTGGATCACCTGGTACTTCTGCCAGGTATCGTTGTAATTTTATTACAATGCACTGTACTGCTTTTACGTCATTCCCGAAACCATTAGCGCTTATCGTCGCGTGCGATACCGCGATTTTTCACCCTTCGGATGATTTCGACGGCTTAATGACGCAACAACCGTCGTTTCTTTGCGCAACAGGGTCATAGCAAAACCCGACACCGATCAAGTAATGAAAAAAAACAACAACATTATCTTGTCGATTGTTACCCTTAATGGAAGCCACAAGGGTAATATCGGCTAAATCGAATCACGATTTCATCAATTTATGAAATCGTTTACACCCATGAGCATCCTGTTAACATGAACATGCTGGAAAAAATCCAGTTTCAACTGGAACACCTTAGCAAATCCGAGCGAAAAGTGGCCGAGGTCATTCTCGCCTCTCCCGCTCAGGCGATTCATTCAAGCATCGCCGCTCTGGCACAGGAAGCGGGTGTTAGCGAACCCACGGTCAATCGCTTTTGCCGCAGCCTGGAAACGCGCGGCTTTCCTGATTTTAAACTGCATCTGGCGCAAAGTCTGGCTAACGGCACCCCTTATGTTAATCGTAATGTGGATGAAGACGACAGCGTTGATGCCTATACCGCGAAAATTTTTGAGTCGGCCATGGCTTCGCTCGACCACGTCCGTCAGTCACTGGACATGAGCTCCGTGAATCGCGCGGTGGATTTACTCACCCAGGCCAAGCGAATTGCGTTCTTTGGGCTCGGGTCGTCGGCAGCCGTCGCGCATGACGCCATGAACAAATTTTTCCGCTTTAACGTCCCGGTGATTTATTCCGATGACATTGTCCTGCAACGCATGAGCTGTATGAATTGCAGTGAAGATGACGTCGTGGTACTGATTTCGCATACCGGCCGCACCAAGAGTCAGGTAGAGCTGGCGCAGCTGGCCCGTGAAAACGATGCCATGGTGATTGCCCTCACAACGGCAGGCACGCCGCTGGCGCGTGAGGCAACGCTGGCGATCACCCTCGACGTGCCGGAAGACACCGACATTTATATGCCGATGGTCTCCCGCCTGGCCCAGCTCACCGTGATTGACGTGCTCGCGACCGGTTTTACCTTACGTCGGGGGGCAAAATTCCGGGATAACTTGAAGCGGGTCAAGGAAGCGCTGAAGGAATCGCGTTTTGATAAAGAATTGCTTATAAAGAGCGATGTTCCCTGATAGTTGATAACGAAGACGTCACGAATAATGACGATGTAACGATTTACGGCATTCGGTCCCCTCGCCGCTGCCTTGCAGCAGATGAAGGCCGATTCAATGTTCACGCAACACCAAAGTTGTTTCAGTCAACGGAGTATTACATGTCCAGAAGGCTTCGCAGAACCAAGATCGTAACCACCTTAGGCCCGGCCACCGATCGCGATAATAATCTCGAAAAAATTATCGCCGCCGGTGCCAACGTGGTGCGTATGAACTTCTCTCACGGTACGCCAGAAGACCATAAATTACGTGCCGATAAAGTGCGTGAAATCGCAGCAAAACTGGGCCGCCACGTTGCTATCCTCGGCGATTTGCAGGGTCCAAAAATTCGTGTCTCCACCTTTAAAGAGGGGAAAGTTTTCCTCAATATCGGCGACAAATTTCTGCTGGATGCCAACCTGGGCAAAGGTGAAGGCGATAAAGAAAAAGTCGGTATCGACTATAAAGGCCTCCCGGCTGACGTCGTACCTGGCGATATCCTGCTGCTTGATGATGGCCGCGTACAGCTGAAAGTGCTGGAAGTTCAGGGCATGAAAGTGTTCACCGAAGTTACCGTCGGCGGCCCGCTCTCCAACAATAAAGGCATCAACAAACTGGGCGGCGGCCTCTCTGCAGAGGCGCTCACCGATAAAGACAAAGCGGACATCGTGACGGCTGCGCTGATCGGCGTTGATTACCTTGCTGTCTCCTTCCCGCGCTGCGGCGAAGATCTGAACTATGCGCGTCGCCTGGCACGCGATGCAGGCTGCGATGCCAAAATCGTCGCCAAAGTTGAGCGTGCAGAAGCCGTTTGCGATCAGGATGCCATGGACGACGTGATCCTCGCGTCTGACGTGGTGATGGTTGCGCGCGGCGACCTGGGTGTGGAAATCGGCGACCCTGAGCTGGTCGGTATTCAGAAGGCCCTGATTCGTCGCGCACGTCAGCTGAACCGCGCGGTGATCACCGCGACTCAGATGATGGAATCGATGATCACTAACCCGATGCCAACCCGTGCCGAAGTCATGGACGTGGCAAACGCCGTGCTGGACGGTACCGATGCGGTGATGCTCTCCGCAGAAACCGCAGCGGGCCAGTATCCGGCAGAAACCGTGGCCGCCATGGCGCGCGTCTGCCTGGGCGCTGAAAAGATCCCTAGCATCAACGTCTCTAAACACCGTCTGGACGTGCAGTTCGACAACGTGGAAGAAGCGATTGCGATGTCGGCAATGTATGCGGCAAACCATCTTAAGGGCGTTACCGCGATCATTACCATGACCGAATCTGGCCGCACCGCGCTGATGACCTCGCGTATCAGCTCGGGTCTGCCGATCTTCGCCATGTCCCGTCACGAACGTACGCTGAACCTGACGGCGCTGTACCGCGGCGTGACGCCGGTTCACTTCGACAGCACCAATGACGGCGTGGCCGCCGCGCACGATGCCGTAAACCTGCTGCGCGACAAAGGCTATCTGGTGTCCGGTGATATCGTCATTGTGACCCAGGGCGATGTGATGAGCACCATCGGCTCAACCAACACCACCCGCGTTATGACCGTCGAATAATAATGTCTCTGTTAAAAAGCCCTCTCCAGATGGAGAGGGCTTTTTTTATTTCGTTGGATACAGCTCTTTGCGTTTATACGGCTCTGTTTCACCCGGTTTGCGCGTTTTAAGCAGCTTCAAAATCCACGTGTACTGTTCCGCATGCGGTCCCACCAGAATCTCCACCTCTTCGTTCATCCGACGCGCAATGGTGTGGTCATCGGCGGTGAGCAGATCGTCCATCGGCGGACGAACCTCAATACTCAGGCGATGCGTTTTGCCGTCATAGACCGGGAACAGCGGGATCACCCGGGCACGACAAACTTTCATCAGGCGACCAATCGCGGGGAGCGTCGCTTTATAAGTCGCAAAGAAATCGACAAACTCGCTGTGCTCGGGGCCATGGTCCTGATCCGGCAGATAGTAGCCCCAGTACCCCTGGCGTACCGACTGAATGAAGGGCTTAATGCCATCGTTACGGGCATGCAGGCGTCCACCAAAACGACGGCGCACCGTATTCCAGACAAAATCGAAAATCTTATTGCCCTGATTGTGGAACATTGCCGCCATCTTCTGGCCCTGAGAGGCCATCAGCATCGCCGGAATATCAACGCCCCAGCCGTGTGGGACAAGAAAAATGACTTTCTCGTCATTGCGACGCATCTCCTCGATGATTTCCAGCCCTTTCCAGTCAACGCGATCGACAATTTTATCCGGCCCTTTCAGCGCCAGCTCCGCCATCATCGCCATGGCCTGCGGTGCGGTGGTATACATCTCATCAATGATTGCCTCGCGCTCGGCATCACTCTTTTCCGGAAAACAGTAATAGAGGTTGATCTGCGCGCGACGGCGGGCACTCTTGCCAAAACGTCCGGCCAGACGGCCAATTTTACCCAGGACAGGATCGCGGACGGAAGCCGGCAGCATCGCTATCCCCGCAAAGGCATAAACGCCAAGCCAGGCGCCCCAGTTGCGCGGATGACGAAAGGATTTTTCAAACTCAGGAATGTATTCAATATTGTTTTTTTGGGTTTCCATGCTGGATCCAGGGTCTGATGACGCAAAAAATTATTCAGATAGTGTAGCGAGGCAGTCGTCCGCGCACAAAAGAAAAAGCCGGCGTCAGTGTGCGCCGGCTTTTTTAACAAAAACAGAGGGCTTAGTCTAAGCTCAGCTGCGGCAATACCTCTTTCACCTGCGCCAGATAATCAGTACGATCTTTACCTGTCAGGCCTTCGGTGCGCGGCAGTTTCGCCGTCAGCGGGTTCACAGCCTGTTGGTTAATCCACACTTCATAGTGCAGATGCGGGCCGGTAGAGCGTCCGGTATTACCAGAGATCGCAATACGATCGCCACGTTTCACCTTCTGGCCCGGTTTAACCAGCAGCCTACGCAGGTGCATGTAGCGGGTCGTATACGTACGGCCATGACGTACCGCGACGTAATACCCGGCTGCACCGCTACGTTTGGCCACCACCACTTCACCATCCCCTACCGCCAGAACCGGTGTCCCCTGCGGCATGGCAAAGTCAACGCCACGGTGTGGTGCGACACGCCCGGTTACCGGGTTCAGACGACGCGGGTTAAAGTTCGAGGAGACGCGGAACTGTTTAGCCGTCGGGAAGCGCAGGAAGCCTTTTGCAAGGCCCGTACCGCTGCGGTCGTAGAACTTACCGTCTTCGGCACGGATCGCGTAGTAATCTTTGCCCTCGGAGCGCAGACGCACGCCCAGCAGCTGGCTTTGCTCGCGCTTACCATCCAGCATTTCGCGGGACATCAGAACGGAGAACTCATCGCCCTTCTTCAGTTTGCGGAAATCCATCTGCCACTGCATGGCTTTGATCACCGAACTGATTTCAGCGCTGGTCAACCCTGCATCACGCGCGCTGGAAACAAAGCTTGCCCCCACGGTGCCTTTCAGAACGCTGTTTACCCAGTCGCCCTTCTGCATTTCGCTGGTCATTTTAAAGCCCGTTGCCGTGCGATCGTAGGTGCGGGTTTCGCGGCGGGACATTTCCCAGGTCAGACGCTGCAGATCGCCATCGGCCGTTAACGTCCAGGAGAGCTGTTGCCCAATTTTCAGGTTGCGAAGATCTTTATCTGCCGCCGCCAGCTGGCTGATATTCCCCATGTCGATGCCGTACTGGTTCAGCACGCTGCTCAGCGTGTCCCCGGTAGAAACAACATATTCGTGAATACCCGCTTCGTTCTCGGTTTTATCGTCCAGTTCATCCTGTGGAATAGCTTCATCTTCCTGAGCCGACTGGTCGATAGGCTCGCTGGCTTCAGGCAGCAAAGAGCGGATTTCGCTCTTTTCAAGCTCGATGGTTTTGATGATAGGGGCAGAACTCGGGTGGTAAACATAGGGCCGCCAGACGGCGACCGCTAAGGTGAGTACTGTAAGCGACCCCAGCATGACGCGGTGGGGTCGAGGCAGATTGTTAAATGCCAGGGCGACAGAGCGGGCTATCTGTTGCACGTATTCACTTCCTCGTTAATCTCCTTTCAGGCAGCTCGCATACTGGTTCGCCAGTTGGCTGAGGAACTGCGAATAGCTCGCTTTGCTCAACTGGATATTCGTTCCTAGCGGGTCAAGGGTCCCCATGCGCACGGATGTCCCCCTGGCCACGGCTTCTACGACCGCTGGCCTGAACTGTGGCTCAGCAAAAACGCATGTCGCTTTTTGCTCAACCAGCTGTGTTCTGATTTCATGTAAACGCTGCGCACCAGGTTGAATTTCAGGGTTGACGGTAAAATGACCCAGCGGGGTCAAACCGTAGTGTTTTTCGTAATAGCCGTAGGCGTCATGAAAAACGAAATACCCTTTTCCTTTCAACGGTGCGAGCTCATTACCAACCTGCTTATCGGTTGCGGCTAATTGTGCCTCAAAATCCTTCAGGTTGGCGTCTAGTTTGGCTCGACTTTGCGGCATAAGTTCCACTAATTTGTCATGGATTGCAACCGCTGAAAGCCGCGCTATCTCTGGGGATAACCAAAGATGCATGTTGTACTCGCCGTGATGGTGATCTCCATCACCTTTTTCACCGTCGGCAGCATGATGGTCATGTTCGTCGCCGTCGTCATCCGCCCCTTTCATGAGTAACGGTTTCACGCCGGGGAGGTCGGCAATCGCGACCTGTTTTTCACCCGCCACCTGTTTTGCTGACTTCTGCATAAACGCTTCCATTTCCGGACCGATCCAGACAACTAAGTCCGCGTTTTGTAAGCGTTTTACATCGGAAGGGCGCAGGGAATAATCATGCTCCGATGCACCATCCGGGAGCAGAACCTGGGTTTCTGTTACCCCGTCAGCAATGGCTGACGCGATGAACCCGAGTGGTTTAAGCGAAGCGACAACCGCAGCGTTAACATCTTGTGCGGTTGTACCCCAAAGGGCAGCGGATAATGCTGCGAAAAGAAGCGTATTTTTATGTAACATAATGCGACTAATCATCGTAGTGAATGCGTGGAATGTGATATTATAACATTCGTTGACTTCTTCAAGCTTAAAATGACATGACGACATTGGTTTCCCTTGAAAATATTTCGGTCTCATTTGGCCAGCGCCGCGTCCTCTCTGACGTGTCGCTCGATCTGAAGCCCGGCAAAATTCTGACGCTGCTCGGCCCCAATGGCGCAGGCAAATCCACTCTGGTACGTGTGGTACTGGGTCTGGTCGCACCCGATGAAGGCGTGATCAGGCGCGAGGAAAAATTGCGCATCGGCTATGTGCCGCAAAAACTGCACCTCGACGCCACACTGCCGCTGACGGTGAGCCGTTTCCTGCGCCTGCGTCCCGGCACGCGTAAAGCCGATATTCTCCCGGCGCTGAAGCGCGTGCAGGCGGGCCATCTTGTCGATGCGCCGCTGCAAAAACTGTCCGGTGGAGAAACGCAGCGCGTTTTACTTGCCCGCGCGTTGCTCAGCAGCCCGCAGCTGCTGGTACTGGATGAGCCAACGCAGGGTGTAGACGTCAACGGCCAGGTCGCGCTATACGACCTCATTGACCAGCTGCGCCGGGAACTGAACTGTGCGGTACTGATGGTATCCCACGACCTGCATCTGGTGATGGCAAAGACTGACGAAGTGCTGTGTCTTAACCACCATATCTGCTGCTCCGGCACGCCTGAAGTGGTCTCCATGCACCCGGAATTTATCTCCATGTTCGGCCCTCGCGGCGCTGAACAGCTCGGCATCTATCGCCATCATCATAATCATCGCCATGATTTGCAGGGACGAATCGTTCTGCGTCGGGGAAATGGACACTCATGATTGAACTGTTACTGCCCGGCTGGCTGGCCGGGATTATGCTTGCCTGCGCCGCGGGCCCGCTCGGCTCGTTTGTGGTGTGGCGCAGAATGTCTTACTTCGGTGATACCCTGGCGCACGCGTCCCTGCTGGGTGTGGCTTTTGGCCTGCTGCTGAACGTCAACCCGTTCTACGCGGTGATTGTGGTCACGCTGCTGCTGGCGGCCGGTCTGGTCTGGCTGGAAAAGCGCCCTCACCTCGCCATCGATACCCTGCTTGGCATCATGGCGCACAGTGCCCTGTCGCTGGGCCTGGTGGTGGTCAGTCTAATGTCGAATATCCGCGTGGATCTGATGGCTTACCTGTTCGGTGACCTGCTGGCCGTCACGCCAGACGATCTCATCGCTATCGCGATTGGCGTTGCGGTGGTGCTCGGCATTTTGCTCTGGCAGTGGCGTAACCTGCTGGCCATGACCGTCAGCCCGGACCTGGCGTTTGTCGACGGCGTGAAGCTGCAGCGCGTTAAGCTGCTGCTGATGCTGGTAACGGCGTTAACCATTGGCGTGGCGATGAAGTTTGTCGGGGCGCTGATTATTACGTCACTGCTGATCATCCCTGCGGCTACGGCGCGTCGTTTTGCCCGTACGCCGGAGCAGATGGCCGGTGTGGCCGTGATTGTCGGAATGATTGCGGTAACGGGTGGACTCACCTTCTCGGCGTTCTATGACACGCCTGCGGGGCCGTCCGTGGTGCTGAGTGCAGCGGTGCTGTTTATCTTCAGTATGATGAAGAAGACCGCGCAGTAGTGGACATGTCCCCGGTGGCGCTTCGCTTACCGGGGCTACAAATTATCGCTGCTTACGGCATTGCCGGTGGCGTAATGCCGAAATGATTCCACGCCCGCACCGTCGCCATGCGGCCACGCGGTGTGCGCTGCAGGAAGCCCTGCTGGATCAGATACGGTTCAAGCACATCCTCAATGGTTTCACGCTCTTCCCCGATTGCCGCCGCCAGGTTATCCAGCCCGACCGGGCCACCAAAGAACTTGTCCAGCACCGCCAGCAGCAGCTTGCGGTCCATGTAGTCAAAACCTTCGGCATCGACGTTCAGCATATCCAGCGCCTGCGCGGCGATCTCTGCGGAGATCGAACCGTTGTGCTTCACCTCAGCAAAGTCACGCACGCGGCGCAGCAGGCGGTTGGCGATACGCGGTGTACCGCGGGAACGCTTCGCCACTTCAAACGCCCCCTCTTCGCTCATCTCCAGCCCCATATAGCGGGCGCTGCGGCCAACGATGTGCTGGAGGTCGGCCACCTGGTAAAACTCCAGACGCTGCACGATACCGAAGCGGTCGCGCAGTGGAGAGGTCAACGACCCGGCTCGCGTTGTTGCGCCAATCAGGGTAAACGGCGGCAGATCGATTTTGATGGAGCGTGCCGCCGGACCTTCACCAATCATGATATCCAGCTGATAATCTTCCATCGCCGGATAGAGCACCTCTTCCACCACCGGTGACAGACGGTGGATCTCATCGATAAACAGCACGTCATGCGGTTCGAGGTTGGTCAGCATGGCCGCCAAATCGCCCGCCTTCTCCAGCACCGGGCCGGAGGTGGTGCGCAGGTTTACGCCCATTTCATTAGCGACGATATTCGCGAGCGTGGTTTTGCCCAACCCCGGAGGGCCAAAAATCAGCAGGTGATCGAGCGCATCGCCGCGCAGTTTTGCCGCCTGGATAAAAATCTCCATCTGGGAACGAACCTGCGGCTGGCCAATGTACTCATCAAGCAGTTTTGGGCGAATCGCGCGATCCACCACATCCTCTGCCTGAACAGTGCCTGCCGAAACCAGGCGGTCTGCTTCAATCATCCTTTACCTCACAATGCAGCGCGCAGCGCTTCACGAATCAGGGTTTCACTGCTGGCGTCCGGTTTGGCAATTTTACTTACCATGCGGCTGGCCTCCTGAGGTTTATAGCCCAGCGCCACCAGCGCGGCAACCGCTTCCTGCTCGGCGTCATCATCCGTCGCAGGCGCGCCTGGGGAGGTCAGCACCAGATCGGCCGCCGGCGTGAAGAGATCGCCATGCAGGCCTTTGAAGCGGTCTTTCATCTCGACAATCAGGCGCTCTGCCGTTTTCTTACCAATGCCAGGAAGCTTAATCAGCGCAGCAGGATCTTCACGCTCAACGGCATTCACAAACTGTGGCGCTGACATGCCGGATAAGATCGCCAGAGCCAACTTTGGCCCTACGCCGTTGGTTTTAATCAGCTCGCGGAACAGCGTGCGTTCCTGTTTGTTGTTGAAGCCGTACAGCAGTTGAGCATCTTCACGCACCACAAACTGAGTAAAGATAATCGCCTCTTTGCCCGCGTCCGGCAGCTCGTAGAAGCAGGTCATCGGCATATGGACTTCATAGCCCACGCCACCCACTTCCAGCAGCACTAACGGGGGTTGTTTTTCAATGATGATGCCTCTGAGTCTGCCTATCACGTGACGCTCCTGCGTTCTGGAAGAAATTAACTGCCGACATAATAAAAAAAGGCTGGATAAACATCCAGCCTGATTTGTCATTATCGTAACCTGCCTCGCGCCAGATTGAGCCGCGACTCGCTCATTTGCATCGCGTTCTGGCTGACGTGACAGTGGGTAATTGCAATCGCCAGCGCATCCGCGGCGTCAGCCTGCGGGTTTGCAGGGAGCTTCAGCAGGGTACGCACCATGTGCTGCACCTGACTTTTCTCCGCGCTACCGATGCCCACCACCGTCTGCTTGACCTGACGTGCCGCGTATTCAAATACCGGCAAATCCTGGTTTACCGCAGCCACGATGGCCACTCCACGCGCCTGACCGAGCTTTAGCGCCGAATCGGCGTTTTTCGCCATAAAGACTTGTTCGATGGCGAAATAGTCCGGCTGAAACTGGGTGATGATCTCCGACACGCCCGCATAAATGAGCTTCAGGCGCGAAGGCAGATCGTCCACTTTGGTGCGAATACAGCCGCTGCCGAGGTAGGTTAACTGGCGTCCCACCTGACGGATAACGCCATACCCGGTGACGCGTGAGCCTGGGTCAATCCCGAGAATAATCGACATCACGCGTCTCCTGTAACGGATCTACACGCTCTCATCAGAGAGTCGCTGCAACCTCATCAGAGATTTCACCGTTGTGGTACACTTCCTGCACGTCGTCGCAGTCTTCGAGCATGTCGATCAGACGCAGCAGTTTTGGTGCCGTTTCTGCATCCATGTCCGCTTTGGTGGACGGAATCATGGAGACTTCAGCGTTGTCCGCTTTCAGGCCAGCCGCTTCCAGCGCATCGCGCACGGCACCCATCTCTTCCCACGCGGTGTAAACGTCGATAGCACCGTCGTCAAAGGTCACCACGTCTTCCGCACCGGCTTCCAGCGCCGCTTCCATGATCGCATCTTCGTCGCCTTTCTCGAAAGAGATGACGCCTTTTTTGCTGAACAGGTACGCAACGGAACCGTCAGTGCCCAGGTTGCCACCGGTTTTGGTGAACGCGTGGCGCACTTCCGCAACGGTACGGTTACGGTTGTCGGACAGGCACTCAACCATTACCGCCGTACCGCCAGGACCGTAACCTTCATAGATGATGGTTTCCATGTTCGCGTCTTCATCGCCACCCACGCCACGTGCGATAGCACGGTTTAGGGTGTCACGCGTCATGTTGTTGGACAGCGCTTTATCCACCGCCGCGCGCAGACGCGGGTTAGAAGCCGGGTCACCGCCGCCCAGACGCGCTGCCGTCACCAGCTCGCGAATGATTTTGGTAAAGATCTTACCGCGCTTGGCATCCTGTGCCGCTTTGCGGTGTTTGGTGTTGGCCCACTTACTATGACCTGCCATAAAAAGTTCTCCAAAAATCGCGCCTTTTCAGGCTGCGTTAATTACAAATTCTTCAATCGCCTGCCGGTTGCTCCACGACTTGGTCAGTGCGGCGGCATCCGCCGCATTCACCCAGCGGTAGGTCAGGTGTTCGGTAAACACGATCTCCCGTTCATGGGGGAGCGCGAGACAGAACCAGGACTCCGTATTGCGCTCGGTACCCGGCGCGTAGCGATGACGTAAATGGCTAAAAATTTCAAACTCCACCGTGCGCTGACAGTCCTTCAGGGTCAGTTGCTCGCGGGCAACGTCAATGGCGACCTCTTCCTTTACTTCACGCGCGGCGGCCTGCGGCGCGGTTTCTCCCTCTTCCAGACTGCCGGTAACCGACTGCCAGAATTCAGGATCATCGCGCCGCTGCAACATCAGCACCCGCTTCGTGTCTTCTGCATAAATGACCACCAGGACCGAAACGGGGAGCTTATATGTCATATCAGTTTTTCTCTTCCTTCTTCACCACCTCAATGCCCAGCTCAGCCAGTGCGGCCGGGTTGGCAAAGCTTGGCGCTTCGGTCATCAGACACGCGGCGGCAGTGGTTTTCGGGAAGGCGATCACATCACGGATGTTATCGGTGCCGGTCAGCAGCATGGTCAGACGGTCAAGACCGAAAGCCAGACCCGCGTGCGGAGGCGTACCGTATTTCAGCGCGTCCAGAAGGAAGCCGAATTTCTCACGCTGCTCCTGCTCGTTGATGCCCAGGATGCCGAACACGGTCTGCTGCATTTCACCGCTGTGAATACGCACGGAACCGCCGCCCACTTCGTAGCCGTTAATGACCATATCGTAGGCGTTGGCGACCGCCTCTTCCGGTGCCGCTTTCAGCTCTGCCGCTGTCATCTCTTTTGGTGAGGTGAACGGGTGATGCATCGCGGTCAGGCCGCCTTCACCGTCGTCTTCAAACATTGGGAAGTCGATAACCCACAGCGGCGCCCATTTGCTCTCGTCGGTCAGGTTCAGGTCTTTGCCGAGCTTCAGACGCAGCGCGCCCATCGCATCCGCAACGACTTTCTTGTTGTCTGCACCGAAGAAGATCATGTCGCCGTCCTGCGCGCCGGTGCGCTCCAGGATCGCTTCAACGATGTCTGCGTTCAGGAATTTCGCGACCGGGCTGGTGATACCTTCCAGACCTTTCGCACGTTCGGTCACTTTAATATAGGCCAGACCTTTCGCGCCGTAGATCTTGATGAAGTTACCGTAGTCGTCGATCTGCTTACGGCTCAGAGCCGCTCCGCCCGGTACACGCAGCGCTGCTACGCGGCCTTTGGCGTCGTTAGCCGGGCCCGCGAATACCGCGAACTCCACGTTTTTAACCAGATCAGCTACGTCTACCAGCTCCATTGGGTTACGCAGGTCTGGTTTGTCAGAGCCATAGCGACGCTCGGCTTCCGCGAAGGTCATGATTGGGAAATCGCCCAGCTCAACGCCTTTCACGTCATTCCACAGGCTACGCACCAGGGCTTCCATCACTTCACGCACCTGCTCGGCGGTCATGAAGGAGGTTTCCACATCGATCTGGGTAAATTCAGGCTGGCGGTCAGCACGCAGGTCTTCGTCGCGGAAGCATTTCACGATCTGATAGTAGCGATCGAATCCGGACATCATCAGCAGCTGTTTGAACAGCTGTGGAGACTGCGGCAGCGCGTAGAATTTGCCTTTATGAACGCGGGATGGCACCAGGTAATCACGCGCGCCTTCCGGCGTGGCTTTGGTCAGCATCGGGGTTTCGATATCGAGGAAACCGTGGTCATCCATAAAGCGACGCACCAGGCTGGTGATTTTCGCACGGGTTTTCAGGCGCTGAGCCATTTCCGGGCGACGCAGATCCAGGTAGCGGTATTTCAGACGCGCTTCTTCGGTGTTGACGTGGTTGGAGTCCAGCGGCAGCGCTTCAGCACGGTTGATGATCGTCAGATCGGACGCCAGCACTTCAATGGCACCCGTCGCCATGTCGGCGTTAACGTTTTTCTCGTCACGCGCACGTACGGTGCCAGTGACCTGAATGCAGAACTCATTACGCAGCTCAGAGGCCAGCTTCAACGCATCTGCGCGATCCGGATCGAAGAACACCTGAACGATACCTTCGCGGTCGCGCATATCGATGAAGATAAGGCTACCAAGATCACGACGACGATTGACCCAACCACACAGGGTGACCTGCTGTCCGACGTGGGACTGACGCAGCTGCCCGCAATATTCTGTACGCATGAGATATCCCTTAATTAGCCGCAGGCTAAATGTCGCCTGGTATGCAGGCTACTATGTCGCAGCTTTCTGTATGTCACAACTGGATGAAAAAAGGCGGCTATTATACTGGAAATTCCGCCGGACGATAAGAGCGAACCACGGCCAGGCGGTCGTTTGCTGCACTCTTATTGCGCATTCTCACAAAAATTAACAAAATTATGCGACCAATAACAGGCCATCACGTCGTATGGTGTCTGGAAGTGATTAATTTAACGGGAGTAACGATGTTAACCCTTGATGCCAGAAAAACCGCGCTTGTAGTCATTGATTTACAGGAAGGCATTTTGCCCTTCGCCGGTGGCCCGCATACCGCGGACGATGTAGTCAGCCGCGCCGCCCGCCTGGCAGAAAAATGCCGCGCCAGCGGTGCCCCGGTTGTCATGGTGCGCGTCGGCTGGTCTGCGGATTATGCCGAAGCGTTAAAACAGCCCGTTGATGCGCAGGCACCCGCGCGAGCCCTGCCGGAAAACTGGTGGACGTACCCGGTCTCGCTTGGCAAACGCGACAGCGACATCGAAGTCACTAAACGCCAGTGGGGCGCATTTTACGGCACCGATCTTGAGCTGCAGCTCCGCCGTCGCGGCATTGACACCATTATCCTGTGCGGTATTTCCACCAACATCGGCGTGGAATCGACTGCCCGCAACGCGTGGGAGCTCGGCTTTAATCTGGTGATCGCCGAAGATGCCTGCAGCGCGGCCTCCGCGGAACAGCACCAGGGCAGCATGACCCACATCTTCCCGCGCATCGGCCGCGTGCGCAGCACGGATGAGATTGTCAGCGCGCTATGATGTATGTCGGTTTACCCCAGTGGTCGCACCCGAAATGGGTGCGCCTTGGCATCACCAGCCTTGAAGAGTATGCCCGACACTTCAACTGCGTCGAGGGTAACACTACCCTTTATGCGCTCCCGAAAGCCGAGATTGTTGCGCGCTGGCGGGAACAAACGACCGACGACTTCCGCTTCTGCTTCAAGTTTCCGGCGACCATTTCTCACCAGGCCGCGCTGCGAAACTGCGGTGAGTTGACCGACGAATTCTTTGCCCGGATGGCGCCTCTGGCAAACCGCATTGGCCAGTACTGGCTGCAGCTTCCGGCCGTCTTTGGCCCGCGCGACCTGCCCGCACTGTGGACGTTTCTGGACGCCCTGCCCCGGGAGTTTACCTACGGCGTGGAAGTTCGACACCAGGACTTCTTTGCGAAGGGCGAAGCAGAAAAAGCGCTCAACCGCGGCCTTCTCGAGCGTTCCGTTAACCGGGTGATCCTCGATAGCCGTCCGGTGCACAGCGCGATACCGCACAGTGAGGCCATCATTGAGGCGCAGCGTAAAAAGCCAAAAGTGCCCGTTCATGCCGTGGTGACCGCGCAGAACCCCATGGTCAGGTTTATCGGCAGCGATAACATGCCGCAAAACCAGGCGCTGTTCGCCGTCTGGCTGGAAAAACTGGCCTCGTGGGAACACACCACCACGCCGTATCTCTTTTTGCACACGCCGGATATTGCCCAGGCCCCCGAACTGGTCGATGCTCTGTGGCAGGCCTTGCAGACTGCGGTGCCGTCCGTGGGCAGCGCCCCTTCCATCCCACAACAATCTTCTCTTTTCTGATATCACCCCCTATCATAGTGAAGTGCCATCTGCCAAAAACAGGGAGTTTGTATGGTCAGCGCGCTGTATGCGGTGTTAGGTGCATTACTGCTGATTAAATTTTCATTTGATGTTGTGCGCCTCAGAACGCTCTACCGCGTCTCCTACGGTGACGGCGGATTTTCCGAGCTGCAAAGCGCAATCCGCATTCACGGCAATGCGGTCGAATACATCCCCGCGGCCTTAATCCTGCTGCTGTTTATGGAGATGAATGGCGCAGAAACCTGGATGGTACACATCTGTGGCCTGCTGCTTATCGCTGGCCGCCTGATGCACTATTACGGTTTTCACCACCGCTTAATCCGCTGGCGTCGTTCCGGCATGAGTGCGAC
Source organism: Enterobacter sp. NFIX58 (assembly GCF_900110475.1). Classification (NCBI taxonomy): domain Bacteria; kingdom Pseudomonadati; phylum Pseudomonadota; class Gammaproteobacteria; order Enterobacterales; family Enterobacteriaceae; genus Enterobacter; species Enterobacter sp. NFIX58. The sequence goes on along the minus strand of NZ_FODW01000001.1, from coordinate 25,835 downwards.
CTGGTGTTCACTTTTGCTGATGGTGCTGGCTAACCTGTGGTATATGCCGTGGGAGTTGGTTTTCTCCCTCCATTAGCGCACAATACGCCACTTTATTTTTCCCGGATTTTTACGTTATGTCAGATCGCGACACGCTTTTTTCCGCGCCTATCGCCAGCCTGGGCGACTGGACCTTCGATGAACGGGTAGCCGAAGTCTTCCCGGATATGATCCAGCGCTCTGTTCCCGGTTATTCCAATATTATTTCTATGATCGGCATGCTGGCTGAGCGCTTCGTTCAACCCGGCACGCAGGTCTATGACCTGGGCTGCTCGCTCGGCGCGGCAACGCTGTCGGTTCGTCGTAACGTTCACCACGAAGGCTGCCGAATCATAGCCGTCGATAACTCCCCGGCGATGGTTGAACGCTGCCGTCGTCATATTGACGCCTACAAAGCCCCTGTGCCAGTGGACGTGGTGGAAGGCGATATCCGCGAGATTGAGATCACTAACGCGTCCATGGTCGTGCTGAATTTCACGCTGCAGTTCCTGGTGCCGGAAGACCGCCAGTTGCTGCTGGACAAAATTTATCAGGGGCTGAATCCTGGCGGCGCGCTGGTGCTCTCAGAGAAATTCAGTTTTGAAGATGCCGAGGTTGGCGAGCTGCTGTTCAATATGCATCACGATTTCAAGCGTGCGAACGGCTACAGCGAGCTGGAGATCAGCCAGAAGCGCAGCATGCTCGAAAACGTGATGCTGACGGACTCCGTAGAAACCCACAAGGCGCGCCTGCGTCAGGCCGGATTTGAGCATAGCGAACTGTGGTTCCAGTGCTTCAACTTTGGTTCTCTGGTGGCGCTGAAAGCGGGGAAACCGGCATGATCGAGTTCAGTAATTTCTATCAGCTGATTGCCAAAAATCAGCTCTCACACTGGCTTGAGACGCTGCCTGCGCAGATTGCCGCCTGGCAGCGCGATCAGCAGCACGGCCTGTTAAAGCAGTGGGCGAATGCGGTGGAGTTTCTGCCCGAGCTGACCCCGCATCGTCTGGATCTCCTGCACAGCGTCACCGCAGAGAGTGAAGAACCGCTTCCGCCAGGGCAGATCAACCGCATCGAAACGCTGATGCGCAACCTGATGCCGTGGCGTAAAGGACCGTTCTCGCTGTACGGCGTGAACATCAATACCGAATGGCGCTCAGACTGGAAATGGGATCGCGTTCTGCCCCACCTTTCCGACCTGACCGGGCGCACCATTCTGGACGTGGGCTGCGGCAGCGGTTACCACATGTGGCGCATGATTGGCGCGGGTGCGCATCTGGCGGTGGGTATTGACCCGATGCAGCTGTTCCTGTGCCAGTTTGAAGCGGTACGTAAGCTGCTGGGTAACGACCAGCGCGCACACCTGCTGCCGCTGGGTATTGAGCAACTGCCCGCTCTGAAAGCGTTTGATACCGTGTTCTCCATGGGCGTGCTGTACCACCGTCGTTCCCCGCTGGAGCACCTGTGGCAACTGAAAGATCAGCTGGTCAGCGGCGGCGAGTTGGTGCTGGAAACGCTGGTCATCGAAGGCGATGAACATGCCGTTCTGGTGCCGGGCGATCGCTACGCGCAGATGCGCAACGTTTACTTCATCCCTTCCGCGCTGGCGCTGAAGAACTGGCTGGAGAAATGCGGGTTTGTGGACGTGCGGATTGCCGATGTCAGCGTGACCTCAATCGAAGAGCAGCGCCGCACCGACTGGATGATCACCGAATCGCTGGAGCAGTTCCTCGACCCGACCGATCACAGTAAAACCATTGAAGGCTATCCGGCGCCGATGCGTGCGGTGCTGATAGCGACGAAGCCGTAACCTGTTAGCCGGGTGGCGGCTGCGCCTTACCCGGCCTACGCGTCGCACGTTTTCTCCAAAATAGTTCAAGTTGCAGCAAGGCGGCAACGCAGCGAATCCCCGGGAGCTTACATCAGTAAGTGACCGGGGTGAGCGAGGCGGCCAACGCGGCTGCGGCTTGAAATATGAAGGAGAAAAAAAGGCCCCTGTGTAATTTGCAGGGGCCTGGTACAAGCAAGCATCATATTGGGCGACATGATGCGCGGTAAAAATCGGTACGTTGCTACACGTGATGGCGCTCAATCAGCGACTTCATTTCCGCAACCGACTCTCCCTCGACACCGTAGCGTGAATACTCATCCGCTTCAGCATCCGTCGACATAGACAATCCTGTATTGCGATAACGCATGGGTGACGGCATCCATTTGCCTGCCGAGCTGTGCAGCTCTTTTACCCCGGCGTTTAAAAACAGTTCCAGATTGCTGGCACGGACTCCCGCACCCGCCATTATTATTGGAACGCGGGAATGTGCGTTTAGTTCCGTAATTAATTGCATTCCTTTTTCTGCGGACGCCTGTTGACCCGAGGTCAGAACGCGCGCCACGCCAAGTTCTCCAAGCGTTTCAAAGGCCTGAAGCGGATCTTTACACATATCAAATGCGCGATGAAACGTGACGGCCAGCCCCTTCGCGGCGCTCATGACCTGACGCATGCGCGGGATATCAATATTGCCGTCCTCATCCAGCAGGCCAGTGACCAGCCCCGGGAACCCCAGGTCGCGAACGAGGGCGATGTCTTCAAGCATGGCACCGAACTCGCCCGCCGTGTAGCAAAAATCACCGCCGCGCGGACGAATAATCGGGTGAACGGGAATGGTGACGGCCTGACGGGCTGCCCTCAGCACACCGTAAGAAGGCGTCAGCCCGCCCTCTTTGGGTGCCGCACACAGTTCAATGCGGTCAGCCCCGTGTTTTTGCGCGGTGACGGCGCACTCCACGCTGTAACAGCAAATCTCCAGCAGCGCCATTTAATCCTCCTTTACTCCCACCAAACGAGCCATCATGACATGCCGTCAGCTTTCAGTCCCGGCGGGAACTCACATCTCTTGCGCTTCACTGGCAACGATCTGCTCAATGGTCCAGGGATGAAACTTCACCGTCACCTTCCCGTCCGTGACGGCCAGCGTCGGATTCGGTAATCGCTCGCGCTCACCTTTGGGTGAACTGGTCTTCACAAAAATCCCTGGCTGGCTTAAGCCTTCGTCAGCTAACAGGGCCAGCGCACGCGCGTTTAATGTCTCCGGCTCACCCGGCAGGACAATTTCAATGTGCTCCCACCCTTCGTGCGGATAGCGCTTCTCGCCCGGCCACGGCAGTTCAACCACGGTGAATTGCCAGTGGGCCACGTTCACCGGCTCACGCAGCCTGAACAGGCAAATAGGCCGACCGTTAATGATGTTCTCGGACAGTAACTCGCCGCACTGTTCGAACCCATGACGCCAGCGCTCTGCGGTGGCATTCTGATGGCAGCGCAAAGAGATGTGATCGGCCTCAAGCGGCGCAATATCCAGACCCAGACGGGTGGCAAGTTCTGTGAACGCCTGGGTGAAGCGCGGTAAATCTGCGGAAATATCATGCAGTTCGTCAATGGATTGCCAGTTCGCCATAAGTCACTCTCTTTTCGTGTCGCAAAGCCGCTAATTTACTCTGTTGCCCTGTTTTGACCAACCGCAGAATCCGGCTTTTTATGACTGCATGTTTATGCATACCTTCTTAGCCTGGATTCTGAGCAATCTTCAGGCCCCGCGATGCTGACGGCAGAAGGCATTTGCAGTATACTCCCGCCCTAAATTCTCTAACTGGCGCGGGTGGTTGTGAGCCCGCATCAAAAAAGTAAGGTATCCAGGTGAATATTCAGGCTCTTCTCTCCGAAAAAGTCAGTCAGGCACTGATTGCCGCAGGCGCGCCTGCGGATTGCGAACCGCAGGTTCGTCAGTCAGCAAAAGTACAGTTTGGCGACTATCAGGCTAATGGCGTGATGGCAGTGGCTAAAAAACTGGGCATGCCGCCGCGACAGCTCGCTGAGCAGGTACTGACGCATCTGGATCTCGCCGGCATTGCCAGCAAAACCGAAATCGCCGGCCCGGGCTTTATCAACATCTTCCTTGAGCCTGCCTTCCTGGCAAGCCACGTTGACGCGGCGCTGAAATCTGACCGTCTGGGTGTTTCCCAGCCGGAAGCGCAGACCGTCGTGATCGACTACTCTGCCCCGAACGTGGCGAAAGAGATGCACGTTGGCCACCTGCGCTCCACCATCATCGGTGATGCCGCGGTGCGTACGCTCGAGTTCCTCGGTCACAAGGTGATCCGCGCGAACCACGTGGGCGACTGGGGTACCCAGTTCGGGATGCTGATTGCTTACCTGGAAAAACAGCAGCAGGAAAACGCGGGCGAAATGGCGCTGGCGGACCTGGAAGGGTTCTATCGCGAAGCCAAAAAACACTACGACGAAGACGAAGCCTTTGCCGAGCGCGCGCGCAGCTACGTGGTAAAACTGCAGGGCGGCGATCAATACTTCCTCGAGATGTGGCGCAAGCTGGTTGACATCACCATGTCTCAGAACCAGCTGACCTATAACCGTCTGAACGTCACCCTGACCCGTGACGACGTGATGGGTGAAAGCCTGTATAACCCAATGCTGCCCGGCATTGTGGCTGACCTGAAAGCGAAAAACCTGGCGGTTGAGAGCGAAGGCGCAACGGTTGTGTTCCTTGATGAGTACAAAAACAAGGAAGGCGAACCGATGGGCGTGATCATCCAGAAAAAGGATGGCGGCTACCTCTACACCACGACCGACATCGCCTGTGCGAAATACCGTTACGAAACGCTGCATGCCGACCGCGTGCTGTACTACATCGACTCCCGTCAGCACCAGCACCTGATGCAGGCGTGGACGATCGTGCGTAAAGCCGGTTACGTGCCGGACAGCGTTCCGCTGGAACACCACATGTTCGGCATGATGCTGGGTAAAGACGGCAAGCCGTTCAAAACCCGTGCGGGCGGGACCGTGAAGCTGTCCGACCTGCTGGACGAAGCGCTGGAACGCGCCCGTCGTCTGGTGGCCGAGAAGAATCCGGACATGCCGGCCGACGAGCTGAAAAAACTGGCCAACGCTGTGGGTATCGGTGCGGTGAAATATGCTGACCTGTCCAAAAACCGTACCACCGACTATATCTTCGACTGGGATAACATGCTGGCGTTTGAAGGCAACACGGCGCCATACATGCAGTACGCCTATACCCGCGTGCTGTCGGTCTTCCGTAAAGCCAATATCGACGAAAGCGTGCTGGCGAATGCCGCCGTGACCATCACGGAAGATCGTGAAGCACAGCTGGCAGCGCGTCTGCTGCAGTTCGAAGAGACGCTGACCGTGGTCGCACGTGATGGCACGCCGCACGTGATGTGTGCTTACCTGTACGACCTGGCGGGTCTGTTCTCCGGCTTCTACGAGCACTGCCCTATCCTGTCTGCGGAAAATGAATCGGTCCGCAACAGCCGCCTGAAGCTGGCGCAGCTGACGGCGAAGACCCTGAAGCTGGGTCTGGATACCCTGGGTATCGAAACCGTAGAACGTATGTAATGCAAAAAACCCGGCGCAAGCCGGGTTTTGTTTTGTAGCCCCGGTAAACGCAGCGCCACCGGGGATATCCACAGGTTCAGAAGTATTTACGCAAATACTCCGTCAGACACAGTATCGCCATCGCCTGCCCATACGGCATTGAGGTCAGCGGGATCTGACGATAAAACTCAAGATCGCTCCCCATCCCCGTGCCGAACGACGTTTGCAACAGCTCGCCTTCCGGCGAGATATTCCTGACGATACCGCGAATTGCTTTTTCTGCCACTTCGGCATACTCCGCGCCAACATAGCGCTTGCGCACGGCTTTCAGAATGCCGTAGGCAAACCCTGCCGTGGCGGACGCCTCAAGATAAGAATGTGGATCGTCAAGCAGCGTGTGCCACAAACCACTCCCGTCCTGATACTTCGCCAGCGCGGCAATCTGCGCGTTCAATACCTGCACCAGGTAGCGGCGCACGGCGTTGCTTTCCGGCAGATCCACCAGTTCGAGGAAGTCCGGGATCACGATGGTGAGCCAGCTGTTGCCACGCGCCCAGCGGGCACGGGCAAAGTTATGATTACCGTCATAGCTCCAGCCGTGGAACCACAGTCCGGTCTCCCGGTCCATCAGATTCTGCACGTGCAGCAGGAACTGATACACCGCCTCTTCAATGTACTCCGGTTTGTTGAGCAGCTTGCCAATTTTCGCCAGCGGCAGCACCGTCATCATTAGCGTGTCGTCCCACATCTGCTGATGGTTCTCTTCCGCCAGGGTGATGTGCTGCATCCCGCCGTGTTCAGTGCGCGGCATCTCCGCCATCGCCCATTCCGCCCAGCTTTCCAGCCACGGCAACCAGGCCTGATTTTGGCTCTCTTCGTAACGATAAGCGAGCGTCAGGAACGGCGACATGGTATTAACGTTTTTGGTGGTTGCGCCTTCCGCAAAGCGGTCGGCAAACCAGCTGTCGATGATGTCGCGCATACCTTCGTCGCCGGTCTGGCAGTAATACTGCCAGATACCATACAGGCCAACGCCGTGCGTCCACTCCCATCCGGCCCAGCCTTTGGTGTCGATCACGCGCCCGTCGTCCAGCCGCAGCAAAAATTCCCCCGTTTTGTCGCGGATATTGACCAGATTATGCGTCACCTTTTGAATCAGCGATTTCAGCTCGTCCCGGGCGATAAAGCGCTCTGGCTGACGTAATAACGGGCTATGTTTGACAGGCCAAACTTTCATCATCTTAACCTCTGTTGTATGTCGAATTCAGTACCGCGCGATCCTTGAGAGAAGGTGCCGCTGGCTTATTGCGATTCAGATAACCGATGTTGTTATTGCCCCACAGTGACTCATAAGGCATACCGGCCAGCATCTCGACGGTGGCGCGGGCGTGTGGCGTCGCTGACTCAGGCATCGCATGACCACTCTCACGCATTTTCGCGGTCTCCTCGCGCAGCGTGCTGTGGGTTTGCAAATTGAGTTTGAAGCGCAGGGAAACAAGGAAGCCGCAGAACAGCACCAGGATGGTGCCCACGCTCAGGATCATCAAAATGGTGTGGCTCACTTCCGCAGGCTGCACTTTCTGACCACTGACAAAGCCGGACATCTGCATCACGATGCCCACCAGCATCACCGCACCGGCCTGCGACGCCTTGCGGGTCAGGGTCATGATGCCCGCGAAAATACCTTCGCGGCGCTGGCCGGTGATCACTTCATCCACGTCAGCGATGTAGGTGTAGGTATTCCATGGCACGTAGTTGATACCGCCACGACCCAGCCCTGCGACCGCAGAGATCAGCAACAGCAGAGCGTAGACGTCGCTCAGGCCAGCATAATAGAGTACGGCGTATGAGAGAGACGCCAGGCCAAACAGCACCACAACCATGCGGTAGGACGGTGCAGGCCCGAAGCGGATACACAGCGGGATCATGGCGATAACCGCAATGAACTGGAAGATAGCCATCGTGCCCAGCAGACTGGACGCCATTGACGCTTCCTGCATCAGCACGAACACCACGTAGTAGGTGAATACCGCGTTAAACACGTCCTGCGCGATATAGCCGCCGAGGTACATGCCCAGATGCTGACGGAAAATTTTGATGCGCAGCGTGGAGCTTAACTCAACGATCAGCCGGTTGAGGCTCTGCCCCAGCGTCAGTTTCTTCTTCTCTTCTTCAGCACGCAGCGCCGCTTCAGACCACTCTTCGCGCGGGCGCTCCCAGGTGAAGCACCAGACGAAGGTCAGCATCAGCGCGCAGAGCACAGAAAAGACCAGGCTTGCGTAGAAGAAGGAAACCGCGTTGTCTTTCCCGAAGTGGGTCAACAGGATCCCCGGCAGGAAGGAGGCCAGAATGGCGGACATCTGCGCCATAGAGATGCGCGCCCCGGAGAACTTCGTTTTCTGTTTAAAGTCGTCAGTCATTTCCGGCACCAGCGTTTCGTACGGCACCAGAATCATGGTGTAGACAATATCAAACACCAGATAAGTCAGCAGGTAATACCAGAAGCTCATGTCCCCAACCCACATCAGCGAGTAGCTGAACACGCACGGAATACCCAGCAGGATAAAGAACTTACGACGGCCAAAGCGCTTACCGAGCCAGGTCGTACCAAAGTTATCGGTTAAAAAGCCCATTAACGGGCTAACTACGGCATCCAGCACCCTTGCCGCGGCAAAGATGAACGTTGCTTCGATCGGTGAGAGTCCGCAGAAGGTGGTATAAAAATATAAAAGCCAGGCCGCCGTCAGGGCGGTGGTACCCGCCCCTAGGAAATCGCCTGATCCGTACGCAAGATAATTCGCGAGTCCAATTTTACGTGTTTTCATTGCCGTCAACCCTAATCAGTTTTGGGAGACTCCCTGCAAGCAAGCCTCGTCCGGGAGCTTTAATACGGCTACAGTAATTGCATCGGCTTGTTGATACCTTTCTGTTTCTGCCATTGCAAAGAGGGGGAATGGCAAAAATACAAAGAGTATGGTTACGCGCGTCACTGATTTATAAAACAGTGTTTCTTTTTGATCAAAAGGCGAGGTCAGTTTTGAGAGCCAGCCATCAAAATTGCCTGATGGCTGGTGAAAAGGCAGGGTGTTAGCGGTAGTTCACGATGACAGAATTGCTCTGCACCTTCAGCGCCGGGATCAAACGTCCTCCGCCCGGCACTTCCCAGATGAAACGCAAAGGCTCAATAGCTGGCACGCCGTTGAACGCCTGCGTTGTTCCATTTTCGCCGTCGATTTCGGTACAGCGCGTCTGAGAGCAGAGGCGCACCCGCAAGCCCGCTGGCGTAGGGCCAATCAGCCGGTAGTTCCAGACCACAAGGCCCATCTGACCGGAAACCTCTTCCGAAGCCGACAGCGGGTTAGACGACATAGCAACACCGCGGTTGCTGAGGGTCACCCCCATGCTGCTCGCCTGCCAGGTACCTCCCCCGGCAGCCTGCGCTGCCAGCGGGAAGAGCACTATCCAAAGCCACTTACGCATTATTTTCCTCCAATCGTCGCGGTCATGCGGATATGACGGTTATCCGACAGCTCCAGATTCGACAGCACGACCAGCTGGTTCAGGCTGCGACGCAGGAAGCGCGACAGCAGCGGACGCAGCGCGTGGTTCACCAGCAGCACCGGCGGCGCCCCCAGCATCTCCTGACGCGCCAGCGCCTCCTGGGTTTGCGCCAGCAGACGGTCCGCCAGGCCCGGCTCCAGGCCGCCCCCGCCCTGCAGAGCCTGCAGCAGCAGACGCTCAAGCGGCGTATCGAGGCCGATCACCTGCACTTCCCCGGTTCCCGGGAACCACTGCTGGGTGATTGCCCGTCCCAGCGCCACGCGCACCACCGCCGTCAGCTCGTGCGGATCGCTTTGTATCGGTGCGTGCTCGGCAAGGGTTTCCAGAATGGTGCGCATATCGCGGATCGGCACCTTCTCGTCGAGCAGGTTTTGCAGCACCTTATGCAGCGTGGTTAAGGTCAGCACGCCCGGGACCAGATCTTCCGTCAGCTTCGGCATCTCCTGCGTGACGCGGTCCAGCAGCTGCTGCGCTTCCTGACGGCCAAACAGCTCCGCCGAGAATTGCCCAATCAGGTGATTAAGATGGGTCGCCACCACGGTACTGGCTTCAACAACCGTATAACCCTGGATCTGCGCCTGCTCTTTCAGCGCGCTTTCAATCCAGATCGCGGCCAGACCAAAGGCCGGGTCGATAGTTTGCTCGCCCGGCAGCGTGCCTGCGGCGGTGCCGGGGTTAATCGCCAGCCAGCGGCCCGGATAGGCATCACCGCTGCCGATTTCAACGCCTTTCATCAGGATGCGGTAGCGCGCGGGCGGCAGGTCCATATTGTCGCGGATGTGTACCACCGGCGGCAGGAAGCCCATGTCCTGGGCGAATTTTTTACGGATACTGCGGATACGGCCGAGCAGCTCGCCGTCCTGCTGGAAATCGACCATCGGGATCAGGCGATACCCGACTTCCATTCCCAGGGAATCTTCGAGCTGAACGTCGTTCCAGGTCGCTTCAACGGCCTGGTTATTCTCCGGCATTTTGACCGGAACAGGTTCCGCTGCCGGTTTGGTTTCACGGCCACGCATCCACCAGGCAAGACCCAGCAGCGCCGCCGTAAACAGCAGGAAAACGAGGTTTGGCATACCCGGCACCAGACCGAGCAACCCGAGAACCGCCGCGGCCAGCAGCATCACGCGCGGGTTACTGAACAGCTGGCCCACCATCTGCTCGCCAACGTCCTGATCGGTGCTCACACGCGTCACGATGACACCTGCCGCAGTGGAAATCACCAGCGCCGGGATCTGCGCGACCAGACCGTCACCGATGGTCAGCAGCGTATAGCTTTCCGCCGCGTGGCCCATGTCCATCCCGTGCTGCAACACGCCCACCAGCAGACCGCCGACCACGTTAATCACCATGATCAGAATGCCCGCGATGGCGTCACCGCGGACAAACTTACTCGCACCGTCCATGGAGCCGTAGAAGTCCGCCTCCTGCGTCACTTCCGCACGGCGCTTTTTAGCTTCATCTTCAGCGATAAGACCGGCGTTCAGATCGGCGTCGATCGCCATCTGCTTGCCGGGCATCCCGTCGAGCACAAAGCGCGCGCCCACTTCCGCAATACGCCCTGCACCTTTGGTGATGACCATAAAGTTGATGATCACGAGGATGACGAACACCACGATACCGATAGCGAAATTACCACCCACCAGGAAGTGGCCGAACGCTTCCACCACTTTACCTGCCGCTGCCGCCCCGGTGTGACCTTCCATCAGGATGATACGCGTTGACGCTACGTTCAGCGCCAGTCGGAGCAAGGTGGTAAACAGCAGAATGGTCGGGAACGCGGCGAACTCCAGGGTACGCTGGGTGAACATCGCCACCAGCAGCACCATAATGGACAGCGCGATATTGAAAGTGAAAAGCAGGTCGAGGATGAACGCCGGGAGCGGCAGTACCATCATCGACAGAATTAGCAGGATCAGAATCGGCCCGGCCAGGATCTGCCATTGGGTCGATTTCAGGTTGCCGGGCAGGCGCAACATTGCCACCAGATTAGCCATCAGTGTCCTTCTCGTTCATAAAATCCAGCGCGGCAGGCACCGGAAGGTTCTCAGGTTTCACAGGCCGTTGACCGCCGGCCAGACGCCAGCGCTTCAACTGCCATACCCAGGCCAGCACTTCCGCCACGGCGGCGTAGAGTTGTCCCGGGATCTGTTGTCCAATATCCGCATGGCGGTACAGGGCACGCGCCAGCGGAGGCGCTTCCAGGATCGGCACGCGGTGTTCGGTGCCAATTTCCCGGATACGCAAAGCGATCAGCCCCGCCCCTTTTGCCACCACTTTCGGCGCGCTCATTTTGTTTTCGTCATAGCGCAGCGCAACGGAGTAGTGTGTCGGGTTGGTGACGATGACGTCGGCCTTGGGCACATCGTCCATCATGCGGCGACGGGCGGCGGCACGTTGCATCTGGCGGATACGCCCCTTCACGTGTGGGTCACCTTCCATCTGCTTATATTCGTCACGGATATCCTGACGTGACATCCGCAGTTTCTTGAAGTGGGTATAGAGCTGGAAGATCACGTCAAAACCCACCATCGGGATAATGCTGAGCACCACCAGCAGCGCGCAGAGTCCGACCAGATTCAGGGCATTGCTCATCGCGGTGAGAGGCGATTCGCTGATGAGACGCATCATTTCCGGCCAGTGGTACCAGAGGTAAAACCCCGCTGAGCTGCCCATCAGCACCGATTTGAGAATAGCTTTGAGCAGCTCGGCCCCGGTCTGCGCAGAGAACATTTTCGCAATGCCCGGCAGCGGGTTCAGTTTGGAAAATTTCGGCTGCAGCGATTTGGCGCTGAAGACCAGACCGCCGAGCATCACCGGCGAGACCAGCGCGACCAGCACAACCCCGGTGATCAGGGGCAGTAGCGCAACCATGGCCCCTTTAATCAGCTGAATAATCTGGCTGAGGATCAGATTCGGATCGTTGACCATACTGTGGTCAAAACGTAAGCCGGTTGACAGCATGCCCGCCAGCTTGCGGGCGAGCGACTCCCCGCCCCACCAGATAATGCACACGCCTACGATAAGGATCAGCAGGGAGGTCAATTCTCGGGATCGGGGGATTTGCCCTTCCTCACGCGCCTTTTCTAGTCGGTGGGGTGTGGGGGCTTCCGTTTTGTCGTCGTTCTCTTCTGCCACTGTGCACGCTCAGCCCATTACGTCACGGGTATCATGCCAGCGCAGCGGAAATCCAATGGCGGGAAAAGCCCGTTTATTCGGGCTCTTTTCGGTGATTTTGTCGCAAACCGCCTCAGGGGGCATCCCTCCCCTGAGGCGCAATGGACCATCAGAAGCCGAGGCTGTCCAGCAGGTCGTCCACCTGATCCTGGCTTGCCACCACGCCCGCCTTGCTGGCGTCGAGCTGTGGACCATTGAGCAGGCTTTCGTTCTCGCGTTTTGGACGGGCTGCCGGTTCCGGGATGTTCTCCAGCAGCACCATCAGCAGCTGGCGCTCAATCTCCTGAATCACATCCATCATGCGCTTGATAACCTGACCGGTCAGGTCCTGGAAATCCTGCGCCATCATGATGTCTAGCAGCTGGGCATTGGTGAAGCTGGTGTGACCCGGCACATCCCCCAGGAACTGACGGGTATCGGTCACCAGTTCGCGGGCATCCGCCAGCTCGATAGGGTTCTCAAACCACTCGTCCCAGCGTTTGGTCAGCGCTTTCGCCCCCTTTTCCATCGCATCCTGGTGCGGCTGCGACGCTTCCACGCTGTTCAGCGCACGTTCAGCGGCCTGAGCGGTCATCTGCACGACGTAGTCCAGACGATCGCGGGCATCAGGAATCGCTTCCGCCGCTTCGGCAATCGCCTGATCCAGACCCAGCTCACGCAGGCTGTCACGCAGCATGCGCGTCAGGCTGCCGATGCGGACGATGATGTCGCTCGGCGAGTGTTCTTCAACGGGTTTCATAGCAGGTTGCATCATAACCAACACCTCACATGCCGAGTTTCTCGAAGATCTTACCGAGCTTCTCTTCCAGGGTCGCCGCGGTGAATGGCTTCACCACATAGCCGCTTGCGCCCGCCTGTGCAGCGGCAATGATGTTCTCTTTCTTCGCTTCTGCCGTGACCATCAGAACCGGCATGGACGCCATTCCCGCATCAGCACGAATGGTTTTTAACAGTTCCAGACCGTCCATGTTTGGCATGTTCCAGTCGGAGATCACAAAACCAAACCCGCCAGCCTGCAGTTTGTTCAGCGCATCAACGCCGTCTTCTGCTTCTTCAACGTTGTTGAAGCCCAGCTCTTTCAGCAGGTTGCGCACAATGCGACGCATGGTGGAAAAGTCATCCACAACCAAAAACTTAAGCTCTTTATCCGCCATAAAATAATACTCCTGAGTCAAATACGTATTGCCTGTCCGGCACTGATTTTCGCCAGCATCTGCTGGCTTACCTGGCTAAGATCGACCACTTCGCTCACGCCACCCATATTGATGGCCTCGCGCGGCATGCCGAACACCACACAACTTGCTTCATTCTGCGCAATCGTCCAGGCGCCAGCCTGGTGCATTGCAAGCATTCCGGCGGCACCGTCGTTGCCCATCCCCGTCAGGATCACCCCCACGGCGTTGCGCCCCGCATGTTTCGCCACCGAATGAAACAGCACATCCACCGACGGACGGTGCCGGTTGACCGGCGGTCCGTCATGAATTTTGATTTGATAGTTAGCGCCGCTGCGCGCCAGCTCCATATGCTTGTCGCCCGGCGCGATATAGGCATGCCCCGGGAGCACGCGCTCGCCGTCTTCCGCCTCTTTCACGCTGATCTGGCACAGCTTGTTCAGGCGTTCTGCGAACGAACGGGTAAAGCCTGGCGGCATATGCTGAGTGATCAGAATACCCGGACTTGAGAGCGGCAATGGCTGGAGTACATGACGAATTGCCTCTGTTCCTCCGGTTGACGCCCCAATGACCAGCAGTTTTTCCGAGCTGAGTAAGGGACCGGCCTTCAGGGTCGTCGGCGCGGCCATCGGCGTGTGGGCGGCAAGCTTCGCCCGCGACGCGGTGCGGATCTTCTCGGCGATCATCTCGCTGTACGCCAGCATCCCTTCACGGATGCCGAGCTGCGGCTTGGTGACAAAATCCACCGCCCCCAGCTCCAGCGCGCGCAGGGTGATTTCCGATCCTTTCCCGGTCAGGGAGGAGACCATCACCACCGGCATGGGCCGCAGCCGCATTAATTTTTCGAGGAAATCGATGCCATCCATGCGCGGCATCTCGACATCCAGCGTTAGCACGTCGGGGTTATATTTTTTAATTAAATCCCGCGCTACCAGCGGATCAGGCGCGGTTGCCACCATCTCCATGTCGCTGTGGCTATTGATAATTTCAGTCATGATCTGACGCATCAGCGCTGAATCATCGACAGACAATACCCTGATTTTACTCATGCTTTTTCCTTACTCAGCGCATATACCGTTTGCCCACGCAGGCTAAACTCACGCACGAGGTTGCTGAAGTTTTCCGAGTGCCCGGCAAACAGTAAACCGTCAGGCTTGAGCAACGGAACAAACCGACGCAAAATGTCCTGTTGCGTCGTTTTATCAAAATAGATCATGACGTTACGGCAAAAAATGGCGTCGAAAGGCCCCGGCACGTTGTACTGCTTATCCAGCAGGTTAACGGGCGCGAATTCGACGCAGTTCGCCAGCTCCTGGCGTACGCGTACCAGGCCTTCATGCGGGCCCGTCCCGCGCATGAAATAACGCTGCAGCTGCTGCGGCGACAGCGTTTTCAGTTCATCCTGGCGATAAACGCCGTTACGCGCCTTCTCCAGCACTTCGGTATCGATATCGCTGGCGTAGACCTTCCAGCGCCCGGGCGCCATCCCCAGCGTATCGGCAAGGGTGATCGCCAGCGAGTACGGCTCTTCACCCGTCGAGGCGGCCGCACTCCAGACGCGATACTCCCCGGTGCGACGGCGCGCATGCTCGGCCAGAACCGGGAAGTGGTGAGCCTCGCGGAAAAACGCCGTCAGGTTGGTGGTTAACGAGTTAATAAAAGCCTGCCACTCTGCGCTGTTCTGGTTCGCCTCGAGCATGCTCAGATAGCGGCCAAAATCATCCAGCCCCAGCGTACGCAAGCGCCGCACCAGACGGTTGTAGACCATGTCCCGCTTATGATCCGCAAGCACGATCCCCGCACGCTGGTAGATTAACTGACATATCCGACGAAAATGCGCGTCGGACAGCGCGAGGCGCTGTGTCATCTGCAACAATAATGACGTTTGCCCAGGGGGCATTGGTGATGTCATAGCGCCTTCTTAATTACATTCAGGATACAACTGGCACGGCCTGCGACCGCCCGACTTCTGTTACTGCTTCAACGTGCTCTTTCACATTAAATACCGCGACCAGCCCGGTCAGACGATCCGCCTGGCTGGCCAGCTGATCGGTTGCCGCTGCCGCTTCCTCAACTAACGAGGCGTTCTGTTGCGTCACCTGATCCATCTGGCTCACCGCCTGGGCAACCTGCTCAATGCCGCGACGCTGTTCATCCGACGCCGAGGCAATCTCGCCCATGATGTCGTTCACCCGCGTCACGGAGGTGACGATTTCGTGCATGGTTTTCGCCGCAGTATCCACAAGCGTTGAGCCCTGCTGAACGCGTGAGACCGACTCTTCGATCAGCACCTTAATTTCTTTCGCCGCGTTGGCGCTGCGGCTCGCCAGGTTACGCACTTCACCCGCCACCACCGCAAACCCGCGCCCCTGCTCCCCGGCACGCGCGGCTTCCACAGCGGCATTCAGCGCCAGAATGTTGGTCTGGAACGCGATACCGTCAATCACGCTGATGATGTCACCAATTTTCTGTGAACTGGTGGCGATCTCCTGCATGGTACTGGCGACGTGGGACGCCTGGTCGCCGCCCTTCTTCGCCGTCATCGCCGCCTGTTTTGACAGGTCAGACGCCTGACGCGCGTTATCGGCGTTCTGGCTTACCGTCGCGGTCAGCTGCTCCATACTGGCTGCCGTCTGCGCCAGCGAGGCCGCCTGCTGCTCGGTGCGGGACGAGAGATCGTTGTTACCCGCCGCAATCTCTGAGATCCCGGTGTGCATGGCATAACTGCCCTGACGCACGTCGGATACCGTTTCCCGCAGCGATCCCTGCATCGCCTTCAGGCTGGCAAAAATTGCCGAAATTTCGTTCTTGCCGAACACCGCCACCGGACGCGCCAGGTCGCCTTTCGCAATACTGTCGAAGTGGCTGCTGATAATGGCCAGCGGCTGCACAATCATTCTGCGCGACCAGAGCAGCGCGGCACCGGTCAGCAACCCTGCCAGAATCACCACCACGGCAAAGATGACGCCCGACATGTGATAGCTTTGACGGCTCTGGTCACCGGCACGCTGTACAGACTGGTTAATATCCTGCTGCCACGCGTTAAAGCTGCCGTCAAACGCGGCCTGCGAGGCCTGAACCGGCGCGGTCATAAAGTCCGACAGCTGGTTGTTCTCAAGCCACGTCGCCTGATGGTCCAGATCGCTGTACCACTGTTCAAAATGGGTCTTCATGGCGGCCTTCAGCGCTTTCTCTTTCTCGCTACCGGTGGCCTGTGCCGTAAAGGCCTTAAACTGTGCGTCAGCCTGTTTCAGGCTGTCGCGCGCGGTGGCCATCAGCGCCTTAATGTCATCCGGCGGATAACTTAGCGCGGTTAAGGTTCCCGCCTTGTTCAGCGCAGTGCTTGCCTGCAACAGCACGGCACGGGTTTGTGCCAGTGCGGAGCGCTGCTGATTACTCGCCTCAACGTCCTGCAAATTCTGATAGCCATCGCGAAACGCCCAAAAAGACAACCCGTTACTGCCAACCTGCAACACACCGCAAAGGATCAGAATCAAAAACAGTGTGGTCGAGATACGAATACGATTTAACATCCACGCTCCCATCAAGCGGCAAGCAGCCGCGGTTTAATTGTCAGTCAAAATGTTTCCCAGTTTTCATCTTGTCCGGTCGTCGCGGTACGCGTACGGTTTGCAGCCGGTTCAGCGGCTGGCGCGCGGTACGTCGCCTGCGGGGTGACCGTGTTTCCAGCGAGTGAAGCGAGACGAAACGCCGAGACGGCCATCTTCAGACGGCTTGCCTGGTCTTCCAGCGCAGCGGCCGCCGCAGCGGATTCCTGCACCAGCGCGGCGTTTTGCTGTGTCACGCGATCCATTTCCGATACCGCCAGGGCAACCTGGTCGATACCACGACTCTGCTCATCAGACGCAGAGGCGATTTCACCCATGATGTCCGTCACGCGGGTGACAGCATTCACGATGTCATTCATCGTCTCCCCGGCGCTTTCCACCAGCACGGAGCCGGTATCCACGCGGGAGACGGAATCTTCAATCAGCGACTTGATCTCTTTTGCCGCGTTGGCGCTGCGGCTGGCCAGGTTGCGCACTTCCCCGGCCACCACGGCAAACCCGCGTCCCTGCTCGCCCGCACGCGCCGCTTCCACGGCGGCGTTCAGCGCCAGAATGTTAGTCTGGAAGGCAATGCCGTCGATGACGCTGATAATGTCGGCGATTTTCTTCGAGCTCTCGGCGATGTCGTGCATGGTTTTCACCACACCATCCACCACGCGGCCGCCACGCTGTGCCGTCTCGGAGGCGTTTTCCGCCAGCTGAGACGCCTGGCGGGCGTTATCGGCGTTCTGCTTCACAGTCGCGGTGAGCTGCTCCATGCTGGCCGCCGTCTCTTCCAGGGCGGACGCCTGCTGTTCAGTGCGCGAAGAGAGGTCGTTATTGCCCATCGCAATTTCGCTGGTGCCGGTATAGATGGCATCCGTGCCGCTACGCACGTTGGCGACGGTATCGATAAGAGAACGCTGCATATGGTCAACGCTGTTTGCCAGCTCGGTGATCTCATTACGCCCGGACACGGTCAGCGTTTTGGTCAGGTCACCGCCGGCAATGTCACGAATGTGGGCAATGACGCGACCGAGAGGGTTCAGCAGGATATGGCGAATGCCGTACCAGACCGCGATCAGCACAATGACCAGCGCCAGCGCCAACACCGCCATCTGCCATTTCGCAAAGCGGTAGTCATTCTGGCTTTCAGCAAACGCGGAGTGATACAGATCGCCACTGACCTTCGCGTACTCCCCCAGCGCCGCGCCGAGGGCGTTTTGCATCCCCTGCGTCGGCTGCGCGAAATAGGCGTCCATGTTGCCGCTCTCAAGGAACTGAATCAGCTCTGCCAGACCGGCATGATAGGCGTTGTATTTTTCGTCAATGTTCTGGCTCACCTGCTCCATCGCAGGCTGCGGGGTAATCTTTTTGAAGGCGTCGTAATGTTTTGCGGCGTCAGCGAGGGTGGCACGGGCATTTTTCAACAGATCGGTTTTCGCGCTGCTCTGCTGATTGTTGGGATCCATCATCATGCGCGCGGACGAGCGGCTCAGGTTGATACGCGTTTGCAGCATCAGATCCCACGTTGAGGTGAGCTCACTCTGCTGCAGGCGGAGATCGTTCGAGGCCGCAAAGCTGTCCTGGTTCTGTTTTAATGACGAGAAAAAAAGCCCGCCGGAGATGAGCTGAAGAAGTGCGAAAATGACCAGCACCATCATGAGCATTGTGACAACGCGGATACGGTTCAACATACAACACCTTCTCATAGATTTATTAACGGTGTTATCGGCACAGCCAACAGGAACTTTACATTTGCGAAAGGGAAAAGCGCGGGGTTAGAAAGCCACGTCGACAATCAGCGTATCGGTGTAGGTTCCGGCGGGTGGCGTGGCCTGATTGGTCAGCACTTTCGCGGTGTAGTTGTAGGTACGCAGGAGACCATCGGTACTGACCTGCGACGACGTCGCGCTGGTCCAGCGTTCGCTGCCGCTGCCGCCCCAGCGGTTACCCGTGGCTTCTTTATAGATGTCATAACTCAGGTAGTTACTGCCGCTTACCATCCGGCGCACGTTATTCAGCGCGTTAGCACCGTTGTTAATGCCGATGGTATACGTGCTGCCTTTGGTACAGGTGACGGCAATCGCCTGCGAGACGGTAGGGAAACTTTGCACCAGCGGCGCGCTGTTGAAGTTGACGTCCGGCGTGGTCATGGCGCTGCAGTCGTTGGTCACGGTCAGGTTAAGGAGAATGGTGGTCGTCGCCGTGCCCGTCTGATTGATTGTGCAAATACCGAGCGCGCCCACGGAGCAGACGCTGTAGTTAACGCTGAAGGTTAACTGCACCTGATACGGCCCGGCAGAAACGTTCTGTCCGGCGACGGTACGGAAATAGAGCGGGATGTTGTACTGCTTTGACCCCAGCAACCCCAGTAGCGTATTCCCGCTCCAGGTATACGATTTGCTTATCTGTACCTCGCTGCTGCTCGCGCAGCCCGCGAGTCCGCACAGCCGGGTGGGGATCACGTCCGTGATGGCCGCGTTGTCCGTGCGTTTCATGGTGGCCCGACTGCTGCCCGAGACCGATGCCGCGGTATAGGTCAGCGTCACCGAGTCGTTGGTCAACAGATTCAGTATGGCATCGCAGGCCACCACCAGCGTGCCGGTGGTTTCCACCTCCCCGGTTCCGCTGAGCGCAAACGACGTGACGCTGCCAAACGAGGCGTTGACCGTACTGACGGTACACGCCGCCCAGCCGCCGCCGGAAAACAGCAGCAGTATCAACAGCAGCAGGCGCTTCATGGCGACTCCCGGCACACCAGCGGACCGTAGGTTTGCAGCTTGTGCTCCGGGTTGGCTCCCACGGTCAGGGTAGCCCTGCAGCGTTTTCCATCAGGCGCGATCACCTCCAGCGGGTTCACATCGCTAAGATTCTCCAGCCAGGCGATGCCGTCATACCCCACCACCGCATTGCTGCGCGAAGCGCGTCGGACCTGGCTTCCCACCGGCAGCGCCTGGCCGCGTACATCGTGCAGAATGACGCTTGCCACCCGCTCCTGCTCCATTGGGAAATCAACCAGATAGCCGCTGTGACGCCGGATCGCGATCCGCCGCTCGGTCTCTTTCAGACGGGTATCCGCCGGCAGGTTCAGGGTATCAATGCGGTAGCTAGCCGGATAATACGCCGACACCCCGCTGACCAGCAGGTAACCGTTGTTATTCGTTTTACCGACGGGCTGATTCTCATAGCTGACGGGCACATCCGGATGACCGTCGGTACTAATGACGACAAACGCATCGTTGATCTTATTCGCGGCAAACAGCTCGCCGTCCATCAGAACAATCGCGCCCATCGCCTCGCCCCACCAGGTCATCATGTCCCTTTCGCCGTAGCCGCCGCCCTGCAGTTCAATATTGTTATTACGCCAGCCCAGCGTGCCCTGTTGATAATCACTGGATTTTGACTGGTTGGCCCAGGCCATGTTCCAGCTAAAGCCGCCGTCAGACGGCATGGCGTGGTTATAGTTGATGCGCTGGGTACTGCCGGCATCCGGGGTGTTTTCAACGGTGAACGCGGCGCTGTCGCGTGCCCCCAGCGGCACCTGCAGCGACAGCGCGACCGTCCAGTCTCCCCGCTGCTGGTCCCGGCTCCCGGCGAGGTAAATACTGCTCGCGCCCCACAAATTGCGACTCCATGAGAGATTAAGCAGCTCGGTTTTTTGACTGTCAAAACTTTCCACGCCGATCCAGGCCGCGCCGATGTTGCCGTACTGCCCCAGATTGAAGGTAAGAGAATACTGGTCCGTATTGCGGCTGAAGCTGGCGATGGGTTTATTGTTCTCGTCATACACCGTCGGCTGGTCGTAAAGGGCCAGATTGCCAAAACCGCGGTCACGGCGCGTGTGCTGGGTGGCGACGCTGAACTCGCTGGTGCTGTACTGGTAACCCCAGTTGATTTGCCCGCTCGTATCCCCGCGCATGCGGCTCTGCGAGTAAGCGGTATTCACCACGCCAAACTGGCCGAGTTTTATCACCGTCCCTGCCCCGCCCAGCGCCAGCTCCTGCGCCCCTTCCGCATGCCCTTCCAGGGTCAGCCAGTCCGTCACCCCGTAGCGATACGAGCCGCTGCCTGCCGCGGAGCCGTAGTCAAAATTCCTGATACCGTAATTACGCCGCAGGCTGCCCAGCGTCACGGCGCCGTCGCTCAGCCCTTTTTTAAGCAAGTCGCTGGTGACGTAAAACGGCAGCGTGGTGCTGACCTGTCGCCCCAGCGCATCCGTCGTGACCAGCACCGCATCCCCGGCGCCGTTGATATAGGGCAGATTGGTCAGGGTGAAGGGACCCGGCTGAAGCTGGGTTGAGCCGGAGCGATACCCGTTGATAAAAAGATCGACCGAGGTGGGTACCGCCGCTTCCCCGGCGAATTCGGGCAGGGGCCACGTCACCAGGTCAGGCCGCAGGGAGAAATCCCGCCCGACGCTGATCCCCCCCATCCGCACGCTGGAACTCCAGCTCAGGGCATCGCTGATCACGTCCCCGACGCTCCAGCTCATCGCGTCATCCTCATTGGTGAACAGCAGGGTCGTGTCATAGCGGACATACCCCTCCTGCTGCACCTCGTTGCCGGTGAAATTTTCCCGGGCATAGCCGGTGGAGGAAAACGAACCGTTCTCGTTAAAGTAGCGGAACTCATGCCAGAGAGACGCCTGTCCGCCGATATGCTCCGTGTGGTTGGTGTAAAGATCGTAATTGAGCAGCGCGCCGCGCCCGAAGTGCGGTTTGGCCTGCGTCGCTTGCGCGCTGAACGGCGTCACGCGGGACGCGACCCAGTCGCGGGGAACGGTCAGCAGCAGGCGCTGCGCTGCGCTGTCGTACTCGACCCTCACCTGAGAAAGCGAAGAGAGATTTACCTCGCCGGCAGGAACATGTTCCGGTGGCAACCCCGCGCGTAGCAGGTCGGCGCTGGAGATAAAGAAAGCGCCTTTACGCTGCGTCACGGGCACGACCAGACCGGTGTCGTAGTGGTTAAGCACGAGGGCAAGCTGGAAGACCGCTTCATCATGTATCGCCTGTGCCTGGGGCGGCGGCGGCAGGCTGTCATCGCCGGGCTCAGCCCAGGTCGCCGAACTGACGCAAAGCAGTATCATCATCGCCGGCTTCAGTTGACGGGCGTCGACTGCCATTGTGCGTCCCTGGCATTAATCTGCGCGCTCATCCGCTCCGGCTGACGAACGCCCGCGGGTACCGGCCAGCTACGGGTGCTGCCGGGAAGTACGTAACCCAGCAATCCCTCCGCAACCGTGCGTTTCTGCCCTCCCTGCTCCAGCGCCACCTGGCTCAGCCTGACATGGACATCCCCCCGATTCCGGACCTCCAGTGCTGGCTGCCCATCCGTTCGCGTCACCCGCCAGCTCAGGTTCCGGGTCTCCACCAGCGCGTGATGCGCCCCCTCTTTTATGGTCGGGATCCCCTGACCATACACAAACAGCGGAATGGAGTAACGCATCTGCAATTTGAGGCCGATGGTGGGTTCTGCTTTGGCATCAGGCTGAGGAATTTCATCCACGATAATGCGGTAGGCTTGCTCGATGCCTGCGGGAACGGGAGCTTGCTTAATAAGGCGGATAAGCTGCTTGCTGCCTGTGCCAATCGTGACGATGGGCGGGCTGGCGACCACATCCTGCTGTGCGGTGTAGCGCTCGTGTCCGTCCTCCTGCTTCCAGCGCACAATGCGCACCTGCATCGTTGTGGCGCTGTTTCCCTGGTTCTGGATCCACAGTTCTGTGGCGTTGGCGTCTGCCGCAAGCCATGGGTCGATCGGCCAGAGCAGAATGGTGGCTGCCGCCTGCGCCTGACCGGTTGCCACAGCCATTCCCAACGCGCCCACCAGACAAACAGGTCTGACAATTGGCTTCATCAACACTCTCCCTTTATTACCATGACAAGGTCACGGTGAGCTGATCGGAATACGTTCCTGCCGGGCTAAATCCGGTCAGTAGCGCCACGCCAAAAAGCGGCAGCGCGATGTTATTGCTGTTGCTATAGGTCACCGGTATCGCCTGGTTGACGCCAATCTCGCTGTTCGCGGCCAGCGAGCTGCTGCTGTAAAGCCGATATCCCACCACGTCGGCGCCGTTCGAGCGTTTCATGCGGCGAACGGTTGAATAATTCTGGCCGCCATTAATGCTCATGCTCAGCGCCACGCCTGGCGTGCAGGCGATAGATAAGGCCCCGTTTGGCACAAAACTGGTGCTGACCGGTGCGCTCTCGACGCCGTTATGGGTGCCAAAATCCAGCGTCCCGAGAAGCCCTCCGCTGCCGGTGGTCACCACACATCCCGGGACGATGGTCGCGCTGACTTTAAAGGACTGTGATGTCACCGCATTCGCCGCAGGCGTCATCAGCAATCCGACGATCAGCGCGAAAAAAGGCTGCACGTGTCCCTCTGCGCATATGCGCAGACCTGTGAGAGTTGCCTTCATGGCGGTGCAGGACTAATAGGTGACGCTGACGTTAATCGTGTCTGTGTAGGTTCCGGGTACGACCGTCACGCTGTTACCGCCGCCGGTAATACGTCCGTAGAGGGTGTAACTGTCCACCCCTCCTGCCGTAGAGGCGATCGGCAACGCGGTGTTATTGGCAATCACGCTGTTAAACCCGCTATCACTGTACAGGCTGTACGCCACGCCCTGAGCCGCGTTGGCGGTGTTAACCAGATAGCGGGCAGGTGTTCCTGGGGTGCCAACAACGGTACCGGGAGCGGTGGAGTTGGTGTTGCCGGTGATCGCCACCGTATAGCTGGCGGTCGTACATTGAATGGTGAAGGTGTTTCCGCCGCTGGCGCCGGTGAGCTGGGTGGTCAGAGTGGAAAACGTTGCGGGATGGGTGCCGAAATCCAGTGTCCCGAAGTTAATGCCGTTTTGCGTGGGCGATCCGTTTATCAGACAGCCGTTCGTGAGTGTCAGCGTCGCGCCGATGGTGCCGCTACTAGTGACGGCCAGCGCCTGATGGACCGTTGTCGCAGTCAGTAAGGTGCCTGCGCAGATCAAAAGGAGTTTTCTTTTCATTTACCACCCTCCAGAAGACGTCTCCGTTCCCTTGCCACATTTTATTTATTTCGTTCAAGATGTTAGCCCCGCTTAATGTTCCTCTGAGGGGGGTTATTGAGAATTTAGTTTACGGATATCGCTTCGACCACCTGCCCCTTAACGCATAAGCACTTTGTCTTATTGACTTCTTATTTCCTTAAATAACATGTAGTTAAAATCATTTTTCCCGCTTTTTTAATTTATTTTCTGAGAATATATCCATTAAAGTGTGATGCAGATCACAATATATCGTCATGGCAATAACAACAAAATTAATAAAACTTAAAAAGGAGTTGTATCCCCCTACGCTTTGCGTCAATTTATGTGCCGAATAATTTCCCGCGTCGTAATAAAAAATTTATATGTATCGCCGCGGGCTACATCTGAAGCGCATAGAGGGTCTTTTTTCGTGGCAAGTGCAAACAAACTCACACTCTTCATCGTGATATTCATGCTGGCGGGTATTCTTTCAGGGGCAGCAATTCATGAATATGCATCTGCGGATGCCATCAAAGCCTGGTCGGATAATATTACCCTTCTGACCGATATTTTCCTCCGACTGATCAAAATGGTCATTGCCCCCCTGGTGTTCAGTACGCTCACCGTCGGCATTATGAAGCTGGGCGAAACCTCTACCATTGGCCGCGTGGGCGGCAAAGCGATGGTATGGTTTATCAGCTCATCCGTGCTCTCTATTCTGGTCGGCCTGTTTATCGTCACGCTGGAGCATCCGGGAAGCGGGCTGAACCTGACCATCCCGACCGAGGCGGTGGATACCGGTCTGGCCGTTGGGGGAATGACGCTAAAAGCGTTCCTGTCACACACCATTCCAACCAGCATCGCGGGGGCGATGTCGAACAATGAGATCCTGCAGATTGTGGTGTTCTCCATGTTCTTCGGCATTGGCGGCGCGTCGCTGGGGCAGAAATTCAATGCCCCACTGGTGGCTGCGCTGGACGTGGTTTCCCATATCATGCTGAAGGTCACGGGTTATGTGATGTACGTTGCGCCGCTGGCCATTTTCGCGGCAATCTCATCCGTTATCGCCACGCAGGGTCTGGGCATTCTGTTGAACTATGCCTCCTTTATTGGCGGCTACTATGTTGCCATTCTTCTCACCTGCATGGTGCTGCTGGCCGTGGGTTACATGGTGCTGAAAAAAGAGGTGTTCCGCCTGGTCAGCATGCTGAAAGATCCAGTTCTGGTGGCGTTTACCACCAGCAGTTCTGAAGCGGCCTACCCTAAAACGCTGGAGCAGCTGGAGCGTTTTGGCTGCTCGCGCAACATTGCCTCTTTCGTGCTGCCGATTGGCTACTCCTTCAACCTGGTGGGGTCGATGGTGTACTGCTCTTTCGCCTCAATGTTTATCGCTCAGGCGTACAACATTCACCTGAGCTTCTCTGAAGTGACGGTGCTGATGCTGACTCTGATGCTGGCCTCAAAAGGGATTGCGGGCGTACCGCGCTCCTCGCTGGTGGTGCTGGCCGCGACGATCCCAAGCTTCAACATTCCGGTCGCCGGTATTTTGCTGCTGATGGGGATCGACCACTTCCTGGATATGGGCCGTTCCGCGATTAACGTGTTGGGGAATGGTATTGCGACCGCGATGCTGTCGCAGAATGAAGGTGCGCGGGACGCGGACGCTGAAGCTGAGCTGGTAAAGCAGGAAGCGTAATGGCATGAAAAAGCCGGGTGGCGGCTTCGCCTTACCCGGCCTACAAATGGCTCGAACACGTAGGCCGGGTAAGCGTCAGCGCCACCCGGCTTTGTTTTTATGCCACGTGACTCGCCGTGATATCCTGCAGTGAAGACGGCCCCGAGCATTAACGTATGGGTGGCCACGGAAGCTGAGCTGGTGGAGCAGGATGTAAAAAAGCCGGGTGGCGGCTTCGCCTTACCCGGCCTACAAATGGCTCGAACAC
>NZ_FODW01000002.1:93201-773018 GCF_900110475.1 Enterobacter sp. NFIX58 | reverse complement strand
TGGTCCCACCTGACCCCATGCCGAACTCAGAAGTGAAACGCCGTAGCGCCGATGGTAGTGTGGGGTCTCCCCATGTGAGAGTAGGGAACTGCCAGGCATCAAATTTAGCGTGCTGATATGGCTCAGTTGGTAGAGCGCACCCTTGGTAAGGGTGAGGTCCCCAGTTCGACTCTGGGTATCAGCACCACTTTATACTTAGGTTAAAGTTCGGCAAGAAGTAAAAGAATTTGTCTGGCGGCTTTAGCGCGGTGGTCCCACCTGACCCCATGCCGAACTCAGAAGTGAAACGCCGTAGCGCCGATGGTAGTGTGGGGTCTCCCCATGTGAGAGTAGGGAACTGCCAGACATCAAACAAGTGAAGAGGCCATCCGAAAGGATGGCCTTTTTGCGTTATGATTCTCGTGAAAACGGTAGGCCCGGTAAGCGCAGCGCCACCGGGCAAAAACAGCAGATTAATGAATCACCTGCGACAGGAATGCTCGCGTACGTTCTGACTTCGGATGCGCAAAGAACTCATCCGGCGGCGCCTGCTCAACAATCTCCCCGCGGTCCATAAAGATCACCCGGTCGGCTACAGTTCGCGCAAAACCCATCTCATGCGTGACGCACAGCATAGTCATGCCAGATTGTGCCAGCCCAATCATGGTGTCCAGAACCTCCTTCACCATTTCCGGATCGAGAGCTGATGTCGGTTCATCAAACAGCATAATTTTCGGTTTCATACACAGTGAACGGGCGATAGCCACACGCTGCTGCTGGCCACCCGATATCTGGCCAGGGAACTTATTTGCATGTTCTGCGATTCGTACACGCTCCAGGTAGTGCATTGCCAGCGCCTCGGCTTCCTTTTTCGGCATCTTCCGTACCCAAATCGGTGCAAGCGTACAGTTCTGCAGAACGGTCAGGTGCGGAAACAGATTAAAGTGCTGAAAGACCATTCCCACTTCCTGACGCACGCGTTCGATATTGCGGATATCTTCATTCAGCTCGATACCATCAACCACGATGCGTCCTTGCTGATGCTCTTCAAGATGGTTAATGCAGCGAATGGTTGTGGATTTCCCGGACCCGGAAGGGCCGCACAGGACGATGCGTTCGCCCTGCTTGACCTTGAGATTAATGTCCTTCAGGACATGAAACTGTCCGTACCATTTGTTCACGTTTTCCAGCGTAATCATCGCGTCGGCGGGTGTCATAGTTATTTGGCTCATATTTTCCTCAGTGCGGTGTACGCCCGGTGTTAAAGCGCTTTTCCAGATGCTGGCTGTAGCGCGACATGCTAAAACAAAAGATCCAGTAGATCAGGGCAGCAAAGACATATCCTTCGGTGGACATGCCCAGCCAGACAGGGTCAACGGTTGCCTGCTGCACGCTGCTAAAGAGATCGAACAATCCGATGATGATCACCAGGCTGGTATCCTTGAAGAGGGCAATGATCGTGTTGACCAGACCCGGGATGACCAGCTTGAGTGCCTGGGGAAGAATGACCAGCCCCTGCGTTTTCCAGTAGCCGAGCGCCAGTGATTCTGCCGCTTCGTACTGGCCTTTAGGCAACGCCTGCAGACCACCGCGCACAACTTCTGCAACATAGGCGGACTGGAAGAGAATTACCCCGACCAGGGCACGGATCAGTTTGTCGATCGTTGTGCCTTCAGCCATAAACAGCGGCAGCATGACCGACGACATAAACAGGACGGTGATAAGCGGTACGCCGCGCCAGAACTCAATGAAGATAACGGAGAGCACGCGGACGATCGGCATTTTTGAACGCCGTCCGAGGGCAAGTAAAATCCCCCACGGCAGAGCACCGGCTATCCCCACTGACGCGATAATCAACGTCAGCGTCAGCCCACCCCATTGGCGTGTTTCAACGCGTTCCAGCCCCAGAAAACCGCCATACAAGAGCACCCAGACAATAATTGGATAAACCACTGCCCAGACGGCAATATAGCGTCCACGGTGAGGCAGCTTTTTCCAGAACATGACTGCGACAGAGAGCAGGCCTATTACCAGCGCGAGATTAATCCGCCAGCGCTGTTCGTGGGGATACAATCCATACATGAACTGACCGAAACGTTCATGAATAAACACCCAGCAGGCACCGGCTTTTGTACAATCAGCTCGGGTTGAACCGACCCAGTTGGCCTGCAAAAACGCCCAGTTCAGCAGGGGAGGAATCAATTCCCACATGAGCCACAGGCAGACAATCGTCAGCAGACTATTACTCCAGCTGGAGAAC
Source organism: Enterobacter sp. NFIX58 (assembly GCF_900110475.1). Lineage (NCBI taxonomy): Bacteria > Pseudomonadati > Pseudomonadota > Gammaproteobacteria > Enterobacterales > Enterobacteriaceae > Enterobacter > Enterobacter sp. NFIX58. The sequence goes on along the minus strand of NZ_FODW01000002.1, from coordinate 770,779 downwards.
AGATTCTTTCGCACCCAGAGAATGAAACGTCCACCTGTCGAGTTGGCAGGGCGCGAGGCGTGCGACAGTATTGCTTTTGTCATCATAGATCCTTAGCGCTCGACCAGTGCTATACGACGGTTATAGAGGTTCATCAGCAGTGAAATTACCAGGCTGATGATGAGATAGACAGACATGGTGATGGCTATGGTTTCAATGGCTTGTCCGGTCTGGTTAAGCACGGTTCCGGCGAAGAGGGACACCATATCCGGGTAACCAATAGCGGCGGCCAGCGACGAGTTTTTGACGATGTTGAGATACTGGCTGGTCAGCGGCGGAATGATGACCCGTAATGCCTGCGGAATAATGACCTGGCGAAGCGTCACCGTATGCGGTAATCCTAGTGAGCGTGCCGCTTCGTGTTGCCCGTGCGGGACGGCCTGGATCCCGGCACGAATAATCTCAGCGATAAAGGCTGAGGTATAAATCGATAGCGCCAATGTCAGGGCCGCCAGTTCAGGAATTAACACCATTCCCCCCTGGAAGTTAAAGCCTCGCAGATGGGGAACATCCCAGTGCAACGCGGCGCCAAACAGCCAGTGTGCCACTAGCGGCAGGCTAACGATCAGGATGACTGCGGTGGGCCAGGTTCTACGAAGCTGACCGGTTTTGATCTGATGCTTGCGGTTAAAACGGAATACCCCAGCGGAGAGGGCAAGCGCTATCACAATCGCGCCGATGAAAGCGTACAGTCCTTCGCCCGGCTGAGGAGAAGGAATGGATAACCCACGGTTACTCAGGAAAAACAGCTCAAACGCGTCGACGGCCTGACGGGGACCAGGAAGGTTACGCAGTACGGCGAAATACCAGAAGAAGATCTGCAGCAGCGGGGGGATATTGCGGAACGTCTCGATATAAACCGTCGACAGCTTCCGCAGGAGCCAGTTTTCAGAAAGACGCGCCAGACCAATAAAGAAGCCCAGTATCGACGCGAAGACGATACAAAGCGCCGATACCAGCAGCGTATTCAGTAAACCGACCACGAACACGCGTCCATACGTGTCACCTTCCTGGTAATCAATAAGATGCTGAACAATGCCAAACCCCGCGCTGCGATCTAAAAACGCGAAACCGGAGGTAATGCCGCGATTATTCAGGTTGGTGATGGTGTTATGGATGAGATACACGGCGATGAGAACAACCGCAACAATAGCAATAATCTGGAATAGCCAGGCGCGGACCGCGGGATGAGAAAAGGATAGCGATCCTTTTACGGCTGAGCGGCGATGGGACATAAAGAAACCTCAGTAACCATGACTCTGGAGTGGGCACTGCCAAAGCAGTGCCCGTTACAGCTATGACTTAACGTACTGGTGGTGCGTACTGAATACCGCCGTTGTTCCAGAGATTGTTCTGGCCGCGTTTGATCTTCAGCGGGCTTTCCGATCCCACGTTGCGTTCAAAGATCTCAGAGTAGTTGCCCACCTGTTTGATGATGTTGTAGGCCCACTTGTTATCCAGCTTCAGATCCTTGCCGAAATCACCTTCTGTACCCAGCAGGTGTGCCATATCCGGGTTGGATGGTTTAGCCGCTTTCTCATCCACGTTTTTCGAGTTGATGCCCATCTCTTCTGCGTTCAGCATGGCAAACAGCGTCCAGCGAACAATGGAGAACCAGTCTTCATCGCCACGACGTACAACCGGTCCGAGAGGTTCTTTGGAGATCACTTCAGGCAGAACAATCCATTCTGCAGGATTGCTCAGCTTAATGCGTAAGGCATACAGCTGTGACTGGTCAGAGGCCAGCGTGTCGCAACGGCCGGATTCCAGCGCTTTGGCCGACTCATCCGAGCGGTCGAATGTCACTGGCGTGTATTTCATGTTATTTGCTTTGAAATAATCGGCGACGTTCAGCTCGGTATCGGTGCCCGCCTGAATACAAACGGTGGCGCCATCCAGCTCTTTGGCGCTTTTCAGGCCCGCTTTATTGTGGGTCAGGAAGCCGATACCGTCATAATAGGTCACGCCCGTGAATGACATCCCCATCCCCGCGTCGCGGGAGGAAGTCCAGGTGGTATTACGGGAGAGCATGTCAACCTCACCGGACTGCAGCGCCGTAAAGCGTTCTTTCGCCGTCAGCGGGGTATATTTTACTTTGCTGTCATCACCAAAAACGGCGGCAGCAACGCCACGGCAGACGTCCACATCAATACCGGTAAATTTGCCGTTCGCATCGGCATAAGAGAAGCCAGGCAAACCGTCACTGATACCGCATTGAACAAAACCTTTCTTTTTAACGGCATCCAGTGTCGTTCCCGCATGGGCTTGACCGGCTACGGCAAATATCATGCCTGCAGCGGCCAGGCTGGCTATCATCGTCTTTTTCATAATGCATCCTGTGTGGCGAAATTTATCGTTATAGAGGCGTTTTTAAACGCTTTACCTGTCTGTGGCGTTGGCCAACGTTTATAAAGCAAACGTAATGCCAGTTTTGCGTTCGACAAAATAAGAGATGAGTGAACGCTTAATGCTGAGTGTAGACAGGCTTAAATAAAACGAGCGCCCTGAAACGGTGCGAAATTACAACCTGTGCCACAAATTGGAGCAAAAGTTTTGAGTCGCGTCAGGAAAAAGACAAGATAGTTTCCAGCGTGAATATTGGCAGGGTAGTCAATAATATTAATGTGTGAAAATCATCACAATAGAACCGGTAATTTAAATGAGTATACGAAAAAGATGTGACTGGTTTCAGGATGAAATGAACAGCGCGAATAAATACGGGGCTATTTTTTTACTTATATGAAAATAGTGCACTGATTAAAAGCAAAAGCGCGGCCAGAGCCGCGCTTTCTTAACAGCTGTTACTTCGTCAGGGCAACAATACCCAGCGTCAAACCTGCCACTGCGGCAGCACCGCCGGCGATAGCACCCGCAGTTTCCCAGTTATCCTGGGTGGTGCCTTTCATGCAGGTATTGGTATGAACCAGTCGGCCCTGGTCGTCGTAAACCGGTACACATGGAGAGTCGTGCGCGCAACCAGCAAGCAGCGCAGCGAGTAGTGCAACGGAAATGAATCTTTTCATGATGTTACCTCAATATTATTTCTCATCCGCTATAAAGCCAGGAGGGCAATTAACGAACTGGAGGTTATTTTACCACCGGGGTAAGTCCGCGTTACACGAGGAATAATCTCAAATTATGTAGTTTGTAAAAATCGTGGAGAAAAGTCGGTTTCAGGACGAATTAATGGAGACATTATGAAGCTGCAAGAGAGTATTTTTACTTAATGCAAATCATCGTATTTTTAACATTAGTTTTGCTTAATGCCTAATTCATTGTTTATGTTAAAAATAAAAAAGGCACGCGAGGTGCCTTTTTAGGGAAATGTTAATCTTTATGGCGGGTAAAGCGTCGACGGACCACCACAAAGAAGACGGGTACGAAGAAAATCGCCAGCAGCGTTGCGGAAAGCATTCCCCCCATCACGCCCGTACCGACGGCGTTTTGCGCACCGCTCCCGGCCCCGGAGCTGATCACCAGCGGCATAACGCCCAGTATAAAGGCCAGAGACGTCATCAGGATCGGTCGAAGGCGCATCCTTGACGCCTCCAGCGTGGCCTCAATGATGCCTTTACCCTCTTTCTCCATCAGGTCCTTAGCAAATTCGACGATCAAAATGGCGTTTTTCGCTGACAGACCAATCGTGGTCAGCAGGCCGACCTGGAAATAGACGTCATTGTTTAACCCGCGCAGTGATGCTGCGAGAAGCGCCCCGATGACCCCCAGCGGCACAACCAGCATGACGGAGAACGGAATGGACCAGCTTTCATACAGCGCCGCCAGACACAGGAACACCACGATCAGTGAGATGGCGTACAGTGCAGGCGCCTGGTTACCCGAAAGTCGCTCCTGGTAAGACATTCCCGTCCAGTCATAACCGATGCCGGAAGGCAGTTTTGCCGCGAGGCTTTCCATCATAGCCATGGCTTCGCCGGTACTTTTACCCGGGGCTGATTCACCGAGGATCTCCATAGAGGGCATTCCGTTGTAGCGCTCCAGACGAGGTGAACCGTAAACCCAGTGAGCGTTGCTAAAGGCTGAGAACGGCACCATTTCCCCGTTCGCACTGCGCACGTAAAGGTTGTTAATATCTCCTGGCAACATACGGAATTTTGCATCAGCCTGGACGTAGACCTTTTTCACGCGCCCATGATCGATAAAGTCATTCACATAGGTGCCGCCTAAGGCTGTCGAAATCGTCTGGTTGACGTCAGAAAGACTGATGCCCAGCGCCTGGGCTTTCTCCTGGTCGACGTCCAGCTTGAACTGTGGCGTATCCTCCAGACCGTTAGGACGCACGCGTACCAGCAGGTCGGGGTGCTCTTTCACCATGCCGAGCAGCTGGTTACGCGCCTGCGTCAGCTGGGTATGCCCGAGGTTAGCCTGATCGATCAGTTCAAAGTCGAAGCCCGTGGCGGTACCCAGCTCAATAATGGCAGGCAGGTTAAACGGGAAAACAAGGCCGTCTTTAATCTGGCTGAAGGCTTTCGTCGCGCGACCCACAATCGCCTCGACCCCATTTTGTGCCCCAGGACGCTCCTCCCAGGGTTTCAGGCTGATGAAGGCAATACCGGAGTTCTGGCCCTGGCCACTAAAGCTAAAGCCGTTTACGGTAAAGACGGATTCAACATTCGCCTTCTCTTTATTCAGGTAGTAGTCCTGAACCTGGTCGAGGACCTGCTGAGTACGCGTCTGGGTTGCCCCCGCAGGCAGCTGAACCATCGTCATAAACACCCCCTGATCCTCTTCGGGGAGGAAGGAGGTGGGTAAGCGCAGGAAGAGCACCGCCATCCCACCGACAATAATGACGTATACCACCAGGTAGCGCCCGGTTTTGCGCAAGATACCGCTCACGCTGTGACTGTAGTGCTCCACGCTCTTATCAAAAAGCGCATTAAACCAGCCGAAGAAGCCCCCTTTTTTCTCATGATGATCGGCGGATACGGGCTTAAGCAACGTTGCACAGAGTGCAGGCGTCAGGATTAGCGCAACTAGTACGGACAACGCCATCGCGGAAACGATAGTCAGCGAGAACTGGCGATAGATCGCCCCCGTCGAGCCGCCAAAAAAGGCCATCGGGATAAAGACCGCCGAGAGCACCATGGCGATCCCCACCAGCGCACCCTGAATCTGCCCCATCGACTTCTGCGTGGCCTCTTTAGGCGGCAGCTTGTCTTCGACCATGACGCGTTCAACGTTCTCGACGACCACAATAGCGTCATCAACCAGCAGGCCTATCGCCAGCACCATGCCGAACATTGTCAGGGTATTGATGGAGAAACCGAACGCCGCCAGAACCGCGAAGGTACCCAGCAGAACGACCGGAACCGCGATCGTCGGGATGAGCGTTGCCCGAAGGTTTTGCAGGAACAGGTACATGACCAGGAAGACGAGAACGATCGCCTCAAACAGGGTCTTCACCACTTCGTGGATGGAGATTTTCACAAACGGCGTGGTGTCATAGGGGTAGACGACTTTGAGCCCCTGCGGGAAGAACGGCTGCAGTTGTGCCAGCTTGCTCTTGATGGCTGCTGCCGTATCCAGCGCATTGGCCCCGGTTGCCAGCTTAATCCCCAGGCCGGTTGCCGCCTGCCCGTTGATTTTTGTCACCATATTGTAGTTTTCGCCACCCAGCTCAATGCGAGCCACATCCTTCAGATGCACCATCGAGCCGTCCTGGTTCACCTTGAGCGTCACGCGACCGAACTCTTCCGGTGATTTCAGGCGGGTTTGCGCGATGATCGAGGCATTCAGCTGTTGTCCCGGGATGGACGGCGTCCCGCCTAACTGGCCTGCCGCTATCTGGTCGTTCTGCGTTTTCAGCTGGTTGATGATATCCAGCGGCGTCAGCTGGTATTTGTTCATCGCATTGCTGTCGAGCCAGATACGCATCGCATACTGGGCGCCAAACAGCTGCACGTCACCGACGCCAGACGTTCGGCTGATGGCATCTTTGACGTTCGAGGCGACATAGTCGGAGATGTCATCCTGCGTCAGGTTTTTGTTGTCTGATACAAAACCGGCAACAAGCAGGAAGCTGCTGCTGGACTTCTCAACGCCAATCCCCTGCTGCTGCACCTCTTGCGGCAGCAGCGGCATGGCGAGCTGCAGCTTGTTCTGCACCTGCACCTGGGCGATGTCCGGATCGGTTCCGGACTCGAAGGTCAGGGTGATCGTGACGTTACCCGCTGAATCGCTGGTGGAGGACATATACATCAGGTTATCGATACCGTTCATGTTCTGTTCGATAACCTGGGTCACGGTATCCTGTACCGTCTGGGCATCTGCTCCCGGGTAGGTCGCGGATATCGCCACGGCGGGAGGTGCAATGGTCGGATACTGTGCGACGGGAAGTTTGAGAATGGCCAGTCCGCCTGCAATCATCAAAATGATGGCAAGTACCCAGGCGAAAACCGGTCTCTGAATAAAGAAATTAGCCATGTCGTCGTCCCTTAACTGGCCGGAGCGGTGGTGGTATCAGGCGTAGCGACGACGGTTACGCCCGGTCTGACCTTCTGTAGTCCGCTGACAATCACGCGGTCACCGTTTTTCAGCCCTTCCGTTACCAGCCAGCGGTCGCCAATCGCCTGTGGCGCAACCACGGTGCGAGACTCAACCTGATTTTTATCGTTCACCACCATCACGGTGGCATCGCCTCGCGGTGTGCGGGTCACGCCTTGCTGGGGAACCAGAATCGCATCCGGCTGCGTACCTTCATCAATGCGGGCGCGAACGAACATACCGGGTAACAGCAGATGTTGAGGATTCGGGAAAATGGCGCGCAGGGTAATCGAGCCGGTACTTTCATCCACCGTGACGTCGGAGAACTGCAATGTGCCCTTCAGCGGATAGGGCTGCCCGTTCTCCATCAGTAGCTCAACGCTGCTGGCGGTATCGCCTTTTTGCAGGCTCGTCTGCTTCAGACGCATAAAATCATTACTGGACTGGGTCACATCGACGTAAATCGGATCAAGCTGCTGGACCGTTGCCAGCGCCGCGGTTTGTCCGTTCGTCACGAGCGCGCCTTCCGTCACGCTGGATTTGCCGATGCGGCCATCGACGGGAGACGTCACTTTGGTATAGGCAAGATTGATGCGTGCACTTTCAACGCCCGCTTTGGCGGCGACGACGCTGGCATCTGCCTGCTGGGCCGTGGCGACGGCCTGGTCATACTCTTGCTTGCTAACATACTGTGTGCCGACCAGCGGGAGATAACGTTTCACCGTCAGGTGCGCAATATTGGCCGCCGCCTGGGCCTTCGCCAGCTCGCCTTTCGCGTTATCGTAAGCCGCCTGATAGGTAGCAGGATCAATCTGATAAAGCGAATCCCCGGCTTTTACATCGCTGCCTTCCGTGAAGTTGCGGCGCAGGATAATACCGCTAACCTGCGGACGAACCTCTGCCACGCGGAACGCATCAGTTCTGCCCGGGAGTTCAGTGGTGACAGCCAGCGGTGCGCTTTTCACAATATGCACGCTGACCTGGGGGGCCTGCGGATGTTGCGGTTGGTTTTCCTGGCCATCGCATCCTGAGAGCAGTGCAGCGCAGACAATGAAACCGGCTAAAGGTAAGCGTCTGAAATGATTCGTCATTACTGGTCCTTTAAATACCCGGAAACCGATATTTGGCGTGAATCGGTAGCAGGGGCAGCGGGATAAAAAAATAAAATGTAGCTGCGTATAATAATGAGGGTATTTAATGTTTTTTAATTTATAAGTGCGGATGACAAGGTCTGAGCAGAAAAATCAGAATCAGGCTCGGTTTATTTCTCCGTCATCTTCCGGCAAGCTAATCAGTTAAATAGCGCTTAACGTGATTTAATTATTCATGTTGTGAATTTAAACTTAAATATGTATTTAGCTAAGCTATAAATTAAGAAGATTGACTTTTTTTGTGCAAAATTAAAACGGAATTTGGTGAATACTTTCTTTCTCCTGACCCCTGTGTTACGTATAAATCTTGTGAGTAGCGAGTAGTTGTCTATGGCGCGTAAAAAGAAAGAAGAAGCTCAACAAACCCGACAGCAGCTGATTGAGGCGGCTATCGGCCAGTTTGCGACGCGTGGCGTAGCCAACACGACGCTGACGGACATCGCGGATGCCGCAAAGGTGACGCGCGGTGCCATTTACTGGCACTTCACCAGTAAAGCCGAAATATTTAATGCCATCTGGGAGCAGCAATTACCGCTTCGCGACATTATTCGCGACCGGCTTTCCCTTTCCGAAGGTGATGATCCATTGTTAATACTTCGTGAGCAATTTATTACTGCGCTGCAGTATATTGCGCGTGAGCCCCGACAATGTGCCCTTTTACAAATTCTGTATCACAAATGTGAATTTAGCAGTGATATGATTTCTGAGAGTGAGATAAGAAAACGGATTGGGTTCAATTATGACACGCTGCGTGCCACGCTGGAGGCGTGTATTTCACGTAACATCATTTCGCCAAAGGTAAATGTTGATCTGACCCTGATCGTATTCCACGGTTTTTTTAGCGGAATCATTAAAAACTGGTTAATGAATAACGACAGTTTCAATCTTTTTCAGCAGGCTCCCGCCCTGGTCGATAGCATTCTGGCGACACTGCCTGTCATTCGCGTATCGCCTCATGATGATGCTTACAGCTCAGCGCCAGGTAACATTTCCCCTCGTGCGCAAAGTGCCTCAATGGTTTGCGCGCTGACGGGTTTACCTAACAGGTAACCCTGAAGGGTGTTGCAACCTAGCTCAGTTAAAAAGGCTTGCTGTGCTTCGGTTTCTACACCTTCAGCCACGACTTTCAGGTTGAGTGTTTTGGCGAGGGCCACAATCGCTGAGACAATGGTGGCATCCTCGCTTTCCCCGCTTAGCTCTTTCACGAACGCCCTGTCGATTTTCAATTCACAGGCCGGTAAGCGCTTGAGGTACAGCAGGCTCGAATATCCGGTACCAAAATCATCAATGGAGGCCTTTACGCCCGCTTCCGTCAGCTCTGTCAGCACCCGTACACTTTCATCCGGGTTGCTCATTGCCGTGGTTTCCGTCACTTCCAGGATCAACATTTCTGGTGGCACATGATGAAGTGCCAGGCAGTTGAGAACCGTGTTGACTAGCGAAGGCTGTTCAAACTGCAGCGTCGACAGGTTTACCGCCATTGACCAGCTTTGATGTCCCTGAAGATGCCATTCACGCAGCTGGCGACAGGCTTCATTAATTACCCAGTTGCCGATAGGGATAATCAGCCCCGTTTTCTCCGCCAGCGGCAGGAAAAGGTCCGGGGTCAGTAATCCCTGCTTAGGATGCTGCCAGCGCAATAACGCCTCAAATCCAAGGATAGGGCCGGCGGGAGCGTGAAATTTTGGCTGGTACAGCAGGCGTAGCTCATTGCGATCGATCGCCATCCACAGATCGTTCATCAACTGAAGATGGGTCTGCGCCAGTGTATTCATCGAGGGCTGGAAAAAGTGGTAACCGTTCCGGCCCATGTGCTTGGTATGGTACATCGCCGCGTCGGCGTTAAACATGAGCTCACGTTCGGTTTTACCGTCGTGAGGATACAGCGCGATCCCAATGCTGAGGGTCACCACCAGTTCATAGTGGTCGAGGTTGAACGGGCTATCGATCGCGCGCACCAGCGAATTCGCCAGCGATGCCGCATCGTCCGGGCCTTCTCCCTCAGCCAACAGAACAAACTCATCACCGCCGATACGTGCCAGGGTGAACTGGCCCTTCAGGAGATGCAGCAGACGCTCCGTAACGGCAATTAGCAGCTTGTCACCGACATCATGGCCGTAAGCGTCATTGATGGCTTTAAAACCGTCGAGATCCATGAACATCAGGGCGAAATGGGTCCCTTCACGATCGGCTTTGCTGATGGCCTGATCGAGTCGGTCTTCCAGCAGGATACGGTTGGGCAGACGCGTCAGGGTATCGTGCAGGGCCAGTTGTGCGAGTTCCCGGTTAGCTTCTGCAAGTGACGAGGCCAGAAGGGCGGTACGTGCCTGAAGGCGGGCATCCAGCATTGATACCAGCAAGGTAATCCCAAGAATAGAGAGCGCGACGACGCTAACCAGCACCGCCAGCCAGCTCCCGTTGATACCCTCATGGTGAACCATTGTGGACATCGGAAACTGTGCGGCTTTCATCCCGGCGTAGTGCATCCCGGCAATGGCAATGCCCATGGTGATGGCGGCACCCGTGCGCATCAGCACGACCTGAGCGGCATCGTGACGCAGGCGGAAGGTCAGCCATAATGCAGCGAGTGAAGCGGCAAGCGCAATGGCGACCGAAATGGCCACCCAGACCTTGTCCCAGATAATCCCGGGCATCACCTCCAGCGCAGCCATGCCGGTGTAATGCATGGCAACAATACCGCTTCCCATCACCAGCGCACCGGGCAGCAGACGGCGCAAGCGTAACCGATCGCAGCTAACGAGCCAGAGCGCAAATAGTGACGACCCCACGGCGATGACCATCGATAGCACCGTCAGGGTGGCGTTGTAGCTCATGCTCATGGAGAGGTCCATCGCCAGCATGCCGATAAAATGCATGGCCCACACGCCTATGCCCATTGCAATACCGCCACCAGCCAGCCAGACGCGGGCAGCGACGCCCTGACTCCCGGCGACACGTGCCGCCATATTCAGTGCGGTATATGCGGCAAGAATGGCGACAACAAAGGAGAGGACAACAAGGATATGGTTGTATTGGCTGACCAGCATGGACGGTTCTACTCGAGTGTGAGGTTACGCTAGAGCGGTTGAGAAGGGCGAGACATTATCACCGTCGGGTAATGGCTCAAAGGGATTTAAATCCCCGTTTTTAGTGGGTAATAACGGGGGGACTTGCGCAATCAGGCGATTAGTCGAGCTCTGAGCAGTTCACGAGTTTCAGGGGATTCACGGAGTTCATATTGCGACACTTATCGGTTTCGGTGCTCATCAGTTCAATCCACTGCATCAGGAGTGCATCGAAAATCAGAACGGAGATTGCAAAGACAACCAGCCACCAGTATTTACGAATCATTGTGTCATTCCGCGAGAAGAGCGCCAGTAGAGTGGGGGGAAATATACACCAAAAGCGGCGGTTTTAAAGCGGGATAAGCGAAGGTTTACAAAGCGTTGACGGACTGAAGCAGGAAATAAAAAAGGCGCTTCCCCATGCCGAAGAGCGCCTTTTTAAACAAGCATTTAACTGATTAGTATCAGTTCATGCCGTATTTTTTCAGTTTCTTACGCAGAGTACCACGGTTGATACCCATCATCAGCGCAGCGCGGGTTTGGTTACCGCGGGTGTATTGCATCACCATGTCCAACAGTGGCTGTTCAACTTCAGCCAGTACCAGCTCATACAGGTCATTAACATCCTGACCGTTCAGTTGAGCAAAATAGTTCTTCAGTGCCTGTTTAACCGAGTCACGCAGGGGCTTTTGAGTTACCTGGTCCTGAGAGTTAACGGTAGAAACGGTCAGTACGTCAGAATTTACGCGTTGTTCGAACATAGTTCTGTCAGCTCTTTATTTCATTACGCAAGATTTTCGAAGTATGCCTCCAACGCCTCCAGCTGTTCGCTGGCATCCTCTATGGCGTTGAATGTGCGCCGAAACTGGTCATCTGGAGCGTGCTCCTGGAGATACCAGGAAACGTGTTTACGCGCAATTCGGTACCCTTTCGCCTGACCGTAGTGGTCATGCAGTTCCCGAACATGCGAACAAAGCAAGCGCTTAACCTCTGCCAGAGGCAGTGGAGCAAGCAGCTCTCCAGTGTCCAGATAATGCTGGATTTCCCGAAAGATCCAGGGTCTTCCCTGAGCGGCACGTCCTATCATCAGAGCATCAGCTCCCGTATAGTCGAGCACAGCTCTGGCTTTAAGCGGGTCAGTTATGTCGCCATTCGCGATAATCGGAATGGAAACTTTCTGCTTAACTGCCCGAATGCTGTCGTATTCAGCTTCACCGTTGAACAAACAGGCGCGCGTGCGTCCATGAATGGTCAGGGCCTGAATGCCACAGTCTTCGGCCAGTTGGGCAATCTCTACACAGTTACGGTGTTCCGGCGACCAACCCGTGCGAATCTTTAACGTAACAGGAACGTCCACTGCGCTGACAACCGCCGTCAGGATAGCTTTCACCTGGTCGGGGTATTGCAGAAGGGCTGAACCTGCAAGCTTGCGATTCACTTTTTTGGCCGGGCACCCCATATTGATATCAATAATCTGGGCACCACTTTCCACGTTGATACGCGCGGCATCTGCCATCTCTTCAGGCACGCTTCCGGCAATTTGCACGGTGCGAATACCCGGTTCATCAATGTGCACCATCCGAAGGCGGGATTTATCGCTTTCCCAAACCTGCGGGTTAGACGACATCATCTCGGATACGGTTAAACCGGCTCCCATCTCATAGCACAGCGTCCTGAACGGCCGGTCGGTAATACCTGCCATAGGGGCTGCGATCAGGCGATTTCTAAGCTGGTGGTGTCCGATGCGCATGAGTTAAGAAATGACCATACTGTGACTGCAAGGCGGCGTATATTACGCATTTTTTGCACGAGATGAAAGGCCAAACTTTGAACAATCCACTGTTGTAGATCAAGGAATCGCCGCTCAATCTTTCCGTTAAGAATTATTCACTATTTAAATCATTATGTTATGTGGGAATGGCTATTTTATGGGCGCTTACAATTTCCCGTAACTTCTCATCATTTCTGAATAAACGGCTTACCTCAGCGGGATAATCTGCTGTTTTTAGCAGCAGATTTTCCCTCTTCTTTGCGATCTGCGTCGCATTTTAGAACATGATCTTAAGGCTCAGGATGGGCGTTATTCGACCACAACACGCCCATGCAGAGACTGTACCGGACGGTTATTATCGTGATGCATGGTATGAGTAAATTTCTCAAGCTGTTCTGCTGAGACGGTTAACGGCTGTTTGAGCACGATCCAGGTGACCCCTTCAGAACACGGTGGCGTGGTCAACGAGCCACTAAAGCGCCAGTAGGTTTTCACCTTTGGCAGCAATTTGTTCAGGTTGAGATCCTTCTCAAGGGTTACGTTCTGTTCAGCCTGCTGCGGCATCACGCTCCACAGCTTTTCCAGCTCCGGATTGGCAGCACCTTTATCAAACATGACGGCCACCACGGCCAGCTCACCCGCGCTGTTTTTATGTACCAGATGCATCTCCATCGCGTACTTTTTGCCGTGCACGGTGTTTTCGCTCGGCGCATGGAAGTGGAACTGCTGTAGCGTCCAGGTTTGCTTGTCCAGGGTTATCGTGTTGCGGGTATCTGCCTTTTCGCTGGCCTGGATGGTATGGCCATTGTTTGTCAGCCCCACTGGGCCATCAATGTAGTGCGTTTTAAGCGGGGAGAGATGGGCGTTAGCGGTTGAATCAATATTAATCGGAGACTGGTTCATCCCGCTTTGACAGGTCTTGTAGGCCTCGTCCAGTTCGCCCCAGTGTTCCGGTGAACCTTCCCCTTCGTAGCTCCAGTGTGACGCAAATGCTGAAGCCGAAACCATGCTCAGCGCCAGCAGCGCTGCCTTGCCTGTAATGTGTTTCATCATATTCTTCCGGTGAATTTTTATAACACAAATCAACATGATTTGTGTGGTTATTTTACCGAAGAATGGCAGAGGGAGAGAGGATTATCAGTGGGAGAAAGGCGTGGTCAGATGACCACGCCAAATGCTTATTTTTTACGACCGGTAATACGACACCACTCTTCTTTCTCCACCACCGGGTCGAGAGTGAAAAGATCGGCGTAGGCGTCGCACACGCTGTCCGCCTGGCTTGCCAGGATACCCGAAAGCCCCAGCAGACCGCCCTCAACGGGCAGCACGCTGATTAACGGGGCCAGCTCACGCAGTGGGCCTGCCAGAATGTTTGCGACCACCACGTCGGCTTTCATGGCTTCTGGCTGCGCATCCGGCAGATACAGCTCCAGACGATCGGAAACGCCGTTACGCTCGGCGTTGTCGCGGCTGGCCTGAATGGCCTGCGGATCGATATCGATCCCGATGGCTTTAGCCGCACCCAGTTTCAGGGCGGCAATCGCGAGGATCCCGGATCCACAGCCGAAGTCGATCACCGTCTTACCGTCCAGATCGAGACCATCCAGCCACTGCAGGCACAGGGACGTCGTGGGATGGGTGCCGGTACCAAACGCCAGACCCGGATCGAGCATGACGTTAACCGCGTTTTCATCAGGAACCTCACGCCAACTCGGGCAGATCCACAGACGCTTGCCGAACTGCATCGGGTGGAAGTTATCCATCCACTCGCGTTCCCAGTCTTTGTCTTCCAGCTGTTCGATTTTGTGCGCAAACCCAGCGCCCAGCAGAGGGTGGTTTTCCAGAATCGCGACGACCTCTTTCATGTCGGTTTCAGCATCAAACAGGCCGATAACGTCGGTATCGCCCCACAGGCGGGTTTCGCCCGGCAGAGGCTCAAAGACCGGCGTGTCATGCGTGTCCTGGAAGGTGATAGAAACCGAGCCGGCCTCCATCAGCGCATCGCTCAGTTCCTCGGCGTTAGCACCGGTTGTGTTCAGTTTTAGTTGGATCCACGGCATGGCAAAACTCTTTATTTATCAGTAGAAATCATAGCGGGTTGTGGGACGGGCTGACCAAAACGGTTCCCCACCACAAACGCCAGTAAACTTAGCAGTAACGAAGGCACAATCGGATGGAAGCCCAGGTACTGAATCTTAAACGTTGCGAGGACGGCGTACAGCACACCGCCGACAATCATGCCGCTCAGCGCGCCCGCCGCGTTTGCACGCTCCCAGTAGAGCCCTAACACCAGCGGCCACAGGAATACCGCTTCAAGCCCACCAAACGCCAGCAGGTTCAGCCAGATGATCATCTCCGGCGGGCGCCATGCGGCTAACATCATCAGAATGCCGAGCACCAGCGTGGTCCAGGTCGAGATGCGTTTCAGCTTTTGCTCATTATGCATTTTAGCCGGACGCGCGCTGAGCCACAGATCTTTGATGATAGTGGCGGAAGCCTGCAGCAGGTGCGCGTTAACGTTAGACATGATGGCCGCCATTGGTGCGGCAAGGAACAAACCTGCGGCCCACGGGGGCAGTACCTGCACCATCAGCGTAGGGATCACCTGATCCGGCACGGTCAGGTGAGGTAATACGGCCCGCCCCAGCGCGCCCGCCAGATGCATACCCAGCATCAGCAGCGCGACAACGACGGTACCAATCACAATTCCCCGATGAACGGCTTTGCTGTCTTTATAGGAGATACAGCGCACGGCGGTATGCGGCAGACCGATAACCCCGAAGCAGACCAGCACCCAGAAGGAGGTCATAAACGCGGGCGTCAGGATATCATCAGCACCATGAGGGCTGACCAGTTTAGGATCGATCTGCTCCAGCGTTTGCACCGCATTGTGTAATCCACCGGCCGCGTAGATGACGCCGACCAGCAGCACAAGGGTGCCTATCAGCATCACCATGCCCTGCATGGTGTCGTTCAGCACGCTGGCGCGGAAGCCGCCAAACGCGGTGTACAGCGCAATCGTGATCCCGAAGATGAGCAGCCCGGTCTCGTACTTAATACCCGCTGCCGTTTCCAGCAGGCGCGCGCCGCCAATAAACTGAACGGCAATGGCGCCGACGAAGGCGACAATGAGGCTGATACTGGCAATCCAGACCACCGCGCGGCTCTGATAACGCGCCTGCAGCATATCGTTTAGCGTAATGGCGTTATAGCGGCGAGCGAGTATGGCAAATTTTTTGCCCAGAATACCCAGTGACAGCCAGATCGTGGGCACCTGGATCATGGCCAGCAGTACCCAGCCCAGCCCGTATTTATACGCCGCGCCCGGCCCGCCAATGAACGAACTGGCACTCACGTACGTGGCGGTCAACGTCATTGCCAGCACAAACCCGCCCATCGAACGGCTGCCGAGGAAATATTCGCTCAGGAACGATCCGGTACTGCGTTTGCGCATGGCATAGAAAGAGAGGCCAAATACCACGATCAAATAGACAACCAGTACGGTGATGATTTCAGTTTGCATCATTGTCCCCCAACGGGAAATCGCGGAAGATAAAGCGCACCATCAGCCAACTGAGCAAAATGAAAATCAACGGTACCAGCAGACACGCCATTTCAAACCAGTGCGGCAGGCCGGTGATACCGGAGGCTGAATCTGGTAAGTAAGCAGTTACTAACCATGCGGCGAGATAGAGAAGGGTCAGCCACAGCGCCCAGCGCGCTTCTTTATGGGCCTGAACAAAACGTTTGTCCATTTTTTGTCCCTTGTGGATGAAGAAAGCGGGGATTGTACATGATGAGGCTTTCCAGGCCCCAGAAATAAAAAAGGCCGGATAATCCGGCCTTTTCGTGCGCGCGCAGTCTTACTTCTCGTTAAGACCGAGTTTCTTCTCGAGATAGTGGATGTTGGTTCCACCATTCTGGAAGTGCTCGTCGCTCATGATACGCATCTGCAGATCAACGTTGGTTTTGATACCGTCGATGATCAGCTCCTGCAGGGCGTTCTTCATGCGGGCAATCGCCACGTCACGGTTTTCGCCGTAGCAGATGAGCTTGCCGATCATTGAGTCATAGTACGGCGGTACGGTGTAACCGGCGTAGATATGAGACTCCCAACGCACACCAAAACCACCCGGCGCGTGGAAACGCGTGATTTTACCTGGGCTTGGCAGGAAGGTGTTCGGGTCTTCGGCGTTGATACGACACTCGATCGCATGGCCTTTCACCACAACTTCTTCCTGCTTGATGGAGAGCGGCTGGCCTGCAGCGATACGCAGCTGTTCTTTGATCAGGTCAACGCCGGTGATCATTTCGGTAACCGGGTGTTCAACCTGAATACGGGTGTTCATTTCGATGAAATAGAACTCGCCGTTTTCGAACAGGAACTCAAAGGTACCCGCCCCGCGATAGCCGATATCGACACACGCTTTGGCGCAACGCTCGCCGATGTAGCGACGCAGTTCCGGGGTAATACCCGGTGCTGGCGCTTCTTCGACCACTTTCTGGTGACGACGCTGCATGGAGCAGTCACGTTCTGCCAGATAGATCGCGTTACCCTGACCGTCAGCCAGCACCTGAATTTCGATGTGGCGTGGGTTTTCCAGGTATTTTTCCATGTATACCATGTCATTGCTGAAAGCGGCTTTCGCTTCAGCTTTGGTCATGGAGATGGACTGCGCCAGGTCGGCATCGCTACGCACAACGCGCATACCGCGACCGCCGCCGCCGCCAGACGCCTTGATGATAACCGGGTAGCCAATGCGTTTAGCATGAGCACGGTTAGCATCCATGTCGTCGGTCAGAGGGCCGTCAGAGCCTGGTACGGTTGGCACACCGGCTTTTTTCATCGCGGTGATTGCAGACACTTTGTCGCCCATCAGGCGGATGGTGTCGGCTTTCGGACCGATGAAGATGAAGCCAGAGCGTTCAACCTGCTCAGCAAAGTTGGCGTTCTCAGAGAGGAAGCCGTAACCCGGATGAATTGCCACCGCGCCGGTGATTTCAGCGGCGCTGATGATAGCCGGGATGTTCAGATAGCTTTTTACGGACGGAGCCGGGCCAATACAGACCGTCTCATCCGCCAGCAATACGTGTTTTAAATCGCGATCCGCGCTTGAGTGCACCGCGACGGTCTTGATGCCCAGCTCTTTACAGGCACGAAGAATACGCAGAGCAATCTCGCCGCGGTTGGCGATAACAATTTTATCCAGCATGTTCGCCTCGTTACTCGATGACGACCAGCGGCTCGTCAAATTCAACCGGCTGACCACTTTCGACCAGAATCGCTTTCACAGTACCTGATTTGTCTGCTTCGATCTGGTTCATCATTTTCATCGCTTCAACGATGCACAGGGTATCGCCTACGTTGACTTTCTGACCCACTTCGATGAACGCCTTCGCGTCCGGGCTCGGGGTGCGGTAGAAAGTACCAACCATTGGGGAACGTACGATGTGACCACTGATTTCTGCTGCAGCGGCAGGTGCGGCTTCAGTTGCTGCTGGCGCAACGGCTGCGGAGAGCGCAGGCTGCTGCACTGGCGCAGCATAAGCCTGCTGCATTACCGGGAAGCTAGCGGCTGGGGCTGCACGGCTGATGCGTACAGACTCTTCGCCTTCAGAAATTTCCAGTTCGGAGATGCCTGATTCTTCAACCAGCTCGATCAGTTTTTTAATCTTACGAATATCCATGAGTGGGTTCCGTACTCTTGTTTAGTGTGATTGTGACAAGCGTTTTACCGCTGTCTGTAAAGCGTATGAATAGCCGTCTGCGCCCAGTCCACAGATAACGCCAGCAGCGATATCTGACAGATACGAATGGTGGCGGAACGGCTCTCGGGCGTGCACGTTACTCAGGTGGATCTCGATAAACGGGATACTCACCGCGAGCAGTGCGTCGCGGATAGCAACACTGGTGTGCGTAAACGCGGCCGGATTGATCAGGATATAGTCCACATTGTCTTTAGCCTGATGAATACGGTCGATGATTGCGTACTCCGCATTCGACTGAAAATGATCCAAATCCACATTCAGTGACGCTGCCTCCGTTCCCAGACGGTTAACAATTTCACTCAATGTCAGCGTGCCGTACTTCTCAGGCTCACGGGTTCCGAGCATGTTCAGGTTCGGTCCGTTCAAAACTAAGATATGGAACTTATCAGTCATTATGCCGCTATCTCCTGCGATTTTCGGGTAAAAAACAAAATATACCTTCGAAACGCAAATGTCACCTTTTCAGAGGCTTAAAACCGCTGTCAGGCGAACCAAGGTCGCACATTATAACGATTTCGTAGCATTTAGCAGCTAAATACTGGTCTTATCAGGGAAGATTATCAACCGCTATCCGAAAAAGATTTGCGGTTGACGGGGAATATGCGGGAAAACGCACAGTTTCGCGCACTATCGCAACCACTGGCGGAACTTCTTGTAACGCCATGCTAAAAGCGCCACGGCGGCCAGTGCGTACAGGACCGGCTGCGGGGAGAGGATCTTCACCGACCACAGGTAATGAATGGGAGCGAGGATCGCGACAAGATAGACGAAGTTGTGCAGCAGCTGCCAGCGCCTGCCCAGTTTTCGCTGTGCATATTGCGTGGAGGTCAGCGCTAACGCCAGTAAAATCACCCAGCTCACAATACCCAGCGTCAGATAAGGGCGTGTCACCAGTTCGCGGCCAAGCAGTGCCAGATTGTTAATTCCCAACTCCAGCAGGGCATAGCTGGTGAGATGCAGCGTCGCCCAGGCAAAACACCATAGCCCTAACAACCGACGGGTGCGTATCAATAGTGGCTGTTTAGCGTAGCGCGCCAGCGGCGAGACGAGCAAGGTGGCCAGCAAAAATTTCAGAGCCATCCGACCGGTAAAATGCTGGATATCCTTGGCCGGATCGGCGCTAAAGAGCCCCTGGCTGGCGGCCCAGAACAGCCATATAAAAGGAAGCAGCCCGGCCAGATGCAGAAGCACTTTCAGCCAGGTAATCTGTTTTGCTGTTAAACGCACTCAGAAGTTCTCCCGTAAATTGAGGCCACGGTACAGCGAGGCCACTTCATCCGCATAACCGTTAAACAGCAGCGTGGGCTGACGCTTTACGTCCAGCGCACCGCCGGAACCGATAAACCGCTCGGTCGCCTGCGACCAGCGCGGGTGATCCACATGCGGGTTCACGTTGGCGAAGAAACCGTATTCGTCCGGGGCCGCCAGATTCCAGGTGGTTGGCGGGCGCTCGCGGGTGAGCTTAATGCTGACGATGGACTTAATTCCTTTGAAACCGTATTTCCACGGTACGGTTAAACGAATGGGGGCACCGTTCTGCGGCGGAAGCGCCTTGCCGTACACGCCGACGGTCAGCAGGGTAAGCGGGTGCATCGCCTCATCGAGGCGTAACCCTTCCACATACGGATACTCAAGCCCGCCGCCAATAAACCGGTCTTTTTGTCCAGGCATCTCGTCCGGCGCATAGCGCGTCTGGAAGGCGACATATTTTGCGTTGCTGGTGGGCTCAACCATCGCCAGTAATTTATGCAGCGGGAAGCCAATCCAGGGCACCACCATCGACCAGGCTTCCACACAGCGCATACGGTAGATACGCTCTTCGAGCGGGAAACGGGTGGTCAGATCGTGATGATCCAGCGTCAGAGGTTTCGCCACTTCGCCATCAATCTTCAGCGTCCACGGATCGGTTTTGAGGCTACCGGCGTTGGCGGCAGGATCGGCCTTGTCGAGACCAAATTCGTAGAAGTTGTTGTAGCCGGTGACTTTATCTTCTGGCGTAAGCGCGAGTTTGTTCTGCCATTGGGCGGGTTTCGTAAAGGTGAGCGGGGCGCCGGAAGGGGCCTTCGGCCGATCGTTGCCTTTAAACCAGTCGAGCAGGTCGGCGTGTGCTGCCGGCGAGAGCGAGAGCGCGGTGGCGCTGATGCCAAGCATTTTCAGGATCTGGCGGCGCTGTAACATAAAGACAGACTCAGACGTTACGTCGGCTTCCGTCAGTTTTCGGTTTTTCATGGCATCCTCCGTCATGCGTTTTCCTAAGCATGACGGAGGAGAGGGATTCGCGCGAATATGTCACGAAAATTTGAAGATTAGGCGATTTTCACCAGCGCTCGACCGTGGAACTGATTGTCCATGATCTTACTGGCATACTCCGGTGCCTGGCTGAGCGTGATCTCCGTGGCGCTCTGAGTGTAGAAGGATTCCGGCAGGTCGCGTACCAGACGTTCCCATGCCTGCGTACGGCGAGCCGCTGGAGTCATCACGGAATCCACACCCTGCAGGCGGACGTTACGCAAAATAAATGGCATCACGGTGGTGGGCAGGGCAAATCCGCCCGCCAGTCCGCAGGCAGCCACGCAGCCGCCGTAGTTCATCTGCGCCAGGACTTTTGCCAGTACCTTATCACCGACGGTATCTACCGCGCCTGCCCAGACCTGTTTTTCCAGCGGACGGGTTTCAGCGAATTCGTCACGGCTGAGAATGCGGTTTGCACCGAGCTGGCGCAGGTAATCGTGGGTGCTTTCACGACCGGAAACCGCCGCGACCTGATAGCCCAGTTTGTGCAGTAACGTCACTGCCGTGCTCCCCACGCCCCCGCTGGCACCAGTGACGACAATTTCGCCCGATTCAGGGCGGATACCCGCCTCTTCCAGCGCCATTACGCACAGCATCGCGGTAAAGCCTGCCGTGCCGACGATCATCGCTTTGCGGCCATCCATGCCTTTCGGCATCGGCACCAGCCAGTCGCCCTTCACGCGCGCCTGCGTGGCCAGCCCGCCCCAGTGATTTTCACCTACGCCCCAGCCGGTGAGCAGCACCTGCTGGCCCGGGTGGAAGCGCGGATCCTCGCTGGTATGAACCCGGCCCGCAAAATCAATACCCGGCACCATAGGGAAATTTCGGATGATTTTACCCTTACCGGTAATCGCCAGCGCATCTTTATAATTTAAACTGGACCAGTCGATGTCGACGGTTACTTCGCCTTCCGGCAGGCGACTCTCTTCTACCGCCTGCACTGAGGCAAGCGTTTTGCCGTCCTGCTGTTCTAAGATCAAAGCCTGCATACGGGGTCCTCTCGACTCATATGATTGGAAAATAATTTCTGAAGACTATACTCGCTCAGGGAAACGCAGTGCCGATTTAACGCAATAAATTGCCAGATACACCCGATTTGGTAGTATGCCGCATTCGAAATGCAAGTTAGCGCTTACTCGCTACCCCATCAACCCACGGAGTAATCTCAAGGATGCGATTAACGACGAAGTTCTCAGCTTTTATCACTTTGCTGACGGGGCTTACCATTTTTGTCACCCTTCTGGGCTGCTCTCTGAGCTTTTACAACGCCATTCAGGACAAACTGGTCAACCGGGTGCAGTCCGTCGCGTCGGTGATTGATACGCGTCTGCTGACGACGCCGCTACCGGCGCTCACCCGTGAACTCGATGAGTTGATGGTACCTGTTGATATTGTTCAAATCGACATTCAGCAGGGAAAGCATCGTGTGTTAAGCCATGAACGGCCGGGAGGTTATCGGCCTGCGGGCGTGGTGAGCCAGTACCGGGAAGTGACGGTGCATTCCCTGAAAAATCCGGGGATGACCATCCACATGGTCTACCTCGATCCGATGGCCAGCTATTTCCGTTCGATGATGACCACCGCGCCGCTCACCGTGGCGGTGGCGTTTATCGTCCTGCTGATCTTTCTCGCGGTCCGCTGGCTGCGCCGCCAGCTCTCCGGACAGGAGCTGCTGGAGATGCGCTCCGTGCGGATCCTTAACGGTGAGCGCGGCCCGCAGGTGCGAGGTTCCGTCCACGAATGGCCGTCACGCGCCAGCAGTGCGCTGGATACGCTGCTCTCGGAAATCCAGTTTGCCAGCGACCAGCGCAGCCGTATGGATTCGCTGATCCGCTCCTATGCCGCCCAGGATAATAAAACTGGCCTGAACAACCGCCTTTTCTTTGATAATCAGCTCGCCACGCTGCTCGACGATTCGGAAAAAGTGGGGACGCACGGGGTGGTGATGATGATTCGCCTGCCTGACTTTGATCTCCTGCGCGATACCTGGGGACAGCGGGCCGCGGAAGAAAATCTCTTTACGCTGATCAACCTGCTCTCCACCTTTATTATGCGCTACCCGGGTGCGCTGCTGGCCCGCTATCACCGCAGCGACTTTGCCGTGTTGCTGCCGCACCGAACGCTGAAAGAGTCGGAAAGCATCGCCAGCCAGCTGCTGAAGGCGGTGGATGCGCTGCCGCAGAGCAAAATGCTCGACAGGGACGATATGGTCCACATGGGGATCTGCGCCTGGCGTGGCGGGCAATCGACAGAACAGGTGATGGAACATGCGGAAGCGGCCACCCGCAACGCCGTGTTGCAGGGCGCGAACGGATGGGCGGTGTATGATGACTCCCTGCCGGAAAAAGGGCGCGGTAACGTGCGCTGGCGTACTTTGATTGAGCAAATGCTGAGCCGCGGCGGACCGCGTATTTATCAAAAACCCGCGGTCATGAAAAACGGCAACGTTCACCACCGTGAACTGATGTGCCGTATTTTTGACGGTTCGGAAGAGGTTATCTCGGCGGAATATCTGCCGATGGTCCTGCAATTTGGTCTGTCCGAGGAGTATGACCGCCAGCAAATTACCCGGTTAATTCCGTTTTTATCTTTCTGGCCGGAAGAGAGCCTGGCGCTGCAGGTCACCGTGGAGTCGTTAATACGCCCACGTTTTCAGCGCTGGCTACGTGATACATTAATGCAATGCGAAAAATCGCAACGCAAACACATTATTTTTGAACTTGCTGAGGCCGATGTAGGTCAACACATCAGCCGGTTACGTCCGGTGGTACGTTTGATCAATGCGCTCGGTGCGCGTGTCGCGGTGACGCAGGCAGGTTTAACGCTGGTCAGTACCGACTGGATTAAGGCGCTGGATGTGGAGTTATTAAAGCTACATCCAGGGCTGGTAAGGAATATTGAGAAGCGTACGGAAAACCAGCTGCTGGTACAGAGTCTGGTAGAAGCATGCAAGGGAACGCGAACACAAGTATTTGCTACGGGCGTGCGCTCCAGAGGGGAATGGCAGATGTTAACAGAGCGCGGTGTCATGGGTGGTCAGGGGGATTTTTTTGCTGCCTCTCAACCGCTTGACACCAACGTGAAAAAATATTTGCAAAGATACTCTGTTTGACCTGCCGTTTACGCTGTTTTCACGTAGAATATCGCGCCTGTAGCTTTGAGTATGTCGAGCAAAAAGCCAGTGAACGACCTAACGGGTTACAAACGTCAGTGGGGAACGCTACTGTTTACTCAGCCCTGAGGGAGTCAGGGGATGATTTTGTAACATCAGGAAACGTACTGCACAAATTTTCACCGTTGCAGATGATTTTTGCGCCTTGTCGCTGCTGCGTGTGGTTGGTAAAGTAAGCGGATTTTGTTTTCCGCCCCAGCTTTCAGGATTATCCCTTAGTATGTTGAAAAAATTTCGTGGCATGTTTTCCAATGACCTGTCCATTGACCTGGGTACTGCGAATACCCTTATTTATGTAAAAGGACAAGGCATCGTATTGAATGAGCCTTCCGTTGTGGCCATTCGTCAGGATCGTGCAGGCTCGCCGAAAAGCGTGGCCGCTGTGGGTCATGACGCGAAGCAGATGCTGGGTCGTACCCCTGGCAACATCGCCGCTATTCGCCCAATGAAAGACGGCGTTATCGCCGACTTCTTCGTGACTGAAAAAATGCTTCAGCACTTCATCAAGCAGGTTCACAGCAACAGCTTCATGCGTCCAAGCCCGCGTGTTCTGGTGTGTGTGCCGGTTGGCGCAACCCAGGTAGAGCGTCGCGCAATTCGTGAATCTGCCCAGGGTGCTGGTGCGCGTGAAGTGTTCCTGATTGAAGAGCCAATGGCGGCGGCAATCGGTGCAGGTCTGCCTGTGTCTGAAGCGACCGGTTCCATGGTGGTGGATATCGGTGGTGGTACCACTGAAGTGGCCGTTATCTCTCTGAACGGCGTGGTGTACTCCTCTTCCGTACGTATCGGTGGTGACCGCTTCGACGAAGCCATCATTAATTATGTACGCCGTAACTACGGCTCTCTGATCGGTGAAGCCACCGCAGAGCGTATCAAACACGAAATCGGCTCTGCGTATCCGGGCGATGAAGTGCGTGAGATCGAAGTGCGTGGCCGTAACCTGGCTGAAGGTGTGCCACGCGGTTTCACCCTGAACTCCAACGAAATTCTGGAAGCACTGCAGGAACCACTGACGGGTATCGTGAGCGCGGTAATGGTCGCGCTGGAACAGTGCCCACCAGAGCTGGCGTCCGATATCTCCGAGCGCGGTATGGTTCTGACCGGTGGTGGTGCGCTGCTGCGTAACCTCGACCGCCTGTTAATGGAAGAGACAGGTATTCCTGTCGTAGTTGCAGAAGATCCACTGACTTGCGTCGCCCGTGGTGGTGGCAAGGCGCTGGAAATGATCGACATGCACGGCGGCGATTTGTTCAGCGAAGAGTAGTCGAGTTTGAGAGGGTAGCAATTTGCTACCCTTTCTCTCTGACGCGAGAATACGCATAGCCTATGAAGCCAATTTTTAGCCGTGGCCCATCGCTACAGTTTCGCCTCATTCTGGCGGTTCTGGTTGCGCTTGGGGTCATTATTGCCGATAGCCGCCTCGGTACGTTCAGCCAGATCCGAACGTACATGGATACCGCCGTCAGTCCTTTCTACTTTATATCCAATGGTCCCCGTGAACTGCTCGACTCCGTTTCTCAAACGCTGTCTTCACGTGACCAACTCGAACTCGAAAACCGGGCATTACGTCAGGAACTGTTGCTGAAAAACAGCGAACTGCTAATGCTGGGGCAATACAAGCAAGAAAATGCGCGTCTGCGTGAACTGCTCGGCTCGCCGCTGCGTCAGGATGAGCAGAAAATGGTCACTCAGGTGATCTCCACCGTGAACGACCCTTACAGCGATCAGGTTGTGATCGACAAAGGGAGCGTGAACGGGGTGTATGAAGGTCAGCCTGTTATCAGTGATAAAGGCGTCGTGGGCCAGGTGGTTGCCGTGGCCAAACTGACCAGCCGCGTGCTGCTGATTTGTGATGCCACGCATGCGCTGCCGATCCAGGTGCTGCGCAACGACATCCGCGTGATTGCGGCCGGGAACGGCTGTACGGATGACCTGCAGCTGGAACACCTGCCGGCCAATACGGATATCCGCGTGGGCGACGTGCTGGTGACCTCCGGTCTGGGTGGCCGCTTCCCTGAAGGTTATCCGGTTGCGGTGGTCTCTTCGGTGAAACTGGATACGCAGCGAGCCTACACCGTGATTCAGGCGCGTCCAACCGCCGGTTTGCAGCGTCTGCGCTATCTGCTGCTGCTGTGGGGCGCCGATCGTAACGGGGCTAACCCGATGACGCCTGAAGAGGTGCATCGTGTGGCAAATGAACGTCTGATGCAGATGATGCCGCAGGTTCTCCCGCCTGCGGACTCCATGGGGCCGCCTGCGCCAGTCCCGGCGCCGGCAACCGGGTTAACGCAGCCGCTGCCGGATGCGCCGCCACCGCCTAAACTCTCTTCGGGAGGGCAGTAGTGGCAAGCTATCGTAGCCAGGGACGCTGGGTCATCTGGCTCTCGTTTCTCATTGCACTGTTGCTGCAAGTGATGCCCTGGCCGGATGACATTCTCGTTTTCCGGCCAAACTGGGTATTGCTCATTTTGCTTTACTGGATCCTCGCCCTGCCGCATCGCGTAAATGTCGGCACAGGTTTTGTGATGGGTGCCATACTGGATCTCATTAGCGGCTCAACGCTTGGCGTACGCGCCTTGTCCATGAGCATTATTGCGTACCTCGTCGCACTCAAATTCCAGCTCTTCCGTAACCTTGCGCTCTGGCAACAGGCCCTGGTTGTGATGTTGTTGTCGCTCGCTGCGGATATCGTTGTTTTCTGGGCAGAGTTTTTAGTGATCAACGTCTCTTTCCGACCGGAAGTGTTCTGGAGTAGTGTAGTAAACGGTGTGCTCTGGCCATGGCTGTTCCTGCTGATGCGTAAGGTTCGCCAGCAGTTTGCTGTGCAATAAAAGGTTTCTATGACGTCTTTGTATCTCGCTTCCGGCTCCCCGCGCCGTCAGGAACTCCTGACGCAGCTAGGGGTCTCTTTTGAACGCATCGTGACCGGCATTGAAGAAAAACGTGCTGAGGGTGAAAGTGCTCAACAGTACGTGTCACGTCTGGCGCGGGAGAAAGCGCAGGCGGGCGTGGCCAGTGTGCCACGCGATCTCCCTGTGCTGGGGGCAGATACCATCGTTATCCTGAACGGTGAAGTGCTGGAGAAACCGCACGACGCCGATCATGCAGCGCGCATGCTGCGCAAGCTGTCCGGACAAACGCATCAGGTGATGACGGCCGTCGCGCTGGCCGATCGCCAGCACGTGCTGGACTGCCTGGTGGTGACGGAAGTGACCTTCAGAGTACTTACCGACGACGACATCGCCGCTTATATTGCCAGCGGTGAACCGATGGATAAAGCAGGTGCATACGGTATTCAGGGGCTGGGTGGCTGTTTTGTCAGGAAGATTCATGGCAGCTATCACGCCGTAGTCGGCTTACCGCTGGTGGAAACGTATGAGTTGCTGAGCAATTTTAACTCACTGCGTGAGGGAAGGGATAATTATGACGGCTGAATTGTTGGTAAACGTAACGCCATCGGAAACCCGTGTGGCCTATATTGATGGTGGCATTCTTCAGGAAATTCATATTGAGCGTGAAGCGCGGCGCGGAATAGTAGGCAATATCTACAAAGGTCGTGTCAGTCGTGTACTACCGGGTATGCAGGCGGCTTTTGTAGATATTGGACTCGATAAGGCGGCATTTTTACATGCCTCCGATATCATGCCGCACACCGAGTGCGTCGCGGGCGAAGAGCAAAAGCAGTTTGCCGTGCGCGACATTTCTGAGCTGGTGCGTCAGGGACAGGATCTGATGGTGCAGGTGGTGAAAGATCCCCTCGGCACCAAAGGCGCCCGTCTGACCACCGATATCACCCTACCTTCCCGCTATCTGGTCTTTATGCCCGGCGCGTCGCACGTGGGCGTCTCACAGCGTATTGAGAGCGAAAGCGAGCGCGAGCGTCTGAAAAAAGTGGTCAGCGCCTACTGTGATGAACAGGGCGGATTTATCATCCGTACTGCCGCAGAGGGGATCAGCGAGGAGGACCTGGCGTCGGATGCGGCTTACCTGAAGCGCGTCTGGACAAAAGTGATGGAGCGTAAAAAACGCAACCAGACCCGCTATCAGCTCTATGGTGAGCTGGCGCTGGCGCAGCGCGTTCTGCGTGACTTTGCCGACGCGCAGCTCGACCGCATCCGCGTGGACTCTCGCCTGACGTATGAAGCGCTGCTGGAGTTTACCGCCGAATATATCCCGGAGATGCCAGGCCTGCTGGAGCACTACACCGGGCGTCAGCCGATCTTCGATCTCTATGATGTTGAAAACGAGATCCAGCGTGCCCTGGAGCGTAAGGTTGAGCTGAAGTCTGGCGGCTATCTGATCATCGATCAGACCGAAGCGATGACCACCGTCGATATCAACACCGGTGCGTTCGTCGGCCATCGCAATCTCGATGACACCATTTTCAACACCAACATCGAAGCCACGCAGGCCATTGCGCGCCAGCTTCGTCTGCGCAATCTGGGCGGCATTATCATCATCGACTTCATCGATATGAGTAATGAAGACCATCGTCGCCGCGTGCTGCACTCGCTTGAGCAGGCCCTGAGTAAAGATCGTGTGAAAACCAGCATCAACGGCTTCTCACAGCTGGGGCTGGTGGAAATGACGCGTAAGCGTACCCGCGAGAGCGTGGAGCATGTGCTGTGTAATGAATGCCCAACCTGCCATGGACGCGGAACTGTAAAGACGGTTGAGACCGTCTGCTACGAGATCATGCGTGAAATTGTGCGTGTGCATCATGCCTACGACTCCGACCGTTTTCTGGTCTATGCTTCCCCTGCGGTGGCTGAAGCGCTGAAAGGCGAAGAGTCACACGCGCTGGCGGAAGTGGAAATCTTTGTCGGCAAACAGGTAAAAGTACAAATTGAACCGCTCTATAACCAGGAGCAGTTTGACGTCGTGATGATGTAAGCGCAGTACGCTGCGTGACGAATGCTGACAAGGAGAGATGCGTGAGGCGATTGCCGGGGATTTTATTGCTTACAGGGGCAACGCTGGTCGTGATTGTCGCGTTGCTCGTGAGCGGGCTACGCCTCGTTTTACCGCATCTGGACAGCTGGCGTCCGCAGCTGCTGGCGAAAATCGAATCCACCACCGGCGTGCCGGTGAACGTCAGCCAGGTCAGCGCTAACTGGCAGAATTTTGGCCCGACGCTCGATGTCCGGGATATCAACGCCAGCCTGAAAGATGGCGGCTACCTGAAAATCAAACGCGTGACCCTGGCGCTGGACGTCTGGCAAAGCCTGCTGCATCTGCGCTGGCAGTTTCGCGATCTCACCTTTTATCAGCTCCAGTTCCTGACCAATACGCCGCTGTCTGGCGGCGATAGCGGTCAGGGTCTTGAAGCCAACCGCTTCAGCGATCTTTTCCTCCGCCAGTTCGATCATTTCGATCTGCGCGACAGCGAAGTGAGCTTTATTACCCTTTCCGGCCAGCGCGCCGAGCTGGCAATCCCGCAGCTGACCTGGCTCAACGGTAAGGATCGGCACCGCGCCGAGGGGCAGGTCAATCTCTCAAGCCTGAACGGCCAGCACGGCGTGATGCAGGTGCGCATGGATCTGCGCGACGATGACGGCCTGTTAAATAACGGCAAAGTCTGGCTGCAGGCCGACGATGTGGACGTCAAGCCGTGGCTGGGCGACTGGCTCCAGCAAAATATGCAGCTGGAAACGGCCCGCTTCAGTCTTGAAGGCTGGCTGACCCTGACGAAAGGCGAATTTGCCAGCGGCGATATCTGGCTCAAGCAGGGAGGCGCGAGCTGGAAAGGTGAAAACCAGCAGCATCAGCTTTCCGTCGATAACCTCACCGCGCACGTGACGCAGGAGAAAGAGGGCTGGCAGTTTGCCATTCCCGATACGCGCATCACGATGGACGGCAAGCCGTGGCCGCGCGGTGCGCTGACGCTGGCCTGGATGCCGGAGCAGGACGTTGGCGGCACGGCCAGTAAACGCAGCGACGAGCTGCGTATCCGTGCCAGTAACCTGGATTTGGCCGCTATTGAAGGGCTGCGCTCGATGGCGGCAAAGCTCTCTCCTGACCTGGGCGAGATCTGGCTGGCTACGCAGCCGAGCGGAAAGATTGATTCTCTGGCGCTGGATATCCCGCTTCAGGCGACGGAAAAAACCCGTTTCCAGGCGACATGGAAAGATCTTGCCTGGAAGCAGTGGAAGCTGCTGCCGGGTGCGGAGCACTTTAGCGGCAAGCTGGAAGGCAGCGTGGAGAACGGCAGGCTGACGGTTGATATGCACGACGCCAAAATGCCTTACGAGACGGTCTTCCGCGCGCCGCTGGAAATCGAACAGGGCAACGCAGTGCTTAACTGGCTCCGTAACGACAAGGGTTTCCAGCTCGATGGCCGGCATATCGACGTCAAAGCGAAAGCGGTGCACGCGCGCGGCGACTTCCGCTATTTGCAGCCTGAAGGGGATGAGCCGTGGCTGGGGATTCTGGCCGGGATCAGTACCGATGACGGCTCCCAGGCCTGGCGCTATTTCCCGGAAAACCTGATGGGGAAAGCGCTGGTAGACTATCTGAGCGGTGCGATTCAGGGCGGTCAGGCGGATAATGCCACGCTGGTTTACGGCGGTAATCCCCATCTGTTCCCGTATAAGCATAATGAAGGTCAGTTCCAGGTTCTGGTGCCGCTGCATGACGCCACCTTCGCGTTCCAGCCGGGCTGGCCCGCGCTGAAAAACCTGGATATCGAACTTAATTTCCTCAATGACGGCCTGTGGATGAAGTCCGACAGCGTGGCGCTGGGCGGCGTGACTGCCAGCAACCTGACGGCCAACATTCCGGACTACTCAAAAGAGAAGCTGCTGATTGATGCCGACATCAATGGTCCCGGCAAGGCGGTGGGACCGTACTTTGAGGAGACCCCTCTGAAAGAGTCGCTGGCCGCGACGCTTCAGCAGCTCCAGCTTGATGGTGATGTGAATGCTCGCTTACATCTTGATATCCCGCTGGACGGTGAGATGACCACCGCGAAAGGCGACGTCCGTCTGAAGAACAACAGTCTGTTCATCAAACCCCTTGAGAGCACCCTGAAAAATCTCAGCGGGCAGTTCAGCTTTGAGAACGGTAACCTGAAGAGCGAGCCGCTTACCGCCAGCTGGTTTAATCAGCCCGTGAATATCGACTTCACGACCACAGAGGGTGAAAAGGCGTATCAGGTGGCCGTCAATCTCGACGGCAACTGGCAGCCAGCGCGAATGGACATCCTGCCGAAGCCGATTGAGGCGTCCGTGGAGGGCGCAGTCGCCTGGAAAGGTAAAGTGGCAATAGACCTGCCTTATCACGCGGGCGCGCAGTACAAGGTCGACATCACGGGCGATCTGAAAAACCTTCACAGCCAGCTGCCTGCGCCGCTGGATAAACAGGCCGGACAGCCGCTGCCGGTGAAGCTGAACGTGGATGGCAACCTGAACAGCTTCGCGCTGACCGGCAGCGCGGGCGGGACGAACCATTTCAACAGCCGCTGGCTGCTTAACCGCAAGCTCACCCTCGACAAAGCCATCTGGACGACGGATAGCCGCTCCACGCCACCGCTGCCGGAGCAGGCGGGCATTGAGCTGAATCTTCCGCCGATGGACGGTGCAGAGTGGCTGGCGCTGTTCCAGAAAGGCGTTGGGCAAAACGTCGATGAAACCGCCCAGTTCCCGCAAGCCATTACCGTACGCACGCCGTCGCTAATGCTCGGCGGGCAGCAGTGGAACAACCTGAGCATCGTCTCACAGCCTGGCGCTAACGGTACGAAGGTGGAAGCCCAGGGCAGAGAGATCAACGGTACGCTGACCATGCGCAATCACGCGCCGTGGCAGGCGGCGATCCGCTACCTCTACTACAACCCGGCAAGCGCCGCGAGCGGGAAAGACAAACCGGCTGCGACGTCGCCGCTGAGTCAAATCTCCCGCGTCGATTTTAGCGGCTGGCCCGATCTCCAGCTGCGCTGTGCAGAGTGCTGGCTGTGGGGGCAGAAATATGGCCGCATCGACGGTGATTTTGCCATCCAGGGAAACACGCTTACGCTCTCGGGCGGCCTGGTTGATACCGGCTTCGGCCGCATGACGGCGGGCGGGGAATGGGTGAATAATCCGGGCGAGCAGCGGACGTCCCTCAAGGGCGACATTAAAGGCAACAAACTGGATGCAGCAGCCAATTTCTTTGGCATCAGCACGCCGCTGCGCGGTTCATCATTTGACGTTAATTACGATCTTCACTGGCGCGACGCTCCGTGGAAGCCGGATGAGGCCTCGCTGAACGGCATTCTGAAAACCCACTTCGGCAAAGGTGAGATCGCCGACGTGAGCACGGGGCGCGCCGGGCAGATCCTGCGCCTCCTCAGCTTTGATGCGCTGCTGCGCAAGCTGCGTTTCGATTTCAGCGATACCTTCAGCGAAGGGTTCTACTACGATTCCATCCGCAGTACGGCGTGGATCAAGGACGGCGTTCTGCATACGGACGATACGCTGGTGGATGGCCTGGAAGCGGACATTGCCATGAAAGGCTCCGTCAACCTCGTGCGACGCGAACTGGATATGGAAGCCGTGGTGGCACCGGAAATTTCCGCGAGCGTGGGCGTTGCGGCGGCCTTTGTGGTGAACCCGATTGTCGGTGCGGCGGTGTTTGCCGCCAGCAAAGTGCTGGGGCCGCTGTGGAGCAAGGTCTCCATTCTGCGCTACCGCATTACCGGTCCGATCGATAAACCGCAGATTAACGAGGTGCTGCGCCAGCCGCGCAAAGATGCACAGCAATGATTTGACGTGGGCAGGTAATTGCCTCACTCTCAATAAATACGATCTTTATACCGCCACGGGCGGCAACGAACGAGTAGCAATACGATGAGTCTGAACCTGGTAAGTGAACATTTGCTCGCAGCGAACGGCCTGAGCCATCAGGACCTGTTCTCCATTCTTGGTCAACTGACCGAACGCCGTCTCGACTACGGCGACCTTTATTTCCAGTCGAGCTATCACGAATCCTGGGTTTTAGAAGACAGCATTATCAAAGATGGCTCTTACAACATTGACCAGGGCGTCGGCGTCCGCGCCGTCAGCGGCGAGAAAACCGGTTTTGCCTATGCGGATCAGATTAGCCTCGCCGCACTTGAGCAGAGCGCGCAGGCGGCGCGCACCATTGTGCGTGATACCGGCGATGGGCGTGTGAAAACGCTGGGAGAAGTGCAGCACTCTGCGCTCTATACCAGCATCGATCCGCTGCAGAGCATGAGCCGTGAAGAGAAGCTGGATATCCTGCGTCGCGTGGACAAAGTCGCCCGCGCGGCGGACAAACGCGTGCAGGAAGTCTCAGCCAGCCTGAGCGGTGTGTATGAACTGATTCTGGTGGCGGCAACGGACGGCACCCTGGCGGCTGATGTCCGTCCGCTGGTGCGACTCTCCATCAGCGTGCAGGTCGATGAGGACGGCAAACGCGAGCGCGGCTCAAGCGGTGGCGGCGGTCGTTTTGGCTATGACTGGTTCCTGGGCGACGTTGACGGTGAAGCGCGCGCTGACGCGTGGGCAAAAGAAGCCGTGCGTATGGCGCTGGTGAATCTGAATGCCGTCGCGGCACCGGCGGGGTCATTTCCGGTTGTGCTGGGTGCCGGCTGGCCGGGCGTGCTATTACACGAGGCGGTGGGCCACGGTCTGGAAGGCGATTTTAACCGTCGCGGGACGTCCGTGTTCAGCGGTCAGATCGGGCAACTCGTCTCCTCTGAGCTGTGCACCGTGGTGGATGACGGCACCATGCTTGATCGTCGTGGCTCGGTGGCTATCGACGATGAAGGTACACCAGGTCAGTACAATGTGCTGATTGAAAACGGCGTGCTGAAAGGCTACATGCAGGACAAACTCAACGCGCGCCTGATGGGCGTCGCGCCGACGGGCAACGGACGCCGCGAATCTTACGCGCACCTGCCGATGCCGCGCATGACCAACACGTATATGCTGCCGGGCAAATCCACGCCGCAGGAGATTATCGAATCCGTTGATTACGGTATCTTTGCGCCAAACTTTGGCGGCGGCCAGGTGGACATCACCTCCGGTAAGTTTGTCTTCTCTACCTCAGAAGCGTACCTGATTGAGAAGGGCAAAGTGACCAAAGCGGTGAAAGGTGCGACGCTGATTGGCTCCGGTATAGAAGCCATGCAGCAGATCTCGATGGTCGGTAACGATCTGAAACTGGATAACGGCGTGGGCGTCTGCGGTAAAGAGGGTCAGAGCCTGCCGGTGGGTGTGGGCCAGCCAACGCTGAAAGTGGACAACCTGACGGTAGGCGGCACAGCCTGATCTGAATCGGCATAAAAAATGGCGCTACTGATGTAGCGCCTTTTTTTTAACGTAAGTTACCCAGCGGTATCTCCGGATCCGGCTCGTGTGTGATGCGGTTACGCAAGTCACGACGAATAATTTCGATCGACCAGAACCAGACCAGATGGCCTACGATCTCTGAAACGTGTTCATACCACGGCAGCTCAAACAGCGGCGGCGTCAGCCCCATCAGCGGGAAGGAGATCATATGCACAAAGAGCTGAGCTAACGCACCCGCCAGCAAACCCTGCCAGAGTTTAATTTTCGGGAAGACTTCAGCCACGACACAATAGCCAACAGCGAAGACGATTGAGAAAATAATATGCGTCACGCCAACCCAGTTAAATATATGTCCGGCAAATGTATAAACTGCCGCGTTAGGATCAACAACGCCCAGCCAGTCGCGTAAAAATACATAGGGAGGGTTTAAAAAATTGCGGGAACAGTCA
Organism: Enterobacter sp. NFIX58; assembly: GCF_900110475.1. Taxonomy (NCBI): domain Bacteria; kingdom Pseudomonadati; phylum Pseudomonadota; class Gammaproteobacteria; order Enterobacterales; family Enterobacteriaceae; genus Enterobacter; species Enterobacter sp. NFIX58. Next base: position 736,281 of record NZ_FODW01000002.1, on the reverse strand, counting down.
ATCTGGCTTGCGGCTCTTATTAATTGCTCGGGTCCACATGCGCCGGTGAATAAGTCGGTGGGGCTGCGTGGTGGAAGTGGTACTTCTGCTCCCCATTTGACAAACGCGGAGACAATCCCTGCAATTAAACCGATGAACGCGGCGAGTCCATAGCGCCTGCGTGAAGGCGGTGTTTGTTCAAATAGATTCATTTCTTTTCCTTGTTTAACGTCATCCTGCGGAATACATTTTATTATTCATATCAGCAACAAATTAATAACAGTCTGACGAGCAGACTGCATATAAAGTAATGGGCTGGCGGCAGTAGTGTCAATTCTCTATTCCTGATAGTGGCGAAGGAATATTCCTGAATCAACAAGGGATTCATCCTGGGAATATTCATTGCCTCTATGCGTTCAGAAATAAATTGATTATTCCTTTCTTCTTCCCCGCATCCCCTGAAACAGCTCCGCCACGTCCACAAAATACTCGGTCAGATAGTTAATACACACCTGGACTTTCAGCGGAAGCTTGTCTTTTTCGGTATACAGGGCGTACACCGGACGCGGATCGGACTGGTAGCGCGGGAAGAGGATCTCCAGCACGCCGCTGTTGATCTCGTTGATCACCCACATCAGCGGCACGTAGGCGATCCCGGCGCCGGCTACCAGCCAGCGCGAAATGGTCATCGGATCGTTGGTGACAAACCGTCCCTCCGGCAGCAGTCGGGTGGAGATCCCCTCCGGGGCAATCAGCTCAAATTCATTGTCGGGCCGCACGCTGTACTCCAGCCACGAGTGGTTGGTGAGGTCGGCGGGTTTCTCCGGCACACCGTACTGGGCCAGATAGCTCTTCGAAGCGCAGACGACCATCGGCATGCTGCCCAGCCGACGCGAGAACAGGCTGGAATCCTGCAGCGCGCCGACGCGGATCACCACGTCCAGACCGTCGGCAATCAGATCCGGCGCCGGGATACCCGTCACCAGATTAACGGTAAGCCCGGGATACTCTTTCAGCATATCCGCCGTCATGGCAGCGAGAACATTTTGTGCCATAGTTGAAGAACACCCGATGCGCAGCGTGCCGATGGGAGTGTTGTTGAAGGCGTAGAGCTGTTCGTGAACATCCTGCACTTCAAGCAGCATACGGCGACAGCCCTGATAGTAAATTTTGCCCGCTTCCGTCAGCCCAATGCTGCGGGTGCTGCGGTTGAGCAGCTTGACCTGAAGCTCATCTTCCAGCTTAGACACCGTCTGGCTGATGGATGAGACGCTCATCTGAAGCTGGCGGGCAGCGGCGGTAAAAGAGCCCAGTTCAACCACTTTGGCGAAGACTGACATGCGTTTTAAACGTTCCATTGTTCACTCTGGCTTAAAAGTGATTTAGATCACATATTATAGATAACAGCATAACAGTTACGTTAATATATTATTTATTACATAACGGCTGCGCCATTCTCGCCCGGCGTTTCTTGCTCTCCTGCGATGGCGTGCGCTAAAAAATTCTGAAGCCTGCACTCTCTCTAATCAAGGTCAACATGAGTCTGTTTCCCGTTATCGTGGTGTTCGGTTTGTCCTTCCCACCGATATTTTTCGAGCTTCTTTTATCACTGGCGATCTTCTGGCTGGTGCGCAAGGTGCTGGTCCCTACCGGGATCTACGATTTCGTCTGGCACCCTGCATTGTTCAATACCGCGCTGTATTGCTGCCTGTTCTACCTGATATCGCGCATGTTTGTCTGAGGTTGATGTGAAAACGCTAACAAGAAAAATCTCCCGCACTGCCATCACCATGGCGCTGGTTATCCTCGCCTTCATCGCTATTTTCCGCGCCTGGGTCTATTACACCGAATCACCGTGGACGCGTGATGCACGCTTCAGCGCCGATGTGGTGGCGATCGCCCCTGACGTGGCCGGTCTTATCACGGCGGTCAACGTACACGATAACCAACTGGTGAAAAAAGATCAGGTTCTGTTCACCATCGACCAGCCTCGTTACCAGAAAGCACTGGAAGAGGCGGAAGCGGACGTGGCCTATTACCAGGCGCTGGCTGCGGAGAAACGCCGCGAAGCTGGCCGCCGTAACCAGCTTGGCGTTCAGGCAATGTCCCGTGAAGAGATTGATCAGTCCAACAACGTGCTGCAAACCGTGCTGCACCAGCTGGCGAAAGCACAAGCAACGCGCGATCTGGCGAAGCTCGATCTGGAGCGTACCGTGATCCGCGCACCGTCTGATGGCTGGGTGACCAACCTTAACGTCTATGCCGGGGAATTTATTACCCGTGGCTCAACCGCCGTGGCGCTGGTGAAACAGAACTCCTTCTACGTACTCGCCTATATGGAAGAGACCAAGCTGGAAGGCGTACGTCCGGGCTATCGGGCAGAAATCACGCCGCTGGGCAGCAACCGCGTCTTTAAAGGTACCGTCGACAGCGTCGCCGCAGGGGTGACCAACTCCAGCAGTTCGAACGATGCAAAAGGAATGGCAACGGTGGATTCCAATCTCGAGTGGGTGCGTTTGGCCCAGCGCGTTCCGGTCCGTATCCATCTGGACGAACAGCAGGGCAACCTGTGGCCTGCGGGTACCACGGCGACGGTGGTGATTACCGGTGAAAAAGATCGGGATGCCAGCCAGGACTCGTTCTTCCGTAAAATCGCCCACCGTCTGCGCGAGTTTGGTTAATCGCTATGGGCATCTTTTCCATCGCCAGCCAGCACATTCGCTTCGCCGTGAAGCTGGCGTGTGCCATTGTGCTGGCGCTGTTTGTTGGCTTTCACTTCCAGCTTGAAACCCCTCGCTGGGCAGTGCTGACGGCTGCGATTGTCGCGGCGGGCCCGGCCTTTGCTGCGGGTGGGGAACCCTATTCAGGCGCGATCCGCTATCGCGGGATGCTGCGTATCATCGGGACGTTTATCGGCTGTTTCGCGGCGCTCACCATTATTATTCTGATGATCCGCACGCCGCTGCTGATGCTGATGGTGTGCTGTATCTGGGCGGGCTTTTGCACCTGGATCTCGTCTCTGGTGAAAGTGGAGAACTCCTACGCCTGGGGGCTGGCGGGCTATACCGCGCTGATTATTATCATCACCATCCAGTCCGAGCCGCTGCTGGCTCCGCAGTTTGCGGTGGAGCGATGCAGCGAAATTGTCATTGGTATCGTGAGTGCGATTGTCGCGGACCTGCTGTTCTCCCCGCGCTCCATCAAGCAGGAAGTCGACCGTGAGCTTGACGCGCTGATTGTCGCTCAGTACCAACTGATGCAGCTCTGCATCAAGCACGGCGACAGCGAAGAGGTGGATAAAGCCTGGAGCGGGCTGGTTCGCCGCACGCAGGCGCTGGAGGGGATGCGCAGCAATCTCAATATGGAGTCGTCACGCTGGGCCCGCGCTAACCGTCGTCTGAAAGCCCTTAATACAGTCTCGTTAACGCTGATTACCCAGGCATGTGAAACCTATCTGATTCAGAACACCCGGCCGGAAGCGGTCACCGATACCTTCCGCGAACTGTTCGCCGAGCCGGTGGAAACGGTGCAGGACGTGCACAAGCAGCTGAAGCGTATGCGCAGGGTGATCGCCTGGACAGGGGAGCGCGACACGCCGGTAACCATCTACACCTGGGTCGGCGCCGCGACGCGCTACCTGCTGCTGAAACGCGGCGTGATCGGAAATACCAAAATCAGCGCGGCGGAAGAAGAGGTGCTGCAGGGCGAAGTGGTGATCAAGGCGGAATCCGCCGAGCGCCATCACGCGATGGTTAACTTCTGGCGTACGACGCTCGCCTGTATGCTCGGCACGCTGTTCTGGCTGTGGACGGGCTGGACGTCCGGCAGCGGCGCGATGGTGATGATTGCCGTCGTGACCGCACTGGCGATGCGTCTGCCTAATCCGCGTATGGTCGCCATCGATTTCTTGTACGGCACCATTGCCGCCCTGCCGATAGGCGCGCTCTACTTTCTGGTCATCATCCCGTCGACGCAGCAGAGCATGCTGCTGCTCTGTATTAGTCTGGCGGTGATGGCGTTCTTTATCGGCATTGAAGTGCAAAAGCGACGTCTGGGATCGCTGGGGGCGCTGGCGAGTACGATTAACATCATCGTGCTCGATAACCCGATGACCTTCCATTTCAGCCAGTTCCTCGACAGTGCGTTAGGTCAGCTGGTGGGCTGTTTCCTGGCAATGATGGTGATTCTGCTGGTCCGCGATAATTCGCAGGCAAGAACGGGCCGCGTGCTGTTGAACCAGTTTGTGTCGGCCGCCGTGTCGTCGATGACAACCAACACCGCGCGCCGTAAAGAGAACCATCTGCCCGCGCTCTACCAGCAGCTGTTTTTACTGCTGAACAAGTTCCCGGGCGATATCGGCAAGTTCCGGCTGGCGCTGACCATGATCATTGCACACCAGCGTCTGCGTAACGCACCGGTGCCGATCAACGACGATCTGTCGGCCTGGCACCGCCAGTTGCGTCGTACCGCTGACCACGTGCTTTCTGCCAGCAGTGATGACAAACGACGTCGCTACTTTACGCAACTGCTTGAAGAGCTCGATATCTACCAGGAGAAGCTTAAAACCTGGGAAGCGCCGCCTCAGGTGACCGAGCCGGTAGGACGGCTGGTGTTTATGCTGCATCGCTACCAGAATGCCCTCACGGATAGCTGACCGAAGTAAAAAAACCGACGCCAAAAGCGTCGGTTTTTTTGTGGCTATACTTATTCCAGCACGTTCTTACATTTCAGGAAGGGAGGACACATGACGACCCAAGCGCTTCAGGATCACATCCTTTTTCAGACCGGTTATCTGGTCAACGGAATCTGGAAAACGCTGGACACGACCTTCGATGTGCTTAACCCCGCAACCGGGGAAGTCATCGCGAAAGTCGCCAAAGCGGGTAAAGCCCAAACCGAAGACGCTATCGCAGCGGCCACCAAAGCCTTCCCGGCCTGGCGTGCCAAAACCGCGAAAGAACGCTCGGCGATTCTTTATCGCTGGTACGAACTGATCATTGAGAATAAAAACTGGCTCGGGCAGTTAATGACCACCGAGCAGGGTAAGCCGCTGAAAGAGGCCGAAGGCGAGGTGGAGTACGCTGCCAGCTTTATCCAGTGGTTTGCCGAAGAGGCCAAGCGCGCGAACGGTGAAATTATTCCGCCGATCAAACCCGGCTCGCGCATTCTGGCGACCCGTGAACCCATTGGCGTGGTCGCGGCGATAACGCCGTGGAACTTCCCGATGGCCATGCTCACCCGCAAGTTAGGCCCGGCGCTGGCTGCAGGGTGTACCGGTGTGATCAAACCGGCCAATAACACGCCGCTCAGTGCCTTTGCGCTGCTTACCCTGGCAAAACAGGCTGGCGTGCCCGACGGCGTGCTCAACGCTGTGGCCGGGAATACGCATGAAATCAGCGATGCGATTATGGCAAGCCGCGACGTGCGTAAAATCTCCTTTACCGGCTCGACCTCCGTCGGCAAAACGCTGGTGCGTAATGCTGCCGAAACCATGAAAAAAGTCTCGATGGAGCTGGGGGGAAATGCCCCGTATATCGTTTTTGAGGATGCAGACATCGACGCGGCGGTGAAGGGGGCGATTGCCAACAAGTTCCGCAATGCCGGGCAGGTCTGCGTCAGCGTGAACCGTTTTTATATTCAGGAAACCGTCTACGACAAGTTTGTGAATAAACTGGCCGATGCCGTGAAGGCGCTCAAGGTGGGGAATGGCCTTGACGAGGGCGTTGTCGTCGGGCCGCTGATTGAATCTGCTGCGGTCGACAAGGTGCGTGAGCATGTCGACGATGCCGTCTCTCGGGGGGCAACCGTACTGGCAGGGGGTAAGCCCCATCCGCTTGGCGGGAATTTCTGGATGCCAACCGTGCTGGGCGACTGCCATGAAGGCATGAAGCTGGCAGAAGAAGAGACGTTTGGCCCGGTTGCGGCATGTTTCCGTTTCACCTCGGAAGATGAAGTTATCCAGCGTGCCAATAACACGCCCTATGGGCTGGCGGCTTACTTCTATACCCAGAATCTCTCACGTGTTTTCCGCGTTTCGCAGGCCATCGAGAGTGGGATGATCGGCATTAACGAGTGTGCCGTCTCCACGGAGCTGGGGCCCTTTGGCGGCGTAAAAGAGTCAGGCCTGGGTCGTGAGGGCTCCGTGCTGGGCCTGGAAGAGTACCTGGAAGTGAAAACCCTTCACATCGGGGGATTATAATAGACAGGGCGGCATCTGCCGCTCGCCTGGACTGGGTGGCTGGCAATGAAAACCTATACTTTTGATTTTGACGAGATCGACAGTCAGGAAGACTTCTACCGCGAATTTATCCGGGTGTTTGATCTTGAACGGGAAAGCGTGACGAATCTGGATACGCTGTGGGACGTGGTGACCGGGAGTCTGCTGCCGCTACCGCTGGAAATTGAGTTCATCCATTTGCCCGATAAGCTGCGCAGACGCTTTGGCGCACTGATATTACTGTTCGATGAAGCGGAAGAAGAGCTGGAAGGGCAGCTGCGTTTTAACGCGCGGCACTGAATGAAAAAAGCCCCTGACCATGAGGCCAGGGGCAAGTCGTATGATGAGATACGACGAGGGTTTATTTATACAGTTCTGCAGTTGCATGCCAGTGGTCACCCTGATTCAGTTCGGTGACGCGATAGCTGCTGGCACCCGCTTTTTCAGCTTTGGCAGCCAGTTCGTGACGGATATCCATCGGAGAGCCGGTAACAGACGTCACGGAGATGCTGCCCATAGGCTGCAGATTTTGTGCCTGGTCGGCATTCACCTGCTGTACGGCTGCGCTTGCGCCGAAAGAGAGAACAGATGCCAGACCGAGGGTTGCGATGATCAATTTGGTTTTCATAGTCTTTACTCCTGAATAGGGTTTTTGCTCAACGGCGAGAAGGGTTGAACCGCTATTTTTATGCCTGGTGCCGTTGAGTGGAGATTTACGTTTTCAGTTATTGCTCAAACTTATTTGTACAGCTCAGCGGTGGCGTGCCAGTGGGCACCAGAACGCGCTTCGATGATGCGGTAGGATGACGCACCCTTTTCTTCCGCTTTTTTGTTCAGCATCTCACGCATGTCCATTGGCGATGTGCCGACCGCGCCGACAGAAACCGTACCGATGGTCTCGCGTGATTGCGCCTGATCAGCATTGATAGCGTCAGCCGCGAAAGCACCGAATGACAGGACAGACAGGACGCTCAGCGCCGCTACAGTTGATTTGATTTTCATGATTTTTACCTCGTCGAATTTTTTAGTGGGGTCTTGTTTCGTGACCCTCATCACAAAATCAAGTATACACTAATAACGGTAAAAATTAATACCAGACTAATGGTTTCTATTGTTATTACGTGTTAACCACTCAGTTTTTTATAACCAAATTGCATAATATTGGACATTTTTTGCGCATTTATGTTGGTTATATCTAAGAAAATCATATGGATATCAGCTTTTGATTTTTTGTGCGATTTTTTGATTTAGCATTCACCAGATGAATGTTAATGGGCGGTAAAAAGCACTATTTGTTAAAGTCAGGGGCAGTGGAAAAGAGGGGGAAACGGCGTGGGGGCAGAACGATCCCCGCAGCGGCGCTACGGGGAAAGGGGATTAGAGTTCCTGTTCGAACAGAACCAGAATCGCTTCGTGGAGATCTTTAACGGAGAAACCGCTAGCCGGCGTGGTGAAGATGGTGTCATCGCCAGCGATAGTCCCGAGGATGCCTTCCGTTTTACCTAACGAGTCCAGCATGCGGGCAATCAGCTGTGCGGCTCCAGGGCTTGTGTGGATCACCACAACGGCGTCGTTGTAGTCGATATCCAGAACCAGATTCTTCAGCGGGCTGGAGGTGGTCGGCACGCCAAGTTCCGCCGGCAGGCAATAGACCATCTCCATCTTGGCGTTACGGGTACGCACCGCGCCAAATTTCGTTAACATGCGGGAGACTTTCGACTGATTGATGTTATCGAAGCCTTGTTCCTGCAGCGCCTGAACAATTTCTCCCTGAGAACTGAATTTCTCTTCTTTAAGTAGCGCTTTAAACGCCTTGACTAATTCTTCTTGCTTAGACGAGCTTCGCATAAGTCACCCGGAATATGACGATAGAAACAACATTATTATGCATGTGGATGAATTTTTATGCAAATTATCTACTCAGCGCCAGGCTGAAATAATGTTATGAAAGGGAGTGATTTTATCAGAATTCGTTATCAGAAAACATGCCTGGGTCACGCCGCGCAAATAAGCTTAAAAGTAAATTAAATGTTATCAAAATGATGTTGTTTTGGTGGCGGGGCAGGGTGTATTGTAACCACCTCTTAATTCGTCGCCGTCTGTCGTCAGAGCGTCTTCTGAAGAGAGATAAAGTCGCGTGACCTCAAATTCTTTAGCTACGAAAATTGTAATTATTTACTTGCTGAATTATGGTCGCCGCAACGGATTTACAGATACTTAAGTTAACCATAATAAGGAGTTTAGGATGAAAGTCGCAGTCCTCGGCGCTGCTGGTGGTATCGGCCAGGCGCTTGCCCTACTACTGAAAACCCAACTGCCTTCAGGCTCAGAACTCTCCCTGTACGATATTGCTCCGGTAACCCCAGGTGTGGCGGTTGACCTGAGCCACATCCCAACTGCTGTAAAAATCAAAGGCTTCTCCGGTGAAGATGCGCGTCCTGCACTGCAGGGTGCCGACGTGGTGCTGATTTCTGCAGGCGTGGCGCGTAAGCCAGGCATGGATCGTTCAGACCTGTTCAACGTCAACGCGGGCATCGTGAAAAACCTGGTGCAGCAGATTGCCGAAATCTGCCCGAAAGCGTGCATCGGTATTATCACTAACCCGGTGAACACCACCGTTGCTATCGCGGCAGAAGTGCTGAAGAAAGCGGGCGTTTACGACAAAAACAAACTGTTCGGCGTAACCACGCTGGATATCATCCGCTCCAACACCTTCGTTGCTGAGCTGAAGGGCAAACAGCCAACAGAAGTGGAAGTGCCGGTCATCGGCGGTCACTCTGGCGTTACCATCCTGCCTCTGCTGTCGCAGATCCCAGGCGTGAGCTTCACAGAGCAGGAAGTGGCTGACCTGACCAAACGCATCCAGAACGCGGGCACCGAAGTGGTGGAAGCGAAGGCGGGTGGCGGTTCTGCAACTCTGTCTATGGGCCAGGCGGCTGCACGTTTCGGTCTGTCACTGGTTCGCGCGCTGCAGGGCGAGAAAGGTGTTGTTGAATGCGCTTACGTTGAAGGCGATGGCGAGCACGCTCGCTTCTTCTCTCAGCCGCTGCTGCTGGGTAAAAATGGTATCGAAGAGCGTAAATCCATTGGCAAGCTGAGCGCGTTTGAGCAACACGCGATGGAAGGCATGCTGGATACGCTGAAGAAAGATATCACCCTGGGTGAAGAGTTCGTTAACAAGTAATACGAACCGTCCCCCGGCAAAAAAACGGAGCTTATCGCTCCGTTTTTTTATGCCTGTCAGTTTGTTGCCGGGTATTCCTGAATGGTGACTTGCAGCGTCAGTTTCTTATCGTTGCGCATGACTTCAACTGGGATGATAGAGCCCGGGCGAATTTCTGCCACCTGGTCCATCGTCTCCAGCGCAGAAACCGCTGGCGTGCCGTTGACCGACACAATGACGTCATTGACCTGAATCCCTGCGTTGGCCGCCGGACCCCCTGGCGCCACCTCGTTCACCACGATGCCCTGGATCTGATCGATACCGCCACCCTGGGTATGCATCGGCGCAATTTCGCGGCCACCGATACCGATATAGCCACGGATCACGCGTCCGTCACGGATCAGCTTATCCATAATTTTGGTCGCCAGCTGGAACGGAATGGCAAAGCCGATCCCTTCCGGCGTCTCACCGTCGTTACTCTTATCGAACGACAGGGTGTTGATGCCCATCAGTTCGCCCAGCGAGTTGACCAGCGCACCGCCGGAGTTACCGTGGTTGATGGAGGCATCGGTTTGCAGGAAGTTCTGCCGCCCGGAGGGGTTCAGACCAATACGGCCGGTCGCGCTGATGATCCCCTGAGTGATGGTCTGGCCCAGGTTGTAAGGGTTACCAATCGCCAGGACGACGTCGCCTATATGCGGGGTACGTTTACGGTTGATCGGGATGACCGGCAAACCGCCCGTGGCGTTAATCTTCAGGACGGCGAGGTCGGTCAGGCTGTCAGAGCCAACGAGTAATGCCTCAAAAACGCGGCCATCCTGCAGGGCGACGATGATCTGGTCGGCATCGTTTATCACGTGCTTGTTGGTAATAATGTAGCCGCGCTCGTCCATGATCACGCCGGAGCCGAGCGTGCGGATCTCCAGTTGGTTGTGGGCTGAGGTATTCAGGCCACGGTTATAGACGTTAACCACGGCAGGTGCGGCTCGGCGAACGGCCTGATTATAAGTGGCCGGTGTTTCATCCGTGCTATCGAACTGGGGAGCCGACAGTTTATTGAACTGACGTAAAGACGGCAGCGCCAGCAGCAGCAGGCCAGCGACAATCAAACCGATGACAATAGAACGTAAGAGCTTTAAAAGCATGATGCGCGTGTCGTTAAAAAAGGAACGATTTGCAGCATAACATGAGTTATCCGGACATCACACGCAGCGGTGATGTCCGGGTCGCAAATGCTTAGCGCAACAGAATATAGATAGACTCATTGCCGCGCATGACCTGCAGGGCAATAACCGCTGGTTTACTCTCCAGCACCTTGCGCAGTTCGGCAATGGACTGCACGCGATTGCGGTTTACGCCAATGATCACATCTTCCTGATGCAACCCGGCCTGAGCAGCAGGGCTGCTCTTTTCAACGGTGTCGATGCGAATGCCTTTCGTACCGTCCTTCAGCTGTCCATCGCTCAGCGTCGCACCCTGCAGCGCCGGGGCGATCAGCTCCGCACTGGCAGAGGAGGAGGTGCTCTTATCCAGCGTCACTTCAACGTTCAGCGGTTTACCGTCACGGATCAGACCCAGCTTCACTTTGGCGCCGGGTTCGGTGGTGGCTATCCGCGAGCGCAACTCGGCAAAGCTGCTCAGCGGCTTGTCGTTGAGGCTGACGATCACATCGCCCGATTTGATACCTGCTTTTGCCGAGCCGGAGTTAGGCAGCACTTCACTGACAAACGCCCCGCGCTGAACGTTGATGTTGAACGCTTTTGCGATATCCGCGCTCATCTCCATACCTTTAATACCCAGCAGCCCGCGTTTGATTTCACCGAACTGAATGAGCTGCTGTGCCAGCGTTTTGGCCATGTTGCTGGGAATCGCAAAACCGATCCCAATGCTGCCGCCGCCCGGGGCCAGAATCGCCGTGTTGATCCCAATCAGCTCACCGTTAAGGTTGAGCAATGCCCCGCCGGAGTTCCCGCGGTTGATTGAGGCATCGGTCTGGATAAAGTTTTCCAGCCCTTCCAGATTGAGGCCGCTACGTCCCAGCGCGGAGACGATCCCGGAGGTGGCGGTTTGCCCTAAGCCAAAGGGGTTGCCTACGGCGACGGCAAAGTCGCCGACGCGCAGTTTGTCGGAATCCGCGATGGCAATCTGGGTCAGGTTGCTCGGGTTTTGCACCTGCAGCAGCGCGATGTCGCTCTGGTCATCGCCGCCAATCAGTTTGGCATCAAATTCGCGGCCATCGTTTAGCTGGACGCTGATTTTATCGGCCTGGCTGATGACATGATTGTTAGTCAGAATATATCCTTTTGCCGCATCGATAATGACGCCAGACCCCAGGCCTTCAAAAGGCTGGGCCTGCTGGTCGGGAGACTCATCACCAAAATACTTCTTCAGTTCTTCAGGGACGCGTTGGCTTTGTACCGCCGTGCCTTCAACCTGAACGCTGACGACTGCAGGCAACACTTTTTCCAGCATGGGTGCAAGGCTTGGAATGGCCGCCTGGCCAGGCACCTGGGAGGGAATGGCGGCAAATACAGGAACGGACGCCGAGAGAGATAACCCGACACTTAACGCGATAGCGCTCAACAGCTGGTTTTTTTTCTTCATCGATGTTGACTCTCGTAACCTGGAATAAAGGAAAAACGGCCCCAAAAACACGTTGATGTTATTGAATTTTAAACCGCTGAACAATGAGGTGTTTAACTAAATGATAGCTGGGGTCATGAAGAAAGGACGGGCGCAATCGCTGCGCCCGTAAAATAAATTCAGGTTGTGCGATTAATCGCGTTTTACACCGCCACGCAGCAGGCCGGACGCGCCGTCTGAATAGTCGCGAGGCATCTGAACGGGCGCCTGATCGTTACCGGCCTCAGAGTCTGCCAGACGGTTGCGGAATGGGTTGGTTTCCGCCGTCATTTCCGGCAGCAGGCTGCTGGAGCTTTTTGCCATATGCTGATACAGCTGACGATAGTCGGTCGCCATGTTGTCCAGCAGCTCGGCGCTACGGGCAAAATGGCTGACCAGCTCTTCACGATACTCTTCCAGCTCGGCTTTGTTCTTTTCCAGTTCGTACTGCAGTGACTGCTGCTGACGCAATTTGCGATTACCGAAACGCATGGCCACAGCACCAATGACGATGCCGACGACTAAACCGATTAGCGCATATTCCCAGGTCATGAACTTCTCCCGTTGTCTTGTTGTTCCGTAGGGTGTTGGCTCGGCTCCTGCCTGTGCCTGATAATGCCACTATAACCGCTATTTCCGTAGAAGTGGAATCCTGACGTATCATCGCGTAGTGTAGAACGGCCTTTTTTTCATCAGTCACGTCTGCTGGTGAGCGTTAATTGAAGGAATAACAATAAGATTATGCAAAACCTGTCCCCTGCATCGCGATATCAACTGGCCCTTAACGAGGGTACCCATCAGCCGGATGACGTTCAACGTGAGGCGGTAAGCCGTCTGGAGATGATTTATCAGGAACTCACGGCCAAACCCGCTGAAACCGAACAGAATGGCGGGCTAAAGGCGGCATTTGGGCGGTTGCTCGGAAAAAAAGCGCCACAGGCTCACGCGCCGGTGCGCGGTTTATATATGTGGGGCGGGGTCGGTCGCGGAAAAACCTGGCTGATGGACATGTTCTACCAGAGCCTGCCGGGGGAGCGTAAACAGCGTCTGCACTTCCACCGCTTTATGCTGCGGGTGCATGAAGAGCTGACTGCGCTGCAGGGTAAAAGCGATCCGCTGGAGATTGTGGCCGACCGGTTCAAGGCGGAAACGGACGTGCTCTGCTTCGATGAATTTTTTGTGTCTGACATCACCGATGCCATGCTGTTAGGCGGCCTGATGAAGGCGTTATTTGCCCGCGGGATTACGCTGGTGGCTACGTCGAATATCCCGCCGGACGATCTGTACCGCAACGGCCTGCAGCGGGCACGCTTCCTGCCCGCCATCGACGCCATTAAGCAGCACTGCGACATTATGAATGTTGATGCCGGTGTCGATTATCGTCTGCGCACGTTAACCCAGGCGCACCTGTGGCTCTCGCCGTTAAATGCAGAGACCACCCGCGAGATGGATACACTCTGGCTGGCGCTGGCGGGGGCAAAACGCGAGCACGCCCCGGAACTTGAGATTAACCATCGTCCGTTGCCTACGCTCGGCGTTGAAAACCAAACGCTGGCGGTCTCCTTTACGACGCTCTGTGTCGACGCCCGTAGCCAGCACGACTACATTGCGCTTTCGCGTCTGTTCCACACCGTGATGGTGCTGGATGTACCGGTGATGACGCGGCTGATGGAGAGCGAGGCGCGGCGCTTCATTGCGCTGGTGGACGAGTTTTATGAGCGCCACGTCAAGCTGGTGGTTAGCGCCGAGGTTCCTTTATATGAGATCTACCAGGGCGAGCGGCTGAAGTTTGAGTTCCAGCGCTGCCTGTCTCGACTGCAAGAGATGCAGAGCGAGGAATACCTGAAGCTGGAGCATATGCCGTAATAAATGCCACCCTCTCCCTGAGAAGGGAGCCTTGTAGGCCGGGTAAGGCGCAGCCGCCACCCGGCATTTTCAGCCCCCTCGAAAAACCCATTCCAAATCACATTTAAGGGTCGATCTTTGACCTCAACTTCTCTATAATCTTGCGACCCCACGTTACGAGAAGGTTTTTTTCCCGAAACTTTCTATGTGTCGGCATGAGCTATTCGAAGGGGTAGGTTTGCCGGACTTTGTCGTGTGAACCTCAACTGACTAAACGTTTGGGTGTTCACCAACGTGTAACTTATTATTTGGGTAAGCTTTTAATGAAAACTTTTACAGCTAAACCAGAAACCGTACAGCGCGACTGGTATGTTGTTGACGCGACCGGTAAAACTCTGGGCCGTCTGGCTACTGAACTGGCTCGTCGCCTGCGCGGTAAGCACAAAGCGGAATACACTCCGCACGTTGATACCGGTGATTACATCATCGTTCTGAACGCTGATAAAGTTGCTGTAACCGGCAACAAGCGTACTGACAAAATGTACTACCACCACACCGGCCACATCGGTGGTATCAAAGAAGCGACCTTTGAAGAGATGATTGCTCGCCGTCCTGAGCGTGTGATTGAAATCGCGGTTAAAGGCATGCTGCCAAAAGGCCCGCTGGGTCGTGCTATGTTCCGTAAACTGAAAGTTTACGCAGGCAACGAGCACAACCACGCGGCACAGCAACCGCAAGTTCTTGACATCTAATCGGGATTATAGGCAATGGCTGAAAATCAATACTACGGCACTGGTCGCCGCAAAAGTTCCGCAGCTCGCGTTTTCATCAAACCGGGCAGTGGTAAAATCGTAATCAACCAGCGTTCTCTGGAACAGTACTTCGGTCGCGAAACTGCCCGCATGGTAGTTCGCCAGCCGCTGGAACTGGTTGATATGGTAGAAAAACTGGATCTGTACATCACCGTTAAAGGTGGTGGTATCTCCGGTCAGGCAGGTGCGATCCGTCACGGTATCACCCGCGCTCTGATGGAGTACGACGAATCCCTGCGTTCTGAACTGCGTAAAGCTGGCTTCGTTACTCGTGACGCGCGTCAGGTTGAACGTAAGAAAGTGGGTCTGCGTAAAGCACGTCGTCGTCCACAGTTCTCCAAACGTTAATCCATTCTGCTTACGCAGAACGATTGGCGAAAAACCCGCTTCGGCGGGTTTTTTTATGGATAATGCGCAGGTTATCCACAATATCCATGCATATATCTTCTCTTTTTCCACATTTCCAGAATCCCCTCACCACAAAGCCATCAAAATCTGGTAAACTATCATCCAATTTTCTGCCCAAATATCGGTGAATACTCGATTTTTGTTCGATTCTTGAACAATGTGTCTTCTCTGGGATGGGCGATACAACATCTGGCTGGCCCCTGTTGGGCTGGTAGCAGTAAAAATTCTGAATATACCTGGAGGTTTTCATGGCTGTCGCTGCCAACAAACGTTCGGTAATGACGCTGTTTTCTGGTCCTACTGACATTTATAGCCATCAGGTTCGTATCGTGCTGGCCGAGAAGGGTGTCAGTTTTGAGATCGAGCATGTGGAAAAGGATAACCCGCCTCAGGATCTGATCGATCTCAACCCGAGCCAAAGCGTACCGACGCTGGTGGATCGCGAGCTGACCCTGTGGGAATCCCGTATCATTATGGAATATCTGGATGAACGTTTCCCACATCCGCCGCTGATGCCTGTTTACCCTGTTGCGCGTGGTGAAAGCCGCCTGTACATGCAGCGTATCGAGAAAGACTGGTATTCGCTGATGAACGTGATTACCAGCGGATCCGCTGCCGAAGCCGACGCTGCGCGTAAGCAACTGCGTGAAGAGCTGCTGGCAATCGCCCCGGTGTTTGGTCAGAAGCCGTTCTTCCTGAGCGATGAGTTCAGCCTGGTAGACTGCTACCTGGCACCGCTGCTGTGGCGTCTGCCAACCCTGGGCGTAGAGTTCAGCGGTCCTGGCGCGAAAGAGCTGAAAGGCTACATGACTCGCGTATTCGAACGCGACTCTTTCCTGGCATCTTTAACTGAACCGGAACGTGAAATGCGTCTCGGCCGAGGCTAATGACTGTGGAAATGTCACAACTTACCCCACGCCGTCCGTATCTGCTGCGCGCCTTCTATGAATGGCTGCTGGATAACCAGCTCACGCCGCACCTGGTTGTGGATGTGACGTTGCCGGGCGTGCTGGTTCCAATGGAATACGCACGTGACGGACAGATCGTACTGAACATCGCCCCGCGCGCGGTGGGTAACCTGGAACTGGCGAACGATGAAGTGCGCTTCAACGCGCGTTTCGGCGGCGTACCGCGTCAGGTTTCCGTGCCGTTGGCCGCTGTGCTGGCTATCTACGCCCGTGAAAACGGGGCGGGTACTATGTTTGAGCCGGAAGCGGCGTATGATGAAGAGGTTGCCAGCCTGAATGATGACAATGCATCTGATGAGCGCGAAAGCGACACGGTGATGTCACTTATCGATGGCGACAAACCCGATCATCACGACGACAATGACCCTGATGACGATCCGCCTCCGCGCGGTGGTCGCCCGGCGCTACGCGTCGTCAAATAAATCCCTTTGTCGTCCGTTTATAAAAGCCAGTGATTCACTGGCTTTTTTCTTTATATCCATCAACCGCTGCAACATTTTTAAATAAGCATTGTTTATATCTCTTATTTCTTTATTGTCTGGTTAATAATTAACTAGATTTATAAATGGTGTGAATCAATGAGGTGTAAAGTAATATCAAAGCGCTGAGAAAAGTAAAGTTAAAATCAGAGTAGTATTCTTTTTTTGATGTTAATCTCTTTTTTAAATGGGTAATTCCTTAATAAATTAAGGAAAAGATCAGTTTTTCGTTATCCTTAATAGAATCGTTAATTTTGCTAAATTGCATGTATTTATAAAAACAATACTATGTGCACATGCTGACAAGCATGACGACAATCAGTAACTGGTAAAGGTATTTATCATTACTGGATTAAATATTGCAATTACTCATATGTTAAGGATTAACAAGTGAAAAAAGTTTTACTCGCGACTGCGCTTTCTCTGTGTGTGACATCAGCATTTGCTGCAGACCCTTCAGCGGTACTGAAGGTTAAAGGTACGCTGACGAATGCAGCATGTACACCCGTTCTGAGCAACGGTGGTACTGTTGACTACGGTACAATTAACCTGGGCGATCTGAGTGCGACTGCAACCAACCAGTTGGGCCAGAAAAATATCGACCTGACCATTAACTGCACCGCGGCAACAAAAGTGTCCTGGAATATGGTTGACGACCGCGTGGATTCTAACGCGAACCTGACTGTAGCAAACGGTCAGTTTGGTGGTGGCTCTCAAGGTAGCGGCACTGGCCAAACTTACGGTGTGGGCAAAACCGAAGGTGGCGTTAACATCGGTACTTACGCTATGTTTGTTAAAGCAGACAGCGTAACGGCTGATGGTGCTGCGGCAGATCCAATCTATCAGCAGAACGCAACGGGTAACTGGACCAAAACCACCAATGGTTCTACTCAGGGCAGCCATATTCGTGACTTCACCGTCGCGTCTACGGGTACTCTGGACCCGCTGGCTTTCCAGACCGCGACCTTCCCACTGGTGACCTCACTGGCTGTTCAGAACACCGCAACTCTGGCGATTACCGATGATACTCAGCTTGACGGTCAGTTGACCATCAGCCTGCGTTATCTGTAAGACTTTATTGAGTAAAAGTAATTTTAAAATAATCCAGAGAGTGAATGTTCTGCATTTACTCTCTTTTTAACAGCGCGATAAACATGGAATGTTCTGTTGGGCTATCAAGGAGATAATATTATGCAATGCGTAAAATCGAATATATTTAAAACACTTTTCACCCTCGCTTTATTTTCTACCCATTTTGCAGTACATGCAGAAGGTATGGTGCCGGAAACCAGCCTGCTGATTATTGATGAAGCCACGCACAGCGGTACCATCAACGTAAAAAATACAGATTCACATCCATCCCTTTTATATACAAACGTGGTTGACCTGCCGGATGATCAGGGGCTTAAGCTGATCGTCACGCAGCCTGTAGTTCGCCTTGAACCCGGTCAAACGCAGCAGCTTCGTTTTATTTTGCAAAGCAAGCAACCGCTGGACGTTGAGCATTTCAAACGCGTAACGTTTGACGGCATTCCGCCAAAAAATGACGATAAAAAAATTAAAATTGGTATTAACATCCGCCAGGATATTCCAGTGCTAATACGCCCGGCTACGCTGGGGGTTGTGACGGACGCATGGAAATACCTCAAATGGTCAACCGTCGGGTCGTCTGTAAAAGTCACCAATCCAAGTAAGTACGTTGTCCGTCTGGCACAAAAAGTCGTATTACAGCCTTCAGGCGCAAACGCCACGCTTTCCAAAACTTACCTTCTGCCTGGTGAGACGATGACGGCTGCGTTGAATAAAACTACCAGTGGTGACAGCCACGTTAAATTTTTCCCGGCCAGCCGCTATGGCGTTGAAGTGCCGAGCTTTACCTCTGAATTAAATAAATAAAATAGGGATAAAACGGTGAATAAAAAAAGCCGTATTGCACTTTGTGTCCGCGCAGTTCTCTGCGGCACCTTGCCTCTGATGATGTTTGACTCCGCTTCCGTACTTGCAAGGGAAGTGACGTTTGATACGGGAGTAATGAAAACGCTGGGGTTAACGAGCGATTTGAACCATTACTTCGCTGAAGCACCGCGTTTTCTGCCCGGAACCCATTCCGTGAACGTCAAAGTGAATGGTGAAGATCGCGGCATGGCCGCCGTCCGTTTCGATAAGGACGGCGTGCTGTGTTTTGATAACGATCTGCTTGATTTCGCCGGTCTTATGCCGGTTCCGCTGAAGGCAGGCGAGGCGTGCCATGACATCCGTGACGATTACCCGAAAGCGGTGATCAACGCGTTGCCAAACCAGGAAGCCGTTGAGTTATACCTGCCGCCTGAAGCGGTAAACAGCCTGTCGTCGGATATCCGAAACTTCCAGCACGGCGGTGCCGCCGGGATGCTCAACTATTCGCTGTTCAGTACCCGTAACGAATATGGCGGTAGCGACAATTCCCGCTACTCGCAGGCCAATCTGGAAGCGGGTTTCAACGCTTTTGACTGGTCGCTTCGCAGTAATTACATCCTGACGGATGACAATGGCAAGAAAAATGCCGACAGCATTTACACCTATGCGGAGCATGTTTTTGTCCCGCAGAAGTTAACCATGCAGGTCGGTGAAATTAACGCCCTGTCTAATGTGTTGAGCGGCATACCCATTACCGGCATCCAGCTTATGCCGACCAACGGGCTGACAAGAGACGGTAGCGGCGTCAGCGTGTCCGGCATTGCCCGTTCTTCCCAGGCTCGCGTGGAGATTCGCCAGAATAATCAGCTGATTTTCAGTACGCTCGTGCCCGCGGGGCCATTTACGCTGGATGACGTCCCGATTGCGCGTAACAACGTCGATTTGGACGTTTCCGTCGTGGAGTCTGACGGCTCAACGAATCACTTTATTGTTCCTGCAGCCGCCGTGAAGCAGCGCAACCTTTCACGCCCGCAGGGGCTTACCGTGTCAGCGGGTCAGGTGCGCAGCATCGACAGCGACTACAGCGATCCGCTGGTGATGAACGTGTCCGACGGCTGGCGCATTTTCCCGTGGATGAACCTTCTGGCCTCCGGTACTGCCGCTCAGGATTACCAGGCGGCTGGCGGTCGCACCGATTTTCTGATCAACGACCTCTGGTCTGTCTCCACGACGGTTGCGGCAAGCCAGGAATCGTTTGGTGACAGCAACAGTGGCCTTAAAACCGAGCTGGGAAGCGACCTTACGCTTTCCTCCCATGTCTCGCTTTCCACCAGCGCGACGCACTACAGCGGCGGCTATCGTGAGATGGCAGAAGCAATGGACGACGATTACCAGGGATACGATAACGCCTATTCCGGCAGCGTACATTTTTCATCCGATCTGGCAGGCGTTTTCTCAGCAGGCTTCAACTACAACCAGAGCAGCGGGGACTATGAAGATTCCCGCTATCTGCTGCTGTCGTGGGGTAAGACGTTCAAATATGCCAGCGTGACTGCCAACTGGCAAAGCGCCGTGGGCAACGTCGATGACGATCAGGACGATGAAATGCTGTACATCAACGTCAGCATTCCATTGAGTCCAGGGCAATCTGTGAGCACCTACATGCGCAAGCAGGGCGACAATACCACTTACGGTGTCGCCAACAGCGGCTCACTGGGCGACAACACGCACTACTATATCGCCGCGGATCGTGACCAGTCCTCCAGTGATAATAGCTTCAACGGTAACATCAACACCAACCTGCACTATACCCAGCTGAGCGTGGGTGGCGGCACCAGCGGTGATAATCAGCGTAACTATAACGCCACCCTGGCGGGCGGCATCGCTATGCACAAAAATGGCGTGACGTTCTCGCCGTATGCGATTCGCGATACCTTTGCCATTGCCAGACTGAGCGAGAAGAAAAGCGGGGTAGAAATCGCCACGCCACAGGGTACGGTCTGGACCGATGCCTGGGGGCAGGCGGTCGTACCTTCGCTTAACGAGTGGCGCAATTCGCGTATTGAAGTGGATGCCAACAAGCTGCCGCAGAATATGACGCTGGCAAACGGCACCCGATATATCGCCGCAGGTCACGCTTCAGTCAGCGAGCTTGACTTCAGGGTGCTAAACAGCCGTCGTGTGATGCTGCGTATGAAGCAAGCCGATGGTCAGCCGCTGAAAAAAGGGCTGACGGTCGTGGATGAGAAGGGCAACTACATTGTTACGGTCGTTGATGATGGTCATGTCTTTATCAACGATGCGGATCAGCTATCGGCGCTCTACGCCATGGATGCCAACAACAATCGTCTGTGCAAACTCGATTTCGCTCTTCCAGAGAAACGCGATGAAGATGCCTTCTATGAAGAAGTAAACGGAGTATGCCGATGAATTATCAACAAACAGTTGGATTAACCGCGCTGGGGATACTTTTCTTCGCGGCGACTGCACATGCGGAAGATTGCCAAATAACGCTCTCGCAGCCGGTGGTGGATTACCACGAAATGCGTCGAGATAATATCGATAAAACCCAGCAGAACTGGCACAAAATGGCGGACCGTACCCTCAACGTTAACGTTTACTGTCCGCAGCCGCAGCAAATGGCGGTGTTGCTGCAGGGGACGGCAGGCGATAAAGGGCGCTTCACATTCGGCCAGTCTGGCGGGATGGCGGTGAAAATCGATGAGATGACCGTTGACGGTAAAAATTATACCGTCGGTAAAACGGTCGACCAGCTCAATTTTACTCCGCAAAGCGGCACGCCTTCGCCGTTTTGTGTGCGTAATAATGAAGCGGTTATTGCGGTTGATAATAATCAGGTGCCTTCAGGCCAGCAGATGAATTTCCGGGTGACGCTATCACCCGTGCTGGATGACAATGCGTTTAGCCGCATCACCGATCAAACCGCACTGGAAAGTGATTTAACCTGGACCCTGCTGACGAAGTAGCGGTTCGGGTAATAAATAAAAATCATGAAGAGAAAATAAGCTTCATTATTTTTATCGTCGATGAAATGAATATTTTTATCCTTTCTGATAAGTGAATGCGTTGTGAGGAAAGATATATATTCATTTAACGGCACGAATGCCGTAATTGGTTTGTTATAAATAGATTAAACGTTAAGGATTAACGAATGAAAAAAGTATGGCTTGCAACTGTTCTGTCTCTTTGTGTCTCTTCTGCATTTGCAGCTGACCCGAGCGCCGTTTTGAAGTTAAAAGGTACGTTAACTAACTCGTCCTGTACCCCAACGCTGAGCGGTGGTGGCACCATTGACTACGGCACCGTCAATCTGGGCTCGCTGAGCGCCACCGCAGTTAACCAACTGGGACAAAAAGACTTCTCCCTGACGATTAACTGCCAGGCGCCTATCAAAGTGGGCTTTAGCGTGAATGATGACCGTAGCGGCACGGCGGCGAATGTGGTCGTTAAAAACGGTACCGTAGCCGGTGTTGACGTCCTCCAGCCGGTAAACCTGTTTGGCGTAAATACCACGGCAGGCAACGTGAAGATTGGTAACTACAGCATGTTTGTTAAAACCGACAGCGTAACGGCAGATGGTAATGCAGTCGGAGTGACATACAGCTCAGATAATGGAACGTCCTGGTCTAACGTAGGTTCGCTGATGCAGAACAACGCCAGTGAAATTGTAACTGTTGCAACCACCGGAGAAACGGCACCACTGGCCTTTACTCAGGCCGTTGTACCAATGGCTATTTCGCTTGCGATTCAGGACACCACGACGCTGGCAATTACCGATGATACCAGCATTGATGGGCAGGCAACTTTTACGCTGAAATATCTGTAATTTATATTTTAATTACGCTTTATTTAACAAAGGGAATAAACCGGAAGGTTTATTCCCTTTTTTTCTTACACTTCCAGGTAATTCAGTATACCGTCAGCCGCCTTGCGGCCTTCGGCAATCGCCGTCACCACCAGGTCGGAACCGCGAACGATATCGCCACCGGCGAAGATTTTCGGGTTGCTGGTCTGGAACGCGTTATCGCTACCTTCTGGCGCAATAATACGGCCTTGTGAATCCAGCTCAACGCTATGCTTCGCCAGCCATTCCATGCTGTGAGGACGGAAACCGAACGCCATCACCACGGCGTCGGCCGGGATCACGTGTTCAGAACCGGCCACGATCTCGGCGCGACGACGGCCTTTCGCATCCGGTGCGCCCATCTCGGTACGCGCCATCTTCACGCCGCTCACTTTACCGTTGGCATTCACTTCAATACCCAGAGGCTGGATGTTGAACTGGAACTCCACGCCCTCTTCACGCGCGTTTTTCACTTCGCGCTTAGAGCCCGGCATGTTCTCTTCGTCACGACGGTAGGCACAGATCACGTGTGCCGCATTCTGACGAATCGAGGTACGCACGCAGTCCATCGCGGTATCACCGCCGCCCAGCACCACCACGCGTTTGCCTTCCATGCTGACGAAAGGCTCATCGGCGGTTTCGCCGTAGCCCATGATCTGCTTGGTGTTGGCAATCAGGAACGGCAGCGCGTCGTACACGCCCGGCGCGTCTTCGTTCTCCAGACCGCCGCGCATGGACTGATAGGTGCCCACGCCCAGGAACACGGCGTCGTAATCCTTCAGCAGGTCGTCGAGCTGCACGTCGCGGCCCACTTCCACGTTCAGTTTGAACTCAATGCCCATGCCGGTGAAGATTTCGCGGCGACGGGTCATGACCTCTTTTTCCAGCTTGAAGGCCGGGATACCGAAGGTCAGCAGGCCGCCGATCTCCGGATGACGGTCAAAGACCACCGCCTTCACGCCGTTGCGGGTCAGCACGTCCGCACAGGCCAGGCCCGCCGGGCCCGCGCCGATGATCGCCACGCGCTTGTCGGTTTGCTTCACGCCGGTCATGTCCGGACGCCAGCCCATCTCAAACGCTTTATCGTTGATGTAGCGCTCGATGTTGCCGATGGTCACCGCGCCGAACTCGTCGTTCAGCGTACAGGAACCTTCGCACAGACGGTCCTGAGGACACACGCGGCCGCACACTTCCGGCAGGGTGTTGGTCTGGTGAGAGAGCTCGGCGGCTTCAAAAATACGTCCTTCGTTGGCCAGCTTCAGCCAGTTCGGGATGTAGTTGTGTACCGGACATTTCCATTCGCAGTAAGGGTTACCGCAGGACAGGCAGCGGTCTGCCTGTGCTTTGGCCTGGCCTTCTGAAAACGGCTCGTAGATTTCAACAAATTCAATTTTACGGATCTTCAGCGGTTTCTTTGGCGGATCAACACGCTGCAGGTCGATAAACTGGTATACGTTCTGGCTCATCTGAATTCCTTACTGCGCCTGCACGCGCAGCTCTGCTGCGCTACGACTACGGTGACCCAACAGGGCTTTAACATCGCTGGACTTCGGCTTAACCAGCGCGAATTTCGCAGAGAACGCTGGCCAGTTCGCCAGGATCTCTTCGCCGCGCGAAGAACCGGTATGCTGCACGTGTTCGGTAATCAAACCGCGCAGGTGTTCTTCGTGGATAGCCAGCGTGTCAACGTCCAGCACTTCCACCAGCTCCGGGTTCACGCGTTTGCGGAACTCACCGTCTTCATCCAGGACGTAGGCAAAACCACCCGTCATGCCTGCGCCGAAGTTCACGCCGGTTTTACCCAGAACGCAAACAATCCCGCCCGTCATGTACTCACAACCGTTATCGCCAATGCCTTCCACCACGGTGATGGCACCGGAGTTACGCACCGCAAAACGCTCGCCCGCACGACCTGCTGCGAACAGACGACCGCCGGTCGCGCCGTACAGGCAGGTGTTACCGATAATGCTGGCTTCATGGCTGCGGAAGGCTGAGCCGACCGGAGGACGCACCGCCAGCAGACCACCCGCCATGCCTTTGCCGACGTAGTCGTTGGCATCGCCAGTCAGATACAGCTCAACGCCGCCTGCGTTCCACACGCCGAAGCTCTGACCCGCGGTACCGCTGAAGTGCGCGGTAATCGGATCGGCCGCCAGCCCCTGGTCACCGTGCGTCTGCGCGATGTAACCGGAGAGGGAGGCACCCACGGAACGGTCGGTGTTGCGGATATCAAACCAGAACGTTTTGCTCTGCTTGTCGTCCACATACGGCTTCGCCTGCTGCAGCAACTGCGCGTTCAGCACGCCGTTATCGAACGGCGGGTTGTTCTCGGTGCAGTAGACCGCTTTGCCAGGATGCGGCTGCGCGGTTTCCAGTAGCTTGCTCAACTCCAGCTTCTGCTGCTTGGCGGTGAAGCCTTCCAGCTCTTTCAGCAGATCGGTGCGGCCAATCAGGTCTACCAGACGCTTCACGCCCAGCTGCGCCATCAGCTCGCGGGTTTCGCGGGCGATGAACTCAAAGTAGTTGGTCACTTTGAACGGCAGGCCGTGATAGTGGTTCTTACGCAGCTTCTCGTCCTGGGTTGCAACGCCGGTTGCGCAGTTGTTCAGGTGGCAAATACGCAGGTATTTACAGCCCAGCGCGACCATTGGACCGGTACCGAAACCGAAGCTTTCCGCACCGAGGATCGCCGCCTTGATGATGTCGAGGCCGGTTTTCAGACCGCCATCCACCTGCAGACGGATCTTATGACGCAGACCGTTAGCCACCAGCGCCTGCTGGGTTTCCACCAGGCCAAGCTCCCACGGACAGCCCGCATATTTCACGGAGGAGAGCGGGCTTGCACCGGTACCGCCGTCATAACCGGCGATGGTGATAAGGTCCGCATAGGCCTTCGCCACGCCGGTCGCGATGGTGCCGACGCCCGGTTCGGAAACCAGCTTCACGGAGATCATCGCCTTCGGGTTGACCTGCTTCAGGTCGAAAATCAGCTGCGCCAGGTCCTCGATAGAGTAGATATCGTGGTGCGGCGGCGGGGAGATCAGCGTCACGCCCGGTACCGAGTAGCGCAGTTTGGCGATGTACGGCGTGACTTTATCACCCGGTAACTGACCGCCTTCGCCTGGTTTCGCACCCTGAGCGACCTTAATCTGAATCACGTCGGCGTTGACCAGGTACGCTGGCGTCACGCCAAAGCGGCCGGATGCCACCTGCTTGATACGGGATACCTTGTTGGTGCCGTAACGGGCCGGATCTTCACCGCCTTCGCCGGAGTTAGAGTTACCGCCGATGCTGTTCATGGCTTCCGCCAGCGCTTCGTGGGCTTCCGGGCTCAGGGCGCCGATGGACATCGCCGCGGTATCGAAGCGTTTAAACAGTTCGGATGCCGGCTCAACGTCGTCAATGCTGACCGCTTCATCACCCGGATTCAGGGCAATGAGGTCGCGCAGCGTTGCCGCCGGACGGTTGTTCACCAGCTCAGCATACTGCTGATAATCACGGTATTCGCCGCTCTGAACCGCCTGCTGCAGCGTGCGCACCACGTCCGGGTTGTAGGCGTGGTATTCGCCGCCGTGAACGTATTTCAGCAGACCGCCCTGATCCAGCGGCTTACGTGCCAGCCAGGCGCGTTTGGACAGGTTCACCAGATCCTGCTGGAAGTCAGCAAAACCGGCGCCGCCGATGCGGCTGACCACGCCCTGGAAGCAGAGGTTGGCGACCTCGTTATGCAGGCCGACCGCTTCAAACAGCTTCGAGCAGCGGTAGGAGGCAATGGTCGAGATGCCCATTTTGGACATGATCTTGTACAGACCTTTGTTGATGCCGTTACGGTAGTTCAGCATCACCGCGCGGTAATCTTTGTCGATCGCGCGGGTATCCACCAGACGGGCCAGCGTTTCGTAGGCCAGGTACGGATAGATCGCCGTCGCGCCAAAGCCCAGCAGCACGGCAAAGTGGTGCGGATCGCGCGCGCTTGCGGTTTCAACAATGATGTTGGCGTCGCAGCGCAGGCTCTTATCGACCAGACGCGTCTGGATAGCGCCCACTGCCATCGGGGCCGGTACCGGCAGACGGTTTTTCGCGATGTTGCGGTCGGACAATACCAGCAGCACGGTACCGTTACGCACCATCTGTTCGGCTTTGTCACACAGCGCATTCACCGTCTCTTCGAGGCTCGCCTCGTTCACGTCGAAGGTAATGTCGAGCGTGTCGGCGCGGTAGTGCTCCTCTTTCATAGTGGTGAGCTGTTTGAAATCGGAGTACAGCAGGATCGGCGATTTAAAGGTCAGACGGTGCGCCTGGCCTTCGGCCTCGCAGAAGACGTTCATCTCGCGACCGATGCTGGTGGCCAGCGACATCACGTGTGCTTCACGCAGTGGATCGATTGGCGGGTTAGTCACCTGCGCGAACTGCTGACGGAAGTAGTCATAGATGATGCGCGGCTGGCTGGAGAGCACGGCAAACGGGGTATCGTCACCCATCGAGCCGACCGCTTCCTGGCCGTTTTCACCGAGCACGCGGATGACGGAGTCCAGCTCTTCCGCGCTGTAGTTAAATTGTTTCTGGTAGCTGGCGAGGGTGTCATCGTCCAGCTCGCGGCTGCCCACTTCTTCGTCCGACAGATCTTCAAACGGCACCAGACGACGCACGTTTTTCTCCATCCACTCTTTGTACGGGTGGCGGCTCTTCAGATCGTTGTCGGTTTCGGCGGAGTGCAGGATGCGCCCACCGCGGGTGTCGATCACCATCAGCTCGCCCGGACCAACGCGGCCTTTCTCGACCACTTCGTCTGGCTGGTAATCCCAGATGCCGACTTCAGAGGCACAGGTGATGAGCTTGTCTTTGGTGATGACGTAGCGCGCCGGACGCAGGCCGTTACGGTCCAGGTTACAGGCGGCAAAACGACCGTCGGACATGACGATGCCCGCCGGACCGTCCCACGGCTCCATGTGCATGGAGTTAAAGTCGAAAAACGCGCGCAGCTCAGGATCCATATCCGGGTTGTTCTGCCAGGCCGGTGGCACGAGCAGACGCATAGCACGCACGATATCCATCCCGCCCGCCAGCAGCAGTTCCAGCATGTTATCCATCGAGCTGGAGTCCGAGCCGGTTTCGTTCACGAACGGCGCGGCATCGTGCAGATCGGGGATCAGCGGTGTCTGGAATTTATAGGTACGGGCGCGGGCCCACTGGCGGTTACCGGTGATGGTGTTGATCTCGCCGTTGTGCGCCAGGTAGCGGAACGGCTGAGCCAGCGGCCAGCGTGGTACGGTGTTGGTGGAGAAGCGCTGGTGGAACAGGCAAATGGCCGATTCCAGACGCAGGTCCGCCAGGTCCAGGTAGAAGCGCGGCAGGTCAGCCGGCATACACAGACCTTTATAGATGTTCACCAGGTTAGAGAGGCTACAGACGTAGAACTCTTTATCGTCCTGGAGACGTTTTTCAATGCGGCGGCGGGCAATAAACAGACGGCGTTCCATATCACGCGGACGCCAGCCCGCAGGCGCGTTGACGAAAATCTGTTCAATACGAGGCAGCGAGGAGAGGGCGATTTCACCGAGCACCCCTTCGTTGGTTGGCACATCGCGCCAGCCGACAATCGACAGGGTTTCACGCTGAAGTTCTTCTTCGACGATGCGGCGTGAGGCGGCAGCCTTTTCAGGATCCTGATTCAGGAACAGCATGCCGACAGCGTAGTTTTTGGCTAAACGCCAGCCGCGCTCTTCCGCCACGATACGGAAGAAACGATCCGGTTTTTGCAGCAGCAGGCCGCAACCGTCGCCGGTTTTACCATCGGCAAGGATGGCGCCACGGTGCTGCATACGGGCCAGTGCGTGAATAGCAGTACGCACTACCTTGTGGCTAGGTTCGCCTTCTATGTGGGCGATCAGGCCGAAACCACAGTTATCCTTCTCAAGGGATTTATCGTACAACATATCAGTGAACCTCCCCAGGCTCGTCGGGCTTCCCACTGAACTTTACCGTGGCGCACAGGCACAGAAAGAGCATGGCGACGGGGTTTGCGTTTCATACGCGGACCTCGCATTCGCCCTCTTTTTCATCCTTTCGCGCAGGTAAACAAGTTTGAGGACTTGCTTCAGAGGGAATCTCAATTACTGCATAAATATGATGAGCAGGCCGCTCATCCAGAAAGCTTCCAGCGGATTTCCAACTTATCGGGAATTGGTACACAGGTCAAATGGCAATCTTATTTATACAAAAATGTGCTAAAGAGAGATTATCTGATTGTATTTAAAGGTTATTTAACTAGTTTTACATTGATTGAATGCCCTGAAAGAGCGCAGCGGAGTGTGATCTGACTCACTATATGAAAGCGGTATTATCAATGTAGCGTGCTGAATAGCGGTTTTATAGCAGAACAATAATCTGGCATTGTCTGCAAACCCGCATAAACACACTGTTTTTCAGTGTTGGCGCTATAAATGAAAAAAACAATCAGAACATAAGGAAAAGTAATCACGTGCGGCGTGAATGAAATTGCAGTAATCCTGAGTATTTATTCATATAGATAAAGGCCGTCCAGGGCGATTGATCCAGGTCATCGCCGACAGAGGCTAAAAATGGCAGGCTTGTCCCCTTTCTCCGGGACGGTCTATCAGATTATGCAGTTACAGAAATTAGTCAATATGTTTGGTGGGGATCTTTTGCAGCGGTACGGGCAAAAGGTTCATAAGCTGACGCTGCACGGCGGGTTTAGCTGCCCGAATCGCGACGGCACCATCGGGCGAGGCGGCTGCACCTTCTGTAACGTCGCGTCGTTTGCCGATGAAGCGCAGCAGCACCATTCTATCGCTGAGCAGCTTGCCCACCAGGCCAGCCTGGTGAACCGCGCGAAGCAGTATCTGGCCTATTTTCAGGCTTATACCAGCACGTGGGCGGAGGTGCAGGTATTGCGTTCGATGTATCAGCAGGCCGTCAGCCAGGCCAGTATCGTTGGGCTGTGCGTGGGAACGCGCCCGGACTGCGTACCGGACGCGGTGCTGGACCTGCTCAGCGAGTACAAAGAACAAGGCTACGAGATCTGGCTGGAGCTTGGCTTGCAAACGGCACATGACAAAACGCTGCACCGTATTAACCGTGGGCATGATTTTGCCTGCTACCAACGCACCACGCGGCTGGCCCGCGAGCGCGGGCTGAAGGTCTGTTCGCACCTGATTGTTGGGTTACCCGGCGAAGGTCAACAGCATGGCCTTGAAACGCTGGAAAGGGTCGTTGAAACCGGCGTGGACGGCATCAAGCTGCATCCGCTGCACATCGTGAAAGGCAGCATTATGGCGAAAGCCTGGGAGGCCGGGCGGTTAAGCGGTATCGAGCTTGAGGACTATACGGTGACGGCGGGGGAGATGATTCGCCACACGCCGCCGGATATTGTCTACCACCGCATCTCGGCCAGCGCCCGCCGCCCAACGCTTCTGGCACCGCTGTGGTGTGAGAACCGCTGGACGGGGATGGTGGAAATAGACCGCTACCTGCAGGAGAACGGCGTTCAGGGATCGGCGCTGGGCCGCCCGTGGGTTCCCCGTTTACCTGCGACGGCCGCCTAACAAACTCCCCAGCATGCCGCGCACGATCTGATTGGTGACCTGTCGGGCTGCGCTTTTCGCCATGGTCTGCACTACGCCGTCGCGTTTGCCACCGCGCGGCCCGGTGCTGCCGAACAGGATGTCTTTGAGTCCACCGAGAATGCCGTCATCCACGGCGACTGATTGCCCTTTAGCGGCAGGTGCATCCTGCGATTCCGTTGTCGCCTGGACCCCTTTTTGCAGCATCTCGAACGCGGACTCGCGATCCACCTCGTCTTCGTATTTCCCGTAAACCGGAGAGTGGTTAATCAGGCCGTTGCGCTCATCGTCGGTCACCGGCCCCATGCGCGAGCAAGGTGCAATGACCATGGCGCGTTCCACCACGGACGGGCTGCCCTTCGCATCAAGGAACGAGATCAGCGCTTCACCGGTGCCTAACGCCTGAATCGCCGCTTCGGTATCAAAGGCAGGGTTGGCGCGCATGGTTTGCGCGGCGGCTTTCACCGCTTTCTGATCTTTCGGCGTAAAGGCACGCAGGGCATGCTGCACGCGGTTGCCGAGCTGCCCGAGCACGTTGTCGGGGATATCCGACGGGTTTTGCGAGACAAACCAGACGCCGACGCCTTTGGAGCGGATCAGGCGGATAACCTGTTCGATCTTATCCAGCAGTACCTGAGGTGCATCGTTAAACAGCAGATGCGCTTCGTCAAAGAAGAACACCAGCTTCGGTTTTTCCAGATCGCCTGCTTCAGGTAATTGTTCATAGAGTTCGGAGAGCATCCACAGCAGGCTGGCGGCGTAAAGTTTCGGCATCTGGTAGAGCTTCTCTGAGCTCAGGATGTTGATAATGCCTTTGCCACTGCTGTCGGTGCGCATCCAGTCTTTGATATCCAGCATGGGTTCACCAAAGAAATGTTCAGCGCCCTGTTGCTCAAGCGTCAGTAGCCCGCGCTGAATAGCGCCCACCGAGGCGCTGCTGATGTTGCCGTACTGGTTCTGGAAGGATTTGGCGTTATCGCCGATGTACTGCGTAATGGCGCGCAGATCTTTGAAATCAAGCAGCAGTAGCCCCTGGTCATCGGCAATGCGGAAGATAATATTCAGCACGCCGGACTGCACGTCGTTGAGGTTAAGCAGACGGGACAGCAGCAGCGGGCCAAGATCGGAGACGGTGGCGCGTACCGGGTGGCCTTTTTCACCGAAGATGTCCCACACCACCACCGGGTTACCGTGGGGCGTCCAGTCCGTGATGCCAATATTCTTCAGCCGTTCGAGCAGTTTTTCAGAGGCCGTCCCTTCCTGAGCCACACCGGTTAAATCGCCTTTTACATCAGCCATAAAGACCGGTACGCCAATCTCCGAAAGCGACTCCGCCAGCTTTTGCAGGGTGACGGTTTTCCCCGTCCCGGTCGCGCCGGTGATCAGACCGTGGCGGTTCGCCATCGCGGGCAGTAAATAGAGCTCTTTTTCCAGCGTCCGGGCAATTAACAATGGTGTACTCATGATGCGCTTCCTCTCTTAGTCCTGGGTGGAGTATAGGCAACCTGATAGCAATTTGGTTGAGTAAATTCCTGACTTTGCGGCGCATTATCCAGCGCGGACTATGCTTTTGCATACGGTTCACAAAATAGTGGGAAACTATGTCCAGATTCTTCTTTAACGATCGCAAACAGCTGGTCAACGATGCCATTGAAGGCATACTGCTTTCTGCGCCACATGCCAATCTCGTCAAGCTTGATATCGATCCGGCCATCAGGATCGTCGCACGCGGCGACTGGGACAAAAGCCGCGTGGCGGTGATCTCAGGCGGCGGCTCAGGCCACGAACCCGCACACGCCGGGTTTGTCGGCAAAGGGATGCTGACGGCGGCAGTGTGCGGCGATCTGTTTGCCTCGCCGAGCGTGGATGCGGTGCTGAATGCCATTGTCGCGGTCACGGGCGATCGCGGCTGTCTGCTGATCGTCAAAAACTACACCGGCGACCGCCTGAACTTTGGCCTGGCGGCCGAAAAGGCCAAGCGCTACGGCCTGAAGGTGGAGATGGTGATTGTGGCAGACGATATCGCGCTGCCGGATAACAAGCAGCCGCGCGGTATTGCCGGTACGGCACTGGTGCACAAGATTGCGGGCTATGCGGCGGAGCAGGGGAAATCGCTGAGTGAGGTGCGGGATATTGCGCAACAGGCCTGCGATAACCTCTGGAGCCTGGGCGTGGCGATGCAAACCTGCAACCTGCCGGGCAGCGACGATGAAGAGGGGCGCATTAAACAAGGCCATGTCGAGCTGGGCCTGGGCATTCACGGCGAGCCCGGGGCTTCCGTGGTGGATACGCAAAACAGCAAAGCCATTATCGAAACCCTGGTGACGCCGTTAAGCGCGCAGGCGGGTGAGGGGCGTTTTGCGGTGCTGATTAACAATCTTGGCGGCGTATCGGCGCTGGAGATGGCGCTGCTGACCAAAGAGCTGGCGCATTCGGCGCTGAAAGAGAGTATCGCGTACCTGATTGGCCCTGCGCCGCTGGTCAGCGCGCTGGATATGAAAGGCTTTTCTCTGACGCTGCTGAAGCTCAACGATTTCTTCGAAAAGGCGATTCACGCCGACGTCGAGACGCTGGGCTGGCAGAAGCCCGTCGCGTTTGCGCCACTGCGTACCGTGGCGCATAGCGCCATTCATGACCGTGTGGAGTATACCCCCTCTGACAATCCGCAGGTGCGTGCGTTTGTCTCCTCCGTGTCGACAACGCTGATCCAGCTGGAAAACCGCCTGAACGCGCTGGATGCCAGGGTGGGGGATGGCGATACCGGCTCAACCTTTGCGCAAGGGGCGCGGGATATTGCGCAGCGCCTGGAGGAGAACACGCTCCCGCTTAATGACGTGTCTGAGCTGCTGCTGCTGGTTGGCGAGCGGCTTGCTACGGTGATGGGCGGGTCGAGCGGGGTGCTGATGTCGATCTTCTTCACCGCGGCCGGGCAAAAGCTTCACGATGGTCAGACGCTCCCGGAGGCCTTGCTCAGTGGACTTGCGCAGATGAAGCAGTACGGCGGAGCGGATCTTGGCGATCGCACGCTGATCGATGCGCTGCAACCGGCGCTGGAGGCGTTACAGAAAGGCAATATTCAGGCGGCAGCGCAGGCCGCGCAGCAGGGCGCAGAAGCAACGTCGAAAATGGCGAAAGCCGGCGCGGGACGCTCGTCGTATGTCAATAAAGAGAACCTGGATGGGGTGATGGATCCGGGAGCGGTCGCGGTAGCGGAAGTATTTAACGTATTGGCGCAGCAGTGAAAGTAGGCCGGGTAAGGCGAAGCCATTACCCGGCACTGTCACATCAGAAATCTGCTTTCAACACCACGCGGTAACGGGCTTTGCCGTCGCGCACGTGCTGGATCGCTTCGTTGATTTTCGACATCGGATACAGTTCGGTGGTCGGCGCCACTTTGGTGCGTCCGGCGAATTTCATCAGTTTGCGCAGCTCGTACGGCGTACCGGTTGCAGAACCTGATATGCTGCGATCCCCGCCGATCAGGGTAAACGCCGGAACCGGCAGCGGCTTCATCACCGCACCCACGGTGTGGAAGTTACCGCCGTAGGCCAACGCTTCAAAGTACGGCTGCCAGTCGAGATCGACGTTAACGGTGTTGATGATCAGGTCAAACTGGCCCGCCAGCGCGTTCAGCGCTTGCGGATCGCGGCTGTTCACCACTTTATCCGCCCCCATAGCC
The DNA here is from genome assembly GCF_900110475.1 of Enterobacter sp. NFIX58. Lineage (NCBI taxonomy): Bacteria > Pseudomonadati > Pseudomonadota > Gammaproteobacteria > Enterobacterales > Enterobacteriaceae > Enterobacter > Enterobacter sp. NFIX58. The sequence goes on along the minus strand of NZ_FODW01000002.1, from coordinate 702,765 downwards.
AGCACTTCTTTCTCTTTCGCCGGGTTCGAGCTGAACGCCGTGACTTCACAGCCCATCGCGTGCAGCAGCTTAATGGCAATATGCCCCAGCCCGCCGATACCGATGACGCCGACGCGGCTGGTGGCGGTGATATGGTGCATCAGCAGCGGTTTGAAGACGGTGATACCACCACACAGCAGCGGGCCGGCGGATTCGATATCAATGCTTTCCGGCAGCGGGATAACCCATTGCCAGTCGGCGCGCAGTTTATCGGCAAAACCGCCTTTGTTCAGAATGGTGGGAACGGCGCCTTCGAGGCAGTTGATCTGATTGCCGCTGATACAGGCATCGCAGTGACCACAGCTGCGCGCTGTCCAGCCAATGCCTACGCGCTGGCCCACTTTCAGCCCTTTGTCCTGCGCGGCGCTACCGAGCGCCACGACGCGGCCAATGACTTCGTGTCCGGCAACCAGCGGATAGCTGGAGAAGCCCCATTCGTTATCGATCATCGAGAGATCCGAGTGGCAGATCCCGCAGTAATCAACCTGTACTTCGACGTCTTCTGCTTTTAGTTCGCCCGCATCGTACTCGTACAGCTCAAGTTCTGCACCCGCCTGCAGTGCGGCGTAGCTTTTTATCTTCGACATCGTGTTTCCCCCGTTGTGGTGTGAACTGAGAGTGTAGAGCATTCAGTTTACAGCCGCTTAACAGAAGAGGGCAGGAACGAAAGTTACAGACTTTTCAGCATCCTGACTTCGCAATCAACGTGGCCGGTACAGCCCAGCGGCGCATCGATATGCTCAAAGCCCAGATGTTCATACAGGCCGATGGCCTCTTTGAGGAAGGCGGTCGTTTCCAGGTAGCAGCGGGTAAAGCCCTGCTTGCGCGCGTGGTCCAGCGCCATCAGCGCCAGCTTTTTGGCCAGTCCTTGTCCGCGTGCCGTTGGCAGGAAATACATTTTTTGCAGTTCGCAGATATCCGGCTCGCTGCAGCTGAGGGGCGCCACGCCGCCGCCGCCGACTACCTGGCCGTTCTGCTCGATGACCCAGTAGGCATGACCAGGCTGGCTGTAGAGCTGGAAAAGCGCGTCCAGATTCGGGTCGGCAACCGTGTAGCCCTTGTCAGCCGTCAGGCCATATTCGGCAGAAACGGTGCGAATAACGGCGGCGATAGCCGGGTTATCCTGCTCAGCGATCCGGCGCATCGTCGTCGCGACGGGGGTAATCACGCTCATAGCATTACTCATTACAAAAATTGACACATAACTGCTGTTAATAGCACCGCAGAAAGGGGAGTGCAAGCGAGGAGTTTTCAGGAAGGTTACCCCTTACGCCCTGAAGCGTAAGGGGTAAAAGCATTACAGGGCAGCGATAACCGCCTGCTGCTCAATCAGCTTGGTCTTCGCATCGGCGAAGGCAACCAGACGCTCACGCTCTTTCGCGATGACCGCTTCCGGCGCGCGGGCAACAAAGCCTTCGTTCGCCAGTTTGCTTTCGATTTTGCCAATTTCCACGTCGACCTTCGCCACTTCTTTCGCCAGACGCGCCAGCTCGGCGTCTTTGTCGATCAGACCTGCCATCGGGATCAGCAGCTCGGCACCGTCGATGATTTTGGTCACGGAAACCGGACCTTTATCATCCGCAGGCAGCACGGTGATGCTTTCCAGACGCGCCATGGTTTTCAGGAAGGTGTTGTTCTCGGTGACGCGACGAACGGCCGCTTCGCTGCACCCGCGCAGCAGCAGCTCCAGCGGTTTGCCCGGGGCGATGTTCATTTCAGCACGAATGTTACGTACCGCCACGATCGCCTGCTTCAGCCACTCGGTATCCGCAGACGCCGCTTCATCGACTTTCGCCGCATCGAATGCCGGGAACGGCTGCAGCATGATGGTGTCGGCGTTGATGCCTGCAATCACCTTCACGCGCTGCCAGATGGTCTCGGTGATGAATGGAATAACCGGGTGCGCCAGGCGCAGCAGGCCTTCCAGAACGGTAATCAGCGTGTTGCGCGTACCGCGCAGCTCTGCCTCAGTGCCGCCGTTCATGACCGGCTTCGCCAGCTCCAGATACCAGTCACAGAACTGGTTCCAGGTGAATTCATACAGAATGCCCGCCGCGATGTCGAAGCGGTAGCTGTCCAGCGCCTCGCGGAACGCTTTCACCGTCTGGTTGAATTCCGCCAGGATCCAGCGGTCAGCCAGGGAGAGGGTCATCTCGCCGCCGTTGAAGCCGCAATCCTGATCTTCGGTGTTCATCAGCACGAAGCGGCTGGCGTTCCACAGCTTGTTACAGAAGTTACGGTAACCTTCCAGACGCTTCATGTCCCAGTTGATGTCACGACCGGTCGAGGCCAGCGCCGCCAGGGTGAAACGCAGGGCGTCGGTACCGTGAGCCTCAATCCCGTTCGGGAACTGCTTCTCGGTGCGCTTGCGGATTTTCTCCGCCAGCTGCGGCTGCATCATGTTGCCGGTGCGTTTTTCCAGCAGCTCTTCCAGAGAGATACCATCAACCATATCCAGCGGGTCGATGACGTTACCCTTGGATTTGGACATCTTCTGGCCTTCGTCGTCGCGGATCAGACCGGTCATGTAGACGGTGTGGAACGGAACCTGCGGCTTGCCGTCTTCGTCTTTGATGAAGTGCATGGTCATCATGATCATGCGGGCAATCCAGAAGAAGATAATGTCGAAGCCGGACACCATCACGCTGGTTGGGTGGAACTGACGCAGCGCGTCGGTGTTTTCTGGCCAGCCGAGGGTGGAGAAGGTCCACAGCGCGGAGGAGAACCAGGTATCCAGCACGTCTTCGTCCTGACGCAGGGCAACGTCTGCGCTCAGGTTGTTTTCCTGACGCACTTCATCTTCGCTGCGACCAACGTAAACGTTGCCGTCGTTGTCGTACCATGCCGGGATACGGTGACCCCACCACAGCTGACGGGAGATACACCAGTCCTGAATATCGCGCATCCAGGAGAAGTACATGTTTTCGTACTGCTTCGGTACGAACTGAATGCTGCCGTTTTCAACCGCTTCCACAGCCGGTTTCGCCAGCACGTCGGCACGTACGTACCACTGGTCGGTCAGCATTGGCTCGATAACCACGCCACCACGGTCGCCGTACGGCACGGTCAGGTCGTGAGGCTTGATCTCTTCCAGCAGGCCCAGTGCGTCAACGGCAGCCACAATCGCTTTACGCGCGGCAAAGCGTTCCAGCTTCTGGAACTCGGCCGGGATGTCGCTGGAATAAACGTCGGATTCGTTGCCTTTGGTGTCGTACACTTCTGCGCTTTCGCGGATATCGCCGTCGAAGGTCAGAATGTTGATCATCGGCAGGGCGTGACGACGACCCACTTCATAGTCGTTGAAGTCGTGCGCCGGGGTGATTTTCACGCAGCCGGTGCCTTTTTCCATGTCGGCGTGTTCGTCGCCCACAATCGGAATACGGCGGTTTACCAGCGGCAGCACCACGAATTTGCCAATCAGATCTTTATAACGCGGATCTTCCGGGTTAACGGCCACGCCGGTATCGCCCAGCAGGGTTTCCGGACGGGTGGTCGCGACCACCAGGTAATCTTTACCGTCTGCGGTTTTTGCGCCGTCGGCCAGCGGATAGCGGATATGCCACATGGAGCCCTTGGACTCGCGGTTTTCCACTTCCAGGTCAGAAATTGCGGTGCGCAGTTTCGGATCCCAGTTGACCAGGCGTTTGCCACGGTAAATCAGGTCTTCTTTGTACAGACGGACGAAGACTTCTTTCACGGCGTTGGAGAGGCCTTCATCCATGGTGAAGCGCTCGCGCTCCCAGTCCACGGAGTTGCCGAGGCGGCGCATCTGACGGGTAATCGTGCCGCCGGATTCCGCTTTCCACTGCCAAATTTTGTCGATGAACGCGTCGCGACCGTAGTCGTGGCGGGTTTTCCCTTCTTCAGCGGCAATTTTACGCTCAACCACCATCTGGGTCGCGATACCCGCGTGGTCAGTCCCCGCCTGCCACAGGGTGTTTTTACCCTGCATGCGCTGGTAGCGGATCATGGTGTCCATGATGGTCTGCTGGAAAGCATGACCCATATGCAAACTGCCGGTGACGTTCGGCGGCGGGATCATGATGCAGAAGGACTCTTTGCTTTCGTCGCCGTTAGGCTTGAAATAGCCCTGCTGTTCCCAGTGCTCGTAAAGCGGCTGTTCGATATCGCGTGGGTTATATGTCTTTTCCATTATTTCCAGGTTGCCGTATTCAGGTTAAAACCAGCCAGGCGGTACGCTTTATAGCGTTCGCGCGCCAGTTGTTTCAAAGATTCTTCGTAAGGGACAAAGTCTACCACTTCTGTGAAAGCGGTGGCAAAATCTGCAAAATCTATCCGCAGGCTAATCAGAATGTCGCGCGCGCTGCTGTTGCGCTTTTGCGGCCAGGCAATTTCAACCGGTGCTCCGCCGCGTGGCCCTTCGCCTGACAGGTTATGCGGAACAAAACTCTCCGGCGGGCGAGCCCACAGCGCTTCATCGAGACGAATGGCCTGCTGCTCATCTTCACAGGCGATCAACACGCGTTTGCCTGCGCGCCAACGTTCTGCGGCAATTTCACACACCAGCTGTTCGACGGCGCTGAGGCCCTCCTGATGGGTGTCGTTGTCCAGAAGGTAGAACGTTGCATTCTTCATATATGGGGCTTCTTAGTTTTGGATTCAAATGCAAAGCCGGGTGGCGCTTCGCTTACCCGGCCTACGGTTGAATGACGTTGTAGGCCGGGTAAGGCGAAGCCGCCACCCGGCATTTTATATCATTCGTCGCCGTTAAAACCCGCACGATTGAGCAGGAACTGCGACAGCAGCGCTACCGGACGACCGGTTGCGCCTTTGGCCTTGCCGGAGCGCCATGCGGTACCCGCGATATCCAGGTGCGCCCAGTTGTACTTACGGGTGAAGCGCGCCAGGAAGCAGCCCGCGGTGATCGCCCCGCCAGGACGTCCGCCGATGTTCGCCATATCCGCGAAGTTAGACTCCAGCTGCTCCTGATATTCGTCACCCAGCGGCAGACGCCATGCGCGGTCACCTGCCTGCTCCGAGGCGCCAATCAGCTCGTGCGCCAGTGGATTGTGGTTCGACATCAGGCCGGTAATGTGGTGGCCCAGCGCAATCACACAGGCGCCGGTGAGCGTGGCGACGTCAATGACCGCTTCAGGTTCGAAGCGCTCAACGTAGGTCAGCACATCGCAGAGTACCAGACGGCCTTCGGCGTCGGTGTTCAGTACTTCAACGGTCTGGCCGGACATGGTGGTCAGGACGTCACCCGGACGATAAGCGCGACCGCCAGGCATGTTTTCGCAGCCCGCCAGAACGCCGATCACGTTGATGGGCAACTGAAGTTCCGCGACCATGCGCATGACGCCGTAAACCGCCGCCGCGCCGCACATGTCATACTTCATCTCGTCCATGCCTTCGGCAGGCTTGATGGAGATACCGCCGGAATCGAAGGTCAGGCCCTTACCGACCAGCACGACAGGGCGCGCGTCTTCGGCCGGGTTGCCCTTGTACTCGATGACGGACATCAGGGATTCGTTCTGCGAGCCGTTACCGACTGCCAGGTAGGAGTGCATTCCCAGCTCTTTCATCTGCTGTTCGCCGATGACGCGGGTAATGACGTTTTTGCTGTAGGCGTCGGCCAACTGACGTGCCTGAGAGGCCAGGTAGGCCGCGTTACAGATGTTGGGTGGCATGTTGCCGAGATCTTTAGCCGCTTTAATGCCGGCAGCAATCGCCAGACCGTGCTGGATCGCGCGTTCGCCGCTGGTCAGTTCGCGGCGGGTTGGCACGTTGAAGACCATTTTACGCAGCGGACGACGCGGCTCGCTTTTATTGGTCTTCAGCTGATCGAAGCTGTACAGGCTCTCTTTTGCCGTTTCGACCGCCTGACGCACTTTCCAGTAGGTGTTACGCCCTTTAACGTGCAGCTCGGTCAGGAAGCAGACGGCTTCCATTGAACCGGTATCATTCAGCGTATTGATTGTTTTCTGAATCACCTGCTTATACTGACGTTCATCCAGCTCGCGTTCTTTGCCGCAGCCAATCAGCAGAATGCGCTCTGAGAGTACGTTCGGAACATGGTGCAGTAACAGCGTCTGCCCAGGTTTGCCTTCCAGTTCGCCACGGCGCAGCAGGGCGCTAATATAGCCGTCACTGATTTTATCGAGTTGCTCGGCGATCGGGGAGAGTCGGCGTGGTTCAAAGACGCCCACAACGATGCAGGCACTCCGCTGTTTCTCCGGGCTACCGCTTTTTACACTGAACTCCATGCACTACGCTCCTGAATCTTAAAGACAACGGCGGCTGCTACGGATAGAATTGAAACCTTTCGTAACTCATGTCCGCTGTTGTGGTGACTTCGTGTTAATCTTACGTTACTACGGTTTCGACACGTCAGAAAAAGTCCTGAAGCGTGAATCCGCCGGATGTTTTAATCTTAGCGATGATTTCGACGACTCAAGAGAATAAATGACGTTTAAGCCATGAAACAAGCGATTTTCCAGCAAAGAGACGGGTTTTTACGGGCGTATTTAAAGTGATAATCATAAGATATCTGGTGCGGGAGACGCTCAAAAGCCAACTGGCGATCCTCTTCATCCTGCTACTGATTTTTTTCTGTCAGAAGCTGGTTAAGATCCTCGGTGCGGCCGTTGACGGCGAAATTCCAACAAATCTGGTGCTTTCCCTGCTTGGTTTAGGGATCCCGGAAATGGCGCAGCTTATTCTGCCGCTAAGTCTTTTCCTTGGCCTGCTCATGACGCTTGGGAAACTCTATACCGAGAGTGAAATCACGGTGATGCATGCCTGTGGCCTGAGCAAAGCGGTCCTGGTGAAAGCCGCCATGATACTGGCGCTGTTCACGGGTATCGTTGCGGCGGTGAATGTGATGTGGGCGGGCCCCATGTCTTCCCGCCATCAGGATGAAGTGCTGGCCGAAGCGAAAGCCAACCCCGGCATGGCGGCGTTAGCCCAGGGGCAGTTCCAGCAGGCAACCGACGGAAACTCCGTGCTGTTTATTGAGAGCGTTGACGGCAGTAAATTCAACGATGTCTTCCTGGCGCAGCTGCGTCCTAAAGGTAACGCACGTCCTTCCGTGGTGGTGGCAGATTCCGGTCAGCTGGCTCAGCGCAAAGATGGTTCTCAGGTCGTGACGCTGAACAAAGGCACCCGTTTCGAAGGCACCGCGATGCTGCGTGACTTCCGAATTACGGATTTCCAGAACTATCAGGCCATTATCGGCCATCAGACGGTGTCGCTCGATCCAACCGATACCGAGCAAATGGACATGCGTACCCTCTGGAATACCGATACCAACCGAGCGCGCGCTGAGTTCCACTGGCGTATTACGCTCGTCTTCACCGTGTTTATGATGGCGCTGATTGTCGTTCCGCTGAGCGTGGTGAACCCGCGTCAGGGACGCGTGCTCTCTATGCTGCCGGCGATGCTGCTTTACCTGATCTATTTCCTGCTGCAAACCTCGATTCGCTCCAACGGCGCGAAGGGCAAGCTGGATCCCATGGTCTGGACATGGTTCGTCAACAGCCTGTACATCTTACTGGCGCTGGGGTTAAACCTGTGGGATACGGTGCCTGTGCGCCGCATACGTGCCCGATTCTCGCGTAAAGGAGCCATCTAATGCAGGCGTTTGGCGTTCTTGATCGCTATATCGGTAAAACCATTTTTACCACCATCATGATGACGTTGTTCATGCTGGTGTCGCTCTCCGGCATTATCAAATTTGTCGATCAGCTGAAAAAAGCCGGGCAGGGGAGCTATGACGCGCTGGGCGCGGGGATGTATACCCTGCTCAGCGTGCCGAAAGATGTGCAGATCTTCTTCCCGATGGCGGCCCTGCTGGGGGCGCTGCTGGGGCTGGGTATGCTGGCGCAGCGCAGCGAGCTGGTCGTTATGCAGGCCTCGGGTTTTACCCGCATGCAGGTCGCGCTGTCGGTGATGAAAACCGCCATCCCACTGGTGCTGTTGACCATGGCGATTGGCGAGTGGGTCGCGCCGCAGGGCGAACAGATGGCGCGTAACTATCGTGCTCAGGCGATGTACGGCGGCTCACTGCTCTCGACTCAGCAAGGTTTATGGGCGAAAGACGGTAAAAACTTCGTCTACATCGAACGGGTGAAGGGGAATGATGAACTGGGCGGAGTGAGCATCTACGCTTTCGATGACCAGCGCCGTCTGCAGTCCGTTCGCCACGCCTCTTCGGCGAAGTTTGACGCCGAACATAAGCAGTGGCGGTTGTCCCAGGTTGATGAATCTAACCTGACCGATCCGAAACAGATTACGGGTTCTCAGACGGTAACCGGTACGTGGAAAACCAACCTGACGCCCGATAAGCTCGGCGTCGTGGCGCTGGATCCTGACGCGCTCTCCATCAGCGGTTTGCACAACTATGTGAAATACCTGAAGTCGAGCGGACAGGATGCGGGACGCTATCAGCTCAACATGTGGAGTAAAATCTTCCAGCCGATGTCCGTGGCGGTAATGATGCTGATGGCGCTGTCGTTTATCTTCGGCCCGTTGCGCAGCGTGCCGATGGGGGTTCGCGTCGTGACCGGCATCAGCTTCGGCTTTGTGTTCTACGTGCTCGATCAGATCTTCGGTCCGCTGACGCTGGTTTATGGCATTCCGCCGATTATCGGTGCGCTGCTGCCAAGCGCCAGCTTCCTCCTGATCAGTCTCTGGCTGCTGTTGAAACGCTCCTGATTGACCTTACCTCGCTTCCGGTTGCCCGGGAGCGAGGCTAATCTCCTGTTTCACCCCGCACTTTTTCTCACAACCTTCAACGTCCCGCCGCGAATTTGAGTATTATTGAGCGATAACGTCGTGAAGGGATCCTCTATGAAGCAAATTCGAATGCTTGCCCAGTATTACGTCGACCTGATGATGAAGCTTGGGCTGGTGCGTTTTTCCATGCTGCTTGCGCTGGCGCTGGTCGTTCTGGCCATTGTCGTGCAAATGGCGGTTACCATGGTTCTGCATGGTCAGGTCGAGAGTATCGACGTCATCCGCTCCATCTTCTTTGGCTTGCTCATTACGCCCTGGGCGGTCTATTTCCTTTCCGTAGTGGTTGAACAGCTGGAAGAGTCCCGTCAGCGTCTGTCTAAGCTGGTGGATAAACTGGAAGAGATGCGCGAGCGCGACCTGAAGCTCAACGTCCAGCTCAAAGACAACATTGCGCAGCTGAATCAGGAGATTTCAGATCGTGAGAAGGCGGAGGCCGAGCGTCAGGCCACCCTGGAGCAGCTGAAAATTGAAATGAAAGAGCGCGAGGTCACGCAGATCCAGCTTGAGCAGCAATCCTCCTTCCTGCGGTCGTTCCTGGATGCGTCGCCGGATCTGGTGTTCTACCGTAATGAAGATAAAGAATTTTCCGGCTGTAACCGGGCGATGGAGTTGCTTACCGGGAAAAGCGAGAAGCAGCTGATTCACCTGAAGCCGCAGGACGTTTACTCTGAAGAGGCGGCGGCCAAGGTCATGGAGACCGACGAAAAAGTCTTCCGTCATAACGTCTCGTTGACCTATGAACAGTGGCTGGATTACCCGGACGGACGCAAAGCCTGCTTTGAGATCCGTAAGGTGCCCTACTATGACCGCGTGGGCAAACGCCACGGCCTGATGGGCTTTGGCCGCGACATTACCGAGCGTAAGCGCTACCAGGATGCCCTGGAGCGCGCCAGCCGCGACAAGACCACTTTTATCTCCACCATCAGCCACGAGCTGCGTACGCCGCTCAACGGCATTGTCGGGCTGAGTCGTATTCTGCTGGATACCGACCTGACCGCAGAGCAGGAAAAATACCTCAAGACTATCCATGTCTCAGCGGTCACGCTGGGTAATATCTTCAATGATATTATTGATATGGATAAGATGGAGCGCCGTAAAGTTCAGCTTGATAACCAGCCGGTTGATTTCACCAGCTTCCTTGCCGATCTGGAAAACCTGTCCGGCCTGCAGGCGCAGCAGAAGGGCCTGAGCTTTGTTATGGAGCCCACCCTGCCGCTGCCGCATAAAGTGGTGACTGACGGCACGCGACTGCGCCAGATCCTGTGGAACCTGATCAGCAACGCGGTGAAATTCACCCAGAAGGGGCAGGTGGCGGTGCGTATCCGTTATGACGAAGGCGACATGCTTCACTTCGAGGTAGAGGACTCCGGAATTGGTATTCCGCAGGAGGAGCAGGACAAGATCTTTGCCATGTACTACCAGGTGAAAGACAGCAACGGCGGGAAACCGGCGACCGGAACAGGCATTGGCCTGGCGGTCTCTAAACGTCTGGCGAAGAGCATGGGCGGTGATATCACCGTAGCCAGCCAGCCGGGCAAAGGGTCAACCTTCACGCTGACGGTCCATGCGCCAGCGGTGGCGGAAGAGGTAGAAGATACCTTTGAAAATGACGATATGCCGCTGCCTGCCCTGCACGTCCTGCTGGTGGAAGACATTGAGCTGAACGTGATCGTGGCGCGCTCGGTGCTGGAAAAACTGGGCAACAGCGTGGATGTCGCGATGACCGGCAAAGCCGCGCTGGAGATGTTTAAACCCGGCGAATACGATCTTGTTCTGCTGGATATTCAATTACCGGATATGACCGGGCTGGATATCTCGCGCGAGCTGACGCGTCAGTACGCGGCCGACGAACTGCCGCCGCTGGTTGCCCTGACGGCGAACGTGCTGAAAGATAAAAAAGAGTATCTCGATGCCGGTATGGATGATGTACTCAGCAAGCCGCTGGCGGTGCCTGCTCTGACCGCTATGATCAAAAAGTTCTGGGATACCCATGATGAAGAGGAGAGCACCATGACGTCTGTTGATAGCGCAAAAGCCCAAACGATACTCGATACCGCGATGCTGGAGCAGTATATCGATCTGGTGGGGCCGAAACTGATTACCGACGGTCTGGCCGTGTTCGAAAAAATGATGCCGGGCTATCTGAGCGTGCTGGAATCCAACCTGACGGCCCGTGACCAGAAGGGGATCGTGGAAGAAGGACATAAAATCAAAGGTGCAGCCGGCTCTGTTGGTTTACGCCACCTGCAGCAGCTGGGGCAACAGATTCAGTCGCCTGATTTACCTGCATGGGAAGATAACGTGGGTGATTGGGTTGAAGAGATGAAGCAAGAGTGGCAAAACGATGTGGCGGTGCTTAAAGCCTGGGTTGACACCAGAAAAAAATGACCCCGGATTAACCGGGGTGCGCGAATACTGCGCCAACACCAGGGAAATCGTGGCTGCGCCTGTTTTTAAACGTTATTTTCGAAAGGGCGCTGCCTGAAAAATTTAGGCCGCACGCAGATAAGATAGCAAATCTTAAATGGTTTGTTACATGAATCAGTGAAATGTGTGAAGCATAGCGTTTTAATCAAAATTATTAATGTGCTTCAGCAAGTTGCAGAAAAGGATTGTCATGATGAAAAAGATTGGTGTCGTGCTCAGCGGATGTGGTGTTTACGATGGTTCTGAGATACACGAAGCCGTCATTACGCTGCTGGCCCTGGCTAAGCAGGGAGCAGAGGTGATTTGTTTTGCGCCAGACAAAAATCAGGCGGATGTGATTAACCATCTGACCGGTGAACCAATGGCGGAAACCCGTAACGTGCTGATTGAAGCCGCACGTATTGCGCGAGGTGACATCCATCCTCTTATTCAGGCAGACGCCGCAGAGCTTGATGCGCTCATTGTGCCGGGTGGATTTGGCGCGGCCAAAAATCTCAGTACCTTTGCCGCGCAGGGCGCGGAGTGTCAGATCGATCCTCATCTCAAAGCGCTGTCGCAGGCCATGCATGCGGCAGGGAAACCGCTGGGCTTTATCTGTATCGCACCGGTGATGTTGCCTAAGATTTTTGATTTCCCGCTGCGCCTGACCATCGGGACGGATATTGATACCGCGGAGATCGTCGAGGAAATGGGGGGCGAACACGTTCCGTGCCCGGTGGATGACATTGTGGTTGATGAAGATAATAAAATTGTCACCACGCCGGCCTATATGCTGGCGCAGAATATTGCAGAAGCGGCCACGGGAATCGAAAAGCTGGTCGCCCGCGTGCTGGTGCTGGCTGAATGAGTCGTCAATCCGGCGCAGGTGCGTGGGTAAAACGTACTTTATTGCGCATCGTTCTGGTGCTGGCGGTGTTTTGGGGCGGTGGACTCGCCCTGTTCAGCATTATGCCGGTTCCGTTCTCCGCCGTGATGGTTGAGCGTCAGCTCGGTGCGTGGCTCAGCGGTGATTTCGGCTATGTTGCCCATTCTGACTGGGTAAGCATGGACGAGATCTCGCCGTTCATGGGGCTGGCGGTCATCGCAGCGGAGGACCAGAAATTCCCGGAGCACTGGGGATTCGATGTGGCCGCGATTGAGAAGGCGCTGGCGCATAACGAACGTCATGAAAACCGCGTGCGCGGCGCGTCAACGTTGTCGCAGCAGACGGCCAAAAATCTGTTTCTGTGGGACGGCCGTAGCTGGGTGCGAAAGGGGCTGGAAGCGGGATTAACCCTGGGAATGGAAACGGTCTGGAGCAAAAAGCGCATTCTGACCGTGTATCTCAACGTTGCCGAGTTTGGCGACGGGGTATTTGGTGTCGAAGCTGCATCACAACGCTATTTTAATAAACCCGCCAGCAAGCTGAGCATGTCGGAGGCGGCGCTGCTCGCGGCTGTTCTGCCTAATCCCATCCGTTTTAAAGCCAGTGCCCCATCAGGGTACGTGCGAAGCCGTCAGGCGTGGATTATGCGCCAGATGCGTCAGTTGGGAGGAGAAGGGTTTATGGAGAGCAACAAACTTATGTAGGGCGGGTAAGCGCAGCGCCACCCGCCTGAAGGGGAGAGACCTTAATCTTCGTCGAACCCCGCGTTAAACAGCGCAATCACCGCCGCCAGCGCTTCCTCTTCCTGAGGGCCGGTGGCTTCGACTTCAATCTGACGCCCTTTGGCGGAATCCAGCATCAGCAGCGCGATCACGCTGTTCGCTTCCGCTTCGGTACCTTCGTCATTCCGCAGCAGAACTTCTGCATCGAAACCCTGCATCAGCTCAAACAGCTTCATCGCCGGGCGCGCATGCATGCCCAGCTTATTGGTGATCTCAACGGTCTGTTTTACGGTCATGTTTTACGTTTTTCCAGCGTGCGATGACGGGACTGAACGTTCTTCCCGCGCGAGCGGAAATAGTCGGCCAGCTGTTCGGCGATATAAACCGAACGATGTTTACCGCCGGTACAGCCAATCGCTACCGTCAGATAGCTACGATTGTTTGTCTCCAGCATAGGTAACCATAGCTCAAGGTAGCTTCGCGTCTGGTAGATAAAATTGTGAACTTCTGTGTGCCTGTCGAGGAAGGCCGCAACGGGTTTATCCAGACCGGTCATGGGACGCAGTTTCGGATCCCAGTGCGGGTTCGGCAGGAAGCGCACGTCGAAAACATAATCCGCATCGATCGGGATACCGTGCTTGAAGCCAAAGGATTCGAACACCATCGTCAGTTCGCGCTCGCGTTTACCCAACAACCGGGTACGCAGCATTTCTGCCAGCTCGTGAACGGACATCTCAGAGGTGTCGACAATCAGGTCGGCACGAGAACGCAGCGGCTCCAGCAGATCGCTCTCTTCATCGATAGCACTCTCCAGAGAGAGGTTCTTACTGGAAAGCGGGTGCAAACGACGGGTATCGCTGTAGCGGCGGATCAGGGTATTACGGTCTGCATCAAGGAACAGCAGCTGCGGCGAGAATGCGTCGGGCAGGTTACTCATGGCCTGTTCGAAGATCTCTGGCGATTCCGGCATGTTACGAACGTCGATACTGACGGCGGCCGAGGTTTGCCTCTCCGCCAGCGTACGGGCCAGTTCGGGCAACAACACGACCGGCAGGTTATCGACGCAGTAAAAACCCATGTCTTCCAGCGCGCGCAGAGCAACGGATTTCCCCGACCCTGAACGGCCACTGACAATCATCAGCACCATGTTCCGTTTCTCCTCAGGACAACAGATGTGAAGGCCATCTCCTGGTTATGCATCATCCTGATTGCCTTCTGCTTCAGTGATAATTTGATAGAGCTCTTCATCACTTTGAGCCGAGCGCAGTCGACGGCAAATGGTTTTGTCAGCCAGACGCTTGGCGACCAGCGACAGCGTATGCAGATGGGTTTTCGTCTGGTCAGCAGGCACCAGCAGCGCGAAGAGGAGATCGACGGGCTGGTTATCAATGGCATCGAAGGCGATCGGTGTTTCAAGCTGCACAAACACACCGACGGCACGCAGGGTATCCTCTTCCAGTTTGCCATGCGGGATCGCGATGCCGTTGCCGATACCGGTACTGCCCATCTTTTCACGGGTCAGAATCGCTTCGAACACCACCTGCGGCGGCAGGCCCAGCTGTTTTGCGGCCAGTTCACTGATGATCTCCAGCGCACGTTTTTTGCTCTGGCAGTGAACCGCACTGCGGGTACATTCCTGGTTAAGGACATTGCTCAGTTGAAGAGCGGAATCGTTGTTCATCATAATTTCACCTAAGCGCTAACTGTACAAATGGCCTGTTGTGTTTCACAACAGGCCGTCCTGCACCCGTTAACTGCCCGGACAATTAGTGTTGTTTCAGTTTATCTTTATGTTTATTGAGCTGTCGCGCAAGCTTATCAATCAAGCCGTCGATAGCAGCGTACATGTCTTGCCCTTCCGCACTGGCATGCAGTTCACCCCCGTTAACATGCAGGGTGGCATCCGAGATATGAGTCACTTTCTCCACTTTCAACACAATATAGACCTGATTGATCCTTTCGAAATACTGCTCGAGTTTTGCAAACTTCGTGTTCACAAAGTCGCGTAAAGCCTCAGTAATTTCGACGTTTTGTCCAGTGATGTTGAGCTGCATAGTGTCTTCCTTATCGGTTGTGTCAGACCAGCTGTTTACGCTGGTTGGACGGCGGAATGGATAAAGACTCTCGATACTTCGCAACAGTACGACGTGCCACCATAATACCCTGATCGGACAGCATGGTGGTTAACTTACTGTCGCTTAGCGGCTTCGCGGGGTTCTCCGCGGCGATCAACTTCTTCACCAGGGCGCGAATGGCCGTGGACGACGCTTCGCCGCCGCCCTCGGTATTCACGTGGCTGGAGAAGAAATACTTAAGCTCAAAAATACCGCGTGGACTGTGCAGATACTTCTGCGTGGTGACACGGGAAATGGTTGATTCATGCATCTCGACGGCCTGGGCGATATCCGCCAGCACCATCGGTTTCATATACTCTTCACCCTGCTCAAAGAACGCCTGCTGCTGTTCCACAATGCAGCGGCTGACGCGTAGCAGCGTATCATTTCGGCTCTCCAGACTTTTGATCAGCCATCGCGCTTCCTGCAAATTGCTACGAATATATTGATTGTCGGAGTCGTTACGCACGCTGGTGCACATGGAGGCATACTGCTGGTTGATTTGCAGGCGAGGGATACTGTCAGAGTTCAGTTCAACGACCCAGCGGCCGTTATTTTTTCTGACCAGCACATCCGGGATCACGTACTCGGGTTCGCTGGTCTGGATCGACTGACCGGGGCGCGGATCGAGCGACTGGATCAGATTCACCGCTTCTTTCAGCACCTCTTCTTTCAGGCGCGTGACGCGCATCAGGGTGCGGAAATCGTGGTTCGCCAGCAGATCAAGATGATCGCTGATGATTACGCGCGCCTCGTCGAGCCATGGCGTCTCTTTGCTGAACTGAGAAAGCTGGATCAGCAGGCAGTCGCGCAGATCTTTTGCGGCTACGCCTACCGGATCGAAACGCTGGATGCGCTTCAGAACGGCTTCAACTTCCTCAAGCTCAATCTCGTCGTCGCCCATGCTTTCCAGAATATCGTCCAGCGTGACGGTCAAATAGCCGGTGTCGTCAACGGCATCGACAATTGACGTGGCAATCGCGCGGTCGGTATCGGAGAAGGGGGTGAGTTCCACCTGCCACATCAGGTAATCCTGCAGCGACTGGGTGGTTTCTCCCTGATAGACCGGTAGCTCATCGTCCTGGTAGTCTGCACGCGTACCGGAAGGGGTGCCGGCGGTGTAGATTTCATCCCAGCTGGCATCCAGCGGAAGCTCGTCGGGCATCTCTTTTTGTTCGAGTGCATCCGCGGTATCGAGCGCTTCTGTATCCTGCGATTGCTGGGTATCTACCTCGTCATGAAGATCGGTTTGTTCCAGCAGGGGGTTGCTGTCCAGCGCCTGCTGGAGCTCCTGCTGAAGTTCTAACGTGGACAGTTGCAACAGGCGAATTGCCTGCTGTAGCTGCGGCGTCATCGCCAGTTGTTGGCTGAGCCTTAATTGCAAACCTTGCTTCATGTTCAGAGCATTTTTCTCCGGTTCGGCGTTACGTTACCTCTACCCTATCAGAGTCTGAAGTCTTCCCCAAGATAGACGCGCTTAACATGATCGTCTTCGAGGATCTGCTGCGGCGTACCGTGGGCGATCAGATTGCCCTGGCTCACAATATAGGCGCGTTCACACACGGCCAGCGTTTCACGCACGTTGTGGTCGGTGATCAGTACGCCAAGCCCGCTGTCGCGCAGGTGTTCAATGATACGTTTGATGTCGATAACGGAGATCGGGTCAACGCCCGCAAACGGTTCATCCAGCAGGATAAATTTCGGGTTTGCAGCCAGCGCACGCGCAATCTCAACACGACGGCGTTCGCCCCCGGAGAGTGCCTGACCGAGGCTGTCGCGCAGATGCTCGATGTGGAACTCTTCCATCAGCTCGTTGGCACGATCCTGACGCTGTTCGTTGGTCAGATCGTTACGAATTTGCAGGACCGCCATCAGGTTGTCGTAAACGCTGAGACGACGGAAAATGGAGGCTTCTTGCGGTAGATAGCCGATCCCGCGACGCGCGCGCGCGTGGAGCGGCAGAAGGCTGATGTCTTCATCGTCAATGATAATGTTGCCGGCATCGCGCGGCACAATACCCACGACCATGTAGAAGGTTGTCGTTTTACCCGCACCGTTCGGGCCTAGCAGCCCCACGATTTCGCCGGAGTTAACGGTCAGACTGACATCTTCTACGACACGGCGGCCCTTATAGGCCTTCGCGAGATTTTTTGCAGTTAATGTTGCCATAACGAATTAGTTACTCTTCTTCTGTGCCGGGGCCTGGCCCTTGCCTTTATCCTGCAGCTGCGAGGGAACCAGAACGGTGGTGACGCGTTTGCCTTTCTCGCTGGAGGCCTGCATTTTTTGCTCTTTAACCAGATAGGTAATCTGGTCGCCGGTAATGTTGCTGTCCAGCTGTTCCAGATAGGCATTGCCGGTCAGGATGACCAGGTCCTTCGCCAGCTCATAGTGCATGTGCGTGGCGCGGCCTTTCACCGGCTTGCCGTTGTCCTGCATCTGGTAGAAGGTCGCCGGATTACCATAGCCATCGATAATCTCTTTGCCCTGCTCGCCACCCGGACGGGTCACGACCACTTTATCAGCGTTGATTTTGATGGTGCCCTGGGTCATGACGACGTTACCCGTGAAGGTGACGACGTTACCCTGCATATCGAGAGACTGGGTGTCGGACTCGATATGGATCGGCTGGTCGGTATCGCCCGTTACAGCAAGCGCGGGGAGACTGGTCGCCAGCATCGCGCTGGCGATAATTACTTTAAGGCTGAGTTTGTTTGTTTTGAATTTCATAGGAGGTTCTAACCTTTTCAATCAGCTCGGCGTTCTTGCTGCGTAAGTTCCCGCGCATTCTCAAACCGCTGGAATTAAATGTTGTGCCATACAGTGTGACCAGATCCTGCGACGTCACGTCCTGGGTTACCAGGTTGATCTGGGCATTATCCGTCGTAATTTTTCGCAGTTGCGAGTCGGCGGTCAGGGCGTTGACTTCAACGTGACCATACAGATAAAGCATACGGTCATTTGTCAGTTTTGCCCGATCTGACTTAATTGACCACGTCGGCACTTTGTCCTTATCAAAGGTGGTCATGACAGGCTGGGTAAACCACGAAATACCGTCATCTGAAAAATATTCAACATGCTGGGCAATCAGGCGATAGTTCAGCGCGCCTTCCGGGCTGTAGACCACGGTGTCGCTGTGATCGCTTTTATAGGTTGGATCGTTATTGTTGATCACTTCCGTTTGCGTATCGTCGCGATCGGCAAGGTTCACGCCAATCAATACCAGTGCGACAAGCGAAAGCAAAATGATAATCCAACGTCTGGTTTTACTCATATCGATTGCCCTTTGGCCTCATCAAGCTTGCCCTGCGCCAGCAGAAGCAGATCGCAGACTTCACGGACAGCGCCGCGGCCACCGTTGATGTGGGTAACGTAGTCGGCACGCGGAATCAGCAGCGGATGCGCATCGGCAACGGCGATGCTCAGCCCAACTTCAGCCATCACGGGCCAGTCAATCAGGTCGTCCCCGACGTAAGCCACGTTTTCCGGCGCGATAGCCAGTTTACCCAGTAAATCATTGAACGCCGCCATCTTATCGGATTGACCCTGATACAGATGGGTAATACCTAAGGTTTCACAGCGGTCTTCTACCAGTTTAGCGTTTCGCCCGGTGATGATCGCCACCTCAATTCCCGAGGTGAGCGCACAGCGGATACCGTAGCCATCGCGAACGTTAAACGCCTTCAGCTCTTCACCATTATTGCCCATGTAAATCAGGCCGTCGGAGAGGACCCCATCCACATCCAGGATCAGCAGACGAATGTTTTCCGCCTTTGCCATCATCTGTGTACTGACCGGCCCATAACAGGTTGCAAGGGATGCACCCGCATTACTCATTGTCTTATCCTTCATTACACTACGCCTGCGCGCAGCAGATCATGCATATGTACCACACCCAGCAACTGGTCGCCATCGGCAACCATAACGGAGGTGATATGGCGGGACTGCATCAGGTTCAGCACGTCCACGGCCAGCGTACCCGGACGGACGCGGATGCCGCCGGGCGTCATCACATCGGCAATACCGAGCGTGCGGACATCGACACCCATATCGAACACGCGACGCAGGTCGCCATCGGTGAAGATCCCCTGAATTTTCATCAGATCGTCGCACACGACCGTCATCCCCAGATTCTTGCGGGTGATTTCCAGCAGCGCATCACGCAGGGAGGCTTCTTTACTGACGTGAGGGATCTCATCCCCGGTGTGCATAATATCGTTTACCCGCAGCAGGAGCTTGCGCCCGAGCGCGCCGCCCGGGTGGGACAGCGCGAAATCTTCCGGCGTAAAGCCACGGGCTTCAAGCAGCGCCACGGCAAGCGCATCGCCCATAACCAGTGCCGCGGTGGTGCTGGAGGTCGGCGCCAGGCCGAGTGGACAGGCCTCCTTGGGAACCTTCACGCACAGGTGAATATCGGCGGCGCGCGCCATGCTGCTTTCCGGACGGCTGGTCATGCAAATCAGCGGCACCTGCAGTCGCTTCAGTACCGGGATCAGCGCCAGGATTTCATTGGACTCACCGGAGTTGGAGAGCGCGATGACGATATCCTGCGGCGTGACCATACCCAGGTCCCCGTGCGCGGCTTCCCCCGGGTGGACAAAGAAGGACGAGGTGCCGGTACTGGCAAAGGTTGCCGCCATTTTGCGTCCAATGTGGCCGGACTTGCCCATCCCCATCACCACGACTTTGCCGGCACAGTAGAATATCTTCTCACATGCCAGACTAAAATCCTGATTTATGTACTGATCTAACTGCGCCAGACCTTCACGTTCAATCTCCAGAACGTCTTTACCTGCTTTCTGAAAGTCAAAACCCGGCTGCAATTCTATTTGCGACATAATGCGTTTCCGTTTACCCAGAGAGAAGAGGCGAGAGCCAGTACAGCATCGCCATCCATACGATAAATCCACCCGTCAGCAGCGCGCCTGCGCCTTTACCGATCTGTCGTTGCCGCCGCCAGCAGAGCAGGGCAAAAATCACGCTGACCAGCAACATCACGCCGTAATCACGTGAGAACGCCAGGGGATTAAAGGGCCCTGGCGAAATCAGGGCTGGCAGGCCCATCACAATGGCGATATTAAAAATGTTAGAGCCGATGATATTACCAATGGCAATGTCATCCTCACCTTTACGGGCCCCCGCAATGGCGGTGGCCAGCTCCGGCAGGCTGGTGCCGATGGCAATCACCGTCAGGCCAATGGTCAGCTCGCTGATGGCAAAATAGTTCGCCAGCACCGTCGCGTTATCCACGACCATGCGCGTTGCCATCGGCATGATGATCAGCGCGACGCCCAGCCAGAGCAGGGCAACAGGCAGCGTGCCTTCTCGTGGAAGCTCGGCGACCTGCTCACGCGTGAGGCTATCCTGACCCTGCTTTTCAGCCTGACGGGCGATTTTAACACTATACAGCAGCCAAATAACGGCCAGCGCCAGCAAGAAAATGCCGTCGCTGTAGCTCAGTACGCCATCGTAAAATACGCACCCTGCCAGCAGGCTTACGAGTAACATTAGCGGCAATTCACGGCGCAGAACATCAGAATGCACGCGAAATGGATGGAACAGCGCGGCCAGGCCCAAAATCAATAAAATATTGACGATGTTAGAGCCAATCGCGGTGCCGACTGCCAGGTCTACCTGGCCATGCAGCGATGCCGAGACAGAGACGATGATTTCAGGAAGTGACGTTCCTACGCTGACCACGGTCATCCCGATGACGACAGGCGGTACGCCACTCAGGCGACACAGGATAGATGCAGCAAACACTAAACGGTCAGCACTGTAGACCACCAACAGTAAACCAATTATTAACAGTGCTGTTGCTAAAAGCATCAAAAGTCCTTTCTTCAGGTATACTCGTCGGTCCATTGCTCGGGAATGGCTGGACTGCATACAGTCTGAGGCGTAACGAATTCCTAATTTTGACTTTATGCGCCGGAAAAGTAAAACAAATGCCAGCTTTCGCTAACCTCTACGGTTATTATTCTGTAAAAATGCTGAGTTTAGGGCTGATTCAGGCTACATGCCTTAACGTGAGCAGGATAAGAAAGGAACCATAAATGAGCCAAACTATGGCGAATTTAGTCGATGTCCGCGGGGTGAGTTTTTCTCGCGCCAACAGATTGATATTTGATGATATTTCGTTGACCGTGCCGCGTGGCAAGATCACTGCCATCATGGGGCCGTCCGGGATCGGTAAAACGACCCTGCTTCGCCTTATTGGCGGGCAGATCCCACCGGATAGCGGTGAGATCCTCTTTGATGGCGAAAACATCCCGGAGATGTCACGCTCGCGCCTGTATACTGTTCGCAAACGCATGAGCATGCTCTTTCAGTCGGGGGCCTTGTTCACCGACATGAACGTCTTTGATAACGTGGCCTATCCGCTGCGCGAGCATACCAGCCTGCCGCCTGCGCTGCTGAAAAGCACGGTGATGATGAAGCTTGAAGCCGTCGGGCTGCGGGGCGCCGCGAAACTGATGCCTTCGGAGCTGTCCGGCGGGATGGCGCGTCGTGCCGCGCTGGCGCGCGCCATCGCACTAGAACCTGATTTAATCATGTTCGACGAACCGTTTGTCGGGCAGGATCCTATCACGATGGGCGTGCTGGTGAAGCTCATCTCTGAACTGAATAGCGCGCTTGGCGTCACCTGCGTTGTAGTGTCTCACGATGTACCTGAAGTGCTGAGCATTGCCGATTACGCCTACATCGTAGCGGACAAAAAGATCGTCGCACACGGTAGCGCCCAGGCGCTGCAGGAAAATTGCGATCCACGCGTGCGGCAGTTCCTTGACGGTATTGCCGATGGCCCTGTGCCGTTCCGCTACCCGGCGGGCGACTATCGTGACGATTTACTGGGAATAGGGAGTTAAGCCACTCATGCTGTTAAATGCGTTGGCCGCTCTCGGACACCGTGGCATAAAAACCATCAGGACGTTCGGGCGTGCCGGATTGATGTTATTCAACGCGCTGGTCGGCAAGCCGGAATTCCGTAAGCACGCGCCGCTATTGGTGCGGCAGCTTTATAATGTCGGCGTGCTGTCGATGCTCATCATCATTGTCTCCGGTCTGTTTATCGGGATGGTGCTGGGTCTGCAGGGCTACCTGGTGCTGACAACCTACAGTGCGGAAACCAGCCTCGGGATGCTGGTGGCGCTCTCGCTGCTGCGTGAACTGGGGCCCGTTGTGGCGGCGCTGTTGTTCGCAGGGCGCGCGGGGTCAGCCTTAACCGCTGAAATTGGCCTGATGCGCGCGACTGAGCAGCTCTCCAGCATGGAGATGATGGCGGTCGATCCGCTGCGTCGCGTGATCTCGCCGCGTTTCTGGGCGGGGGTCATCTCTTTACCGCTGCTGACGATACTGTTTGTCGCCGTGGGTATCTGGGGCGGTTCGCTGGTTGGCGTGCACTGGAAAGGCATTGACGCCGGTTTCTTCTGGTCTGCCATGCAGGACGCCATTGACCTGCGAATGGATCTGGTTAACTGCCTGATTAAGAGCGTGGTATTTGCCATTACGGTTACCTGGATTGCATTGTTTAATGGTTACGATGCGATTCCGACGTCGGCGGGCATTAGCCGCGCTACTACACGTACAGTCGTTCATTCGTCGCTGGCCGTACTGGGTCTGGATTTTGTGCTCACCGCACTGATGTTTGGGAATTGAGTTCATGCAAACGAGAAAAAATGAAATTTGGGTCGGTGTATTCCTGCTGCTGGCGCTGCTGGCCGCGCTGTTTATCTGCCTGAGAGCGGCAGATATCACGTCTGTACGCACCGAGCCGACGTACCGCATCTATGCCACCTTCGATAACATCGGCGGGCTGAAGGCGCGTTCACCGGTCCGTATTGGCGGCGTGGTGATCGGCCGCGTATCTGACATTACGCTGGATGAGAAGACCTATCTGCCGCGCGTCGCGATGGATATCGAAGAGCGTTACAACCACATTCCGGACACCAGCTCCCTGTCTATCCGGACTTCCGGTCTGCTGGGCGAACAATATCTGGCGCTTAACGTCGGTTTTGAAGACCCCGAGCTGGGAACGACTATCCTTAAGGACGGGAGCGTGATCCAGGACACCAAGTCCGCCATGGTGCTGGAAGATATGATTGGTCAGTTCCTTTACAACAGTAAAGGGGATGATAAAAAGTCTGACAATGCCCCTGCGCAGAGTGAAGACCATACCAATGCCGCGCCGACCCCAGGTGCTGCGAATTAATATCAGGAGAAGTCATTCATGTTTAAACGACTGTTAATGGTTGCCATGCTGGTCATCGCCCCTCTCACCGCGGTGCACGCGGCGGATCAGAGTAACCCGTACAAACTGATGGACGAGGCCGCGAAGAAAACCTTCGATCGTCTTAAAAACGAGCAGCCTAAGATTCGTGCTAATCCTGATTACCTGCGTGACGTGGTTGACCAGGAGCTGCTGCCGTATGTGCAGATCAAATATGCGGGAGCGCTGGTGCTGGGCCGCTATTACAAAGACGCGACCCCGGCGCAGCGTGAGGCCTATTTTGCCGCTTTCCGTGAATACCTGAAGCAGGCTTATGGTCAGGCGCTGGCGATGTACCACGGTCAGACCTATCAGATCGCCCCTGAGCAGCCGCTGGGTGATGCGACCATCGTCCCTATTCGCGTAACGATCAACGATCCTAACGGCCGTCCGCCGGTGCGTCTGGATTTCCAGTGGCGTAAAAACAGCCAGACCGGCCACTGGCAGGCGTATGACATGATCGCCGAAGGCGTAAGCATGATCACCACCAAACAGAACGAGTGGAGTGACCTGCTGCGCACCAAGGGAATTGATGGCCTGACCGCGCAGCTGCAGTCCATTGCTCGTCAGAAAATCACGCTGGACGAGAAGAAGTAATGTCACAGCAACTCAGCTGGTCGCGTGAAGGCGAGACATTAAAGCTGTCCGGTGAGCTGGATCAGGATCTGCTGAACCCCTTATGGGATAAACGCCATGAGGCCATGCAGGGCGTGACGTTCATTGACTTAACTGACGTCACGCGGGTGGATACGGCAGGCGTTGCGCTGCTTGCCCATCTGGTTGCAGTAGGGAAAAAGCAAGGGGCGAGCGTCACGCTTCGGGGCGCGAGCGAGAATGTCGTGACCCTTGCGCAGCTCTACAATCTCCCTCAGGAAGTATTGCCTCGTTAATATTTTCAGTGCGTTACTTCCGAAAGCCCTGACAGTTTCATCGTCGGGGCTTTTTGCTTGTTTAAGACGACGCCACTTTGCTCTAAGATGTTGGGCTTGTTTTCACTATCAGATGATTAAGAACCCATGGAAAATCATGAAATCCAGACAGTGCTGATGAATGCACTCTCCCTTCAGGAAGCCCACGTCACTGGCGATGGCAGTCACTTCCAGGTTATTGCTGTGGGTGAGATGTTCGACGGTATGAGCCGTGTGAAGAAACAGCAGGCTGTGTACGCGCCGCTGATGGAATATATTGCGGATAACCGCATCCACGCCCTGTCGATTAAAGCGTTCACCCCGCAAGAGTGGGCACGCGATCGCAAACTAAACGGTTTTTGAGCTGAGGGCGACAGGCCCGCAGCACGGTTGAATTTATAAGAGAGCACATAATGGATAAATTTCGTGTACAGGGGCCAACGCGTCTCCAGGGCGAAGTCACAATTTCTGGCGCGAAAAACGCCGCGCTGCCCATCCTCTTTGCTGCGCTGCTCGCGGAAGAGCCGGTAGAGATTCAGAACGTACCGAAGCTGAAAGATATCGACACCACCATGAAGCTGCTCACCCAGTTGGGCACGAAAGTCGAGCGTAACGGTTCCGTCTGGATCGATGCCAGCAAGGTGAACAACTTCTCTGCGCCTTACGATCTGGTGAAAACCATGCGTGCTTCCATCTGGGCGCTTGGCCCGCTGGTGGCGCGTTTCGGTCAGGGTCAGGTTTCGCTGCCGGGTGGCTGCGCCATCGGTGCGCGTCCGGTTGACCTGCACATCTTTGGTCTGGAAAAACTGGGCGCAGAGATCAAGCTGGAAGAAGGCTACGTTAAAGCGTCCGTCAATGGTCGTCTGAAAGGCGCGCACATTGTTATGGACAAAGTGAGCGTAGGCGCAACGGTAACCATTATGTCTGCGGCAACGCTGGCAGAAGGGACCACTATCATCGAAAACGCCGCGCGCGAACCGGAAATTGTGGATACCGCCAACTTCCTCGTGGCGCTGGGTGCGAAGATCTCCGGTCAGGGTACCGACCGTATCACCATCGAAGGCGTTGAACGTCTGGGCGGGGGTGTCTATCGCGTACTGCCGGACCGTATCGAAACTGGTACCTTCCTGGTCGCTGCCGCGATCTCTGGCGGGAAGATTGTTTGTCGCAACGCACAGCCTGATACGCTGGATGCGGTGCTGGCGAAACTGCGTGATGCCGGAGCGGATATCGAAATCGGTGAAGACTGGATCAGCCTCGATATGCATGGACAGCGTCCAAAAGCGGTCAATGTGCGTACGGCGCCACACCCGGCGTTCCCAACGGACATGCAGGCGCAGTTCACCTTGTTGAACCTGGTCGCCGAAGGGACTGGCTTCATCACTGAAACCATTTTCGAGAACCGCTTTATGCACGTACCGGAGCTGATCCGCATGGGTGCACGTGCTGAGATCGAAAGTAATACCGTGATTTGCCATGGCGTTGAGACACTGTCCGGCGCTCAGGTGATGGCAACCGATCTGCGTGCGTCTGCCAGCCTGGTGTTGGCGGGTTGTATCGCGGAAGGTACAACGATCGTGGATCGTATTTATCACATCGATCGTGGCTATGAGCGTATCGAAGATAAACTGCGCGCGCTGGGTGCCAATATCGAGCGTGTGAAGGGCGAGTAATCGTTCCGGCAGCCCCCTGCCAGACATGACCGGGGGGTTGCTGTTCCTGTCAAAAAACGCGTTATTCCTGCGTTTCTTTTTTTACTTTTCTCTGGCGAATCATGCGCGATCTGTCGATAAATTCATGGGTAACGGGATCGTGGTAGCGCGAAGGCCAAATCACCCACGGATGCGTATCCAGCGCCGTCGCGATAATTAATTCTCCTTTTGGCCAGGGGCGGGTGAGGGCGTTTGCCAGAGTTGAAGAACTCAGTCCATGGCGGCGGGACTCTGCTGCCAGTGAAGTGCCTCTTTTGCGCAGTGCGGCAATAATATCAGCCGTGTGCCAGTCGATAAATTTCGTATCCATAACGCCGTCCTTAAGTTCGGATTCACCTACGCCGTTTCTTCTGAAACGACGGGTTTACTATACCCATTTCGAACTCTTGTTCTAAAAAGTTCGCGTTACTTGAAGGAATATTCAGAATAAGACACGGCTTTATTCATGCGGTCTCTAAACCGATGAATTTACGTGAATGCGGAATTTACGGGTGTGTACTGGAATCTCCCCGCCAGGAACGCGGGGAGAGAAAGCAAGATTAACGGTCGCGCTGAACGGCGATGTGGGCAAGGCCAATCAGTGCCTCGCGCCATGGGCTGTCGGGAATGACCTGGAGTGCTTCGATGGCTTTGTCGGCTTCTTCTTCCGCACGCTGACGCGTCCATTCCAGCGAGCCGCAGATCGCCATGGTTTCCAGCACAGGTTCCAGAAGATGGCGGCCATTTCCCTGCTCAATCGCTTCACGGATCATTTTCGCCTGTTCGGCCGTTCCGTTACGCATGGCGTGGAGCAGCGGCAGGGTCGGTTTGCCTTCGTTCAGGTCATCGCCAACGTTTTTGCCGAGCGTATCGCCGTCCGCACTGTAGTCCAGCAGATCGTCAATCAGCTGGAAGGCTGTGCCCAGATAGCGGCCATAGTCCTGCAGGCCTTTTTCCTGTGCTTCGGTACAGCCAGCCAAAATGCCGGAACACTGGGCCGCCGCTTCAAACAGACGCGCGGTTTTGCTGTAGATGACGCGCATGTAGTTTTCTTCGGTGATGTCCGGGTCGTTGACGTTCATCAGCTGCAGCACTTCGCCTTCAGCGATGACGTTAACGGCTTCAGACATTACTTCCAGCACTTTCAGGGAACCCAGGCTGGTCATCATCTGGAAGGCGCGGGTATAGATAAAATCCCCCACCAGGACGCTGGCGGCGTTCCCGAACGCGGCGTTAGCCGTGGCTTTGCCACGACGCATATCCGATTCATCCACCACATCGTCGTGCAGAAGCGTCGCCGTGTGGATAAATTCGATGAGCGCTGCGATAGTGATGTGAGCATTTCCCTGATAACCAACGGCTCTGGCAGCCAGAATGGCAATCATCGGACGAATGCGTTTACCGCCGCCGCTGACAATGTAATAGCCCAACTGATTGATCAGCTGAACGTCAGAGTTGAGTTGCTCCAGGATTGCTGCATTCACACCCGCCATATCTTGCGCGGTTAACTCGTTGATTTTTTCTAAATTCATCGCAAAAGCCGGGCTTTTTATCCTGTTGATCCCATCTTCAATGGGGTAACGAAGGGTTTCGGTTTATCAATAGTAGTGCTGATTGTACTGAAAAAACGGCTCAGATAAACGTTACCGTACGTGTTGTGTTTTTTTTCTTCATGTATTGACGGTAGCACTTGTCAAAGGCTCGCGTTTTGCGTAATATTCGCGCCCTATTGTGAATATTTATAGCGCACTCTGATTCATACGAGGACGTGCGCGGAAGCGGAGTTTATATGTACGCGGTTTTCCAAAGTGGTGGTAAACAACACCGAGTAAGCGAAGGTCAGACCGTTCGCCTGGAAAAGCTGGACATCGCAACTGGCGAATCTGTTGAGTTCGCAGAAGTTCTGATGATCGCAAACGGTGAAGAAGTCAAAATCGGCGTTCCTTTCGTTGATGGCGGCGTTATCAAAGCTGAAGTTGTTGCACACGGTCGTGGCGAGAAAGTTAAAATCGTTAAGTTTCGTCGTCGTAAGCACTACCGTAAGCAGCAGGGCCACCGTCAGTGGTTCACTGATGTGAAAATTACTGGCATCAGCGCCTAAGACCTGAGGAGAGATTTAAATGGCACATAAAAAGGCTGGCGGCTCCACACGTAACGGTCGCGATTCAGAAGCTAAACGCCTGGGCGTTAAGCGTTTCGGTGGCGAATCCGTTCTGGCGGGTAGCATCATCGTTCGTCAACGTGGCACCAAATTCCACGCTGGCAACAACGTAGGTTGCGGTCGTGACCACACTCTGTTTGCTAAAGCAGACGGTAAAGTGAAATTTGAAGTTAAAGGCCCGAACAACCGTAAATACATCAGCATCGTTGCTGAGTAAGGTTTTCTCGGTCCGGTAACGGATTAAAGCCCCGCACCCTGTTGCGGGGCTTTTTACATTGGAAACCCGGTAATTTTTTCTGTAGGGAAAACGGGCATGAAGCAGCAGGCCGGCATAGGAATTCTTTTGGCGCTCACAACCGCAATGTGCTGGGGTGCGCTGCCAATTGCAATGAAGCAGGTACTGGAAGTGATGGAGCCGCCTACGGTGGTCTTTTATCGCTTTCTGATGGCAAGCATCGGCCTTGGGGCGATTCTGGCCGTCAAAGGTAAGCTTCCACCCTTGCGGCTCTTCCGTAAACCGCGCTGGCTGGTGCTGCTGGCTATCGCGACGGGCGGTCTGTTTGGTAACTTCATCCTGTTCAGCTCTTCCCTGCAATATCTCAGCCCCACGGCGTCGCAGGTGATTGGTCAGCTTTCGCCGGTGGGCATGATGGTCGCCAGCGTCTTTATCCTCAAGGAGAAGATGCGCGGTACGCAGATTATCGGGGCGAGCATGCTGTTGTGCGGTCTGGTGATGTTCTTCAACACCAGTCTGATCGAGATTTTTACCCGCCTGACGGATTACACATGGGGTGTCATTTTCGGTGTGGGGGCAGCAACGGTCTGGGTGAGCTATGGCGTCGCGCAAAAGGTGTTATTGCGTCGGCTTGCCTCACAGCAGATCCTCTTTTTGCTGTACACTTTGTGTACAATAGCATTGCTGCCATTAGCGAAGCCGGGCGTAATTACCCAGCTTAGCGACTGGCAACTGGCGTGCCTCATTTTTTGTGGGCTGAACACGCTGGTCGGTTATGGCGCGCTGGCCGAAGCGATGGCGCGCTGGCAGGCAGCACAGGTGAGCGCGTTGATCACGCTTACCCCGCTGTTTACGCTGTTATTTTCAGATTTGTTATCAATGGCCTGGCCCGATGTCTTCGTCAGACCGATGCTCAACCTGTTGGGTTATCTCGGTGCGTTTGTCGTGGTTGCGGGCGCGATGTATTCCGCCATTGGTCATCGTCTCTGGGGACGTTGGCGCAAAAATGAAGCGGTTGTAGTAGTCCCCCGCTCAGGCGAATGAGTTACGGAGAGTAAAATGAAGTTTGTTGATGAAGCGACGATCCTGGTCGTGGCTGGTGATGGCGGCAACGGTTGCGTGAGCTTCCGCCGTGAAAAGTATATCCCTCGTGGCGGTCCTGATGGCGGCGACGGTGGGGATGGTGGTGACGTGTGGCTGGAGGCGGATGAGAACCTCAACACGCTGATCGACTACCGTTTCGAAAAATCCTTCCGCGCTGAACGTGGTCAGAACGGCCAGAGCCGTGACTGTACCGGGAAACGCGGTAAAGACGTCACCATTAAAGTGCCGGTCGGTACGCGTGTGATTGACCAGGGGACGGGTGAAACCATGGGTGACATGACCAAACACGGTCAGCGCCTGATGGTGGCGAAAGGCGGCTGGCACGGTCTGGGTAACAGCCGTTTCAAATCTTCCGTTAACCGTACGCCGCGTCAGAAAACGATGGGTACGCCGGGCGATAAGCGCGACCTGCAGCTGGAGCTGATGCTTCTGGCTGACGTGGGTATGCTGGGTATGCCAAACGCGGGTAAATCGACGTTTATTCGCGCCGTCTCTGCAGCCAAGCCAAAAGTGGCGGACTATCCGTTTACCACGCTGGTACCAAGCCTGGGCGTTGTCCGTATGGATAACGAGAAGAGCTTTGTGGTTGCCGATATTCCGGGTCTGATTGAAGGCGCCGCGGAAGGGGCGGGTCTGGGTATTCGCTTCCTGAAACACCTTGAGCGCTGCCGCGTGCTGCTGCACCTTATCGATATCGATCCTATCGACGGTTCCGATCCGGTTGAAAACGCCCGCATTATCGTTGGCGAGCTGGAAAAATACAGCGAAAAACTGGCGAACAAACCACGCTGGCTGGTCTTCAACAAGATCGACCTGATGGACAAAGCCGAAGCGGAAGCAAAAGCGAAAGCCATTGCTGAAGCGATGGGTTGGGAAGATAAGTACTACCTGATCTCTGCGGCAAGCCAGGTTGGCGTGAAAGATCTGTGCTGGGATGTGATGACCTTCATCATTGAGAACCCAATTGTTCAGGCGGAAGAAGTCAAACAGCCTGAAAAAGTCGAATTCATGTGGGATGACTACCACCGCCAGCAGCTCGAAGAGCTGGAAGCGGAAGAAGACGATGAAGACTGGGACGATGACTGGGATGAAGACGACGAAGAAGGCGTCGAGTTCATCTACAAGCACTAATTGCTGCTCAAAGCCCCCGTTATGGGGGCTTTTTTATTCCAGCGTTGCGGGCAGCCAACAGCTGGCGATTAAACCGCCTTCAGCGCCATTCTCAAGCGTCAGCCTGCCGTGGTGGAGCTGGAGGATGCGCTGTACGATGCTCAGGCCCAGACCGCTGCCTCCGTAGCGCTGGTCAAGACGGCGGAATGGCTCGGTAATGGACTGCCGGTGCGCTTCATCAATCCCCGGGCCCTGATCGATAACGCTGATCTGCGTCCCGCCGTCGACCTCGGTTAATGTCACTGTAATCGTTGTCCCTGTCGGGCTGTAGCGCCCGGCATTCTCCAGCAGGTTGCGCAGCATCAGGCGCAGGAGAACGGCGTCTCCCTGAACCGTGAGCGCGCTTTTAGCGGGCCAAATCACCGTATGCTCTTTGGCTTCATGCCCAAGGCCGAGAGGTTCGATGATATTTTCCGTCCAGCTCACGGTTTCGTAGTGGCCGCTCGCCATTGCCTGTCCGGCACGGGCCAGCATCAGCAGCTGTTCGACGGTATGCATGAGCTGATCGATACGGCTAACCAGCGTGGCGGCCTGAGGCGCACCTGACTGCGACATCAGCTCCAGATGGAGCCGGATACCGGCCAGAGGCGTTCTCAGTTCGTGTGCGGCGTCTGCGGTGAAGAGACGCTCCTGTTGAATGGTGCTATCCAGCCGGGCCAGCAGCTGGTTCAGGGAGGTCGTCACCGCGCCAATTTCTTCCATGTCGGAATACATAGGAAGCGGGGTTAAGTTATCGGCTGAGCGGTTAGCGAGGCTGTCGCGGAGCTTATTCAGCGGCCGGGTTATCCAGGTGACGGCCCAGAAGGAGAAGAACAGGGTAAAACCGACCATCACCAGGGAAGGGACCAGCAGCGAGGCAATCGCTTCGCGGATCTCTTTCTCAACGTGATTATTGCGCGCTTTCGCTGACAGCGTTTCGTTGACCAGAAAACCAATCTGTTCACGGCTTTCATGCCACAGCCAGATGACGCTTATCAGCTGGAAAAATAACAGAATGACCGCCAGCAGCACCATCAAACGCCGACGCATGCTGTTCATTTCTGGCTCTCCAGACGGTAGCCGACGCCGCGAACGGTTTTGATCCTGTCTTTGCCGAGCTTACGCCGCAGGTTATGAATATGGACCTCAAGGGTATTTGACCCGGGATCGTCCTGCCAGGAGTAGATATCCTGCTGGAGCGTTTCTCGGTGTACCGTTTGCCCGCTGCGCATGATCAGACGCGTAAGCAAGGCGAACTCTTTTGGCGTCACCTCTACGGCCTGATCCTGACGCAGCACCTGCTGGGTTTGCAAATTCAGCGTAATATCGCCGTCGGTCAGTAAGTTATCACTATGGCCCTGATAGCGGCGAATCAACGCTCGCACCCGAGCCTGCAGCTCCGCGAGCGCAAAAGGCTTCACCAGGTAATCGTCTGCGCCTGCATCGAGGCCGGTGATACGGTCTTCAATGGCATCACGTGCCGTCAGGATCAATACCGGGTTGGCGATGCCGCGACGTCGCCACTGGCTGAGCAGCGTGGCGCCGTCTTTATCCGGCAAGCCCAAATCGAGGATCACCAGGCTGTATTCGCCGCTCTGGATCAGGGCATCCGCCTCTGCTGCGGTGCCTGCACAGTCGAGAGCATACCCTTCATTGGCCAGCCCCAGCGCCAGCCCTTCCTGCAATAACAGATCGTCTTCAACTATAAGTAGTTTCATCGCTAGTTATTCTGGTAGATGTCCTTATAAAGCCTGCTTTCGAAGCGAACCAGTGGAATACGACGATTGCGCTGGTCGGTCGGTTCGACGGCATAGCCGGAAAGATACTGCACGAATGCCATGCGCTGTCCGCTGGCGGTAGTGATGAAGCCTGCAAGGTTATAAACCCCCTGCAGTGAGCCTGTTTTCGCGGAGACTTTGCCATCCACGCCCGCGGCGTGAAGCCCTGCGCGGTACTGCAGTGAACCGTCATGCCCGGCCAGCGGCAGCATTGAAATAAAGTTTAGCTCAGTGTCATGTTGTGCAATGTACTGAAGCACCTGCATCATCGTGGCCGGAGAGATCAAATTATGGCGCGATAGTCCGGAGCCATCGACGGCGATGGTATTACCCAGTTCGATCCCCGCCTGCTGGCGCAGGATCTGCCGAACCGCGTCTGAACCCGCGCGCCAGGTTCCCGGCACGCCGAAACGGGCGTGACCAATCATGCGGAACACCGTATCGGCAATCATGTTGTCCGACTTTTTCAGCATTATTCGCAGTAAATCGTGCAACGGCGCAGACTGTTTGCTGGCGATGACCGTGCCGGGCTGGTTGACCTGCGTCTGACGAAGCAGGGTGCCGGAATAGGTTATTCCCGCTTGTTTCAGCTCATCTTTCAGAATGGCGCCTGCATAGCTTGCGCCATCCTGTATCGCAAAGGCCAGCGGCAGCGGATCGGCGCGCTGCGTCAGGCAGCCGGTCAGCGTGAAGCGGTTAAGATCGCCTGGCACCACATCCAGTTCGCAGTACTGGGCATCAGGAGAGCCCTTGGCCAGCGTGCGAACCTGGCTAAACATGGTGACCGGGTAGTAGGACGCTATGCGGATAAACGCTAAATCATCCGGCTTTGGCGCACTGTAAAGCGAAACCGAGAAACAGTTGCGGTCAACAATCGCGGCGGCGGGCGGGGCGCTAAAGCACTGCGTCATGTCGTTCCACGGCCAGCCCGGGGCTTTATCGTGGCTGGCAAAGATGGAGGTATCGATCAGCACATTGCCGTCAATTTTCTGCACGCCGGTTTTTTTCAGCACCGCAACCATATTGCGGATATCCTGGCGTTTAAAGGTCGGATCGCCGCCAAAACGGGCGATAAGATCGCCTTTTAGTTCGCCACCCTCGACGTTACCTTTGGTTTCAAGGGTGGTAGTAAAACGGAAGTCAGGCCCGAGCTGGAGCAGGGCGGCGAGGGCGGTGATCACCTTTTGGGTACTGGCAGGCAGCGCCATCTGTTGACTGTGATAGTCAATCTCGGGAGCCTGTGCGCCAACCTTCTGCACCATCAGGGCGAGGTTCGCGCCTGCGGGAAGCTGATTAATGTACTCATCAACATTCGCGGCCTGAGCGGTGAACGTTATACTGGTAGTCAATCCGATGATAAAACTGGAAAATCGCATAATCTCGCGCTAACAACCCGAAAACAAACCGTCATACTACGGTGCATGGCACTGCAAAGTAAACGATGACCCATAGTGAACTTCGCGGTAAAATGCGTATCAAATTGAAAAATTGCTGCTGACCTGGGGCATCGCTCCCGGGTCGGTTTTCTTTTTGCTTCTTGCCCGCTTAAAGGGGGGCAGGAGCAGGGAACACTGCTCCCAACAGGAATGTTTAAGAGGTATAACAAATGCAAGCTATTCCGATGACCTTACGTGGTGCCGAAAAACTGCGCGAAGAGCTGGATTTCCTGAAATCCGTGCGTCGTCCTGAAATCATCGCCGCTATCGCGGATGCGCGCGAGCATGGCGACCTGAAAGAGAATGCTGAATACCACGCCGCGCGTGAGCAGCAGGGCTTCTGTGAAGGGCGTATTAAAGATATCGAAGCAAAACTGTCCAATGCACAGGTTATCGATATCACTAAGATGCCGAATAATGGCCGTGTGATCTTTGGTTCTACCGTTACCGTGCTGAACCTGGACAACGACGAAGAGCAGACCTATCGCATCGTGGGTGATGATGAAGCTGACTTCAAACAGAACCTGATTTCGGTGAACTCGCCGATTGCTCGCGGCCTGATTGGCAAAGAGCAGGACGATGTTGTCACCATCCGCACCCCTGGCGGTGAAGTAGAATACGAAATTATTAAGGTTGAATACCTGTAATTCGCTTCTCTACTAAGATGTTGATACATTGTAAAGAAAAGAAAAAGGCCGCGTAGCGGCCTTTTATCAACTCAAGGAGCATGGCATTTTGCTCGCCTGCTGACAGAAATCCCTCGTTTCACACAGAAAATGTGTTTAACTCAGGATATCCTTAACGTGGCAGCGAGATTTTACGCTCTTTAGACGGGCGGTAGAGCACCAGCGTTTTACCGATGACCTGTACATTACAGGCGCCGGTTTCGCGCACGATGGCTTCCACGATCAGGTTTTTAGTGTCTCTGTCTTCAGAGGCGATTTTCACCTTGATCAGCTCGTGGTGTTCCAGCGCTTGTTCAATCTCGGCAAGCACCCCTTCGGTCAAACCATTGTTGCCAAGCATCACTACAGGCTTGAGCGGATGTGCCAGACCTTTAAGGTGCTGTTTTTGTTTAGTACTCAGATTCATCGTATATTTTTGCTTACGTTGGGATTGAAAACGGTTCATTCTACCGCCATCTCCCTTATATCGCCAAATAGCTGCGTAGAAATTTACGTCACAGGCAAGCAACGATGAACCAGGACGGAAATGTTAAATGACAGGTAAAAAGCGTTCTGCCAGCTCCAGCCGCTGGCTCCAGGAACACTTTAGCGATAAATATGTTCAACAGGCACAGAAAAAGGGGTTGCGTTCCCGTGCCTGGTTTAAACTTGATGAAATACAGCAAAGTGACAAACTTTTTAAGCCGGGGATGACGGTTGTTGACCTCGGTGCGGCACCTGGCGGATGGTCTCAGTATGCGGTAACGCAGATCGGCGGAACGGGCCGAATCATCGCGTGCGATCTTTTACCAATGGATCCCATCGTCGGTGTCGACTTCCTTCAGGGCGACTTTCGTGATGAATTAGTGCTGAAAGCGTTACTTGATCGTGTAGGTGACAGTAAGGTCCAGGTTGTCATGTCAGATATGGCACCAAATATGTGCGGAACACCGGCGGTGGATATCCCCCGCGCCATGTATCTGGTGGAGCTAGCGTTAGAAATGTGTCGTGATGTACTAGCGCCTGGTGGTAGTTTTGTTGTGAAGGTGTTTCAGGGCGAAGGTTTCGAGGAGTATCTTAAGGAAATTCGCTCCCTGTTTGCGAAGGTCA
The DNA here is from genome assembly GCF_900110475.1 of Enterobacter sp. NFIX58. NCBI lineage: Bacteria > Pseudomonadati > Pseudomonadota > Gammaproteobacteria > Enterobacterales > Enterobacteriaceae > Enterobacter > Enterobacter sp. NFIX58. The sequence continues at coordinate 667,335 of NZ_FODW01000002.1, read as the reverse complement.
AAGTTCGTAAGCCGGACTCTTCCCGGGCCCGTTCCCGTGAAGTGTATATTGTAGCGACCGGGCGAAAATGATAACCGGGAGATTTCAGACGAAAGTTTGAATGAAACTGGATATAGAGTATCCTGACGCTGTTTTTAACACAGTTGTAATATGAGGTTAATCCCTTGAGTGACATGGCGAAAAACCTAATACTCTGGCTGGTCATTGCCGTTGTGCTGATGTCAGTATTCCAGAGCTTTGGGCCCAGCGAGTCGAATGGCCGCAAGGTGGATTATTCTACCTTCCTGCAGGAGGTCAATCAGGACCAGGTTCGCGAAGCGCGTATCAACGGACGTGAGATCAACGTTACCAAGAAAGATAGTAACCGTTACACGACTTACATCCCGGTGAACGATCCTAAGCTGCTTGATAACCTTCTGACTAAAAACGTCAAGGTGGTAGGTGAACCGCCAGAAGAACAAAGCCTGCTGGCTACTATCTTCATTTCCTGGTTCCCGATGCTGCTTCTTATCGGCGTCTGGATCTTCTTTATGCGCCAGATGCAGGGCGGCGGTGGCAAAGGTGCCATGTCGTTCGGTAAGAGCAAGGCGCGTATGTTGACGGAAGATCAGATCAAGACCACTTTTGCGGACGTTGCCGGGTGTGACGAAGCGAAAGAAGAGGTCGGTGAACTGGTTGAATACCTGCGTGAACCGAGCCGTTTCCAGAAACTGGGCGGTAAAATCCCGAAAGGCGTGCTGATGGTTGGCCCTCCGGGTACCGGTAAAACCCTGCTGGCGAAAGCCATCGCGGGTGAAGCGAAGGTGCCGTTCTTTACTATTTCAGGTTCTGACTTCGTCGAAATGTTCGTGGGTGTTGGTGCATCTCGTGTGCGTGACATGTTCGAGCAGGCCAAGAAGGCAGCACCGTGCATTATCTTCATCGATGAAATCGACGCCGTAGGCCGCCAGCGTGGCGCAGGCCTGGGTGGTGGTCACGATGAACGTGAACAGACGCTGAACCAGATGCTGGTTGAGATGGACGGCTTCGAAGGTAACGAAGGTATCATCGTTATCGCGGCGACTAACCGTCCGGACGTTCTTGACCCGGCGCTGCTGCGCCCAGGCCGTTTCGACCGTCAGGTTGTTGTCGGTCTGCCGGATGTTCGCGGTCGTGAACAGATTCTGAAAGTTCACATGCGTCGCGTACCGCTGGCACCCGACATCGACGCGGCAATCATTGCGCGCGGTACTCCGGGCTTCTCCGGTGCGGATCTCGCTAACCTGGTCAACGAAGCTGCACTGTTTGCCGCTCGCGGTAACAAGCGCGTCGTGTCGATGGTGGAGTTCGAGAAAGCGAAAGACAAGATCATGATGGGTGCGGAACGTCGTTCCATGGTGATGACGGAAGCGCAGAAAGAGTCCACGGCTTACCACGAAGCCGGTCACGCGATTATTGGTCGTCTGGTGCCGGAACACGATCCGGTGCATAAAGTGACGATTATTCCGCGCGGTCGTGCGCTGGGTGTGACCTTCTTCCTGCCTGAAGGCGACGCAATCAGCGCCAGCCGTCAGAAGCTGGAAAGCCAGATCTCAACCCTGTACGGCGGTCGTCTGGCCGAAGAGATTATCTACGGTCCGGAACATGTTTCTACCGGTGCGTCGAACGACATTAAAGTGGCGACAAACCTGGCGCGTAACATGGTGACTCAGTGGGGCTTCTCCGACAAACTCGGTCCGCTGCTCTATGCAGAGGAAGAGGGCGAAGTGTTCCTGGGCCGCTCCGTGGCAAAAGCGAAACATATGTCCGATGAAACGGCTCGTATCATCGACCAGGAAGTGAAAGCGCTGATTGAACGTAACTACGGTCGCGCGCGTCAGATCCTGAATGACAACATGGACATTCTGCATTCCATGAAAGATGCGCTCATGAAATATGAGACCATCGATGCACCGCAGATTGACGACCTGATGGCGCGCCGCGAAGTGCGTCCGCCAGCAGGCTGGGAAGACCCAGGCGCTTCCAATAACTCTGACAACAATGGCACCCCGCGTGCGCCGCGTCCGGTTGATGAACCGCGTACGCCAAACCCGGGCAACACCATGTCAGAACAGTTGGGCGATAAGTAAGTCACTGCTGTTGAAGCGTTTGTCTGTAACTCAAACCCTGGAGCTTGCTCCGGGGTTTTTCATTTCTGTTTAACCATTTAGATATCAGGGATTTCGCCATGAAATTATTCGCTCAGGACTCGCATCTCGATCTTTCACATCCCCATGTGATGGGGATCCTGAATGTTACCCCTGACTCCTTCTCTGACGGTGGCACGCATAACACGCTTATCGAGGCGGTTAAGCACGCGAATTTAATGATCAATGCAGGTGCCACCATCATTGACGTTGGCGGCGAATCGACGCGTCCCGGTGCGGCGGACGTGTCTGTGGAAGAAGAGCTGGCGCGCGTGGTGCCGGTCGTTGAAGCTATCGCGCAGCGGTTTGAAGTGTGGATCTCCGTTGATACCTCCAAACCGGAAGTGATCCGTGAAGTGGCGAGAGTGGGCGCTCACATTATCAATGATATTCGTTCACTTACCGAACCGGGGGCGATTGAGGCGGCTGCGGAAACCGGGCTGCCGGTTTGCCTGATGCATATGCAGGGGCAGCCGAAAACCATGCAGGACGCGCCGAAGTATGACGATGTCTTCGCCGATGTAAACCGCTTCTTTATTGAGCATATCGAACGTTGTGAACGTGCAGGTATCCCAAAAGAGAAATTGCTGCTCGACCCGGGGTTCGGTTTCGGTAAAAATCTCTCTCACAACTATGCGCTGCTTGCGCGCTTATCGGAATTTCATCACTTTGGCCTGCCGCTGCTGGTGGGGATGTCGAGGAAATCGATGATTGGCCAGTTGCTGAATGTAGGCCCGAGCGAACGCCTGAGCGGCAGCCTGGCCTGCGCGGTGATTGCGGCGATGCAGGGTGCGCACATCATTCGTGTCCATGACGTCAAAGAAACAGTAGAAGCCATGCGTGTGGTGGAAGCCACACTGGCAGCGAAGGAAAACAAACGCTATGAGTAATCGTAAATATTTTGGTACCGACGGTATCCGTGGGCGCGTAGGCGATGCTCCCATCACCCCTGATTTTGTCCTGAAGCTCGGCTGGGCTGCCGGTAAGGTTCTGGCGCGTCATGGCTCACGTAAAATTATCATCGGTAAAGACACCCGTATTTCCGGCTATATGCTGGAATCCGCGCTGGAAGCGGGTCTGGCGGCGGCTGGACTGTCCGCCTCTTTTACAGGCCCAATGCCAACGCCTGCGGTCGCGTACCTGACGCGCACCTTCCGTGCGGAAGCGGGGATTGTTATCTCGGCCTCTCACAACCCGTTCTACGATAACGGCATTAAATTCTTCTCTATTGATGGCACCAAGCTGCCGGATGAGGTGGAAGAAGCCATTGAAGCTGAAATGGAAAAAGAGATCACCTGTGTTGATTCCGCAGAGCTGGGTAAAGCGAACCGTATCGTTGATGCGGCGGGTCGCTATATCGAATTCTGTAAAGGCACCTTCCCGAATGAGCTGAGCCTGGCGCACCTCAAAATTGTGGTGGACTGCGCAAATGGCGCGACCTACCACATTGCCCCGAATGTCTTCCGCGAGCTCGGTGCGAAAGTGATCGCCATTGGCTGTGAGCCGGATGGTCTGAACATCAACGAGCAGGTCGGTGCGACGGACGTTCGTGCCCTGCAGGCGCGCGTTCTGGCAGAAAAAGCCGATCTGGGCATTGCGCTGGACGGCGACGGTGACCGCGTGATCATGGTTGATCACGAAGGTAACAAGGTCGACGGCGACCAGATCCTCTACATTATTGCGCGTGAAGGTCTGCGTCAGGGTCAGTTGCGCGGCGGTGCGGTCGGAACGCTGATGAGTAACATGGGCCTGGAACTGGCGCTGAAACAGATCGGTATTCCGTTCGTTCGCGCGAAAGTGGGTGACCGCTATGTGCTGGAAAAATTGCAGGAGAAGGGCTGGCGTATCGGCGCGGAGAACTCAGGTCACGTGATCCTGCTCGACAAAACCACCACCGGTGACGGAATTGTGGCCGCGCTGCAGGTGGTTGCCGCAATGGCGCGCAACCATATGAGCCTGCACGACCTGTGCAGCGGCATGAAAATGTTCCCACAGATTCTGGTCAACGTACGTTTTACTGCCGGCAAAGGCGACCCGCTGGAAAATGAGAACGTGAAAGCGGTGATGGCGGATGTTGAAGCGGCCCTCGGCAGCCGTGGACGCGTGCTGCTGCGTAAGTCTGGTACCGAACCGCTGATCCGCGTAATGGTGGAAGGCGAAGACGAAGCGCAGGTAACCGAATTTGCGCACCGTATTGCGGATGCCGTAAAAGCTGCATAATCTTGCACGCTAAATGTTTAAAAAGGCGGCGTTTGCCGCCTTTGTTTTAAGCAATTAATGGCTTTTTGCTGTTTTTTTCCGCAGTTGATACAATGCGTCGAAAATGCCCTTGCGAAGGTGATTCGCTTTGGTTAGTATTCACACCCGCTTCAGTGGGAAACAAAAATCCTGCTAATTGGTCGAAGCATTGGTATGCGGCAAATCCGCAAGGAACAGGTTGATTATGTACGAAGCTCTTTTAGTTGTTTTCCTTATTGTAGCCATCGCTCTCGTAGCGCTGATTATGCTGCAGCAAGGTAAAGGCGCTGATATGGGAGCCTCCTTCGGAGCAGGCGCTTCCGGTACGCTGTTTGGTTCAAGTGGTTCTGCGAACTTCATGACCCGCACTACGGCGATTCTGGCTACGCTGTTCTTCATCATCAGCCTGGTGCTTGGCAATATCAACAGCAACAAGACCAGCAAAGGAAGCGAGTGGGAAAACCTGAGCGCGCCAGCGAAAACTGAGCAGACTCAGCCAGCTGCACCGGCTAAGCCAACCAGCGATATCCCGCACTAAGTATTCTGTACCGAGGTGGTGGAATTGGTAGACACGCTACCTTGAGGTGGTAGTGCCCTAACGGGCTTGTGGGTTCGAGTCCCATCCTCGGTACCAATATTCCAGAAGAAAGACGTCGAAAGACGTCTTTTTTTTCGTCTGTAAATTATGTGTAGTTTTTCGTAGGCCCGGTAAGCGCAGCGCCACCGGGCAAAATGGCGGGTGGCGCTGCGCTTACCCGCCCTACGAAAGGCCAAATAAAAAAGGCGTCCCCAGGACGCCTTTTGCATGCTACATCAGCGATTATTTCTTATCGCTGTGCTCCAGGTTTTCAACCTGCGGCAGGCCGTTACCTGAACTGGCTGACAGCAAACCGTTCTCAACATAGTTGAACAGCTTTTCACGGGTATCGGTGATGTCCAGGTTACGCATGGTCAGCTGGCCAATACGATCGTCCGGTGAGAACACAGATTCACCTTTCTCCATGGTCAGACGCTCTGCTTTATAGGTCAGGTTGTCAGACACGGTGTTCAGAATGGAGTAGTCGTTACCGCGACGCAGTTCCAGGGTTACTTCACCGGTGATTGCACTCGCCACCCAACGCTGCAGCGCATCACGCAGCATCAGCGCCTGCGGATCGAACCAGCGGCCCTGATACAGCAGTTTGCCCAGCTGACGGCCGTGAGAGTGATACTGCTCAATGGTGTCTTCGTTGTGAATGCCGGTCAGCAAACGCTCGTAAGCGATGTGCAGCAGCGCCATCCCCGGGGCTTCATAGATACCACGGCTTTTCGCTTCGATGATACGGTTTTCAATCTGATCGCTCATGCCCAGACCATGACGACCGCCGATGCGGTTTGCTTCCAGCATCAGCTCCACATCGTCAGAGAAGGTTTTGCCGTTCAGCGCAACCGGATGACCGCGTTCGAAACGTACGGTCACTTCTTCTGCCGGGATCTTCACGTTCTCGTCCCAGAACTTCACGCCCATGATAGGGTTAACGATCTTCACGCTGGAGTTCAGGAATTCCAGGTCTTTCGCTTCGTGCGTCGCACCCAGCATGTTGGAGTCGGTGGAGTAAGCTTTCTCGACTGACATCTTATAGTCAAAACCGCAGGCGATCATAAACTCGGACATCTCATGACGACCACCCAGCTCGTCGATGAAGTCGGTATCCAGCCACGGTTTGTAAATCTGCAGTTCGGCGTTGGTCAGCAGGCCATAACGATAGAAACGTTCGATATCGTTTCCTTTATAGGTGCTGCCGTCACCCCAGATGTTAACGCCGTCTTCTTTCATGGCGGCAACCAGCATGGTGCCGGTCACCGCACGGCCCAGCGGAGTGGTGTTGAAATAGGTCAGGCCGCCGGTGGTGTTATGGAATGCACCACACTGAATCGCCGCGATACCTTCCGCGACCAGTTGCTTACGGCAGTCAATCAGGCGCGCGTTCTCTGCACCATACTCTTTCGCGCGACGAGGAATAGCATCATAATCGTCCTCATCCGGCTGACCCAGGTTCGCAGTATAGGCATACGGAACCGCTCCCTTCTGGCGCATCCACAGCAGTGCAGCGCTGGTATCCAGGCCACCTGAGAAAGCGATGCCAATACGTTGTCCTACCGGAAGATGCTTGAGAATCGTCGTCATAGAATAAAACCCTGCTTGATTGACTGATTAGAGACCGCTTTCGCTCTCTTGTGCATTTTTATGCAAAATAAGTGAGTATTCATTTAATCATCTTTTGGCGAAGACCGGAAGAGACTCGTGCGTTTTTTGTAAAAATTTTGGTCTGATCGATCTGGCGGAAGTCGCCTTGACAGGTGGGGTCAACTATCAATATACTAAACGCCGATTTTACGTCCCGTCTTCGGTACCAAATCCCAGCATTATTTGCAAATTCTGTCCAAAACGCGTAGAATTTGCCACGTTTCAGGCGCGGGGTGGAGCAGCCTGGTAGCTCGTCGGGCTCATAACCCGAAGGTCGTCGGTTCAAATCCGGCCCCCGCAACCACTTTCCCATAAAGTTCTTTTTCAAATATACTGTGAAGACTTAGAGCCTTCGTAGCTGGATTTGAAAAAATTCTTTAGGAAAGTGCTCCAGGCCACAGTTGTGGCTATAGGGTTCAGTTATCTAAAGCCCCGATTTATCGGGGTTTTTTGTTATCTGACTACAGAATAACTGGGCTTTACGCCCTTTTTTTATGTCTTGGGGGTGGGCTTGTCCACATTAGAGCAAAAATTAACAGAGATGATTACTGCACCGGTCGAAGCACTGGGCTACGAACTGGTCGGCATCGAATTCGTTCGCGGCCGTACATCGACGCTGCGCATCTATATTGATAGTGAAGATGGCATCAATGTTGATGATTGTGCTGATGTCAGCCACCAGGTGAGTGCGGTTCTTGATGTTGAAGACCCAATTACCGTTGCGTACAACCTGGAAGTTTCCTCACCTGGCCTCGATCGCCCGATGTTCACGGCCGAGCACTATGTGCGCTTTACCGGTGAAGAAGTGGCTCTCGTTCTGCGTATGGCCGTACAGAACCGCCGTAAATGGCAGGGAATTATCAAAGCCGTTGATGGTGAAATGATCACGGTGACAGTCGAAGGCAAAGATGAAGTGTTCGCGCTGAGTAATATCCAGAAGGCGAACCTGGTTCCCCACTTTTAACAGTCTGGATTGAGGTGAAAAGCCCGCGATGAACAAAGAAATTTTGGCTGTTGTTGAAGCCGTCTCCAACGAGAAATCACTGCCGCGTGAGAAGATTTTTGAAGCGCTGGAAAGTGCACTGGCTACAGCAACCAAGAAAAAATACGAACAAGAGATCGATGTTCGCGTAGAAATCGATCGTAAAAGCGGTGACTTCGATACATTCCGTCGTTGGGTAATCGTTGAAGAAGTGACCCAGCCGACCAAAGAGATCACGCTGGAAGCCGCCCGTTTTGAAGACGAAAGTCTGAACGTGGGTGACTACGTTGAAGATCAGATTGAATCTGTGACCTTCGACCGTATCACCACCCAGACCGCTAAACAGGTTATCGTGCAGAAAGTGCGCGAAGCCGAGCGCGCGCTGGTTGTCGATCAGTTCCGCGATCAGGAAGGCGAAATCATCACCGGCGTGGTGAAGAAAGTGAACCGCGACAACATCTCCCTGGAGATCAAATCCGAAGGGTTGCCGGGTAACGCTGAAGCCGTGATCCTGCGTGAAGATATGCTGCCGCGTGAAAACTTCCGCCCAGGCGACCGTATTCGCGGTGTTCTGTACGCCGTTCGTCCTGAAGCGCGTGGTGCACAGCTCTTCGTGACCCGTTCTAAACCAGAAATGCTGGTAGAACTGTTCCGTATCGAAGTACCGGAAATCGGTGAAGAAGTTATTGAGATTAAAGCGGCGGCTCGCGATCCGGGCTCCCGTGCGAAAATTGCGGTGAAAACCAACGACAAGCGTATCGACCCGGTCGGTGCTTGCGTCGGTATGCGCGGTGCGCGTGTCCAGGCAGTTTCTACTGAGCTGGGCGGCGAACGTATTGATATCGTTCTGTGGGATGACAACCCGGCGCAGTTCGTGATCAACGCAATGGCTCCGGCTGATGTGGCGTCTATCGTTGTTGACGAAGACAAACACACCATGGATATCGCTGTTGAAGCGGGCAACCTGGCGCAGGCAATCGGCCGTAACGGCCAGAACGTACGCCTGGCGTCACAGCTGAGCGGCTGGGAACTCAACGTTATGACCGTTGATGACCTGCAGGCTAAGCATCAGGCTGAAGCCCATGCGGCGATCGATACCTTCACGAAATACCTGGATATTGACGAAGACTTCGCCACTGTTCTGGTTGAAGAAGGTTTCTCTACGCTGGAAGAACTGGCCTATGTGCCAATGAAAGAGCTGCTGGAAATTGACGGTCTGGATGAACCAACCGTTGAAGCCCTGCGTGAACGCGCTAAAAACGCACTGACCACCCTGGCACTGGCTCAGGAAGAAAGCCTTGGCGATAAGAAGCCGGCTGATGACCTGCTGAATCTGGAAGGTCTTGATCGTGCGATTGCGTTCAAGCTGGCTGCCCGTGGTGTTTGTACGCTGGAAGATCTCGCTGAGCAAGGCGTTGATGACCTGGCTGATATCGAAGGTTTAACCGACGAGAAAGCCGGCGAGCTCATCATGGCCGCACGTAATATTTGCTGGTTCGGCGACGAAGCGTAATAAACTGTAGCAGGAAGGAACAGCATGACTGATGTAACTGTAAAATCGCTGGCTGCTGAGATTCAGACCTCCGTGGACCGCCTGGTACAGCAATTTGCTGATGCAGGGATCCCGAAGTCCGCTGATGACTCGGTGACCGCGCAAGAAAAACAAACCTTGTTAACGCACCTGAACCGTGAACACGGCTCTACGCCTGACAAGTTAACGCTGCAGCGCAAAACGCGTAGCACGTTAAACATCCCTGGTACCGGTGGCAAAAGCAAATCGGTACAAATTGAAGTCCGCAAGACGCGCACCTTTGTAAAACGTGATCCGCAAGAGGCAGAACGCCTTGCTGCGGAAGAGCAGGCACAGCGTGAAGCGGAAGAACAAGCTCAGCGTGAGGCGGAAGCAGCCGCCAAACGTGAAGCAGAATTAAAAGCTGAACGTGAGGCCGCAGAAAAAGCGAAACGCGACGCAAGTGATAAAGTGAAGCGTGACGCTGCGGAAAAAGACAAAGTGAGCAATCAACAGACAGACGAAATGACCAAAACCGCCCAGGCTGAAAAAGCCCGCCGTGAAAATGAAGCTGCCGAGCTGAAGCGTAAAGCGGAAGAAGAAGCCCGCCGTAAGCTGGAAGAAGAAGCTCGCCGCGTCGCCGAAGAAGCGCGTCGTATGGCTGAAGAAAATGAGAAGAACGGTGTTGATACCGCTGAGCAGTCTGAAGACACCAGCGACTATCACGTGACCACTTCTCAGCACGCACGTCAGGCTGAAGATGATAACGACCGTGAAGTAGAAGGCGGCCGTGGCCGTGGTCGTAATGCAAAAGCAGCGCGTCCGGCGAAAAAAGGTAACAAGCACGCTGAATCCAAAGCTGACCGTGAAGAAGCACGCGCGGCGGTTCGCGGTGGTAAAGGCGGCAAGCGTAAAGGTTCCGCTCTGCAGCAGGGCTTCCAGAAGCCGGCTCAGGCCGTTAACCGTGACGTTGTGATCGGCGAAACCATTACCGTTGGCGAACTGGCGAACAAGATGGCGGTTAAAGGCTCTCAGGTCATCAAAGCGATGATGAAGCTGGGCGCGATGGCAACCATCAACCAGGTGATCGATCAGGAAACTGCACAGCTGGTTGCGGAAGAGATGGGCCACAAAGTTATCCTGCGTCGTGAAAACGAGCTGGAAGAAGCAGTAATGAGCGACCGTGACACAGGTGCTGCGGCAGAACCGCGCGCACCGGTAGTGACCATCATGGGTCACGTTGACCACGGTAAGACCTCTCTGCTTGACTACATTCGCTCTACCAAGGTTGCCTCTGGCGAAGCGGGTGGTATTACCCAGCACATCGGTGCATACCACGTAGAAACTGACAACGGTATGATCACCTTCCTGGATACCCCGGGCCACGCCGCGTTTACCTCTATGCGTGCTCGTGGTGCTCAGGCGACGGATATCGTTGTTCTGGTTGTTGCGGCGGACGACGGCGTCATGCCGCAGACCATCGAAGCGATCCAGCACGCGAAAGCAGCCGGTGTGCCGGTTGTGGTTGCCGTGAACAAGATCGATAAGCCAGAAGCGGATCCCGATCGTGTTAAAAACGAACTCTCCCAGTACGGTATCCTGCCGGAAGAGTGGGGCGGCGAAAGCCAGTTCGTACACGTGTCTGCGAAAGCGGGTACCGGTATCGACGAACTGCTGGACGCGATCCTGCTGCAGGCCGAAGTTCTGGAGCTGAAAGCCATCCGTAACGGTATGGCGAGCGGTGCGGTTATCGAATCCTTCCTGGATAAAGGACGTGGCCCGGTTGCTACCGTTCTGGTTCGTGAAGGTACGCTGCATAAAGGCGATATCGTTCTGTGCGGTTTCGAATACGGTCGCGTTCGTGCGATGCGTAACGAACTGGGTCAGGAAGTGCTGGAAGCGGGTCCGTCCATTCCAGTGGAAATCCTGGGTCTGTCCGGTGTTCCGGCTGCTGGTGACGAAGTGACCGTTGTGCGTGACGAGAAGAAAGCGCGTGAAGTGGCACTGTATCGTCAGGGCAAATTCCGTGAAGTTAAACTGGCTCGTCAGCAGAAATCTAAACTCGAGAACATGTTTGCCAACATGACCGAGGGCGAAGTTCACGAAGTGAACATCGTGTTGAAAGCCGACGTTCAGGGCTCTGTGGAAGCGATCTCCGACTCCTTGCTGAAACTGTCTACCGACGAAGTGAAAGTGAAGATCATCGGTTCTGGCGTAGGTGGTATCACCGAAACCGACGCAACCCTGGCTGCTGCGTCCAACGCTATCCTGGTTGGCTTCAACGTTCGTGCGGATGCGTCTGCACGTAAAGTGATTGAATCCGAAAGTCTGGATCTGCGTTACTACTCCGTCATCTATAACCTGATCGACGAAGTGAAAGCAGCGATGAGCGGCATGCTGTCTCCTGAGCTGAAACAGCAGATCATCGGTCTGGCTGAAGTACGTGACGTGTTCAAATCACCGAAATTCGGTGCGATCGCGGGCTGTATGGTTACCGAAGGTAACATCAAGCGTCACAACCCAATCCGCGTACTGCGTGACAACGTGGTTATCTACGAAGGCGAGCTGGAATCCCTGCGCCGCTTCAAAGATGACGTTAACGAAGTCCGTAACGGCATGGAATGTGGTATCGGCGTGAAGAACTACAACGACGTTCGCGTTGGCGATATGATCGAAGTGTTCGAGATCATCGAAATTCAGCGTACCATCGCTTAATTACCGATTGTAAGCCGGGATCGCCTCGCGCCACCCGGCAATAATTTCAAAAAGGGGCTTTAGCCCCTTTTTTGTCTGGAGAATTTATTATGGCGAAAGAATTTGGTCGCCCTCAGCGCGTAGCGCAGGAAATGCAGAAAGAGATCGCACTCATTCTGCAACGTGAAATTAAAGACCCACGCGTCGGCATGATGACCACCGTTTCCGGTGTGGAAATGTCCCGTGACCTGGCCTATGCCAAAGTGTTCGTCACCTTCCTGAACGATCAGGACGAAGCCGCAGTGAAAAACGGCATCAAAGCGCTGCAGGAAGCGTCTGGTTTCATCCGCTCTCTGCTCGGCAAGGCGATGCGCCTGCGTATCGTGCCTGAACTGACCTTCTTCTACGACAACTCGCTGGTCGAAGGTATGCGTATGTCCAACCTGGTGACCAGCGTGGTTAAACATGACGATGAGCGCCGTGTTAACCCGGCGGACGACAGCAAGGAGGACTGATGAGTCGTCCTCGTCGTCGTGGTCGCGACGTGCATGGTGTGCTGCTGCTGGATAAACCCCAGGGCGCTTCCAGCAACGACGTGCTGCAGAAAGTTAAGCGTATTTATAACGCCAACCGTGCGGGCCACACCGGCGCGCTCGACCCGCTGGCAACCGGCATGCTGCCGGTCTGTCTGGGAGAGGCGACAAAATTTTCCCAGTACCTGCTCGACTCCGATAAGCGTTACCGCGTTATCGCTAAGCTGGGCCAGCGCACGGATACCTCCGACGCGGATGGTCAGGTCGTGGAGGAGCGTCCGGTGACGTTCAGCGCGGAGCAGCTTGATGCGGCGCTGGAGAGCTTCCGTGGGGATACGATGCAGGTACCGTCGATGTATTCGGCGCTGAAGTATCAGGGGAAAAAACTCTACGAATATGCGCGCCAGGGCATTGAGGTCCCGCGTGAAGCCCGTCCGATTACCGTGTATGAGCTGCTCTTTATTCGCCACGAAGGTGATGAGCTGGAGCTGGAAGTGCACTGTTCGAAAGGGACCTATATTCGCACCATCATCGACGACCTCGGTGAAAAGCTGGGCTGCGGCGCGCATGTGATTTACCTGCGTCGTCTGGCGGTGAGCAAGTATCCGGTGGAGCGGATGGTGACCCTGGAACATTTGCGCGAGCTGGTTGAACAGGCGGAAGCGCAGGGGATCGCGCCGGCAGATTTGCTGGATCCGCTGCTGATGCCGATGGACAGTCCGGCTGCGGACTTCCCGGTTGTTAATCTTCCTTTAACATCGTCCGTTTACTTTAAGAACGGCAACCCGGTTCGTACGGCGGATGCTCCGCTGGAAGGTCTGGTGCGCGTGACCGAAGGTGACGAAGGGAAATTCATCGGGATGGGCGAAATGGATGGCGAAGGGCGCGTTGCGCCGCGTCGTCTGGTCGTCGAATATCCGGTCGACGCGTGACGGTGATAACGGCTCACCTTGCGATAAGCAGGGGAGACGAGTAGAATATCGCCGCTTAACGCCTGGTAAATTGTTTAACAATCTGCGGGGCGTACATGGGATTGCTGAATTAGAGATCGGCATCCTTACATTCTTTATACTTTGGAGTTTGAAAATGTCTCTAAGCGTTGAAGCTAAAGCTAAAATCGTTTCTGAGTTTGGTCGTGGTACTAACGACAGCGGTTCTACCGAAGTTCAGGTTGCACTGCTGACTGCACAGATTAACCACCTGCAGGGTCACTTTGCAGAGCACAAAAAAGATCACCACAGCCGTCGTGGTCTGCTGCGTATGGTTTCTCAGCGTCGTAAACTGCTCGACTACCTGAAACGTAAAGATGTTGCACGCTACACCGCGCTGATCGAGCGTCTGGGTCTGCGTCGCTAATTCTTGCGAGTTTCAGAAAAGGGGGCCTGATGGCCCCTTTTTTCAAGCAGACGGCAGCAATTCACTGGAAACTATTGTATTGTTGCTATAAATGATCTTCATTGCAGAGGTTCGCGCGGCTAATGAGAGGCTTCACCCAGGGGGGTGTTGGTTGTCATTAGTCGCGAGGATGCGAAGAAGGTCGGGTCAAATCGACAGCACACCGGTGGTGTGCTGTCAAACATTTAAGAAAGGACAGAACTTTGCTGAATCCGATCGTTCGTAAATTCCAGTATGGTCAACATACCGTCACGCTGGAAACCGGCATGATGGCACGTCAGGCTACTGCTGCCGTTATGGTAAGCATGGATGACACCGCGGTATTCGTTACCGTTGTGGGCCAGAAAAAAGCTAAACCAGGTCAGGACTTCTTCCCGCTGACCGTTAACTACCAGGAGCGTACCTACGCTGCCGGTAAAATCCCGGGTGGCTTCTTCCGTCGTGAAGGCCGTCCAAGCGAAGGCGAAACCCTGATCGCGCGTCTGATTGACCGCCCGGTTCGTCCGCTGTTCCCGGAAGGCTTCGTTAACGAAGTACAGGTTATCGCGACCGTTGTTTCCGTTAACCCACAGGTTAACCCGGACATCGTGGCGATGATCGGTGCGTCCGCTGCCCTGTCACTGTCTGGTATTCCATTCAATGGCCCAATCGGTGCCGCGCGCGTCGGTTACATCAACGACCAGTACGTACTGAACCCAACTCAGGAAGAGCTGAAAGAAAGTAAGCTGGACCTGGTGGTTGCGGGTACTGAAGCCGCTGTGCTGATGGTTGAATCCGAAGCTGAACTGCTGAGCGAAGACCAGATGCTGGGTGCTGTGGTCTTCGGCCATGACCAGCAGCAGGTTGTTATCCAGAACATCAACGATCTGGTGAAAGAAGCCGGTAAACCACGTTGGGACTGGCAGCCAGAAGCAGCTAACGACGCACTGAATGCACGCGTTGCAGCTCTGGCAGAATCTCGTCTGAGCGATGCGTACCGCATCACTGACAAACAGGAGCGTTACGCTCAGGTTGACGTGATCAAGTCTGAAACTATCGCAACGCTGGTTGCTGAAGACGAAACGCTGGATGCTAACGAGCTGAGCGAAATTCTGCACGCTATCGAGAAAAACGTTGTTCGTAGCCGCGTTCTGGCAGGCGAGCCGCGTATCGATGGCCGTGAAAAAGACATGATCCGTGGTCTGGATGTGCGTACTGGCGTGCTGCCACGTACTCACGGTTCCGCGCTGTTCACCCGTGGCGAAACGCAGGCGCTGGTTACCGCGACCCTGGGTACGGCACGTGACGCACAGATCATCGACGAACTGATGGGCGAGCGTACTGACAGCTTCCTGTTCCACTACAACTTCCCTCCGTACTCCGTAGGCGAAACCGGTATGGTTGGCTCGCCGAAGCGTCGTGAAATTGGTCACGGTCGTCTGGCGAAGCGCGGCGTGCTGGCAGTCATGCCAGAAGCAGACAAATTCCCGTACACCGTACGTGTGGTGTCTGAAATCACCGAATCCAACGGTTCTTCTTCTATGGCTTCCGTGTGTGGTGCCTCTCTGGCGCTGATGGATGCAGGCGTGCCAATCAAAGCCGCCGTTGCGGGTATCGCAATGGGCCTGGTGAAAGAAGGCGACAACTATGTTGTTCTGTCTGACATTCTGGGCGACGAAGACCACCTGGGCGATATGGACTTCAAAGTGGCGGGTTCCCGCGACGGTATCTCTGCGCTGCAGATGGATATCAAAATTGAAGGTATCACCAAAGAGATCATGCAGGTTGCTCTGAACCAGGCTAAAGGTGCGCGTCTGCACATCCTGGGCGTGATGGAACAGGCTATCAACGCGCCACGCGGTGATATCTCTGAATTCGCACCGCGTATTCACACCATCAAGATCAATCCAGACAAGATCAAAGATGTTATCGGTAAGGGCGGTTCCGTAATCCGTGCGCTGACCGAAGAGACTGGCACCACCATCGAAATCGAAGATGACGGTACTGTGAAGATCGCAGCAACCGACGGCGAGAAAGCGAAATTCGCGATCCGTCGCATCGAAGAAATCACTGCAGAAATCGAAGTGGGCCGCGTCTATGCAGGTAAAGTGACCCGTATCGTTGACTTTGGCGCGTTCGTTGCCATCGGTGGCGGTAAAGAAGGTCTGGTTCACATCTCTCAGATCGCTGACAAGCGCGTTGAGAAAGTGACCGATTACCTGCAGATGGGTCAGGAAGTACCGGTTAAAGTTCTGGAAGTTGATCGCCAGGGCCGTATCCGTCTGAGCATTAAAGAAGCAACCGAGCAGTCTCAGCCAGCTGCTGCGCCAGAAGCACAGGCCGCAGAACAGCAAGGCGAGTAAGTTGCCATTTGCCCTCCGCTTTGCGGAGGGCCTATTATCAGGCAGGACGCCTTGTTAAGCCGCCGGGGGACAGGACGTTCATCCAATAGTTGTCTTCGGGAGTGGGAAATGAAGCCTTTTTTGCGCTGGTGTTTCGTTGCGACAGCTTTAACGCTGGCAGGATGCAGCAACTCTGCCTGGCGTAAGAGCGAAGTCCTCGCAGTGCCATTGCAACCGACTTTGCAGCAGGAAGTGATCCTGGCACGCATGGAACAAATACTTGCCAGTCGGGCTTTAACCGATGACGAACGCGCACAGCTTTTATATGAGCGCGGAGTGTTGTATGATAGTCTCGGTCTGAGGGCATTGGCGCGAAATGATTTTTCACAAGCGCTGGCTATCCGACCTGATATGCCTGAAGTATTCAATTACTTAGGCATTTATTTAACGCAGGCAGGCAATTTTGATGCTGCCTATGAAGCGTTTGATTCTGTACTTGAGCTTGATCCAACTTACAACTACGCGCACTTGAATCGCGGTATCGCATTGTATTACGGCGGTCGTGACAAGTTAGCGCAAGATGATCTGCTGGCGTTTTATCAAGACGATCCTAATGATCCTTTCCGTAGCCTGTGGCTTTACATCGTTGAGCGGAAGCTCGATGAGAAGCAGGCAAAAGAGGCACTGAAACAGCGCTTCGATAAATCGGACAAGGAACAGTGGGGATGGAACATTGTCGAGTTCTACCTGGGCAACATTAGCGAAGCAACGCTGATGGAACGCCTCAAGGCGGACGCAACGGATAACACCTCGCTCGCTGAGCATCTCAGTGAAACCAACTTCTATTTAGGTAAGTACTACCTAAGTCTGGGGGATAAGGACAGCGCTACGGCACTGTTCAAATTAGCGGTTGCTAACAACGTACACAACTTCGTTGAGCACCGTTATGCATTGTTGGAATTATCGCTCTTGGGCCAGGAGCAAGACGACCTGGCAGAATCGGACCAGCAATAGCTGACGACATAAACATCAGCCCGTAATCTTTTGATTGCCATCACCTTAACTGGTGAGGGCGTTGTTGTTCGTCAATACACCTACTTTGAGCCGGTTCACACTTTTCAATGAAAATTGCTAATCATTTTCACGATGAGCTAAGTAGACTGGCCGCCATTGACATTGAGGCACTCGTACTACATGGCTGAATTCGAAACCACTTTTGCAGATCTGGGCCTGAAGGCTCCTATCCTTGAAGCCCTTAACGATCTGGGTTACGAAAAACCATCTCCGATCCAGGCTGAGTGTATCCCACACCTGCTTTCTGGTCGTGACGTGCTGGGCATGGCCCAGACTGGTAGCGGTAAAACTGCAGCGTTCTCGCTGCCGCTGCTGAACAACATTGATCCGGACCTGCGTGCACCGCAGATCCTCGTTCTGGCTCCAACCCGTGAACTGGCTGTTCAGGTTGCAGAAGCCATGACGGAATTCTCTAAACATATGCGCGGCGTAAACGTGGTTGCCCTGTACGGCGGCCAGCGTTATGACGTGCAGTTACGCGCCCTGCGCCAGGGCCCACAGATTGTTGTCGGTACGCCGGGCCGTCTGCTGGATCACCTGAAGCGCGGTACCCTGGACCTCTCTAAACTGAGCGGTCTGGTACTGGATGAAGCAGATGAAATGCTGCGTATGGGCTTCATCGAAGACGTTGAAACCATTATGGCGCAGATCCCGGACGGTCATCAGACCGCGCTGTTCTCTGCAACCATGCCGGAAGCTATCCGTCGCATTACCCGCCGCTTCATGAAAGAGCCGCAGGAAGTGCGTATTCAGTCCAGCGTAACCACTCGCCCGGACATCAGCCAGAGCTACTGGTCTGTGTACGGCATGCGTAAAAACGAAGCGCTGGTACGTTTCCTGGAAGCGGAAGATTTTGATGCGGCGATTATCTTCGTTCGTACCAAAAACGCGACCCTGGAAGTGGCTGAAGCCCTGGAGCGTAGCGGCTACAACAGCGCAGCGCTGAACGGTGACATGAACCAGGCCCTGCGTGAGCAGACTCTGGAGCGTCTGAAAGACGGTCGTCTGGATATCCTGATTGCAACCGACGTGGCAGCACGTGGTCTGGACGTTGAGCGTATCAGCCTGGTTGTTAACTACGACATCCCGATGGATTCCGAGTCTTACGTTCACCGTATCGGCCGTACCGGTCGTGCGGGTCGTGCTGGCCGTGCGCTGCTGTTCGTTGAGAACCGCGAGCGTCGTCTGCTGCGTAACATCGAACGCACCATGAAGCTGACCATTCCAGAAGCGGACCTGCCAAACGCAGAGCTGCTGGGCAAACGCCGTCTGGAAAAATTCGCCGCCAAAGTACAGCAGCAGCTGGAAAGCAGCGATCTGGATCAGTACCGCGCGCTGCTGTCGCAGATTCAGCCTGTTGCTGAAGGCGAAGAGCTGGATATGGAAACCCTGGCTGCAGCACTGCTGAAAATGGCTCAGGGCGAACGTAGCCTGATCGTGCCACCAGATGCGCCGATGCGTCCTAAACGTGAATTCCGTGACCGTGACGATCGCTTCGAACGTCGTGGCGACCGTAACGATCGTGGCCCACGTGGTGACCGTCCAGAGCGTGGTGGTGAAGACCGTCCACGTCGTGAACGTCGCGACGCAGGTGACATGGAACTGTACCGCATTGAAGTGGGCCGTGATGATGGCGTTGAAGTTCGTCACATCGTTGGCGCGATCGCTAACGAAGGTGACATCAGCAGCCGTTACATCGGTAACATCAAGCTGTTCGCATCCCACTCTACCATCGAGCTGCCAAAAGGCATGCCGGGTGAAGTACTGCAGCACTTTACGCGTACCCGCATCCTGAACAAGCCGATGAACATGCAGCTGCTGGGCGATGCACAGCCACGTCCTGACCGTGGCGGCGAACGTCGTGGCGGTGGTCGCGGTTTCGGCGGCGAGCGTCGTGAAGGCGGTCGCAGCGAAGGTCGCGGTGGTGAAGGTCGTCGTTTCTCCGGCGAGCGCCGCGAAAGCCGTGGTCCACGTCGTGAAGAAGGCACCAGCCGTCGTCGTTTTGGTGACGCGTAAGCCTTACGCTTCTGACGTAAAGTAAAATATACAGCCCCGATACATGCTATCGGGGCTTTTTTTATTCCCTTTGTACTCTTGTACTGGTACAGTGCGTCACATTAAAATGCAGAACCGCATGATTGACTGGAGAAAAGGCTGTATGGCGACACTAACCACCACCCAAACGTCACCTTCGCTGCTTGGCGGCGTGGTGATCATCGGCGGAACCATTATAGGTGCCGGGATGTTCTCCCTGCCCGTGGTCATGTCCGGTGCGTGGTTCTTCTGGTCGCTGGCCGCGCTGGTCTTTACCTGGTTCTGTATGCTTCATTCCGGGCTGATGATCCTCGAAGCCAACCTGAACTACCGCATTGGCGCGAGCTTCGACACCATCACCAAAGACCTGCTGGGCAAAGGCTGGAACCTGGTGAACGGTCTGTCCATCGCGTTTGTGCTCTATATCCTGACCTACGCATATATTTCGGCGAGCGGTTCGATTCTGCATCACACCTTCTCTGAGATGTCGCTGAACGTTCCAGCGCGTCTGGCCGGGCTGTGCTTTGCGCTGGGCGTGGCGTTTATCGTCTGGATGAGTACCAAAGCGGTAAGCCGGATGACGGCAATCGTACTGGGCGCGAAGGTCATCACCTTCTTCCTGACCTTCGGCAGCCTGCTGGGGCACGTGACGCCCGCCACGCTGTTTAACGTTGCCGAAGTGAATACCTCCTATACGCCGTACCTGCTGATGACGCTGCCTTTCTGTCTGGCGTCGTTCGGCTACCACGGCAACGTGCCGAGCCTGATGAAGTACTACGGCAAAGATCCGCGCACCATTGTGAAGTGTCTGGTCTACGGCACGCTGCTGGCGCTGGCGCTGTACGTCATCTGGCTGCTCGGAACGATGGGCAACATCCCGCGCCCGGAATTTATCGGTATTGCGCAGAAGGGCGGTAACATTGACGTGCTGGTGCAGGCGCTGAGCGGCGTGCTGAACAGCCGCAGCCTGGATCTGCTGCTGGTTATCTTCTCTAACTTTGCGGTGGCGAGCTCTTTCCTCGGCGTGACGCTGGGCCTGTTTGACTACCTGGCGGATCTGTTCGGCTTTGATGATTCTGCGATGGGGCGCTTCAAAACCGCGCTGCTGACCTTCCTGCCGCCGATTGTGGGCGGCCTGCTGTGGCCGAATGGCTTCCTGTACGCGATCGGCTATGCCGGACTGGCGGCAACCATCTGGGCGGCAATAGTGCCCGCGCTGCTGGCGCGTAAATCACGTAAACGCTTCGGTAGCCCGAAATTCCGCGTTTGGGGCGGTAAGCCGATGATTGCGCTGATCCTGGTGTTCGGCGCTGGCAATGCCCTGGTACACGTGCTGTCGAGTTTTAATCTGTTGCCGGTGTACCAGTAAACATTTTGTGCCGGATGGCGGCTACGCCTTATCCGGCCTACGCGTCCCCGTAGGCCTGGTAAGCGAAGCGCCACCTGGCAAAAAGGCTACCCCACCAACTCCTCTTTCACCTGCATGGCTAAATCAAACGAGTGCAAACGCGCCTGGTGATCGAAAATCTGGCCGTTAACCATAATTTCATCCGCCTGCGTTTCACGCAGTACCGCCTCCAGTCCGTGACGCACTTTCGCTTTATCGCCTACCAGCGACATGCTCAGCGCCTGCTGAACGCCATACTGCTCTGAAGCTGACCACAGCTGATGCATATTCTCCACCGGTGGCGGAAGCTGGCCCGTCTCCCCGCGACGCAGCTTCACAAACGCCTGCTGCATGGAGGTGAACAGGAATTCCGCGTCGCGATTGCTGTCGGCAGCAATGATGTTGATACACACCATCGCGTACGGTTTCTCCAGACGCTCGGACGGTTTGAAGTGCGTACGGTAAAGATGCAGCGCCTGATGCAACATATCCGGCGCGAAATGGGAGGCAAACGCAAACGGCAGCCCCAGCTGTGCGGCGAGCTGCGCGCTGTAGAGGCTTGAGCCCAACAGCCATACCGGGATCTTCTCGCCGTAACCCGGTACCGGGCGCACGTGCGGGTTCGGGTCACGCGCGTCGAACCAGTCCACCAGTTCGGCCACGTCGCGTGGGAAGTTATCAATATCGCCGCTCATATGGCGACGCAGGGCGCGCATGGTCGGCTGGTCGCTGCCGGGCGCACGGCCAAGCCCCAAATCGATACGGCCAGGATAGAGGGTATTCAGCGTGCCGAACTGCTCGGCGATCACCAGCGGGGCGTGGTTCGGCAGCATCACGCCGCCGGAGCCCAGGTGCAGCGTGGTGGTATTTGCCGCCAGATAACCAATCAGTACCGAGGTGGCGGCGCTGGCAATGCCCACCATGTTGTGGTGTTCGGCCAGCCAGTAGCGGTGATAGCCACGCTTTTCGGCCAGCTGAGCCAGATCCAGAGAGTGCGAAAAGGCTTCTCTCGCCGAGGAGCCTTGTGGGATCGGCGCCAGATCCAGCACCGAAAACGGAAGGGTTTTGTCAGTCATAACAGCTCACTTTGTCGACGGTGAATCTTTAATACTGCATTAAAAAATGATAACCGTTGTTAACAAAGTGAGCCTTTTTTAGGCCTGAAGTTCCAGCCCGGCCAGGCGCTTCCAGTAGCCGTTACAGTCGCTGTTCGCCGTCAGCGGCAGCGGAGCGGCACCGTTTTCGTTGGCGCGGAAGGCATCCAGCATCGCGAACACGCCGTTATCGAGCGGCGACAGGCGCACCATATCTACCAGCCCGTCCATCGACGCCAGCTCGTTGCCGAGGTTATAGACATAGCCGCTCATGGTCTGAATACCGTTGAGAACAAACACCTGCTGGTTCTCCTGCGACAGCATGCTGCGCCCGTTCGGGTACTTAATGCAGCAGGTTTCGCACTCGTCTTTCGGACGATCTTCCGAGCGTGCGGTAAAGCAGCGGGCGGAATAGGCCAGCGGCAGATGCCCGTAGCTCAGCACTTCCACTTCAAACTTGTTGCGAATACCCAGCTCTTCGCACTGCGTGAGCAGGTTTGCCAGCCAGTCGCGGGAGAGTTCAACCGGCATGCACCAGCGCGTCATGCCCTGTTTGAGCAGCAGGCGCAGGGTCACGGCGTTGTAGCAGTTCAGGGCATGGCCCGCGACAAACGGCAGCCTGCGTTCGGCGCACATGTTCACCACGCCGAGATCGCTCGCTTCCAACAGGAACTCGCCGTTCTCTACGTAGCGCTTCAGCTCACCCAGTTCGGAAGAGGCCTGCACCAGCGCAAGCGTGGAGAGCACCACCTGCTTGCCGCTGCCGGCCAGGCTTTTCGCCATCTCCAGCCAGTCGCCCACTTTGGTGGCGCGGCGCTTGCTGCACACCGCCTCGCCGAGGTAAATCACATCGGCGCTGCTGGTGGCGGCCTGTTGGTAAAAGTCTTCCAGCGTCTCTTTTGGCCAGTAGTAGAGCACCGGCCCTAATGAATATTTCATGATTTTCTCACTGCCATTTACGGTGATACGCGCCCAGCGTGGTTTGCGTGCCTTCGGACATCGATCCGAGCGTCTCCATCCAGGCCTGCTGCGGAGCGTAGTTCTGCGGGTCCGCCATGCAGCGGTCGATGGCCTGACGCCACACTTTCGCCACCTGGCTCACGTAGGCCGGGCTACGCTGACGACCTTCGATTTTCACCGAGGCAATATTGGCCGCCAGCAGTTCCGGCAGCAGCTCCAGCGTGTTGAGGCTGGTGGGCTCTTCCAGGGCGTGGTAACACTCGCCGTCGACCAGATAGCGGCCTTTACACAGGGTGGGATAACCAGCGTTTTCACCGTCCTGATAGCGGTCGATCAGCACCTCATTCAGGCGGGATTCCAGCCCCTGCGGCGTTTGCTGCCAGCGGACAAAGCGGGCAGGGGAGCAGGCCCCGACGGTATTTGGCGACTCGCCGGTCAGATACGAGGAAAGATAGCAACGGCCTTCGGCCATAATGCACAGGCTGCCAAAGGCAAAAACTTCCAGCGGCACTGGCGTGACGCGTGCGAGTTGCTTAACCTGATGAATAGAGAGCACGCGCGGCAGCACCACGCGGGCCACGTCAAAGTTTCGGTGATAAAAACGCACGGCCTCTTCGTTGGTGGCAGATGCCT
Organism: Enterobacter sp. NFIX58; assembly: GCF_900110475.1. Classification (NCBI taxonomy): domain Bacteria; kingdom Pseudomonadati; phylum Pseudomonadota; class Gammaproteobacteria; order Enterobacterales; family Enterobacteriaceae; genus Enterobacter; species Enterobacter sp. NFIX58. The sequence continues at coordinate 644,088 of NZ_FODW01000002.1, read as the reverse complement.
GAACAGAGACGTGGCGCTCAATATGGGGATAGCGTTCTGCCGCATACTCAAGCATGGCGAGGTCGGCCAGAATCAGCGCATCGGCACCCAGTTGTGCCGCCATATCCACCGCGCGCTGCCAGCGGGCGTACCCGTCAGGATGAGCAAAGGTATTGATGGCGATATGCAGCTTGCGGCGGTGCTGGTGAACGAAGTTAACGGCTTCCTGAAGCTTTTTCTCCGTAAAGTTGAGGCCAGCAAAATGGCGGGCATTGGTGTCATCTTTCAGCCCGATATAGACCGCATCGGCCCCATTTTCGATGGCCGCCTTAAGCGCCGGAAGGTTTCCGGCAGGGCAGAGCAGCTCCATAATTTATCCTGATGTTGTCGATCGCAAAAATGTTAACGAGCTGGGATTTTAATTAACCCATACGCGACAATTTTTGATTTAAGGCAGCTAATGGCGTATTGATGGCACCAATAATGAGGTTGTCCGGACGACGGTTTGTTGATTTACGCCGCTATGTTGTGCGTCGGATATGGCAAAATAGCATGACTATAGATATCAGGGAGTAAAGCTCGTGCTGGATAAACTGCGTTCACGTCTCGTACAATTTGGCCCATCAATGCTGAGCGTGCCGGTCAAGCTGGCGCCGTTCGCGCTTAAACGTCAGGTGCTGGAGCAGGTCCTGAGCTGGCAGTTCCGCCAGGCGCTGCAGGATGGCGAGCTGGAATTCCTGGAAGGCCGCTGGTTGAGCATTGAAGTGCGTGACATCGGGCTGCGTTGGTTTACCTCCGTTGAGAATGACCAGCTGATCGTCCGCGAAACCGCCGAGGCGGACGTGAGCTTTAGCGCCAACGCCAGCGATCTGCTGATGATCGCCGCGCGTAAACAGGATCCGGATACGCTCTTCTTCCAGCGCCGTCTGGTGATTGAAGGCGACACGGAGCTGGGCCTGTACGTGAAGAATTTAATGGATGCCATTGAGCTGGAGCAGATGCCGAAAGCGCTGCGCGTGATGTTGATGCAAATGGCAGATTTCGTTGAGGCCGGGCTGAAAGCCCCGCCGGACAGTAAACACACTTCAGTAGGTGAGCCATGCTGATTCGAGTCGAAATAGGGATTGATGCGCCGGGGATCGATGCGCTGCTGCGCCGTGCTTTCGCGAGCGATGCCGAAGCCCAGCTGGTCCACGATCTCCGCGAAGACGGTCTGATTACGCTGGGGCTGGTCGCCACCGATGACGAAGGTCAGGTGGTGGGCTATGTTGCCTTCAGTCCTGTCACCGTTCAGGGCGAAGAGCTGCAGTGGGTCGGTATGGCGCCGCTGGCGGTGGATGAAAACTATCGCGGGCAGGGGTTGGCGCGTCAGCTGGTCTATGAAGGGCTGGATTCGCTCAATGAGTTCGGTTATGCGGCCGTTGTTGCGCTGGGCGATCCGGCGTTCTATGGCCGTTTAGGCTTCGAGCAGGCCGCGCATTACGATCTGCGCTGCCGCTGGCCGGGTACGGAATCCGCGTTCCAGGTGCACCGTCTGGCGGACGACGCGCTCAACGGCGTCAATGGCCTGGTCGAGTACCACGACCATTTCAATCGCTTTTAATCAGGCTCTCGCGTAGCGCCTCAAAGGAGCCGTCTCCGGTCACGAGGCGCTCTTTCTGGCGCTTCGTCAGCTGTTTGATGCGGTATTCCAGCTTGAGCGCCAGCGATCGGTCACCGACGGGCGCCGAAAAGGCGAGCTGTAATTCCCCTTTCCCTCGCAGCGCTTTTGCCCCTTTCCCCGTTTGATGTTGTAAAAAACGCCGCGCCACATCGGTGGTTATTCCGGTGTAGAGTGCGTTATCAGCGGTTCGGACGAGATAGAGAAACCAGCACACGGTAAACAGATTCAGTATGTTAAGGTGAACGCACCATAGCATGAGAGAGAACGAAAATGGAAACACTGGCAGCCATCAACCGCTGGCTGGCGAAGCAGCACGTCGTCACCTGGTGCGTCTACAGCGAGGGTGAGATGTGGTGCGCAAACGCGTTTTACTACTACGATCCGGAGCGCGTCGCGTTTTATGTCATGAGTGAAGACAAAACGCGTCATGCGCAGATGACCGGCCAGCAGGCGAAGGTCGCGGGCACGGTGAATGGCCAGCCGAAAACGGTCGCGCTGATCCGTGGAGTACAGTTTAAAGGGGAAATCCGTCGTCTGGACGGAGAAGAAAGCGACGCGCGTCGTAAGCACTACACGCGCCGCTTTCCGGTTGCCGCTGCGCTAAAAGCCCCGGTGTGGGAAATCCGGCTCGATGAGCTGAAATTTACCGACAACACCCTGGGCTTCGGCAAGAAGCTGCACTGGCTACGCGCCGAGCAGGCGTAGCGCTTCGCGGTTAAACGCCGGGAGATCGTCCGGGGTCCGGCTGGTGATCAGCTGGTCTTTGTCGTTGACCACCTCCTGATCGTAAAACTCGGCCCCCGCGTTTTTCAGATCGATAACGATCGGTTTCACCGCCGTGAGCTTACGCCCGCGGACAACCTCCGCGCTGATGAGCAACTGCGGGCCGTGACAGATGGCAAAGACCGGTTTGCCGGTAGAGACAAAGTCCCGGGTGAAGGTCACGAACCGCTCGTCTCCGCGCAGGGAATCCGGTGAATGGCCGCCGGGTAACAGCAGGGCGTCAAAATCGGAGGGGCTAACGTTATCGATGGTCTCATCAATGGTTACGGTCGCCTCGCCCTTATGACCTGTCACCGTTTTGCCCGCTTCTTTCTCGATGGTGATGACCTCATGTCCCGCCTTGCGGAATGCCTCCGCAGGAGAGGTGAATTCTGAATCTTCAAACTCGTCGGTAATCAAGACTGCGATTTTCTTGCCCATGCTTCCTCCGTTGTTTTGGCTTCAGACTGATTTTTCTCCGCTTGTGGTAAATACTTACCTGTAACAGACTTCTAAGTGTGGTCGACGACGCTGAGTTCGCAAACGGACAATTCTGTAAAGGGGATACGATGAGTCAGGTACTGATTACCGGGGCTACCGGGCTAGTGGGCGATCATCTGCTGCGGCTGCTGATTCAGGATCGCCGCGTGAACTACATCGCCGCCCCGACGCGTCGACCGCTGGCGGACATCTCCGGCGTCTTTAATCCGCACGATCCTCAACTGACGGATGCGCTGGCGCAGGTGCAGGATCCCATTGATATCGCGTTTTGCTGTCTGGGCACCACGCGGCGGGAGGCGGGGAGCAAAGAGGCATTTATCCACGCCGACTATACGCTGGTGGTGGACACCGCGCTTACGGCGAAAAAGCTGGGGGCCAGACATTTTCTGGTGGTCAGCGCGCTGGGCGCCAGTGCCGGATCGCCTTTCTTCTACAACAAGGTGAAGGGCAAGATGGAGGATGCACTGATTGCGCAGAAATGGGAGCAGCTGACGATTGTGCGCCCCTCGATGCTGATCGGCCACCGCGACGAGCGTCGCTTTAACGAGTCGATCCTGGCCCCGCTGTTTCGGATCCTTCCCGGCAACTGGAAAGCCATCGAGGCGCGGGATGTCGCGCGGGCGATGTTAAAAGAGGGACTGGCCCCGTCAAAAGCGGGCGTAAACATTATCCCTTCGGCAAAACTGCGTGAAATCGCGCAGGGCGAGGCGTAAACTCCCCCGGCTAATTACTCATACTCTCCGGGGAATGCTATGACTGGTCAGTCTTCATCTCAGGCGGCAACACCTGTTCAATGGTGGAAGCCCGCACTCTTCTTTCTCGTGGTCATTATTGGCCTCTGGTACGTGAAATGGCAGCCGTACTACGGCAAAGCCTTCACCGCCGCCGAAACGCACAGCATCGGTAAATCTATTCTCGCTCAGGCGGATGCCAGCCCGCTTCAGGCGGCGTGGGACTATGCCATGGTCTACTTCCTTGCCGTCTGGAAGGCTGCCGTCCTGGGCGTGATCCTGGGCTCTCTGATTCAGGTGCTGATCCCGCGCAACTGGCTGGTGAAAACCCTCGGGCAGCCGCGCTTTCAGGGTACGTTGCTGGGAACGATCTTCTCCCTGCCGGGCATGATGTGCTCCTGCTGTGCTGCACCCGTGGCGGCAGGCATGCGCCGCCAGCGCGTATCAATGGGCGGCGCACTGGCGTTCTGGATGGGCAACCCGCTGCTCAACCCGGCGACGCTGGTGTTTATGGGCTTTGTCCTGGGCTGGCATTTCGCGTTCATTCGTCTGGTGGCAGGACTGCTGACCGTGCTGGTGGTGGCGACGCTGGTGCAAAATCTGGTGAAGGATAAGACGCCAGAGTCCGCGTCTGTTGAGCTGGACGTCAGCGAGCCGCAGGGCGGGTTCTTTACCCGTTGGGGCAGGGCGCTATGGCAGCTTTTCTGGAGCACCATCCCGGTCTATATCCTGGCGGTGCTGGTTCTCGGGGCGGCGCGCGTCTGGCTCTTCCCGCATGCGGATGGCGCTATCGACAACACGCTGTTGTGGGTCATTGCGATGGCCGTTGCAGGCTGCCTGTTTGTGATCCCTACCGCCGCAGAAATTCCCATTGTTCAGACCATGATGTTGGCCGGCATGGGCACCGCACCGGCGCTGGCGTTGCTAATCACGCTGCCTGCCATCAGCCTGCCGTCGCTGATTATGCTGCGTAAGTCATTCCCGGCGAAAGCGCTGTGGCTGACCGCAGGGCTGGTGGCGTTGAGTGGGGTGATGGTGGGGAGTATTGCGCTTCTGTGAAAAACGCCCGGTGGCGCTACGCTTACCGGGCCTACAAAAAAATCCCCTCACTTGAGGGGATTTTTTTATTTAATGTAAGTAAACGCGGTGGTGACGTGCTTCACGCCGCTCACCCGGCTGGCAATATCGGCCGCCGCTTTTCCTTCACGGTCGGTCACCAGACCCAGCAGGAACACTTCACCGTTTTCCGTCGTCACCTTCACGTTGGAGGATTTCACCTGGTCCGAACCCAGCAGCTGGGAACGCACTTTGGTGGTGATCCAGGTATCGGAAGAAGCATCACCCAGGCCAATTGGCTTGCCTTGACGCACTTCGTTAAACACCTCTGTGGTCCCTTCAACGCCCATCGCAATCTGTTTCGCACGCGAGGCGAGTTCCATATTCGGCGCCTGGCCTGCCAGCAGCACTTTGCCCTGGTAAGCCGTCACGTTGATACGCGCCTCTTTTTTGATCTGTTCGTCTTTCGACAGCGCACTGTTGACGCGCAGCTCCAGCGTACCGTCATCCACCTGTGTCCCCACAGAGCGCGGATCGGTTGCCGCTTTGGTGCCTACTGCTGCGGTACCCACAACGGCCGCAGCGATACATCCCTGAAGCAGTAATGCAGACATAAGGACTGCGAGGGTCGATAAAGCCTTCATAAGAACTCCTTAATCATCCTGGTGAGGGAAAAGCGTGTTATCGATTAAGTCACATAAGCAGTTCACCGTGAGCATATGCATTTCCTGAATACGTGCGCTCCGGTGAGACGGAATGCGGATTTCCACATCCTGCGGCCCAAGCAGACCCGCCAGCTCACCCCCGTCATAGCCGGTTAAGGCCACGATAGTCATGTCGCGGGTGACGGCGGCTTCAACGGCTTTGACAATATCCCGGCTATTGCCGCGCGTGGAGATGGCCAGCAGCACATCTCCGGCATGACCCAGAGCTCGCACCTGCTTTGCGTAAATTTCGTCATGCAGACGATCGTTAGCAATCGCCGTTAAGACCACATTATCGGTATTAAGTGCAATGGCAGGTAAACTCGGGCGTTCTGTTTCAAAACGATTGATCATGCTGGCAGCAAAATGCTGTGCGTTGGCGGCTGACGTGCCGTTGCCACAACAGAGGATTTTGTTGCCGTTTAGCAGGGATTGCACCAGCGTCATTGCGGCACGCGAGATAGCATCCGGAAGGGCTTCCGCCGCGGCAATCTGAGTCTGGATGCTTTCTGTGAAGCACACTTTAATTCTTTCGAGCACGTTATCCCTTTTAAATCTTAATTATGCGTCTTCGCCAAAAGCGTTTTTAAGCCATTCGATCTCATTTCCGGTGAAGGCTATCACATCGAACCGGCAATCCACAGTATCAAAACTCCCATTATGGCGGGCAAGCCACAAGTGGGCAGTCTGTAATAATTTATGTTGTTTGGCGAGCGTCACGCTGGCGGCAGCACCGCCAAAACGGGAGGACTGTCGAAAGCGCACTTCTACAAACACGATGACCTGACCGTCTTTCATGATCAGGTCGATTTCGCCGCCACGCCCGCGGACGTTGGCGGCGATGAAATGCAGTCCTTTGCCTTCAAGCCAGCGACGCGCCTTTAACTCCCACGCATCGCCGGTCTGTTTACGGCTTAACTGGCCGGGACGATCTGCCCCTGCTGGTATTTGAGCCATGATAACTTCCTGTTAATCACACAATCCTGAGTGGCGGTCAGATCGCCGGTGTTGCCGTTAAGCTCGAAGCCCGGCACCTGACGCATCTGGGTAAAGTGGTTCGCCAGCGCCCACGCATCAACCCCCATCGCATACAGACGCGCCAGAGAGTAATCGTTACGCACCGCGCTCAGCGCCTGCTGCATCAGGGATGGATTGCTGCCAGCCAGCATCGGGATTTCGCTGTACTGCAGACCGTCCATTTCCAGACGGAAATCCGGGCCTGCGGTGCCCTGTGCGCTGCGGGAGCTGGCGTAGAGCGTTGCGCCGCTCTGGCTGCCGTTACGCATTGCAATCATCGGTTTGATAAAGGCGATCTCCTGCGGTGTGGCAACGATATAGGCCGCATCCACTTTACCGCCACCGCTAATCTGCGCGTCGGTTGGCGGCGCAGGGATCGTCAGGCCGCCAATCGTCACGCCCTGCTGCTGTGGCAGGCTCGCGGTGACCGGGCTACCGTTAAGCGCGATACCCGCCCCGCCGTTGACGCCCGCGCGCAGTTCAGAGACGGAACCGAATTTCTGCTGCAGTACCACGCCGCCGCCCAGCTTCTGCCACTCATCGGCAAAGGCATTGGCCACGCGATCGCCCAGCGCGCTGCGTGGGATGAGCAACAGCGGCGCCTGCTTACCCTGCTCGTGAATATGACGCGCCGCATCGCGGGCTTCATCTTCCGGAGAGAGCGCGAAGTAGCAGATATTGGCCCGGTTCTGAACCTGCTCTGGCTGGTTGAGCGCCAGCACGTTCAGCGTGGTATTGCTCTTCATCAGCTCTTCCACGTTGTTTTTCAGCAGCGGACCGACAACGATGCTCGCGCCATCCTGTTGAACCTGCGCCAGAACCTGGTCCAGCGGCTGCGAACTGGTATCGTAGATTTTCAATTCAGCGCCCGGGTTGGCGCTGGTGGTTGCCACGGACTGCGGCTGCGCGGCAGGTTGAGCAGTTGGCTGTGCAGGCTGCTGTTGAGGCTGTTCTGCTGTTGTGGCAGGAGCTGGAGCAGATGCTGGCGCCGCTTGCGTCTCGGCCGGAGCCTGGGTCGCAGGTGCTGTAGTCGACGGTGCCGCTGTCGCTGGCGGTGTCGTCGGGGCCGTCACCGGGTTTTGCATCGTGCCCTGCGCTGGCGCTTGCGCCGTGGTCAGGTCGCTGGTCTCTGCGGCGGATGGGCTGACAACATCATTCACGTTAGCCGCCTGGGCCGCCTGTGCGGGAACGGCGCTGCCGGTGACCGCCGTCGTGCCGTTTTTCGCCGCTTCAAAGCCCTGCTGAATGGTGCGTCCAAATACCGCCGCCTGGCCGTTGAGTGGCAGAAGGAGGGCGATTTTGCTGGTCGAGGCAGGCTTAAAGTTCTGCACGTTCACCAGCTGGGTTGGCAGCATTTTCGCGCCCGGGTTTTGCGGGTAGCGCGTCTGCCAGTCCGTAATGCCGGCTTTCAACATCTTAGGGTAGCTGCGGTTGTTAAACCACATCTGCTGCAGATCCAGCCAGCCCTGCAGGACGTTTTCATCCGCGTTGATGACCAGCGCCTGCGCCTGTTCCTGCGTCATCGACGCCAGCGCTTGCCAGGTGGCATCAATATTTTTCTGCTTATCAGCACCGCCAAGCAGCGGTTCTTGGGCGACGAGCGCACGGAGCAAGGTCAGGGAAGGGCGTCCCTGCTCAGCGGTAATGCCCGCCTGCCAGAAGCGCGCCTGCTGGTTTTTATCCAGCGCGCTCACGTCGATATCACCGAGGATCTTCTTCGCGGCGGCGTAATCTTTCAGCGCAACTTTCAGCTCGGCAGAGAGCAGGCTCTGCTCACGACGCTGGGCGTCGTTAAGATCTTTTGGCAACTGGTTAAACAGTTCGGCTGCCCGCTGGGTTTTACCCTCTTTCAGCAGTGCACGAATGGCGAGTAATTGCCAGTTGGTCTTGGTATCATTTGAACTCTGCGACATTTGTTGCAGATAAAAGCCAGAATCAGCCTGAGCAGAACCCTGGAGATGGGCGGTGCTCTGGTCAGGTGCCTGGGTGCCACAGCCTGCAAAGATCAGGGCTGCCAGCAGAAGCGGCACGCTGCGCGTGGCTTTTTTTCGAAGAAACGTTAACGGTACCATACTGTATCCAGTGATTTTTTTACGCAATGCTCAATATTAAATCGGCAATACGGACGAAACAATGAAACAACACGAAACGGCAGATAATTCTCAAGGCCAGCTATATATTGTACCTACTCCTATCGGGAATTTGTCTGATATTACCCAACGTGCGCTGACCGTACTGCAAGCTGTTGATTTAATTGCTGCTGAAGACACCCGCCATACCGGCTTACTGCTGCAACATTTCGCGATTAACGCCCGTTTGTTTGCTCTGCACGATCACAATGAGCAACAAAAAGCCGAAACGCTGGTGGCCAAACTGAAAGAGGGGCAAAACATTGCCCTGGTCTCCGATGCCGGTACGCCGCTGATCAACGATCCGGGCTATCACCTGGTGCGTACATGTCGCGAAGCCGGTATTCGCGTGGTACCCCTGCCGGGACCGTGCGCCGCGATTGCTGCGTTAAGCGCCGCAGGTCTGCCGTCTGACCGTTTCTGCTATGAAGGCTTCCTGCCCGCTAAATCCAAAGGCCGCCGCGACGTCTTAAAAGACCTGGAGGCGGAACCGCGTACCCTGATTTTCTACGAATCCACGCACCGCCTGCTGGAGAGCCTGGAAGATATGGTGACCGTCTGGGGGGAAGGCCGCTACGTGGTGCTGGCGCGCGAGCTGACCAAAACCTGGGAAAACATCCACGGCGCGCCGGTAGGTGAACTGCTGGCGTGGGTGAAGGAAGACGAAAACCGCCGCAAGGGTGAAATGGTGCTGATCGTCGAAGGGCACAAGGCGGAAGAAGACGCGCTTCCAGCCGATGCGCTGCGTACGCTGGCGCTGCTGCAGGCGGAACTGCCGCTGAAGAAAGCCGCTGCGCTGGCGGCAGAAATTCACGGTGTGAAGAAAAATGCGCTGTATAAGTATGCTCTGGAGCAGCAGGGGGAGTAAGTCAAATGAGCCGCTATCAGCCTCCTTTCACCATCACCCCTCTTATCCTCAATCAGGTGGTTGAGATTGGTGAACTATTAGGGCATTGGGCGGCACATTCAGGTCGAACTTCTCCGCTACTTCGTAAAGAGAACCGTATTCGGACCATTCAGGCCTCGTTAGCGATTGAACACAATTCTCTGACGACAGGTCAGGTGACGGCAATCATGGATGGCAAGCGCGTACTTGCTCCTGAAAAAGATATTCAGGAAGTACGCAACGCTATTCTTGCCTACGAGAAACTCCCAGAATGGAAGCCCTGGAAGCTTAATGATTTACTCAATGCACACCGATTATTAATGACTGGTCTGGTCGATCATCCCGGCAAGCTCAGGAATGGAGATGTTGGGATATACCGTGGAAACCAGTTAGTTCACATGGCTCCGCCCGCTTCGCAGATAGATCGCCTTATCGACGATCTTCTTACCTGGCTTAAGCAAACCGATCTTCACCCCCTGATTGCCAGTTCAGTATTTCATTACGAGTTTGAGTTTATTCATCCCTTTTCGGATGGAAATGGCCGCATGGGGCGGCTGTGGCAAACCTTGATCTTAAGTCAGTGGCGTGCAGAACTGGCATGGCTGCCCGTTGAGACACTGATTCACTTCCAGCAAGCACGCTATTACCAGATTTTAGGGCAATGCGATCGGGCCAGTGATTGCACGGTATTCGTGGAATTTATGCTGCAAAATATGGCGGAAGCCTTGCGGGAAGGCATAACCATGTCGTCCGTCATGTCGGAAAAAATGTCGGAAGAATTGTCGGAAAAGGAAAAGGCTATCCTTGAGCTTCTTACCGTTCAACCGCAATTGACTGCGGTAATGTTGGCATCTGTACTGGGCGTGACTTCCCGCACCGCGGAACGTTATCTCCATTCTTTGCAAACAAAAGGTAAGTTAAAACGCATCGGGGCAAGGAAAGGCGGAAGCTGGCAGGTCATGGCTTAACCTGCCAGCTGAACACGTTTTATTTCCCTGGTATTGCCTCAAACACCAGCGTTTCCAGCGGTTGCAGCGTAATCACCACGGCGTTTTTGTACGCCTCCGGTACGGTTGAATTACGGCCATACACCGCCTTCAGACTAAACCGCGCCGCGTTTCCTGTCGGGACTTCGAAATCTCTCGTCAAATCCAGGTAGTAGCTTTGCGGCTTATCCGACGGGTTACGTAATCCAAGAATCGCTTTGTCTTTATTCCATGAAGCCCAGCCGTAAACCTGCAGCGCCGTTGGGTCGCCGCCTATCCAGTGGGTGTCCACCAGCACGCTGGCGTTTTCCCGGGACCATTTCGCGGCCTGCGCCAGGGTGTCCCACTTCGCCTTATTCAGCATTGACGGGGTGATATACAGCTCCTGCAGCTGTGTACCGGTCGCGAAGTAGCTCCAGACCTGGTCGGCAAAATCGCTGTCCGTTTGTACCTTCTCCAGACCGTAGTAGGCATTCTCCGCGCTGACGATCCCGTGGTACATCAAGGAGTTCAGCGGGAACAGCGGGCCCTTGCGCACAATCGAGCGGTACGTTTCCGCATCGCGGTAGGTCATCCACTGCTGCACCGGCGTGCCGGGGCCGTACAGGTTGATGTCGTCCCCCTGGCGCCAGATCGAATCAGCGTAGAACAGCCAGGACGGGCTGGCGTTGGTCCCGGTGGTCAGGTTGATAAACAGGTTTGGGTTAGCGCTGCGCATGTTATGCAGCAGGGCGATAGAGGCGTCAAAATCCGAGGCGAACGGACTGCCCTTAATATGCGAATTGGCGTTTCCCATCCCATCAAGTTTGAACGAGGTAATATGTTCGTTTTTGATCAGCTTAACGATCTGCTCATTGAAGTTCTTAAAGTAGTTCGGCCCTGACAGCGCCAGCTTCCCGTCGACGGTTTCGAATCCATACTCTTTTGCATGCGAGACGCGAACGTCGCGGGGCTTGTTGTAGCCTCCCCACGGTGAGAGCCACAGCCCGACCGAGCTGTGCAGGCTGTCGGCTTTTTCCCGTACCTTGCCAAAACCGTTGCTGAATGCCGGACCAAACAGCCAGCGCCCGGTAAGGTCGTCCCAGCCGTCGTCCAGCAGGAACGCGTCCAGCGCCACGCCGCGTCCGGTAATAAATTCCTTATTCCACTCGTCCATCCGCCCCAGCACATCCTGCTCGGAGTAAGGTGTAAAGAAGCCGATATCCATCCAGCTGTTGTAGTGCAGGTAAGGCTTATACGGACGGGGGCGCACGGCATCGATAAACTGGTTCACGCTGCGGCGCAGTTGGCTGGTTTCCGGGAAGGTGCCGAAATACATCGTGTAGCTGACCGGCGTTTCAGGCTGAATGGGGGTTTTCAGCTCGACATTGAGGTTGGTCGTCGCTTCATAGGCGTAAGTATTCACGATCGGTTTATCCGGCAGAATAAAGAACGAATCAGCCACGATCGGCGAACTGTTAATGGCCCCGTCAACATACGGTGCCTGTGACTGCTTTTTCGTCGGGAAGAAGGTGATTTTCGCCACGTCTCGCGGCTGACCAACAGCCGCGAGGGTGTAATCGATACTGGCATATTTATCCTTCACCAGATTCAGCTTCACCGTTACGTTAAAATCCGGGCGCGTAAAGTCGATGACAATCGCGTTGTCCCGCTTTTCGACATGCTTGATGGAGAAATCAGCGGCGTGGATTTTTGTCTCATCCGGCAGCGTCAGAAAGAACAGCTCCTGGGGCGTGAGCGGATGGTTAGCCTTGCTGTCCTTCACTACTACCGTTGCGTTTGCATCATCAAACGAAAGGGCAATATTGTCGTTATTGAGCGCGTAGTTGGCGGCCGCCGCGCCATGAGAAACAGAGAGAGCCAGCAGCGAAAGAGTGAGCACTTTTTTCATCGGGTTTAGATCCTTATCAGTAATGCTTCAGCATTCGGGTGATGGACTGCTCCAGCCAGTAGCGCTGGGTGCCGAAGTTGATCCGCAGGTAGTTTTCGCCGTTTTGCACGTAGTGGCTGCCGTCTTCAATGACCACGCCCGCCTGCCGGGCAAAATGTTGGGTTAACTGGGTGGCGCTGCGCTCGTCGGCGCTCACGTCTATCCAGGCCAGATACGACGATTCCGGGTTCATCATCTTCCAAGCCGGGAAGTGGGTCTGAATCGCGTCTGCAAGGTAGCGCGCGTTGCCTTGCAGATACCCGTTCAGCGCGTCGAGCCACGGCAGACCGTGCTGGTAGGCGAGGATAATCCCCCATACGCCGAACATATTGGGGGATGTAATCGAGTTCTTCTCAAGCTGCTGGCGGAAGCGCTGGCGCAGCGAATCGTCCGGGATCATCGAATAAGATGTTTTCAGCCCGCCCAGGTTGAAGGCTTTATTGGGGGACGTCAGCACGATCAGGTTGTCCTGCGCGGCACAGCCCGAAGTCAGACAGCTGACAAATGTACCGTCCAGAATGTGCTCGGCGTGAACCTCATCGACCACCAGAATCGTGCCGTAGCGCTTACAGAGATCGGACACCTGCCGTATCTCATCTGCGCGCCAGATTCGGCCCGAGGGGTTATGCGGCGAGCAGAAAAACCACAGTTTTGGACGGTGGGTTTTGAGCTGATCTTCAATCAGATGAAAATCCAGCTGATAGCGGTTTTCCTCCACGCGAAGCGGGTTAGCGAGGACCTTAACGCCCTGGCGCTGTGCCGCCATTGCAAACGGGTCGTAGACTGGGGTGTTCATCATCACGCTGTCGCCAGCCGTGCAGAACGCCTGAACCGTGTAGTGCAGGGTGGACACAGTGCCGTAGGTCAGCGTGATCCACGACCTGTCTACCTCAACCTGATGACGCGTGCGCTGAAAGGCGAACGTCGCGTCGTAGAATTCGTCGAAACACCACGTATAGCCAAAGGTGCCGTGCTCCACGATGCGCTGGAAGCCTTCAATAACGGCGGGCGGTGAGGTGAAATCCATATCTGCGATCCACAGCGGAATAAACCCCTCCGGAACATCACCAAAGCGTGAGCAGACAAACGCATGGTCCCATTTACGGCACTTATCGCTTTTACGCTCGATGATTTTGTCGAAATCAAACACAACGACCCCCTGTTAAATTAAGGCTTCAATGCCGGTTTTGACGCTCTGCACCTGCGGGCCGATGATCACCTGTACGCTGTGAGCATCCAGCACCACCACCGACAGGGCGCCCGCTGCTTTCAGCGCCTGCTGATCGATAAGGCCCATCTCTTTCACCACCAGACGCAAGCGGGTGATGCAGTTGTCGAGCGACTCGATGTTCTCTTTGCCACCGAGCGCCTGCAGGATAAGCCCATGATCGTATTTCGATTTTCCACGCGCGCGGGTGTTGGCTTCGACGGCCTGCTGTGCAGCCTGTACATCCACTTCACGTCCCGGCGTCTTGATATCGTGTTTGAGGATGTACCAGCGGAAGACGACGAAGTAGATAGCAAACCAGGCGATACCGACCGGGAACAGCAGATACCATTTGGTCGACATCCCCTGCATCACGCCAAAGATCAGCAGATCCAGAATCCCACCGTCGGTGTTGCCGATGGTCACCCCAAGCAGAGCCATCACCATCAGCGCCAGGCCCGACATCACGATATGGAAGGCGTAAAGCGCAGGCGCGATAAACAGGAACAGGAACTCAATCGGCTCTGAAATACCGGTAACGACGGACACCAGCACGCCGGAAAGCAGCAGTCCCTTAATCACCGGGCGGTTTTCCGGACGCGCGGTGCGGTAGATGGCATAGGCCACGGCAGGTAAGCCAAAGATAAAGGTCGGCATAAACCCTTGTGACAGAAACGCGGTAACGTGCGGGCTAAACGGCAGTCCGGCTTTCAGCTCGGCGTAGAAGATATTCAGCGCGCCGGCCACTTCATGGCCGTTGACCATCTCAATCCCGCCTGCTGGCGTGAAGCGCACCATCGCCAGCAGAATGTGGTGCAGGCCGAAGGGTTTAAGCAGCAGCACGCCCACGCCGTAAAGGAAGGGGCCGAAAACGCTGGTGCTCTGGATAATATGGCCAATCCCGGTAATCCCCAGCGCCACGTATTCCCACAGCAGGGGAATGAACAGCCCGACCAGCGAAAGGGTAAGGGCAGTGATAATCGGTACAAAACGGATGCCGCTAAAGAAGGCAAAGGCGTCGTGGAGGACCGTGTCCTGAAAACGCTCGTGCAGGAAATAGGTAATCACCCCCACCACGATGCCGCCCAGCACGCCCATCTCCAGGGTCTGGATCCCCAGCACGATCGATTGTCCCACCTGTCTCATGGTCGCGGCATCGGCAAGCTGGTGGGTGGCGGTCAGGTAGTAGTTGATGCTCATGTTCATCAGCATGTAGCCAACGAACCCGGCAAAAGCGCCCACGGCCTTGTTGCGTTTCGCGAGGCCCATCGGGATCGCCATGGCGAACATCAGCGGCAGATAGGTAAAGGCGAAGCCGCCCACCATGGCGATAAAGCCAAAGGTTAACTGCGTTAACTCGCCGCCCAGAAAGGGAAAGCTTTTAATGGTGGAAGGGCTGGTGACGGAGCTACCGATCCCCAGCAGCAACCCCATAAAGGCCAGCAGGGAGACCGGGAACATAAAGGTCTTTCCCAGGCTTTGGAAAAATTCCCACGCTTTCGATTTAAACGACTTTTCCTGTGTCATGTAGGGACTCCTCGGATTTTTAGGATAATGGAAGGCGCTGTCCGGCTTAAGGACGCGCCTTCATATTTGCGAGGCTTATAGTTATTTTTAGGTACTGACGTAATGCGCGATGGGATCAGGCTTCCGCTGGAAGCAGCAGCCGGTTTGCGGAGCCGCAAACGGTGATTTTGCTTCTGACCACCTCTTTCATGGCGTCCATGCCGACCCGCATATAGAAGCGCGGATCGTTGCCCTGCGGGTTGTCGGCAAACCAGGCTTTCACCGCGTCAGAGAAGGCGATTTTCAGCTCGGTTGCCACGTTAACTTTGCACACGCCCAGTTCGATGGTGCGACGCACATCCTCATCCGGCACATCGCTCGCGCCGTGCAGCACCAGCGGCACGGAGACCACTTCACGGATCTCGGCCAGCCGCTGGAAGTCTATTTTTGGGCGCTTGGTATACAGGCCGTGAGCGGTGCCGATGGCGACGGCAAGGCTGTCGACGCCGGTCAGTTCGACAAAGCGTTTCGCTTCCTGTGGATCGGTGAGAAACGCGCTTTCCGCATCAACACTCATGTCATCTTCCACACCGCCCAGGCGGCCCAGTTCGGCTTCGACGCTGCAGTCGTTGAGGTGGCAGAAATCGACCACCGACTTCACCAGCTTCACGTTCTGTTCAAACGGATAGTGGCTGCCGTCGATCATCGCGCTGCGCACGCCCGCGTTGACCTTGCGGCGAATATCGTCCAGCGATTCGTGGTGATCGAGGTGCAGCGCCAGCGGCATGTCGTAGGTGAGGGAGTAGGCGCTGCACAGGGCGTAAATCTCTTCCAGTGCAATATGCTTAAAGGTGCCCGGCGTGCCCGCGAGGATCACTGGCGATCGCATTTCGCTGCACACTTCGAGGATCGCCTGGATCGTCTCCGCGTTGTGGATGTTGAACGCCGGAACGGCATAGCCTTTTGTCTGCGCGTCCTGGAGAAGATATTTCGTCGAAATAATACTCATAATCAGATCCTCTTAAGCCTGCCACGGATGAATAACAACGCCCTGCACCACGCGGTTGACCGTCCCGCTGGCGGATGGCGTATCGGGCGTATTGCCTACGCTGAGCGACTGGGTAAGGGCAAAGACCTGCGCATACATCAGGAAGCAGAACGCCTGTTCCATATCGCTAAACGGACGGGAAGGCGGCAGGAGAATATGCGGCCCCGCTTCAATGGCCGGATCGTTTTCAGCGGCGATGGCGACGACGCGCAGGGCCTGGCGATCGCGGCGCAGCTCGGCCAGCAGATCCAGATCGTACTGGCGCGTATACGGATGGCTGGAGATGAACACCACCACCAGCGTTTCGTTATCCACCAGCGACTTCGGCCCGTGACGGAAACCGGTGGGGGAGTCGTAGAATGCCGCCAGCTTGCCCGCCGTCAGCTCCAGCACCTTCAGCGCCGATTCGCGCGCCGCGCCCTGCAGACCGCCGCTTCCCAGATACACGATCCGTTTCCACGGTTCGCTGCCAAAGACGCCATGGCTGAAATCGCCGAGCGAGGTGAGGATCGCCTGACAGCGATCGGCCACGTCGCGGAAGGTGTGACTGTTGATCGTTTCCGGGGCGAATACGGCCAGACAGCTCGCCATCATGGTGGTGATGCTGCTGGTCATCGCGAACCCGCGATCGTGCGTTTCGGCAGGCATCAGCAGGGCATAAGCGTTATCGCTGTCGACGGCGGTCTGGTAAAGGCTTCCGGCCTCGTTACAGGTGATCGACAGGTGGTAGCACTCCGGTACGAACTGATTGGCCAGCTCAACGGCTGCAACGCTTTCCGGACTGTTGCCGGATCGGGCAAACGAAACCAGCAGCAGCGGATGCGCAGGGCTGAAGTAATCCATCGGGTTTGTGACCAGGTCAGTGGTCGGGACGGCGGAGATAGTTTTCCCGGTGTGGCTCGCAAGCCATGGCGCAATGATATCGCCGATAAACGCGGACGTGCCCGCGCCGGTCAGGACGATCCGCAGATCGTGCTTGCGCAGCAGCGGCGTAAGGAAGCTGTCGATCGAAGAGCGCAGGCTATCGATATTGTTGAGCGAGCGGATCCAGCTGGCAGGCTGCTGGCGGATCTCTTCCTCGGTCCAGGTGCCGGTTGCGGCGGTGGTAGTTTGTGGCATAACTCAGTCCTTAGTCGTGTGAATTCCACATCAGACGCTGGCAATCGTGTCGCTATCTTTCGTTTCGTTTCACTTGTTCACTTTAGCAGTTAAATAAAATCTATAGAAAAGAAATCGAAACTTCAATGAAAGAAAAGAAATAAAACGAAAAGTGTGATCATGAAAGGAAGAGGCAGATTAAAGGAAAGGAAAAGAAAGGCCTTACGGTTTCAGGCCGTAAAGCCAAAAGGAGACACAATGAAAGGGCTAAAGGGGGAGAGCCTGGCCCTGAATCCAGATCTGCTGGAGGTGTAAACCCCCGTTCAGCGCGTTGAGATTCGCGTGTTTACCCGGCGCTAACGAACCGAGTTGGTTATCCATACCCAGCAGGCGGGCGGGATGCAGCGAGGCCATATGAATGGCGTCTTCGGCAGTGATGCCCGTATGTTCCACCATATTGCGTACAGCGGCATCCAGCGAGAGCGTGCTCCCGGCCAGCCCGCCGGAGCCGGTTCGAACCACGCCGTTTTGCATCGTGACCGCTTCACCACAGAGCGTATACCGACCGTCCGGCATACCGGCTGCCTGCATGGCATCGGTGATCAGCACCAGGCGTTCTTTTGCACAGCAACGGCATAACCGCATGGCTCCCGGATGGACATGGTGGCCGTCGGCAATCAGCTCCAGCCACGCCCGTTTGTCCGTCAGCCCTGCGCCGACCATGCCGGGTTCCCTGTGGTGCAGTCCCGTCATGCCGTTATAGCAGTGCACCAGCCCATCGGCACCCGCGTCAAACGCGGCGAGGGTTTGATCGAACGTAGCGGCGCTGTGGCCCAGCATCACGCGTATTCCGCGCTGTTTGAGATGGCGAATCGCCAGCAACGCGCCAGGTTTTTCCGGCGCCAGCGCCACCACCCGTAACGTGCTCAGTGAAACGTCAATCAGGCCGTCCAGCTCGGCGACATCCAGTTCCCGGAACAGGTCAGGCGGATGCGCCCCTTTGTTCTGCGGCGTAAAGTACGGTCCTTCCAGGTAGCTGCCCAGGATCTGCGCGCCGGGGCCGCCCGACTGACAGCGACGGGCGATTCGCGCGAGCGCGCCGTGGATAGCCTCCAGCGGCGCGGTAACAGTGGTGGGTAAAAAGGCGCCCACGCCTTCGCGCGCTTTATGCATCGCGAGAATATCCAGCACGTCAGGCGGATCATCCATCACGTCCACGCCCGCGCCGCCATGGACGTGCGTATCGATATACGCCGGGCAGAGCAGTTCCGCATCGCGCGACGTCACGCCCGCCGGGACAGGCTCAATAGCCGTAATCACGCCGTTTTCAATGCGTAGCTGGTGGTCATCCAGCCAGCCCTGTTCGGTAAGCACCCGCCTCGCGCGCAGCAGCTGCCTCATATCCCTTCCTCGGCAGGGGCTTCCTCGCGACAGCGTCCCATTTCGTCTACGAGGCTCGTCAGGCCGCGGTGCCCGCACTCCAGCGCCTGCAGACGAAACGCTTCGCTGCTTAATCCGTCGCGCTCCAGCACCATCTCCAGCAGCAGCTGCAGGTTGGTCCCGGTGATCACTTCGCTGCCCGGCCGTTGCATGGCGAGCGTCGATGCCACGCGAAACGGCGTGCCGCCGAGCAAATCGGTGAGAAACACAATATCGTGCTCTGCATCGAGTTCACTCACTGCCTGCTCAAGCTGAGCGGTCAGCCGCGCGGTGGTGGACGTTTCAGGAAAATCGATGGCGATAAACTGCGGCTGTTCGCCGAGGATCTGCTTCATCGCCTGCTCAAGCCCGCTGGCAAAACCGCCGTGACCCGTCAAAATAATGCCTAACATCGCAACCTCTTTGCTTTTACAGGAAGTGACAGAACTTACCGACTACGCCCAGCAGCACGGTGATACCAATCAGCCGCAGCGGGCTCCAGCCGCGGCGCACCAGCCAGAACATGGTCAGGGTGTAGACCAGCGGCAGGAACGCGGGCATCAGCTTGTCGATAACGTCGGCCTGCAGTTTGACGACGGCATCACCCGCCTTGATTTCAAGCGTCGTATTGAGTCGGACATAGGTTGCCACCAGCGCGCCAATCACCGTCATCCCGACGATAGACGCCGCGTGACCGACCTTTTTGGTGTTGGCTTTGATCAGCGGAATGGCCGCAACGCCCATCCGGTATGCGTAGTGCGCCAGACCAAAACGCAGGCCGAGGTGCACCACGTTAAACAGCACGATAAAGACCACGGCCCCCAGAATCGACCCTTGCAGCGCCAGGCTGGCGCCGATACCGCCGCAGATGGGCAGCAGGGTTAGCCAGAACATGGCGTCGCCGATACCGCCGAGCGGCGCGCCGACGGCAATTTTGGTGCTCTGGATGCTGTTCACATCCTGCTTGGAGCGCTCCATCGCCAGAATGATGCCGATAACAAAGGTCACCAGGAACGGGTGGGTGTTAAAGAAGCCCATATGGCCTTTCATCGCCCGCGCCAGGTCTCGCTTGTTGGTGTGGATCTTTTTCAGCGCGGGCAGCAGCCCGTACAGCCAACCGGAGGCCTGCATACGTTCATAGTTAAACGAGGCCTGCAGCAGCATTGAACGCCAGGCCACGCGGTTAATATCTTTTTTCGTCAGTTCGGCACCGATGTTCTGGTCTTCGTAGACGTTTTCGTTGACGCCTGTCAGCAGCGTCTCTTCGGATTCAGACACGCCCGGTAACGTTGTTTGATTAGATGCCATCTTCGAATTCCTCTTTCTGGGCCGCTGGAGCCGTCGGTTCAGGTGATTTACGCATCAGGTCGATCAGCGCCATGGCCAGCGCGGCGGCCGCAATCGCCAGCACCGGAAGCTTGAGCCAGGCGGCGGCGACAAAACCGATAATGAAGTAAGGGATGTAGACGTTTTTCATCATGATCTTCAGCAGCACGGCGAAGCCGATGGCAGGCATGATGCCGCCCGCGACGCCGAGGCCGTCAATCAACCGTGCCGGCAGAACATCAATGGCGGTTTTCGCATGTTCCGCACCGAAGTAGATCGGCAGGAAGGCGCACAGAAAATAGAAGATGCCGAGCGCCAGCAGCGCAAGATAGTTCACCCGTTCAATACCGTGAGTATCTGCATTGGCCGCCATGCGATCGCAGCGTGACATCACGCCGGACATCACCGAGAAGAGGAACGTAATTCCCATCTGTACCGCGACGGCAAACGGCACGGCGACGCCCACGGCAACTTCTGGCTTCACCCCGGTGCTGATGGCAAATGCGGTACCCACAATGGTGCCGATAATGACGTTCGGCGGCTGGGCACCGGCGAGCGGGGCCAGCCCCATCCAGACCAGCTCTAACGTGCCGCCGGTCAAAATACCGGTATGCAGGTCGCCCAAAATCAGGCCGACCAGCGGCCCGAGCACCACCGGGCGGTGCATGTGCGTTAACCCGTTAAACATATCCAGACCGGCGATAAAGGCGAGTATGCCCAACCCCAGCGCCTGCAACAGACTGATTTCCATTGTGAATCCCTCAGAGCAGTTTAAAGAGATCCAAAGCAGTTTCTGTTGGAACGCCCTGAACGAAGCATTCCACCCCGGCCACTTTCAGGCCGTTGAACGCGGCGATATCGTTCGCGTCGACAGAGACCGTTTTGGCAATTTGTTGTTTGCCACTGGCGTAGTGCATGTTTCCTACGTTGATACGGGTGATGGGCACGCCGCCCTCAACCAGCTTCAGAAAATCAGCGGGTGATTTGCAGACCAGCAGGATTTTCTGGCGGTCAGCGGCGCGGTGAATGTTGTCGATCACTTTTTGCAGTGACCAGAAGCGCACGGCGATCCCTTCCGCGAGCACCATCTCCATCAGGTTCTGTTGAACCGGATCTTCAGCCACCTCATCGTTGGCGACGAGTACCAGGTTTGCCCCCGCAAACCCCACCCACTGCACGCCTACCTGACCGTGGATCAGGCGTTCATCAATGCGGCATAAGACAATGTTTGGCATAGCGCTTTCCTCTTTTTATTATGCGTTTTGCGTTGTTACGCCTTCGCAGGCGGCGTGGTACTGCTGGAGTATGTCCTGAATGTGGTCGATGATGAGTTCCCGCGGCGTTGACTTGAGAGCGCCCTCGCGAACTTTGCCGTACTGCAGCGGCAGGTACTGGCTGATCAGCGGCAGCGGAATGGGCTCGTCTGCCAGGTTGCGCACCAGCCGTTCAAAAGCGTCGTCAATCTGGCTGTCCGGCCAGTAATAGCGCACGCGGTCAGAGTAGCTGTAGCCGCGGGCCAGGCGACGCGCGTTGCCGTCACCGTGGTAATGGCTTTGCCAGTATTCCGGGCGATCGAGCATGACGTTTTCCAGCACGTGACGCAGGCCAGAAACGGCTTTCGCTGGCAGCAGTTCCTCTTCGATGGCGGCCAGCGCGAAGAGCGCTTCGCGCAGGGCGAAGGTCAGGGCGGGGCCAACTTTCAGAATCGCAAAGTGATCGGTGACCAGCTTTCGCAGCGCCTGCGGCGTCTGGTAGTCTGTGGAGTGCGCTTCAAACACCAGCGTGTCGTAGGCTTCAACCATTTTGCTCAGGGCGACGGCTTTCTGCGGCTGATAGTCGCAGACGTGCGCATGGTCGAACTCCACGCCGGGCTGGACGACCAGACCAATAATGCGCGGCCAGATGTCGGTTAAGCCTTCCTTTTCGAATGCATGACGGTGCGCTTCAAGCGTGGCGCGGGCTGCGTCCGGCGTGGTGACTTCAAGTTCGGTGAGCGTCTCGTGCGCGCCACCGGGAACCGGTACTTCCGTGCCGATAACGTAGACCAGATCGGCTACACCAAACTGCTCGCGACAGGTCGCTTCGGCAATCTTCGCCAGGCGTGCGGCGCGTCCGGCGACGATCGCATCAGTCAGGGGAACCGGATCGTCCTCACAGGACATGCTGCAGTCGAGGTGGATCTTTTTGAATCCGGCAGAAACATAGCTTTTGATCAGATCGTCTGCGTTGGCCATCGCCTGTTCCGCAGGGAGATTTTGCCAGCGGTTGGGGCCTAAATGATCGCCGCCGAGGATCAGCTGTGACGTCGGGAAACCGAGCGACTCGGCAAGCTTGCAGACAAACCCGTGAAAATCAGCGGGCGTCATGCCGGTATAGCCGCCAAATTGATCCACCTGGTTGGAGGTGGCCTCGATCAGCAACGGGGATCGATGCGAATGCGCATAACGAATGGCCGCTTCCAGTACCAGCGGATGCGCGGAGCAGACGGCGTAAATCCCGTTTGAATTCCCCCGTTTATGGTGTTCCACCATTTCTGTCAGATGTTTCACTTTCCTCTCCATTTCGGATGGTAATGATATTTATCTTTCGTTTTGTTTCATTTAATCCTGCATCATGGTGATATAAAAATAAAACGAAAGATAATAGTTTTCCGATCTGTTTCACAAAAGAAACATAATGAAAGGTTTCAGCGCGATGCCAGCTTGCGTATCGTCACCATACAGGGCTTGCATTCCCGTAAAGGAAAGGCCTTAATAGGCAAAACGAAATGAAACGAAAGAATATTGATTAAGGAGCTCGTATGAGCAGCACCGATTCATCCGCAGAAAAGCGCATCACCGGCACCAGTGAAAGGCGAGAGCAGATCATTCAGCGGTTGCGGGCGCAGGGAAGCGTGCAGGTTAACGATCTGTCTCATCTGTACGGCGTTTCGACGGTGACGATCCGCAATGACCTCGCCTTTCTTGAGAAACAGGGCATTGCCGTTCGCGCCTACGGCGGGGCACTGATTTGCGAAGGTAATGTGCCGGGCGCTGAGCCTTCCGTGGAAGATAAAAGCTCGCTAAATACGGCGGTGAAGCGCAGCATCGCCCAGGCCGCTGCCGCGCTGGTCAAACCCGGGCACCGCATCATTCTGGATTCGGGTACCACGACGTTTGAAATCGCCCGCATGCTGCGTCAGCACACGGATGTGATTGCGATGACTAACGGCATGAACGTGGCGAACGCGCTGCTGGAAGCTGATGGGGTGGAGTTGCTGATGACCGGCGGACATTTGCGTCGTCAGTCGCAATCCTTCTACGGTGACCAGGCCGAGCAGTCGCTACAGAATTACCATTTTGACCTGCTGTTCCTGGGCGTCGATGCCATCGATCTCGATCGGGGCGTGAGTACGCATAACGAAGACGAAGCCCGTCTGAATCGCAAAATGTGCGAGGTGGCGGAGCGTATTATCGTTGTTACTGACTCCAGCAAATTTAATCGCTCAAGCCTGCATAAAATCATTGATACGCAACGGATTGATATGATTATTGTCGATGAAGGTATTCCGGCGGAAAGTCTTGAAGGATTACGGAAAAGCGGGATTGAGGTGGTGTTGGTTTAAATTTTTTTACCCTCTCCCTGGGGGAGAGGGTAGAGTGAGGGGAAATCACGTCACCGGTGCCGGGTTAAACACCGCCAGCTGGTTGTGTAATCCCCACTGATCCGAAAAGGTTTTCTTCCGCCCGCTGGCGACATCGAGAATGAAGTGGAACAGCTTCCAGCCCACGTCCTCAATACTCTCTTCTCCGGTGGCGATGGTGCCCGCGTTGATATCCATTAAGTCATACCAGCGGTTCGCCAGCGCGGTGCGGGTCGCCATTTTAATCACTGGCACCGCCATCAGGCCGTACGGCGTGCCGCGCCCGGTGGTAAAGACCTGCACCGTAATGCCGGATGCCACCTGCTGCGTGCCGCACACAAAATCGCTGGCCGGCGTTGCCGCGTAGATCAGTCCGCGTTTCGTCGGGCGCTGGCCCGGAGAGAGCACCTCTGCAATGGCGCTCTGCCCGGATTTGGCAATAGAGCCGAGGGCTTTTTCCACCACGTTTGCCAGGCCGCCTTTCTTATTCCCGGGGGAGGGATTGGCGCTGCGGTCGGTTTTGCCCATATCGAGATAGTTATCGTACCAGGCCATCTCCTCAAGCAGGCGCTTACCGACCTCTTCATTAACCGCACGCGGCGTCAGCAGATGGATGGCGTCTCGCACTTCGGTCACCTCGGAGAACATCACCGTGGCGCCGCAGCGAATGAGCAGATCGGACGCATAGCCCACCGCCGGGTTGGCCGTTACGCCGGAGAAGGCATCGCTGCCGCCGCACTGGGTGCCCACAACCAGCTCAGAGGCCGGGCACGTTTCGCGCTGGCGGCGGTTGAGCTTGTCCAGATGGCGTTCTGCTACCTGCAAAATATCGTCGACCATTGAGCGGAAACCGACGTGGCGTTCGTCCTGCAGGCGCACGATGCTGGCCTCGTCTGCCGGGATGGCTTTGACATCCTCGGTCCCCTGCAGCAAACGTTCTGGCTGCAATTTTTCACAGCCGAGGCCAATGACCATTACCTCGCCGCCAAAGTTCGGGTTCAGGGCGATATTGTGGATGGTCCGGATAGGCACCACGGCAGCAGGGGCGTTAATCGCCACGCCACAGCCGTAGAGGTGGTTCAGGCCTACCACGCCGTCGACGTTCGGGTATTTTGGCAGCAGATCGCGTTCGATGATTTTCACCACGTAATCCACTACGCCCGCCACGCAGTGCACGCTGGTGGTAATGCCGAGCAGATTTTTGGTGCCGACGCTGCCGTCCGCATTGCGATAGCCTTCAAAGGTATAGCCTTTCAGTGGGGGAAGCGGTTCCGGCACGCGGGTTGCCAGCGGAAGCGTATTCAGCGGCGGCGCTTCTGGCAGCGCCACCAGCGACTCCTCCACCCAGCTTCCCTGCGGTATCGAACGAACGGCATAGCCGATGACTTCACCGTAACGCACGATTTCGCTGTTAACAGGGATATCCACCAGGGCGACTTTATGTCCCTGCGGAACATGCTCAATCAGTTCCAGCCCGTCCGGAAAGCGGGTTCCCGCTTTTAAGCCATTGTCGTTGACGATAATCGCCACGTTATCGGCGTCGTGCACTTTTATATAAAACGCTGTCGGCGGTGCCTGTCGAATTTCAATGTCGGCCATTGTTCAGTATTCTCCAGCAAAAACTCTGATAATAAATTCAGCCATTTTTCTAATGGTAGAAATAAATACGCGGCTTTCAGAAATAAAGCATGTCAGCAGAATGAATAGCAAAATGTGATCCCGATCGCTTCAGAACCCGTAATCCTTGATTCTGTGCATTAGCGCCCAGTGCTTTGTGCATATGCAAAAATTTTTATCAAAATATACCGTAATACCTGAGCATTAAAACAATGTGCGGTCGCGGATAGCGTCTTATACTGAATGACGTTTTTATCACGCCAGAATACGGCAGAATAATAAATATCATGCTGGCGCGGTGTCTGAATAAATAAAATGATGCTGAAAAAGGCTGCTGAATTAAAAAGGTAAATACGATGAATAACGCGATCTTCCCGAATAAATTTAAAGCGGCTCTCGCGGCGCACCAGATTCAGATTGGCTGCTGGTCCGCGCTGGCAAATCCCATCAGCACCGAAGTGCTGGGCCTGGCCGGTTTCGACTGGCTGGTGCTGGACGGCGAGCATGCGCCGAACGATATCAGCACCTTTATTCCGCAGCTGATGGCGCTTAAAGGCAGCCACAGCGCTCCGGTGGTGCGTGTCCCCACCAACGAACCAGTGATTATCAAGCGTCTGCTGGATATCGGCTTCTACAACTTCCTGATCCCGTTTGTGGAGACGGAAGAGCAAGCGGCGCTGGCCGTTGCGTCAACGCGCTACCCCCCGGAAGGGATCCGCGGCGTCTCCGTTTCACACCGCGCCAATATGTTTGGCACCGTCCCGGACTATTTCGCGCAGTCCAACAGCAACATCACCATTCTGGTTCAGATCGAGAGCCAGCAGGGCGTTGATAACGTCGACGCGATTGCCGCCACAAACGGCGTGGACGGTATCTTCGTCGGTCCAAGCGATCTGGCTGCTGCCTTTGGCCATCTGGGCAACGCCAGCCACCCTGACGTGCAGCGCGCGATCCAGCACATCTTTGCCCGCGCCAAAGTACACGGTAAACCGTGCGGCATTCTGGCGCCGGTTGAGGCTGACGCACGCCGCTATCTGGAGTGGGGAGCCACGTTTGTTGCCGTCGGCAGCGACCTCGGCGTTTTCCGCTCGGCTACGCAGAAATTAGCGGACGCTTTTAAAAAATAACCATCATTGAGGAAACAGATTATGACGCTGAAAGTGGGCTTTATTGGCCTGGGGATCATGGGTAAACCAATGAGTAAGAACCTCATCAAAGCGGGTTACTCACTGGTGGTATCCGATCATAATCCACAGGCCGTGGCTGAGGTGATGGCGGCGGGAGCAGAAACGGCCACCACCGCGAAAGCGATTGCCGAGCAGTGCGATGTCATCATCACCATGCTGCCAAACTCCCCGCATGTTAAAGAGGTTGCGCTGGGTGAAAACGGCATTATTGACGGCGCGAAGCCAGGCCTGGTGCTGATCGATATGAGCTCTATCGCACCGCTTGCAAGCCGTGAAATCAGCGAGGCGCTAAAAGCAAAGGGCGTCGATATGCTGGATGCGCCGGTCAGCGGCGGTGAGCCGAAAGCGATCGATGGCACGCTGTCGGTGATGGTCGGCGGCGATAAAGCTATTTTCGATAAATTTTACGACCTGATGAAAGCCATGGCGGGCTCCGTGGTGCACACCGGAGAGATCGGGGCGGGTAACGTGACCAAGCTGGCAAACCAGGTGATTGTGGCGCTCAACATTGCCGCCATGTCTGAAGCGCTGACGCTGGCAACCAAAGCGGGCGTCAATCCGGACCTGGTCTATCAGGCCATTCGCGGTGGTCTGGCGGGCAGTACCGTGCTGGATGCCAAAGCGCCCATGGTCATGGATCGCAATTTCAAACCTGGTTTCCGCATCGACCTGCATATCAAAGATCTGGCCAACGCGCTGGATACCTCCCACGGCGTGGGCGCACAGCTGCCGCTGACCGCAGCGGTCATGGAGATGATGCAGGCGCTGCGTGCCGATGGCCTGGGCACGGCCGATCACAGCGCAATTGCATGCTACTACGAAAAACTGGCGAAGGTGGAAGTGGCGCGTTAATCACGCCTTACCTATACCTGAGGGTGACAGCGGCGCGCAAACCCTCTATACTGCGCGCCGAAGCTGACCAGACAGTCGCCGCTTCGTCGTCGTCCCTTTCGGGGGAGACGGGCGGAGGGGAGGAAAGTCCGGGCTCCATAGGGCAGGGTGCCAGGTAACGCCTGGGGGGGAAACCCACGACCAGTGCAACAGAGAGCAAACCGCCGATGGCCCGCGCAAGCGGGATCAGGTAAGGGTGAAAGGGTGCGGTAAGAGCGCACCGCGCGGCTGGTAACAGTCCGTGGCACGGTAAACTCCACCCGGAGCAAGGCCAAATAGGGGTTCACATGGTACGGCCCGTACTGAACCCGGGTAGGCTGCTTGAGCCAGTGAGCGATTGCTGGCCTAGATGAATGACTGTCCACGACAGAACCCGGCTTATCGGTCAGCTTCAACTTCTTCTAAAACAATTCGTTGGTGTGTCTCAGGCTTTCTGTCTCAGGCTTTCTAAGGCAAAACTGTGACACAGACTGTGATACAAATGAGGCACACCAACGGCTGTTCCATCCCGACTATCCTGAAACTTGGCAACCGCGACAGCCTTCATTTCTGACTACCTTCAGGTGGTTTTTTCGTATGTCTCTGGATTGCGATTCATGTTGATTCCCTGTCAATATTTGATCTTCAGACCACCCTGGCTCACTAAAATGTATGAGAAAAATAAATGAATCGTTAATAAATACAGTTTACCCCTAATTAATTTCTGAAAATGAAGAGGGGCTATTGCTACAGGATGATAAGAGCGCTTAACTCAACGCCTAATTTACCCATCGGTATTCAGTTGAGCATGAACAAAAAAAACAAACTAAAAAAACTGATTAAATATCATAGAAATATACTGAAAGATCACCGATACCAGCCTGATTTGGCAGGTGCAGACCTGCGGTTTATGGATCTCAGGGGGCTCTATTTACGCAATATTGATTTATCGGGATGCGATATTTCGTTTTGTGATCTTCGGGGAGCCGATTTCTCCTGTGCTAATCTTGCAGGCGCTAATCTTAGCTACTGTAAAACGGAAGGTACTATCTTTAGTCATGCTGATTGTACTTGCGTGGATTTTACTGGAAGCGATATCCATAATGCCTGCTTCAACGATCGCACCGGGCCATTGACGGAACATGAGAAAATTGAAAGTGACATGCCACTATCCCGACCTCTCATCTCCATCTATATGCCAACCTGGAACCGCCAGACATTGGCGATCAGAGCCATACAATCGGTGCTGAATCAAGACTATGTGCACTGGGAACTCATTATCATTGATGATTTCTCATCGTCATTTGACCAGCTCTTGACGTATATCACTGAACTGAATGACCCGCGCATTACCTATATTCGCAATGAATTTAACTCTGGCGCTTGTGCAGTTCGAAATCAGGCTATACGGATGGCCCGAGGCGATCTTATTACGGGTCTGGACGATGATGATGAATGGCTGCCGACACGCCTGTCCTCCTTTCTTACCTGTCAACATCAACTTCAGTTGCACAGTTTTTTATACGCAAATGATTATCTCTGTGACGGTACCGGATATCATCACCCTGATGAGTTGCAGGTATATCCGAAACCGGCTTATAAAAAAAGCCTGTTTGATAAAAGGAATATTATAGGCAACCAAATGCTGACCTTAACCAGTAGAATGCAACAGATCATGTTCGACGACGCCTTGCCTGCGGCTCAGGATTATGATGCGTTTTATCGGCTTGCAGAAACCTTCGGTGAACCTTTCAAACTGGATGACATCACCCAGGTGCTTTATGTCAATCACGGCGACGTCCGCATCACCTGCTCAGGGCGAAAATTTTCAGGTTATCTACGTTTTTACCGGAAACACAAAGCCAAATTAGACGTGCCGAGTAAAAAATATCAGCTCTTCACTCTTTACTACATTCGCAACAAAAAAATGCGCCCGCAAACCCTGATGAAATTGATGACGCTACGCAATCTGAAACGCTATCTGATGATGTATACCCGCTTCCGGAACAAAAAGTTCTAAGGCCTACAAACGACAAGAGTCGTGGTGGTGTTCAGAATGAGTAGATGGATACGGAAATCTTAGCGACGAGGGGCTGGGTAAGTCGCCGGGAATCACCCCGGCAGACAACCTCGACGAACGGGTAAGCACAGCGCCACCCGGCAAGCACACAAACGACATCAATTCTCATATTTGCGATATTAAGCACATTTCACTGTTTTTCCCTTATCAATTCCACCCCGGTATCTGCATACGATCGACATCACAAAATTTAAATCCAAAAAACCGACGATCTGTAGTATTGATAATTTGTTATGATTGTTATCTTAATGATCGCAAATCTTTTCTCGTTTGATATGCACATATTGAAATCAAATACATTTCTCCCATGAATGTGTGACGTATTCCACTCTTTTTCTGAAGTCTGAAAATTCACGCCGTAAAAAATTGATAAATTGAAAGAATGTTTCAAACAAATAACGGTTATTTATTGGCCTTTAATTGCCTGAAATATCGTCTTTATTGATTTTTTAAGAACGGTGAAATTTATCCGGGTTATCGCCATAAAATAAATTTATTACCGCTATTTTTGTTGATCAATATCAGCGTTGTAGCGTATTTTTATGTTTCTATTTTGTTGATTTATAAGGTTTTTAATGGGTTTTTGAGAGGTGGGTTAAAAGGGCTGAAAAGCAAATTGTGAGTAACAGCACATACCCCTTTAAACATTATTGAGTAGAATTCACCCCGTCATAGGGAAATAAGCGCAGAATATTATGAACACTATTATTCTACCGAAAACACAGCACCTCGTGGTATTTCAGGAAGTCATTAAAAGTGGCTCCATAGGTTCTGCAGCAAGACAGCTGGGCCTGACGCAACCCGCCGTCAGCAAAATTATCAGCGATATTGAGTCCTACTTCGGCGTGGAAGTGATGGTGCGCAAAAACACTGGCGTGAAACTGACCGCCGCGGGCCAGGTTCTGCTCTCGTACTCAGAGTCGATCACCCGCGAAATGAAAAACATGGTGAGCGAAATCAACAGCCTGAGCTTCAGCACCGTTATGGATGTCTCCTTTGGCTACCCGTCACTGATCGGCTTTACCTTCCTGTCCGGGATGATCAAAAAATTTAAGGAAGTGTTCCCGAAAGCGCGCGTCTCAATGTATGAAGCCCAGCTCTCCTCTTTCCTCCCGGCCATTCGCGACGGTCGTCTGGATTTTGCCATCGGTACGCTGAGCGACGAAATGCTGCTGCAGGATCTGCACGTCGAACCGCTGTTTGAGTCCGAGTTTGTGCTGGTCGCCAGCAAAACGCGAACGTGCACCGGCCCTACGACACTGGCATCGCTCACGCACGAGCAGTGGGTGATGCCGCAAACCGATATGGGCTACTACAAAGAACTCCTGACTACCCTGCAAGACAACCACATCAGCATCGAAAACATCGTCCAGACCGATTCGGTCGTCACCATTTATAACCTTGTCCTGAACGCCGATTATCTGACGGTGATTCCCCGCGACATGATCGCCCCATTCGGTTCGGATCAATTTATTGTGCTGCCTGTGGAAGATGAATTACCCGTGGCGCGTTATGCCGCCGTGTGGTCTAAAAATTACAGAATTAAAAAATCGGCGTCCGTATTAGTTGAGCTTGCAAAACAATATTCGTCGATGAATGTCGAAAGACGACGATAAATAATAAGTTACTATTTAAAAAATACCCAGAGCTTAACGTATTAACGCTCTGATACCCTGACTTTGCCTGAAAAGAATGAATTATTATAACGAGGATATTATGCATATTACTTACGATCTCCCGGTAACCATTGAAGATATTCAGGATGCCAGAAAACGCCTGGCAGGCAAGATATATAAAACCGGTATGCCACGCTCGAATTATCTCAGCGAACGTTGTAAGGGTGAAATATTCCTGAAGTTTGAGAACATGCAGCGTACCGGCTCGTTCAAAATTCGCGGCGCGTTTAATAAATTAAGCTCGCTGACCGATGCTGAAAAACGCAAAGGCGTGGTCGCCTGCTCAGCGGGAAACCACGCGCAGGGGGTTTCCCTTTCCTGCGCCATGCTCGGCATCGATGGCAAAGTGGTGATGCCAATGGGCGCACCAAAATCCAAGGTGGCCGCGACGCGCGACTACTCGGCGGAAGTGGTGCTGCACGGTGAGAACTTTAACGACACCATCGCCAAAGTCAGCGAAATCGTCGAGATGGAAGGGCGCATTTTTATCCCGCCTTACGATGACGCCAAAGTGATTGCCGGTCAGGGCACCATCGGCCTGGAAATTCTCGAAGATTTATATGACGTGGATAATGTGATTGTCCCTATCGGCGGCGGCGGTTTAATTGCCGGTATTGCAACGGCGATTAAATCCATCAACCCGACCATTAATATTATCGGCGTACAGTCTGAAAACGTGCACGGAATGGCAGCCTCCTGGCAGGCAGGAGAAATAACCAACCATCGCGTCACCGGCACGTTAGCCGACGGCTGCGACGTCTCTCGCCCGGGCAAATTAACCTTCGAAATCGTTCGTGAACTGGTCGATGACATTGTGCTGGTGAGCGAAGACGATATTCGCAACAGCATGATTGCCCTTATTCAGCGAAATAAAGTGGTGACGGAAGGCGCTGGCGCACTGGCCTGCGCGGCGTTATTAAGCGGCAAACTGGATCACTATATTCAGGGCCGCAAAACCGTCTGCATTATTTCCGGCGGCAATATCGATCTCTCCCGTGTTTCCCAAATTACCGGCTTCGTTGACGCATAAAGGTGACCTATGAGCAACACAGAAAGCATTATCGTTGGCCAGACAAAAACGTCCTCCTGGCGTAAGTCTGATACCACCTGGACGCTTGGCCTGTTTGGTACCGCCATTGGCGCAGGCGTGCTGTTCTTCCCCATTCGCGCAGGCTTTGGCGGATTAATCCCTATCCTGCTGATGCTGGTTCTCGCGTTCCCGATTGCGTTTTACTGCCACCGCGCGCTGGCGCGCCTCTGCCTGTCCGGCAGCAACGTTTCCGGCAACATTACCGAAACGGTGGAAGAGCATTTCGGTAAAACCGGCGGGGTGGTGATCACGTTCCTCTACTTCTTTGCCATTTGCCCGCTGCTGTGGATTTACGGCGTCACCATTACTAACACCTTCATGACCTTCTGGGAAAACCAGCTCCAGCTGCCTGCGCTGAACCGCGGCGTGGTGGCGCTGTTCCTGCTGCTGCTGATGGCTTTTGTTATCTGGTTCGGTAAGGACCTGATGGTGAAGGTGATGAGCTTCCTGGTATTCCCGTTTATTGCCAGTCTGGTGCTAATTTCCCTGTCGCTGATCCCTTACTGGAACTCCGCGGTGATCGACCAGGTCAACCTGAGCGATATCGCCTTCACCGGCCATGACGGCATCCTGGTCACGGTGTGGCTGGGGATCTCCATCATGGTCTTCTCCTTTAACTTCTCGCCTATCGTCTCCTCGTTTGTGGTTTCCAAGCGCGAAGAGTACGAGCCGGAGTTCGGTAAAGAATTCACCGAGCAGAAATGTTCCAAAATCATCGGTCGCGCCAGCATGCTGATGGTCGCCGTGGTGATGTTCTTCGCCTTTAGCTGCCTGTTTACGCTCTCTCCGCAGAACATGGCGGATGCCAAAGCGCAGAACATCCCGGTGCTCTCTTACCTGGCGAACCACTTTGCCTCCATGTCCGGCACCAAATCGACGTTTGCGACGGTACTGGAATACGGCGCTTCCATTATTGCCCTGGTCGCTATCTTCAAATCCTTCTTTGGCCACTACCTGGGCACGCTGGAAGGGCTGAATGGCCTGATCCTCAAGTTCGGCTACAAAGGCGATAAGAAGAAGGTCTCTGTCGGCAAACTGAACACCATCAGCATGGTCTTCATCATGGGCTCCACCTGGATTGTGGCGTACGCCAACCCGAATATTCTCGACCTTATCGAAGCCATGGGCGCGCCAATTATCGCCTCTCTGCTGTGCCTGCTGCCGATGTACGCCATCCGCAAAGTGCCAGCCATGGCGAAATATAAGGGCAAACCCGAGAACATCTTCGTCACGGTTGTGGGCCTGCTGACCATTCTGAATATCGTTTACAAACTGTTCTAAACCATTGCTCAGGAAGAGCGGAGTCACATGATGATTGAGTTTCCGGTTGTACTGGTAATTAACTGCGGTTCGTCCTCTGTTAAGTTTTCGGTGCTCGACGCCAGCAGTTGCGACGCCCTGATGACGGGCATTGCTGACGGCATCAACACTGAAAAGGCCTTTATTTCCGTGAACGGGGGTGAGCCAGCCAGACTGGCTCACCAGGACTACGAAGGGGCGCTGGCTGCCATCGCCCTGGAGCTGGAGAAGCGTGACCTGATGAGCAGCGTGGCCTTAATTGGCCACCGCATTGCGCACGGCGGCGACCTCTTCAGCGAGTCGACCCTGATTACGGAAGAGGTGATTGAGCAGATCCGCCAGGTCTCTCCGCTGGCGCCGCTGCATAACTACGCCAACCTGAGCGGCGTGGAAGCCGCAGAGCGTCTATTCCCGGGCGTGCAGCAGGTCGCGGTATTTGATACCAGCTTCCACCAGACGCTGCCGCCGCAGGCGTATCTGTACGGTTTGCCGTACCGCTATTTTGAAGCGCTGGGCGTGCGCCGCTACGGCTTCCACGGCACCTCTCACCGCTATGTGGCCGCGCAGGCACATTCGCTTCTCGGGCTGTCCCCCGATGACAGCGGCCTGGTGATCGCCCATCTCGGCAACGGGGCATCCATCTGCGCGGTGCGCAACGGCCAAAGCGTGGATACATCCATGGGGATGACCCCCCTGGAAGGACTGATGATGGGTACGCGCTGCGGCGACGTGGATTTTGGCGCGATGGCGTGGATTGCTCAGCAGACCGGTCAGTCGTTTGAGGATCTGGAGCGCGTGGTCAA
Source organism: Enterobacter sp. NFIX58 (assembly GCF_900110475.1). Taxonomy (NCBI): domain Bacteria; kingdom Pseudomonadati; phylum Pseudomonadota; class Gammaproteobacteria; order Enterobacterales; family Enterobacteriaceae; genus Enterobacter; species Enterobacter sp. NFIX58. The sequence goes on along the minus strand of NZ_FODW01000002.1, from coordinate 609,896 downwards.
CAAAGAGTCCGGGTTGCTGGGGATCTCCGGCATCTCTTCTGACCTGCGGGCGCTGGAGAAAGCCTGGCATGAAGGCAACGAGCGGGCTGTGCTTGCGATCCAGACCTTCATTCACCGCATTGCGCGACACATTGCCGGGCACGCAGCGTCGCTGCACCGCCTGGATGCGGTGGTCTTTACCGGCGGCATCGGCGAAAACTCAACGCTGATTCGCGCCCTGGTGGCTGAACACCTGAAGGTGTTTGGCATCCTCCTCGACGACGCCAAAAACTCCCTGCCGGGCAGCGCGGGTGAGCGCGTCATCAGCACCGATTCGTCCCGCGTGGCCTGCGCGGTGATCCCTACCAACGAAGAAAAAATGATCGCGCTGGACGCCCTCCGTCTTGGGAAGGTTACCCCGGCTGCGGCTTACGCCTGATAAAGCGAGAAACACATGAACGTAACAATCGATACGGGCGTCGCCCCCTACAGCGACGCATGGGCCGGGTTTCGCGGTGAAGAATGGAAAAACGCCGTCAACGTGCGCGATTTTATTCAGCATAACTACACCCCTTACGACGGCGATGAAGCTTTCCTCGCGCAGGCGACGCCAGCAACGACGGCGCTGTGGCAGAAGGTGATGGTCGGCATTCGTCAGGAGAATGCCACCCACGCCCCGGTGGATTTTGACACCAACATTGCCACCACCATTACGGCCCACGGGCCGGGCTATATTGACCAGGATCTGGAGACGATCGTCGGCCTGCAAACCGACAAGCCGCTCAAGCGCGCCCTGCATCCGTACGGCGGGATCAACATGATCCGCAGCTCGTTTGAGGCCTACGGGCGGGAGATGGATCCGCAGTTTGAATATCTCTTTACCGAGCTGCGCAAAACCCACAACCAGGGGGTGTTTGACGTCTACTCCCCGGAGATGATGCGCTGCCGCAAATCCGGCGTGCTAACCGGTTTGCCGGACGGCTACGGGCGCGGGCGTATCATCGGCGATTACCGCCGCGTGGCGCTGTACGGCATCCGCTATCTGGTACGCGAGCGTGAACTTCAGTTCGCCGATCTGCAGGGCAGGCTGGAGCGCGGCGAAGATCTTGAGGCGACGATCCGCCTGCGCGAAGAGCTTGCGGAGCACAAGCGCGCGCTGCTGCAGATCCAGCAGATGGCGGCGAACTATGGCTTTGATATCTCACGCCCGGCGATGAATGCCCAGGAAGCGGTGCAGTGGCTCTATTTTGCCTACCTGGCGGCGGTGAAATCCCAGAACGGCGGAGCCATGTCGCTGGGGCGTACGGCCTCGTTCCTCGATATCTACATCGAACGCGACATGCAGGCGGGACGCCTGAATGAGGTGCAGGCGCAGGAGCTGATCGACCACTTCATCATGAAGATCCGCATGGTGCGCTTCCTTCGCACGCCGGAATTCGACACGCTCTTCTCCGGCGATCCGATCTGGGCCACGGAAGTGATCGGTGGCATGGGGCTGGACGGCCGCACGCTGGTGACCAAAAACAGCTTCCGCTATCTGCACACGCTGCACACCATGGGACCCGCGCCAGAGCCGAACCTGACTATCCTCTGGTCAGAACAGCTGCCGATCGCGTTCAAGAAATACGCCGCGCAGGTGTCGATCGTTACTTCGTCGCTGCAGTATGAAAACGACGACCTGATGCGTGCCGACTTCAACAGCGACGACTACGCGATTGCCTGCTGCGTCAGCCCGATGGTGATCGGCAAGCAGATGCAGTTCTTTGGCGCGCGCGCTAACCTCGCCAAAACGCTGCTGTACGCGATCAACGGTGGGGTGGACGAGAAGCTGAAGATCCAGGTCGGCCCGAAAACCGAGCCGCTGCTGGACGACGTGCTGGATTACGGCACCGTGATGGCGAGCCTCGATCACTTTATGGACTGGCTGGCGGTGCAGTACATCAGCGCGCTGAATCTCATTCACTACATGCATGATAAGTACAGCTACGAAGCCTCGCTGATGGCGCTACACGACCGGGACGTTTACCGCACCATGGCCTGCGGCATTGCCGGGCTATCGGTAGCGGCGGACTCCCTGTCCGCCATTAAATACGCCACGGTGAAGCCGGTGCGCGACCATACCGGTCTGGCGGTCGATTTCGTGATAGAAGGGGACTATCCGCAGTACGGCAACAACGACGATCGCGTGGACAGCATCGCCTGCGATCTGGTGGAGCGCTTTATGAAGAAAATTCAGGCGCTGCCAACTTACCGCAACGCGGTTCCGACTCAGTCGATCCTGACCATCACCTCCAACGTGGTTTACGGGCAGAAGACCGGGAACACGCCGGACGGACGACGCGGCGGCACGCCGTTTGCCCCAGGCGCGAACCCAATGCACGGCCGCGACAGAAAAGGGGCGGTGGCCTCGTTAACGTCGGTCGCCAAGCTGCCGTTCACCTATGCCAAAGATGGCATCTCCTACACCTTCTCCATCGTGCCGCAGGCGCTGGGCAAGGACGAGCTGGTGCGCAAAACCAACCTGGTAGGGCTGCTGGATGGGTACTTCCATCACGAAGCGTCTATTGAGGGCGGGCAGCACCTGAACGTTAACGTGATGAACCGGGAGATGCTCCTCGATGCCATTGCGCATCCCGAGAACTACCCGAACCTGACCATCCGCGTCTCGGGCTATGCGGTGCGGTTTAATGCCCTGACACGCGAGCAGCAGCAGGATGTGATTTCGCGAACGTTTACACAGTCAATCTGACGTAAACCCCTTCTCATGCCCCTCACTGCGGGGGGCATTTTTTTGCCCGCTAAACATACAAAATTGTTTATATAATTACTCACACATATTCATCCGCTCTTGAAAAACAATACGCCTGCTTTCCCCTATAACAGAATGTAAGGACAGTAAGATGATGAAAATGACCCGTATTGCGTTGGCCGCCGCCACGCTGGCCGTGTGCAGTTTTACGGCACAGGCCGCTAACGTTGAGGCTGCTCCGTCTCCATCGCAGGACCCGCTGGTTCAGCACCTGAAGCTCAGCAACGAGCAGGTTAAGAAGATTGACGATCTGCATAAGCAGCTGGAACAAAATGTCAGCAAGATCCCAATGACGGGCGTGAAGGACGGTGCGCTGATCGACATGTTCCAGGCGGGTAAATGGGACGAAAGCACGGTGAAAAGCCAGCTTAGTGCATTCAGCAAAATTGAAGAGCAGACCCGCTATTACCGCGTGAAATATTACTTCGACGTCAGCCAGGTGTTAACGCCGGAACAGCGCAAACAGATAAGAACGGATATGGCTAACGCGCTGGCTCACTGATTTTCAGCCCGCGCACCGCGCGGGTTTTTATTTCTTGATCGGCGTCACTTTTAGAAAAATACCGTCTATCAACCCAGTAAAAAAGCAAATTTTCCTCTATCATTCGAAAATCCTCATAAAGGTTGTGACTTTTTTCTCCCTCGCTCCGGTTAAGATTTTCTCACACCAATAACAAGCACCTGCTGCCATCTGAATCGCAATCGCTGGCGATCGGAACCCTATAAAAACAACTGTTTACCCTACAAAATAAGCGAGTGCCCCATGGATACGGCAACAAACAGCAGTGTCATTGTGAATGATTCCCCCGCGGCAAGGCGGGCGGGAATGAGTGAAAGCGAGTGGCGAGAGGCGATTAAATTCGATAGCACCGACACGGGTTGGGTCATCATGAGTATTGGGATGGCTATCGGCGCGGGGATTGTTTTTCTCCCCGTGCAGGTCGGATTAATGGGGCTGTGGGTATTTTTGCTCTCCTCCATTATTGGTTATCCCGCCATGTATTTATTCCAGCGGTTGTTTATTAACACGCTGGCGGAATCCCCGGAATGCAAAGACTACCCGAGCGTAATTAGCGGGTATTTGGGTAAGAACTGGGGGATTTTATTAGGTGCGCTCTATTTCGTCATGCTGGTGATCTGGATGTTTGTCTATTCCACGGCCATTACCAACGACAGCGCCTCGTATTTGCACACCTTCGGCGTGACCGACGGTTTGCTCTCGGAAAATCCGTTCTACGGTTTATTTTTGATTTGCATTCTGGTCGCGATTTCTTCACGCGGTGAAAAGCTGCTGTTTAAAGTTTCAAGCCTGATGGTGCTTACCAAGCTGTTTGTCGTTGCGGCGCTGGGGCTGTCAATGATTGGCCTCTGGCATTTAGCCAACGTGGGCATGCTGCCGCCGCTGGGGCTGCTGATTAAAAACGCCATCATTACGCTGCCCTTTACCTTAACCTCCATTCTCTTTATTCAGACCCTGAGCCCGATGGTGATCTCGTATCGTTCACGTGAAAAATCGGTGGAGGTGGCGCGTCATAAGGCACTGCGGGCGATGAACATTGCCTTTGGCATCCTGTTTGTGACGGTCTTCTTCTACGCCGTCTCCTTCACCCTGGCGATGGGGCACGATGAGGCGGTCAAAGCCTACGAGCAGAATATCTCTGCCCTGGCGATTGCGGCGCAGTTCATCAGCGGCGACGGCGCGGGCTGGGTCAAAATCGTCAGCGTGATCCTCAATATCTTCGCTGTGATGACCGCGTTCTTCGGCGTTTACCTCGGCTTCCGCGAGGCTACGCAGGGTATCGTCATGAACATCCTGCGCCGCAAAATGCCGGCAGAAAGAATCAATGAAAACGCTGTCCAGCGCGGGATTATGCTGTTCGCCATTCTGCTGGCCTGGAGCGCGATAGTCCTGAACGCGCCGGTGTTGAGCTTCACCTCCATTTGCAGCCCCATCTTCGGCATGGTGGGTTGCCTGATCCCGGCATGGCTGGTCTACAAGGTACCGGCGCTGCATAAATATAAAGGCGTATCGCTGGTGATAATCATCATCACCGGACTGCTGCTTTGTGTTTCTCCTTTCCTCGCATTCTCCTGAGGGTCATTAAGGTCGTAACGATGTCTGAGCATACTCATCCTTTATGGAATCAATTTATTCGCGCGGTGCAGGAAGAAGTGAAGCCTGCCCTTGGGTGTACCGAACCCGTCTCTCTGGCACTGGCCTGTGCGATTGCCGCAGACTTTCTGCCGGGGGAGGTCACACGGATTGAGGCGTGGGTCTCGCCGAACCTGATGAAAAACGGACTGGGCGTGACGGTGCCGGGTACCGGCATGGTCGGGTTACCGATTGCGGCAGCGCTGGGCGCGATTGGCGGTAATGCGCACGCCGGACTGGAGGTATTGAAAGATGCCACCGCCGATGCACTGGTCCGCGCCAAAGCCCTGCTTGAGGCAGGGCAAGTGCAGGTAAAACTGCAGCAGCCCTGTGATGAGATCCTCTATTCCCGCGCCTGCGTTTATGCCGGGGATATCTCGGCGATGGTGACCATCGCGGGCGGGCATACCCGGGTGGTGGAAGTGGTTTGCCAGGGGGAAACGCGCTTTACGCTGGATAAGCCAGTAGCCGAGACAGGTGACGATCCGCTGGCGGTACTGTCGCACGCTACGCTGTCGCAGATCCTGGAGTTTGTCGAGCAGGTGCCATTTGAGGCCATCCGCTTCATCCTGGAAGCAGGACAACTGAACGATGCGCTCTCTCGCGAAGGGCTCAGTGGGAAGTGGGGGCTGCATATTGGCGCAACGCTTGATAAGCAGCGCTCGCGCGGATGGCTGGCGCAGGATCTGGGTTCAGACATTGTTATTCGCACCAGCGCCGCCTCGGATGCCCGGATGGGCGGCGCGACGCTGCCGGCGATGAGCAATTCGGGCTCTGGTAACCAGGGGATCACCGCCACCATGCCCGTCGTTGTTGTGGCTGAGCATCTTCAGGCCGGTGACGAACGGCTGGCGCGGGCGCTGATGCTGTCGCATCTGTCGGCGATCTATATCCATTATCAGCTTCCACGCCTGTCCGCACTGTGTGCGGCGACAACGGCGGCGATGGGCGCTGCGGCGGGAATGGCGTGGCTGATGGGTGGCCGTTACCAGACCATCGCGATGGCGATCGGCAGTATGATCGGCGACGTCAGCGGGATGATTTGCGACGGCGCGTCAAACAGCTGCGCCATGAAGGTCTCTACCAGCGTCAGTAGCGCCTGGAAAGCGGTGATGATGGCGCTGGATGAGTCGGGCGTAACGGGCAACGAGGGGATTGTCGCGCACGATGTGGAGCAGTCGATCGCGAACCTGTGCGCGCTGGCGTGCCGCTCGATGCAGGCAACGGACCGGCAGATTATTGAAATTATGGCGAGTAAGGTGTTGTGATTTAATCCAACCCGTTATCCCTCACCCTAACCCTCTCCCACTGGGAGAGGGAACCGATCGAGCGAGGGATCGTGTTTATCTTAAACCGGCAAATCAATCAGCAGCGCGCGCAGTGGCGTATCCGCCACCAGGGTGATATTCGCTTCATCACGAATAAACGCCCCGTCGCCGCAGGTGAGGGCTTCTTTCTCTTCCGTGTGCGTCACCGCATGCACCGTACCGTGAATGGACTGCAGATAGGCGCGCGGACCATGAAGCTGGAAGCTTGCCTGTTCACCTTTTTTCAGCTCGATATGATGCAGCCACACCTGCTGACGCAGCTGCAGGCTCCCTTTGCTGCCATCCGGCGATGCAATCAGCTGCTGCTTATCGCCCGTTAAATCTAACTTCTGTACCAGCGGATTTTCCCGCTCAGGGCAGGCGTCGAGCCACAGCTGCATGCGGGTCAGCGTTTTGTCTTTGCTGAGGTTATGCTCGCTGTAGCTGATGCCCGGCTGCGTGGAAATTAACAACGCTTCGCCAGCCTTTGCCTGGACATGATTGCCCTCGCTATCGCGGTATTCTGCCTCGCCTTCCAGGATCAGGTTCAGGATATCGACTTTCGGGTACGTACGCGGCTGGAAGGAGGCACCCGGGGCGAGCACTTCCTGGTTCAACACGCGCAGTGAAGCGTAACCGAGGAGTTTAGGGTCAAAGTAGTGTCCAAAGGAAAAGGTGTAGCGGGCCTGCAGCCAACCGAAATCGGCTTGTCCGCACTGTTTAGCTGTTCTTGTCGTAATCATAAACTTGACCTCTCTTTACACTAAAACAATGGTAAAGGTATGGACGCTTCATTGTTAGCCAGATATTCTGCCTGGTATGTTCAAATTTCCTGAATGAGAACGAGATGGCTAAAGAGAGAGCATTGACGCTTGAGGCGCTTCGCGTCATGGACGCGATTGACCGGCGCGGCAGTTTTGCGGCGGCGGCCAATGAACTGGGGCGCGTTCCGTCTGCGCTGAGCTACACCATGCAGAAGCTGGAAGAAGAGCTGGACGTGGTGCTGTTTGACCGCTCCGGTCATCGAACAAAATTCACCAACGTGGGCCGAATGCTGCTGGAGCGCGGCCGCGTGCTGCTGGAAGCGGCGGATAAGCTGACGACAGACGCCGAAGCGCTCGCGCGCGGCTGGGAAACGCATCTGACGTTAGTTACCGAAGCGCTGGTCCCGACCGAAGCGCTGTTCCCGCTGGTGGACCGCCTGGCGGCGAAGGCCAATACGCAGCTGTCCATCATCACCGAGGTGCTGGCAGGGGCGTGGGAGCGTCTGGAGACGGGCAGGGCGGATATCGTTATTGCACCGGACATGCACTTCCGCTCATCGTCAGAAATCAACTCGCGCAAGCTCTACAGCGTCATGAACGTCTACGTTGCCGCCCCCAACCACCCGATTCACCAGGAGCCGGAGCCGCTCTCTGAAGTCACACGCGTGAAGTATCGCGGCGTGGCGGTCGCGGATACCGCGCGCGAGCGTCCGGTGCTGACGGTGCAGCTGCTGGATAAACAGCCTCGTCTGACGGTGACCTCGCTGGAAGACAAACGGCAGGCGCTGCTGGCCGGTCTGGGCGTGGCGACGATGCCGTACCCGTTTGTGGAAAAAGATATTGCGGAAGGGCGACTGCGGGTCGTGAGCCCGGAGTACACCAGCGAAGTGGATATCATTATGGCGTGGCGTCGCGACAGCATGGGCGAAGCCAAATCGTGGTGCCTGCGTGAAATTCCAAAGCTGTTTGCGCACCACAACAAATAAGCGAGTAGGCCCGGTAAGCGAAGCGCCACCGGGCTTTTTTTATGCGCCGATCTTAGGATCCGGACCAAAGCGGTTTTCGCCCGGCGTCCCACTCTGACAGTTGAAGATCAAAATCACGATCCAGCCCACGATCGGAATCAGCAGCAGCAGTAACCACCACGCCGAACGATCGGTATCGTGCAGCCGACGGAACAGTACCGCCCATGATGGCAGCAGGACTAACAGGCCATAGATGGTGGTCAGTACGCCTTCACCACCAGCCCGCTCCCAGCCGAGAATTTTATCCACGATGCCCAGCACCATAATCAGGACGAAGTTCACCAGAACGAACATCCAGTACTCTTTGCGGCGGGCGCGGCCACCAAATCCAATGTAGTTGCGCAGTACTTTTAAATACCAGTCCATTTTCCTTGCCTCAATAATCGGTCAATCACTTGTTTTCTAAGCAATCAAAGTAAGGATAGATGGAGATTGTGAATTAAAAAAGGGCATCTGGTGATGCCCTTACTTTTTATCCAAAACGCACGTCGCGCCCGTGCGGTTCATCCAGGTCCTGCCAAGGGCCGATGGAGATAATACCCGTCGGGTTGATGGTCTTGTGGCTGCGGAAATAGTGGGTGCGAATATGGTCGAAGTCGACCGTATCCGCGATGCCCGGCATCTGGTAGATGTCGCGCAGGAAACCATACAGGTTCAGGTAGTCGCTGATGCGGTGTTTATCGCACTTAAAATGGGTGACATAGACCGGATCAAAGCGAACCAGCGTGGTCCACAGGCGAATGTCCGCTTCCGTCAGGCGATCGCCCGTCAGGTAGCGATGCTGGCCCAGAATCTGTTCCAGGCGTTCCAGTGATTCAAACACCTTCCCGACCGCTTCGTCATACGCTTCCTGGCTGGTGGCGAAACCGGCCTTATAGACACCGTTGTTGACGTTGTCGTAAATCCAGCTGTTCAGCTCATCAATCTTATCGCGCAGTTCAACCGGGTAGTAATCCCCGGCACGGGCGCCGTGGGCATCAAATGCGGTATTGAACATGCGGATGATTTCCGCAGACTCATTGCTGACAATCGTCTGGTTTTTCTTGTCCCATAGCACCGGCACGGTCACGCGACCAGTGTAATGCGGATCGGCGCGCAGATAGAGCTGGTATAGGAAATCGTGGTGATACAGTTCGTCGCCAGTTGCCGCAGGGAAATCACTGTCAAACGTCCAGCCGTTTTCCAGCATCAGCGGGTTGACGACGGAAACCGGAATGAAGGATTCGAGACCTTTCAGCTTGCGCACGATCAGCGTGCGGTGGGCCCACGGGCAGGCGAGGGAAACATAAAGATGATAACGATCTTTCTCAGCCGCGAAGCCGCCTTCGCCGCTTGGGCCCGGCGCACCGTCGGCGGTCAGCCAGTTACGGAAGGCCGAAACAGAGCGCTTAAAGCGACCTCCGGTGGATTTGGTGTCATACCAGACATCCTGCCAGACGCCGTCTACGAGTTGTCCCATTTTTTCTCCTCCGTCAGATAGCAAAAGCGAGGAGATGTCTCCTCGCTTTGTGTTTATTCAGTATAGCGTGCTTACCATTTCTTATTCAGAACGCGGTCGATGCTGTATGCGCCCGGGCCAGTAACGGCCAGCAGCAGGAAGCCACCCGCGATGGTCAGGTTTTTCATGAACATCAGAGAGTTCACGCCTTCCGCAAAGTTGCTGTGGAAGATGAACGCCGTCAGCACGGTGAAGCCTGCAGTAAACAGCGCGGTGGTGCGGGTCAGGAAGCCGAACAGGACTGCCAGGCCGCCGCCGAACTCAAGAAGAATGGTCAGTGGCAACAGGAACCCCGGAACGCCCATGGCTTCCATATATTGCTGGGTGCCTGCATAACCGGTGATTTTTCCCCAACCTGCCACGATGAACAGAATTGGCATCAGAATACGCGCTACCAGTACACCAACATCTTCTAATTTTTTCATTTTACTCTCCAGGAAACCACATCAGCGGCTGAACGTTATTTGTCTGCAATTCCGGGTAGATACCGCGTCGTTGCTGTCGATGGAGAGCATCATAAACGTGACGGTGGGCGATTGTTAGCAAGGAAAACTGTCAATCTTCTTCAAAGATATTGAGTAAGGGAGGGGAGAGGATTTTGCCGGGAGGCGCTGCGCTTACCCGGCCTACGCGTGCAAGTAGGCCGGGTAAGGCGTAGCCGCCACCCGGCGAGAAGGCTACCGCAACTGCTGCTGACGAATCGTGGCTTTCACCAGACGCCAGGCGCTCCAGGCACCAAATCCACGGCGCGCCCAGCGGATCAGCATATTTGGATGACGAACCGTCCAGATAGCCATCACGCTGCTGCCGACCAGCGCCCATGAACGCAGGCTCAGGAAGGTGTTCCAGCCCCGGTCAAACCGTCGCGTCGCGTCAATCCAGTCGCGGCGGCTCGCCGACAGATCCAGCCGTTGCTGCTGGATCTGGCTTAGCAGGTACGCTTTTCGCTTTTGACGTTCGGCTTTACCGCTCACGGCTTGTCATCCTCCAGCAGGGCGCGATCGTTAGCCAGCTCCTGACGCGTATGGCGCAGGAACGTGGATTTACGCGCTTTACGCAGCGTCCAGATACCGCCAATCAACGCGGCGACCAGCAGAACGACGGTGGTGGCAATCATCGCGTTAAGACGATACTGCGGGTCAATGGCCCAGATGATTAACACCATCAGGCTCATCAGACCAAACGCGGCGAAGAGCATGGTAAGTCCGAGCATCAGCAGCATCTGGAAGAGGTTGGCTTTCTCCTCTTCCAGCTCCACCACTGCCAGTCGGACGCGCGTTTCGGCAATCCCGACCAGCGTCGTTAAAATACGCTGGCCGATGCCGAGGACGTTGTTAGCAGGCCCTTGTGCGTGACGAGGATCTTCCATATCAACGACGCGTCAGCAGGACACCCAGTACCACACCGACTGCGGCACCAATCCCTACGCCTGTCCATGGATTATCACGCACGTATTCGTCCGCACGCGCGGCCGCTTCGCGGGTCTGTTTTGCCAGTGCATCACCGGTTTCACCCAGGCGATAGCGGCTCTCTTTCAGCGCCTGCTCCGCCTTGCTGCGTAGCTTGCTGACCTCTTCTTTTGACTTGTCAGCAGAGGAGTTCAGCACCTCTTCAAGGGTATCGGCCAGGGATTTCAGTTCAGCGCGCAGATGTTCAGACGTCGTATCTTTTGACATGATTCTCTCCTGTTGAGATTTCCGTTAACTCAATAATCGCGAGCTTCCAGCGCTTTCAGGTCGTCCTGCGCTTCTTTCAACTTCTTCTCGCGCTTAGCAATTTTTTCCGCATCCCCTTTCTCTTTCGCTTCCTGCAGGTCGCGACGGCGCTCGGCTATCTCGTCCTTCTGTTCAGCGATTTTCTTCTGGTGGTCGGCACGAAGCTTGCTGTCTGAACAGTTCGCTTTCACTTCGCTCAGCGCTTTTTTGAGACCATCAACACGGTGCTGATTGTTATGCTTTTCGGCATAACCGATCTCACGCTGAATATCCTGTTCTTTCTCCTGACAGAGAGAATTGGCGAAGGATGCTGTGCTTAAAGAAAAAAGGGCCAGAGCCAGAGTCATGCGGAATTTCATTATCGAAACCTTCCATTGTGTTGCGGCGTAAGCCGCTATCCAAAGTTATGCGGAGTACAGTCGAGGGGTGCTCCGCGTACTTAAGCATAGTAAGTAAACGGGGGATTCACCAAAGTGAGTGAAAAGATTCGGAATCCTGGTAATTATCCAAATCGATGCGACGTATCGCGAATCAGCGACAGCCAGGCTGCTGGCTGGCTGTCATCTTCCTGCTGAGCAATGATATACCCCTGCGGCAGCGTACGGTCGAGAACCACTTTTGCGGCGGCACTTTGCGCACGGGAATCAAACTTGATCAGTAAAACATCGTCCTGCGGGGTGATGCTCTTAAAACGTATCCCGTTCGCATCCAGATGATGCCAGACAGAAAAACCGTCAGGCACGCTGGCACCCTGGTTGACCGGGCGAATGGCCAGCGTGGATTCCTGGTGCGAAAGCGCGCTCCATACCAGCAGCATGGCGCTGAGCACCACCAACGTCATCACGGCACAGGCAAAACGGCGCAGGGCGAGCGGTGAGATAGCCATCGTTAGCCTCTGGCTCCGTATTTCTTTTTCCACAGCACGACCAGAGAGCCGATCAGGCCGAAGACCAGCAGCACAACGGGCAGCAGCATCAGGCAGGACATCAGTTGGTCTTCATATTTCATAAAGACCGGCGTTTTACCCAGGGCATAACCGAGCGTTGTCAGAATAAGCACCCATAACAGACCGCTCATCCAGTTAAAGAACTGGAAGCGCGCGCTGCTCAGCCCCGACAGACCGGCAATGGTCGGCAACAGGGTACGTACAAACGCGATAAAGCGACCAATCAGCAGCGCGGAAAGCCCGTGCTTATGGAAAAGGTGGTGCGCCCGCTGATGATAATGTGCAGGCAGGTGCGAGAGCCAGTTCTGGACGATCCGGGTATTACCCAGCCATCTTCCCTGTATGTAGCTCACCCAGCAGCCGAGGCTGGCCGCGACGGTCAGTAATAAAATGGTGTGCGGAAACGCCATCGCCCCTTTGGCACACAGCACGCCGACGAGCACCAGCAAACTGTCACCGGGCAGGAAGGCTGCAGGCAGCAAACCGTTCTCAAGGAACAGGATCATAAACAAGACGAAATAGAGCATGCCAATCATGGAAGGGTTGGCCAGCGTTTCAAAGTCCTGCGCCCAGAGGGCATGCAGTAGTTGGGTCAAAAGTTCCATTCAGTGTTCCTGGAAATCGGTTAACGTCACGCCTGTTATCCGGGGCAAACAGCACGGCGACATTGTTGTGATTTCATTATGGTCGCTCGCGGACACATTGCGGTGTGGCCAACACGGTTCCCTGTTAATTGGCTGGTTAGCAAGCACTAACTTACAAAATAACGAAGTGAATCCAATTGTAACAAAGCCCAACGTTCTGCGTCACAGAATTTGCAGGCGTGAGTTGATTTTGGCGTAAGCCCAGGAAGTGAGCGAGGGGATTTACAAAGGCTGACACTATATATGTTTTGCTTACCCACTGAAGCCAGAAGGCGCAGCGAGGCGCCTGCCAGCGGGAAGGTCATCTATTTTGCGGCACTGGGGGCCGTATCGAGATGAACAACGGGATTATCAGCGAAAAGATAGCGGTCAGCGTTAAATTCGAAGTCGTCACTGGTTTCATTGAACAGCATCTGCTTGGTGTTTTCCAGGTGCTGCCACATCGCCAGCTTAGCGGCATGCGGATCTTTACGAATCAGCGCCTTAAGGATTTGATCGTGATCGTCACACCAGTTGTCGACGGTTCGGGAATCGATATGGTCGTGCAGTTTTTTCCAGTACGGGTTGTGAACGCGCTGAGTCCACATTTTCTCAACGATTGCCGCCAGCGCCGTATTCTGGGTTGCCAGGGCGACCTGGACGTGGAACTGCAGATCCCACTCTGAATCGCGGAAACATTTTTCCTTACGGGCATTCTCCTGGATTTCCATCAGCTTCATGATGTCCTGCTTGGTCACCTGCGTCGCCGCAAATTCGGCAATGTTGCTTTCAATCAACTGGCGAGCCTGGAGCAGCTCAAACGGACCATAGCTGGCAAATTCCAGACTTTCGTCCGCGACGGGCGAGTGTTTCGGCAGATTGGAAATGACGTGAATGCCGGAGCCTTTGCGTACCTCAACGTAGCCTTCCACTTCCAGCATGATGATCGCTTCGCGCACCACGGTGCGGCTGACGCTTTTTTCATCCGCGATGAAGCGCTCGGCGGGCAGTTTATCACCGACAAGATAGACCCCTTGCTCGATGCGATCTTTCAGCTCCGCAGCAAGTTGTTGATATAAACGACGTGGTTCGGTGATTTCCATATGCGCTCCAGGCAGGGTACGGCAGATGATTTGTTATACCACTTTTGCGTGCCACTCTCCAGATTTGCCATTAAAAAAGCCGCTACTGAGCAGCCTTTAAATGCCCGGTGGCGCTTCGCTTGCACGGGCCTGCGGGTTTTGTAGGCCGGGTAAGCGTAGCGCCACCCGGCGGGAAAATGGTTGCTAACTCTGCGTCGCCGGTTTCCCGAGCGACTCTTTCGCCAGCTCCTCTGCCGATTTGCTCTTCAGCACCGTCCAGATCACCAGCGCGCCCAGCAGGTCGAAGATAGCCAGCACGGCGAACAGCGGGCTGAAGCCGATGGTATCTGCCAGCGCGCCGACGACCAGCGCAAACATCGTACTCGCGGTCCAGGCGGCCATCCCGGTCAGGCCGTTGGCGGTGGCCACTTCGTTACGACCAAAGACGTCAGACGAGAGCGTAATCAGCGCGCCGGACAGGGACTGGTGCGCAAAGCCACCGATACACAGCAGGGCAATCGCGACGTATGGGCTGGTGAACAGGCCGATCATGCCCGGGCCAATCATCAGCAGGGCGCCCATGGTGACTACCATCTTACGGGAAACAATCAGGTTCACCCCAAACCAGCGCTGGAACAGCGGTGGCAGGTAGCCGCCCACGATACAGCCCAGGTCAGCGAACAGCATGGGCATCCAGGCGAACATCGCGATCTCTTTCAGGTTAAAGCCGTAGACTTTAAACATGAACAGCGGGATCCACGCGTTAAAGGTCCCCCAGGCCGGTTCTGCCAGGAAGCGCGGCAGGGCGATACCCCAGAACTGACGGGTGCCCAGGATCTGCCAGACGGTCATTTTCTTGCCGTTGTTGGTCTGATGCTGTGCTTCCTGACCACCAATGATGTACTCGCGTTCTTCTTCGGAGAGTTTTTTCTGATCGCGCGGGTGCTTATAGAAAACCAGCCACGCGATTGCCCAGGCGAAGCTCAGCACGCCGGAGATGATGAAGGCCATCTGCCAGCTGTGCATCACAATAGCCCACACCACCAGCGGTGGCGCAATCATTGCCCCGATGGACGAGCCCACGTTGAAGTAGCCAACAGCGATAGAGCGCTCTTTTGCCGGGAACCACTCGGAGCTGGCTTTCAGGCCCGCCGGGATCATCGCAGCTTCTGCCGCACCGACCGCACCGCGAGCCAGCGCCAGGCCGCCCCAGCTTCCCGCCAGCGCGGTGGCTCCGCAGAACACCGCCCAGGCGATGGCGAAGAAGGCATAACCAATTTTGGTACCGAGGATATCCAGCACATAGCCTGCAACAGGCTGCATGATGGTATACGCCGCGGAATAGGCGGCAATGATGTAGGAGTATTGCTGTGTGGAGATATGCAGCTCTTCCATCAACGTCGGCGCTGCGGCTGCCACGGTGTTACGTGTCAGGTAGCCCAGCACGGTGCCTAACGTCACCAGTGCGATCATATACCAACGTAACCCTTTAATTTTACGCATCTAAAACCTCATCGTTATGTTATGTCCGCGCCAGAGCACGGCAACTTCTCAACCGTTTCCGGGAGCAGTTGTGTAACGGGAGGGGCGTAGCCGGAAGCATGTCCCGGAACGGCCCGAACCTTGCCATAAGTAAGCGTGCATAAGTCGGTATCCGTACCGTTAAACCCGATGCCTCTCACACCGGTAATGCATTCCGTCGGCTTAGCGTTTGCGACGGCGAAAAGATAACTTGTCATACAACTTTAAAAGGTGAGTGACATCACAAATGTATGATTCTTTGTAGGGACATTAATCGCTGCGCGCAAAGCCAGTAATGGCGCGGCCTGTAGAAGGGTTTACGCCTTAGAGGGTAATTTATTTGTTAGCGTTTATTGATCTCACTCACGAAAAAAGCTTCGGTGGCTGGAAATTGGTGTGATAACTTTGCAGCATATGAACATACGCTTTCTGACGCTCCCGTAATGAGGAAGACGATAATGACGCCGTTTATGACCGACGATTTTCTGTTAGATACCGAATTTGCTCGCCGCCTGTACCACGACTACGCAAAAGACCAGCCAATTTTCGACTACCACTGCCATCTGCCGCCGCAGCAGGTTGCCGAAAATTATCGTTTCAAAAACCTGTATGATATCTGGCTGAAGGGTGACCACTACAAATGGCGCGCCATGCGCACCAACGGCGTGGCGGAACGCCTGTGTACCGGTGACGCCACCGACCGCGAGAAGTTTGATGCCTGGGCGGCGACCGTCCCGCACACCATCGGTAACCCGCTCTACCACTGGACGCACCTTGAGCTGCGTCGCCCGTTTGGCATCACCGGCAAACTGCTCTCCCCAACGACCGCCGATGAAATCTGGGAGCGGTGCAATGCGCTGCTGGCTGAGGAGAACTTCTCCGCGCGCGGCATCATGAAGCAGATGAACGTGAAGATGGTAGGCACCACCGACGACCCGATCGACTCCCTGGAGCATCATGCCGTTGTCGCCAAAGACACTTCTTTTGATATCAAAGTGCTGCCAAGCTGGCGCCCGGACAAAGCCTTCAATATTGAGCAGGCTACGTTTAACGACTATGTGGCGAAGCTGGCGGAAGTGTCCGATACCGACATCCGTCGTTTCACCGATCTCCAGGCCGCGCTGACCAAACGTCTGGATCACTTCGCGGCGCACGGCTGTAAAGTCTCTGACCACGCGCTGGACGTCGTGCTGTTCGCGGAATCAAACGAGGCCGAGCTGGACAGCATTCTGGCGCGTCGCCTGTCCGGTGAATCGCTTAGCGAGCACGAAGTGGCGCAGTTCAAAACGGCGGTGCTGGTGTTCCTCGGCGCGGAATACGCGCGTCGCGGCTGGGTACAGCAGTACCACATCGGTGCGCTGCGCAATAACAACCAGCGCCAGTTCAAACTGATTGGTGCGGACGTGGGCTTTGACTCCATCAACGACCGTCCGCTGGCGGAAGAGCTGTCAAAACTGCTGAGCAAACAGAATGAGCAAAACCTGCTGCCGAAAACCATTCTCTACTGCCTGAACCCGCGCGATAACGAAGTGCTGGGCACGATGGTGGGCAACTTCCAGGGCGAAGGGATGCCGGGCAAGATGCAGTTCGGTTCCGGCTGGTGGTTCAACGATCAGAAAGACGGCATGGAGCGTCAGATGACGCAGCTGGCGCAGCTTGGTCTGTTGAGCCGCTTTGTCGGCATGCTGACCGACAGCCGCAGCTTCCTGTCCTATACCCGTCATGAATATTTCCGCCGCATTCTGTGCCAGATGATTGGCCGCTGGGTGCACGCAGGCGAAGCGCCGGCGGATATCCAGCTGCTGGGCGACATGGTGAGAAACATCTGCTTTAACAATGCGCGTGACTACTTCGGCATTGAACTGAACTAAGGCCGTTTGAGGTTGATATGCAATACATCAAAATCCATTCGCTGGATAACGTGGCCGTCGCGCTGACGGATCTCGCTGAAGGCGACGTGGTGACCGTTGATAACCAGAGCGTCACCCTGCGTCAGGCGATTGCTCGCGGTCACAAGTTTGCCGTGAAGCCTCTCGCGAAAGGGGACAACGTCATTAAGTACGGTCTTCCGATTGGGCATGCGCTGGCGGATATCGTGCCGGGTGAACATCTTCATTCCCATAATACCCGCACCAATCTGAGCGATCTGGACGAGTACAGCTATCAACCTGATTTACCTGGGGCACATGAGCAGGCGGCGGATCGTGACGTGCAGATCTACCGCCGCGCCAGCGGCGACGTGGGGATCCGCAACGAGCTGTGGATCCTCCCGACCGTCGGCTGTGTGAACGGGATTGCGCGTCAGATCCAGACGCGCTTCCTGAAAGAGACCAACAATGCCGAAGGCACCGACGGCGTGCATCTGTTCAGCCACACCTACGGCTGCTCCCAGCTGGGGGATGACCACATTAACACCCGCACCATGCTGCAAAACATGGTGCGTCACCCGAACGCGGGCGCGGTGCTGGTGATTGGCCTGGGCTGCGAGAACAACCAGGTTGATGCCTTCCGCGACACGCTGGGCGAGTTTGACCCTGAGCGTGTGCATTTTATGGTGTGTCAGCACCAGGATGACGAAGTGGAGGCGGGCGTTGAACAGCTTCACCAGCTGTATAACGTGATGCGCCATGACAAGCGCGAGCCGGGCAAGCTGAGCGAGCTGAAGTTTGGGCTGGAGTGCGGCGGGTCTGACGGCCTTTCCGGTATCACCGCCAACCCGATGCTGGGTCGCTTCTCGGACTATGTGATCGCTAACAACGGCACGACGGTGTTGACCGAGGTACCGGAGATGTTCGGCGCGGAACGTATTCTGATGAGCCACTGCCGCGACGAGGAGACGTTTGAAAAAACCGTCACCATGGTGAACGACTTCAAACAGTACTTCATTGCCCACAATCAGCCCATTTATGAGAACCCGTCTCCGGGTAACAAAGCGGGTGGGATCACCACGCTGGAAGAGAAATCCCTCGGCTGCACCCAGAAAGCGGGCGCGAGCCAGGTGGTTGACGTTCTGCGCTACGGCGAGCGCCTGAAAACGCACGGTCTGAACCTGCTGAGCGCGCCGGGTAACGATGCGGTCGCCACCAGCGCGCTGGCGGGAGCCGGCTGCCATATGGTGCTGTTCAGCACCGGTCGCGGCACGCCGTACGGCGGTTTTGTGCCGACGGTGAAAATCGCCACCAACAGCGAGCTGGCGGCGAAGAAAAAACACTGGATTGACTTTGATGCCGGGCAGCTTATCCACGGCAAGGCGATGCCGCAGCTGCTGACGGAATTCGTGGACGCGATTGTGGAATTTGCCAACGGCAGGCAGACCTGCAACGAGAAGAACGATTTCCGCGAGCTGGCGATCTTTAAGAGCGGTGTGACGCTTTAAGTACTTTGTCGGGTGGCGCTGGCGCTTACCCGACCTACTGAACCCTGTAGGCCCGGTAAGGCGTAGCCGCCACCGGGCTTTTCTTTTTAACTGCGCAGGGCGTTCTTCGCTAAACGCGCGTCTTCCGCCTGGCACACGGCGGCGGTAAACATCACGTCGGTGGAGGAGTTGATCGCGGTTTCGCAGGAATCCTGCAGCACGCCGATGATAAAGCCTACCGCAACCACCTGCATGGCGATCTCGTTCGGGATGCCGAACATATTGCATGCCAGCGGGATCAGCAGCAGGGAACCGCCCGCCACGCCGGATGCGCCGCAGGCACACAGCGAGGCTACCACGCTCAGCAGCAGCGCGGTTGGCAGATCCACCGGAATACCCAGCGTATGCACCGCGGCCAGCGTCAGCACCGTGATGGTGATGGCCGCTCCCGCCATATTGACGGTCGCACCCAGCGGAATGGATACGGAGTAGGTATCGCGGTCCAGATTCAGCTTCTCACACAGGGACATGTTGACCGGAATGTTTGCCGCCGAGCTGCGGGTGAAGAAGGCGGTCACGCCGCTTTCGCGCAGGCACATCAGCACCAGGGGGTACGGGTTACGACGTGTCTGCAGAAACACCAGCAGCGGATTAATCACCAGTGCCACGACAGCCATACAGCCAATCAGCACCAGCAGCAGCTGCGCATAGCTCCAGAGTGCGCCGAAACCGGTGGTTGCCAGCGTGGATGCCACGAGGCCAAAAATACCAATCGGCGCAAAGCGGATGACCACCGTCACGATGAAGGTCACGGCGTGAGAAAGGTCGTTAACCAGGTTTTTAGTCGTGTCGTTGCTGTGGCGCAGAGCGAAGCCCAGACCGACGGCCCATACCAGAATCCCGATGTAGTTCGCGTTAATCAGCGCATGGATCGGGTTGGCGACAATGCTCATCAGCAGGCCGTGCATCACCTCAACAATACCCGCGGGCGGCGTAATGTCGGTCGCGCCGGTGGTCAGTTGCAGCGTGGACGGGAAGATAAAGCTCACGACAACCGCCGTCAGCGCAGCCGAGAACGTCCCCAGTAGATACATCCACAGAATCGGGCGAATATTGGTTTTCTGCCCCTGCTGGTGGTTGGCGATTGAGGCCATCACCAGCGTCAAAACCAGAACCGGCGCGACCGCTTTTAGTGCGCCGACGAACAGTGTGCCGAGCAGGCCAGTGGCCTCGGCGGCAGGTTTTGAGATCAGTGCCAGCGCCACGCCGAGCACCAGTCCAACCAGTATTTGCTTAACAAGGCTGCCGCGCGACAGGCGCGCAAGCAGGCCCGATGAGGTTGTCGTCATGAGTGTTCCTTAAGTGAAATTGCGTTCCATCCCGGATGTGCTCTTAGTCACATTTATGTCCGGATGTAAGTAAATGTTTGCCTGGTCGAGTATAGGGAAAGCGTCTGCGGAGGGAAGCGTAAAATGCTGGATTTTACGTGTTGCGTCATGTTTTTTAACTATTGATTAACGAAAGTGCCGGGTGGCGTTGCGCTTACCCGGCCCACGAGGTGTCGTTGTAGGCCCGGTAAGCGCAGCGCCACCGGGCAAAACGCACTAAGCCTGCTGCTTCTTATCGTGCTGGCGGTTAACCCAGGTATTGATAATCAGCGTCACGATCAGAATGCCAAACACCACGCCGAGCGAAATGGCGATCGGGATATGGTAGAAATCGACGATCAGCATTTTGATACCGATAAACACCAGGATCACCGACAGGCCGTACTTCAGCATTGAGAAGCGCTCCGCCGCGCCTGCCAGCAGGAAGTACATGGCGCGCAGGCCGAGGATGGCGAACAGGTTAGAGGTCAGGACGATGAACGGGTCGGTGGTCACCGCAAAAATGGCCGGAATGCTGTCCACGGCGAAAATCACGTCGCTCAGCTCAACCAGGATCAGCACCAGCAGCAGCGGGGTGGCAAACAGCAGGCCGTTCTTGCGTACGAAGAAGTGCTCGCTCTCGATCTTGTCTGTCATGCGCAGATGGCCGCGGATCCACTTCACCAGCGGGCGATCGCCAATCGCAGAGCCGTCCTCTTTCGCCAGCGCCATTTTGACCCCGGTGAACAGCAGGAACGCGCCGAAGACGTACAGCAGCCATTCGAACTGGGTTATCAGCCAGCTGCCAGCGAAGATCATGATGGTACGCAGGATAATCGCGCCCAGCACGCCGTAGACCAGCACGCGGCGCTGCAGGGCCGCAGGTACGGCGAAGTAGCTGAACAGCATCAGCCAGACGAAGACGTTATCGACCGCCAGGGCTTTTTCAATCAGATAGCCTGTGAGGAAGGCGAGGGCCTGAGGATCGGCCACCGCGCGGCCTTCGGTCGAGGCCAGATACCACCAGAAGGCGGCACAGAAGAGCAGGGAGAGGGTGACCCACACCAGCGACCAGGCCGCAGCCTGTTTCATGGTCATGCCGTGCGCGCCGCGACGCCCCTGTAAAAAGAGGTCGATCGCCAGCATGATGAGCACGACAACCGCGAATCCGCCCCACAACATGGGAGTGCCGACAGAATGCATACTATTTTCCTTACACATAAAAAACAAAAACGGCCATGGTCAGAAGACGATAGCCGTTAGCTTTTTATGCATAGACCTCGCCTTCCGGCAAGGTCTCACTTACAACCACGAGGGTTGCCCGGCGACCGGATGCGGTATTGCACGCATCGTAATGACGATCCACCGACGAAGAAGTTACTCCCCTTTGCAGGTAACAAAATATGTCAGACCATTGGTTTCGTCAATGGTCTGCGCCGTTTCATTACACAGCTTTACGCGATAACTTCCGCGCTCACGCCGTCTGCCGGGAACACCACGCCGGTCTGACGGCGGATCTCCGTTTGCAGCTTCGCCGTGGTGCGGCTCACCGCAAGGCCTGGGTGATTCACTTCGTTGTCTTCCACCAGACGGGCGAAGACCTCTGCCTCATAGAGCATAGTGTTAATATGCTGAGGCTGCGTCAGCTCCTGGGCTTTGCCGCCGCGCGGCACAAAGCTCACCTTCTGGCACTCGGAGATCTTCTCGATAACCAGCGAGCCCGCTTCGCCCTGAATTTCGCTCGGCAGGACAGAGTCGCTCACCTTGGAGTGCTGCAGCGTCACGCTGAAATCACCGTAATCCAGCACCGCGACACCGTGCGCATCCACGCCGCTCTCCAGCAGGCTGGCGGTGGCCGTGACGCCGTGCGGCTCGCCCCACAGGGCCACGGCAGAGGCCAGGCAATAGAAACCGATATCCATAATCGAGCCGTTAGAGAAGGCCGGATTAAAGGTGTTCGGGTTCTCGCCGTCGAGATAGCGCTGGTAGCGCGACGAGTACTGGCAGTAGTTGATAAACGCTTTGCGCACTTTGCCCACCTTCGGCAGGGACTGCTGCAGCAGCAGGAAGTTCGGCAGGCTGGCGGTTTTGAAGGCTTCGAACAGCACCACCTGGTTTTCGCGGGCAAGCGCAATGGCGGCTTCGACTTCATCGATGTTCGACGCCAGCGGCTTCTCGCAAATCACATGCTTTTTATGGCTGAGGAACAGCTTCGTTTGCGGGAAGTGCAGGGAGTTCGGGCTGGCAATATAGACCGCGTCAATGGCGTCGCTTTGCGCCATCTCATCAAGCGAGGTGAAGAGATGCTCGACGAGGTAGTCGTTGGCAAAACTCTGCGCCTGCTCAAGGCTGCGGGAATAGACTGCGGTAAGTTTCAGTTTGCCGGTTTCGTGGGCGGCGTCGACGAACTGGCGCGTGATCCAGTTCGTTCCAATGACTGCGAAACGTATCATAAACGTTTACGTACTCCGTAGCGGGGAACCTTTAGCCACTGTAGCACGTCATCATGACAATTCGCGTGCGCTATTCCGCATTACCTTTTAACGATAAATGCGTAAGCCACAGACGGGTATCAAACTCCAGCTGGTGGTACTGCGGCTCCATGTGGCAGCACAGGGAATAGAACGCTTTGTCGTGCTCTTTCTCTTTCAGGTGTGCCAGCTCATGGACGACGATCATCCGCAGAAAGGCTTCCGGTGCATTGCGGAAAACCGTCGCGACGCGGATTTCGGCCTTCGCCTTCAGCTTACCGCCCTGCACGCGAGAGACGGCGGTGTGCAGGCCGAGCGCGTTTTTCAGCACGTGGATCTTATTGTCGTACATCACCTTGTTGATCGGCGGGGCGCTCTTCAGATACCGGTTTTTCAGATCCTGCGTATACTGCCAGAGGGCCTTATCGGTCGCGAAATCGTGGGTGCCGGGGTAGCGTTTTTCCAGCACCGCGCCCAGCTTCTGCTCGGCAATCAGGCTGCGAACCTGAGTCAGTAAATGCTCCGGATAGCCCTGGAGATAAGTAAGTTGGTTCATCAACGCCCCAAATCGACAATAAAACGGGTATACTCACGCACCCTTTTCAGGGATACGCCAAATTTTACCATTCAGGAGGGCCGATGAGCCACTTAGACAACGGTTTCCGTTCACTCAACCTTAAACGTTTCCCGGAGACGGACGACGTTAACCCGCTTCAGGCGTGGGAAGCGGCGGATGAATATCTGCTGCAGCAGTTGGATGACACTGAAATCCGCGGCCCGGTTTTGATCCTGAATGACGCGTTTGGCGCCCTGGGCTGTGCGCTGGCGGAACACACGCCGTACAGTATCGGCGACTCCTACCTGAGCGAGCTGGCGACGCGTGAAAACCTTCGCCATAACGACATCGAAGAGTCCAGCGTGAAGTTCCTCGACAGCACTGCGGACTACCCGCAGGCGCCGGGCGTGGTGCTGATCAAAGTGCCAAAAACCATGGCGCTGCTGGAGCAGCAGCTGCGCGCGCTGCGTAAGGTCGTCACGCCAGAAACCCGCATCATCGCGGGTGCCAAAGCGCGCGATATTCATACTTCGACGCTGGATCTGTTCGAGAAAGTCCTCGGGCCGACCACCACCACGCTGGCCTGGAAAAAAGCGCGCCTGATCAACTGTACGTTCGCCGCCCCTGAGCTGGCCGACGCGCCAGAAACGCTGAGCTGGACGCTGGAAGGGACCGACTGGACCATCCATAACCACGCGAACGTCTTCTCCCGCACCGGTCTGGATATCGGCGCGCGCTTCTTTATGGAACATCTGCCGGAAAATCTGGAAGGTGAGATTGTCGATCTTGGCTGCGGCAACGGCGTGATTGGCCTGACGCTGCTGGCGAAGAACCCGGAAGCCAGCGTGGTGTTCAGCGACGAATCGCCGATGGCGGTGGCCTCCAGCCGTCTGAACGTAGAAACCAACCTGCCGGACGCGCTGGACCGCTGCGAGTTTATGATCAACAACGCGCTGTCGGGGGTAGAGCCGTTCCGCTTCAACGCCGTGTTCTGTAACCCGCCGTTCCACCAGAAGCACGCCCTGACGGATAACGTCGCCTGGGAGATGTTCCACCACGCGCGCCGCTGCCTGAAAATTAACGGCGAGCTGTACATCGTGGCGAACCGCCACCTGGACTACTTCCACAAGCTGAAGAAGATTTTCGGTAACTGCGTCACCATTGCGACGAATAACAAGTTTGTGGTGCTGAAGTCGGTGAAGCTGGGACGTCGTCGTTAAGATTGTTTTGCCCGGTGGCGCTTCGCTTACCGGGCCTACAATGGCCTCGGACCCGTAAGCCGGGCAAGCGCAGCGCCGCCCGGCAATGTTCTAGATCATCAGAGCTAATTTCGTCCCCTGCGCAATCGCGCGCCGCGCATCCAGCTCCATTGCCACGTCACACCCGCCAATCAGATGCACCGTTTTACCGGCCTCGCGCAGCGGATCCGCCAGATCGCGCTTTGGCTCCTGCCCGGCACATAAAATCACATGATCCACGCGCAGCAGCTGCGGCTCGCCGCCGATCGTGACGTGCAGCCCCTCGTCGTCGATCTTCTGGTAGCTGACCGCCGGGATCATCTTCACCCCGCGTGAGAGCAGGGTAGCGCGGTGGATCCAGCCGGTGGTTTTGCCCAGCCCTTCGCCCGGCTTGCTGGCCTTACGCTGCAGCATCACGATCTGGCGCGGGCTTTTCGGCAGCTGCGGCCCTTCGGGGCGCAGGCCGCCGGACTGGCTGAGGCTGGTATCAATGCCCCATTCGACGCAAAACTCGGCAATGTTCTGGCTGGTCGCCTCGTCCGGCTGGCTCAAATACATAGCGGTATCAAAGCCGATCCCGCCGCAGCCGATAATCGCCACCTTCTCGCCAACCGGTACTTTGTCACGCAGCACGTCGAGATAGCTCAGCACTTTTGGATGATCGATACCCTCGATCGCAGGCGTGCGCGGTACGATCCCGCTCGCCAGGATCACCTCATCGAAATCAGTCAGATCCGCCGCGCCGACAAACTGGTTAAGCCGCAGCTCGACGCCCGTCAGCTCGATCATCCGGCGGTAGTAGCGCAGCGTTTCGTAGAACTCCTCTTTGCCGGGGATCTGTTTGGCGATATTAAACTGCCCGCCAATCTCCCCCAGCGCATCAAACAGCGTCACGCTGTGGCCGCGCGAGGCGGCATTGACCGCAAACGCCAGGCCCGCAGGCCCTGCGCCGACAACCGCCAGGCGTTTTTTCGCTGTCGCCGGGATCACCGGCATTTTGGTTTCGTGGCAGGCGCGCGGGTTGACGAGGCAGGAGGTCACTTTCCCGACGAAGATCTGATCCAGGCACGCCTGATTACAGCCGATGCAGGTGTTGATCTCATCCGCACGGCCGCTTTGCGCTTTGGACAGCAGCTCGGCATCGGCCAGGAACGGGCGCGCCATCGAGACCATGTCGGCATCGCCGCGTGAAATCACATCGTCCGCCACCTGCGGATCGTTAATGCGGTTGGTGGTGACCAGCGGAACAGACACTTTCCCTTTCAGCCTGCGCGTCACCCAGCTGAACGCCGCGCGCGGCACCGGCGTGGCGATGGTCGGAATGCGCGCCTCGTGCCAGCCGATGCCGGTGTTGATAATGGTGGCCCCCGCGGCTTCTATCGCCTGCGCCAGTTGCACGGTTTCGTCAAACGTGCCGCCGCCCTCCACCAGGTCGAGCATCGACAGGCGGAAGATGATAATAAAATCCGCGCCCGCGCGTTCGCGCACGGCGCGCACGACTTCTACAGCAAAGCGCATCCGGCGGGCATAGTCGCCGCCCCATTCGTCGTCGCGCTGGTTGGTGCGGGCGGCCAGAAACTCGTTAATCAGATAGCCTTCAGACCCCATCACCTCAACGCCGTCGTAGCCCGCTTCACGCGCCAGCGCCGCGCAGCGGGCGAAGTCGTCAATCAGCGCCAGGATCTCGTCGTGGCTCAGGGCATGCGGAGTGAAGCGGTTAATCGGCGCCTGAATGGCCGATGGCGCGACCAGATTCGGCTGATAGCTGTAGCGTCCGGTGTGCAGAATTTGCAGGGCGATTTTACCGCCCTCGTTGTGTACCGCGTCGGTCACAATGCGGTGGTGCGGCAGCTGTGACGCATCGTTCAGCACCGCGCCGCCCTCCATGCCGACGCCGGAAGGGGCAGGGGCCACGCCGCCGGTGACGATCAGTGCTACCCCATGGCGGGCGCGTTCGGCATAGAAGGCTGCCAGACGCTCGGCCCCGTCCGGATGCTCCTCCAGCCCGGTGTGCATCGAGCCCATCAACACGCGGTTTTTGAGTGTGGTGAACCCCAGATCGAGGGGAGCGAATAACGACGGGTAGCGGCTCATAGTCTCTTCCAGTGTAAAATTATTGTTATGTGGTCGGATGAGTTACTAATTTAGCCAGCGGCAGCGGAAAGGTAAAAGCGGGATCGAATGATTGTGATAGATCTCAAAGAACTTCCCCTCACCCTAACCCTCTCCCCGGAGGGGAGAGGGGACTGGCCGGTGCGGCCTTAAAGAATCAGCTCGATCTGGTTTTTTCCCTCTCCCCTATGGGGAGAGGGGAATGGGTTTTTACTAACCCCGGCGCCTGCCACATCGACGTCGTCAGCCCGCTGTCCACCAGCCCGAGCTGGTCTGCATATACCGCCTGCCATTTCTGTATCATGCCGTCGTACAGTTCGCGATGTACCGGGTTTGGCGTGAACTCGCGGCTCCATTTCACCAGCCGCTCGCCCGTCGAGGCCATATCGGCAAACAGCCCCGCGCCAGCACCTGCCGCGATGGCGCAGCCGAGCGCCGTCGCCTCTTTCACTTCCGGCACGCGCACCGGCAGGCCGGTGACGTCGCTTAAAATCTGACTCCACAGCGCACCTTTCGAGCCCCCGCCCGCAAAGACCAGGCTTTCAAACGTCACGCCGGAGAAGTGGGAAATCTGCGCCAGGTTACAGGCCGAGACGATCGCCGCGTTCTCCTCCAGGGCGCGGAACAGCGTCGCTTTATTGCATTTTTCCGGGTCGATGGAGAGATTAATAAACGACGGCGCGGCGTGGTACCACTGCTTAAAATGCATGGCGTCGGAGAAGATTGGCATCACCCCGTGGGAGCCCGCCGGCACCCGGCTGGCCATCTCTTCCAGCAGAGAATAGGTATCCATCCCCATCCGCTCGGCAATCAGCTTTTCCTCGGCGCAGAAGGCATCACGGAACCAGCGCATGGTCAGCCCGGTAAAGAAGCTGATCGACTCCGCCTGCGCCATGCCGGGAATCACGTGCGGGTTCACCCGAATGTTCATGCCAGGGTCGGTGCGCACCTGCGGCAGGTTCACGACCTGCTGCCAGAAGGTCCCACCCAGCACCGCCGTTTGTCCGGCGCGGACTACCCCCAGACCCAGACAGCCCAGCTGCACGTCGCCGCCGCCCATGACGACCGGCGTGCCTTCGCGCAGACCGCTTTGCTGTGCGGCCTCTCGGGTGATAGCGCCCAGCACGGTGCCGGTCTCTTTTACCGGGGAGAGAATATCGGCGCGCAGCCCGGCCATGTCCAGCAGCGCCGGACGCCAGTCGCGGGAGAAGAGATCCAGCATGCCGGTGGTGCCCGCGTTAGACGGGTCGACCGCCAGCTCGCCGGAGAGCTTCGCTGCCAGCCAGTCGCTGATCATGGTGATAGTGGCGGCGCTGCGGTAAATATCCGGACGATGGTGTGCCAGCCACAGCAGGCGCGGCATCGCGCTCAGCGCCAGCGTCTGGCCGGAGACGTCATACACTTCGGATTCAAAATGGTTGTCGTGGATCTCTTTGAGTTCCGCCACCTCGCGGCTGGCGCGGGCGTCAACGTTGGCGCAGGCCCAGATGGCCTCGCCGTTGCGGTCGTAAAGCACTATCCCTTCGCGCATGGAGCAGCAGGCGACGGACTGAATATCCGCCGCGCCCAGATTCGCGCGCGTCAGCGCCTGATGAATGCACTGGCAGGCCAGCCGCCAGTTGGTGTCGAGGTCGAACTCCATCGAGCCCGGCACGTTCTCCACGCTCAGGTGCTTCCACTCGGCCTGGCCGACGGCAATCTGGTTGCCCTGCAAATCGAAAATCACGGCGCGAACGCTGCCGGTCCCTGCATCTAACGCTAAAAGGTAACTCATGAGCTTGCCTCGCTGTTAGCGCAGGGCGGGCTCTCACTTGGCCAGAGCCAGCACCGCGCGGGCTGTCGTCTCCTCCGTCACCAGGCCATTGATACGGCGACCCTTCAGTGCGGCATAAATCGCATCGGCTTTCTCTTCCCCTCCGGCCACGCCAACGATGGTGGGCAGTTGCGCCAGCTCATCAAGCGAGACGCCGAGTAATTCTTTATGGATCTCCAGCTCCTCGACGCACTCCCCTTCGGCATTGAGGAAATAACCGAGAATATCGCCGACCGCGCCTTTGCGGGCGTACATCAGCTGTTCACCTTCGCTGATGTAGCCGGAGCGCAGGATCGTGGCATCACGGCGCTGGTTCACTGAACCAATACCCACCACCGCGACGTCGGCGGCGGTGGCCGCGAGGATCACGTCCCGCACGCTGGTTTCGCGTTTTAAGATCCCGGCCACCTCTGCGGATGACACGCGAAGCGGGGCGGGGATCATGCTGACGCTGCAGGCCGCATCCAGCTGGCCGATACCGGTCATGTACGGCCCGACGCCGCCGGACAGCGTCACGAGGCGGATCTGCTGTGAGCTGATAAATCCGCTCAGGTGCTGCAGGCTGCTCATGGTGGTTTCACCGAATCCCACCGCCAGCAGCTGGCCGGGTTCCAGTACGCCCATCAGCGACTGCGCTGCGCCAATGCCCAGCCGCACGTTCATCGGCGGCGTATTTAAGGCAGGCATCACGCGCACCAGCTTCAGGCCAAAGCGCTGCTGCAGCTCGGTTTCCAGCGCCAGACAGCCCTCGTAGCGGGAGTTGATCTGCACGCGGATCACTCCGGACTGACGGCCTTTCTCCAGCAGACGGGAGATTTTTAATCGCGGCAGCCCGAGGCGTTCGCCGATATCGTTCTGGGTCAGCCCGTCGTGGTAGTAACACCAGGCCACGCGCGCCACCAGCTCCTCTTCCGCCAGCGCCAGCCCGGCAAACCGTCCTTCTTCCGCAGTGCGTTTATCGCTCATAGTTGAACTCTTATAAAAATTTAGATCATATGTTCGTGATGGCGCGAAAGGAAAGTGTGAGCCACGCGACAAAACGGATCATTTCGATCGTTTCTGGTTTATCTGAATCTCAATCGATAAAACTGTGATCCCTGCACGGTTGTAAATATAGTTCACCGTCTACGCTTTTGAACATTATTAAATCTAAAAATCATTTGTTCAATAGCGGAGCGATGATGACCTCACTTCTCGACGCGCGGAATATCAGCAAGCAGTTCTCAGGCGTGCCGGTTCTAAAAGGCATTGATTTCACGCTGCTTGCGGGCCAGGTGCACGCGCTGATGGGCGGAAACGGCGCGGGAAAATCGACGCTGATGAAGATCATCGCCGGGGTCGAGACGCCGGACGGCGGTGAACTTTCCGTCGAGGGGCAGTCATATGCGCGGCTGACGCCCGCACAGGCGCACAGGCTCGGCATTTACCTCGTGCCGCAGGAGCCGCTGCTGTTCCCCAACCTGACGGTGCGGGAAAATATCCTGTTCCGCCTGCCGCGCGAGCGCGATCGGGAAAAGCAGCTGGCGGAGAAACTTGAGCAGCAGCAGTGCCAGCTCAACCTCGACGCCGCCGCCAGCACCCTGGAAGTGGCGGATCAGCAGATGGTGGAGATCCTGCGCGGATTAATGCGCAACGCCCGGATCCTGATCCTCGACGAACCTACGGCCTCCCTCACGCCGGGCGAAACCGAACGGCTGTTCCGCCAGATCCGCGCGCTGCAGGCACTCGGGGTCGGGATTGTGTTTATCTCGCATAAGCTGCCGGAAATTCGCGTGCTGTCGAGCCACGTCTCGGTGATGCGCGACGGCACGGTGGTGCTGAGCGGTGAAACCGCGCAGTTCGACGATAACGCCCTGATTGCCGCCATGACGCCGGTGAGCCGGGAGAAATCCCTGAGCGATACGCAAAAGCTGTGGCTGGCGCTGCCGGGCAACCGTCGCACCCAGCCGCAGGACTTTCCGGTGCTGCGGGTGGAGGATCTCACCGGAGAAGGCTTTATCGATCTGAGCCTTGAGATCTACGCCGGAGAGATCGTCGGCCTTGCAGGGCTGGTGGGATCCGGACGTACCGAGTTTGCCGAAACCCTCTACGGCCTGCGGCCGGTACGCGGGGGACGCATCTGGCTGGAGAACCAGGAGATCGCCAACGAGCCGGTGCGCTCGCGACTAAACAGAGGCCTGGTCTACCTGCCGGAAGACAGGCAGGTGTCCGGCCTGTTCCTCGACGCGCCGATCCGCTGGAACACCGTGGCGCTGAACGAGCCGTCGCTCTGGCAGCAGCGCAAGCGGGAGTCTGCGGTGGTGGAGCGCTATCACCGGGCGCTGGGGATCAAGCTCAACCATGCGGATCAAACCGTGCGCACGCTCTCCGGTGGCAACCAGCAGAAGGTGCTGCTGGCGCGCTGTCTGGAGGCCAACCCTTTACTGCTGATCGTCGATGAACCGACGCGCGGCGTGGACGTCTCGGCGCGCGCCGATATCTACCAGCTCATCAAAAGCGTGGCGGCGCAGAACGTGGCGGTACTGATGATCTCAAGCGATCTTGATGAGTTTCCGGGCCTCGCGGACCGCGTGTTGGTGATGCACCAGGGCGTGCTCAGCGGCGAGCTGCCACGCCATGCCGTCAGCCTCGATCGCATGATGGCGCTGGCGTTTGGAGGGCAAGCATGAAGATCTTACTGAAAAACCGCGAGCTAAGCGCGTTTCTCGCCATTCTGGCGCTGTTCGCCGTGCTGGTGGCGCTTAATCCCTCTTACTTCAGCCTGCAGACGCTGGGGATGATTTTCGCCAGCTCGCAGATCCTGATCCTGCTGGCCATCGGTGCGGCGCTGGTGATGCTGACCCGCAATATCGATGTCTCCGTCGGCTCCACGGTCGGGCTCTCCGCCATTGCCGTCGGCGTGGCTCTCAACAGCGGCTACAGCCTGCCCGTTTCCATTCTCTTCGCGCTCATGGTTGGCGCGCTGGCCGGGGCGTTCAACGGGTTGCTGGTGGTGGGGCTGCGCATCCCGGCGATCGTCGCCACCCTCGGCACGCTGGGGCTGTACCGTGGAGCGATGCTGCTCTGGACCGGCGGAAAGTGGATTGAGGGGTTGCCGCCGGGGTTGAAATCCCTCTCTGAGCCTGCGGCCATCGGCGTGTCGCCCCTTGGCATGGTGGTGTTGATTATCGTGGTCACCGGCGCGTGGACGCTGTCGCGCACCGCGTTCGGGCGTGATTTCTACGCGGTGGGGGATAACCTCGCCGCCGCGCGGCAGCTGGGCGTAGCGGTGAACCGCACCCGCATGATCGCCTTTACCCTCAACGGCATGCTGGCGGCCTGCGCCGGGATTGTCTTTGCCGCACAGATTGGTTTTGTGCCCAACCAGACCGGCAGCGGGCTGGAAATGAAGGCCATCGCCGCCTGCGTCCTCGGCGGCATTTCGCTGTTGGGCGGCACGGGCACGCTGATCGGCGCGTTGCTCGGTGCGTTCTTCCTCACCCAAATCGACACAGTGCTGGTGCTGTTCAGGCTTCCTGCCTGGTGGAATGACTTTATCGCCGGGCTGGTGCTGCTGGGCGTGCTGGTGCTCGACGGGCGTCTGCGCCAGGCGCTGGCGCGGCATCAGCGGGCGCTGAAGTATGGTCGCTTCCAGCCGGGTAACAGAGGGGGAAAGCACGTCACCCCCTTTCCCAAACGCAAAAAAGAGGTGGCGTAAATGAGGCTTAACTGGGAAAGCGCGCTGCTCATTTTGCTGGTGCTGGAGATCCTGCTTTTCGGCGCCATCAACCCGCGCATGCTCGACATCAACATGCTGTTGTTCAGCACCAGCGATTTTATCTGCATTGGCATCGTGGCGCTGCCGCTGACGCTGGTGATTATCAGCGGCGGGATCGACATCTCCCTCGGCTCGACCATCGGTCTGTGCGCGATTGCGCTGGGGGTGATGATGCAGGCCGGGTGGCCGATGGCGGTCGCCGTTCCACTGACGCTGCTGCTGGGACTGCTGTGCGGGCTGGTAAACGCGGCGCTGATCCACTACACCGGCATCAGCCCGCTGGTGATTACCCTCGGCACGCTCTACCTCTACGGCGGTGGGGCGCTGCTGCTCTCCGGCATGGCGGGGGCCACGGGCTACGAGGGCATCGGCGGCTTCCCGGACAGCTTTACCGCCTTCGCTAACCTCACGGTATTTGGCCTGCCGATCCCATTGGTCTTGTTCGCGGCTATCACCTTCTTCTTCTGGCTCATTACCCACCGCGGGCGCTTTGGGCGCCATCTGTTCCTGATTGGGCAGAACCCGCGCGCGGCGCGCTATGCGGCGCTGTCGGTGAACGGCATGCCCTACGTGCTGTACGGCCTGGTAGGCGTAGCCTCGGCGATTGCCGCGCTGGTAATGGTCTCCTATTTCGGCTCCGCGCGTTCGGATCTGGGGCGCGATTTACTGATGCCTGCGCTCACCGCCGCCGTGCTCGGCGGGGCCAATATCTACGGCGGGTCAGGTTCGGTTGTCGGTACGGCGCTGGCGGCGCTGCTGGTGGGGTATCTGCAGCAGGGTTTACAGATGGTCGGCATCCCCAACCAGGTGTCGAGCGCGCTGTCAGGGGCGCTGCTGGTTGTGGTGGTGATGGGGCGTTCGCTGAGTTTGCACTTGCACCGCGAATGGGTGCGATCTCTCTTTAGAAAACTATCCGGAGCGTAAGATGAAAACAAAACTGCTCGTCCTGGCAATGGCTCTCAGCTTCGCTTCGGCGCAGGCGGCGGACCGCATTGCCTTTATCCCGAAGCTGGTGGGCGTCGGCTTCTTCACCAGCGGCGGCAACGGCGCGAAAGAGGCGGGGAAAGATCTTGGCGTGGACGTCACCTACGACGGTCCGACCGAGCCGAGCGTTTCCGGCCAGGTGCAGCTCATCAATAACTTCGTCAACCAGGGCTATAACGCCATTATCGTCTCCGCCGTGTCGCCGGACGGATTGTGTCCGGCGCTGAAGCGCGCGATGCAGCGCGGCGTTAAGGTTCTGACCTGGGACTCCGACACCAAACCGGAGTGCCGCAGCATCTACATCAACCAGGGGACGCCGGAACAGCTGGGCGGCCTGCTGGTGGAAATGGCGGGCAAGCAGGTCACCAAACCGAATGCCAAAGTGGCGTTCTTCTACTCCAGCCCGACCGTCACCGACCAGAACCAGTGGGTGAAAGAGGCGAAGGCCAAAATCGAGAAAGATCATCCGCAGTGGCAGGTCGTCACCACCCAGTTTGGCTATAACGACGCCACCAAATCGTTGCAGACCGCCGAGGGGATCTTAAAAGCGTATCCGGATCTGGATGCGATCATCGCCCCGGACGCCAACGCCCTTCCTGCCGCGGCGCAGGCGGCGGAAAACCTGAAGCGGGAAGGGGTGGCGATTGTCGGCTTCAGCACGCCAAACGTGATGCGCCCGTACGTTGAGCGCGGCACGGTGAAGGCCTTTGGCCTCTGGGACGTGGTGCAACAGGGCAAAATTGCGGTCAATGTCGCCGATCGTTTGCTGAAAAAAGGCGATCTTAACGTCGGCGACAGCGTGGACGTAAAAAACATCGGGGCGCTGAAGGTCGAGCCGAACAGCGTGCAGGGCTACCAGTATGAGGCGAAGGGCAACGGCATCGTGCTGCTGCCGGAGCGGGTGGTGTTCACCAAAGAGAACATCAGCAAATACGATTTCTGACGGGGGAGCAAATGGCTGATTTAGACGATATCAAAGACGGTAAGGATTTTGGCATCGGCACGCCGCAGCAGAATGTGCCGTTCACGCTGAAGGGCTGTGGCTCGCTGGACTGGGGCATGCAGTCCCGCCTGGCACGCATCTTCAACCCGCAGAGCAACCGTACGGTGATGCTGGCCTTTGACCATGGCTACTTTCAGGGGCCGACCACCGGCCTTGAGCGTATCGATCTCTCCATTGCGCCGCTGTTTGGTGAAACCGACGTGCTGATGTGTACCCGCGGCATCCTCAGGAGCCAGGTGCCTGCTGCGACCAATAAACCGGTCGTGCTGCGCGCCTCCGGTGGTAACTCGATTCTGGGCGAGCTGTCCAATGAATGCGTGGCGGTGGCGATGGAAGATGCCCTGCGCCTGAACGTCTGCGCGGTGGCGGCGCAGGTCTATATCGGCAGCGAGTTTGAGCATCAGTCGATTAATAACATCATCAAGCTGGTGGACGCGGGGGCGCGCTACGGCATGCCGACGCTGGCGGTGACGGGCGTGGGGAAAGAGATGGCGCGGGACGCGCGCTATTTCTCGCTGGCCAGCCGCATCGCCGCCGAAATGGGGGCGCAGTTCGTCAAAACCTACTACGTGGATGAAGGCTTTGAAAAGGTGACCGCCAGCTGTCCGGTGCCGATTGTCATCGCCGGGGGCAAAAAGCTGCCGGAGCACGAGGCGCTGGAGATGTGCTGGCGGGCGATTGACCAGGGCGCGTCGGGCGTGGACATGGGGCGCAACATCTTCCAGTCCAGCGCGCCGCTCGCCATGCTGAAGGCGGTGAAAAAAGTGGTTCACGAGAACTGGAATGCCCGCGATGCGTTCCAGTTCTGGCAGGAAGAGAAACAGGGAGAAGCAAAATGAATGTGACGCTGGTGGAGATCAACATTAAGCCCGAGCGGGTAGACGAGTTTCTGGAGGTGTTTCGCGCCAACCATGAGGGAGCGATCAAGGAGCCGGGGAACCTGCGCTTTGACGTGCTGCAGGACCCACGCGTGAAAACCCGGTTCTTTATCTACGAGGCCTACAAAGACGAAGAGGCGGTGCTGGCGCATAAGCAAACGCCACACTATCTGGCGTGCGTGGATAAACTTGAGGAGCTGATGTCGGAGCCGCGCAAAAAGCGCAGCTTCGTCGGGCTGTTGCCGGAGTAACCTCGTGTCCGATGACGTGCTTTTGCGCGTCATCGGAAAGAAAAGCGTTCGGGCTATCCTTTGGCTTTCTGAATCGCCATGATTAAGGCATCAGCAGAAAGATTGCCGGACATAACGCTAATGCGCTGAATGACAGGATCTTTTTCCTGAGGTAAAACGACAAACGCTGGCATGTTGGTAAAACCGATCTGCTTCACTAGCGTCACGTTTTCCTGTAATGCTTTGTTTGCCGACCCGGCTGAAGGCAATTTTTTAAAGATAAAACGCACATCCGGATTGGCATGGATAAGCTCTTGTGTGATGTTGCAGTTCACACAGTTTTCCTCCACGAAAGCCACCACGGCGGCTTTTGCGTCAACGGGGCCGACGACGGGATCGCCGGCGGCAAGTAACCGATCGCGATGGAGCACGGCATTTTGCACCATGGCTTGCTGCTGGGCTATCTGTTGACGCTGGCGAAGGCTTTCGCCCGCCGCAACCAAAAACTCAGGATGCTCGGCAAGATAGGTCGAGACAATTTCCCCTATTTTTTCAGGGTGTGCAGCGAAATAGGCTTCTGCCGCTTTTCCTGTTTGCTCGATCTGCTGGGGCGTGGCGGGCTCTGCCTGCGTTGCGGTGGAGAAAACAAGTGCCGCAGCAAGGGGGACAGAAAGGCGACAAAGGACGGTAGGGACTTTCATACTATTATTCCGTAAAAAAGTAAGAACTGGACTACGACAAAAGTGTTTGCATTCGAACAGGCATAATGCGGCCATAGTCATTAATCGTTTGCCAGCGTACCTGGCACAGCGCGGCGTCTTTACAGCCTTCGAGCTCGCGCTTGCTAAAAGGGGCGACAACGCCGCCGTCGGGTATGTTCTTCCCCCCGAGGCTGAGCTGATAAAGCGTGATGTAATAAGGCGTTGGGTTATACACGACGACCTTACTTTTGCTTCGCGACCAGCGTAGAGCCTGATAAGCATCATCAGGATTACCGGTGAGCCCGGCGGGGCGATAAAAAAGTTTAAAGCGTGAACGCACTGCAGTCTGAACGCCTGCGGAGTGCTTGTTCGCAGAAGGAATGGCCGAAACGCTTAACGTGAACAGCGTTTCGCGATCTTCAGGTATGACGCCTCCCGTAAATATCAGGCGAACCGTGTTTTCACGTTCAGGATGCAATGAAAACAGCTGTGGCGTGGCGACAAATGCCGATTGCAACCCGGGCGGGGTATCAGAACCTGCCCAGAGGCCGCCTGGCTCGACTTTGGTGTAGATCAGGTAAGAAGCGTCAGAAGGGTTACGGACAGAAAAACTGATTGATTTCTCTCGTTCCGGATAGACAAAACGTGTTCCACCGATCGTGACCCCAGCCCTTGCCTGGGGCACGGCCATCGAGAATAAAAAGAGAAGCAGCATCGTCGCCGGGAATAAACGTTCACGCATAATTAAGAATAAATGTCGTCGTCGCATTTGCCGTCCCCGTGGTAACGGTACTGGCAGTGGCAATGTAGCGGGCGTAAAAATGCAGAATGGCGTCGCTTTGATGAGGGATAATCAAGACGTCCTGGCTTTTACTTCCGATGGAAATCAGCGATTTGTCCTGATTGTAAATACCTACACCGATGCCCGTCGCATAGCCTTCACCGCCGATGAGCGTGAGCAAATCGGGGTTTACCGTGTCGGGTGTGCCATCAAAGGTAATACTGACGGAGCCTTCTGTTCCGGCACAGTTTTCCACATTAATGGCAAACGGGTGATAATCGGCCCCCATACCCGGTTGGGTGAAGTAGAGGCTTTGAACGCTGTCCATTGGGACCGTCAGCGTCTGTGAGTCAGGCGCGATAGTGCACGTCTTTTTATGGATAACGCCAGTGATATAAATTGTACCGTCGTGCGCCAGTGTACATTCAGAAAACAATGCCACCAGAAAAAGCGCGGTGAATATCATTGTTAATTTTTTTTTCATTTCCGCATCCTACTGATAGAGCAAATCAAAATACATAATGGCCGTTGCATTCCCAGGCGTAACCGCTGGCAGAGTGGATTTATACCGTAAATTAAACGTCAGGCTATTATCGCCTTGCTTTAACGGATAGATTGCTGATTCCACATTATTTATCTTGATTGGATTCAGTTCGGCATTGAGAAGCTCTACGCCAACGCCGGTCGCCATTTCGGTGGCCGTGCCTTTACCCGTGTCGCTCAGGGCTAACAGATCGGGATTATTACTATCGGGCGTACCGCTGAACCAGACTTTTGTTCCCTGGATGGCACGTGAACAATTATTCAGGTCGATGGTAAACGCTTTTTCTGGCGACGTTGTTCCCGGTACTGGAAATTCCGATGCGTCAAAGTCGCCCAGATCAACCGTTTGTTCTTTACTGTTCACATCAACATCACAGGACTCACCAATAATGGTGCCGAATATCTGGAGGTTAATTGACGCGCCATCATCCGCATAGGTGACCGGCATTCCGGAAAACAGCATCACCAGCGGGAAAAAATAAACGATTTTCATTATTCACCCCTTACGCAAAATCGATACGTAAACATGCCAGAGCTGTGAAAACACCTTCTGCTGGAGCATTGCCTGTGGTGCTGATAGGGTAGGTTTTTAACGTTACATCGGCATGGCCCGTATCATCAGTAATAAAATCAGCGACACTGGACGTGTCGTTAGGGATCATGACGGTGCCATTTTCGTTGGTTACCACGACGCCAACATCTTTATTATCGGTTGCAAGCGCCTGACTAACGTGCGTGTCTGCTGTTGCCACCAGTCGAAGTGTGAGATGCGCGGGTGATATCACGTCCGCATTACATTCCACAGGAACGTTAAAGGTTTTTACCGGCGCGTTATACGGCTTCTCACCGACGGTCGTGAATGAAGAACTGTTTAGTTTTCCCAGATCAACAGTGATCACCTGTCCCGCATTAATGACGCAGTTTTGCGGCACGGTTACGGCGCCGTTGTACGTAATTTGATAAACAATAGTATTCAGCGGGTCAGTGTTCGTTGTTGTAACATAAACATTGAACATCACTTTATTGGGGATAATCACCGTGCCAATAAACGGTTTGACAATTTTTATTCTGAACACCAGATTGGAATCATATACTGAAAAGGGTTCGTTAAGATCTTCTTTATCGACCCTCCAGTCTTTCCCCATATGGATGTAATCCGCAGGGGGATAATAATCACCAATATCAGAGTCGGTAATGCGCATCGCGCCCGCGATATAGGTTGGATCGAGGCTCATATATTTCCACTGATCTTCTGTGAAGATAACCGGAAAGGGGCTTCGGTATGAACGATAGGTTCGAGAATCCCCGTCAGGGTGTTGCGCGCATATGGCTTCGACGCCCACATCCTGTGACTTAATCAGTTCAACAGCCTTTCCTAGCTGGTTTTCTTCTTTGGTCAACGTCGTTGACAGATCGTAATTTACAATCGTAATGCTATTTGAAAAATTATGGCAGATCACCGCCAGGCTTTTCGCTGACGTGACAAGACTCAGTAATAAAATAAAAATACGTAATTTCACCTATCGGCACTCCGCTTTTAAACGCACGAGGGACTGCTTTGTTTCAGTTAGCTTATAGATCGCAATACATTTTTTATCGCGGGTGTCGCCCCATTGCGCCGTCAGGGTGCCTGTTGAGCCCAGCCCTGACAGATAAGCTTCGCCGTTCTCGCCTACAATCGTGTCTCCCCCTTCATCACCGCGCGTGACAATGGCACCAAAGGGCACCGGTTGACCGTTATGAATTAATGAGATCATGGCACGATTGCCGGAGCGGGCTTTGAAGGTCGCGCGTACAAGGGCACCCTGGGTGGGAACAACCTGGGTAACGGCCTCGTCAATGTCCAGGTCGTCGCTCAGGGAGTTGGTATTCAGCGCCATACGGTTACGGTGGTATGCGCTGGCGTACGGCACAACGGCATAGCCTCGCCAGTCAGTGTGGATCCCGGGTCCGTCTTCAACCTTAACGTTGCTTGCGCCTGGCGCTGCGATCAGGACATTGGTATCGCCTAACGGCTGGCTCAAGGTAATGCCATTGCGGTGGGCGACAATACCGCCGCTGAGGCCATAGTTTATCTGTTGGTAATCGCCGTTATTACTGTAGTTGTACCCCAGGTTCGCATTACCGTAGGCGCTATCATATTCCGTACTGACGCTACCGCTGGCACCGGCATGCTGATTTTGATAACCCTGCTGAACGCTGTAGCTCAGGTTATTATCCTCAAGCAGCGTTCCGTTAATGCCCGCTGTGTTGGTAACCCTACCATTATCATCGGCGCTCATGCCGTAAGTGGTATAAATGCTGTTTAAACGTTTGGTCACGTCTCCACCCGGGTGGAGCCAGAGATTAAGCGGGAATGAGAGCGTTAACGAATAAATGCGATCGCTGTTGCTCATGCCTGGCGCTTTATTGTAGTTATACGTCAGGTTATAGCTCACGCCTGCTGCCGTTCCGCTATAGCCTAGCTGCAGAAGCGTGTTTTTTTCATCGGTATGCCAGTATGTTTGCTGACTGCCGTTGAGGAAAATCGACCCGGCCTGACCCAATTGCTGGGAAATATTGGCCTGTAACTTACCGCGTTTGGTGTAGTAGAGATTGTAATAATCAGTCCACACGGGCTCATGGTCTTCGGTGCCGTTATTCGGATCGTCCTGGCCGATATACCCTTTCATCTGCTTATAGGTGGTTTCATCCAGCGTATAAAAACCGGATGTTGAGTAGCGATAACCTAACAGCTGAAAGTTGGTTCCAACGTTGTTCAGCGATTTTGCATATAAAAAACGTATTGATTGCCCGCTGTGTGAGCTACCGTCGCTCAGTTCGCTTTGGGCATGGGTGAAATCGGCCGAGACAGCACCAAAGTTACCCAGGTTTACGCCGGAACCGGCGGCAAAGGCGGCGTATTTTTCCGTCAGCTGAGAACCGCCATAAACCGTAAACCCTTTGGGTAAACCCCAGATGAGCGTTCCCTGGACAAAGTTCACGTCCTCTTGCTGATCGCTGCTACTGCGATAACGGGCAGCGGTAGCGGAATATTTTACGCTACCTTCACGCTGTAAAACCGGAACCGCAGAATAGGGTACGGAGTAACTGTTGATCGTACCGTCAGATTCTTTTACCTCGACATTCAAATCGCCGCTGGATGAGGTGGGGTAAAGATCGGTAATCGCAAATGCGCCTGGCGGGACATAGCTTTGATAGATGGTGTAACCGTTTTGTTTAACCGTCACCTGCGCATTGGATTTCGCGATCCCGCGAATGGTGGGGGCAAAACCCTTCATGCTATC
Organism: Enterobacter sp. NFIX58; assembly: GCF_900110475.1. Lineage (NCBI taxonomy): Bacteria > Pseudomonadati > Pseudomonadota > Gammaproteobacteria > Enterobacterales > Enterobacteriaceae > Enterobacter > Enterobacter sp. NFIX58. The sequence continues at coordinate 569,399 of NZ_FODW01000002.1, read as the reverse complement.
CGGCAGCATGTTTTCATCCGAATTGATCTGCACTCCCCGAAACGGCAGGCTATCGAAAATATCCGACGTTGTGTAATTTTCACCTATTGTGAGCTTGCTCTTCAGTGGGATAACGGCACGTTCAACGTAGGTTTTAATGTGCTGCCAGTCTGTGTAAGTCTCTGAACCGCTGCTGCTGTAGTTCCATGTGGAAAAATCCCGCAGTCGCCAGGGACCCAGGTTAAACCCGCTGTTCATTCCTAAAAAGTAGTTGTCGGTTGTCGAACCATGATCGCCGCTATTACGGCTGTGTGAACCCGTGAAGTCGTAATTCAGCAACAGGGCATTGATCCCTTCATCCCATTGTTCTGGAGGAATATAACCACGTGCGTTATTACGCAGCGCAGCTTGCGGGATGCTGATATCCAGGCGTTGCCGTTCAAAATCAAAAAGGGTGCTGGCCGCAGGGATGGCAGAAGGTAAGTCCGCACACTGGCTCTCTTTTTCGTCTTTCAAGCCTGGAAATGCATCGACATTAACGCCCATTGCATCCAGTGATTTGAGCGATAAACAGGGCGCGAGCCCCGTATCATCATCTGTGGGTTTTGACACCTTACGAATATTAAAGGTGATGTCGCGCGTGGCGATAAAATTGTCATTCAGCCAGACGTCTACGCGGTAAACTCCGGGCGCCTGACCTGAAGTACTAAAACGGGATAAATCCGCAACCGCAGCAGGATCGCTTGAGAGGAAGGCAGGGTTGAAATAATAGTTTGCATCCGCGCTAACGGATGATAAGGCACCGAGCATGGCCAGTGTGAGAGGGGCCAAACGATGAATGACAATCCTTGTCTGATACTTACGACACTTCATTTTTCCTGCCTGCTTCAACGCGCTATGTTCGTGTTTTTTCGGGAACGTTATGCTCCAGGGCATGACTGAACAGGTGTGGTAGCACCAAAATCATTAACCGTCTGGAAACTCACCTGGCTCCCGCTTCCTGCCGGGAGATCAATGACCAGACTGTTCATGGGCGAAACCATTGTGTTTGTTAATTTCGCGCTTCCGACTTTGAGTTGAACCAGAGAAACGTAATAAGGCGATGGGTTTTTGATGGTCAGTTTGCCGTTAGCCAGCGCGCAACGCAGCGACTTTGGCGCATCAATGGACGGCGTCGGTAACTTTTTAGGACGAATAAAAAGCTTAATAACGCTTTGGGTCGCAATCTGCAGCGTATTTCCCTGCAACTTGCTTTTATCGACCGCCGGGATGGCTTTACTGTTGAAAAAAAAGACGCTTTCTCTGTCCGTAGGCAGATCCGGTCCAGCGTACATTATTCGCACAGTGTTTTCTTTTTTTGGATGCATCACAAAAAGTGGGGGAGTAACAATAAAATCCTGAGATTTTGACTGGTCAGCATTTGCTACCCAGGATTGCACTAAAAAGGCATTGTTCTCGGAAGTATTCGTAACAGGCAACGAAACCTGCTTATCACCCTGCGGATAAATGATTCGCGTTGCGCCAAGGCCGATACCACCAGCGTGAGCCATAGTCAGCATTGAAGCGGCTAATAAGAAAGAATGAGTAATCAGCTGGCTGATAAAAGTTGCTGGAGTAATTCGTGTCATTTATATTTCACTTTCTTAAATATATAACTGAATACACAGGACACCGTATTTCGTTTAATCCTCTGTATTCAATACATATAAAAATGCGTGTTTACATTGAAAAAACCTCCTTCACACCGGGGCGTGAAGGAGGTTCAACAACCTTCCGTCCAGATCAGGAATAAACCATCTGGAAGGTTGCCGTAGACGCTACGTTACCCGGTGTTGCCGCGCCAGTTGCGATATAGTCAACGCTCAGTGGAATGATATTTTCACCGTTAATCAGACCGATCGCTGAAGACGTGGTTCCCAGGTCAAGTTTTTTACCGTCAGGGCCAAACAGTTGCAGAGCAACGTTCAGCGCAGACCCTGCACCCGCTGTATTCGCCATCGCACCCGGCTGAGTGGCATCCTGCTGGGCGTTGAAAATGACGGCTGCATTTTGGCTCACGGTCGTGTCGCAGTCTTCCAGCTTGATGTGGAAATCTTCTTTCTGATTGGCCAGCATTCCGCTTTCAGTCAGTTTTACGGTACGAACCTGGCTAAGAATTACGGTCTGGTCGACGGAGTCTGCAGCGACTGAACACGCTGCATTCACAACCTGACCTACGAAGTTAACGGTACCGCCACTTACCGTTACCGTTGTGCTTTCCGCTTGTGCATTCATGGTTACAGCGCTTGCCATTGTGGCCGCAACAACCATTGCTAAGACATGCTTTTTCATACAAATCCTTTTAAATAAACAGTTCTCTGTCAAGTTGAAACAAAATTGTAAATACCTGAATCAAATAATGCTGGTTTAAAAAGCCTTGATATACAGCATTATACAATAAATATGTTTCGCACATTCTCATGATGTTCCGGGGAATTATTTTATGCGCTGATAAATATTATATCAATCTGTTGATTTCTCATTTTAAATTAGAAATTCTAAATGTATTTTTAACTTTATCTTTATTAATTTTTAGTATGAATTAGTACAGTAAATACTCGCCGCGGTGAAATTTTGCGGGTTTGTATCGCTGAGATTGATAATTGGAGTGTATTATTAAGCGTTGTCTTACAGTAAAGATTAAAGATTAAATATTTAATTTCGGGCTGAAATTACACGTCAAGGGAAGAGGCTATTCATTTTCATTATGGAATACTTGATTACAAATTGAAATGATTCGCGTCGGCGCTAACGTCACCTCTTCTTGCGAAAGCTGTACGGTCCGGGAATGAAGTCAATATCTGTCAACTCTGTTCCCGGACCGTACAAAAGAAAAGAGGAATAATTATATTTCTTCCACTTTTACCCGCAGCGCCACCAGCGCTTTACGCGCCGCTTTCAGCACCTGCTCACACTGCTCAATCGTCAACGTCAGCGGGGGTTCCACGCGGATGGTTTTTGAGTTGTTGAGCGTGCCGGCCACCAGCACCCGCTGGCGGAACATCTCGCTCGCGAAGCTGTAGCCGATTTCGTTGTCAACAAACTCAATGGCCATCAGCAACCCTTTGCCGCGCGCATCCTGGATCAAATCCGGGAATTCACGGCCCAACTGGCGGAAGCCATCCAGCAGCATGTCGCCTTTTTGCTCCGCCTGCGCAGGCAGGTTTTGCTCCAGCAGCACGTTGATGGTCGCCAGCGCCGCCGCACAGGCCAGCGGGTTACCGCCAAAGGTGGTGGTATGCAGGAACGGATTGTCGAACAGCACCGAGAACACCTCTTCGGTAGCCACCGTTGCGCCAATCGGCATGACGCCGCCGCCCAACGCTTTCGCCAGGCACAGAATGTCCGGTTGAACGTTCTCGTGCTCGCAGGCAAACATCTTGCCGGTGCGCCCCATTCCGGTCTGGACTTCGTCGAGGATCAGCAGCGCGCCAAACTCATCGCACAGCTGACGCACGGCAGGCAGATAGCCCTGCGGAGGGAGGATGACGCCGCCTTCACCCTGAATCGGCTCCAGGATCATCGCCGCCACGTCATCGCCGGTTTTACGGCATTCGCTCAGTGCGGTGCGCATGGCGTGAATGTCACCGAACGGCACGTGGCGGAAGCCCGGCAGCAGTGGCATAAACGGTTTGCGGAACGTGGATTTCGCGGTCGCCGACAGTGCGCCCAGGGATTTACCGTGGAACGCGCCGCTGGTGGCGATGAAGGTGAATTTCCCGCGCGGCGACTGGTACGCTTTGGCGAGCTTAATCGCCGCTTCGACCGATTCCGTGCCGCTGTTGCTAAAGAAGCTGTATTTCAGTTTGCCGGGCGTTAAGGCCGCCAGCGTTTTCGCGAGCATGGCGCGAAGCGGGTCGAGCAGTTCCTGGCTATGGAGAGGTTGTTTCGCAAGTTGATTCTGTACGGCGGAAACCACAACTGGATTACGGTGCCCCACGTTGAAAATTCCAAAACCTCCCAGGCAATCGATAAACTCCTGTCCCTGGGTGTCGACAAGCGTGTTCAGACTTCCCGCTTGCCACTCTACGGCTCCGTAATCCCCGCCGGCGGTAACAGATTTGCGATACTCCAGAAACCCTGGATTGACATGCTCTTTAAAGTAATCGATGACCTCTCGGTTAAGTTGTTTCATCTCCTCATGATCAAGCGTTCGCTTCTCAATGAGATTCAGTGCGTGCGCGGTACAGGCAAGAGCCGAGGCGCTGGAAGGTAACCTGTTCAAAATGTGCTCCCGGGGATCGCGTATCACATGATACTGGTTTAAGTATTGCAGGGATTACGCCACTTCAGATGCCTTAACGAAAATCGGGATAAACGCCAGGTTAAAATAATGTTGCACAATATTTAATCATGCCGATAGAAGCCAAACGAGATTTAGCGGTACGGGGCAGAGAGTATAAAGAAGGGGGTAAAAGCGCCGCTGCACTAAAGAAGTGCATATGATGCGACTTAAGCGGGCATTAACGGGTCATGCTTTGTGGGTAATTTCTCTGCGAAAGTATTTGAAATCAATGGATTAAAAAAATCGTACAAAAAGTATGGTTTAAGTCAAATCTGCGATCTCCATCAAGTTTAACAACTAAAGATAAATTGTTTACCGCCGAAAAAACAATGACCCACAAAATTAACATTCAAATAACCTGCAAGGGATGCACGCCATGTCCTCTCCAACCTATGTCACCCAGAATGAATATCCTCTGGACGATGACACCACCTTAATGTCTACCACAGACATCCACAGCTACATTACCCACGCCAACGACACCTTTGTGCAGGTGAGCGGTTACCAGCTCGATGAGCTGACGGGCCAGCCGCACAATATGGTGCGCCATCCCGATATGCCAAAAGCCGCGTTTGCCGATATGTGGTACACGCTGCAGCAGGGCGAGCCGTGGAGCGGGATTGTCAAAAACCGGCGCAAAAACGGTGACCACTACTGGGTGCGTGCTAACGCGGTGCCGATGGTGCGCCGCGGGCAGGTGACGGGCTATATGTCGATTCGCACCAGAGCCACAGCGGAAGAGATCGCCGCCGTGGAGCCGCTCTACCGGGCGCTGAACGACGGGCGCTGCAAAAAACGTATTCACAAAGGGCTGGTGGTGGGAAAGGGCTGGCTGGGCAAACTGCCGGCCATGCCGCTGCGCTGGCGCGTGCGCAGCGTGATGGCGGTGCTCTTTGCCGTACTCGCCGCCACGCTGGCCGCGACCTCCGCAGGCTGGACGCCGCTCGCCGCGGCCGCGGTGGCGATGCTGCTGGGAACGCTGCTGTTTGAGCAACAGATTGTCCGCCCGATCGAGAATGTGGCGCGACAGGCGCTGAAGGTCGCCACCGGCGAGCGCAATAGCGTGCAGCACCTGAACCGCAGCGACGAGCTGGGCCTGACGCTGCGCGCGGTAGGGCAGCTTGGCCTGATGTGCCGCTGGTTGATCAATGACGTGTCGAGCCAGGTGGTGAGCGTCCGTGACGGCAGCGACAGGCTGGCGCAGGGAAATGAAGATCTGAACGATCGTACGCGTCAGACCGTCGCGAACGTGCAGCAGACCGTCGCGACAATGAACCAGATGGCCGCGTCCGTTCAGAGTAACTCCGAAACCGCCGCCGAGGTGGACAAACTCTCCGTGGCCGCGAGCAGCGCGGCCACGAAAGGGGGCAATGCGATGCAGACCGTCGTTAAAACGATGGATGACATTGCCGACAGCACGCAGCGAATTGGCTCGATTACCTCTCTGATTAACGATATCGCTTTCCAGACCAATATTCTGGCGCTGAACGCGGCGGTTGAAGCGGCAAGGGCAGGCGAGCAGGGTAAAGGGTTTGCTGTGGTCGCGGGCGAAGTCCGCCATCTTGCCAGCCGCAGCGCCAGTGCGGCTAATGATATTCGTAAACTCATTGATGCCAGCGCCAGCAAGGTGCAGTCCGGCTCTGAGCAGGTACACGCTGCGGGCCGTACGATGGATGATATCGTTGTGCAGGTGAAAAACGTGACGCAGCTTATCGCCCAGATCAGCCACGCGACCTCCGAGCAGGCAACCGGGTTATCAGAGTTAACCCGTGCGGTGGCTGAACTTGACAGCATCACGCAGAAAAACGCCGACCTGGTGGAGGAGAGCGCGCACATTTCTGCCATGGTGAAGCATCGCGCCGGACGTCTTAAGGATGCGGTGACCGTGCTCCATTGAGTCAGTCATGTTCCAAAAAAGCCGTTTATACCATAAGGAATAAACGGCTTTTTATTTTTCCCATTGTGACTATTAATGTGGTTTATTGTTAATTTAATATTAAATAACTAAAGAAAGTGCCTCAGTTATTTATTCCTGCCTAAGTCAGTTCTTCAGAATCCTGTTTCAAAAATACCCCGTTTGACGGTCTGGTAACGATCGATGAAGCAATATTAATAGCCTACACCTATGCATTGTGAGGGTTATGAAATAAAAAAACGATCAAAGTCATAAAGTTAGCCAATCCGTTACCGATAACAGCGATCGTCTGAGAAATAATCACATCGATGGAGTAAATATGTTCTTACATGACGTAAAGATCGGCACGAAATTATTTCTGGCGTTTGGGTTCTTTATTGTCCTGATGGCGATCAGCGCAAGTGTGTCTTTGCTGAGCCTGAACCGGGCAAATAATGGGATGCAATCCATTATTACCCATGACTATCCGACCACGGTAAAAGCGAACCAGTTAATCGATAACTTCCAGGAATTTATTAGCACTCAACAGCTGATGCTGCTGGACGAGCAGGGTACTTACACGGGGCAATCTCAGCAGCGCCTGAAAGAGATCAGCGAGCATATTACGGTGATTCTGGGCGAGCTGAACAACGCCTTGCAGGATCAAAAGTCTCAGCAGGTGCTGGCGGATATCCGCAGCGTGCGCCAGCAGTATCTGGATTCGCGCTATCGTATTTTGCAGGCAGTGCAGAACAACAACCGTGCGGGCGCCATTCAGGAGATGATGACCACCACCCTTGCCGTGCAGCAGGCTTATAAAGCGAAGGTGAAGGAGTTGATTGCCATTCAGAACAGCGAGATGCAGCGTGCGGGTACGCAGGTGGAAGGGGATTTCAGGTCTAACCGTCTGCTGCTGATCCTGCTCACGCTCTTTAGCGTTGCGGCAGGCAGCCTGATTGGCTGGTTTATCGTGCGCGCTATCACCCGCCCGCTCGGTGAGGCGGTGAATTTCGCAAAAGCGATTTCAGAGGGCGATCTGACGGGCAGCATCACGCCGCACGGCAAAGACGAAACGGGCTTGTTGCTGCATGCGCTGATGGAGATGAAGACGCGACTGCTGGACATTGTGCAGCAGGTGCAGACCGGCTCGGAGAATATCTCCAGCGCAGCCGCGCAGATTGTCGCCGGGAACCAGGATTTGGCCGCGCGCACGGAAGAGCAGGCAAGTTCTGTCGAACAGACCGCCGCCTCGATGGAGCAGATCACCGCGACGGTGAAAAATACCGCCTCGCATACCGGTGAAGCGACCAATCTTTCTGCCGATGCCGCCACGGTGGTCAAAAACAACGGTGAGATGATGAAGCAGGTGACCAGCAAAATGCGCCTGATTAATGAGACTTCCAACAGGATGTCCGACATTATCGACCTGATCGACGCCATTGCATTCCAGACCAACATTCTGGCGCTGAACGCGGCGGTGGAAGCGGCGCGCGCCGGTGAGCATGGCCGTGGCTTTGCGGTGGTCGCCGGTGAGGTGCGCCAGCTTGCCCAGAAGAGCGCGTCGTCTGCCAGCGAAATCCGGGAGCTGATTGAGAGCTCCACCAGCCAGACCCAGGACGGGATGAACCTGGTCGAAAAAGCGAGTGGGCTGATTAACGGCATGGTCGGCAACGTGGAGGAGATGGATGCGATCCTGCGTGAGATCCGTCAGGCCAGCCATGAGCAGACGGAGGGGATCTCGCAGATCAACAGCGCGATTGGCCTGATTGACGCCACCACCCAGCAAAACTCCGCGCTGGTGGAGGAGTCCGTCGCGGCGGCGGCATCGCTTAATGAACAGGCGATGCACCTGAAAGAGCTGGTACGCGTCTTCCGCGTGAGCGAGCACGCACCGGCTTAATCCAGCTGGGAGATCTCCAGCGCCGCGCGGTCAATCACGCCGATAATCTGCTTAAGCTGCGCGTCGCTGAGCTCTCCCTGATTTACCTTCAGGTCCAGTACCGCCTTGAAGTTATCCAGCGCCCGCTTCATCTGCGGGTTTTTGCGTAGCTGAAAGCCGACGCTGCGCGCTTTGATACGCACCTGGATCTGTTCCAGCTGTTCCTGGTTTTCATCCAGCCAGCGTTGTCCTTCAGCGGTAATCGCAATGCGCTTACGCCCGTTTTCTTCTTCCGTAATGGTGATAAATGTCTGATCCTGCAGATAATCCAGGGTGGGATAGATGACGCCCGGGCTCGGGGTGTAGTTTCCCTGCGTCAGGTTCTCGATCTCTTTGATCAGCTCGTAGCCGTGGCTTGCGCTACGGGTCAGGATATCCAGAATCACCAGCCGTAGATCGCCGTGGCCAAAAAAGCGCGGCCGACGCCCGCCGCCATCGTGTTCGTGTCGCATAATATGCCCTTCATTTTGATATATCTAAACTATATCTAAGATATATTCAGATGCAATCTAAAAGATCTTGCATTTTTCCTTATTAGTAATCATTATCATTTGAAAATTGATTTAGATATATCGTATTCACCAGAAAAGGGTCTAAAAATGGCATCTACCCGTTATCCACAGCGTGTTCGTAATGACCTGCGTTTTCGCGAACTGACGGTGCTCCGCGTTGAGCGCGTCAGCGCGGGGTTCCAGCGCATTGTGCTAGGCGGCGAGGCGCTGGAGGGCTTTAGCTCCCGCGGTTTCGACGACCATACCAAAGTCTTTTTCCCGGCACCCGGGACGACGTTTACGCCGCCGGCGGTCACCGATGAAGGCATCGACTGGGGTGACGGCGTGCGTCCGCAGGCGCGCGACTATACGCCGCTCTACGATGAGGCCCGTCATGAGCTGGCGTTGGATTTCTTCATTCATGACGGCGGCATTGCCAGCGGATGGGCGCTACAGGCGAAGGTAGGCGATAAGCTGACCATCGGCGGCCCGCGCGGTTCGCTGGTGGTGCCGGAGGATTACGCCTGGCAGCTGTACGTGTGCGACGAGTCCGGCATGCCCGCGCTGCGTCGACGCTTAGAGAGTATTGCGCAACTGCCGGTTCGCCCGGATGTGCAGGCGGTCGTGACGGTTGGGGATGAATCGTATAAGGACTATCTGGCGCACCTGAGCGCATTCAACATCACCTGGGTGGTGGGCCACAGCGAGCAGGCCGTCGCGGACCATCTGGCGACGCTGACCGTTCCGGGGGACGATTACTTTATCTGGCTGACCGGGGAAGGGAAGGTGGTGAAAAGCCTGAGCCGTCAGTTTGAAGCCGACGCCATTGACCCGCAGCTGGTGCGTGCCAGCGCATACTGGCACGCCAAATAATCAGGCTGCCGAATCCAGCTGCGCTTCGCTCACCTGATGTTCGAGCGAGGCGCGGACCTCGTGCAGCGCTTTCTCCTGCTGAGCAAAGTACGCTTCCATATTGCTCAGCGAGGAGACCAGCAGCCAGGACTCCTCTTTCTCCAGCTCCGCCAGCTCGTTCACTAAGGTGTCGATCTGCTCGCGGACCTGCGCCATTTTTTTGCGGATACGTTCCAGATCGTTCAGCCTGTCGCTGGCCATCAATGGCTCGAAGCCCTGCTGCAGGCGGGCCACCAGCGAGCGAATGGCTTTCACATCGCCGCGCTGCTTCGCCTGGTTAAGCTGCACCATCATGTTGTTGGCTTCTTCTTTCAGATCGTCCGCCACCAGATCCGGGTGGCAAAGCTTGCTCGCCTGCCGCCAGAGACGCTTGAGTTCGTTCTGGTCCTCTTGCGAAAGATGCTTACCTTTGCGCAGCCGCACTTCGGCATCGTGATGCTGTTCGCGATACTTCTCGTACTCTTCGTTGGCCTCGTCGCGAGCCTGACGCGCAGGCTCCTCTTCGCGCGTTAAGCCGCTCTCCAGCTCCTGCGCTTCGGCCAGCAGGTTGGCAATCAGATTGCTTTGCTGCTCCAGATGCTTACGTGCCTCGGCGGCCTGGACGGAGTCAGCCGGGAGATCGCGCCAGCGCTGGGTGAGCGTCGCCAGCACCTCTACCGCCTGCGCCATATAGTGCTGGCAGCGACGGTAATCCTCCTCGCGACGACGCGCTTCCGCCTGCTGACGACGCAGGTTCAGCTCCGCCAGCGTTTTACGCAGGGCGAGGATCTGCTGCATCAGCGGCCCGAGGCGGGAGAAATAGAGATCGTTGAACTCATCAAGCTGCTGCACTCGCGCGTTGCGGCGGTCAATCAGATCGCGCAGACGCTCTTCCAGCGCCTTCAGCTCCAGCTTGCTGGCCGCCACCTGCGGATCGCGCCACGGGGTCACGGCGCGCTGGCCCTGCAGCCAGGCGGTAATGGCCGCCATGGCCGCAGTGTAGTTCTTCTCCTCAAGCGCCACGACGATTGCCTGTAGCTCATCGTCAAACGCTTCATTTTTCAGGCGTGTCAGCTGGCTCTGGATGATGTCGTCATCTTCCAGTTCAATGGCATTTTTAATGATTTCTAGCCGTTTGATCGGTGTGCTCATGATGCCTTTCGCTTTGGCGCTTAAGTATTTGAGTTAAGGTTAGTTGTTGTAAAAGCTACAGGAAATAATACACACGGATGATGATCGGCGCGATGGGGGATTTCTTTAGTTTTGCAGTTTGTGAGTAAAGGAACAGGAGGGTTTGAGTTTACGGTTCCCGCTCTGCCAGTGTTACCACGCTTGAAGAGTGAGCCAACATTGGCGATTCGTTGTACAGAAAGTATTAATAAACTCTTCAAAATCCAACGGCACGCGCATTTTTATTACACTAAACCTAAATTTATTTTTTTTAGTTGACCTTTATATCTATGAGTGATTTGTTAATAGCATTCAGGGATGTTAATGCCTCGGGGTGTCTCTCTGAAAAATAAGCAAGGATATATATAAAGGTAACGGTATGCGATTTTTAAAATATATAATTATTCCAGCAATAGTGAGTCTTTCTGGCTGCAGTACTTTCTTTCCTGAGCCGAAAATGTACACGCCACCGCCGAGTAGCGAGGATGTCGCTAAGCTTCGTCTCATTGGGCCGCCGATGAGTTATGGCATCTATCAGTATGATAAATCTGGTAAAGAAACAGGTGGGTGGGTACTTAAGCACAATCGTTATTTGAACCCTTTCCTTGGGTCGACGAAAGATATTGGTCTCCCTAAAGTCACGGGGAAGAAATACGATAAAGATTATTTCGAAACGTTGATTGTGCCAGATGAAAAAACCACTATCCAGCACGCTTTATATCAGGGATGTAATGTATCGCTGACTTTCACGCCAGAAAAGAAAAAGATCTACGAAGGGCATATTAGCTATAGCGATAAAACGGGATATTGCGTGCTTTATATGAAAGAAGTCGCGCTTGATACCGTCAATGGCATTTATGTTGAAAAGGATTTTGTACAGTGAAAGCCATTAACTTTTTAGGTGTGGCGTTAGCCTGTCTCCTGAGCGCCTCATGTGCATCGAACTACGACGGAACCAAGGCGACAAGCCTGGCTCAGTATTCGGAAAAAGAGATAAAGCAGAAGCTGGTCCCAGAGGTCACGACCCGCAAAGATGTGCTGATTGCTTTTGGCGTACCAGCAAATACGGCTGACTACAATAATACGCGCCACTGGGAGTATACGTCGCAGATCATCGATCGTCGTATCTATCTCATCATTCCTCTTAATCTGGATCGCAAGCAGCACCTGTCCGTCGATTTTTCTGACAAAGGAATTCTGACTTCTTACAACTACATCGAAAAATAGCGTTTAAAATCAACCAAAAGGCTGGCGAATCTCGTCAGCCTTGGATTCAGTATCCTCAGCTTACTTCGCTATAGATCCCCACCACGCGCCCTACCGTTTTTATCTCGTCGATACCGCATTCAAAGGGAACCTTGCCGCCCGCCACGTGAAGTTTTTTCCCCGGCAGCAGCGTCAGATCGCGGATGCTGGCGGTGCCTTCAATCTCAACCAGCCACAGTCCGTCGGTTAACGACGCCTCTTTTTCGATAAAGTGCAGTTTCCCCTCCGCGCGGACGGCGATGCCGCGCGTCAGCGGTTTGCTAAAGAAAGCAGCGTCGATACTCAAAATGGAATTTTCTTCCAGCCTTCCGTCACTGAGTGTGAATGTCGCAACCGAAACGGGATCGCCCGGGGCGGGGTTTCCTGCAAACTGCGCACCCTGGCCGGTCATCAGCCAGCGGAGGCTGGCGCCAGTGTCCAGCGCACACTGAACCGCAAAGTCGTAAGAGATGGTACCGCGCGCGTAGCGGTTCTGAAGCGAGCTGGCGGCGATATTAAAGTGTCGGGCCAGCTGGATTTTCTGCGTGAAACCATATACCTGACAGATTCTATCGAGCAATTCTTCATTATTCACTTGAGAATCTAGTATCAAAATATATTCCTTTGGGTGTTTACTAATACTCATTTGGGTATTAGTATCATTACAAATTCGGGCAATCAGCGGCAGACGTTGGCAAACTGAGGCTAATGATTGCAGGCATTATCAAAATGGGAATCATGCAGCATGGCTTCCGAAATCGCAATCCTCAAACGGCGGAAAAAGCCGTGCTCTGCCCGTTTTGAACGCATTAGCGTGCATACATTTACGCGAGGGGAGATATGGCGATAGAAGCTGCCCGTGCAAGGGTTCCACTAAGCGTTGGGGCGCGTCTTAGCGGGCTTAACCACATCGCTGAACTGCGCGCCCGCTACGGGAGCGATAGCGGGAAAGAGCTGGCGCGGTTTATGGCCGACATGCGCGATAAGCGCGATCCCTTTTTTGAGGAGAACAGCAGGGCGCTGGCCGCTCTCTTTTTCCTGGCGAGATTACCCGTCGCCCGTCATGAGTGCGATATCAGCGAGCTGACCACAGAGGAGAAAAGAGCGCTAATTACCGCGATGAATCATTTTCGTGCTGTTGTGAGTTTATTTCCTGAACGGCTGACCATGCCGTTGTAACCCAACCCAAAAACGAATGGCGTCAACCCGCCGGGCACCCTGTTGCCTGAATTTAAGGAGAACGCGTAATGCGACACAGTGAAAACCGCCCTTATCCGATCGGAAGTGAAGAACTGCAACGTCTGCTGATGGAGGCAAAAAAAGAGGAACGATGCGCGCGCGCCCTTGCGGTCTCCCTGCGTCTGGAGGCGCTGGCAAGCCAGATCTACAAAACCGGCATGAGCGGAGAAGACGTTGCCGAACTGCTGTGCCACGAGGCGGCCCGCTACGAGCGTGAATCCCAGGAGCTGCACTGATGGCCGATTTTATCGATCTTGCCCAGGCGCGCGAGCAGGAAGACAGAGAGCGCCACATTAATAGCGCCCGCAGACGACCCGCATCGCCTTCACGTTTCTTCTGCGAGGAGTGCGAGGCTCCAATACCGCAGGCGCGCCGTATGGCGGTGCCCGGCGTGGCCCTGTGCGTCGCCTGTCAGGAGATCGCGGAGATGAAAAATAAACACGTCCGGGGAGGGTGAGTTGGCTACGTCATTCGCTTATCCGTGGAATGCGCCGCGGACGGCCATTGCCAGCCCTTATCTTACCCATGCCCAGCAGCAGCGTCGCGATCGCTTCTTCGCGGCGCTGCAGCAGGCAAGAATGGCCCTCTCACAGCAGCCTGACTGCGTGCGTTTTGAGGTCTGGCGCGCCGTTGACGCCCTCGAACAGCATCGGGGCAATCCCCAGGCTAACGCCTTTTTGATCCGCTTCTGCAACAGGATATTGCCCCGCCTGCGGCGGGTCTCTGAACGCTATGCCTGCGCAGGTTTGCATGACGCAGTCTCCCGAGCCGTGTTTAAAGGCCATTTCGATACCCAGCTTCTGCAGTACCTTGCCTCGCGAATGGTTGAACTGGTTGCCCGCTATAACCGTCTGCCGGATATGTCCCGCGCGGATATCGACCTGCTGGCCGCCGATATTGCCAGCTTTATTCGCGGCGAGCTGGCGAATATTAACGATGCTGATATGGGCGAATACCAGACGCTCTTCATCTGGTATCAGCGCGCCGGACTGATCGCCCGGCAGTTCAACGTGTCGCCTCCGCACTGGGAGCGGGTGTCGAAGACATTTTTCAACAAAGACGATGTTGCCGCCGCGGTGATGCGGATGTTTTCCGAGGCGTGGTGGCGCGGGCGTTTACGTCGGATCGCGGCTGCCTGGCGCGAGCATTTGCAGATTGCCCTCGGCAACGTCAGCAAAAAGAGAATGGCGTACGCGAGCAAACGCTGCGTGACCGAGTGGCGCGAGCAGAAGCGCCGCACCCGTGAATTTCTCAAGGGCATGGAGCTGGAAGATGAAGAGGGCAACCGCATTAGCCTGATTGAAAAATACGATAGTTCGGTGGCCAACCCGGCGATACGTCGCTGTGAACTCATGACCCGCATTCGCGGGTTTGAAAATATCTGCCAGGCGCTGGGCTATGTGGGCGAATTCTATACCTTAACCGCCCCCGCGCAGTATCACGCTACCGTGAAATCGGGCTACCCCAACGCGAAGTGGAACGGGGCCAGCCCGGCGGATACGCAAGGCTACCTCACCCGGGTGTGGGCGCGCATCCGCGCAAAGCTGCACCGGGAAGGTCGCCGTATCTTTGGTATCCGCGTCGCGGAACCCCATCACGACGGTACGCCCCACTGGCACATGCTGGTGTTTATGCGGCCGGAAGACGTCGAATGCGTTCGCCGGATTATAGGGGACTACGCCCGGGAGGAGGATGCCGCTGAGCTGCAGAGCGAAAGCGCCAGACAGGCTCGCTTTCACGCGGACGCGATCGATCCGCAGAAAGGCAGCGCTACCGGATATATCGCCAAATACATCTCAAAGAATATCGACGGCTATGCGCTCGATGGTGAGACCGATAACGAAAGCGGCGGCCTGCTGAAGGAGACGGCGTCCGCCGTATCGGCCTGGGCAGGGCGCTGGCACATTCGCCAGTTTCAGTTCATCGGCGGCGCGCCGGTAACGGTCTACCGCGAGCTGCGCCGACTGGCTGACGCAGAGACCGCGCGTGGTCTGAGCGTCGAGTTTGCTGCCGTCCATGAAGCTGCCGACGCTGGTGACTGGGCGGGTTACGTCACTGCACAGGGCGGCCCGTTTGTGCGTCGCGATGATTTACAGGTGCGTACGCTGTATGAGCCGGGTACCGGGTTTAACCAGTACGGCGAAGAAACGGTCCGCATCCGCGGCGTGTACGATGCCGCCGTCGGCGCGGGCAGCCCGGTTTTAACCCGGCTCACGCAGTGGAAAATTGTGCCGAAGCGGGCCCAGGAGCCTGAGGATGTATCTGCGCCTTCTCGGAGTTCTGTCAATAACTGTACGCTGAGCGATCTCTCTCAACCCCTTAACCGGCGTGCGAGACGGGCATTAACCGAGCGTATCAGGCACATCCGGCCCGGCGCAGCGGCGCCCTTTGTCTACGAGCGGGATCCGCAGAACGGGGTCCCGGAGAAGGTGATTGATGAAGTTCGGCTCGCCACCGGAATCGCCATCAGTCGCGCAGAGGCCCTGCATCTTATGGCGGGCGGCGTAAGCCGCTTTAACGACAAATGGTGCAGAGGCGCAGCTGACGGAACGCTCTTTCCGGCAGCGCGTTCTTATCAGCATAAGGCGCGGAAAATGCTTGAACGTATTGGGCATTTATCGGATCTGTTCGCTCTGAGAGCACGCTAATCTCCATCGATATCATGCACATACCGTGAAGAGTTCTGATTTTTCGCTTCACTCTTTTTATGAATACGTGCTACTGTATGTTTATACAGTATCTCGTGGTGGAGGTTGTGTGGACAGAGAGTTGAACGAGCAGGTCATGATTGAACGCGTCGAGATGATTGCTCGACTGACGACAGAAGGAACATGTCAGGAAAGAGATCGTGAGATTGCCCTGAATTTGATTGCTGAGATTGCGCGGGGAAATTTAATCAAAAACAACGCGTTTACCGTTGTTTTCTCAGCATCGCCTGTTCCGGAACGCATCAAAAAAGAGGGTAACGTTCGGGTGAACATTACGCTTGATAAAGACCAGCAGATTGGCCATGGCGTCGTCGAGGCCTTCCAGAACGAACTGACCCGCCGAATAAGGTCCCTGTTCCCGTCATCGCGGGTGACCGTGAAAATAGGATCGATGACGGGAGTAGAGCTCCAGGGGCTTGAAGGAGAAGCCGATCGCGAGATGCTGGATAATATTCTCCGGGAAGTCTGGGAAGACGAGAGCTGGCGCTAGCCCAGCGTCATTACCCGAACGCACGCCCTCATTCAGATTTTGCGCTTTCGTTGACCCACGCTTCGCTGCTTGTGGACGGTCTGTTGTGTCCGCGATTGTCCATCCGTCAGCGATAGCGAAAAGGCCGCCAGCCAGGGAAACTCTTCAGTACCTGGTAACCGGATGTTGGGAGCGTCTGATGAAGATCTATGCAATGCAGGGGGACACGCTTGATGCCGTTTGCGCCCGCTATTATGGGCGCACGGCTGGCGTCGTAGAAGCCGTTCTGAAGGCCAATCCTGGCCTCGCGGAGTCAGGCGTTATCTTGCCTCACGGCACGCCGGTAGAGATGCCGGAGGTAAATAGCGCCCCCACCAGAGAATCCGTAAATCTATGGGACTGAGCCTGGAGAAAATCACCACGTTTATCGCCTACTGGCTGGCCGTGGCGCTGGCCTGGTTCGGGGCGATGTCGCCTGAAAAGGTCGCGCTGTACGTGGGGAGTGTTTGCGCCATTTTTACCGCGCTGACGAACTACTGGTTTAAGCGAAAAACCTGGCGCTATCTCCAGTCGCTGGGCCTCGATAAGAAGAGCATTCGTGAACTCAATCATTAAGCGTTGCAGCGTCGCCGGCGTGCTGGCTCTGGCGGTGCTGATGCCCGATTTTCGTTTACTGAAAACGTCCCCTGAGGGGCTGGCGCTGATTGCCGATCTCGAAGGTTGTCGCCTCTCGCCCTATCGGTGCAGCGCTGGGGTATGGACGTCAGGCATTGGCCACACGGCAAACGTTGTGCCGACGCGGAACATTACCGAGCGTGAGGCCGCGGTAAATCTGGTTGCTGATGTGCTCAACGTTGAGCGACGGCTGACGGCGTGCGCGCCGGTGGAGATGCCGCCGCGTGTCTACGACGCGCTGGTGAGTTTTACCTTTAATGTTGGCGCAGGCGCCGCCTGCCGTTCGACTCTGGTGTCTTTTATTAAGCGTAAACAGTGGTCGCAGGCATGCGGCGAGCTTACCCGCTGGGTGTACGTCAACGGCGTCAAAAACACCGGTCTGGAAAACCGCCGTGTCCGCGAAAAGGCCTGGTGCATGAAGGGGCTGCCATGAGAGTCCTCATGCTGCTGCTGGCCGGGCTGCTGGCGATCGCGCTGTGGCTTCGTCATGACAACCAGACCCTGTCCCGTTCCTTAGCCACGGCTAACCGGGTCGCCAGCGAACAAAAAAATGCCCTCGCCACGCTCAACCATCAGCTGTCCCAGTCGCAACGGATGGCCAGAGCAAACGAAAACGCCCAGGTCAGGCTCCGTGAAGAGCTTGTTACTGCGGGCGAGGAGAGGGCAAGACGGGAAGCGACTATCGGGAGATTACTCAATGAAAATGAAGCGTTACGCCGCTGGTATACCGCTCAGCTGCCTGATGCTGTCCGCAGGCTGCACACCCGCACCGCCTGCTCCTCCGCAGCCCATTGTTTACAACGCCTGCCCGAAGGTGAGCCGCTGCCCGATGCCGGGAAGCGAACCCGCCACTAACGGCGATCTCAGCGCCGATATTCGCAGGCTTGAGTACGCCCTTATCGCCTGCGCGCTGCAGGTTGAAACCATTAAAGACTGTCAGGATAAACTCGATGCACAAACTCAAGAGCCTGCGTCAGGCATTAATTGACGCGATCCCCCAACTGAATGCCAACCCGGAGCGCCTGCAGATGTCGGTCGGCAGCGGCAATATAGACGCCCGCCTTGCCTCCTCACTCTCCTTTGAAAAACGGTATGTGCTGAACGCGAAGGTTAGCGGTTTCACGGGCGACAGCGAGGGATTTTTTGTTCCGGTACTGGCCTGGCTGCGGGAAAACCAGCCGGACATTTTTACCCTCGATGACGGACGCAAAAACGGATATACCTTCGCGATCGTCTTAAACGATGACGCTACGATGGATATCAGCATCAGCATGCAATTAACCGAGCGCATTCTTGTTTCCGAGGAACAGGGTGTTCTGCACGCGACCTATTCCCCGGAGCCGCCGCTACCGGAGCCC
The DNA here is from genome assembly GCF_900110475.1 of Enterobacter sp. NFIX58. Classification (NCBI taxonomy): domain Bacteria; kingdom Pseudomonadati; phylum Pseudomonadota; class Gammaproteobacteria; order Enterobacterales; family Enterobacteriaceae; genus Enterobacter; species Enterobacter sp. NFIX58. The sequence goes on along the minus strand of NZ_FODW01000002.1, from coordinate 551,017 downwards.
GTCACGCGTCCGAAGGCGTTGTACATCAACGGTGAGCTGGTCAGCCAGTGGGAGGACTAAGCTCCCCACGCTGAAGGCCGCCAGCCGCCTGCTATCTGGACCGCTTGTTGTATCATCCCGCAGAAAACCCCGTCTCGTTGCTGCCGTTCCTCCTGAACGGCATTCTCTTCTCATGAATACATTAACTTCCATGCACGGTATCGCTCGCGCGATCCGTAATCTGATTCGTATCGGTGTTGTGACCGACGTTGACCTCAACAGAGGGCTTTGTCGTGTCCAGACCGGCGGGATGAAAACCACCTGGCTGAACTGGCTAACCTGCCGTGCGGGACGTTCGCGCGTGTGGTGGGCCCCTTCCGAGGGAGAGCAGGTGCTGCTGCTGGCCATCGGCGGTGAGCTGGATACCGCCTTTGTGCTGCCCGGCATTTTCTCTGACGACCATCCGGCGCCGTCCGGGTCGCCTGACGCATTCCACGTCGCGTTCCCTGACGGCGCGGTGATCGAGTACGAACCCGGACGCGGGGCGCTGACGGTTTCAGGCATTAAAACGGCCGACATTTCCGCTTCTGAATCGCTGACCGCCACCGTGCCGGAAGTGCGGGTGATCTCAACGTCCCGCATCACGCTGGATACGCCTGAAGTGGTGTGTACCAACAAGTTAATTACCGCCTCGCTGGAAGTGCAGAAGGGCGGGGTGATGACCGGAAATATTGAGCACTCCGGCGGTAAATTGACCTCCAACGGAGTGCAGGTGGACAACCACGCGCACGGCAGTGTGCAAAGCGGCGGAAGCTGGACTAAGGGGACACAATGACGGTGCGTTACAGGGGAATGAACAGGCAGACCGGGCTAAGCCTTTCAGAGGCTGACCACATCCGGCAGAGCGTGCGCGACATTCTGGTTACGCCGATTGGCTCGCGGGTCATGCGCCGGGATTACGGCTCGCTGCTGGCGGCGATGATCGACAGGCCGCAGAGCCCGGCGCTGCGCCTGCAGATCATGGCCGCCTGTTATTCCGCCATCCAGAAATGGGAGCCGCGGATAAGCCTGACGGCCATCACTTTCGAACGTTCGGAGAACGACGGGACGTTGTATGTCGATATCACCGGCTCGCGCCCGACCTCCGGACAATCTTTTTCTATCACCATTTCACTGAGTTAAACGCTATGGCTATTGTTGATCTGAGCCAGCTCGCCGCGCCTGATGTCGTGGAGGAGGTGGATTATGAAACGCTGTTGGCAGAACGAAAGGCCACCTTTGTGTCGCTCTATCCGGAAGAGGAGCGAGAGGCGATTGCACGGACGCTGACGCTGGAATCCGAGCCGATTGTGAAGCTGCTGCAGGAGAACGCCTACCGGGAAGTTATCTGGCGCCAGCGTGTAAACGAGGCTGCACGGGCGGTCATGTTGGCCTATGCGGCAGGCCGCGACCTGGACCAGATCGGGGCAAACGCGAACCTTGCGCGTCTGACGATTACCCCTGCTGACGACACCACGTTACCGCCCACTCCGGCTGTGATGGAGTCCGATACCGACTTTCGTCTGCGCATCCAGCAGGCACCGGAAGGGCTGAGCGTGGCCGGTTCGACGGGCGCGTATCAGTTCCATGGCCGCAGTGCAGATGGTCGGGTGGCTGACATTTCCGTCATTAGCCCACAGCCCGCAAACGTCACGGTTTCCGTGCTCTCCCGGGAGAATAACGGCGTAGCGTCTGAGGAACTGCTCGCCGTTGTTCGCAATGCGCTGAACGATGAGGACGTCAGGCCCGTCGCCGACCGCGTGACCGTCCAGTCGGCCAACATTGTCGACTACAGCATTGAAGCATCGCTTTTCCTTTTTCCCGGCCCCGAAAGTGAACCAGTACTCAATGCGGCAAGAGCCCGATTACAGACCTACATCACGGCTCAGCATCGGCTGGGACGCGATATCCGCAAGTCAGCCATTTACGCTGCCCTTCACGTGGAAGGGGTGCAGCGGGTGGAACTGACCGCACCCGCGGCTGACATCGTGCTTGATGAAACTCAGGCCTCCTGGTGCAGCCACTACAGCGTAACCGTGGGGGGAAACGATGAGTAATGCCCGCCTTTTACCGGTCGGCTCATCGGCGCTTGAGGTCGCCGCGGCGCGCGCCTGTGCGGACATCGAAAATACACCGGTTCCGCTGCGCCATCTCTGGAATGCGGACACCTGTCCGGCGAATTTGCTGCCATGGCTGGCGTGGGCGTTTTCGGTTGACCGCTGGGATGAGAACTGGCCGGAGGCCACCAAACGGGAGGTGATCCGCGCCGCGTGGTTTATTCATGCCCACAAGGGAACGATAGGCGCTGTACGTCGCGTGGTGGAGCCGCTTGGCTATCTGATTAATGTTACCGAGTGGTGGCAAACCAACGATCCGCCCGGCACCTTCCGCCTTGATATCGGCGTACTGGACACGGGCATCACCGAGGAAATGTATTACGAAATGGAGAGGCTTATTGCTGATGCAAAGCCTGCCAGCCGCCACCTTATTGGCCTGAATATCATCCAGGACATACCGGGTTATCTCTATACCGGCGCCCTGAGCTATGACGGCGACATCATCACGGTTTATCCCGGATAAGTGAGAGCACAATGACAGTGAAATATAAAACGGTTATCACCAAAGCCGGTGCCGAAAAACTGGCTGCCGCGACCGTCCCGAACGGCAAGAAAGTCAATTTTACGGCGATGGCCGTGGGTGACGGTGGCGGCACATTGCCGGTTCCTGATGCCGGGCAGACGAAGCTGGTTAATGAAGTCTGGCGCCATGGGCTGAATAAAATCAGCCAGGACAAAAAGAATAAAAACTACGTCGTGGCGGAGCTGCTAATTCCTCCTGAGGTTGGCGGTTTCTGGATGCGCGAGATGGGGCTGATTGACGATACTGGGACGCTGATTGCGGTCGGAAATATGGCTGAAAGCTATAAACCCACGCTGGTGGAGGGCTCGGGTCGCGCGCAGACATTGCGAATGGTCATCATGGTAAGCGATATCGCATCCATCGAGCTGACGATTGACACCTCAACGGTGATGGCGACGCAGGATTACGTCGACGGTAAGCTCGCGGAGCACGAGCTTTCGCGGCGCCATCCGGATGCGACCCTTGCTGCGAAGGGCTTTACGCAGCTCAGCAGCGCCATTGACAGTGCTTCCGAGGTGCTCGCAGCAACGCCTAAAGCGGTAAAGGCAGCGTACGATCTGGCTAACGGGAAATACACGGCAGCGGACGCAACGACGGCGCGAAAGGGTATTGTTCAGCTCAGTAGTGCTACCGATAGTGTGTCTGAAGTGCTGGCAGCGACGCCGAAGGCAGTGAAAGTCGCTAACGACAACGCAGCTGTGGCCAATAAAAATGCCAGTGAGCGAGTCAGCAAATTCGGCGACAGTATGACCGGAACGTTGAATCAGGACGCTATAACGCAATCAACCTATAACTTAACGGCACTCTCTAACGCTACGACAGGTAATAAAAATTATCTGCGTAAAATGCGCGGCGGAGCGATGGATACTATCTGGCACGAAACCGTTCAGGGTGGCGAATATCGCCTGGCGACAGGCAGTACAGATTCGCAGGAGGAACTGGCGATTAGCACAAGTACCGGCCTGAGAGTAAGGGGTAATTTCACCTCGCAACTTGGCGGATTTTATTCGGGGGATACTAAAAAACTCTCTTTTTATTCTTCTAATACCTCTGACAAGAATGCAGCTTTGCGCCTTTGGGGTAATGTAGACCGGCCATCTGTAGTCGAACTGGGGGATGACACCGGCTACCATTTTTACTCACAGCGAAATAAAGACGGCTCGCTGTTGTTTCAGACAAACGGTGCGGGACAATTCAGCGGTTATTTACGTTCAAACGGGGAAGTGCAATCTATTTCATCCAATAGTTATCGGATTGCATATGGGGACTACGGCTGCTTCTGGCGTAATGATGGTAATAATCTTTATCTTATGCTGACCAATAAGGGCGATGCTTATGGAAATTACAATGCGCTGCGTCCTTTACGGGTGAGTTTTGAAACCGGGGCGTTGCAATCCGAAACACCTTTTACTGTGGGCAACACCATCTACGCCACAAAGGAAATTACAGCGGGTTATAGCAATTCTTTTGCATGGGCTGAGCAGTACAAAACAAAGGCACCATTTTATAATACCTATTCAACAACTGGAGCGAGTGAATACCACCCCGCGTTAAAACAGCAGGCAAGTATTACCGGGATCAATTCATGGGCTTTTTCCATGGGGTCTCTTGTCGCTGATACCGCTCTTTCATGGCATCTGCACATGAAAGGCAGTGGTGGCCAGGACGTTAACTATAAATGGGATACCAGCGGTAATTTTTCCGCGCCAGGACAAATTATACCGGGCAGCTTCGCTAATTTTGATGGCCGCTATTACACTAAAGCACAATCTGATGCAGGCTATATGGCTAAAACTAGCGCATATACAAAAGCCGAAAGCGATGCGCGTTATAATCTCAAAAATGCAGCCAGTAAGGCAGCGAGCGGTTGGGAGAAAGATAACTCTACGGGCATGATGAAGCAGTGGGGTGTGGCAACGCGTAGTGCTGATTCGACGCGTATTACCTTCCCAACGGCGTTTCCTAACGCCTGTCTCAGCGTGCAGTTAACCTTGCTATTCACCAATGGGTTCCACGACCAAAATATTTACGTGCAAAACCCTGACAGATCAGGTTTCACCTACATAGCGGGCAGTGGCGAAGTTAAAGCTTATTTTGAAGCGCGAGGCTATTAATATGAGTTATATATACTCTCCTGAGAACGGGGCTTTTTATAATGATGAGCTGGAGGCTGATTATCGTTCCGCCGAAACGTGGCCGGATAATTATGTCAGCGTGCTTGATGAAGACTATGTGTCGCTGATGGAGGGACAAGCAGACGGGAAAATAATTATTCCAGATAAAAATGGCTATCCCATATTAGCGGAACCTCCCGCACCAACCTATGAAGAGCGCGTGAGCCAGGCAACGATGCAAAAAAACGCCTTAATGAAAACGGCAAGTGACATTATCACTCCGCTTGAAGATGCAGCCGAACTCGGTATTGCTACCGACGAAGAAGCCGCCGTGCTTTTAGGCTGGAAGCGATACCGGGTCATGCTTAACCGGGTAGATGTAAGCGCCGCCCCGGACATTCAATGGCCCGAACGCCCCGCCTGACTCCCAAACCCTCCATCCGGAGGGTTTTTCGTTTGTTGTGTAATCCTTTCCCCAACCCCAATACGTCGCATCAATCACGCACTCCACAGACAATAGCCTCACCACTAAACGAAGGAGTTAACCGGATGGGCGACTATCACCACGGCGTGGAAGTTATCGAAATCAACGATGGCACCCGCACCATTTCCACCGTCTCGACGGCAATCATCGGTATGGTCTGTACGGCCAGCGATGCTGACGACAAGACATTTCCTTTAAACGAGCCCGTGCTCATTACCAACGTGCAAACTGCGATTGCGAAAGCCGGCAAGGCGGGGACGTTGTCCGCTTCTCTGCAGGCGATTGCTGACCAGTGTAAACCGGTTGTCGTTGTTGTTCGTGTGGCTGAAGGCACCGCTGAAACACCGGAAGAGGCGCGTAAACAGACCGTTTCCAACATCATCGGTACCACCGATGAAAACGGTAAATATACCGGCCTGAAGGCGCTTCTCACGGCGAAAACGGTAACCGGCGTTAAGCCACGTATTCTCGGCGTGCCGGGGCTGGATTCTCAGGAAGTGGCAACCGCGCTGGCCGCGATGTGCCAGAGCCTGCGCGCGTTCGGCTATGTCAGCGCATGGGAATGTAAAACCATTTCTGAGGCGATCGACTACCGCAAAAACTTCAGCCAGCGCGAGCTGATGGTTATCCACCCTGATTTTCTGGCATGGGATACCACCACGAACGCAACGACGACGGCCTGGGCAACCGCTCGCGCGCTTGGCCTGCGCGCCAAAATCGACCAGACCATCGGCTGGCATAAAACCCTGTCAAACGTTGGCGTCAACGGCGTCACGGGCGTAAGCGCTTCTGTCTCCTGGGATCTGCAGGAACAGGCTACCGATGCGAACCTGCTAAACCAGGCGGGCGTCACCACGCTGATTCGCAACGACGGCTTCAAATTCTGGGGTAACCGTACCTGCTCAGACGATCCGTTATTCGTCTTTGAAAACTACACCCGTACCGCGCAGGTGCTGGCCGATACCATGGCGGAAGCGCACGCGTGGGCGATGGATAAACCCATCACCCCAACGCTTATCCGCGACATCGTTTCCGGTATTAATGCCAAGTTCCGCGAGCTGAAAACCAACGGCTATATCGTCGACGGCTCCTGCTGGTATGACCCTGAGTCGAACGACGCAACCACCCTGAAAGCGGGGAAACTGTATATCGATTACGACTACACCCCTGTCCCGCCGCTGGAAAATCTGACCCTGCGCCAGCGCATCACCGATACCTATCTGGCAGACCTGTCAGATTCGGTTAATAGCTAAGGAGCTGAAGCATGGCGTTACCACGCAAACTTAAATACCTGAATATGTTCAACGATGGCCTGAGCTATATGGGCGTTGTTGAGTCAGTGACCCTACCGAAGCTTACCCGCAAGCTGGAGAAGTATCGCGGTGGCGGTATGCCGGGCTCGGTCTCTGTCGATCTCGGTCTGGACGATGATGCCCTGGCGCTGGAGTGGACCGTTGGCGGTCTGCCGGACGCCGCGCTGTGGGCGCAGTACGCCTCTCCAGGCGCGGACAGCGTGCCGCTGCGCTTTACCGGCTCTTTCCAGCGTGATGATACCGGCGAAATCTCCGCCGTCGAAATCGTCATGCGCGGCCGTCATAAAGAGTTTGATGGCGGCGAGAACAAGCAGGGCGAAAGCGGCACCACCAAGATGTCCACCGAGTGCGCGTACTACCAGCTGACCATTGATGGCAAAGAGATCATCGAGATCGACATCATCAACATGGTGCTGAAAGTCGACGGCGTCGATCGTCTGGCTGAACACCGTAAGGCCATCGGCCTGTAACCCTTTAACCGGCCGGGATAGCCGGCCGGTAAGCTAACTTTCAGAAGAGTAATGAAATGGAAAATAGCAACGAGAACGCCATGAACAACAGCTCATACATCGTCACGCTTGATAGCCCCGTTCAGCGCGGCGAGCAAAAAATTGAACAGGTGACGGTCTCCAAACCGAATGCCGGGACTCTGCGTGGGATCTCGCTGGCCTCGCTGGCGCAATCCGACGTTGATGCGCTGATCAAGGTGCTGCCGCGAATGACCTCGCCGGCTCTGACCGAGCATGAAGTTGCGCGTCTGGATGCCTGCGATCTGCTCTCTTTTGCCGGTAAGGTGATCGGTTTTTTGTCACCGGCTTCGGCTCGCTGAGATTTCCCGAAAACCTGTCGGTCGACGATCTGATGGCGGATATCGCGGTGATTTTTCACTGGCCGCCGTCAGAACTGTACTCCCTTAGCGTGACCGAACTCCTCTTATGGCGCGAAAAAGCGCTGCAGCGAAGCGGAAACCACCATGAGTAATAATGTCAGTCTTCAGGAGCTGCTTAAGGCAGTTGATCGTGCAAGCCGACCGCTTAACGCTCTTCACAACGCCAGCCAGACTCTCGCGAGCGATATCCATGATTCGCAGACGGCGCTGGGGGCGCTCGACGAGCAGGCGGGGCGCATTAACGGCTTCAGAAAAGCAAATGCCCAGCTCGCCACGACGGAGCAGTCGCTTGCTCAGGCGAAACAGCAGGCGGCGGCGCTGGCGTTGCAGTTTAAAAACACACAAAACCCTACTCAGGCACAGGCTGATGCGCTGTCCGCAGCCCGAAAATCGGCAGCCAACCTCAAGCTTGAGTACAACAGCTTACGTTACTCGGTACAGCGTCAGCGGACTGAACTCGCTCAGGCGGGAATCAACACGCGAACGCTTTCGTCGGATGAGCGTCGTTTAAAAAGTCAGATCGGCGAAAAAACGCAGCAGCTTAACCGACAGCGGGATGCGCTGGCCCGCGTCAATCAGCAGCAGGCGCAGCTGAGTACCGTTCAGAATCGCTACGAGTCAGGCAAACGCGCTGCCGCGCGGGTGCATCAGCTGGCTAATGCGGGCGTGGGCATGGCCAAAGCGGGCTTTGATCAGACGTCCCGGTTTATGGCGCCTGGCATCAGTTTTGAAAAACAGATGTCGACTATTCAGGCAAGCCTTGGTCTGGAGAAGGGCGACGCCCGGCTTGAGGCCATTCGCCAGCAGGCGCGGGAGGTCAGTGCCAGGACCGGAGTACCCGCAGATACGGTCGTCCGAGCACAAACCGAACTGGCTCGTTCAGGCTACGACGCCGATGGGGTTATTGCTGCCACTGTACCCACGGTTAACCTCAGCCTGGCGGGGAATGTCGACGCGGCTAAAGCGGCCGATATTCTCAGCAGCACGCAGGCCGCCTATAACCTGGCCGATACGGATGCGGGACGCATCGCAGATTTACTTACCCGCGGGTTTACCTCTTCGAACACCAGTCTCGTTGAGATGGCGGCGGCCGTCACCTCCGCTGCGCCCGCTGCGGATGCGACCGATATGGGTCTTGAAGAGACAATCGCGCAGCTTGGCGTTCTGACGGAAAAGGGAATGAACGGTGCCGCCGCCGGGGACGCGCTCAGCGCGATGCTGCGACAGCCACAGGCTCCGGATGCACTGCGTTCAGCCGCGGGTAACGGCGCGCTTGATAAAAAACGCCAGCAGCTGCAGGGGGCAACGGGCAGTGCCGCGCTCGTGGCTACCGTGCAGACCGACAATCTTGACGGCGATATCAGCAAATTCCAGGCCGCGTGGAGCGGGTTGAAGATTGACGTATTTGATAAAGCAGATGGCGCTTTGCGCAACCTGATAACAACCGCAACCGGCTGGCTTGGCACGGCCTCCCTGTGGGTAAATGCCAACCCTGAGCTGACGCAGACCCTTGCCAGCATTGTTGTCGGCGCGCAGGCGTTTGTTGGGGTACTGGGTGGCGTAGGCACGGTTATTGGTCCGGTTTTGACGGGCATCAATATGGTTATTACCGCGGCCGGGATGTTAGGAACGGTATTCAGCGTGGTGGGCGGTGCCGTCATGACGGTGCTGGGCGCCCTTAGCTGGCCGGTGATAGCCCTTGGCGCGGCGATTGCCGCCGGTGCTTTGCTGATTTTCAAATACTGGGAGCCCATCAGCGCCTTCTTTGGTGGGGTGATGGAAGGGCTTTCAACGGCTTTCGCACCGCTGGGTGCGCTGTTCTCACCGGTGATGGCGGTATTTGACGCTATCTCGGAGAAGCTGGGCGGTATCTGGCAATGGTTCACCGACTTGATTACGCCGATCAAGGCGACGCAGGAAACGCTGGATGGCTGTAAAAACGCTGGCGTGATTTTTGGACAGGCGCTGGGTGATGCGTTAATGGCACCGCTTAATCTCTTTAACAGCCTGAGCGGCAAGGCCAGCTGGCTGCTGGAGAAACTCGGTCTTATCAAAAACGAGTCGGGTAATCTCGATGCCGCGGCGGCAAAAGCAGACGCGACATCCTCTCCTGCGGGCAGTTCGTCCATTCCGGTGGCGGGGATCTCTGGCGTCGGCCAGGGGTATCAGCCAACCCTCGTGCCGGGAGGACGCTCTTACGTCGATCAGAGTAAAAGCGAATATCACATCACGCTGCAGGGGGGCACGGCCTCCGCAACGGATCTGACGCGTCAAATCCGGGAGACAATAGATAGCATTGAACAGGATAAAGCGAGACGGCAGCAATCCAGCTTAATGTATGGTTGAGGAGAGATAAAATGTTAATGGTGCTGGGTCTGTTTGTCTTTGAACGACGAACCTTACCCTATCAGACAATGCAGTTTACAAAGGATTACCGCTGGGCGTCCAACGATCGGATCGGGAAACCTAAAGCCTGGCAGTACCTTGGCGAAGGCGAGACATCTTTTACCCTCTCCGGACTGCTTTACCCTGAGCTCACGGGAGGGCGGCTTTCCCTCAAGGCGGTTGAGCTGATGGCGAATGAGGGGCGGGCATGGCCGTTGATAGACGGTACCGGCATCATTCACGGCATGTTTATCATTGAAAAAGTCACGCATACGCATTCGGATTTTTACAGTGACGGTACCGCCCGAAAAATTAATTTTACGCTGGAACTGAAACGCGTGGACGAATCGCTGGTGACGATGTTTGGCGATCTGAGAACCCAGGCCGAAGAGCTGGTGACGAGCGCACGTAATAGCATTGGAGGGCTGGTGGGATGATCACCGAAATGAATATCCGGGCGGGTGGGAAAATCGCCCCTGATTTTATGCTTAAGCTTGACGATCGCGATGTCACACAGAATTTCAGCCACCGTCTTATCAGTCTGAGCATGATCGACAAACGTGGGCTGGAAGCCGATCAGCTGGATATTCAACTGGATGATTCCGACGGGCTACTAGACTTGCCGGCCCGGGGGGCAAGGCTCTCCTTATGGCTGGGATGGGAGGGAACCCCGCTCGAGGAGAAAGGGGACTTTACGATTGATGCGATTCAATTCCGGGGCGCGCCGGACACGCTGACCATCCGGGGATTCAGCGCAGATTTTCGTGGAAAGCTAAACGTGCGGCGCGAACAGTCGTGGCATGACACGACGATCGGCGCGATAGTCAACACTATTGCTCAGCGTAACCAGTTAACTGCCAGCGTTTCGGCAGGTCTTTCATCGATTGCCATTTCTCATATCGATCAGTCTCAGGAGACCGACGCTGCGTTTCTCTCCCGACTGGCCGAACGTAATGGCGCCTTTGTTTCAATCAAAGCCGGGAAGGTTATTTTTATGAAGGCGGGCCATGCCGTGACGGCCAGCGGCACGCCGATTCCCTTAATGATGATTGAGCGTGGGGATGGCGATAAGCACCTTTTTTCCGTCGCTGACCGTGAAAATTATTCCGGCGTGACGGCCAAATGGCTGCAAACGCGCGACCCCAAACAACAAAATACTCAATTGAGTATTTTGCGTCAATCAGGGGGACAGCCTACAGAAGCACTGCAGCACCCGGATGCCGTCGCACCAGTAGCGGAAACAGGAGGCAAGGAGCAGAAGCCGCAAGAGAGGCTGGTGGGATCGGCGGAAAACGTATTTGAGCTCACCACGGTCTATGCCTCTGAAGAGCAGGCGCTCAGGGCCGCAGAGGCTAAGTGGCGCGCGCTTCAGCGGGGAACCGTAGAGTTTTCCATCCAGCTTGCCCTGGGACGCGCCGATCTGTACCCCGAAACGCCGGTGCTGGTAAACGGTTTTAAACGCGTCATCGACGAGCAGGCGTGGATCATCAGCGAAGTGGTGCATACCCTCAACGATAGCGGATTTACCACGCAGCTTAAGCTTGAGCTGAACGTCAGCGACGAAAAATTTACTGTTGATAGTGAGTAATGTAGTTGCTATTGGTTTTATTTTGGGTATTATTGATTCACAAAATGTGAATTAAGTGGAGGGGTACATGTTTCATTGTCCTAAGTGCAAGCATTCAGCGCATGCGCGTACCAGTCGCTATTTAAGTGAAAATACCAAAGAGCGCTATCACCAGTGCACCAATGTTGACTGCAGCTGTACGTTCGTGACGATGGAGTCCGTAGAGCGTCTGATTGCGACCCCTGGTGCCTCTGGAGGTGTCCAGGCGGCTTCGTTGAGCCAGGGTTAGCGGACTTTAAAAAACAACAAAAAAAGCCACTCAATCGAGTGGCTTAATTATTTGATTCTAAAGCTAAAATTTGGTGGCCCCTGCTGGACTTGGACCATCGACCTGGCGATTATGAATTCCAGTTTAAAAGTTTTAAAAATAATAAGTTACTGAGACTTCAATACTTTTTAACGTTGAATAGTGAAGGATATAAAGCATAGTGGATAGTTTTGCTGCCTACTTCTAACGCTTACATAAGTTGAAAAACATCCTGCTGTTGCTATGCTCATAGTTGGCTTGACATTAAGATTTTAATAAACTTTGCCGATAAACCATACAAACATTTGTATGATATGATGGGATTTTATAAAGGAAAAATGCGGAGTTAATATGTCAAGTTTGAGGGACATGGAAGAGCTTATAAGTGATATTGTTGATGTAGAGCTTAAGGAGTATATGCGCGAAGCATTAACTTGCTATATGACAGGGGCCCATCGCGCATGTGTTGTTTTATCTTTTATCGCTATATTTGAAGATCTATTAAGAAAACTAGATGGAATGGCATCCACAAACATAGCAGCAAGAGCCATTTTTACAGAGATAAATAAAAAAAGAGAAGAGCAAAAGGTTTTTGAGAATGATTTACTGAATCGCTTAAAAGCTGAGAAAATAATTACTGAGATAGATGCTGACTTCCTGACAGTACTGAAAACCCTTAGAAACAAAGCAGCGCATCCTTCCGGTCACAAACCAACAGCCGAAGAAGCAAGATATGTCTTTTCTGAAACAATTGGTAGATTCCTTTCTAAACCAATTCTTTCTACAACACAAGTTGCAGATGAAATTATATCAAAGTTAACAAATGCATATTTATTTCCTACAACAAACATACAAGATCATGTCACGGTAGTAAATGAAGGTGTAAAGAATCTTCATCACGATGGTTATTCCTATCTATTAAAAAAACTACTCCAATCACTTGATAATCCGAACGAACAGATCCAAATTAATGCTAAGAGATATCTTCTTGGATTGTCGAGTAATCCTTTGAATGATTATGTTCTCCAACAAATAAAAAAGCAGGTTTTAGAGGCGTGCAGTTCAGATGAAAATAAAACTCAATTATTAATGGAGTCAATTTCGACAAATGCAAGCTTGATAAAGGGTTTAGATGATATCTTCTATTTAAGAATAAATAAAATGTTTGAAAGTATAATTTCAACTACAAGTACAGCAGATCAACATACATATTTAAGACATCCAGTCCAAATAGTAAGAAGTATTCTGGCATTAGACAAAGTTGTATTAGATAAGTTTTTTAGGAATAGTGTTGATGATGTATTGAATAAATATAAATTCAGCCCTGTATTGATGAATGTTGTGAAGCATAAAGAATGGGCTAGAGCTAAATTAATTAGTAATATATTCGCAAAAGCTGGATCTTCAACGTTTGATGAGGCGAACTCTTTCGCTAGAAGTGCTAGTGTTTATGATAAAGATATTGCTTCATTAATGAATGAGATTGAATGTTTTGAATTGATAGTTAATGTCTGCGTTGCAGGTATTTGGGGGGCGTATGGAGCAGAAGGAATGATGAAAGGTAGGTTTAATAACATTCCAAAAATAAAGGAAAAAGCGTCCAAGGCACTTGAGGAGCAACCTGCGGATTGTGACGATGTTATTGATAGTATAAGGCCTGGATTATCTAGCAGTAGCGATTTCAAAAAGGATTTTTTTTGATTAATTGATAAAATTTAGCGATCCAGTGGGTCTCTGATTTGAATGATGGGTAAATGATGAAAATGCATGCTTATGAGTGAAACTGACTGATGTAGGTCAAAATATATTACACATTAATAATCTATTAATTTTTATGATGTTACTGTGCTTATCACATTTTTTCGAAAAGCAAATATGTAATTTTGTTACAAAGGCAACTGACTTTTTTCGCAGCATGTTTTTCATGGTTTCTTTCATTATCAACTTACTCAAGGTGCTCTAGAAATGGCATTACAAAAAAGTGATTGGAAACATGAGGACAATAAACATTATCGGGGATATCTCGATCGTATATATGTGTCAACTACAGAAGAATGGGAGGTTGGCTATTTTGTGGACGAATATCTTAAAGACCACAACAGCACAACCAGTGATAAAAACAGAGATGTAATTATGGAAAATATAGCAGCGTATCCTGGTAAGAAGCCAATTCAACGGACCGAGCTTACGAAATTCTTAGATGGAAAGATTACCTTCACTGCTGCAAAGTAACAGTAAGAAGGGGGCATGCTATTCTGTATCAATCCGCATGATCGTTTAAGGATCTCAATTGACCCAGCCCACCAGTATTGGTGGGCCTTTTCTTATGGCATGCAGGCACATGAAAACTGTTACATAAAGCGGCTAGGCGTGACGGGGCTATGAGCGCACGCTGATATGTATAATTGCCTAATCAAATGTTTTTTCAGTTGCTACATACAAATCACTGGGTATAAAATCAGCAAAATTTCGTTAACTTCTATTATCCCAAAAGTAAGAGTGATTCGATGGCTAATTTGTTAGATTGGAATACACTTCATCACAAAGTACAAGCATACTTGGATCCTGAGAATGGAATCGATAAACCTCAAAAAGCTTTTCCAATTTTGATGGTGGCAACGTTACTAAATGTATCTGATGAAGAGGCTGAAGATGCCATCACTGATGGTTCAATGGATAGAGGTGTTGATGCTGTTTATGTCGATGACCGTGATGGCAGGAATTCTATCCATATCTTTCAGTTTAAATATGCTGATACCTTTGAAAATACTAAAAAAAATTTCCCCAGCAATGAAATCGATAAATTAGTATCATTTTTTGAAGACTTATTGGATTTAAATAAATCTCTCGAGAAAACTTGCAATCCAATATTGTGGAATAAAGTTAAAGAAATTTGGGCTGCTCTTGAGAAAAGTAATCCTTCCATTGAAGTTCATTTTTGTGGTAACACAATGGAAATGCAGATTGGAGAAAAAGAAAGAGCCAATGCATCATTAAGTAAATATAAATATTTTAATGTTCACCATCATAGCTTGGACACTATTGTTAATTATTTTGTTGAAAGAAAGAATAGCGTTATTGATGAGCAGTTACAGATAGTGGATAAGGACTATTTTGACCGTACTGATGGTAGTATTCGGGGGTTAATATGCACTGTTGAAGCCTCTGAAATTGTAAGGGTTATTACAAACCCTGAAAATCCAAAGGAAGTAAGGAAAGAAATTTTTAATGATAATGTAAGAGTTTATTTAAGTCGAACAAATAAAATAAACAGACGCATAATTGAAACTGCATTATCAGATCGCAGTCCGTTATTTTGGTATTTAAATAATGGGATTACTGTAACTTGTGACTCTTTTTCTTATATAAAAGGAAAAAGGGCTCCATTGGTAGAGTTAAAAAATATACAAATCGTGAATGGTGGTCAGACATCTAATGCATTATTTGAAGCTAGTTTAAATTCCGAAGAAGGACTTGAAGATGTTTTGATATTAGTAAGGATAATTGAAACTAAATCTCAACCAGTTAGTCTGGCTATTGCTGAGTCAACGAACAGTCAAACTCCAATTAAGAGTCGAGACCTTCGTTCAAATGATGATATTCAGAAAAAATTAGAGGAAGCCTTTGAAGGCATGGGGCTTTTTTATGATAGAAAGGACGGACAGCATTCGAACCAGCCAAGAAGTGTCAGAGTTGATGCTTTGAGTGCCGGGCAGGCTCATTTAGCGTATTCGCTAGATTTACCTGAAGTAGCTAAAAAGGATAGGGGAAGAATTTTTTCAGATCTTTATGAGACTGTATTTACAGATGAGTTAATGGCTGATGATCTTCTGGCATCTATCAAAGTACTTTCAGTTATTGAAAATAAGAAAAAAATATTGCAATCATCTATCAGAAAAGAAGAGAAGTTCAATCCAACGCATATGTTTTTAATTGATGGCGCTTATCACGTTTTATTTGCTGTTGGACAAATTTGTGATGCTAAAGGCGTTGATAGATTGAATTATCAAAAAGCAATTACGTTTGTTCCTGCTGCGATAAAATACATAAGTGAAATGGTCGAAAAAGCACAGTGTGATGATGCTTCATTTTCATTTAATCGGTATTTTAAAGACGCTAAGACTAAAACTAAGATTGCTGCTTATATTCAGGGTATGGAAAAAAGTTTGTAAGTTACAGGGGCGCTAAGCCTGAGTTTTCAGGCTTAGCAAGAAATGTAAGTAGTATTTTTTTATATCAATAAGATGGTATTTATATCCAGCCTTTATATTGACTAATTTATATTATATGAATGTGCTTAAAAATTGATCGCTTTGTCACTTAGCCAAGAAATAAATTCAGTTAGACGTTTCTGTAAAGGCAATAGTTCGTAGCACACAAATACTTGTGCGGCTTTCTTCACATCCCAAAATCCTCCAGCATTGCTTGGAATAAACCCCATCATCTGTGGCGGTACATGGTGCGCTGCCATCTTGTCATTGCGGCTTACGTTCTTTATATTCAAAATCTCATCCTTTACCGCCACTTCTGACAGCGGGATGATCTGGATGCCGTCCTTTTTACCGTTTGGCGAGTACATAAATAGATTTCGGAAGTTGCATGGCCCTTTGGTACTTTTCATCGCATGACCGTCTTACAATTCGCGCGTAGTGAAGATTTCCGTGAAATCCTGAACACGCGACATGAAAAGTCCTGGCACAAGACAACGGTGGGCGAAGTAGTGAAGGATATCGCCGACAGGCTTAAATTAAAGATGGGCAGGGGCAGGGCCTGATGGGCAAGCCTGTGGATCATCTTGACCAGACGAATGAAAGTGATGCCAGCTTTTCGATTAAGCTGGCGCGGCAGTACCGGATGATAGCCTCAGTTAAGGACGGCAATCTGTTGTTTATCCGCTAGGGGCAGGGCAGAACGGCAAGCGATAAGCCGCTACCGGTTATCACCATAACCCGCTAGGCCGGTGACGGTCATCGTTTTACCCTAGCCAATCACGATGCCTGTACAGGGGGAATTGGCAGCTGGCTTCATACCCGTAAGCCAAAGAAAAAAGAGACTTCAAAGGTTAAGCGGCGTCGAAAGAAAACCACCGAGGCAAAAGAGCCGGAAGCAAAAAAGGGAGATTACCTGGTTGGAACGGTTGAAAATGTGCTGGTATTCAACCGGACCTATGCTAACCGCAGCAGTGCGGAGCGTGCAGCTAAGACGCAGTGGGAGCGCCTGTAGCGCGGGGTAGCAATCTTTTCCCTGCAGTTCGCAGAGCTAGGGCTGATCTATATACTGAAGTGCCGGTGAAGGTGAGCGGCTTTAAACAGTCAATTGGTGATGCCGAATGGACCATTACCTCGCTGACGCACAATGTCAGCGTGGATAGCGGTTCCATGACAAATTTAGAACTTGAGGTGAGAATTGATGATTTAGAAATGGAATGATTACTTCACAAAATGGAGTTATGTTGTTTCATTATTGCGATTACAGCAAAAGTGGGGGGAAGATTAAAATGATGAATTGTCCGTTGTGTGGTCAAGCCGCATATACACGCAGCAGCTTTGAAGTTTCCCGCTAAACCAAAGAGCGTTATAACCAGTGCACAAATATTGAATGTGGGCACACTTTTGTTACTCATGAAGCGTTCGTTAAGTCTGTTTATCGGCCTCAAACAATCAGTTCTGCGCCTCCGCATCCGAAGGGGTTGCATCAACAACTTTCGTACTGGTCCGCTGCTGGCGGGTTTTTTATGGAATTCCTGCTGCCATTTCGCTGCCAATAGGATTTGAATAAACAAAAAGGCCACTCGCGTGAGTGGCCTAAGTGTATGTACTGCTTAAATTTGGTGGCCCCTGCTGGACTTGAACCAGCGACCAAGCGATTATGAGTCGCCTGCTCTAACCACTGAGCTAAGGGGCCGTGGCGGTGAATTATAAAGTAACTCCCCGCAGCAATCCAGCCATTCACACCTGCCTGCTGTTTTTATAAACAACGCATAATCAATCCTTTATACTTCCATAACGATGTATCAGCGGGAGTAAAGATGATCAACGATATTCTGGCCCCTGGCCTGCGGGTGGTGTTCTGCGGAATTAACCCGGGCAAGTCCTCGGCGCACACCGGTTTTCACTTTGCCCATCCGGGCAATCGCTTCTGGAAGGTGATCTATCAGGCCGGGTTTACCGACAGGTTACTCAAGCCTGAAGAGGAGCAGCACCTGCTGGACACGCGCTGCGGCATAACCATGCTGGTCGAGCGGCCGACGGTGCAGGCAAGCGAGGTCAACCTGCATGAACTGCGCAGCGGCGGGCGGGAGCTGGTGAAGAAGATTGAAGACTACCAGCCTGCCGCGCTGGCAATCCTCGGCAAGCAGGCCTACGAGCAGGCATTTAGCCAGCGCGGGGCTAAGTGGGGTAAGCAGAGCATTATGATTGGCGTGACGCAGGTGTGGGTGTTGCCGAACCCGAGTGGGCTCAACAGGGCGACGCTGGACAAGCTGGTAGAGGCGTATCGGGAGCTGGATGAGGCGCTGATGGTGCGGGGGCTTTAAGCCTCTGCGGCCTGATGCCCTCACCCTCTCCCCACATGACTGAGGGATCCCCACAACGTTATGGCAGCACGGAACAGTCCCCTCGCCCCTCCGGGGAGAGGGTTAGGGTGAGGGGAATATACGGCCGTGGTGGTCATTCCGTTCACTTTATGTTCCTTGCTACTCTGTCACGACATGACCTGTGAACGTGCCAGGGTGGCTCAGTCGCCACCACCCTGGCGACCCGGGCTCCCGGCGGTAAATCGCCGCTTCGCGGTGCCCTCGGCTTATTCCTTCCGGCTTATCGGGTACGGGCGGAGGTAACGTACCTGTAAAGCCCGCCCTCTCGGCGCATCCATGCGCCTCGCCCCGGCCTGCAGGAAACGCCTCAGCGATTTACAGCCGGACCAGAGCATCGCTGAAAGTCTTCACTCGTTCTGAAACAAGGTTATTGCTTCTGCTTATAAATTACTGGGGAGCCCACAGTCCAAAGGGAGAGGGAATAAACAAAAAAAAAGCTCCCGATTGGGAGCTTTTTCACGGTCAGGACAGGTTAGTCGTCCAGGAAGCTACGCAGTACTTCAGAGCGGCTTGGATGACGCAGCTTACGCAGCGCCTTCGCTTCGATCTGACGGATACGTTCGCGGGTAACGTCGAACTGTTTACCCACTTCTTCCAGCGTGTGGTCGGTGTTCATATCGATACCGAAACGCATACGCAGGACTTTCGCTTCACGGGCGGTCAGGCCAGCCAGAACGTCGTGTGTTGCGGCACGCAGGCTCTCGGTGGTGGCAGAGTCCAGCGGCAGCTCGAGGGTGGTATCCTCGATGAAATCACCCAGATGCGAATCTTCATCATCACCGATTGGTGTTTCCATGGAGATTGGTTCTTTGGCGATCTTCAGCACTTTACGGATCTTGTCTTCCGGCATCAGCATGCGCTCGGCCAGCTCTTCTGGCGTCGGCTCGCGGCCCATCTCCTGCAGCATCTGGCGGGAAATACGGTTGAGCTTGTTGATGGTCTCAATCATATGCACCGGAATACGGATGGTGCGCGCCTGATCCGCGATAGAGCGGGTGATAGCCTGACGGATCCACCAGGTTGCGTAGGTGGAGAACTTGTAACCACGACGGTATTCAAACTTATCTACCGCTTTCATCAGACCGATGTTGCCTTCCTGAATCAGATCCAGGAACTGCAGACCACGGTTGGTGTATTTCTTAGCGATAGAGATAACCAGACGCAAGTTCGCTTCAACCATCTCTTTCTTCGCACGGCGGGCTTTCGCTTCACCGATGGACATGCGACGGTTGATATCTTTGACCTGCTCGATGGTCAGGCCGGTCTCTTCTTCAATCTGCTGCAGCTTCTGCAGACCACGATAGACATCGTCCTTCACGTCGTGCAGTTTTTCAGACCATGGCTTGTTCATCGCGATAGCCGCGTTGAACCAGGTTTCGCTGGTTTCGTTGCCGGTGAAGAGGGTGATGAAGTTCTTCTTCGGCATTTTGCACTGCTCAACGCACAGCTTCATGATGATACGTTCCTGGGTGCGTACGCGATCCATCATCACGCGCATGCTGTTCACCAGGTAGTCGAACTGTTTTGGCACCAGGCGGAACTGTTTAAACACTTCAGACAGCTTCAGGATCTCTTCCTGAGCGGCAGCGTGGCTGCGGCCTTTCGCTTTGATGGTGTCACGCGTCACTTCGTACTGGGTACGCAGCTCGGCAAACTTCTCGCGCGCCAGTTCCGGGTCGATGCTGTTGTCATCGTCCGCGGTGTCGTCGTCGCTCTCTTCCTCATCTTCGTCTTCGTCGTCATCCATCTCTTCCTGAGACAGCTCAGAACCGACGTGAGTGGCGGTAGGCGCCATATCTTCTTCAGCGTTCGGGTCGACAAAACCGGTGATCAGGTCAGACAGGCGCGCTTCTTCCGCTTCAACGCGATCGTACTGCTCCAGCAGATAGGTGATCGCTTCCGGGTACTCTGCAACAGAGCACTGAACCTGGTTGATCCCGTCTTCGATGCGTTTTGCGATGTCAATTTCGCCTTCGCGGGTCAACAGTTCAACGGTACCCATTTCGCGCATGTACATGCGGACCGGGTCAGTGGTACGCCCGATTTCAGATTCCACGCTGGACAGTACCTGTGCAGCAGCTTCTTCCGCATCTTCGTCAGTGTTGTTGGAGGTTTCAGCCAGCAACAGATCATCGGCATCCGGTGCTTCTTCCATCACCTGAATGCCCATGTCATTGATCATTTGGATGATGTCTTCGATTTGATCTGAATCGACGATATCTTCCGGCAGATGGTCATTGACCTCGGCATAGGTCAGATAGCCTTGCTCCTTACCACGTTGGACAAGAAGTTTCAGCTGTGACTGCGGGTTTTGCTCCATAAGACGGTATCCACACTTAATTCGTTTGATTGGTGTCGGCGATGGGGCTGCCAACCTTTAAAGCGAGGGCGTACTTATATTTTTGCCGCTGCCTCTCAGTGCGGCTGCCGGGGGCTTCCCGATCGATATTCGGCACTTAAGCCGTTAAATACTTTTGTCTTTGACTTATTTCTTCGCCAGTTCCTGGTTAATCATCCAGAGCTCCCGGCGTTCTTCGCTGCTTAAACCGTGTGTGCGCTCGCGAGCTATCAACTCTTCCTGGCGCAGCTCAAGCATCGAATCAAACATATGGTTGAGTGAGTCGGTGAACGTTTTTTCTGCAATGTCCTTATCTGCTATATCGTCCCACATCGACAATTTTTCAAGGGTAGCGGCCTCTTTTGTGCCGCGATAATGCTCTAAAAGTTGTCCGGTGGTCAGACCTGGCTGAGACAAACACGTGTTGACCAGTTCTGAAAATAAGCCAAGTCCGGGCAATTTTTCGTGGTTCAAACCCGCCAGCGACGGCACCTGTGGCGCCAGCTCGGGGTTTTGGACCAGTAACCCTATCAGTATACGCATGGTTGTGCGTTTTAGCTGAGGCGCGGGGCGAACCGTGCCGTTTTCAGCCTGTTTAGGCATTAAACGTTCAAGCTGGCTGTCATCCAGAATGCCGAGCTTGTTGCCTAGCTCCTGACGCAGGTAGATGCGCAGCGTTTCGCCGGGCACCTGACTGATTAACGGCAGCGCCAGCGTGCTGAGCTGCGCGCGCCCGTCAGGGGTACTCAAATCGACCTGCGGCATCAGGCTGTTAAACAAAAACGTGGAGAGCGGCTGAGCCTGCTCCATCCGCGCTTCAAACGCCGCTTTACCCTCTTTACGCACCAGCGTATCCGGGTCTTCACCGTCGGGCAGGAACATAAAGCGCAGCTGACGCCCGTCGGTCATATAGGGTAGCGCGGTTTCCAGCGCGCGCCAGGCGGCATCGCGTCCGGCGCGGTCTCCGTCGTAACAACAAATCACGTTGTTGGTCACGCGGAACAGCAGCTGAATGTGATCCGCTGTCGTGGACGTTCCTAACGACGCCACCGCGTAGTTGATGTCGTACTGCGCCAGCGCAACGACGTCCATATAGCCTTCGACGACCAGAAGACGCGGAGGTTCCGCGTTATCCTGCTGCGCCTCATAAAGACCGTAAAGCTGGCGGCCCTTATGGAAAATATCGGTTTCCGGGGAGTTGAGGTACTTCGGCAGGGCATCACCCAGCACGCGACCACCAAAACCAATTACCCGGCCTCGCTTGTCGCGAATTGGGAACATCACCCGTTCGCGGAAGCGGTCGTAGCTTCGTCCCTGGTCGTTGGTGACCAGCATGCCTGCATCGATGAGAGATTTACGATCTTCGCTATTGCCGCCAAAACGCTTTAACACGTTGTCCCAGCCGGGCGGGGCGTAGCCAATAGCGAAACGCGCAATGACATCGTCGCTCAGTCCGCGCTTGTTCAGATACTGACGCGCAGGCTCAGCCGCAGAGTGCTTAAGAGACTGTTGGTAAAACGAATTCAGGCCATCCATCAGTTGATACAGCGTTTGCCGTTGATGGCGCTCGATCTGACTTGGCCCACTGCCTGCTTCATACGGCACTTCAAGGTTATGCATTGCCGCCAGCTCTTCGACGGTTTCAACGAACTCGAGCTTGTCGTAGTTCATTAAAAAATCAACGGCATTACCGTGAGCACCACAGCCGAAGCAATGGTAAAACTGCTTTTCACCGTTTACGGTGAAGGAGGGGGTTTTTTCGTTATGGAACGGACAGCACGCATGGTAATTCTTGCCCTGCTTTTTCAGCTTTACCCGCGCGTCGATGAGATCGACGATGTCGGTTCTGGCGAGCAGGTCATTGATGAAAACGCGTGGGATTCTTCCGGCCATATGCCCCAAAATTTAAGCGACTTATAAACGAAAACAAGCCGCGCATTCCTTCCGGAAGCACGGCCTTACGACTATTACTCTGTCTGTCAATTGAGGGCTGAGGCCCTCAACCAATTAGTACAGACGAGTACGGCGTGCGTTTTCGCGAGCCAGTTTCTTCGCGTGACGTTTCACAGCGGAAGCTTTAGCGCGCTTACGTTCGGTCGTTGGTTTTTCATAAAACTCACGACGACGAACTTCAGCCAGAACACCTGCTTTCTCGCATGAACGTTTGAAGCGACGCAGTGCTACGTCGAACGGCTCGTTTTCACGTACTTTAATTACCGGCATGTAACTCTCACCTTTAATAAATTCGGTTTGCCGCTGGCATCAACGCCAGCTTATTTCAAAATGGTGCGGAATTTTACTGCAAATGCTGCTGCTTTGTAAAGCACCGATGCGATTTTGAAAGGGACTTTAATAAGGGTGAGGAGTATACACGAGCCTTCTTCCTGGGGCGAACAAAGTTTTACATCAACCCGCCCAGGCTCTACACTGCGCGGTATTGAAACGAGGTAAAACAAGTCATGCGTGTACTGGGTATTGAAACATCCTGCGATGAAACCGGCATCGCCATTTACGACGACGAAAAAGGGCTTCTGGCCAACCAACTGTATAGTCAGGTGAAATTGCACGCTGACTACGGCGGCGTCGTGCCTGAACTGGCCTCTCGTGACCACGTGCGTAAAACGGTTCCCCTGATTCAGGCGGCGCTGAAAGAGGCCGGGTTAAGTTCAACCGATATTGATGCCGTGGCCTATACCGCCGGTCCGGGCCTGGTCGGTGCTCTGCTGGTCGGCGCGACCGTTGGCCGTTCGCTGGCCTTCGCGTGGGACGTGCCGGCCATCCCGGTTCACCATATGGAAGGGCACCTTCTGGCGCCGATGCTGGAAGAGAATCCGCCTGAATTCCCGTTTGTGGCACTGTTGGTCTCCGGTGGACATACCCAGCTGATCAGCGTAACGGGGATTGGCAAGTACGAGCTGCTGGGCGAGTCGATCGACGACGCCGCCGGTGAAGCGTTCGATAAAACCGCCAAGCTGCTGGGACTCGATTACCCAGGCGGCCCGATGCTGTCCAAAATGGCGGCGCAGGGAACGGAAGGGCGCTTTGTCTTCCCGCGTCCGATGACCGACCGTCCGGGGCTGGACTTCAGCTTCTCCGGGTTGAAAACCTTCGCAGCCAACACGATCCGCAATAACGACGACAGCGATCAGACCCGCGCCGATATCGCCCGCGCGTTTGAAGATGCAGTGGTGGATACGCTGATGATCAAGTGCAAGCGCGCGCTGGATCAGACCGGCTTCAAGCGTCTGGTGATGGCGGGTGGCGTCAGCGCCAATCGCACGCTGCGCGCGAAGCTCGCCGAGATGATGCAAAAGCGTCGCGGAGAAGTGTTCTACGCGCGTCCGGAATTCTGCACCGATAACGGGGCGATGATCGCCTACGCCGGGATGGTGCGCCTGAACGCTGGCGCAACGTCTGACCTGAGCGTGTCCGTGCGTCCGCGCTGGCCGCTGGCGGAACTGCCTGAGGCGTGAGTTTTTTTGCCGGGCGGCACTTCGTTTGCCCGGCCTACGGTTTTGTAGGCCCGGTAAGCGCAGCGCCACCGGGCAACAAACCGCACTACACCCGCAGCATCCCTTTCTCTTCCAGAAACGCAATAATCGTCCCCAGGCCGTCCCCCGCCTTCAGGTTGGTAAAGGTCCATGGACGCTCGCCGCGCATGCGGTTGGTATCGCGCTCCATCACCTCCAGCGAGGCGCCGACGTACGGCGCGAGATCGGTTTTGTTGATCACCAGAAAATCGGATTTGGTGATCCCCGGTCCGCCCTTGCGCGGAATTTTTTCCCCTTCGGCCACGTCGATCACGTAGATGGTCAGATCCGCCAGCTCCGGGCTGAACGTCGCGCTCAGGTTGTCCCCGCCGCTTTCCACGAAGATCAGGTCCAGATTACCGAATTTCTCGCTGAGCGCTTCCACCGCCGCCAGGTTCATTGAGGCATCTTCGCGGATGGCGGTATGCGGGCAGCCGCCGGTCTCCACGCCCACAATGCGCTCCGGCGCCAGCGCGCCCGCTTCGGTCAGGATGCGTTGATCCTCTTTGGTGTAGATATCGTTGGTTACCACCGCCAGGTGATACGTGTCGCGCATCGCCTTGCAGAGCGCTTCCAGCAGCGCGGTTTTACCCGACCCTACCGGGCCACCCACGCCCACGCGCAGGGGATGTTTGTAATCAGCCATGTTGACTCCTCAGGAACGGAATAGTCGTGAATATTGGGTTTCGTGGCGCGCGGAGGCGATGGCGGACAGCGGCGTTGCTGCGCCCAGCGCGTCGTCGCGACGTAAAAAGGCCTGTTCAAGCCCGGCGGCAAAATGGTCGCTCAGTTCGATAATCAGCTGCTGCGCGGCCTGCTGCCCAAACGGCACCAGCTTGACGCCCGCCATGACCGCGCTCTCAATCCAGCTGTATCCCAGGCTCAGCGCCAGCTCGCGCACGTCAATGCCCCATCGCACGCCGAGCCACGCCATGCCGCAAAGCTGGCTTTGCCTGCACAGCGCCAGCCATTCTGCCGGGCAGTCCGGATCCCAGCTTTTAATCAGGCGCGTAAAGGCCGCCCCGCGGTTGCGTTCTTCTTCACGCAGCTCTCGCGTTTCCCGGCAGGCGAGCAGGTATGCCGTCCAGCGTTTGGCCGTTGCCAGATCGTGCCGATCGCAGGCCTGACAGAGACGGTGAAACAGCGGCAGATCGACGCAGAAAAAACTCTGCTCCATCTGCTGGATCTGCCAGCGTTTAAAGGCGTCGGCGTCCGTGACCCAGCCCGCCTCAACGGCCCACTCCAGCCCCTGCGACCAGGTAAACGACCCGACCGGCAGGCTGCTGCTGGAGAGCTGCATCAGGCGCAGCCTCTGGCGGGCGTGCTCCATCAGCTCATCAGCGCCAGCAGGGCGGACACAATCAGCCCGCCGCCAAAGGTTTTACGCAGCCCGTCGTGACGGCGCAGCAGCAATCCTGCGGCGAAACTGGCGCACAGCACCGTGGCGCTGGCGAACATAAACCCACTGGTGAAGAGCCAGAAGTTATGGCCGGACATCTCCACGCCGTGCGCCCAGCCGTGGAACATCGCCAGGGCAGGCACCGCCAGCAGCAGGCGATTTTCGGTTTTAAACATCATCACGCCGCTGACCGCCAGCGAGGCGATAATCAGCATCTCCATGCCGCTAAAGCCGCCGAGCAGGCTGCCCGCAACGGCGCCGACAAGCATCATCCCGAGGGTGGCAAACGGCAGCAGGAGCTTGCGGCCGCTCAGCGCTGAAAGCACGCCTGCACCGGTCAGCATCAGGAGATGATCGAGCCCGGTCAGCGGATGGAAAAAACCGGCCTGAAAGCTGTCGGCGCCGTGGCCGGGATGCGCGAGCGCGGGAACGGAAAAGGCCAGCAGTAACAGGGGGAGTAACTTGCGCATGATGGATCCTTAATGTGAATGGGTATGAGCGTGGCTATGGCTGTGGGCATCGCTGGCATACGCGCCCGCTTCCGGTTCAAACGGCAGGCTGGCGTAGGTTACCTCCAGCCCAAACTGGCGCAGCATGTCGTCGAGAACGTGATCGTGGTGATAGCGCAGCTCGCCGGGCATGACCTGCAGCGGCACGTGGCGGTTGCCCAGGTGGTAGCAGGCGCGGGCGAGCAGGAACGGATCGGCGCAGCGCACCACGGAGACCGACTCCGGGGCGGCGATCACTTCGATCACTTCGCTGCCGTCGTCGGTGGTCAGCAGGTCGCCCCCGCGCAGTAGCAGGCCGCGCGGCAGCATCAGCCCGGCTTCGCGGCCGTCGTTAAGCGCCACGCGGGCGCGGCTTTTCACCCGCACGTCAATCGGCAGCGTGACGCTGGCGGTAGTCTGATGCGCATGGTCCAGGCGTTGGGTCAGATAAATCATCATCACTCCTCAAAACAGGAAATAGCGTTGCGCCATCGGCAGAACGTCAGCCGGTTCGCTGGTAATCAGTTCGCCGTCGACGCGCACCTCGTAGGTTTGCGAATCAACGGTGATGTTCGGCTGCAGAGCGTTGTGGATCATGTCGGCCTTTTTCACCGTCCGGCAGCCTTTTACCACCGCCGTGGCGCTCTGCAGGTTGAGCTGCTGGGGGATACCGTTCGCGTGAGCCGCCTGCGAGACAAACGTCAGCCGCGTGGCGTGGCGCGCGGCACCCAGCGCGCCAAACATCGGGCGGTAATGGACCGGCTGCGGCGTGGGGATTGAAGCGTTGATGTCACCCATCGGCGCACAGGCGATCATCCCGCCTTTGACGATGGTGGCGGGTTTTACGCCGAAGAACGCCGGGGACCAGACCACCAGATCTGCCAGCTTGCCCGCCTCAATCGAGCCCACTTCATGGGCGATACCGTGGGTCAGCGCCGGGTTAATGGTGTATTTGGCGACGTAGCGCTTCACGCGGAAATTGTCGTTCTCGCCGGTCTCTTCCGGCAGCGCGCCGCGCTGGACCTTCATGCGGTGCGCCACCTGCCAGGTACGGATAATCACTTCCCCGACGCGGCCCATAGCCTGCGAGTCTGACGACGTGAGCGAGAACGCGCCGATGTCGTGCAGCACGTCTTCGGCGGCGATGGTCTCCCGACGAATGCGGGATTCGGCAAACGCCACGTCCTCGGCGATATCCGGGTCGAGGTGATGACAAACCATCAGCATGTCGAGATGCTCGTCGATGGTATTGACCGTGTAGGGCAGCGTCGGGTTGGTGGAGGAGGGCAGAATATTCGGGTGTGCGCAGGCGGTGATGATATCCGGCGCGTGGCCACCGCCCGCCCCTTCGGTGTGGAAGGTGTGGATGGTGCGCCCGCCAATGGCGGCCAGCGTATCTTCGACAAACCCGGACTCGTTCAGCGTGTCGCTGTGCAGCGCCACCTGAATGTCCATCTCTTCGGCCACCTCCAGCGAGCAGTTGATCGCCGCAGGCGTCGCGCCCCAGTCTTCGTGGATTTTAAGCCCGATGGCGCCCGCGGCAATCTGCTCGCGCAGGGCGTCCGGATTGGATCCGTTACCTTTGCCGAGCAGGCCGATATTCACCGGCAGCGTATCGGCGGCCTGCAGCATGCGGGCGATATACCACGGCCCTGGCGTGCAGGTGGTGGCGTTGGTGCCCGCCGCGGGTCCGGTGCCGCCGCCGATCATGGTGGTGACGCCGGAGACCAGCGCCTCCTCCGCCTGCTGCGGGCAGATCCAGTGGATGTGGGTGTCGATCCCGCCTGCGGTGACGATCTTCCCTTCGGCGGCGATGACTTCGGTTGCGGCACCAATTGGGATCGTCACGCCGGGCTGAATGTCCGGGTTTCCGGCTTTGCCGACGGCAAAAATCCGCCCGTTCTTGACGCCGATATCGGCTTTCACGATCCCCCAGTGATCGACGATCAGCGCGTTGGTCAGCACCAGATCCACGCAGTCGTCTGCGGTCATCTGCCCCTGGCCCATGCCGTCGCGGATCACCTTCCCGCCGCCGAACTTGACCTCTTCGCCGTAGATCGTGAGATCGTCTTCCACTTCAATCCACAGCTCGCTGTCGGCCAGCCGCACTTTATCGCCGGTGGTGGGGCCGAACATATCGGCATAGGCCTGGCGCGAAATCTCAGCCATGTTTCACCTCACCCATTACCTCGCCGCGAAAGCCGACAATGCGTTGCGCACCCGTGACCTGAACCAGCGTCACTTCGCGCTTCTGGCCGGGCTCAAAGCGCACGGCGGTGCCTGCCGGGATGTTCAGCCGGTAGCCCCGGGTGACCTCACGGTCAAACTTCAGCGCCGGGTTGACCTCGTAAAAGTGATAGTGCGATCCGACCTGGATCGGCCTGTCGCCGTGATTTTCGACAATCACGGTTTGGGTTTCGCGCCCGACATTGATCGCAATCGCGCCGGGCTGGATCTGGTATTCGCCTGGGATCATCACGCGCTCCTTAGACGATCGGGTTGTGGACGGTGACGAGCTTGGACCCGTCCGGGAAGGTGGCTTCCACCTGAATGTCCGGGATCATCTCCGGTACGCCCTCCATCACCTGGTCGCGGGTCAGGACGTGGCGGCCCGCCTCCATCAGCGAGGCGACGGTTTCACCATCGCGCGCGCCTTCCATGATGAAGGCGCTGATCAGCGCGACCGATTCCGGGTAATTGAGCTTTACCCCGCGCGCAAGGCGGCGTTCGGCAACCAGCGCGGCGGTGAACAGCAACAGCTTGTCTTTTTCTCTGGGGGTCAGTTCCATAACGTTTCTCTTATGTCTGCCAGATACGCGGCGAACAGGCGGTTTTGGTGGTGAGAAGCGGGCGAAGCGACTGCCAGACGTCGCGCATCACCCGCTGACAAATCAGGTTATCGTGGGAGAGAAAGCGCACCGACATGAGATCGTCTGCGAGCGTGGCGCCCGCAAACGTATCCAGCGGGGCGAGCAGCGCACGCGCCGCGTCGAGATGTTCTTCTCTGGCCGGGTAGAACAGCAGCGTGCCAATCCACGGATGCCCGGCGACGGGCGTGAGATCGCCGTCGGCAAGGTGCTGACGTTCAATCAGGCGTGGCTCGTCCTCAACCCAGACTTCAAGGCGGCTCTCCAGCGTGCCGTGGCTGAAGGCCTCATTGATTACCGGTCGTCCCAGGCAGTACAGCTCCCACGCCAGCAGCGTGCTGGAGGCCTTCAGGTGGAAGACGGAGCGCAGCGCGGCATTCGCACCGGGGAAGATAATGGTGTCCTGCGGCAGCCACTCCAGCGTGGATCCCTCATCGAGATAAAAGTGCTGATGCAGGCGAGCCTGCGGGCCGCTGCTGCGATAGAACTTGCTGGCGCCGGGCATGGTGATAAGCGCATGGCTTTTGGCGTCCAGACGCACGGTGATATCCAGCGTATCCCCGCCCACAACCCCGCCCGGCGGGTGCAGAAGATAGAGGTGGCAGGTCTCGCCTTCGGGATAAAATGGACGCTGAACGGTAAGCGGCCCGACGTGATGAGCGGAGTGCAGGAGGGTTTTCTCAGGGGTGTGACAAAACTGCAGGGCAAGCGACGCCTGCCAGCCTTTGTACGAATTATCAGTGACCTGAGCTGCTAACATGCTGCATCCATCTGCTCATCATCGGGTCGTTTCAGTATGCCCTGGCAGAAATGAAGGCTGTCATATGAGTCGCTTATGGATAGCGGTTAAGACGAAACAAAAAAGCACGCCCGGAGGACGTGCTGTCTGACAAACATCGCGATGCCGTTATTTCAGGTGCTCATGCAGCGCTGCGCCAGCCTGCTCCAGGGCAACCTTGACCGTAGGCTCTTCGCTCAGTGGATTGAGCAGGCCGTAATCGTGGATCATGCCGTTATAGCGCGTGACGGTCACCGGGACGCCAGCCGCATCCAGCTTACGTCCGAATGCTTCACCTTCATCCCGCAGAACGTCCAGCTCAGCTGTCTGAATCAGCGTCTCCGGGAAGCCTTTCAACTGCGCGGCGCTGGCGCGAAGCGGAGAGGCAAGGATATTGTTGCGATCGGCCGCGTTGGTGGTGTAGTTATCCCAGAACCATTTCATCATGTTTTTCGACAGGAAATAGCCGTTCTCGAACTGGTTATACGAGGCAGTATCAAAATTCGCATCGGTCACAGGCCAGAGCATGACGTTGTAGCGAATTTTTG
Source organism: Enterobacter sp. NFIX58 (assembly GCF_900110475.1). Taxonomy (NCBI): domain Bacteria; kingdom Pseudomonadati; phylum Pseudomonadota; class Gammaproteobacteria; order Enterobacterales; family Enterobacteriaceae; genus Enterobacter; species Enterobacter sp. NFIX58. The sequence goes on along the minus strand of NZ_FODW01000002.1, from coordinate 520,757 downwards.
GCCCATTAAATTGTTTTGCCTGCAGCGCCACGGAAGCCACCATATTGCCGCCCACGCTGTTACCGACCAGACCCAGACGGCTACCGTCCACGCCAATTTCCTGACCGTGCTCGGCTACCCATTTTGTCGCTTCAAAGGCCTGATGAATGGCCACCGGGAAATGGGCCTCAGGTGACGGCGTGTAATCAACGTAAACCGCTGCGGCACCTGACGCGCGAACCAGATCTCGGATTAAGCGTTCGTGGGTTGGGAAATCACCCAGCACCCAGCCGCCGCCGTGGAAGAACATAAATGCCGGGAGCGTGCCGGTCGCGTTTTCAGGTTTCACTATTTTCAGTTTGATCGCCTGACCATTTACCTGGATCGTTTTTTCTGAAACCTGAGCGGGCGGCAGTTTTGCGCCTTGCTGCGCGCCGATCAGTACCTGACGGGCCTCCTGCGGGGTCATTTGTTCCATTGGCTTACCCTTGCCCGAATTCAGAACATTAAGAAATGCCTGTACGCCTGCGGTCGGGGTAGGGGTATTGGTGGTGTGAGCGGACGCTGCAGCAGACGCGAACACGGAAGAAACCAGGATGGCGGCTAATGTTTTCATGGTAGTACCTCTTTAAGCGAGTGTTAGACAGTAACGTTCTTTAAGTAGTGCGCTATTAAGTTGTTGCTGCAATACTTGCGCGCAAGATACTTTTAGTCAAACTTTATTTATAATTTTTTTATAAAAATGACTAAGGGTTGAAAGAGAAATGAAAGAAAACAAGACGTTAGATGATTTACTTTGCTTCTCACTGTACTCGGTCACCAACGCGTTCGTTCGGCAATATCGTCCCTTATTGCAGGAAATGGATCTTACCTATCCGCAATTTGTTGTTTTGATGGCGCTTTATGAGAAAGACAACATTCCACTTCGCGACCTCAGCGATAAGACGTTTTTTGATTCGGGCACATTGACCCCGCTGGTGCAAAAGCTTGAGGTAAAAGGGTTTCTCAACCGTATCGCGGTTGTGGGTGACGAAAGAATGAAAAATGTCGTTCTGACGGAGAAGGCTAACGCACTGAAAAAGCAGGTGATGGCGCTGCCGGACCAGATACGCTGCAGCATGCGGATGAATGATGAAGAGCTTGAGATGCTGAAAAAACTTTCCCGAACGCTGCTGGATGATTTGTAAGAATCCTTCGGTGGGGTTAACCCACCGAAGCGAGGTCATTATCGGTAATCCTCCGCATCCACATCATACCCCGACGGCTCCCAGCGGATCGCCAGCAGCGAGGCCAGGCCGATAAACGGCGCCAGCGCAATTACCCAGAACACGGCGGTATCCAGCGAGGCGACCAGCAGCGGGAACAGGAACAGCGACAGCGTCGAGCTGCTGCGCATCAGCGTCTGGTTAAGGCCCACGCCAACGCCGCGCAGCGAGGTCGGGTAGCTCAGCGAGGCAAACGTCATGGTATGTGCGCCCGGGCCGAAGCCCTGGCCGAACAGGAAGAGCGCCAGCATCGCCACGGCAAGCACGCCTTCGGTGGCGCCTTCCGGACGACCAATCAGCCCCAGGCCCAGCAGCGCGACCAACTGGCAGGCGTAACCCGCCAGCGACATTCGCCATGCGCCGAAGCGTGGCACGTATCGTACCGCCAGCAGTCCGCCAACGAAGGCAAACAGCAGGTTAAGCGCCAGAGATATCAGGATGGTGGTCAGCATCGACTGGACAAAGAAGCTGGAGATGATCACTGGCAGACCAAACGCCACCGCGTTATAGGCGAACGAGGAGACGACGGACAGCAGCGTGGCGAGCGTGGTGCGCCGCAAGTAGATCCCGCGGAACAGGTTCAGGTAGTTTGACCATTTCGCTTTATTCACGACGGGGGCTGGCTGGCTCAGCGCATCCTGCGGCACGTGGGCATTGATGTTGTATGAGTGGCGTAAAATGGACGCTGCCTCCTTCAGGTTGCCCTGATTTGCCGCCCAGACCGGCGATTCGCTCATATAGCGGCTGCGGATGGCAATAATCACCAGCGCCGGCACGGCACCAAAGCCGAGAATCAAACGCCACAGCCAGTCGCTGTGGCTTTCCGGCAGCACGGCGTAGAAGAAAAGCACCAGCAGGTAGGAGATACTGATGGCGGCATACCAGGTGGGGCACCACATGGCGACGCTGGAGGCCTTATTGCCGGGGCCTTTCAGCCTGGCGAACTCGCTTAGAAACGCCATCGCCACGGGCAGGTCGATCCCAACGCCAAGCCCCATGACAAAGCGGGCACCCGCCAGCACATATTCGTTCGGAGCCAGCGCACAGGCAATAGCCGCTACGACGAAGAACACCATATCAGCCATAAAGACGCGATAGCGCCCGATTTTATCCGTGAGATAACCGCCGAGCAGCGCCCCGACAATGGCGCCAAAGGTAATGGCCGAGGCCACCATGCCGGTACCGGCGGGCGTCAGGTTAAATTCGCGGGTGATGTCTTTAATGCCGAAGGCCAGCGCGCCCAGATCGTAGGCATCGAGGAAAATCCCGCCCAGCGCGATACCGACCACGATACGGGCGTTGGCCCGACCCTGAGAACCGTCATTAACGAGGCGTGAGACATCCGAGGCGCTGCGCACCCACTGGATGTCGCCATCGGGGTGTTTTCCTGCCGTTGAAAGGGGAGTGGTTTCTGTGATTTCTGCCATTTTCTTCTGATGTGGTTGTGTTGTGTCATTAACAGTTACCACAGGCAGAAGGTGACCAAAATCACATTTGGCTATAAGGCATAACTAACCTTACGGGGCGTCTTTTTTCTTCCTCTTGAGCTTCGTCCAGATTTTTGTCTCCTGACGACGCCACAGCCGCTGAATATTATCGTGATGACGCAGCAGGATAAGGCAGGAGAGCATCGACACCGGGAAGGTAAACTGGGGCTTGAACCACCAGACGTAGAACGGCGCGATCAGCGCGCTGACGATGGCGCCCAACGACGAATAGCCGCTCAGCAGAATGGTCAGTAGCCAGGTCCCGGCCATCACGCCGGTTAGGTCCCAGCCGATAGGCGCAATGGCACCAAAGGCGGTCGCCACACCTTTGCCGCCTTTAAAACCGAAGAATACGGGCCAGATGTGGCCGACACAGGCAGCAATCGCAATAAGCCCCAGCCAGAACGGCGTGACGCCCAGCGCATACGCGCCCCAGACGGGCAACATCCCTTTCAGAACATCAAAAATCAAAACCGCTACGGCTGCTCCCTTGCCGCCAATTCGTAGTACGTTGGTCGCTCCCGGATTCCCGGAACCACTTTCACGCGGGTCAGGTAACCCGGCGATGCGGCAGACCAGAATGGCGCTGGAGATTGAGCCGCAAAGATAGGCGAGGAGGATCATTCCAGGCGCGATTGCACTCATAACGCTGTTCCGTTTTGAAAATGTATCTGTATTCTCAGCATCTGTGGATAATACGCATAATTCGCCGGAAGTGGTATCCGGTTTAGCCAAAAAGCAGGCAGGTCGTGATGGATATTGTATTTATAGAGCAACTTTCGGTAATCACCACTATTGGTGTTTACGACTGGGAACAGACCATCGAGCAGAAGCTGGTGTTCGATATCGAAATGGGCTGGGATAACCGCAAGTCGGCAAAAAGTGATGACGTGAATGACTGTCTGAGCTACGCCGATATCAGTGAAACGGTCATCGCCCACGTTGAAGGGCAACGTTTTGCGCTGGTCGAACGGGTGGCGGAAGAAGTCGCAGAACTGCTGCTGAAAAAATTCAACTCACCGTGGGTGCGCATCAAGCTGAGCAAACCGGGCGCGGTGGCGCGCGCCGCCAACGTTGGCGTCATCATCGAGCGTGGCACAAATCTGAAAGGCAAGATTTAACGTCATAATAGCTAAACCCTTTTAGGTTATATCTGTCTTATAGCTGTATCTTTCACGGTAGCCGTTGGGGCGACCGTTTTTTTATATTTTTTTAGGGGTTTATAGATGAGCGATATGCACTCGCTGCTGGTGGCGGCAATACTGGGTGTGGTCGAAGGATTGACGGAGTTTTTACCGGTTTCCAGTACCGGCCATATGATTATCGTTGGCCATCTGCTGGGTTTTGAAGGCGATACCGCCAAAACGTTCGAAGTGGTTATCCAGCTGGGTTCGATTCTGGCGGTGGTGGTGATGTTCTGGCGCCGTCTGTTTGGCCTGATCGGTATCCATTTTGGCCGTCCGCCGCAGCACGAAGGGATGAGTAAAGGCCGCCTGTCGCTGATCCATATTCTGCTCGGGATGGTCCCGGCAGTGGTGCTGGGGCTGGTTTTCCACGACGCCATCAAATCGCTGTTTAACCCGATTAACGTGATGTACGCGCTGGTGGTGGGCGGCTTCCTGCTGATCGCCGCGGAAGTGCTGAAGCCAAAAACGCCGCGCGCGGAAGGGCTGGACGATATGACGTATCGTCAGGCGTTTATCATTGGCTGCTTCCAGTGTCTGGCGCTGTGGCCGGGCTTCTCGCGTTCAGGCGCAACCATCTCCGGCGGGATGCTGATGGGCGTAAGCCGTTACGCCGCGTCAGAGTTCTCTTTCCTGCTGGCGGTGCCGATGATGATGGGTGCCACCGCGCTTGACCTCTATAAAAGCATCGGTTTCCTCACCACGGGCGACATTCCCATGTTCGCCGTTGGCTTCATCACCGCGTTTATCGTGGCGCTGATTGCCATCAAAACCTTCCTGCAGCTGATTAAGCGTATCTCGTTCATTCCGTTCGCGATCTATCGCTTCATCGTTGCCGCTGCGGTATACGTGGTCTTCTTCTGACCGATGGCCCTCAGTCTTTTGGCTGAGGGCAATGCTTTTCCTTCCAGTCAGAGACCGCCTGAATTCGCCGTTTCGTGAGTTCTTCGCGAATTTCCGGTCCTTTGAATCCCGCCTCGACGACGTCCTTCGTCGGCACCGCTTTCGCTACCTCCCAGGCTTTACGCAGTAAACGTCCCTGCGGGTAGTCGCACGCTTCAAACCCGGTACGCCCGCGCACGTCAGCTTCGCTGGTCAGCGCGATTTGCTCCACGCGCTGGGGTTTGCGCCAGGCGTCGATGTTATCGAAAAGCTTAACGATGGTGGCCGGTTTCAGGATGGGGAAGGTGTGGATCAGATCGTGGAATTCGGCCACCAGTTTCGCCAGATCGCGGATTTCGTTCGGCACGCGCAGACGCTGGCACAGCCCCTCGACCAGCTTCACCCCGGCCGGACCGTGCCCGTGGTGCCGTGGCCAGAGCTCTTTTGGCGTCAAGCCTTTGCCCAGGTCGTGGCACAGGGTGGAAAAACGCACGTCCACGTCAGGGCTGAGCATGGCCGCCATGCTCAGGGTCATCAGCGTGTGCACGCCGGTATCAATTTCCGGGTGCCATTTCGCCGGAGCCGGGACGCCAAACAGCGCGTCTATTTCCGGGAACAGCACCTTCAGCGCGCCACAGTCGCGCAGGACCTGGAAAAAGACCTGCGGGTTACGCGTGGTGAGGGCATTCTCCGTCTCTTTCCAGACGCGCTCTGGCGTCAGGTGTTCAAGCTCGCCCGCCTCGGTCATGGCGGTCATCAGCGCCATTGTCTCATCGGCAATACGGAAGCTGAGATGGGCGTAACGCGCGGCAAAACGCGCCACGCGCAGCACGCGGAGCGGATCTTCAGAAAACGCCGGGGAGACGTGGCGTAAAAGACGGTTGCGCAGATCGTCCTGGCCGCCATAAGCGTCAACAATCTGGCCGTGCTCGTCCTGCGCCAGCGCGTTAATGGTCAGATCGCGACGCAGGAGATCTTCCTCCAGCGTGACGTCAGGCGCGGCATAGCAGGTGAAGCCCGTATAGCCCGAACCTGATTTCCGCTCGGTACGCGCCAGGGCATACTCTTCGCGGCTTTTCGGGTGCAGGAACACGGGAAAATCGCGGCCTACCTGCTGGTAGCCCGCGTCGAGCATCTCTTCCGGGGTGGCGCCCACCACCACCCAGTCTTTATCTTTGACCGGCAGACCTAACAACGCATCGCGAACCGCACCACCGACCAAATAACTCTTCACGCCTGACACTCCCGTTTTCTCTTTTCCAGAATGATACGTAAGTCTGGCAGAGAAGACGAATTAGTTCATCCAGCGATCTTTACGCTTACGGCTTGGGATCAGGTGCGGCAGAACCAGACCCAGCACCAGACCGACGCCCAGCACGCCGCCGCCATACATAAACCACTGCATGATGATGGTGCGCTGTTTGTCATCGAGCTGCAGGTTGGCGGCATTCACTTTCTTCTGCGCGACAATCAGCTCGTTTTTCAGCTTCTGGTTCTCTTCTTTCAGCCCGTTAATCACACCGTCGCTCTGCGCCACTTTCTGCTGCATTTCGGCGGTACGCTGGTTCCAGGTTCCGTCGATGTTGTTCAGCTTGTCGGTCAGGGTTTTCACCTGATTTTCCAGATCCGGCACGCGGGTGCGCAGGCTTGGCACGGTGCTCAGCTCTTTCAGCGGGATCCAGGACGTACGGCCAGAACTGTCGCGAACCTGACCGTAGTTAGTGTCCGCGTTGGTCTGTAACAGGGTGACTTCCTCGCCGGCATTGACCGTGCCCACGAGGCGATAATTATCTCCGGGGCCACTGCGTACCCAGGTGTTCAGTTCGTCAGAAACGTAACGCTTCTCTTCAGCGTGCACGGCTGTTGCGGCGCTAAAAGCGAGTAAAGTAAGTCCAATCAGGCGTAATTTAAGCATCATTAGTCGTTATTTTCATAAATAGTGGAACGATAGTAGTGGCAACAGTGTCTCTACGCAAAGCATTCGTCAGTAATCAGAATCATCTGTGTCACGACTCTGGACATTTACGCCCGACAAATTGCTCATTGCATGGCAATTTGGCACAAAATACTATGTACTGACAAACAAATGGCGAGGAAGTTCGCCCTCATTGACGCGTCTGTGACGCCCGCAAAAGTACAAGGCTATGGCTCAGGAAATCGAATTAAAATTTATCGTCGAAAAAGACAGCGTTGACGCACTCCGCCAGCATCTGCATACGCTTTCCGGCGAACACCATGCACCGGTACAACTGCTTAATATCTATTACGAAACGCCGGACAACTGGCTGCGCCGCCACGATATGGGGCTGCGCATCCGTGGCGCGAGCGGGCGCTACGAGATGACGATGAAAATTGCCGGCCGCGTGGTCGGCGGGTTACATCAGCGTCCGGAATACAATATCGACATCAGTCAGCCAGAACTTGAGCTCGAACGCTTCCCGACGGACGTCTGGCCGGAAGGCGAGCTGCCTGCCACGCTGGCAGAACAGGTGCAGCCGCTGTTCAGCACCGATTTCTGGCGCGAGAAATGGCTGGTGACGGAAGGTAAAAGCCGCATCGAAATCGCTCTCGATCTCGGTGAGGTGAAGGCGGGGGAGTTCCAGGAACCCATTTGTGAACTGGAGCTTGAACTGCTGGAAGGGGACGCGAATGACGTGCTGAAGCTGGCGCGCAGGCTGGTCAACCAGTCCGGATTGCGTCAGGGAAGCCTGAGTAAAGCCGCGCGGGGTTACCATCTGGCGGCCGGAAATGCGCCGCGCGTCCTGAAAGAGACGACCATTTTGCGCGTTGCGCCGAAAGCCAGCGTTGAGCAGGGGCTGGAAGCCGCGCTGGAGCTGGCGCTTTCGCAGTGGCAGTACCACGAAGAGCTGTGGGTGCGAAATGTGAAAAACGCCAAATCCCACGTGCTCGCGGCGATTGCCCTGGTGCGCCATACCCTAGCGCTGTTCGGCGGTATCGTTCCTCGCAAAGCGAGCGCTCACTTACGTGATCTGCTGACGCAAACCGAAACGCTGATGCTCTCGGACGTCTCGGCGCAAACGGCGATTTACAGCCCGCAAGCCGCTTCGGCAAAACTGGCGCTGACCGAGTTCCTGGTCACGCGAGGCTGGCGCGCCTTCCTGGATGCGAAAGCTGAGGCCAAAATCGCGGAAAACTTTAAGCGTTTCGCGGACATTCATCTTTCCCGCCATGCCGCTGAACTGAAGAGCACCTTTGCGTATCCGCTCGGCGATAAGTATGGCGATCAGCTTCCCCGTCTTTCGCGCAACATCGACAGCATGCTGCTCCTTTCCGGTGCCTACGACGGGCCACAGGCGCAGGCGTGGCTGGAAAACTGGCAGGGGCTGAAGCATGCCATCGAAACCCGTCAGCATATTGAAATTGAGCATTTCCGTAATGAGGCCATTTCGCAGGAGCCGTACTGGCTGCACAGCGGAAAACGTTAACTCTGGCAAGGAACCCCTAGAATGCCGCTTTCTTCACCGTTACAGCAGCAGTGGCAGACCGTTTGCGAACGTCTGCCTGAGTCATTACCGGCGTCATCGTTAAGCGAGCAGGCAAAAAGCGTGCTCGCCTTCAGTGATTTTGTGCAGGAAAGCATCGCCGTCTACCCGGACTGGCTGGCGGAGCTTGAGAACGCACCGCCGCAGGCGGACGAGTGGCGGTACTATGCCGGCTGGCTGCAGGCCGCGCTTGAAGACGTCGCGGATGAGGCGACGCTGATGCGCGTCCTGCGTCAGTTCCGCCGTCGTGTGATGGTGCGCATTGCCTGGGCGCAGGCGCTAGAGCTGGTGAGTGAAGAGAGTACGCTGCAGCAGTTAAGCGAGCTGGCGCAGACGTTGATTGTCGCCGCGCGCGACTGGCTCTACGCCGCCTGCTGTAAAGAGTGGGGCACGCCGTGCAGCGAGGAAGGGGTTCCTCAGCCGCTGTTGATTCTGGGGATGGGCAAGCTGGGCGGTTGCGAGCTGAACTTTTCCTCCGATATCGACCTGATTTTCGCCTGGCCTGAGAACGGCTCCACGCGCGGCGGCCGTCGCGAGCTGGACAACGCCCAGTTCTTTACCCGTCTCGGTCAGCGCCTGATTAAGGCGCTGGATCAGCCGACGCAGGATGGTTTTGTCTACCGCGTGGACATGCGCCTGCGTCCGTTCGGCGATAGCGGACCGCTGGTGTTGAGCTTTGCCGCGCTGGAGGACTACTACCAGGAGCAGGGGCGCGACTGGGAGCGTTATGCGATGGTCAAAGCGCGGATCATGGGCGACAGCGATGACGCCTACGCCAACGAGCTGCGTGCCATGCTGCGCCCGTTCGTGTTCCGTCGCTATATCGACTTCAGCGTCATCCAGTCCCTGCGCAATATGAAAGGGATGATTGCCCGTGAGGTTCGCCGTCGTGGGCTGAAGGACAACATCAAGCTTGGCGCGGGTGGTATTCGCGAAATCGAATTTATCGTCCAGGTCTTCCAGCTGATTCGCGGCGGGCGCGAGCCGTCGCTACAATCCCGCTCGCTGCTCCCGACGCTGAGCGCCATCGAGCAGCTTCACCTGCTGCCGGACGGCGACGCGCAAACCCTGCGCGAGGCCTATCTGTTCCTGCGTCGTCTGGAAAACCTGCTGCAAAGCATCAACGACGAACAGACCCAGACCCTGCCGGGGGATGACCTTAACCGGGCGCGTCTGGCCTGGGGCATGCGCGTGGATGACTGGTCAACGCTGACCGAACGGCTCGATGCCCACATGGCAGGCGTGCGCCGCATCTTTAACGAACTGATTGGTGATGATGAAAGTGAATCGCAGGACGATGCGCTTTCCGAGCACTGGCGCGAGCTGTGGCAGGACGCGCTCCAGGAAGATGACACCACGCCGGTGCTGACGCATTTAACCGACGACGCGCGCCATCGCGTGGTGGCACTGATTGCCGATTTCCGTCTTGAGCTGAACAAGCGCGCCATCGGCCCGCGCGGTCGACAGGTGCTGGATCACCTGATGCCGCACCTGCTGAGCGAGGTCTGCTCGCGGGCGGATGCGCCGGTGCCGCTGTCGCGCATGATGCCGCTGCTGAGCGGAATTATCACGCGCACCACGTACCTTGAGCTCCTGAGCGAGTTTCCGGGAGCACTCAAGCACCTGATTACGCTCTGCGCCGCCTCCCCGATGGTGGCCAACAAGCTGGCGCGCTATCCGCTGCTGCTGGATGAACTGCTCGACCCGAATACCCTGTATCAACCCACGGCGACGGATGCCTACCGGGACGAGCTGCGTCAGTATCTGCTGCGCGTGCCGGAAGAGGACGAAGAGCAGCAGCTGGAGGCGCTGCGCCAGTTTAAGCAGGCCCAGATGCTGCGCGTGGCGGCGGCGGACATCGCCGGAACGCTGCCGGTAATGAAAGTGAGCGATCACTTAACCTGGCTCGCGGAGGCGATCATCGACGCGGTCGTGCAGCAGGCGTGGGTGCAGATGGTGGCCCGCTACGGCCAGCCGAAGCACCTTGCTGACCGTGAGGGGCGAGGGTTTGCTGTGGTGGGTTACGGCAAGCTCGGCGGCTGGGAGCTGGGATACAGCTCCGATCTGGATTTAATCTTCCTGCACGACTGCCCGGTTGACGTGATGACCGACGGCGAGCGCGAGATTGACGGGCGTCAGTTCTACCTGCGCCTGGCCCAGCGCATTATGCACCTGTTCAGCACCCGTACCTCGTCGGGCATTTTGTATGAAGTCGATGCGCGCCTGCGTCCGTCCGGCGCGGCGGGCATGCTGGTCACCTCAACGGAATCCTTCGCCGATTACCAGAAGAATGAAGCCTGGACGTGGGAGCATCAGGCGCTGGTGCGCGCCCGCGTAGTGTATGGCGATCCGCAGCTCAAAACGCAGTTCGATGCCATTCGTAAGGACGTCATGACCACCCCGCGCGAGGGCAGTACGCTGCAGACCGAAGTGCGCGAGATGCGCGAGAAAATGCGCGCGCACCTGGGTAATAAACACCGCGATCGCTTTGACATCAAAGCCGACGAGGGCGGGATTACCGATATTGAGTTCATTACTCAGTATCTGGTGCTGCTCCACGCGCACGACAAGCCGAAGCTGACCCGCTGGTCCGATAACGTGCGCATTCTGGAACTGCTGGCGCAAAACGACATCATGGACGAGCAGGAGGCGCAGGCCTTAACCCGCGCCTACACGACGCTGCGCGACGAGCTTCACCACCTGGCGCTGCAGGAGCAGCCGGGCCACGTGGCGCTGGACTGTTTTGTCGCAGAACGCGCTCAGGTAACGGCCAGCTGGCAGAAGTGGCTGGTGGAACCGTGCGTAACAAATCAAGTGTGATATTATCGCGCGCAAATTGTGAATCTTTCTGGAGTCAGGAATGAAAGTAACACTGCCAGAGTTTGAACGTGCTGGAGTAATGGTTGTTGGGGATGTGATGCTGGATCGCTACTGGTATGGACCGACCAGCCGCATCTCTCCGGAAGCACCGGTACCGGTGGTTAAGGTAGACACCATTGAAGAGCGTCCAGGCGGCGCGGCAAACGTGGCGATGAACATAGCCTCTCTGGGCGCGCACTCGCGTCTGGTTGGCCTGACCGGTATCGACGATGCGGCGCGCGCGCTGAGCAAGTCGCTGGCGGACGTGAACGTGAAGTGCGACTTCGTTTCGGTTCCGACCCACCCAACCATCACCAAGCTGCGCGTGCTGTCACGCAACCAGCAGCTGATCCGCCTCGACTTTGAAGAAGGGTTCGAAGGCGTTGATCCCGAACCGCTGCACGAGCGCATTAACCAGGCGCTGGGCAATATCGGCGCGCTGGTGCTGTCCGACTACGCGAAAGGCGCGCTGGCCAGCGTGCAGACGATGATCCAGCTGGCGCGTAAGGCCAGCGTACCGGTGCTGATCGACCCGAAAGGCACCGACTTTGAGCGCTATCGCGGCGCAACCTTGCTGACGCCAAACCTCTCCGAGTTTGAAGCGGTGGCGGGCAAATGCAAAACCGAGGAAGAGCTGGTTGAGCGCGGCATGAAGATCATTGCTGACTTCGAGCTCTCTGCGCTGCTGGTGACCCGCTCCGAGCAGGGGATGACGCTGCTACAACCGGGCAAGGCGCCGCTGCATATGCCAACCCAGGCGCAGGAAGTGTACGACGTGACCGGTGCCGGTGATACGGTGATCGGCGTGCTGGCGGCGACGCTGGCCGCGGGTAACTCCCTGGAAGAGGCGTGCTACTTCGCTAACGCCGCGGCGGGTGTGGTCGTCGGTAAACTCGGTACCTCAACCGTGTCCCCAATCGAGCTGGAAAACGCGGTGCGCGGCCGTGCGGACACCGGTTTCGGTGTGATGACCGAAGACGAGCTTAAAGTGGCCGTCGCCGCCGCGCGCAAGCGCGGTGAGAAAGTGGTAATGACCAACGGTGTGTTCGACATTCTGCACGCGGGCCATGTCTCCTATCTGGCGAATGCGCGCAAGCTGGGCGATCGTCTGATTGTGGCAGTGAACAGCGATGCGTCGACCAAACGTCTGAAGGGGGAAACGCGTCCGGTGAACCCGCTGGAGCAGCGTATGATCGTGCTCGGCGCGCTGGAAGCCGTGGACTGGGTGGTGTCGTTTGAAGAAGACACGCCGCAGCGCCTGATTGCCGGTATTCTGCCGGACCTGCTGGTGAAAGGCGGGGATTACAAGCCGGAGCAAATCGCAGGCAGCGAAGAAGTCTGGGCCAACGGCGGCGAGGTGATGGTGCTCAACTTTGAGGACGGGTGTTCCACCACCAACATCATCAAGAAGATCCAAAAGGATAGTCAGTAAAAAAAACGGGCCAGTTGGCCCGTTTTTTATGTCGGGTGGCGGCTGCGCCTTACCCGACCTACGCGTTCATGTAGGCCCGGTAAGGCGTAGCCGCCACCGGGCACAACAGGCCGCACTTACTCCTGGTTATCCACCGGCGGAATGGCTGGCGCAGGCTTCACTTCTTCCGGCGCATTGCGGTTTTCCAGCTCGGTCAGACGCTGTTCCAGCAGTGCCAGCTTCTCGCGGGTGCGCAGCAGAACCTGGGTCTGCACGTCAAACTCTTCGCGGCTGACTAGATCAAGGCGAACCAACTGCGCCTGCAGCGTCTGGCGGATTTTCTTCTCAACGTCATCACCAAATTCACGAATGCCTTTCGGCATGGATTCATGAACCTGACGCGCAATTTGCTCAATTTTCTTCGGGTCAATCATTGTCGTTTCCCTTGATGGAAAGGTGTCAGTGTCCATTGTAGCGCGTCATCCCCGGGGTAAACAAAATTGTTTGATGCTTATGCATTGCCCAGGATAATCAATAGCGTTATAGTTATCTCGCTTATTCTCAGGGCGGGGCGAAATTCCCCACCGGCGGTAAATCAGCTTAACGCTGAAAGCCCGCGAGCGCTTTGGGTGAATTCTCAAAGGTCAGCAGATCCGGTGTAATTCCGGGGCCGACGGTTAGAGTCCGGATGGGAGAGAGTAACGATCCAGTCGGGCATGGGCCCGCTCACGTTATCTTTTTGCCGCTTATACGGCGCTCCTAAGACTGCCCTGATTCTGGTAACCATAATGTTAATGAGGTTTTTTTACCATGAATCAGACGCTACTTTCCTCTTTTGGCACTTCAACTCAACGTGTTGAACATGCACTGGATGCACTGCGCGAAGGCCGCGGTGTGATGGTGCTTGACGATGAAAACCGTGAAAACGAAGGCGACATGATTTTCGCCGCCGAAAACATGACCGTTGAACAGATGGCGCTGACCATCCGTCACGGCAGCGGCATCGTATGCCTGTGTATTACTGAAGATCGTCGTAAGCTGCTCGAGCTGCCGATGATGGTCGAAAACAACACCAGCGCCTTTGGTACCGGATTTACCGTGACCATTGAAGCGGCGCATGGCGTGACCACCGGTGTGTCTGCGGCTGACCGTCTGACCACCGTACGTGCCGCCATTGCTGATGATGCGAAGCCCTCCGATCTGCATCGTCCAGGCCACGTCTTCCCACTGCGCGCGCAGGCGGGCGGCGTCCTGACCCGCGGCGGCCACACCGAAGCGACCATCGATCTGGTGACGCTGGCGGGCTTCAAACCTGCGGGCGTGCTGTGTGAACTGACCAACGATGACGGCACCATGGCGCGCGCGCCGGAGTGCATCACCTTTGCGCGTCTGCACAACATGCCGGTGGTCACGATTGAAGATCTGGTCGAGTACCGCCAGGCGCACGAGCGCAAAGCCAGCTGAAACTGCTGATGTGAAAAAGCCGGGGAAACCCGGCTTTTTCACATTTAGTGGTAGTTAATTTTGAACAGCACCACGGTTTCAAACGGTCCGGACTGGATCGCCGTTCCCGGCACCGGCGTCAGCTCAGCGGTATAGGTCTGTTCGTACTGCAACGTACTGCCGGTAAAATCGGCATACTCTTCGTATCGGTTAAAGGTGTAGGGCTGCGTTCCGTTAAGGATGCGTAATTTCAGGCCGTTACCGATGAGCAGGGCGGTATCTTCTTCGCTCAGCGTCTCGTTCGTATAGAACGACGAATCCATTTTAAACCCATCGGAACACTCGGCGTCCTGTATCTTGGTCGTTCTGACCGAGAACGTGCGCGTTCGCTTTCCCTGATTCATTATGTCGCGAGCGCTGAACGTACCAAAATCAATCTCCTGATTTTCCGGATAGATGCTGAAGGTCGCCCCGCAGTCGAGTACGGTGATATTGTTCAGGCCATTAATATGATACTTCAGGTTTTTCGCGTCGGACATCTGGTTGACGCCGCCCTTGCCGTCGAACTGCACCACGATATAATCCCCGAGCGTGCTGACGTAGCCGTGCGGCGGCATGACCTTGATTCTGACGTACAGACGAAAGCGCACGATGAACGTGCGTGAGGTGTGAATGTCGTTCGCATTGCCGGAACAGATGCGGTTCTCCCAGCCCATTTGCTGGATTTGGGCGGGGGTATAGATAGTGATCTGTTTGTTATCAAGGCACTGGGAGGTATCAACCCCGTTGGGTTGCCCCGTCGCATCGTAGTCAATCCCTTCATAGGTTACGCCGAGCTCGTAGTAGGGATCGGACGCCGACGGGTAGGGGTTAACCCAGGCGTAGATGTCCTCTTTTTCAAAATTACTGGTGGTGTTGTGGTCGCAGGTCACAGGGACTTTGATATCGTCAGATTCCCATATCTTTTCCCCCACCTGCGCGTTGCTGGGAATGGCAAAAGGGGAGATCGTTTTTGTCTCCTCGACGGGCCCGCCGGAAACGCCGAGATAGCAGTCAAGCGCCAGCGCCTCTCTGACGGGCAGAAGGGCGAACAGCAGCAAAAACAGACAATTAACGAGCTTGCGCATTGTTTTGACCCTTCCGCTCGCTGAGCTGACATGGCGCCTTACCCGCACAGGTAACGTCCACTTTTTTCAGCGCGCCGTAATCATCAATGTAACCCACGCTGTAGTAGCTCCCGTGGTAGTCGCCGGTAGAGGTGGACGCTGTGGCAAACGGAGCAATCATCAGGCTGTCGAAGCCCGGCAGCTGGGTTTTCGCATTTTTACTCAGCCACGCGAGGGTGATGTAATAGGGCGTGGGGTTATGCACGCTGAGCCCCGTTGCGGTGGCGGTAATTTCCATGCGCATTTCGCTTTGATCACCCGGCTTTTTGGTGATGGCTTTTGGCCGCCAGAACAGCTTAATGCGGCTCTGCATGGCCACTTGCATAACGCTGCGCGCCTCGCTGGCGCCGCTTTTGGGCGGAACTTCGCGCAGGTTGAAGTAAAACAGCGACTCTCTGTCCTTCGGCAACTGCCCAGCCGCCGCCTGCTTCACAATCCTGACCTGCGATGACGCGCCCGCTTCAATACGCTGAATGGGCGGCAGCGCCATGAAGTGGCTGTCCTCTTTGCGCCCGTTTTCGTCTTCAATCCAGGAAAGCGCCAGGTAGGGTAAGGTTTTGCTCTGGTTATCGACTTTCAGGCTGCTTGCCTTGTCCACTTCGGGAAAAACGATCCGCGTGCGGTCCAGGTTAATGGCGGCATGCGCGTTCAGTGCGGTGCCGAGCAATATCAGGCTCAGGGCCTTGAGTGGGGTGAGTTTCATCATGGTTTCTTACTGGCAAGGCAGCATGAGCTGCATACTGTTTTCAAGGTGAGAAGGTAACGAGAAGCGACACTGTTGGTTGTCTCCCCACGTGACCAGGAACTGTTGCTCAGGCTGGACGGCGCCCAGCCAGACGCGGCCCTCCTCGGCGACCATGCCGACCTGCAGGCCGTTATCCTGCAGGCGGACCAGGGCGCCGAGCGGCGGTGTCCCGGAAGGCGTTCGCAAAATGCCGGCAATATCGTTACCGGCTCGGGTCGCGATTTGTCGATAGCCGATGGCGCCTTCTGTCCAGGTGGAAGTGACCACCCGCGTATCGACGTCAACGCCGTCAGGCAAATTGTTCATGTTGACCCGCACGCTGGCCGGGGTATAGCTGGAAAACGACGGCAGAACGCCAATACCCGACGCGTTGGTTTCGTCATGCGATACGTTCAGCGGGATATGGCCCACGCCGTCAGTGCTGACCATGACGCGTGGCTCATTGCCGTAGCTGCGACGGTGCAGGGCAAACCCTTTCGCCGTCCCGGTAAACGATCCGTTCCAGCTGGCGCTCATTGAGTTGTACTCATTCGCCTTATAGCTGCCCGAGACGTTGAGATCCCCCAGCGAAGAATAGTGCTGATAGTTTCCGCTGAACTGTGCGCCCGCATCGGCTTTTTCGCTCTCGGTGCCAGCAGAAACGCCCCAGGTATTGTTCCGGTCAGAGGTATCGTACCAGGAGACGCTCTGGCTCAGGCTGTCGCCGTTGCGCAGGTCGTAGTTCAGGCGATGGTCAGGATCGAGCGGCACGCTCAGCGAGAGATAAAACTGGTTATCGTCCTCTTCATCATCTTCGTAATGGGTTCTGCTCAGCGACAGGGTCAGGCCAAGGTTTTTCCAGCGGCCAACGTCGAAGTTATAGCCTGCGGTGACGCTGCCGGTCGTGGAAGGCGAGTCGTCCCACCAGGTTTGGCGCAGCATGCTCAGATAAAGGTTTAGCGAGAGGGCCGATATGTACTGACTGGCGGTGACACTGAGGGTCTGTTTTTCCGTCTGGCTGTCGCTGTTGTCGTCATCCAGATAGCGCGCATAGCTCAGGAACTGACGGTCCGAGTAGCGGTAGCTCGCCAGCGTAAGCTGGCTACCGGTGGTGTCGAACCGTTTACTGTAGTTAAAACGGTAGCTATAGCCCGTCTGCGGATCCTCGCCCGGCAGCTGGCTGGTGGCCCGGGTGATATCAAACGAGAGCGCGCCCAGATACGCCATGTTTTGTCCCAGCCCGGCGGCCAGGGCGCGGTAGTGGTCACCATCGGCCAGCGTTCCGCCATAGAGCGAAGTTTGCGACAGCATACCCCAGGAAAACTCGCCGCTCATGAAGGTGCTGTCCTCAACGTCATGCGATGCGTCCTTTCGCGGCTTGCCTGCCGCCAGCTTGTAGCGAACCTGGCCCTGACGCGTCAGGAAGGGAACGGATTCGGCGGAGACCTGGAACGTACTCACCCGGCCATCTTCTTCCGTCACCTTCACGTCGAGCGTGCCCTGCACCGACTGGTTGAGATCCTGAATGATGAACGGGCCCGGCGGGACTTTTGTTTGATAGATGACCCTGTCGGCGAGGCTTACGGTGACCGTCGCGTTGGTTTGGGCAATACCGGAGATTTGTGGCGCATAGCCGCGCAGTGACCACGGCAGCATGCGCTCATCGCTGATAAGCGACGCGCCGGTGTAGGTGAAGGCATCGAAAATCGACGACTGGAAATCCGTCTCGCCGAGCGTCAGCTTTGCGCCCATGGTGGGGAGGGGGCGGAACATATAAACGCGCGAGAAGCGCCCGTTATGCTCTGAACCGCCGTCCGCGTGCGTCTGGTTGTATTGATAATCGCTGCGCAGCCGCCAGGCGCCGACGTTCGCGCCCGCCGTGCCGTAAGTGTTGGCATTATCTGAACTGCTACCGCTGTTGGGCTGGTAGTGGCTGGCAAAAAGATTGTAGTCCAGCAGGACGCCCGCCACGCCGTTATCCCAGGTTGACGGGGGCATCCACTCGGCAGAACGGTACTGCAGCCACGCCTGGGGAATGGACACGTTTAGCGTCTGGCTTGCTTGTTCAAAGGTAAAATGAATGTCCGGCAGCGGGGCGAAGTCTATACAGCCCTCTTTTTCAGTGAGCGATTCCCGTATTTTATCCTGCAGGCCGAACGTGTCGGCCAGTTCGGCGGGAATACAGACCTGAACTGCATCATTCACTTTTTTCCACGTTAACTGCCAGCCGTTTGCTAAGGGGGTGTCATTAATTGAAACCGTAACAAAATAACGTCCGGGGACGACGGAGGCGCGATCTTTAAACTGTGTTAAATCGACGCTGTTGCGCTGATCTTTATCGATGGCATTAATATTAAATTCGGTACCAGAGGCGACTTTCGTCATTAACAGGGCGGTAATGATGATTATGCATGTTGATTTATGTTTCATCATCCTGTTGCTCAAGGTAAATATAAAATGCCGACTGGCATAACGAGCCAGTCGGTAGATAACGAGGTAAATTCGAATTATTTATACGCCAGCACATAGTTTGCGGTGGCTTCAACCTGACCCGGCGTTGCCGTTTTGCCGCTCAGCACTTCCATCTGCGCCTTAAAGTGCAGCGTCTGGGTGGCGGAGCCTGCCAGCAGGGTAACTTCACTGGCGCTACCCAGGGTAATGTTCGCTTCCGCATTATCCAGCAGACGGACGCCCACGTTCTGCGCACCGCTGGCATACGTGTTGGTCATCAGGCTGGTATCCGTTGTATCTGTGGCGGAGCTGGTGAACGTGACGTCAACCTTGGTGATTGGGGTATCGGTTTCATCGCCTGGATCGTCCAGCTGGCAGTTTTCCAGGTTGATATCTACCGCAACGGGAGACGATTTTTTATTGGCATTAATAACGGCAGTCGTAATTTCACCCAGATCGACTTCTTTATCAACGCTATCAGGAGCAATGCTGCACGGCGCATCAATCACCACCCCTTTGAATTTGATCTTGCCTGAGCCTTGTTCTGCAGCCAATGCCGATCCAGAAATAAGCGTGGCCATTGCCACGGCTAAAAGCGCTTTTTTTCCTGTAAACATGAAAATATCCTTTTTCAGTTGAATTCATATCCTGAATATTAATCAGAATATTGCCAGGAAAGTATATCGATCTTCGGCGGGGCAATGCGATTAACCACGCTTAAAAATCATTGTAGATATAGTTAAAATATAAATACGGGTTATTGTAAGTGGATGAATTTCAAGAAGTGTAAATTATAATGCCGGATGCATTGTTTAGTGTTATTACGCACAGTAATGTTCAATAAAAAACTTGATTTTTTTATATGGAAGGAGGCGGGGCGTATATTCCGTAAAAAGTTATTCCTTTAACAAATAATAGGCGCCTCCGTTTCAGGAGGCGCCCGTCACGTCAGCCAATGCCTGCGGCCTGAAGTAAGACCAGACTTAGCCCCATCACCGACATCCCGCACAGGACGCCATAGCTTGGGTTGTTGTTTGGATCGATCTCTTTCGCCAGCGGCATCAGCTCGTCTACCGACAGCGCAACCATAATCCCCGCAACCGCGGCCATAATGGCAGCCATGACGACCGGCGAAACCAGGCTACCGAGGATGAGCCAGGCCAGCACGCCGCCGAGAATTTCCGCCATGCCGGAGATCCCGGCCCAGAAGATTGCTGTGCGCTTTGAGCCCGTAGCGGCATAGACCGGACCGGCCACCGCGAGTCCTTCAGGAATATTGTGCAACGCCACCGCCAGGGCGATGCCGAGGCCCATTTCCAGGTTGCTGCTGGCGGTGACATACGTCGCCACGCCTTCCGGAAAGTTGTGCAGGCTTATGCCGAGCGTCAGCAAAATGGCGGTGCGCTTAATGTTGCGCGGCGCGGGCGCTACGTTTTTTTGCATTAAGTCCTGAGGGTGCGCGTGGGGCAACATGCGGTCGAGCGCGAAGTATCCCAGCAGGCCAACGACAAACATGCCGTAGCCCAGCAGCGGAGACATGCCTTCCGTGCCCAGCGCTGCAGGGAGCATCTCCATCAGGGAGATGAGCAGCATGATCCCGGCAGCAAAGCCCAGCGAGAAGGCCAGCACGCGGTTTGATGGCTTTTGACCAAGCACGCCGAGGATCGCGCCGATGAACGTCGCGGCGCCCGCCAGTATGGTCAGGATCAGAGGGACTGACATGCATTGCTCCTTATGATAATGATTCTCATTAATATAAATGATTCATTTCTGGCAAAGCGAGGGGCCAACCCCGGCTTTACACATTCCTTACATTCAAATTTCCTGATGATGATCTTCACGCTTATCTGCGTTCATCTTTGCCGGATTGCGCGTAATGTAGCACCATTAAATTGACACCTTCTGTAAGGATATCATCATGACTTCTTCCCGTATGCCAGCCCTGTTTTTAGGCCACGGCAGCCCAATGAACGTTCTGGAAGACAACGTCTATACCCGCGCATGGCGTAGCCTGGGCGAGACGCTGCCGCGTCCAAAAGCGATTGTGGTGGTATCCGCGCACTGGTTCACCCGCGGCACAGGCGTGACCGCCATGGAAGCGCCAAAGACCATTCATGATTTTGGCGGCTTCCCGCAGGCGCTGTATGACACGCACTATCCGGCCCCCGGCTCGCCTGAGCTGGCACAAAGGCTGGTGGAACTGCTGGCGCCTGTTCCTGTTGCGCTGGATAAAGAAGCCTGGGGTTTTGACCACGGCTCGTGGGGCGTGTTGATTAAAATGTATCCTGATGCGGATATCCCGATGGTGCAACTGAGCATCGACAGCACCAAACCGGCCGCCTGGCATCTGGAGATGGGCCGTAAGCTGGCAACGCTTCGTGATGAAGGCATCATGCTGGTGGCAAGCGGCAACGTGGTGCACAACCTGCGTACGGCGCGCTGGCACGGTGAGAATACGCCTTACCCGTGGGCGACCGCTTTTAACGACTACGTTAAAGCGAACCTGACCTGGCAGGGTCCGGCTGAGGCACATCCGCTGGTGAACTATCTGGATCATGAGGGCGGTTCGCTCTCTAACCCGACGCCGGAGCATTTCCTGCCGCTGCTGTACGTGCTTGGCGCGTGGGATGGCCAGGAGCCGGTGACGATCCCGGTCGACGGGATTGAGATGGGAAGCCTGAGTATGCTGTCGGTGCAGGTGGGGTGAAAATATGCCGGGTGGCGGCTTCGCCTTACCCGGCCTACAGGTCGAGCGTAGGCCCGGTAAGCGCAGCGCCACCGGGCAAGTCTTACTCCACAAAAATATGCGGATAGAACCGTGACAGATCCTGCGTGATCAGCGCGCGATCTTCGCGAATGCCAATTCCGGCAGGCAGATCGTTGATGAGCCAGCTGCCAATCAGCGTATAGCTGTCGCCAAACTTCGGCAGTGGATAGAACTCCTGGACGATCATCCCTTCTTCGCCGTACGGCCCTTCAACCGCTTCCAGCGTTTTACCGTTTTCGATAATCGACACGTTCGCGCCTTCGCGGGAGAAGATCGGCTTAACGACGTATTTCTCCATCTGCGGGTAATTATCTTCCGCAAAGTACGCTGGCAGCAGGTTCGGGTGATTCGGGAACATCTCCCACAGCATCGGCAGCAGGGCCTTGTTGGAGATAATGCTTTTCCAGGCCGGTTCCAGCCAGCGTACGCCCGCGTCTTCCAGCTTGGTGGAGAACATCTCGCGCAGCATGTACTCCCACGCGTAGAGCTTGAACAGGTTGCTGATCACCTGATCCTGCATGTCCGTGAACTGACCTTTTTCACCCAGGCCGATATCCTCGATATAGAGGAACTCGGTCGCCACCTCCGCTTCGGCGGCGCAATCCTGCAGATACTGAACCGTGCCACGGTCTTCTTCCGTGTCGCGGCAGCAGGCGAGATGCAGCAGGTTAAAGCCAAACTGCTCGCGTAGCTCGGCGAAGCGCTCGATCAGCTTCTCCTGCAGGCTGTTGAACTGGTCGCTGCCTTCCGGCAGGTTGCCAGCATTGGCCTGGTCTTCCAGCCAGATCCACTGGAAGAACGCCGCTTCGTACAGGGATGTTGGGGTATCGGCGTTGTTTTCCAGCAGCTTAGGCTCGCCTTTGCCGTCCCACGCCAGATCCAGGCGAGAGTAAAGCGAAGGTTGATTCGTTTTCCACGACTGGCGGACAAAGCTCCAGGTGTGCTTTGGAATGCGGAACTTGGCCATCAGCTCGTCGCTGTCGATGACTTTTTCCACCACCTTGAGGCACATCTGGTGCAGCTCGGCCGTTACCTCTTCCAGCTTCTCAACCTGGGCCAGCGTGAGCTTGTAGTAAGCGTCTTCACACCAGTACGGCTCGCCGTACATGGTGTGGAAGTTAAAGCCGTACTCGGTGGCTTTTTCGCGCCAGTCCGGACGCTCGGTAATACTGACTCGTTCCATGATCAGCCGCCCATTGAGCGAGTAGAAGAGGAGCCTGTCGCGCTGCGCTGCATGCTGGTCTGTTTCGCCACAGACTCACCGAACCCGCCGCGGGTGATGGTGCTGGTGGTCGCAGGCTTCGGCGCCATCGCCGTTTTCGGTACCGTCACGGTGCGGCCAGGGGTGGCTGCGCCGTAGCCTTTGCCGCTGGCATCGGTATATTGACCGTAAGCCGGGCTGGCCGGGTTTTTCGAGCTAAACAGCGGCTGCTGCTGGTAGCCTGCACCGCCGCCCATCAGACGACCCATCATGTAACCGGCCATCAGCGGCATCCAGAAGCTGCCGCTGGACTGCGCCTGCGCCTGATTTTCTGGTGCAGTGCCGGCCTGAGCCGGTGCCTGCTGGCATTGACCTTCGCCAAACTCCGCTACGCAGTCTTCGCGTGAGGCATATTTCGGCGCGGTGCGTTCCGCTTCTTTCAGCGCGCTGGTGTAGGCCGTTTTACATTCGGCCGCTTTACCGGTGGCAGCAGAGCAGTCGTCCGCGTTTTGATACAGCGAAACCGTTTCATCGTTTTTTTCACAGCCTGCCAGCATAAAGACAGCGGTAACCGCCAGCGCAACAGGGGTGAGGTGACGTGCGTTCCAGCTCTTGCGGAACGACGCGTGATTGATCGTTTTTGTCCGTTTCATATTTGTCTTCCAGGACCCAGTGGCAATAACGCTCAGGATAGAGGATGAGTGGTTGAAAATGAAGCGAAGAGGGGCGGAATCAGGGGGATCTTTACGTTGGCTTACGTTCGGATGTGATTTTGCGCCGGGTGGCGCTGCGCTTACCCGGCCTACGATTCAGTAGGCCCGATAAGCGAAGCGCCATCGGGCAATGCTTAGTTACGGAACGGATTATTGCTCTTGCTGGCAGGCGCGGTAGTGCGCGCGGCAGCAGGCTGTGCAGCAGGGGTCGTGCCGTTAGCGTTGAAGTTATCAACCGCGGCAACCTGCTCCGGGTTCTCCGGCGCAACGCTGTCAGGAGAGGTGGAGACCGGCTTGCCCAGTGCGCTGTTCAGCATCTGCAGGTCTTGCTCGTTCAGCGTACCCAGAGCCTGCTTAATGTTCAGCTGGTTAATCAGGTACTGATAACGCGCGCTGGAGAGCTGCTGTTTCGCGTTGTACAGCGTGGTGGTCGCGTCGAGCACGTCAACGATAGTACGGGTACCGACCGAGTAACCGGCTTCCATCGCGTCCAGGGAGCTCTGTGCCGACACAACGGCCTGTTTGTAGGCGTTGATGCTGCTGATTGAGGCGTTCACGTTGTTGAAGGATGAACGTACGGTCTGCACCACGTTGCGGTGAGCGCTTTCCAGCTGCTCGCTCGCGCCAACAAAGTTGTACTGCGCCTGTTTCACCTGGGAGTTGACCTGACCGCCCTGATACAGCGGCAGGGAGAAGCTCAGCCCCACCTTGTTCTGGCCCATATTGCTGTCGTCATACTGGGCAGAGTTGGTCTTAGAGCCGCTGTAAGTGGTGTCAGAGATGCCGGTAGAAGCGCTCAGGCTCAGGGTTGGCAGATGGCCGTCCTGCGCCTGACGAATTTGCTCGCGGGCCAGGTCCTGGCTCAGACGCGCCTGCAGCAACGTCAGGTTGCGGTTTTCCGCCTCTTTCAGCAGGGCGTTAACGGCCTGCGGCTTATCCGTTTTGAAGCTGTCGACGTTCAGGGAGGCCAGCTCAGGATAGTAATTCCCGGTAACCTGACGCAGGGATTCCAGCGCGTTGTCGAGGTTGTTACGCGCGGTCACTTCGTTGGCCAGCACGGTGTCGTACTGTGAACGGGCGTTCTGCACATCGGTGATCGCCACCAGACCCACGTTGAAGCGCTGGGTGGTTTGATCTAACTGACGGTAAATGGCCTGTTTCTGCGCTTCGGTGTAGGAGAGCGCGTCAATGGCGCTCAGCACGTTGAAGTACGCCGTGGCCGTGTTCAGGATCAGCGTCTGCTGGTCGGTCTGATAGGTCACATCCTGGATGCCTGCGCTTTTTTCCTGCAGGGTCAGGGCACGCCATTTGGACATATCAAACAGCGTCTGTGTTAATTGCAGTGAGGCGCTGGTAGCATTGGAGTTTACGCCGTTAGCGTCGCGGAAACCGTTGCTGTAGGTATAATCTGCACCTAACCCTAACTGTGGCAGCAAGGGGCTACGCGCTTCGTTAATCTTTTCAAACGCAGCATCACGATCGGCCGCTGATTTACGTAAATCAGGGTTGCCCAGACGTGCCTGCTGGTAGACCTGTAACAGGTTTTCCGCCTGGCTCATTGCACTGAAGCCCGTCAGGCTCAGGCCGATAAGGATGGGGAGCAATTTCTTCATTTGCATTCCTTGTTGTGAAGCAGTATTAGCGCTGATCTAATTAAAAAATAATTGCCGATTCTAACAGAATCATCCACACCAAAAGGTTGGCGTTACGTGCCATCTGGCGGTAATTTGCACCAATCTACCATATAGCCTTACAAACGGCAGCCAAACAGCCTTGAAATTCACAATTTCATCACCATTGCTACCAGGACTCGACTCATGCAAAAACCAGATAAGTTGCCCGTGACTTTCGCCAAAAACGATGTAGAAATTATTGCACGAGAAACGCTTTATAGCGGTTTTTTTTCAATGGATCTTTACCGTTTCAGGCATCGCCTGTTTAACGGGGAAATGAGCGGCGAAATCAGACGCGAAATTTTTGAGCGCGGGCATGCGGCAGTCTTGCTACCCTTTGACCCAGTGCGCGACGAAGTTGTGCTGGTGGAGCAGATCCGCATCGCCGCTTATGACGTCAGTGAGAGCCCGTGGCTGCTGGAGATGGTGGCCGGGATGATCGAAGAAGGCGAGTCGGTTGAGGACGTCGCCCGGCGCGAGGCGCTGGAAGAGGCGGGGCTGGTGGTCGGCCGCACAAAGCCGGTGCTGAGCTATCTGGCAAGCCCGGGAGGCACCAGCGAACGCTTATCCATAATGGTGGGCGAAGTGGACGCCACGACCGCAGAAGGCATTCACGGTCTGGCTGATGAAAACGAAGATATTCGGGTTCATGTGGTAAGCCGGGAACAGGCTTACCAGTGGGTAGAAGAGGGGAAAATCGACAACGCAGCGTCTGTCATCGCCCTGCAATGGCTGCAGCTGCATTATCAGACATTACGAAACGAGTGGAAAAAATGAAGCGCTATACGCCTGACTTCCCAGAAATGATGCGCCTGTGCGAAACCAATTTCGCACAATTGCGCCGCCTGCTGCCGAGAAACGACGCACCCGGCGAAACGGTAAGCTATCAGGTGAGCAACGCGCAGTATCGATTAACGATAACAGAATCAACGCGCTACACTACGCTGGTGGAGATTGAGCAAACGGCTCCCAGCATTAGCTACTGGAGCCTGCCGTCGATGACGGTACGCCTCTATCACGACGCGATGGTCGCTGAAGTGTGTTCAAGCCAGCAGATCTTTCGCTTCAAGGCGCGGTATGATTACCCGAATAAAAAGTTGCATCAACGCGACGAAAAGCATCAAATTAACCAGTTTTTAGCCGACTGGCTAAGATATTGTTTAGCACATGGAGCAATGGCGATTCCGGTTTGTTAGCGTCATAAACCTACCTAAGGACACCATTTGGAAAGCCTGTTGAACCTGACTGTTGCTGGTGGGGCGCCAGTCAGGATATTACAAATCACCGATACCCACCTTTTTGCCGAAAAGCATGAAACGCTGCTGGGGGTGAACACCTGGGAGAGTTATCAGGCGGTACTGAGCGCCATTCACGCTGAAAACCGTGCATGCGATCTGATTGTCGCAACGGGCGATCTGGCGCAGGACCAATCTTCCGCGGCCTACCAGCATTTTGCTGAAGGCATCGCGAGCTTTAGCGTGCCCTGCGTCTGGCTACCAGGCAACCACGATTTCCAGCCCGCCATGTACAGTTCTCTTCAGGATGCGGGGATTTCTCCGGCGAAATGTGTTTTTGCGGGTGACCAGTGGCAGATCCTACTGTTGGACAGCCAGGTGTTTGGCGTCCCGCACGGTGAGTTAAGCGAGTTTCAGCTCGACTGGCTGGAGACCAAACTGGCTGCTGAACCTGAACGTCACACGCTGCTGTTGCTTCATCATCATCCTCTGCCGGCGGGCTGCAGCTGGCTCGATCAGCACAGTCTGCGCAACTCCGCGGCGCTGGATCGCGTGCTGGCGAAGTTCCCGCGGGTGAAAAATCTGCTGTGCGGGCATATTCACCAGGAGCAGGATCTCGACTGGAACGGGCGCCGCATGCTGGCGACGCCGTCTACCTGCGTTCAGTTTAAGCCGCACTGCGCCAACTTTACGCTGGATACGATTGCGCCAGGCTGGCGCTGGCTGGAACTGCATGCCGACGGCACGCTGACCACGGAAGTCTGCCGTTTGACCGGCGCACAATTCCGCCCGGACACCGCTTCAGAAGGCTATTGATGTCTACGCTCCTTTATCTGCACGGATTCAACAGCTCGCCGCGCTCCGCAAAAGCGACACAGTTTCGCCAGTGGCTGAGCGAGCACCACCCCGACGTTGAGATGATTATCCCTCAGCTGCCGCCTTACCCGGCAGAAGCCGCGGAGATGCTGGAATCCATTGTGCTTGCGCACGGCGGCGAAACCTTCGGTGTGGTCGGTTCATCGCTGGGCGGGTATTACGCCACCTGGCTCTCGCAATGCTTTATGCTGCCCGCCGTGGTGGTTAATCCGGCGGTACGGCCATTTGAGCTGCTGCGGGACTTTCTTGGCGAAAACGAGAACCCCTACACCGGCCAGCAATATGTGCTAGAGTCACGCCATATTTACGATCTCAAAGTTATGCAGGTCGACCCGCTCGAGGCGCCGGATCTCATCTGGCTGCTGCAGCAGACGGGAGATGAAGTGCTGGATTACCGCCAGGCAGTGGCGTATTACGCCTCCTGCCGCCAGACTATAGAAGAGGGCGGAAACCATGCTTTCACGGGCTTTGAGAATCATTTCACCCAGATTGTCGATTTTCTTGGACTGCACAGCCACTGACAATCAATGCGAATTGCTAGTTTAAATCATGACGCAAACCTATAACGCTGATGCCATTGAGGTCCTCACCGGGCTTGAGCCGGTTCGCCGCCGCCCGGGGATGTACACCGATACGACGCGCCCAAACCATCTGGGCCAGGAAGTTATTGATAACAGTGTGGACGAAGCGCTGGCGGGCCATGCCAAACGCGTTGACGTCATCCTGCACGCCGATCAGTCGCTGGAAGTCATTGACGACGGGCGCGGCATGCCGGTGGATATCCACCCGGAAGAGGGCGTCCCGGCCGTTGAGCTGATTCTCTGTCGTCTGCATGCGGGCGGTAAGTTCTCCAACAAAAACTACCAGTTCTCCGGCGGCCTGCACGGCGTGGGGATTTCCGTCGTCAACGCCCTGTCCAAACGCGTGGAAGTGAACGTCCGTCGCGATGGTCAGGTGTACAACATCGCGTTTGAAAACGGCGAGAAGGTGCAGGATCTGCAGGTTGTCGGGACGTGCGGCAAACGCAACACCGGCACCAGCGTTCACTTCTGGCCTGACGAGAGTTTCTTCGACAGCCCGCGCTTTTCCGTTTCCCGCCTGACGCACCTGCTGAAAGCCAAAGCGGTGCTGTGTCCGGGCGTGGAAATTACCTTTAAGGATAACGTCAACAACACCGAGCAGACCTGGCGCTACGAAGATGGCCTTAATGACTATCTGTGCGAAGCGGTAAACGGCCTGCCGACGCTGCCGGAAAAACCGTTCGTCGGCAATTTCACCGGCGACACCGAAGCGGTGGACTGGGCGCTGCTGTGGCTGCCGGAAGGCGGCGAGCTGCTGACCGAAAGCTACGTTAACCTGATCCCCACCATGCTCGGCGGTACCCACGTCAACGGCCTGCGTCAGGGACTGCTGGATGCGATGCGCGAATTCTGCGAATACCGCAATATCCTGCCGCGCGGCGTGAAGCTGTCGGCGGAAGATATCTGGGACCGCTGCGCTTATGTGCTCTCCGTGAAGATGCAGGATCCGCAGTTTGCCGGTCAGACCAAAGAACGCCTGTCGTCACGCCAGTGCGCGGCGTTCGTTTCCGGCGTGGTGAAAGATGCGTTTACCCTGTGGCTGAACCAGAACGTTCAGGCGGCAGAAATGCTGGCTGAAATGGCGATTTCCAGCGCCCAGCGTCGTCTGCGTGCTGCGAAGAAAGTGGTGCGTAAAAAGCTGACCAGCGGCCCTGCGCTGCCGGGCAAGCTGGCAGACTGTACCGCGCAGGATCTCAACCGTACCGAACTGTTCCTCGTGGAAGGGGACTCGGCGGGCGGGTCGGCCAAGCAGGCGCGCGATCGTGAATATCAGGCGATCATGCCGCTCAAGGGTAAGATCCTGAACACCTGGGAGGTCTCGTCTGATGAAGTGCTGGCCTCGCAGGAAGTCCACGATATCTCGGTCGCGATCGGCATCGATCCGGACAGCGACGATCTGAGCCAGCTGCGCTACGGCAAGATCTGTATCCTCGCGGATGCGGACTCCGATGGTCTGCACATCGCCACGCTGCTGTGCGCGCTGTTTGTGAAGCACTTCCGCACGCTGGTGAAAAACGGTCACGTCTACGTGGCGCTGCCGCCGCTGTACCGTATCGACCTCGGCAAAGAGGTGTACTACGCGCTGACGGAAGAAGAGAAAGCGGGCGTGCTGGAACAGCTGAAGCGTAAGAAGGGTAAGCCTAACGTGCAGCGCTTTAAAGGGCTGGGCGAGATGAACCCGATGCAGCTGCGCGAAACGACGCTGGATCCGAACACGCGCCGTCTGGTGCAGCTGACGATCAGCGACGAAGACGAACAGCAGACCAACGCTATGATGGATATGCTCCTTGCCAAGAAACGTTCGGAAGACCGTCGTAACTGGCTGCAGGAGAAAGGCGATATGGCGGATATTGAGGCCTGATGCTGAAAAAGCCCTGCGATGCAGGGCTTTTTTTTGCCCGGTGGCGCTGCGCTTACCGGGCCTACGATCGATCCCCTCGCCCCTTTGGGGAGAGGGTTAGGGTGAGGGGAACACCCCGCACTGACATCAAAACTCCATCTTCACCGTAAACTGCACTTCGCGCGGGTCGCCAATCTGGTTGCCCAGGTTGTTGGTCGCAATGGACGACGTGTAGTAGGTCTTATCAAACAGGTTCTTCACGTTCACCTGCAGCGTCACCGGATACTGCAGCTTCATTTTATACGCTGCAAATACATCCGCCACAAAATAGCCCGGCAGATAGTAATCCGCACCGTTGGTTGCGGAACGACGGCTCACGCCGTGCCCGCCGCCGCCCAGCGTCAGGGTATTCCCGGCAAACGCATTATGAATGTCGTAGGTCAGGAACAGGGAGCCGGTGTGGCGCGGCACGTTCGGCAACGGTTTGCCCGCGTAGTCCGGGTCTTCCAGCACCTTCGCGTCGGTATACCCGTAGCTGGCGATGATATTGGTGTTCTCGGTCAGCGATCCGGCAAGATCCACCTCCACGCCCTGGGAGCGCACGCGGCCCGCGGTTTTGGCGATGGTTTCACCCCCCACGCTTTCGTTGTACAGCACGTTGCGTTTGTGAATATCAAACAGCGCGATATTGGCCGTAACGCCGTCGAACAGGTCGAACTTCGCGCCCACTTCGTAGGCATTCGACGTTTCCGGCGGCAGGTCGCCGATGTAGCTCGCAATGGACGACTGCGGCATAAACGTCTGCGAGTAGTTGGCAAACAGCGAGACGGATGGCGTGAGCTTGTAAACCAGCCCCAGCTTTGGCGTCCACTGTTCGTCGCGGCTGTCGGTGTTGACGTTGAACGGACGACCTTTGCCCGCGTACTGGGTGTAATACTGATAGCGCATCCCGGCGACGGCGAT
The DNA here is from genome assembly GCF_900110475.1 of Enterobacter sp. NFIX58. Classification (NCBI taxonomy): domain Bacteria; kingdom Pseudomonadati; phylum Pseudomonadota; class Gammaproteobacteria; order Enterobacterales; family Enterobacteriaceae; genus Enterobacter; species Enterobacter sp. NFIX58. The sequence continues at coordinate 490,554 of NZ_FODW01000002.1, read as the reverse complement.
CCACTTATCGGTCAGGTACAGGGCATCCTGCGCGTACGCAGAGTAGCTTTCCTGCTTGAGCGTCTGGTCGCTGTCGGACGCCGACACGGTGGTGCATTTGCCGAGATTGCCATACGTCGGGTGATAGATATTGAAATCCTTGACGTTTTTACAGCGCATCATGTCCGTGCGCAACAGATCGTAATTCTCATACGACACGCCGGTCAGGATCTCATTGTAAAAGCCCGCAATATCCACATTCCCCTGCAGATCCGCGCGGGTGCTGTGCATGCGTTGGGTCGAGCCCTGGGTCGCATCCACACGGCGGGTCAGGTTGCCGGTTTTTGCATCGTAGGCCATGACGCGGGCCTGGTTATCGCTGTATTTGTCCTGGCTGTAGCTGTAGTCGAACTTCGCGGTCCACTGGCTATTAAGACGGTATTCCGCGTTGAGCTGAGCGAGGTCGGACTGGCCGTCGGTGATGTTAAACGGTTCGTCAAAGCGGGTTTTGCGATCGACATCAACGGCCTTTTTGGTGTTGAGATCGAAGATCGTACCGCGATCGAACGGCGTCTTATAGTCGCGATGCGAATAGAGCACGGTCACGGTGGCATCGTCGCCGAACCAGGTGAGGGATGGGGCGATAAAGGTGCTGCGTTCGTTGCCAAAATTACGCCAGTAATCTTCGTCCTGATACTCACCCGTGAGGCGATACGCCAGGCGCGTGCCGTCGATCGGGCCGGTCACATCGACCTGTCCGGTGCCGCCGCCAAAGCTGGAAGAGGTGGCGGAAAGGGAACCGCCGAAGGTCTTCTCCGGGCGTTTGGTGACGACGTTAATCAGGCCGCCCGGATCGAGAATGCCGTACAGCGTGGAGGCCGGGCCTTTCAGCACCTCCACGCGCTCGGTGGCGGCGTTAAAGCTGCGCGGCAGGACGGTGCGCAGGCCGTTGGTCATGATTGACCCGTCGCGGTTCGCGCCAAACCCGCGGCGCACAAAGGCATCCTGCGTACCGCCCAGGGTATTGGTCTGCACCACGTTGCTGACGTTATAGAGCGCTTCATCCAGCGTGGTGGCGTGCTGATCCTCCAGCACGTTATCGCTGACGGTATTGACCACCTGCGGGATATCCAGCATCGGCATGTTGGTCAGCGTTGCGGTGGAGGTGTTCAGCGGCTGGTAGCCGTTGGTGGCTTCCGCCGAAGTATTTGGATCGGCGGTGACGGTAAGCGTTTCGCCGTCTTTAGCCGCGGTGGTGTCTGCTGCCTGCACCAGCGGCGCCATAAACAGCAGTGAAAAGAGCGCGCGCCCTTTTATCCCTGAGAGTGAAGGTGTGAACGTAGCCATTACATCTGTTATCCCGAAATATCCCGCGAATGCGTTCGCGGCAAACTGTGTGAGTCATTGCCCTTTACGGTCTGTCCGTTAGCCGGAAATGGCATCGGACATGTAATTGAGAATCATTCAATCATGAGGGAATGTAGTAGTAAATGAAAAAAAGAAAAAATCGACTACAGCAGTTAACCGCGTACGTAAGCGCAGCGGGTTAATATTTAACTCATTGAAATAAATGTTTTTAAAAGCCTTGATGGACTCATTTTTTCTCTGGTTTACCCCTGGTTTTTTCAGGGTGTTTCTTCGCTTGACTACTACATGGCGCGGCGTCAAACTCTCAAAAGAGAATGAGTTTTATTTTTATTTGTTGGTTTTTCATTACGTTGGCGTTCACGTGGCTCACAACACACACAAACCGGGTCTGGTTCTGGAGAACCTCTCTGCGGGCTATCAGAAAAAAATCATCGTTGATGATATCTCCCTTGCGATCCCTCAGCAGAAAATGACGGTGCTGGTCGGGGCGAACGGCTGTGGAAAATCCACGCTGTTGAGCACTATCGCGCGGCTGCTGCAGCCGCTTGGGGGAACCGCGCTGCTGGACGGTAAAGCCATTCATGAGCAGCCCACCAAAGCGGTCGCCCGTCAGCTTGGCATTCTCCCGCAGTCGCCGCTGCTGCCGGAAGGGTTAACCGTTTTTGAACTGGTCTCGCGCGGGCGTTTTCCCTGGCAAAACGTTATGCGTCAGTGGAGCGACGAGGACGAGCGGGCGGTGGAAGAGGCCCTTCGACTGACCGGCACGGCAGAGTTTGCCCATATGCCGGTGGAAAGCTTATCCGGCGGCCAGCGTCAGCGCTGCTGGATCGCCATGGCGCTGGCGCAGCAAACGCCGTATATCCTGCTTGACGAACCGACGACGTACCTCGATCTCCGCTATCAGGTGGAGATCCTGGAACTGCTGCACGCCCTGACCCGCCAGCACGGGCGTACCGTGGTGGTGGTGCTGCACGATCTCAACTTTGCCGTGAACTACGGTGATTCACTGGTCTTTTTACGCCAGGGAAAAGTCGAGGGGGTGTTACATGAAGGCGACGCTTGCACGCCGGAACTGATCAAAGCGGTGTTTGATGTGGACGTGCATATGTCCATCAACCCCCTGACCGGCAAACCGTTCTTTATGCCGTTTCGCCAGAGCCTTGAACAGCCATGATGCGCGCTTCTCTCGCCTTCCTGATTTTTACATTACTGCTGGCGCTGGGCGCGATTGTGCATCTCGGTATCGGGGCGCGGTTTATCCCTCCCCGGACGGTAGTCGAGGCAGTCGTTCACTTCGATCCGCGCAATTTCGACCATAACATCATCATCAGACTACGGTTGCTGCGCCTCTGCGCCGCAATGGTGACAGGCGCCGCGCTCGGCGTGGCGGGCGTGCTGCTGCAGTCCGTGATCCGCAACCCGCTCGGCGAGCCGCATATTCTGGGGCTCAACGCCGGGGCAGCGCTGGCGGTGGTGATCGCCAGCGCGCTTGGGCTTTCGCTGCCGTTTGGTCGCCCGCTGATTGCCGCCGTCGGTGCCGCCGCGCTGTTTCTGCTGGTGCTGATGTTCTCCTCGACCGGTCGCATCGGGCTCACGCCGATGAAGGTCACCCTGTGCGGCGTGGCGATGTCGGCGTTTGCCTCGTCGATTACCGCCGCGGTGTTAATCCTGGATGAACAGACGCTGCTCTCTCTGCGCACCTGGCTGGCAGGTGATATCGCCGGAGTCAACGCGCAGATGCTCCAGAGTGCCCTGTGGGCTGCAGCAGCCGGTTTTATTCTTGCTATCGGGCTGTCGCCCTCGCTCAACATGCTGGCGCTGGGCGACAGAATGGCGCAGGGGCTTGGCGTGTCGCTGCTGAAAACCCGCCTCCTTGCCCTGCTGGCCATCGCGCTGCTCTGCGGCGCGGCCGTCTCCCTCGCCGGACCGATTGGCTTTATCGGCCTTGTGGTGCCGCAGCTCATCCGCCGTCTGGTGTCGGTCGATTTGCGCGTGATGGTGCCGCTGTCGGCCCTGTGCGGCGCTCTGGTGTTGCTGCTGGCGGATATCGCTGCCCGCACGCTGTTTACCCCCTGGGAGCTGGCAACCGGCATCATGACGGCCCTGGTCGGCGCGCCCGTGTTCATCTTTATGGCGTCGAGGATGTTCAAATGAACCGGGCCGGACTCCGCGCGATCCGCGTTGGCCACCTGTCGGCGCTGATTCGCCCGAAAGCGCTGGCGTACCTGTCGCTTTTCGCGCTGGCGGCGCTAAGCCTGCTGGGCTTTGGCCTGACGCACGGTTCTCTGCCCATTCCAACCTCCGTCATCGGGCGTGCGCTGTTTTCGCCTGAAAGTCTGACGGCGGAGACGCGCTACGTCGTGATGGATATCCGTCTGCCGCGCCTGCTGATGGCGGTGCTGTGCGGCGCGATGCTCGGCATGGCGGGGGCGGCGATGCAGTCCATCACCCGCAACGGTCTGGCTGACCCGGGGCTTATCGGCGTGAAGGAGGGCTGTAGCGCGGCGGTACTGCTGCTGATTTTTCAGTTCCCGGCACTGAGCCTGGCCTGGCGTCCGCTGGTCGGCATGGCCGGTGGGCTGCTCACCGCGCTGCTGGTGATCGTCCTGGCGCGCGATATCTCGCGCCCGCGGTTCATCCTGATCGGCATCGGCGTGTCGTGGGCGTTTGCCGCGGCGATGGGTGTCTTTATGACCACCGCCGACGTGCGTGACGTGCAGACGGCGATGCTGTGGCTGGCGGGAAGCCTGCATGCGGCAAACTGGACGCTTGTAGGCCTGGCCGCACTCTGGGCCGCCCCCGCGTTTGCGCTGCTGCTGTTTACCGCCCGGGCCGCGGACGTGGCGTTGCTCGGCAATCAGACCGCTACGGGCCTTGGCGTGCGCACAACCCGGCTGGCGCTGCTGCGGGTTCTCGCTCCGGTGGTGCTGACGGCGGCCTGCGTCTCCTGCGTGGGCAGCATTGGCTTCGTGGGGCTGATTGCCCCGCACATGGCGCGCCTGCTGCTGCGCGGTGGGCAAACCGCGCTCCTGACGGGAAGCGCCGTGCTGGGGGCGCTGCTGGTGCTGCTGGCGGATAACGTCGGACGTCTGGCATTCCTCCCGCTGCAGCTGCCGGCGGGAATTGTGATTTCATTGATTGGCGGACCGTTTTTCCTGCTGCTGCTCTGGCAGCGTCGGGACAGATTTTAGGGGACTATGATGCGCATACTGTTTTCGATGCTGTTGCTGGTGGGGTTCGCGGTGAGCGCGGCGGAGCCGACGCAGGTATTTACCGACGATCTGGGACGCAAGGTGGTTGTGCCGGTTCATCCGAAGCGGATTGTTTCATTACACGATCTGGATATCACCATTCCGCTGATTGAGCTTGGCGTGCCGCCGGTGGTGAGCCATGGCCGCACGCGGCCGGACGGCAGCCATTTTCTGCGATCCAGCGGCATGTTGACCGGCGTCGACTTCGATAATTCCGATATCAAATTTATCGGCACGGCCGATATCGACATCGAAGCCATCGCCGCCGCAAAACCTGACCTGATCGTTACCGAGCCGACCCGCAACACCCCGGTGGAACAGCTGGCGAAAATTGCCCCGACGGTGAGCATCGATCATCTCGACGGCGGCGCGCCGGAAATCTACCGCAAGCTGGCGCAGCTCACGGGCACGCAGGCAAGGCTAAACATTCTGGAACGCCGCTATCAGGAACAAATCAAGGCGCTGAAGGCGACCATCGACACGCGCAAAATCACCGTGTCGGTGATTCAGGCTAATCAGGGGAAAATCAACGCCATGCACAGCTACCACTCGCTGGGCCGCGTGCTGCGCGACGCCGGATTCAAATTCCCGCCACTGATTGAGGCCATCCCGGACGGAGGGCGCATCGACGTCAGCGCCGAGCGCCTGCCGGAGCTGGATGCCGATTTCGTCTTCGCGACCTGGCGCGGGGATACGGGCGGTAAACCGCAGGACGAGCTGGCGGCAATGGAGGCGGTCATGCCGGGCTGGTGTCAGTTCCTGACTGCCTGCCGAACCGGGCACTACGTGCTGATCTCGCGTGAAGAGGCGATCTCGAATTCGTTCGCGTCATTAGGGCTGATGGCCGCGCAGGTGCAGTCGCAGATTGCCGGGCGTCCGCTGCCGGAGGCGTCACGGTGATCCGCAAAGAGAAAGGGCGCGTGGATGTTTATGGCGACCGCTTTCGCGCGCGAGCGCATCAGCTGACGCCGCGTCTGCTGCAGGTCGCACGCTATATCCATGACAACCGCGAGGCGGTGATGGAGCAGACCGCCATGGAGATTGCTACCGTAGTGAAAACCTCGGATGCCACGGTGGTCCGCGCCATACAGGCGCTGGGTTTCGCCGGGCTGCGCGATCTCAAGCAGACGCTGGAGCAGTGGTTTGGCCCGGTGGTTACCTCCAGCGAAAAGATGTCCACCACGGTGAACACGCTCGCCAGCGACGTCAACGCGAGCATTGATTTCGTGCTGGAGGGACATCAGCACACCTGCGAGGTGTTATCCGAGCCCCACAACCGCTACGCGATGGCGCAGGCGGTCTCACTGCTGGCACAGGCAAGACAGGTCGCCATATTTGGCATTGGCGCCTCCGGCATTCTGGCCGAGTACACCGCCAGGCTGTTCAGCCGTATGGGGTTACCCGCCACGCAGCTCAACCGTACCGGGATAGGGCTTGCCGAGCAGTTGATTGCGCTTCAGCGCGGTGACGTGCTGGTGATGATGGCGCAGAAATCCGCGCACCGGGAGGGGCAAACCACCCTGCGTGAAGCAAAGCGTCTGGGCATTCCCACCATCCTGCTGACCAACGCCCTTGATTCGCGTTTCAGTAAGGAGGCCAGCGTGGTGATCCACGTTCCGCGCGGTGGCGAAAAGGGCAAAATCCCGCTCCACGGCACGGTGCTGCTCTGTCTGGAGATGATCATTTTGTCCGTCGCTTCTACCGAGCCGCAGCGCACCATCAAGTCCATGAAGCGCATCAACGAGCTCCATCGCGGGTTAAAGCCGGGGAAGAAAAGCAGCTAAAAACAACAAAGCCCGGTGGCGCTAGCGCTTACCGGGCCTACGGTTCAGGTTTTGTAGGCCGGGTAAACGCAGTGCCACCCGGCAAATTCCAAGAACTTAAACCCCTTGCTCCAGGATGCGGATGTGGGTTTCCAGCACGTCGCCCTTCACCGCGTCGCTCCACGCTTTCATGTGCGCGGTCTGCAGATGCGCTTCAAGGTGCGCGACGGTTTCCCACTGCTCAACCATGATGATCGAGTCCGGCGCGGTCGCCTGGAAGCTGGCATCAGTGGCGGCATCCACCATCGGCGCGTAGCCGTGGCAGCCTTCTTCTTTCAGTACGGTCGGGATAATTTTCGCGAACTGATCCAGCACCGCCTGGCGGTGATGTTGACCTGGACGAGTACGGATTTCTGCGATAACGGTAAGCATGTTTACTACTCCTTTAATTCCAGGCTACCAGTTAAGCAAAAATTTTCGCGAGATGCTTGCGATATTCTGCGATATAGCTCGGGACATCAGGCATTTTAATCACGTCGTTGACGATAAAGGTCGGCAGCGGATCCATGCCCAGGAACTGATTCGCTTTGTGGAACGGCAGGTACGCGCCGTCCACGCCCACGCCTTCGAAGAACTGATCTTTCTCGGTGAAGGCTTCCAGCGGGGCGTTCCAGGTCAGTGACAGCATATATTTTTTGCCCTGAATCAGACCGCCTGAACCGTATTTTTTAGACGCGTCAGAGCGGGTGCGGCCATCGCTGGCATACAGAGAGCCATGACCTTCCGTGAACACGTCGTCCATGTATTTTTTCACGGTCCACGGCGCGCCCATCCACCAGCCTGGCATCTGCCAGATCACCACGTCAGCCCACAGGAAGTTCTGCACTTCGGCTTTCACGTCGTAGTTGCTGTCTGCGCGCACGACCTTAACATCATGCCCGGCGTCGCGCAGGAAACCGTCCGCGACCTCGGTCAGGGTGTCATTCAGCTGGCCTTTAGAGTGCGCAAATTCTTTTGCACCGTTAATAATCAGAATGTTGCTCATTTTTTGTCCTCGACGATGAGAGTATGCCGGGTATTCTACGCGCGAGGACGGAGCGGAAAAATGAGCAAAATGTGCAAAGTCTTTTGCTGGAGATGCAATAATCCGTTACCAGCTGACCTTCACCTCAAAGCCGCCTTCCGCCGCATTGCTCAGCGAGACGCGCATTCCGTGCAGCGCGGCAATGCGCCTGACGATAGAGAGTCCCAGCCCGCTGCCCGTGGCGTTCTGGCCCGGTGGACGATAAAAACGCTCGCCGATGCGCGCCAGCACCTCGGGGTCAACGCCAGGACCGTTGTCGCGCACGCTAAAGCTACGCGCGTCCAGCGTAACGTCCACCACGCTGCCGCGCGGACTGTAGCGGATGGCATTGTCCAGCAGGTTGCGCACCAGCAGGCTGAGCAGCAGGGGCTGTCCCTGACGCTTGACCTGCGGGGCATGGTTGTTGAGGCGAATATCAATCCCTGCCTGCTGCGCCGGATGCCAGATATCCAGCACCGCCGACTGCAGTAAATCGGCAAGCGTTATCGGTTCGACATCGTCCAGGTTGTCCAGCGAGTCCAGACGCGACAGCGTGAGGAGTTGGTCCACCAGCCGGGAAGCGCGGTCGATTCCCGCATGCAGCTGCGCCAGCGCTCTTTCCCGCGCCTGCGGATCGTCCTGCGAGAGCTGCGCCACGTCAGTTTGCACCTTCAGGGCCGCCAGCGGGCTGCGCAGCTCGTGGGCCGCGTCGGACGTAAATCGGCGCTCGCGCGTCATCATCTCCTGGGTACGCGCGAAGAGGTGATTCAGCGAGTCGAGCAGGGGGCGCACTTCCGTGGGGACGCCATGAAGCACAAGCGCCTCGGTCGCATCCGGCGAGCGAGAGCGCAGGGTCTGCGCCAGCTTTTTCAGCGGCCTCAGCTCCCGGCTCAGGAGGAGAATTAGCAAGAGCAGCATCACGGGCAGCGCCACCAGCCAGGGCGTGAGCTGCGAGCTGACCACGTCCAGCGCCATATCCTGGCGGTACTCCCACTCCTGACCGACCACCACGCGGTACTTCCCGTCGGGTGAGGTCAGCCACAGGAAACGCCATTCGTCGTTGTCGTCCTGGAGCTGCCCGTAAGCAAACCCGTCGCGGCGATAGTGATACGGAATATCGCGCCCGTTCTCGCCGTCGTTCAGCAGCATTTTGCCGTCGACGGCGTAAATGGCGAAAGCCAGCGCGTCGTCATCGAGACGGCCATGCTTCACTTTCTTTGGGATCTCGCGCATCCGTTCGGGGGCGCGGATCTCGTCAAGATCCATCGTCAGCAGCCGTTTGGCAAACAGCATCTGCTGCGTGTCGAAGAGCTTATCCAGCTTGTGGGTGGTCTGCTGCCAGGCCACCAGGCTGGCGGCAAACCATGCCGTCAGGGAGAGCGCTAAAAAGAGGAGCGTCAGGCGCAGCTTCAGGCTCAGGCGTTGCGTCAGCTTCATGCGTCACCCAGGGTATAGCCGATGCCGTGCACGGTGCGGATAAATTCGCTGCCAAGCTTGCGGCGCAGGTGATGAACGTGGACTTCTACCGCGTTGCTGGAGACGTCGTCATCCCAGGTATACAGTTTTTCCTCAATCGTCTTGCGAGGGAGCACGCGGCCTGCATTGCGCATCAGCAGTTCCAGCAGGGCGAACTCTTTCGGCTTCAGCGTCAGCGGTTCACCGTCCAGCGTGGCGACGAGTCGGGTCGGATCGAGCGTGACCTTGCCGTGGCGTAGCTCGCTATGCGTCTGGCCGTGGCTGCGGCGGACCAGCGCCTCAAGGCGGGCGCCCACTTCAATCAGTGCGAACGGCTTGCAGAGATAATCATCCGCGCCAAGACGCAGCCCCTCCACGCGCTGGTTAAGCGCATCCCGCGCGGTCAGGATCAATACCGGCTCGCTGCGCCCGCTTTCGCGCCACGCGCGCAGGATGTCCAGACCGTCGATTTCCGGCAGCGTCAGATCCAGCACCACGGCATCATAGGGCGCAGACGCGAGCGCGGCCTGACCGGTTTTACCGTCGGTAAACCAGTCCACGCTAAAGCCCATTTTGCTTAAACCCGCCCTGATACCGTCGCCGATTAACGTGTCGTCTTCTACCAGTAAAATGCGCATATTCCCTCCTTGATGCCGTCAGTAAACCCTCTGTAAGCACCTGCTGTACAGCGATAATAAATAAATTTCTCCCTTAAGAAGTTGTTAAGGATTACCCTGTTTAATGGACTGCGAAACCAGATTAAAGGGAGAGTTAATATGAAAAAATTCGCTGCTATTGCCGCCATCATGATGATGACCACTGCCCCCGTTTTTGCCGCGCAGGGCGGATTTAACGGCCCGTCTGCCGCACAGACCCAGACCCAAACGCAGGCAGGCGGTTTTGTCGATAATGACGCCAACCTCACCACCGCGGTGAAGGTCAAAGAGATGAAGGACGACAGCTGGGTGAAGCTGCGCGGGAACATCACCCAGCGCCTGTCCGATGACCGCTACACCTTCCGCGATGAGACCGGCACGGTGAACGTGGAAATTGACCACAAGCGCTGGAACGGCGTGACCGTCAGCCCTCAGGATAAAGTGGAAATCCAGGGCAAGGTCGATAAAGAGTGGAACGATTTTGAAATCGACGTGAAGCAGGTCATTAAGCTGAACAAATAACCCGGAAAGGGCCGCATAAGCGGCCCTTTTTCTTTGTGACTCAACTCGTCAGATAGGGTAGTATCTGCGGCAATATTGCCTGAAACCCTTCGGTTTCTGAGTTGAGGAATCACACGTAATGAGCGATATGGCAGAGCGCCTCGCGCTACATGAATTCACGGAAAACGCCTACCTGAACTACTCCATGTACGTCATCATGGACAGGGCGTTGCCGTTTATCGGGGATGGCCTGAAGCCCGTTCAGCGCCGCATCGTGTATGCGATGTCCGAACTGGGGCTGAACGCCACCGCCAAGTTCAAGAAATCCGCCCGTACCGTCGGTGACGTGCTGGGTAAATACCATCCGCACGGCGACAGCGCCTGTTATGAAGCGATGGTGCTGATGGCCCAGCCGTTCTCTTACCGCTACCCGCTGGTGGATGGTCAGGGGAACTGGGGTGCGCCGGACGATCCGAAATCCTTCGCGGCGATGCGTTATACCGAATCCCGCCTCTCTAAATATGCCGAAGTGCTGCTGGGCGAGCTGGGGCAGGGGACCGTTGACTGGGTACCGAACTTCGACGGTACGCTGCAGGAGCCGAAGATGCTGCCTGCGCGTCTGCCGAACATCCTGCTGAACGGCACCACCGGGATTGCGGTCGGTATGGCGACGGACATTCCGCCGCACAACCTGCGTGAAGTGGCGAAAGCCGCCATCACCCTGATTGAGCAGCCGAAAGCCTCACTCGACGATCTGCTGGATATCGTGCAGGGTCCGGATTTCCCGACCGAAGCCGAAATCATCACCTCGCGCGCGGAAATCCGCAAAATCTACCAGAACGGTCGCGGCTCCGTACGCATGCGTGCGGTGTGGAATAAAGAAGACGGCGCCGTGGTCATCACCGCGCTGCCGCATCAGGTTTCCGGTGCCAAAGTGCTGGAGCAGATCGCCTCCCAGATGCGCAATAAAAAGCTGCCGATGGTCGACGACCTGCGCGACGAATCGGACCACGAGAACCCGACCCGTCTGGTGATCGTGCCGCGCTCCAACCGCGTGGACATGGAGCAGGTGATGAACCACCTGTTTGCCACCACCGATCTGGAAAAAAGCTATCGCATCAACCTGAACATGATCGGCCTCGACGGGCGCCCGGCGGTGAAAAACCTGCTGGAGATCCTCACCGAATGGCTGACGTTCCGCCGCGATACGGTACGCCGTCGTCTGAACCATCGTCTCGAGAAAGTGCTTAAGCGCCTGCATATCCTTGAAGGTTTGCTGGTGGCGTTCCTCAATATCGACGAGGTGATTGAGATCATCCGTACCGAGGACGAGCCGAAGCCCGCGCTGATGTCACGCTTTGGCATCAGCGAAACCCAGGCCGAAGCGATCCTTGAGCTGAAGCTGCGCCATCTCGCCAAACTGGAAGAGATGAAGATCCGCGGCGAGCAGAACGAACTGGAAAAAGAGCGCGATCAGCTGCAGGCGATCCTCGCGTCCGAACGCAAGATGAATACCCTGCTGAAGAAAGAGCTGCAGGCCGATGCCGACGCGTTTGGCGACGACCGTCGTTCTCCGCTGCACGAGCGCGAAGAAGCGAAGGCGATGAACGAGCACGACATGCAGCCGTCCGAGCCGGTGACCATTGTCCTGTCGCAGAGCGGCTGGGTGCGCAGCGCCAAAGGCCACGATATCGACGCGCCGGGGCTCAGCTACAAAGCGGGCGACAGCTTCAAAGCGGCGGTGAAAGGCAAGAGCAACCAGCCGGTGGCGTTTATCGACTCCACCGGGCGCAGCTACGCCATTGACCCGATCACGCTGCCTTCCGCGCGTGGGCAGGGCGAGCCGCTTACAGGCAAGCTGACGCTGCCGCCGGGCGCGACGGTTGACCATATGCTGATGGAAGCCGATGACCAGAAGTTGCTGCTGGCGTCTGATGCGGGCTACGGCTTTATCTGTACCTTCAACGATCTGGTTTCCCGCAACCGTGCCGGTAAGGCGCTGATTAGCCTGCCGGACAACGCTCACGTGATGGCACCGCTGGTGATCGAGAACGAAAGCGACATGCTGCTGGCGATCACCACCGCCGGACGCATGCTTATGTTCCCGGTCAGCGATCTGCCTGAGCTGTCAAAAGGCAAGGGCAACAAGATCATCAACATCCCGTCGGCGGAGGCCGCGAAAGGCGAAGATGGCCTGGCGCACCTCTTCCTGCTGCCGCCGCAGAGCACCCTGACCATTCACGTCGGCAAGCGCAAAATCAAGCTTCGTCCGGAAGAGCTGCAGAAGGTGGTGGGTGAGCGCGGTCGCCGCGGCTCGCTGATGCGCGGTCTGCAGCGTATCGATCGCGTGGAGATAGACTCTCCTGCACGCAGCGCTGCGGGTGACAGCGAAGAGTAATGTCGTGATATCCCCCTCTGTCCGGAGGGGGAATTTCAATAAAATTTCCCGTAAAATCGTTGTTAATTCGTGCGTTGCGATTAACAATACGCGCTCGTAATAAAGTCCTTACCTGGCCACAGGTGAAGTATAATTGTCAGCTGTTAGGGCTTCAGAGGTCGCTATGCTATATATTGTTCGTCTTATTCTTACCGTTATCTACTGCATTCTGGTCTGTATTTTCGGCTCTATTTATTGCCTGTTCAGCCCGCGTAATCCGAAGCATGTCGCCACCTTTGGCCATATGTTCGGGCGCCTTGCGCCGCTGTTTGGTCTGAAAGTTGAAAAACGTCTGCCGGAAGGGGCGGAGAATTTCGGTAACGCCATCTATATCGCCAACCATCAGAACAACTACGATATGGTGACGGCCTCTAATATCGTGCTTCCACCGACCGTGACGGTGGGCAAAAAAAGCCTGCTATGGATCCCGTTTTTTGGTCAGCTGTACTGGCTTACTGGTAACCTGCTGATTGACCGTAATAACCGTGCAAAAGCGCACAGCACCATTGCAGAAGTGGTGAATCATTTTAAAAAGCGCAAAATTTCAATCTGGATGTTCCCGGAAGGGACGCGCAGCCGTGGCCGCGGCCTGCTGCCGTTTAAAACCGGTGCGTTTCATGCCGCAATTGCGGCAGGTGTTCCAATTATTCCTGTGTGCGTTTCCAATACTTCGAATAAGATTAATCTTAACCGCCTGAATAACGGGCTGGTGATTGTCGAAATGCTGCCACCCGTCGATACCAGCAAATACGGTAAAGATCAGGTGCGCGAGCTGGCCGCGCACTGCCGTGATCTGATGGCTGAGCATATTGCGCTGCTCGACAAAGAAGTCGCAGAGAGAGAAGCCGCCGGTAAGATTTAATCCGGCGTTGAAGGGAAAACGAATTCCCGCGTTGTTAGTCGTTTCAGATGGAGCTTATATGTCACTCAGTCGGCGTCAGTTTATTCAGGCTTCGGGGATCGCTCTTTGTGCGGGTGCGATGCCGCTGACAGCCAGCGCCGCCGGGCAGCAACAGCCGCTGCCTATTCCGCCACTCATTGAATCCCGTCGCGGTCAGCCGCTTTTCCTGACGCTGCAGCGCAGCCACTGGTCCTTTACCCAGGGGACGCGTGCGCCGGTCTGGGGCATTAACGGACGTTACCTTGGGCCGACCATACGCGTGTGGAATGGCGATGACGTTAAGCTCATCTACAGTAACCGTACCCCTGAAAATGTCGCCATGACCATCAGCGGCCTGCAGGTGCCTGGCCCGCTGATTGGCGGCGCGGCGCGCATGATGTCACCCAGCGCCGACTGGGCGCCCGTTCTGCCGATTCGCCAGAGTGCGGCGACCCTGTGGTATCACGCCAACACGCCTAACCGCACGGCGCAGCAGGTCTATAACGGCCTGGCCGGCATGTGGCTGGTGGAAGATGAAGTCAGCAAATCCCTGCCGATCCCGAACCACTACGGCGTGGATGACTTCCCGATTATCATCCAGGACAAACGTCTGGATAATTTCGGCACGCCGGAATACAGCGAGCCGGGCAGCGGTGGCTTCGTCGGCGATACGCTGCTGGTTAACGGCGCGCAGAGCCCGTATGTCGAAGTGTCCCGTGGCTGGGTGCGCCTGCGCTTGCTCAACGCGTCTAACTCGCGCCGCTATCAGCTGCAGATGAGCGATGGCCGTCCGCTGCACGTGATCTCCGGCGATCAGGGCTTTTTACCGGCGCCGGTGTCCGTCAAACAGCTGGCGCTCGCGCCGGGTGAGCGTCGCGAAATTCTCATTGATATGACCAACGGGGATGAAGTGTCTGTCACCTGCGGTGAAGCGGCCAGCATTGTCGACCGCATTCGCGGGTTCTTTGAACCGTCGAGCATACTTGTCTCCACCCTGGTGCTGACCCTGCGCCCAACCGGTCTGCTGCCGCTGGTGACCGATAGCCTGCCCATGCGTCTGCTGCCGCAGGAGATCATGAGCGGCTCGCCGGTGCGCAGCCGTGATATCAGCCTGGGCGACGATCCGGGCATCAACGGCGCGCTCTGGGACGTCAACCGAATTGATATCACCGCGCAGCAGGGCACCTGGGAGCGCTGGACGGTGCGTTCAGATATGCCGCAGTCGTTCCATATTGAAGGGGTGTCGTTCCTGATCCGCAACGTCAACGGCGCGATGCCTTTCCCGGAAGATCGCGGCTGGAAAGATACCGTCTGGGTGGACGGCCAGGTTGAGCTGCTGGTTTATTACGGTCAGCCTTCGTGGCCGCACTTCCCGTTCCTGTTCCACAGCCAGACGCTGGAGATGATGGACAGGGGGTCGGTTGGGCAAATGCTGGTCAACCCGGCGCCGTAAATTGCTTTTCTCCCTCTCCCTGTGGGAGAGGGTTGGGGTGAGGGCAACAGCCCGCACAATACCCCTTCATTTCCCACAATGATCCAGCGTATAATCCCCGCCCTTTTGTCTATTTTTTCTTCGGAAGCATTATGAGCGCAATTTCCCTGATCCAGCCGGATCGTGACCTCTTCTCCTGGCCCCAGTACTGGGCGGCCTGCTTTGGACCGGCGCCGTTCCTGCCGATGTCCCGGGAAGAGATGGACCAACTGGGCTGGGACAGCTGCGACATCATTCTGGTCACGGGCGATGCCTACGTTGACCACCCGAGCTTCGGCATGGCCATCTGTGGCCGTATGCTTGAAGCGCAGGGCTTCCGTGTGGGGATCATCTCCCAGCCTGACTGGAACAGCAAAGACGACTTTATGCGTCTGGGTAAACCCAACCTGTTCTTCGGCGTGACCGCAGGTAACATGGACTCGATGATCAACCGCTATACCGCCGACCGTAAGCTTCGTCATGACGACGCCTACACGCCGGATAACGTGGCGGGCAAACGTCCGGACCGCGCGACCCTCGTCTATACCCAGCGCTGCAAAGAAGCCTGGAAAGACGTGCCGGTGATCCTGGGTGGTATTGAGGCGAGCCTGCGCCGTACCGCGCACTACGATTACTGGTCTGATACCGTGCGCCGCTCGGTGCTGGTGGATTCCAAAGCCGACATGCTGATTTACGGAAACGGCGAGCGTCCGCTGGTGGAAGTGGCGCACCGTCTGTCACAGGGCGAGCCGGTGAGCAGCATCCGCGACGTGCGCAATACCGCGATCATGGTAAAAGAGGCGCTGCCGGGCTGGCGCGGCGTGGATTCCCGCATCATCGATATGCCGGGCAAAATCGACCCGATCCCACACCCGTATGGCGACGATCTGCCGTGTGCGGATAACAAACCGGTAGAGCCAAAGAAAGCGGAAGCGAAGGCTATCGTCGTGCAGCCGCCGCGCCCGAAGCCATGGGAAAAGACCTACGTGCTGCTGCCGTCCTATGAGAAGGTGAAAGCCGACAAGGTGCTCTACGCCCATGCGTCCCGTATTCTGCACCATGAAACCAACCCGGGCTGCGCCCGCGCGCTGATGCAGAAGCACGGCGAGCGCTTTATCTGGATCAACCCGCCGGCCATCCCGCTCTCCACCGAAGAGATGGACAGCGTCTTTGCGCTGCCGTACAAGCGCGTGCCGCACCCGGCGTACGGCAACGCCCGTATCCCGGCGTATGAGATGATCCGCTTCTCGATCAACATCATGCGCGGCTGCTTCGGCGGGTGCTCCTTCTGCTCCATTACCGAGCACGAGGGGCGCATCATTCAGAGCCGTTCGGAAGAGTCGATCATCAACGAGATCGAAGCCATTCGCGACACGGTGCCGGGCTTTACCGGTGTGATTTCCGATCTTGGCGGTCCAACCGCGAACATGTATATGCTGCGCTGCAAGTCGCCGCGCGCGGAGCAAACCTGCCGCCGTCTCTCCTGCGTCTATCCGAGCATTTGCGAGCACATGGATACCAACCACGAGCCAACGATTAACCTCTACCGACGCGCGCGCGATCTGAAAGGCATCAAGAAGATCCTCATCGCGTCCGGGGTACGTTATGACATTGCCGTGGAAGATCCGCGCTACATCAAAGAGCTGGCGACGCACCACGTCGGCGGCTATCTGAAGATTGCGCCGGAGCATACCGAAGAAGGCCCGCTGTCGAAGATGATGAAGCCGGGCATGGGCAGCTACGACCGCTTTAAAGAACTGTTCGACACCTACTCGAAGCAGGCGGGCAAAGAGCAGTATCTGATCCCGTACTTCATCTCAGCGCACCCCGGCACGCGTGATGAGGACATGGTCAATCTGGCGCTGTGGCTGAAGCAGCGCCGCTTCCGCCTGGATCAGGTGCAGAACTTCTATCCGTCACCGCTCGCCAACTCGACGACCATGTATTACACCGGCAAGAACCCGCTGAGTAAGATTGGCTACAAGAGTGAAGAGGTGGTGGTGCCGAAAGGGGATAAACAGCGTCGTCTGCACAAGGCGCTGCTGCGTTACCACGATCCGAAAAACTGGCCGCTGATCCGCCAGGCGCTGGAAGAGATGGGTAAAAAACACCTGATCGGCTCGCGCCGCGACTGTCTGGTACCGGCCCCGACGCTGGAGGAGATGCGCGAAGCGCGTCGCCAGAACCGCAATACGCGCCCGGCGCTGACCAAGCACACGCCGATTGTGCATCAGCGTTCGAACGGTGGAGCGGGAATGAAGAAGAACGTAAAACGTAAGATCGGTTAAACCTGTAACAAAGCCCGGTGGCGCTAGCGCTTACCGGGCCTACAGGTCAGCGCGTAGGCCGGGTAAGGCGCAGCCGCCACCCGGCTTTTTTCTGCATAAGGGTAGGAGGCCCAAAATGAAAATTAGGAAGTTAACAGGAGCGATGCTGATTGGCCTTACGTTATGCGGTTGTGTAATGCACCGCCAGACACAGCCAGAAGTGGAAGGACGTCTAATCGACAGCGCAGGTAAGCCAGTCCCGGGCGCTAAAATAACATTAGAGAGGGAGCAAACGCTTTCTGACGACAACGGTCGTTTTGCTTTTCAGAGCCAGCATGAGTGGATCTTTTTTCTGCCAATAGGTCCGATGGACTGGATTTATCACACCCCGCTCCAGATAAGCGTCAACGGAAAGGAATATCGTGCAGAAGTAGGCGGCGGTCTCGGTGGGCCACATAAACTGGAAGGGAAAGCGTACAACGTTATTTGCACATTACCTGATCTTCCCGGAGAAGCGAGATGTCAGTCCGGTTTATAAATTAAAACGAGCCCGGCGGAAGACCGGGCTCGTTTTAAGTATTATCCGCCAAACTGATCCGGGTCCGGCCCTAAACGCTTGCCCTTATCCAGCTTCGCAATCTCGCCCAGCTCATCTTTGTCCAGCCGGAAATCCCAGACGTCGAAGTTCTCGGCGATGCGCGATGGCGTGACCGATTTCGGGATCACCACCAGGCCGTTGTCCAGATGCCAGCGAATGACGATTTGCGCCGGGCTTTTGCCGTATTTATCCGCCAGTTCACGGATAATTTTTTGATCGAACACGCCCTGGCCACCCTGCGCCAGCGGACTCCAGGACTCGGTCTGGATTTTATGCGTGGCGTTCCAGGCATGAAGCTGCCGCTGCTGCAGCAGCGGGTGCAGCTCGATCTGGTTAATGACAGGCGCGACGCCCGTCTCGTCAATCAGCCGCTGCAGGTGATGAACCTGGAAGTTACAGACGCCGATACTTTTCACCAGCCCCTCTTTCTGCAGTTCAATCATCCCTTTCCAGGCATCAACGTAATGGTCGATGGCCGGAACCGGCCAGTGCATCAGATACAGGTCGACGAAATCGAGCTGGAGTTTCTCCAGGCTCTCCTGCAGGGCTTCGCGGGGACGCTTTTGATCGTCATTCCACAGTTTCGTGGTGATGAACAACTCATCGCGAGGGACACCGGCGCTGGCCAGTGCGGTACCTACGCCGTCCTCGTTTTTGTACGCGGCGGCGGTGTCAATCGACCGGTAGCCGACTTCCAGGGCTTTATGAATGGCGGAGACGACCTCGTCGTTACCGGCTTTCCATACACCTAGCCCCAACTGGGGCATCACGTTGCCGTCCTGCAGCTTGATTACGGTTTGGTTTGCCATTTTTCCTCCTTCAGGTGCGCATCGCCGGAGGGAGACTCCGGCGATGGGGTGTGCATTAAGTCTGGACGAAATGTCAAAAAACGAAAGTCGGGGGGACAAAAACGCTTAGCGTGCCGCCTCGTAAATACGACGGCTGACGTCCAGCGTGATGTCGCCGTGCTCGCCCAGATGGGTCATGCCGTGCTCTTCGAGTTTCGCCAGCAGGGCAGGGATGGAGCTACCGTCCAGGCCGTAGCCAGACAAACGCGTTGGAACGCCCAGACCTTCAAAGAAGCTGCGGGTCGCTTCGATGGCAGCATCAATGCGCGCGTCGTCAGAACCCTCGGTAATGTTCCACACGCGCTCGGCGTACTGCAGCAGCTTGGCGCGTTTGGTGTCGCGTTTTTCGTTCCACAGTGCAGGCAGCACAATGGCCAGCGTCTGCGCATGATCCAGACCGTGCATCGCCGTCAGCTCGTGGCCCAGCATATGGGTTGCCCAGTCCTGCGGCACGCCAGCGCCGATCAGGCCATTCAGTGCCTGTGTAGCCGCCCACATCACGTTGGCGCGAACGTCGTAGTTTTCCGGCTCTTTCAGCGCTTTCGGACCCTCTTCGACGAGCGTCAGCAGAATGCCTTCCGCGAAGCGATCCTGAATTTTGGCATTCACCGGATACGTGACGTACTGCTCAACGGTATGTACAAAGGCATCGACCACGCCGTTCGCCACCTGACGCGCTGGCAGGGTGTAGGTGTAAACCGGATCCAGAATGGCGAACACAGGCTGAACGTGTTCGTTCATGAAGGCCTGCTTGTCACCGGTGGTTTTACGGGAGATCACCGCGCCCTTGTTGGATTCAGAACCCGTCGCTGGCAGGGTCAGCACGGATCCCATCGGGATGGCGCTTTTGATGTCGCTGCCGCGGGTTTCCAGAATGTGCCACGGATCGATGCCGTCAGCGTAGTGCGCCGCAGCGGCGATGAATTTGGTACCGTCCAGCACGGAGCCGCCGCCGACCGCCAGCAGGAAGGTGATGTTTTCTTCGCGGGCGATTTTTACCGCATTCATCAGCGTTTCGTAGGACGGGTTTGGCTCAATGCCGCCAAACTCACGCACGTCCAGACCGTCCAGCGCGCTGTAAACCTGATCCAGCACGCCGGTTTTTTTCACGCTGCCGCCACCGTAGGTGATCAGCACGCGGGCGTCAGCAGGGATCTGTGCGCGCAGGTCAGCGATAGCGTCTTTACCAAACAGAATGCGGGTTGGGGTGTGGAGATTAAAGTTGTTCATTGCTCGTTCCCTTTAGTGGGTGAAAAACCGTGGTGCGCAGAGGGCGACCTGATGCTGCTCATTGTGGCGATCCGGGGCTACGCCCTCAATGCACATTCCTGCCGATGTCTTGCCCATTTCTACAGAGCGCTGGAGAAAGTGCGGAAAACAACGCACACTGTCAACGTCGAAAACCGCACCCGGAGTAACGCAAGATGAACCGTGAGGCTATCTGCCAGCAGCTCACTGTGCAGATTAAGAGATTGATAGATAATGAAAATCGTGCCAGCGAGCTGCTGCCAGATATTCGCCTGCTCTATGGCACGCAGCCGGGGACGCGCACGCCGGTCATGTACCAGCCGGGCATCGTTTTTCTCTTCTCAGGCCATAAAATTGGCTATATCAACGAGCGCGTGTTCCGCTACGATACCAATGAATATCTGCTTCTGACGGTACCTTTACCCTTTGAATGTGAAACCTTCGCGACAGAGGCGGTTCCGCTGGCGGGTATTCGCGTCAATGTCGACATCCTTCAGCTGCAGGAGCTGCTGATGGAGATTGGCGAAGATGAACTCTTCCAGCCTTCGATGGCCTCAAGCGGGATTAACTCGGCGACGCTGTCGGAAGAGATCCTCTGCGCCATTGAGCGTCTGCTGGATGTGATGGAGAGGCCGCTGGACGCGCGCATTCTGGGCAAGCAGATCGTCCGCGAGATTCTCTACCACGTGCTGCTGGGCCCGGGCGGTGGCGCGTTACTCGCTCTGGTGAGCCGACAGACCCACTTCAGTCTGATAAGCCGTGTGCTCAAGCGTATCGAAAGCCAGTACACGGAAAACCTCAGCGTCGACCAGCTGGCGGCGGAAGCGAACATGAGCGTCTCGGCGTTTCACCATAATTTTAAATCGGTAACCAGCACCTCGCCGCTGCAGTACCTCAAAACCTACCGGCTGCATAAGGCGCGGATGCTGATGATCCACGACGGCATGAAGGCCAGCGCGGCGGCGATGCGGGTGGGCTATGAAAGTGCCTCGCAGTTCAGTCGGGAGTTTAAGCGTTATTTCGGCGTCACGCCGGGAGAGGATGCGTCACGTATAAGAACGATGCAGGGAGTCTGACGAATACGTAGGCCGGGTAAGCGATAGCGCCACCCGGCTTTGTTGAATTATGCGCTGCAGTACTTCTTCTTAATCACCACCGCGATGGTTCCCACCAGACCCGCCACCAGCAGGAACATCGGCAGCACCATCAGGAAGGTCATCACCTGATCTTCGTGGTGTTTCACAAAGGGGATCATATTCAGCGCGTAGCCGAGCGTTGTGACCACGCCAACCCACAGCAGGGCGCTCAGCCAGTTGAAGAACTGGAAGCGGCGGTTCGACAGACCGGAAATGCCCGCCATCGTCGGCAGAAGGGTGCGAACGAACGCGAGGAAACGTCCGGCCAGCAGCGCCAGCAGGCCGTGCCGGTCAAACATGCAGGTCGCGCGCTGATGATATTTATGCGGCAGCTGCGCCAGCCAGCTTTTGACGACGCGCGTGTTCCCCAGCCAGCGGCCCTGCAGATAGCTCAGCCAGCAGCCCAGGCTGGCAGCGGAGGTCAGGATAACCATCGTTGGCGTGAAGTCCATGACGCCTTTACCGATTAATGCCCCGGCAAGTAAAAGCAGGCTGTCACCGGGTAAAAACGAGGCTGGCAGTAATCCATTTTCCAGAAACAGAGTTGCGAACATCACGAAATAGACGATACCGACGACGTGAGGATCCGCCAGCGCGGCAAAATCGTGGTGCCAGAGCGCCGCGATAATATCTTGAATAACAGCCATGGACTTTCCTGTGGAACAGCAGATATAGCGCTATTGTACTCCCTTATTCGCCCGTCGGGTTTGATCCCGGGCGCAACTCATGCAGACTTTTCCGCTTGCGGTGTCCACAAAAGCGTCCAGGGAGTACATTTTCAGCCAGCACTCTACACGATACGCTCGAACCCTGCTGCTAAATCCGCAATCAGATCGTCAACATTTTCTAAACCAATATGCAGTCGAATCAGGGTACCGCTGAAGTCCACGTCGCCACCGGGGCGCAGGGCCGCAATCTGTTCCGGCTGGTTAGCCAGGATCAGGGATTCAAAACCGCCCCACGAGTAGGCCATGCTGAAGAGGGTAAAATTATCCAGATAGCTGGCCAGCTCGTCATTATTCAGCCGTTTTTTCAGCACGAACGAGAACAACCCGCTGCTGCCTGTAAAGTCACGCTGCCAGAATTCATGGCCTTTACTGCCGGGTAGCGCGGGATGATTCACGCGCTCAACCTGCGGATGCTGCGCCAGCCATTCGGCCACCGTCAGACTGCTTTCATGGTGCTGACGCAGGCGAACGCCCAGCGTGCGAAGTCCGCGGCTGGTCATGTAGGCCGTGTCGGCATCCACCATCTGGCCCATCAGGTAGGCATTTTCACGCAGCTGATCCCAGCAGCGCGCGTTGGAGACCGCCGTGCCAATCATCCCGTCAGAGTGGCCAATCAGGTACTTCGTCGCCGCCTGAATCGAAATATCAATGTCGAAGTCCAGCGCTTTGAACAGCACGCCTGCCGCCCAGGTGTTGTCGATCATAACGATCGCCTCTGGCGCTTTACTGCGCACGGCCTTCACGATCGCCGGCACGTCGTGGACCTCCATGGTGAGCGACCCCGGTGATTCCAGGAACACAATGCGCGTGTTTGGCTGAATAAGTTCGGCAATACCTTCACCAATCAGCGGGTCGAACCAGCCGGTTGTCACGCCGAGCTTGCTGAGGATTTTGGTACAGAAGTCCTGGCTGGGTTCATAGGCGGTGTTGGTCATCAGGATATGGTCGCCCTGTTCCACAAACGCCAGAATGGTATTGGCGACCGCCGCCGCCCCGCACGGGAACAGCGCGCAGCCTGCACCGCCTTCCAGCTCGCACATCGCTTCCTGCAGAGAAAAATGGGTTAGCGTGCCGCGACGGCCATAAAACAGCCCGCCTTTTGCGCGGTTGCGCGTGGCGATTTTTTTCTCCTCAACGGTGTCAAACACCAGCGAGGAGGCGCGTTGAATCACGCTGTTAACCGATCCCTGGGTATATTTTTTGCTGCGTCCTGCCTGTACCAGCGTGGTATCAAGATGCTTCGTTGTCATGTTCGCTAACCCTGTTTTTATACGTCTGGACGTCCAGACTACCACGATTGGAAAAAACTGCACCCGCAGGCTTATCGAATAAGCAGAAAATATTAGCAAAAAACCGCATAAGAAATTTTTACTGCGTAAGCGCAAGGAAAGTGAACGAAAATTGCGGCACTATGCAAATACTAATGAGAACTACTATCAATTCGACGACGTTTTGATATTATTACGTTCAGATTTTGTGATTTGCGTCCTGGAGATACAGAGTGGGTAATAATTTGATGCAGGCGGATCTTTCCGTTTGGGGCATGTATCAGCATGCTGACATCGTGGTTAAGATTGTGATGATCGGCCTGATTCTGGCGTCCGTTGTCACCTGGGCTATCTTCTTCAGCAAGAGCGCCGAGCTGCTTTCGCAGAAGCGTCGCCTCAAGCGGGAACAGCAACAGCTGGCAGAAGCCCGCTCTCTGGATCAGGCTTCAGATATGACCTCATCCTTCCACGCGAAAAGCCTGACTACCCTGCTGGTGAATGAAGCACAGAACGAGCTGGAACTCTCCGCGGGCAGTGAAGATAACGAAGGCATCAAAGAACGTACCGGTTTCCGTCTGGAGCGTCGCGTGGCGGCCGTTGGCCGACACATGGGGCGCGGTAATGGTTATCTGGCGACCATCGGCGCGATCTCACCGTTTATCGGTCTTTTCGGTACGGTCTGGGGCATCATGAACAGCTTTATCGGTATCGCGCAGACTCAAACCACCAACCTGGCGGTTGTAGCCCCGGGTATCGCAGAAGCGCTGCTGGCGACGGCGATTGGTCTGGTCGCGGCGATTCCGGCGGTGGTTATCTACAACATCTTCGCGCGTATGATTGGCAGCTACAAAGCGACGCTCGGTGACGTTGCCGCGCAGGTACTGCTGCTGCAGAGTCGCGATCTTGACCTGAATGCCAGCGCCGTTAAGCCGGTGCACGCGGCGTCCAAACTGCGCGTGGGTTGATATTATGGCGATGCGTCTAAACGAAAATCTGGACGATAACGGCGAAATGCATGAGATCAACGTGACGCCGTTTATCGACGTCATGCTGGTTCTGCTGATTATCTTCATGGTGGCCGCGCCGCTGGCCACGGTCGACGTGAAGGTGAATCTTCCGGCCTCGTCCAGCCAGCCGCAGCCGCGTCCGGAAAAACCTGTCTATCTGTCCGTGAAGGCCGATAAATCCATGTTCCTTGGCAATGACCCGGTAACGGCCGACTCTGTCATCCCGGCGCTGGATCAGCTTACTGGCGGTAAGAAAGACACTACGGTCTTCTTCCGTGCGGACAAAACCGTGGATTATGAAACCATGATGAAGGTAATGGACACGCTGCATCAGGCGGGTTACCTGAAGATTGGGCTGGTCGGCGAAGAGAAAGCGGCCAAAAAATAGAACGAAAGCTGGCGAAAGCCAGCTTTTTTGTTTTCTGCCACGCAACATCGTTATTATTTTCTGCTGTATATCCCTATTCTTCATATTTCTTTATCAATAAAGCCAACGTTAATAATGTATTGATAGTTAAGTAAATATCAGTATTCGGCTGCGCCATTAAAATATATCTTTTGCTGAAATGGCGTCGTGGAATATCCCCACTACGCTTAAAAAAAGATAATAAAAACAGTCCTTCTTCGAAGGATCTTTTCACCTGCACAGCAAGAGACTCCCTATGGCTACGATGACATGGCTGTATCCGCACGCGCCTCAAAACGATCTGTTTTCGCTTTCTGCCATTCGACGACGCGCCGACAGGCTAATACTGGTGCTCATCTGGTCGCTGTGGGCCATCTCGCTGGGCGTGGGCTATATCAACGAAAACATCATACAGGGGGCGATTGTCGGCACCTCTCTGGCCTGTTTATCGACGCTGCTGACGATGGTGTTCCCCGGCGCGCTGTTGCTCCGCCTGAGCTCTGCGTTTGTGCTAATGGCATTTTCCGCGCTGCTGATTCATCTGGGCGAAGGTGAAACCGAATACCATTTCTCGGTTTTCGTCCTGCTTTCCGCGCTCCTTGCCTGGCGAGACTGGCGCCCGCTGGTGATGGGGGCGGCGGTCATCGCATTACATCACCTGGTGTTCAACTATCTGCAGGAAAACGACCTGTACGGCGTCGTGGTGTTCATGCACACCGGCTTTCATATGGTGGTTTTCCACGGGCTGTTTGTGGTGGTCCAGACCGCGATCCTGGTTCTGCTGGCGATTCGTATGGAGCAGGACGCCCGCTCGGCGAGCGAGGTGGCAAGGCTGGCGGGGGTGATCAATCGCGAACCGGGGTATCTCACGCTGGCCGTCGATGCGGCACCCGCAGAGTCTCCCTTTGCCCGCACGTTCAGCCTGACGCTGGGCACCATGCGCGCCACGCTTGAGCAGGTCAGCGCCAATATTGGGCAACTGCTGGAGGCATCTCGCGCGTTAGGGCAACGCAACAGCGCGCTGTCGGAACGTACCGATCACCAGGCAAGTTCGCTGGCGACGGCGGCCAGTGCGATGGAACAACTGAGGGCTGTCGCCACCCTGACCAGTGAAAAAGCCCGCCAGGTTAGGGAGGTGGCATTCAGTACCAGTAACGTGGCGGAGCAGGGAGGCCATAACGTACGGCAGGCGATTGCGGCGATGGAGCACATTCGCGAGGAGTCGCAGCGCATTTACGCCATTCTGGAGCTGATCGACGGGATTGCGTTCCAGACCAATATCCTGTCGCTCAACGCCTCGGTCGAGGCTGCCAGAGCGGGGGAACATGGCAAAGGCTTCGCAGTAGTTGCCTCGGAAGTGCGCGTGCTGGCCCAGCGCAGCGAGGGGGCTGCAAAAGACATTCGCCAACTGCTGACCGCATCGCAGGCAACCACGCTGCAGGGCGTCGAGCAGGTTGAGCAGGCCGGTATGACAATGAAGTCGATCATTGAGAGCATTGAAGGGCTCCGCTCGCTTCTGGAGGAACTGTCGCAGATGAGCGAGCAGCAGCGGGCGAGCATTACGCAGATGAACGACAGTATTGCCAGCATCGATGCCAGCGTGCAGGAGAACGTGCGTCACGTAGCGCAAACGCTGCAGGTGGCTGAAGCGCAGCGGCAGCAGACGGGGCAGTTAAAAGAGGCGATTGCCGTATTCAGATTTAATTAGCGTTGCGGTTCGGAAGGGGCGCTGGCGCCAGACGCCAGCGCGTCCTCATCAAGCGCAACGCAGGTGACGTTTGAGGTACGGTACTCACCGTCTGACAGTTTGCGCGTCAGGCGCAGAGTGGCGATTTCTCTGGCAAGCAAATACTGGTAATTGGCCTCGAGGCGACCCAGAAGCTTCTCTTTCAGCTCTGGCCGCTGTTCCATGATGGCGTTCATCACGGCACCGTAAATTTCTTCTTTGACCTGTAGCGGATAAATTTCACGGCGATTCTGCCATTTCAGCCGCACCAGCGTTGCCGGGATCGATACCAGGTCCTGGGTAATACGCGTCATCTCGTCATTTTTTGTGTTTCGCAGCGCATCGAGATTTTGCTTTAAGATAAATTCATCACTTTTCTTATCATCTAAAGTCAAATAAACGTCGTTGTTTTTAACTTCCTTCACGTTAATCCTCCCCCAGGCTATAAAAAATTGGGTTGTTTTTTTCGCGCGTAATTAAGTTAAGCCAAATTTCATTGCCCGCTTCGTTAATTTCTTTGGTCTTTTCGGCCAATATTTGACTTAGTTTCTGGGCATCTATTTCTCCTTCGGCCTGCAGATCGTTCAGCAGGTGGACGAAGGCTTCAATTTTTATGGCGCGAAATAAGCGGTCTTTAATATGGCGATCGTGCTCTTCCAGCAACATATTACGGGATTTGCCGGTGCGGGAAACACCAATTAATATATCAGGCTCGAAATCAGAGAGCTTTCTTTTCCCCTGAGTGAAACTGACCTCTTTTTCTGCTTCCGTCGGTTGCTGTTCCACAGGCGTAATGTGGTACTTAGCCGGGACGAGATAGTCGGGCAGCATTTTTAATTTCCTTTAATTTCAACAGGGTGGGGTTGGTAAAGGCGTGAGATTCGTTGACAATATCATGAGGCAAATTTAAAATCAAAAAAAATGGAGCCTACCCATGAACAGCATCTTTTTTACGGTCATCACATTACTATTACTGACCGCTGGTGTGCTTTTATTGATGCAGGAGTTCAATAAAACGAAAGTGTCGAAAGACGCCAGTGAACCGCCGCAACCGGAACTCATGACAAAAGAGGAAGGAGAAGACCATTTCTCTGTATTGATGAACTCCGTTACGCCTGTCTGGTACTGGCGGGTGAACCATGAATATATCGACTTTTTACACGCGACAATTAAACGCATGAAAATGTCGGAAATTAATGACACGCCAGGACTTTTTGAGGCACAGCGTCGCTGCAGCGACCTGAATTCAGCCGTGTATAAATATTATGACAATATCAAAAAACGCTGCCTTAACGGCGAGAAGGTCTCTTATTCCGATCTGGACGTATTAAATTTGCGTCAGTGTTTTCGTGAGTTCAGCCTGGAAGCCTACCCGGAGCTGGTGGTGCTGGTCTGGCCGGAGTATGCCCGTCCGGAAGTTAACCCCGACAACGTCTGAGTCACGAGACTGGTGAGTTATTGCAAACAGTCAGCGCCATTGGGATATACTGGGCGCTGGTTTCTTTTGCAAACAGGACTTTATGGAACGCTTTTTTGAAAACGCCATGTACGCCTCTCGCTGGATACTGGCCCCCGTCTATTTTGGCCTTTCGCTGGCGCTTATCGCGCTGACGATTAAGTTCTTTCAGGAAATCCTGCACGTTCTGCCGAACATTTTTTCTATTGCCGAGGCGGATTTGATTCTGGTTCTGCTGTCGCTGGTGGATATGACCCTGGTGGGCGGACTGCTGGTGATGGTGATGTTTTCCGGCTACGAGAATTTTGTCTCCCAGCTGGATATCGACGAGCGTAAAGAGAAGCTCAGCTGGTTGGGCAAAATGGATGCCTCGTCGCTGAAGAATAAAGTGGCCGCGTCGATTGTGGCGATCTCTTCTATCCACCTGTTACGCGTGTTTATGGACGCGAAGAACGTGCCGGATAACAAACTGATGTGGTATGTCATTATCCATCTGACGTTTGTGCTGTCTGCGTTTGTGATGGGGTATCTGGATAAGATCAGTAAGAAGTAAAGTACACCTTACCCATCACTCTAACCCTCTCCCCAAAGGGGAGAGGGAACTGCTCTTTGCGGCCTTATTTATCCGACGACGCCTGCCACAGATTCAACTCTCCATCCGCGACATGCTGGTCAATCCGCTTGAGTTCGTCCTCGGTAAAGTGCAGGTTATCCAGCGCCCGAACGTTCTCCTCAATCTGTTCCGGGCGGCTTGCGCCAATCAGCACTGACGTCACGCGCGCGTCTTTCAGCAACCAGCTCAACGCCATCTGCGCCATGGTCTGACCCCGCGCCTGCGCCATCTCACTCAGCAAACGCAGGCTGTTCAGGTTGGCTTCGGTCAGCATTTTTTCGTTCAGACCGCGGACTTTCTTGCCTTCACGCTGCATGCGAGAATCTTCAGGAATACCGTTCAGGTATTTTCCGGTCAGCAGCCCCTGCGCCAGCGGGGTAAAGGCGATACACCCGGTCCCGTTTGCTGCCAGCGCATCCAGCAAACCGGTCTTATCGACCCAGCGATTGAGCAGGTTATAGGACGGCTGGTGGATCAGCAGGGGGATCTTCCACTCGCGCAGCAGTTCGGCCATTTTTTGCGTGCGCCCGGTTGAGTAGGAGGAAATGCCCACATACAGCGCTTTCCCACTCTGCACAGCCTGTGCCAGCGCAGAGGCTGTCTCTTCCATCGGCGTGTTTTCATCCACGCGGTGGGAATAGAAAATATCCACGTATTCGACGCCCAGGCGCTTCAGGCTCTGATCTAGGCTGGCGAGCAGATATTTGCGTGACCCGCCCGAACCATATGGCCCCGGCCACATGTCGTAACCGGCCTTGGTGGAGATAACCAGCTCGTCGCGGTACGCGGCAAAGTCCTCCCGCAGCAGGCGGCCGAAATTCTCTTCCGCGCTACCCGCCGGAGGTCCGTAGTTATTGGCCAGATCGAAATGGGTGATGCCGAGGTCGAAGGCTTTGCGCAGCAGCGTCCGCTGGGCTTCAAGAGGCTGGACGTGGCCGAAGCTGTGCCACAGTCCCAGCGACAGCGCGGGCAGGCGCAGGCCGCTCTTGCCACAGTGGCGGTACTGCATGTTCTCGTAGCGGTCAGGGGCAGGGTACCAGGACATGATGTCTCCTTTTCTTATCGATAATTTTTTGAAACGTCGTTTTCATTCTGTCCTTATCAAAACACAAATCCCGGGGAGAAGCGATGGCAGAACTCCCTGCCAGCAATTTTCCCCGGGATGCGTCAGACATTGAGCCCCGCACTGCCCGGTACACGCAGGGCACCGGGCAATCAGACGACTATCAGAAGCTATAGCTCATCCCCGCCTGTACGCTGGCATCGTTATCCACATCGCCAGTACCGACATAGACGCCGGTGGTCAGGGTGAAGTTATGGGCGATGGTGGCGTTGATGCCTGCCCCAAAGATGCCCATGGTGTTGTTGTGACCGGCGGTATTGTGATAATCCGCCGCCTGAATGTCGGTGTTATCGCTGAACTCTTTCTGGAAGCGCGCGTCGATCCACGGCATCACCTTCACGTTTTTGTTCAAATCGCGAAGGGTGGTGGTGAGCCTCACGCCCGCGCCGCCGTTCCAGGAAGAGACCTGGCTGTCGGCAAAGGTGACTTCGCTGTCAGAGAAGCCGTTCGCTTTGGTTTGATCCCAGCCAAGAGTGGCGTAGGGTTGCAGCAGCGTTTCGCCTGGCAGCAACACGTTCACCCCGGTGCGGGCCTGCGCCAGATACAGACTGCCATCGGTAGAGCCGTGCAGCGCTTCCGTCATGCCGCTGGTATCGCCCGTCACGTTGTTGGCAGACAACGAGTAACGCATATCGCCGTAGCTGAAGCTGCCGTCAGCAAACAGACCCCAGGTTCGGCCGTTCAGCGCCTGCTGCCAGCCGCCATACAGGCTGTAGTAGTTACCGTAAACGCTGTCTTTGAAGCTATCCGCACCGTTGCTGGTGTCCTGCACGCGGCTGCGCGTCCATGCCAGCGCGATACCGCCGGTGACGCTGTCGCCGTTGTCCAGATGCGCCGTCCAGTCTACGCCGCCCTGCGCACCCTGAGTGATGCTTTTATAGTCGACGTCGTTGCTGAAATTACCGTTCTGATAAAGGAAATCGCCCCAGACCTGCGCACCGTCCTGCTGTTCTCCCAGCAGGTTTGCCAGATGCACCTGGTTCATGTGGTTGCTGATGTCATCCGCTACCTGATGCCCGGCCTGTTCCGCTGCATTCAGACCGGCTACCAGCCCCTGAACGTCGCTCGCAAGGTTGCCCTTCTGGCTGTTAAATTCAATATTCCAGCTCTGGCTATTATCTGCAGTCAGCTGAGCCTGAGGCACGCTGTCGGCTGCAACAATATTCAGACTGTTGTTGTAGTTATACGCGCCGCTACGGTTCTCCACGGTCTGGTCGCCGTTGGTAAACGTGGCTGCTGCATAATTCTGCGGCGCACTGCTGCCCGACGTGGTGAAGGTCCCCAGGACTATCCCCTGCTGATTTTGCGCTGACGGCGTAATGCTGTTCACCACCACGGCGTTATTTGCGCCGGTAATATTACCGAAATTCACGTAGCTGTCGGTGCTCATGGTAACCAGCGCATTGCTGCCGGTGGTGCTGGCAATCAGGGTTGAACCGTTTTGCAAACTCCAGTTGGTTGCATCGTTAATTTTATCAATGGCAATGCTGTTATCGCTGGTGGTATTTACCGTTTCAAACTGGCTTATTTGTCCGGATATGGAGCTGCCCGCATCCATTGACAGAGTATCGCTGCCGTCACCACCGTTAACATTGCCATTGACATGTGAATCATTGGTCAGCACGACCGTATCATCACCTGCACCCGTTGTAATATCACCGTTGACGGTTGCGTTGTTCTGCAGCGTAATTGTGCTATTGCCCGTATTCTGGCTGGTATTTATCTCGCCATTCACGGTGCTGTTATCCACCAGAACGGAATTTGCGGAGTTACCATCGACGGTCACATTGCCATTTACCACGCTGTTATTGGTCAGTGAAATCAGCGTGGTACCGTTTTCGTTAAAGGCCCCAATGTCGCCGGTGACCGTGCTGTTATTCAGCGCCAGCGAATCAGCCTTCGTTCCGTACATCGCGATGGCGACATCGCCAAAAGCATCCAGGTTGATGTCGCTGAAGGGCTTGTATTCGCTCAGTTTTACCGCCAGCGTGTCGATGTTCTGCGCGATTTCGCTCTGCGAGGCATCCACGGAAGCGTTAGTCAGCGTAATATTGGTATCAGATTTATCGCTACCCGCGTAAATACCACCTTTATCCATCGTGCTGTTGCTGATGGCAATATTTTGTGCACCGGCTCCGGCACTGAGAATACTGCCGTGCAGCATGCTGCCGTCCTCAACGTTGACGGTGTGGTAACCTTTATCCATGGGGTCGAGGTAAATGGCGGAACCCATCATATAGGCTTTCTTGCCCTCGTAGCTTCCGGCGTCATTTTCGCCATTCAGCGTGGCGTCATCGATGGTTACCGTCGTATTGGTGGTTGCACCGGTATTGCCCACTTCGATCATATCGACGGTGGCGCCGTTATTCACCGTAATATTAGCCGTCCCCCCGTTGCTGCCCTGAATATAATGGCCGGACATGTCGGTACCAGAAACGGTTAATGATTGGGTATCCCCTGATTCACGGCTTCCATCCATAAAGATATTATTTGCGTTGGCGTCGGCCATAATGGCATTAGTCACGCCGGGATCTTCATAGAAACTATTATCTTTATATTTCGATAAGCCGCAGGTCTGCGACGTCACGCCAGGCTGACAGGGCGTAGCGGGAGTGACGGCAGCCTGGGCACCAAATGACGTTAAAGCCACTAAGACACATTGCGAAAGCAACGTACGATTCATTAATTTGCGCATTTTAAGTTCTCTGGATGAGTCGAAAATTGTCCGGCTCTTTTTAATTGAATTTATTTAAAATAAGAACTTTCCTAGCAGCTAAGGATGTAATGAAATCTAAAGATATATATCGAGCAATAATTGACGTTTAAATAATTAAATCTAATTAATAAATTTAAATTAATTCATGTGATAAATATTTTTGAATGATTTGCATACAAATTAAAGGGTTTCTTGACCGGTCGTGCGGTTCTTTGACCTTTTTATTCGCCGGGATATTAACCCTTTCGGATTATGAGGTTAATTAACTGTTTGCCTGTTTTACATTTTGACGGCTGCTGAAATATGGAAACATGTATTGTGCAGTTAGATTTACCCCGCGGCGATTATCCTTCTCCGGCGAACGGCAGGGTAGTGAAGATTTTTATAAAATTACGCGCGAAATAGTATAACTTCGCCAGTTTCTGCCGATAACGAGGGTAAGACTCGCCTCTGGGCGAACTCACCCTCACGGCAAGGAAGACTTATGAATATGCTCCGTAATTTCACGATCCGTTTCGTCATGCTGGCGATTCTCGGGATCTTTTGTTTAATGTGGGCGGGTGTGGGGCTGTACAGCACCTGGTCCCTGTCTCGCGTTTCAGATGGCAACGAGGTGGACCGCCAGCTGGTCAAGCAGATGACGGTGCTCAGCCAGGGCAACGATCAGTATTTCCGCTTTGTGACCCGCCTGAGCCGCGCAATGGAAGTCAAAGCCGCAGGCGGCACGCCGGATCTGGCCTCTGCCCAGCAGGCGCTGGATAACATGGGCAAGAAGCTGGCCGAGATGAAAGCGATCTCTCCTGGCCCAATGGACCCTCAGGTCTCCTCCCGGGCGATCGGTGCCTGGCAGGCGCTGCTCGAACAGGGCGTGACGCCACAAATGCAGCAGGCGAAACAGGGCGCGCTGGACGGCTATCGTCAGCAGGCCAACAACGTCACCCCACCGCTGAGCCGCGCGTTCGGTGCGGCGGCCGAAGAGTTCAACAATGCTGCCGCGAAGTCGCTCGACAGTACCCGCGTGGTGGTGGACGGCCTGACCAGCATGACCCGCACGGTGATTATCATCGCCACGATCGTCGGCCTGCTGATCCTGCTCTTCACCGACCGTTACCTGGTGGCGATGCTGGTTAAACCGCTGGATCGCATTCGCCAGCAGTTCCGCCAGATTGCCCAGGGCGATCTCAGCCAGCCCATCGAGCCGTTCGGCCGCAACTGCGTGGGCCAGCTGGTGCCGCTGCTGAGCGCCATGCAGGACAGCCTGCGCGAAGCGGTCAGCACGATCCGCTCCGGCAGTGAGAATATCTGGCGCGGCGCGACGGAGATTTCCAGCGGTAACAACGATCTCTCTTCCCGTACCGAAGAGCAGGCGGCGGCGCTGGAAGAGACGGCTGCCAGCATGGAACAGCTGACCGCCACGGTAAAACTGAACGCGGAGAGTGCGCGCCAGGCAAGCCAGCTGGCCGATGTGGCCTCAACCACCGCCAGCCGCGGTGGCTCGCTGGTGGAAGAGGTGGTGACCACCATGAGCGGTATTTCGGAAAGCTCGAAGAAAATTGCTGAAATCACCAACGTCATTAACAGCATTGCCTTCCAGACTAATATTCTGGCACTCAACGCGGCGGTTGAAGCGGCGCGCGCGGGTGAACAGGGCCGAGGCTTTGCCGTCGTCGCAGGCGAAGTTCGCAACCTGGCAAGCCGCAGCGCCAATGCGGCAAAAGAGATTGAAGGGCTGATTACTGACTCCGTGTCCCGCGTCGAGCAGGGGGCGAAGCTGGTGGGCGATACCGGCACCACCATGGATGCGATTTTGCGGGACGTGACGGAAGTGACGACCATTATGAAGCAAATTGCCTCGGCCTCTGAGGAGCAGAGTAAGGGTATTTCACAGGTCGGAATTGCCATTACCCAGATGGACGGTGTTACCCAGCAAAACGCCTCGCTGGTGGAGGAGGTTTCCGCGGCGGCGGCGGCGCTTGAGCGTCAGACCGAAGATCTTCAGCGCTCGGTGCAAAAGTTCCGCCTGACGGCATAACGCAACGTGATAAGGCCGCCTTGTGCGGCCTTATATTATTAACGCCTTCCTCATTCAGCGGCGCTGAAACTGCTATTCTTTTGCTAACCCCTGACGTTCTGGGCTCTCTTCTACGAGGTGTTGCTATGAACAGATCGTTATCTTTTATCCCTTTCCTTTCTCTCATTTTTCTGACGCTTTTCTCGGTTTCCGCCAGTGCGATCCAGCAGGCGCAGGAACGGCGCGTAGCGCGTGATGTCAGGCAGGAAACCCGTGACGCGTCACGGCAGGTGAAGCAGACCTGCGTGGCGAACAATAACCAGAGTAATCACGACTGCCGCCAGGACAAGCGTCAGATGAAACAGGCCGGACGGCAAAAAGCGCGGGATATTAAGTATTAACATAACAGGTAAGGCGGCATGCAAGCGTATTTCTTGCCGCCTTTTTAAAAAACATAAGTCAATATTTTTTAAAAATTAAATTATTCACTTGTAACAATATATTTGGCATTTTCTGCACATTCCAGAACATGAAAATTAATATTGTCTTAAGATTCAGTCGACATAATGAATTATCTTCTTGATACCGGAAATAATTCAATTTATGAAAAACCGTATTATTTTATTTGCTGCTCTGGCAGGTTTTGCCGTGGTCAATACTGCGATGGCCCAGAGCGTCACGGTCGATGTCCCTGCCGGGTATAAGGTCGTGATTGTTCCGCAGTCAGCCACGGTTCCTGAGGCGGTAAGCGTTGCGCCTGCACCGGCACAAACAACATATGCCGCCCCTGCACCGGTCTATCATCCGCGTGCACGCCATGTGGCGAGCGTGGCGGAAGGGATGGTGATTGAGCATCAGTATGACGATCACCATTGATGTATTGCCCGGGTCGCACATCCGGGCCTATTTTGGAGTGGCTCTCACGCTGTTGTGTTTAATCCTGCTGTTGCAATTCGGGATATTGGGTATCCCGTTGCAGATGCCACTTCGGCGATACGCTTAAATGAAGGATTACCGTTTGGTGACAGTGATTTATAGAGTGATTCGCGAGAAATGCCTGCGCGTTTTGCAATGACAGTCATCCCGCCGGAGGCTTCTATAACATGCCGTAAAGCCAGCATGAATGTCTCATAGCCTCCGGGCTCGTCAATTTCAATGAAAGCCTGATGAAGATATACGGGCGCGAAATCCGGAGAATCTTTCAGGAGTTGTACCATTGCGTCATCATGGAGTACTGATTTAGCCATTGCGATTTCCTTTTATATCCTGCGCTTGTAGTCGTTGAGGTACTCAACGGCTCTTTCAATATCTGCACTTTGCTTTTTTTTCGTTCCAGTCAGTAGCACCAGACTCACTGCGCCATCTGCCGGATCGGAGACTTCGCTGAAATAGACACGGTAACCCGGCCCCTGGTTAATTCTGAGCTCTGAAACGCTCTCTCTGCATGGTTTACAATCACCATAGTTACCCGTTGACATTCTGGCGACACGCGTGGCAATCATGGCTTTTGCTATGGGATCTTTCACACTTCTTAGATATGCATCAAAAGGGTCATACTTGTCAGCTGTGATGTAGTGTTTAACCTTAGCCATTATTGTAGCCTGTAGTTTACGATAAGCAAATGCATTGTAATCTTCAGGCTACGACTGGCAATTGTTAACATCGCTGCGACAGAGGGGAAATGCTATTTCGGAAAGCGGCTCGCAAAAATGCGAGACTGGGTGCGGGGTTATTACTGAACAGCCATGAGGCCGGGCACGCGCTGCGACGCCCGGCGAAGTTTATTAGTGCGTCGCTTCACCAATCAGCGCGCCCGTGCCTGCGCCAACGGCTGCACCTTTCAGCACGCTCTTGCCGGTAACCGCCGCGGCGCCTGCGCCCACGGCAGCCCCTACGGCGCCGCCTTTACGCGCGGCTTTACCTTTGTCGCCGTTTTTGAACATGGCACCCGTGCCTGCGCCAACAACGGCACCGCCAACGGTCGATTTCAGATCTTTGCCCGTGGCCGCGCCAATGGCAGCGCCTGCTACCGCGCCAGCGGCGGTTTTATCGATGGCCATTCCCGAGGTGGAAAAAATGAGGGCGCTGATAACCAGCGTTGTTTTAATAACTTTCATAACAGATCCTTTGTGACTGCTGTCGGTTGATACGTTGCTTCTCACTCTGAGGTGAGAAAAACGCACAGATAGTGCCAGCAATACCGGCTCAACCTTTAGGCCAATCATGCCCTGAGCAAGGATCTCTGTTGCCGGGCGGCGTGCCGCCCGGCCAGTCGTCACGCCTGACGTTTGTCTTCTGTATTGGTCTCGAAGTCGCTCGCCGCGTGGCGTTCGTGGAGCTGCTCGTTCAGCTCGCCGCTGGTGCGGTTAACGATGCGTCCGCGCTTAACGGCATGGCGATTCGCCACGTCTTTCGCCCAGCGCTGCACGTTGGTGTACTTCTCTGCATCCAGGAACTCGGCGGCGTTGTAAACGCTGCCCAGCGCCACGCAGCCGAACCATGGCCAGATGGCGATATCCGCGATGGTGTACTCCTCACCCGCCACGTAGCGACCGCGCGCCAGCTGTTTATCCAGCACGTCGAACAGGCGCTTAGCTTCCATGGTGAAGCGGTCAATCGCGTACTCGATTTTCACCGGGGCATAGTTGTAGAAGTGGCCAAAACCGCCGCCGAGGAACGGCGCCGCGCCCTGCAGCCAGAACAGCCAGTTCAGCGTTTCGGTGCGTCCCGCCGGATCTTTCGGCAGGAAGTGGCCGAATTTCTCTGCCAGATAGAGCAGAATATTGCCGGATTCAAAGACGCGCGTTGGCGGGTTCGTGGAGTGGTCACGCAGCGCCGGTATTTTCGAGTTCGGGTTCACCTCAACGAAGCCGCTGGAGAACTGATCGCCCTCGCCGATGCGGATCAACCACGCGTCGTACTCCGCGCCCGTCACGCCCAGCGCCAGCAGCTCTTCAAGCATGATCGTCACTTTCTGGCCGTTCGGTGTGCCCAGCGAGTAGAGCTGCAGCGGGTGAGAACCGACAGGAAGATCTTTCTCATGGGTCGCGCCGGAAATGGGGCGGTTGATGTTGGCGAACGCGCCGCCGTTGTTCTTTTTCCATTCCCACACTTTGGGTGGCTGATAGGTGTTGTCTGACATGTTGGCCTGCCTTTTTTGTGATGTGTTGAGGCAGTGTAGCAGGAGATTTGTGAACCGTTTAACGTTGTGAGCGCAAGCAATTAACCGCTATTCCTTCTGCTGCTTATATATATCAAATCCGGCATAAGCTTAATCGAAAATCGCATTTTCATAACTAATGCGTTAATGGAGAAAGCTGCATATGATGCTTCAACATAAATAAAAGATGCAGTCATAAACACTTTATAAGGCAAGGAGTTAGTGAGATGCGCAAGCTTCTGTTATCGGCAGTGGTCGTTTCGATCGCGTTAGGCCTGGCGGGCTGTGATGATGCGAAAAATAAAGAGACCAATACGCCCCCTGCGGCAAAAAGCGACGCGCCAAAAGCGGGCGGTTCGCTGATTATCGGGATTACCTCCGGCGATCCGTTAGCCGTGAATCCGCTCTATGCCAGCGACCGTACCACGTTAACCATCATGCAGGCGCTCTATGCCCCGCTCTATAGCTTCAACAACGGTAAGATCGAGTGGGGCCTGGCGGAAAGCCTGACGCCCTCCGCCGACAACCTGAGCTACACCCTGACGTTAAAACCCAACCTGAAATGGCAGGACGGACAGCCGCTGACGGCGGACGACGTGGTCTTTACGTTCAATAAGCTGCTGGATGCCAAACAGCACAGCTTCTTCCGCAGCATGTTCACCTACGGCGGCAAGCCGGTACAGGTAAGCAAGGTTGACGACCGCACCGTTAAGTTCACCTTACCGCAGGTCAGCGCGGCCTTTACCGGCACACTGGTACAGATCTACCCGATCCCGCAGCACGTGTTCGCCAGCGAAGGCGACCTGGAAAAGAGCAGCAAAAACGATGCACCGGTCGGCTCCGGGCCGTTCAAATTTAAAGAGTACCGCGCCGGACAATATTACGCCCTGACCCGTTTCGATGATTACTGGAACGGCAAAGCGAAGCTTGATTCGGTCACCTACCGTTTCGCCAAAGACAGCAACGCCGCCAACCTAGCGCTGCAAAACGGTGAAATCAACCTCAAGATGGTTGACCCGCAGGATGTGAACCGCCTGAAAAATACCGGTAAGTTTGACTTCGTGGTCTATCCGGAAGGCCGCCTGGCCTATATGACGTTCAACCAGAACGTGCCGGTGATGAAGAGCAAAGAGTTGCGTCAGGCCATTGCTTACGCCATCAACAAAGACGAGCTGACCCAGACCGCCTTTACCTCGCTGGACTACGCCAAACCGGCGACCTCGTTCCTGACGCCCGATACGCTTTACAAGACGGATGACGTTGAACAGTACACATTCGATCTGCAAAAGGCCAAAGAGCGGCTTAAAGCATCCGGCGCGCCGGACAACCTCAAGCTGCGCCTGGCGTATGTGAACACCAACAAAACCCAGGAGAGCATGGCGCTCTATATTCAGCAGGCGCTGAAGGGCATTGGGGTGAGCGTGGAGCTGATGCCGCTGGATTCCAACGCCATGTCCCAGCGCAGCCTCGATATGAACAACACCGCGTGGGAGCTCAACCTGGGCGGCTACATCATGGGCTCCGAGCCGGACGGCTACAAATCGCTGTTCATGAGCAACGAAGCCTATAACTACGCGCACTACAAAAATCCGCAGTTTGATGCCCTTTGGGATAAAGGCGCCGTGGAAACTGACGCCGCGAAACGGGCTGAGATCTACAAGCAAATTCAGCAGACCGTGGCGAACGACATGACGTACTACCCGATCGCCTATACCAATGCGACCGTCGCGGTGGACAAGCGTTTTGGCGGTACCGAGGAAGCGGAGCCGAAACCGGTCTATCTGTTCCAGGATCTGTCAAAAATCTATCAGAAATAAGCGATTGCCCCGGCCGTCGGGTCGGGGCCTTGGTAAGGGCATGTCGTGAACACACTTCTCACGCGTCGGCTGCTGCAGCTGCTGCCGATGCTGTTCTTTATTTCACTGGTGGCGTTTTTGCTGGTTAAGCTCGCGCCTGGCGATCCGGTGGCGGCGTACATTACGCCGCGTATGGCTCCGGAAGATATCGAACGTATCCGTCAGAGCCTGGGGCTGGATAAGCCCCTGGTCACGCAGTACGTCCTGTGGCTGAAAAACGTCCTGCAGGGCGATCTCGGCTATTCGCTGATCTACCACCGCCCGGTGCTGGAGATGATCGGCGAACGCATTCCGGCCACGCTGGGGCTGATGGGCGCGTCGCTGCTGCTGGCGATCGTGCTGGCCATCCCGCTCGGCCTGCTGGCGGGGGCATTTAAGCACCGCTGGCTGGATCACGTGCTTAACCTGTTTGCCTATATCGGCATCTCGGTGCCGATTTTCTGGTTCGGCATCTTGCTCATTACGGTCTTTGCCGTGCAGCTTAACTGGTTCCCCAGCATGGGGATGCGCACCATCGGCATGGAAGATAATGCGCTGGACGTGCTGCGTCACGGCGTGCTGCCGTGTATTGCCCTCACGTTCTACAACCTCTCCAGCTATGTGCGCTACATCCGCTCCAACACCATCTCGCAGCTCTCGGCCGACTACGTGCAGACCCAGCTGGCTTACGGCGCCACGCGTTCCAGCATTCTGTTCCGCCACGTGCTGAAAAACGTGCTGCTGCCGGTGATCACCCTGTTCGGCCTGTCGTTTGGTGAGCTGATCGTGGGGGCCTATGTGACGGAAAGCGTCTTCTCGTGGCCGGGGATGGGGCTGCTTGGGATCCAGTCGATCGCCTCGCTGGACTATCCGCTGATCATGGCGATCATCATGCTCTCGTCGATGATGCTGATCGTCGGTAACCTGATCGCCGATCTGCTTTATCGCTTCGCCGATCCCCGCATTCGTACGCTGAGGTAACCCGGATGAGCAGACGCTGGCAGCAGGTTCGTCACCAGCTGCGCCGCAATCGTCCGGCGCAGTTCTCCCTGTTTGTGCTTTTTATTTTCGTTGTCGCCGCGCTCTGTGCGGGGTTAAGTCCGTACGATCCGGATCGGATGGCGCTCGGCGCACGCACGCTACCGCCGGATGCCGCACACTGGTTCGGCACCGACGAGTATGGACGCGACTACTTCACCCGCGCGCTGTATGGCGGCCAGATCTCCCTGATGGTCGGTTTTCTCGCCATGCTCTTTTCCACGCTTATCGGTACGGTGGTGGGAACGGTAAGCGGCTACTTTGGCGGCTGGCTGGATAACCTGATGATGCGCGCCGTGGATATCCTGATGGCCATTCCGGCTTTCTTCCTGCTGCTGGTGGTGAATGCGTACCTCAAGCCGGGCGTGGATAACATCATTCTGATCATCAGCCTGCTGACGTGGATGAACATGTCGCGGCTGGTGCGCGCAGAAACCTTATCGGTGAAAGAGCGCGAGTATGTGCTTTATGCCCGCGCGTCGGGGGAAAACCCGCTGCGCATCATCGTGCGCCACATTATTCCCGGCGTGCTGCCGACCATTATCGTGGCCGCCACGCTCAATATCGCCTCGGCCATTCTGATGGAGTCGACGCTCAGTTTCCTTGGGCTCGGCGTGCAGGCACCGGCGGCATCGTGGGGAAGCATGCTCAACAACGCTCAGTCGTATATTGGCGAAGCGTCGTGGCTGGCGATGTTCCCAGGGATTCTGATCCTGCTGACGGTGTTCAGCTTTAACGTGCTGGGCGATGTGTTCCGTACCGCCTTTGAGCCAGGAGCGAATCGCGATGAGTAACCTGTTAGCGCTTGAGAACCTGCAAACCACCTTCCGCACCCGCGAGGGCGAGGTTCACGCGGTGCGCGGCGTGAGCTTTCAGGTGCAGCCGGGAGAACTTGTCGGCATCGTCGGCGAGTCGGGCTGCGGGAAAAGCGTCACCTGTAAGTCGATCATTCAGCTTCTGGGGAACAATGGACGGATAACCGGCGGCAGCATTCGCTTCCAGAATGACGATCTGGCGCAGAAAACCCCTGCGCAGATGCGCGCCATTCGCGGCAACGAGATCGCGATGATTTTCCAGGATCCGATGACCGCCCTGAACCCGGTGCTGACCATCGGCAAACAGATGGCCGAGATCCTGATGCGCAATAAAGGGCTGACCAAAAAAGCGGCCAAAGCGGCGGCGATCGCCATGCTGGAACAGGTGGGGATTGCCGAGGCGGAACGCCGATACGACCAGTATCCCCACGAGTTTAGCGGCGGGATGCGCCAGCGGGTGATGATCGCCATTGCGCTCTCCTGCAACCCTAAGCTGCTTATTGCCGATGAGCCGACCACCGCGCTGGACGTCACCATTCAGGCGCAGATCCTGCGTCTGCTGAAAAGCCTGCAACAGCAGACCCAAACCGCGATTCTGCTGATCACCCACGATCTCGGCGTGGTGGCGCAGGTCTGCAGCCGCGTGGTGGTGATGTACGGCGGGCTGGTAATGGAAGAGGGGAGCGTGGAAGACATTTTTTATCGCCCTGCGCATCCTTACACCCAGGGGCTGCTAGCCTCGCTGCCGCGTCCGGATGAGGTTAATCAACGTTTATCGCCCATTGAAGGCGCGCCGCCTGGCCTGCTTAACCCGCCGCCGGGCTGTCCCTTCGCCGAACGCTGCCCGAAACGCATGCCCCAGTGTGAACGGCAGCCCGCTTTTTACGCCATGGGAGAGGGCCATCGCGCCGCCTGCTGGCTATGGGCCGATAAGGAGATGCAGGCATGAGTGAACAACAGGTGCCATTAGTGAGCGTGCGCGATCTGCGCAAACACTATCCGCTTAACGGCAGTTTGCTGCGTAAAGGCACGGCCGTGAAGGCGGTTGATGGCGTGAGCTTTGATATCCAGCCCGGCGAGACGTTTGGCCTGGTGGGCGAATCCGGCTGCGGGAAATCCACCCTCGGGCGCGCCATCCTGCGCCTCTTCGATATCACTGCAGGCGAAATCCACTTTGCCGGGCAGGCGATTGCCCACGCCCGCGAAAAAGAGCTCAAGCCGCTGCGTAAACGGATGCAGGCGATTTTTCAGGATCCTTACTCCTCGCTTAACCCAGGTATGACGGTGCGGCAGCTGGTGGCCGAGCCGATGCAGATCCACGGCTACAGCCGTGAAGAACAGCGCGAACGGACGGAAACGCTGCTCTACAAAGTCGGGCTGAAGCAGGAGCACCTTGAGCGGTTCCCGCATGAGTTCAGCGGCGGGCAGCGCCAGCGCATCAGTATTGCCCGCGCGTTGTCCGTGCGTCCTGAATTTGTGCTGTGCGATGAGCCGCTCTCGGCGCTGGACGTCTCGGTGCAGGCGCAGGTGGTGAATATTCTGCAGGATCTGCAGCAGGAGCTGGGGCTGACCTATCTGTTCATCGCCCACGATCTCTCGATGGTGCGTCATATCTCCAGCCGCATTGGGGTGATGTATCTCGGTAAGCTGGTGGAGGTGGCCCCGGCGAATGAACTGTATCAGCGTCCGGCGCACCCTTATACCCGCGCGCTGCTGGCGGCGGTTCCCCAGCCCGACCCGCGCATTCGCAACCTCGAAGACGCAACCCTGCGCGGCGAAATGCCCGGCCCTACGTCCGCGCTGCCGGGCTGTAAGTTCTGCAGCCGCTGCCCGCATAGCATGCCGGTTTGCCAGACACAGGAGCCAGCGATGCAGGAGATCGCGCCAGGACATTTTGCGGCATGCTGGTTGTTTAAGATGTGAGCCTTAAACGTGTCGGGTGGCGCTTCGCTTACCCGACCTACAGGGTTTATGTTTTGTCGGCCGGGTAAGGCGAATTATTTACCACGCAGGTGTATGATAAACGCTCCTCTGTCAGGTTAATTACAACGTGCAGACGACGACAACCCATAAAAAATTGCCGCCTGCCTGTTTTAGGTTGGATACATGCGTAAAGGAAAGTTAAGCAGTGATGCGCCCTTCGGGACATTGTTAGGCTATGCGCCCGGTGGCGTGGCGATTTACTCTTCAAATTACAGCAGTCTGGACCCGCGAAACTACCCGCAAGACGCGGATTTTCGCAGCTACATTGGCAATGAATACATGGGCCACAAGTGGCAGTGCGTTGAGTTTGCCCGCCGTTTCCTGTTTCTCAACTATGGCTTCGTGTTTACCGACGTCGGCATGGCGTGGGAAATCTTCTCCCTGCGCTTTTTGCGTCAGGTGGTGAACGATAACATCCTGCCCCTTCAGGCTTTTGCCAATGGCTCAAAACGCGCGCCGCGGGCCGGGGCACTGCTGATCTGGCAAAAGGGCGGCGAGTTTCACGAAACCGGCCACGTGGCGGTGATCACCCAGCTTCTGGACGATAAGGTGCGTATCGCCGAGCAGAACGTGATTCACTCTCCGCTGCCGCTCGGGCAGCAGTGGACGCGCGAGCTGCGTCTGAGCGTGGAGAACGGGTGTTATACGATC
This sequence comes from Enterobacter sp. NFIX58, assembly GCF_900110475.1. Classification (NCBI taxonomy): domain Bacteria; kingdom Pseudomonadati; phylum Pseudomonadota; class Gammaproteobacteria; order Enterobacterales; family Enterobacteriaceae; genus Enterobacter; species Enterobacter sp. NFIX58. The sequence goes on along the minus strand of NZ_FODW01000002.1, from coordinate 447,097 downwards.
CATGACACTTTCAACGACACGGAGATCCTCGGCTGGATGATCCAGACCGACGATACGGAACACAGCATTCCCCAGCCGGAAATCGACGGCGAACTGCTGAAAATCAGCGGCGCGCGGCTGAAAAACAAACGTCAGTTCGACGGCAAGTGGCTCAACGAAAATGACGCGCTGCAGCAGGCGTATGTTCGCGCCAACGGTCACGTGATCAACAAAGATCCCTGTCAGTACTTCACCATTACCGAAAGCGCGGAACAGGAGCTGATCAAAGCCACCAACGAGCTGCACCTGATGTATCTGCACGCCACGGACAAGGTGCTGAGAGACGACAGCCTGCTGGCGCTTTTCGACATCCCGAAAATCCTCTGGCCGCGCCTGCGCCTCTCCTGGCAGTGGCGTCGTCACCATATGATCACCGGTCGTATGGATTTCTGTATGGATGAGCGCGGCATCAAGGTCTACGAGTACAACGCCGACTCCGCCTCCTGCCATACCGAGGGCGGGCTGATTCTCGAAGAGTGGGTGAAAAACGGCTATCGCGGCAACGGGCATAACCCGGCAGAAGGCCTACTGGAAGAGCTGACCGGCGCCTGGAAGCACAGCCACGCCCGGCCATTCGTGCACATCATGCAGGACAACGATGTTGAAGAGGACTATCACGCGCTCTTTATCCAGCGTTCGCTGATGCAGGCCGGGTTCGAGACTAAAATCCTCCACGGGCTGGGGGCGCTCAGCTGGGATGCCGCCGGACAGCTGATTGACGACGAAGGTCGCCACGTCAACTGCGTGTGGAAAACCTGGGCGTGGGAGACGGCGATTGAGCAGATCCGTGAGGTCAGCGAAACCGAATATGCCGCCGTGCCGATCCGCACTGGACATCCTGAAGGCGAAGTGCGCCTGATTGACGTCCTGCTGCGCCCGGAGGTGCTGGTCTTTGAACCGCTGTGGACCGTCATTCCCGGCAACAAAGCGATTCTTCCGGTGCTGTGGCAGCTGTTCCCGAATCATCGTTACCTGCTCGACACCGATTTTGAGGTCAACGATCTGCTGAAGCAGACCGGATACGCCGCCAAGCCGATTGCCGGACGCTGCGGCAGCAATATCGACCTGATTAGCGCCCAGGACGAACTGCTGGATAAATCCAGCGGCAAGTTTGTCGACCGTAAAAACATCTACCAGCAGCTGTGGTGCCTGCCAAACGTCGACGGCAAGTACATTCAGGTCTGTACCTTTACCGTGGGCGGGAACTACGGTGGGACCTGCCTGCGCGGCGATGACTCGCTGGTGGTGAAGAAAGAGAGCGATATTGAGCCGCTGATCGTGGTTAAAGATAAGTAGCTCTTACCCGCAATAAAAAAGCCCCCGCAGGACATCCTGCGGGGGCTTTTTGTTACTGTTCTTCCTCTTCCTGCCCGTTGATCTTCAGATCGATGATGCGGCCAATATGGTCATGATAGACCGTCAGCAGGTTGTACTGGCTCATCTCGGAGATGATCTGCGGTGAAACATTAAAGCTGCGGGCCAGCTCCTCCTGGTGAAAATAGCCCGGCTGACGCCGCCTCACGTGGGCCCGACGGCGATTGTACTGATACCACAAAATCAGCAGCCAGCCGTTGAGCGCGGCAAACAGCAGGTAGAGCAACACCGTATTAAAAGACGCAATAATGACGCCCCAGCGGTAGTCGCTCTCCTCGGTGAGCTGCATCCAGAGCCGGGCATACAGGAAAAACAGAAAGCCTCCCCATGCCACCAGCGTTAACGCGGCATCGAAAAGACGTGGCAACAGCCTATGTTCGGTCAGAATTAAGGTATTTTCGTTCATTAAATGCGTCCTTTTCCCCGGTCCGGACTGATCCAGCGCGCGCGGGCGCGCTGGCGTTTAAGCATGACTTTTGGAAATGCGACAAGGGTGGTGAACAGGCCGATCATCCAGTACACCATCGGGAACCAGATCACCCAGAAAAGCGAGCTGGCCACCTTCCGTTCATAGCGCCGCTCGATGTACAAACTGACGAGGAACTGCAGCAGGCACATCACGCCCAGCAGTAACCCGGTAAACTCCGGTGGAAAAAGGCTCTCCACGGTCAGCCTGGCAGGAACAGGAGCGATGTGGCTGAGAATAAATAACAGCACCGTCATCGCGTAGGCGAAGGCCCACAGCGTTGACAGGGCATACTCAAGAAACAGGGGCCACATGCGGTGATGCTCCCAGCGCACAATCCTGCGAAGGTTGACCAGAAACACCTCCGCGCCGCCCTGGGCCCAGCGCAGACGCTGTTTCCACAGGCCCTTGAGCGTTTCCGGCATCAGGATCCAGCACAGCGCCCGCGGCTCGAAAAAGATATCCCAGTGGCGCAGCTGCAGCTTCCAGCTGATGTCGATGTCTTCGGTGATCATGTCCGGGCTCCAGTACCCGACGTCCGCCAGCGCCTGTCGGCGAAAGGCGGCGATGACGCCCGAGACGGTAAAGACCCGGCCATAGATCCGCTGCGTCCGCTTGATGAGCCCGATAATCGAAGAGAACTCGCCCACCTGAATGCGGCCGATCAGCGTGGAGCGCGTGCGAATACGCGGATTCCCGGTGACCGCCCCGACGTGGGGATACTGAATCAGCGGCGCCACCAGATACGCTGCCGTATCGCGATCGAGAAGGGCATCACCGTCAATGCAGACCAGCAGATCGCCCCGGGCCGCCGCTGCCCCGGCTTTGAGCGCCAGCGCTTTCCCCTGGTTTTCCGCAAGATTAATCACCCGCAGGCGCGGCTGCTCCTGCGCCAGCGCCTGCAGCACCTGCGCGGTGTTGTCAGACGAGCCGTCGTTGATGGCGATAACCTCGATGTTTTCATACCGCTGATCCAGCGCGGCGCTAATCGTCTCCCGGGCATTTCGTTCCTCGTTGAAGCAGGGGATCAGAATGGAGATGAGCGGCTCACCGGAGAGCGTCGGGGCGGGCGTCTCTTTATCCCACGACCAGTGGCGTTCAAGCTGAAACCAGAAATAGAGCCCGCCGGTTATCCAGAGCACGGACATGAACAGCGGCCAGAAGAACACAAAATCCAGAATCAGCTCGCCGGTAAAGAGGGCGGCCACGCCTAACGGCAACCCGAATACCAGACATAAAATGGAAAAGGCGATAATGCGATCAGTCATTGTCAGGGTACCAGTACGAAGAAAATACAGGCCTGATGCGTGAGATATCAGGTTGGTTGTTGATGAAATCATCGGGGTAGTAGCCGTAGTTTTTGACGCCGTTCAGCTGGAGCACGCGCATCCACTGTGCCAGCTGGCTGTCGGAAACGGCGCGCTGCGGTTTCCGATCCCAGTCCCTGGCCTGCAGTTCAAAAATGGTTTTATCGAGCGCGCCGGGACGCGTGGCGACCATTTTCACCAGACGCGCCAGCCAGGCATCGCTCTCGTCTGCCGGGACGGACTCCATCAGCGGCATGGCCATCGGCACCGTCCAGTCATACTCCGCCAGAAAATCGTCAAGATTCTGCGCGAACCACGCTTCGCTTTCGGGCTGCAGAATGGGTAAGGCGAACATATTGCGAGCGGTTTTTATCTGCGGGCCGCGGATGTGCTTCACCGCCAGGCTCAGGGCGTGGGTAAACCCGATAAGCAGCTGGCTTTTCTCACGCGTGATGTTCTGAGCGGCGTCCTGGCCGCCATCGTCCACGTCCGTCAGCACCGCATCGTCATGGAACAAGATCCCGTTGAAGCTTGCATAGCGGGCCAGATCTTCATAGATGTCCGTCACCTGCTGGCGCACCTGCGGGTTCCTCGGAGAAAGCCGGATATAGGGCTCGGTGGCATCGCTTAACCGGCCGGTCTGACGATCCCGACGCTGCACGCGCGGCAGGGCAGGATTGAGATCGAACGAGAGCACCGGCATCCACGCGAAGACTTTCACACCCGCGCGGGTCTGTAGCTGCCAGGAGACAAAATTAAAGAGATCGGCACGGACCGGCAGCTGGCGGTTGGGAAAATAGAGCGCCTTGATCCTGCCGTCGCCCTGCGGGTCGGCAAACGCCTGCAGGAAAACATGGCTGATTTTCATGTCGTAGACCCGCTGGATCAGCCTGTTGATATTTTGGGCCTGCTGGGCCGGATCGGGATCGTAAACGTAGTCGAGATCGACGTGCATGACGCGCACGGGTTCGCGCTCCTGAACCTGGCTGACCGTACTGGCAAATGCCTTAAGCGAGGGATTGCCGGCGATCAGCAGACGGGGGATATTGCCCAGCTCCTGCACGTTCCCCAGCCCGTCCTCAAGGGTAAAGGCCAGCTGATAACCCTGCTGTCTGGCGATGGCAAGCGACGTGCCGTTGGCCGCACCATAGGGCCAGACCCAGGCGCGCGGCGCCTTGCCCGTTACCTGCGTGATTTTGTCTGTCACTTTGCGAACGTCATCGCCGATCCGCTGGCTGAACTGCCGATCGGTTTCATAGCGGCCCGTCGCTTTATCATAAAAGCGGTTGGCGATGGCCGGTTCGCGGCTGCCCTGCGGGTTAGCCGGGATGCCGTAATGCGAGGCCCAGGTGTGCGATCCGATCTCAATCAGCGGAGACCGGCTGAGCTCGCGCACCATGTCCCACGTCGCGAAGCGATCGCGGGGCGTCATCAGGCCGCCGAAGTTAACTTTTTGATTTTCCGGCGTATCCACCCAGCTGCCCACCGGCGCCCACAGCGCAGGAACGTTCCACGCCTGAAGCAGTGGCCAGACGCGGGTGTAAAAGCTGCTGTAGCCATCGTCAAAGCTGAGCAGAACGGCTTTGGGCGGCAGCGTTTTTTTCCCGTCATGGGCATCCAGAATGTCCTGCACGCTGATGACGTGATAACCGTTGTGCAGCAGCCAGCTGATCTGCTCGTTTAGCGCGCTGGTGCGCACGGAGAGGTAGCGCTGATCGGCGGCATCGTCTTCGACGTCGTGGTAGGCCAGCACCAGAAACTGGTTCTGCGGCCAGGGTTTGCTCGCCTCCAGCTGCGGCCGATCTTTGGGCGCAATAAACGAAAATGCCTGCGCGCAGACGCTCGCGCTGAGGCAGAGCCAGCCGATGAGTATCAGGCTCGCGGAAAAACGTGTGTTCATTATCATCATCCTTAAAAGCGTAAAGTCGCATCAAACGTGACGGAGAGGTTGCTCTCGCGTTTGCCGTCGTAAGGGCGCTTGTCCCAGTTCAGCATCACGCCGGTATCCATGACGTTGTTCCACTGAACGCGTTGTCCGTAACCCAGCAGAGCGATGGCGCCAGCGGACTGATTTTTCTGCCAGTAGCGGCCGCCTCCCGCCACGAACTGCTGGCTCCAGAGGGTGTCGTAATGGCGGAGCATCTCATGGTCAACGGCCAGGGCGGCCGTCACGGAAAGATCCCGCGCCGGGTTGTAATAGAGGGTGTCCCGCAGGCTGTTTTTGCTGGCAGCGATCCCCGGTTCGAGATCCAGCGTCAGGGACGGTGTCTGCCAGAGACGCTCCTTACCCGTGAGGGTGTATTCCTGTCGGCGGTTATGGTCCGAGAAGCGGCTGAGGGCGGCGTTGAACTGATATTCACGACGCTCGTTTTGATACCAGCGCACGCCACCTTCTCCCCGGTTGGCGCTGATCCCGTTGCGTAACGCCCGCAGGGGCGTGGTGCGCGACAGGCGCTCAAGGCTGCCGCTGACCTGCCAGTTATCGGTGACAAAGTACGTTGTTGAGAGGCGAGCGCCCGGCTTGTTCGCCCCGTGATAGCGGTTGCTGGAGAGCTCGGCTTCGAGCTGGAGATCGCGTGGCCGCCATTCGATACCGCCCAACAGGTGGCGGCTGGTGCCTTTGCCTTCATCGAAATTACCCTCGGCATAGCGGGTGCCGGCAAACAGCCGCCAGTTATCCGCTACGGGCGGGCCATAGAGCGTGGCGTCCCAGTTGAGGTCGTGCGTCCCGCTGACGGGGTTATCGGAGTGCAAACCCTTGCTCGCGTTGAGGCGCAGCTCGGACATATGGTGGACGGTGCGGAGCCTGTCCAGACGCCTGGCGCTGCGATCGCGCGGCGCGCGGGCGACGACGTCGTCAGCCAGTAAATCCATCTGCCGCCACTCCTGCAGATCCATGGCGACGTAAGCCTGCTGCTGCTCAAGCTCCAGATTCGAGGGCTCCAGCGCCTCCGCCATTTTCAGCGTTTGCTCCGCCGCGCGCGGCAGACCCCGCGCCTGAAGCAGCGTGGCGTAGTCAATCTGCAATCCCTGATTGCCCGGCGCCGTTGCCGCCAGACGTCGCGCAAGCTTTTCGGCTTCCGGCAGGGCATTCGTCGCCAGCAAATAGTTAAAACGGAGCGACTGACCGGTAAGCCATCGATCGTTCGGCTGAGGAGTAGGGGAGCCGAAATCGTAACGGGTCCAGGGAACGTTGCGGGTCTGGCGCTCTGCATACCGGCGGGCGGACGGATACTCTCCCGTATCCAGCCAGGCGTAGAAAAGCGCGTGCTCTTCGTCCTGCGGGTCAGATGCGTATTGCGGATAGCGTTGCAGAAGCGCGAAGGCGGCGGCAGCGTTTTTCTCCTGCAGATATGAGGAGATCACCCAGCCGATTGCCCAGCCCGGCACCGGATGCCGGGCTGCCGTCAGATCCTGATATTCGCTGATGACCCGCGGGTAATCGGCATGAGCGTAGAGCGCGCCGAGCCGGTCGATACGCGCAAGGACGATGTCTTCCGCCGCCTGTGGCTCGCCTTGCCAGCGGGAAAGCAGGGCGTCGTAACGATTCAGTGCAGATTGCGCAAGTTGCAGGCGCTCTTTTTCTGTTCTGCCTGGCACATCTGCAAGACGAACGCTTTCGGCCGCGGCATTCAGCTCAAGACGACGACGCTCCGCGGGAGACAGCGCCACCTTTTGTGAAAGCAGGAGCGCGGGAGTATTGACCCGGTTATCCGTTAGCGCGTCGATCAGCTCGCGAAGAAGCGCGTGATTTTCTGGCGCGATATTCAGCGCGCACGTGTCGGCTAAAAGCCGATCCCAGCTTTTTCCCTGGCGTAGCCAGACATACGCCAGCGTCTGAAGATGTGCCTGCGAGGGATCCTCCGCCACCAGTTGTCTGGCCTCCTGCAGGGCAATCGTATCTTTACGGGCATCGGCCAGGGTTTTGATATAGCCGATACGATAATCGTCGTTATCCGGCGCAAGGCTGCGCGCTTCTTTCCAGAGCGCCAGAGCGGGCTGCCACGCTTTCTGATTTCGCCTGGCCTGTGCGACAGCCGCAACGCCGCGGGCGGGAAGCGGCATATAAATGCTGTAGCGCTGCCAGACCTGAATAACCTCGTCATCATGGCCTGCCCAGGCTGCCACCTGTAACCAGTCCGCAACGTGTTCAGGCGTCAGGGCATGCTGCTGCTGATAACGCTGAAGATAATCGAGAAACGACGTGTAATTACCGTTACGCGCCTGTTGAATCTGTTGCTCATAAACGGATTCCGTAGCCTGAACCAGAACAGGAAAGAGTAATAACAGAAACAATAATGTTGGGGTGCGATAAAAGAATAATGTACTGAAGCTAAGTGATCTTTCCATATCTATTTGCCATTTGTTTTTCATGAATCCATTGCATAACACGGCCGCCTTTAAGCTCAGCGTAAAAGGCCATAAATGAGAACATTAAATCTGAATGCAGTGATGTTACGGGGTACTTACTTAAAGGTAATTATGGATCCTCATCTCAGTAGACTGGATGGGAGGTAATGTACACCTGATATGTTGCCGGATAAATATGCTGAAAAGCGGCTGCGTAGTTTTGAGATAATTCTGTAATGAGCCGTTTTTTGTGTTTATTTTGAATTGAGTCATTAATTGTAATGCATTGAAATATAATGATTTTATTTTTATTGTGACAGTTTTGTATATATTTTTAATGACGCATATCTGCCTCAATTAAAGTACTTTCTGGTGCATGTTTGGGAAGTTTCATGACAAAAATTCTTAATGTTTAGAGAAGTGACTTTTCTGCGATTGTTTTTTATTTATAATTAATGGCAGACATTGAATGATAGTCTACAGGAAGTCTTACTCATCAATGTGTGTATTGAGGGATGTCCAAAGCCAGAATACATTTATCGTTAATATAACAGCGCTATAAAACGAAGGCGGTCTTCTTTTCGCAGGATCGTTCTTGCTTTAATCTAAAAGGGATGGTTAGTGGCAACTTCAATAGTGTTAGTGACTCAGGATCGCTACCTTGTCAGGGGCATGCGGATATTTTTTCCGGATATTATCCTGCTCGATTCGATTGACAGAAACATATTTGATAACGGTGCAGATGAATATTCTGTATTGATTGATAGTCGTTGTCCGCTCCGTTTATATGATTACCTGATACGCCATCCGGCCAGAACGAGAAAAACGATCTGCTGCGTTATGCTTGATATGCGCCACCGCGAGGAGAATCTGCTCAGTATGAAGCTGTTTATGAATACGTCGCTTACGGCGCCGGATATGGCCTCGCTGTTTAACCTGGTGCTCAATATGAAGGGCCGTCGCCTGACCACGAAGTGGCTGCTGAATTTACGGCTGAGTACGCATGAAACGATTATGTTGCGGTTGCTGAGGGCAGGGATGTCAATGGAGGAGATTGCAGGCGAGCTGAATACGTCGGTGAAAAGCCTCTATCGCAAACGGACGGCGCTCTCAGAACGGCTGGGGGCGGAGAACTTCAACGAGGCGTGTTTGTTTATCTTCAAAAACAAACTGCTGGGCACTGGTGGGAACGATCCCTAAAGTTGTCAGGAATTCAAAAGCAAAAAACCGCCACGAGGGCGGGTTCGTTAATAAGGTGCGTGTTAACGCGCTTATCTCGATACCGGCGGATGTAAGGTGGCAAAAAATGAGCGGGTGGCGGTTGGATTTTGGGGGAGAGGAAACGCGTATTATAATGAAAAACGAATAGTATCTTCTGCTCTTTAACCCCGTTTATGAACTGCCTGAGGCTAAGCCAAGTGTTTTATCCTGAGCGGGTGATACCAGAAGGAGACTCCTGGAAGTGATTGAAAAATTTAAAAGGACGTTAGAAATGAATAAATATCTGTCTGGTCTGTGTGTTGTTTCTTTTTTTTATTTTTCTTCAATAGGTTACGCGCACTCTGCGGGTCTAAATAAAGTTCAGGTTAGTATCAAACCCAGCAGCGGTAATCTAGGATATATCCCGGTAATTTCTGATGCAGATGAAATCGAGCCTTCTGATTTCAGGGAGTCGGATCTACAGGAGATGCAGGATAGCCTGAGGAAGATGAAGTCCAACAACCGCAAAGTCGATGAGCTAACTCAGAAGGTTTCACAGCTTGAGAGAAAGAATTCTGAGCAGGAGAGTAAGATCGAGCGATTGCAAAGAAGCCTTGATGACATGAAGCGGAGCAACGACAACCTTTCAAATCAGGTCAGCAATTTATCCGGCAAAATTAAGTGATAAAAAAGAACCACCACCTGTATTAACTTACCGGGCTATTAGCGTAAGCGTGCCTGCATGAAAGCCACGCTTATCAGCGCCCAGAAATCGGCCGTAGCCATATAGCAAAAACCCAGCCATAGGCTGGGTTTTCTAAATAGTGGTGCCGGACTCGGAATCGATTCTTGTTGCTATTTAATTGATATATAAGGTTTATTTTTAATTTGGTGATTTTTGTGCCCTCATTTGTACCCTCGGTCCGTTTGCATTGATTCTGGTGACTCGAATTTGGGTTCAGGTACGAGGTGGTAGGGTTGCAGGAAAATGGCGGGCAACTATTTCGTTCATCTTATCAATCAAATCAGAGCGTTTAAAGATGATGTGCCCAGTGCCTTTCTGGAAGTAACGTATCTCAACATACTCGTCTTCGTAAACGGAAGCGTGCTGTTTGGAGATATGAGCATCGAGCCTGACGGAAAGATCGTTGCGATTCTCCGGAACAGGTTTACCATCCAGCAGATTCAGCATACGATCTAAATCTGCTAACTGCTCACGTCTGCGCCCATGACGGAAGTGAAATCCCCAACGGTCATATTGTACCAGACCATCAACGATGATCTTCTTCCCGAATTTGCAGGGGCTGTTGCTCTTGTAATCCCAGCTTAGTCCCTTAAACACGTTAATGATCCCCCGCTCGAACACCTCCGCTTTACTCTGATGTAGTTGCTCAAAGGTGCTGAGAATATTCTCTTCACTGACAGCGGGAATATCGTCCTTTTCCAGGCTGTTGTACCACTCGTCGCGTGCCTGTGCGTCCATGAGCGCCAGCATACCCGACTTATTCATCAGGTCTTTCCAGATGCTGCGATCGATATTTTGGGTGATGGCTTTTATCGCTGTTTCTGGTTTATCCATCAACCAGCAGTCGTAACGGTATTGCCGTACTCCCCATTCATTTGCTTTACCACCGCCGATGTTGCTGGTCAGTGTCGAGATATCGTCGAGTTGCTGTATCAGTGTTTCAATTTGCGCCAGCGCCGCGTTGCGTCCGGTGACGATACGTTCAATGCTGGTCGAGCAAATTACATCGGTATTGTCGGTTAACACTTCGGATTCGGTGAGAGTAAGTTCTGACATAGTTTATGTCCTTTATATAAAGCAAAACGCCAGTCGGTGAGGGCTGGCGTTTATGCGTGTGGTGAATACAGGGCTGTGATTATTCTGAGCGGATGTGTTGCAGAGACTGAGCATGTCGGAAGGAGAGACTACCAGTTGAAGGCGCTAAAACCCGGCAACAGGTCACCCGCTGCATCCAGATGTAGCATATCGATCCCGTAACGTCGTATCAGTGTGGTCACTAACCGACGGCAGCCCTTTGAAAGCCCCAATCTCTTTAGTTCCAGCACTGGGTATAAGCAAGCGTTAAGTCTGGGCAGGTAACCGTAGCCGGTGTACAGTATCCAGTCACTGTTGCCGCCGTCGTGGCGTTGAAGAGTGACCTGGTCGAGAATAGCGTTATCCTCACACGTGATATGAGCGGTACTGCACTGGATCCCATTCAGACGGGCGGTACGTGGTAGCTGATCTTCAACAACCAACTTCCCGGGGGTATCAGCAACACGAAGCGAATACCCGTTATCACTGACCACATCAATCAGCGCAGCCAGCTCAATACCATCGATATCGACGGCGATCCGGCCCCCATTAAGGGCCAGTACATTAACGGTATCGGCTTCCACCGTCAGGGACAGCTTCATTGCTGTCCCCTGCATGACTGCCCACTGATGGCGCAAGTCACCGCCTTATAGCCGGTACGTTGCATCAGGCCGGTGGCCTTTCTGGCCCGGAGTATGTCAATAGCGCTGATGAACGGAGACTGATGCTGAATGGAGAAACCGGGGCGATCAATTCGTACCAGTTCAGATTTTTCAACGAGAAAATTGAGTGCATCTGCCAGTGAAATCCCGGCGTCAATATGCTGCTGAATCACATTACTATCACCAAACTGTGTGTCGTTAAGCGAAAGGCCGTAATGCCTTTCCAGCAGATAAGTAAGAAGTTGCTGCCAGATTTCTACCGGCGACGGGTGTGACGATACCTTCCTCGTCGGGATGGTGGGTAAGGTTTGCATAACGTTGATCTCTGTTAAATAAGATGTTGATGGTTGGGGGGATTACGGTGAAGGGGGGAGGTGAGTTACGTGTTTTTCAGGTAACCCACTTACTGCCGGATGGCCTCAGGTGTGGCCTCCAGTATGAACCAGTTAATACCCTGCTCTGCGTCGTGATGGCTGGCAGCATGGCGTAATGCCGCTCTGGCCGCTTCTGTCGTAACAGAGTCATCCACATTGTCTACATCGTCTTCGTACCAGAGTGAACACAATACGAAGTCGCCATTTTGATATTGTTGCAGCAGTTCAATAACCTCACTGATTTTACAGGCGTGCGGCATGGCTATTCTCCTGCGGGTTGTGCCACAGGTGGCGTCGGATAAATCGCAAGATAAACGTACCCGCAGGAGCCGAGGGTGTCTGCCTCGCAGGTCAGTCCTTTTGCGTAGAGCGTGACGCCGTGCTGATGTCGGGGAGTGAGTTCACCGCTGGTGAGCATTAACTCAAGTTGTTTCAACAGCAGTGGAAATGCCTGGTCCAGATGGCGCAGGTCTGATTCGCTGAAGGTACCGGTAATGCTGGCGCGATCAGCCAGGTAATGCAGCCGGTTGCCCTCCTGTACCAGTCGTGCGCCAAAACACGGGACAGCTGCAGGCTTAAGTCCCCACCAGGGGGCGGCAATATCGTGATTTGCTACATTTGTTGAGCTTTGCATTTAAGTAATCCTTAACTAGGTGTTAATTCAGGGTAACGCTGCGCAGGACAACATACGGGCCGTTGCGGTCCTGGCGGCGTTCAGCGAATACGGCGAGCACACCGCAGATATCCTGCACCTCCCGTCCGGCATAGTGGCAGATGCTACCGGACCACAGGTATTTCCCTGTACAGAAGCGGAACAGCCGCGACTGCGGATGCTGGCGGTATATCGCCATCGCCTGGCGTTTGCTGATAATCTTCATCGTTGTTTTTCTCCTTAAAGCCAGCCTCGTTCGGCAAAAGACACTATATCCATCCCGCCAACCACCAGGTGGTCCAGCAGGCGAATATCGACCAGCTCCAGGGCCTGTTTCAGGCGTCCGGTAATCAGCCGGTCGGCCTGACTGGGTTCAGCCTCTCCGGAAGGATGATTGTGCGCGAGTAGCGCGGCGGCAGCGTTGTGGTGAAGTCCGGCCTTCACGACCTCCCGTGGATGGACGGTGATGCTGTTGATGGTGCCGAGAAAAAGCGTATCGCAGGCGATGAGGCGGTGCTGGTTGTCCAGCCACAGCACCATCAGCGACTCCCTCTCCTGCGTGGCCAGATGCAGGCGCAGCCAGTCGCGCACGGCATTGCTGGACGTAAATGACGCACCGGGTTCACGGAGCTGCCCTTCCAGCAGGGTTAAGGCTTCCCTGACCGTCAGCTGGTCGGCAGAGGGTAATTCACGGGCAAACAGCGGTAACTGTTGTTCCATGGCGGCTGACCTCAGTCGATGATGTGCATGATCGCACTGCATTCCGCATGGCTGAGCGCGTAGTCCCGCAGGCGGTAATAGTGCTCCGCCATGGCGTCGCATTCGGTGCGCATGGCGTGGTGGCTGTAAGTCATCAGGCAGACCGCGATCCCGGCAGCCCCGGCGCTGAGCTCACCGCCGTTACCGTTCAGGGTGTTGAATAGCGACCAGAGTTTATCGCTCTCCGCTTCCGGGGCCATAAACGCGCCGCCGTTGCTGAGCGTGTAAAACTGCCAGATACCGCCGTGGTAGTCTGTGCAGAAGCGGTCCATCCACGCGAAGACTGTCGGTTCGAGGATTATCCACTGCGGGATGCTGCCGAAGTGCCCAGGCCAGAAGCTGATGCGCTGCTCGTCCTGTACGAGTGTGGCGGTCAGCGCTGGCGAAGAACTGGCAGGTTGTGGCGGTAACGGGAGGGTATCGTTAAGGTTAATAATATCGGTCATGTTAGTTTTTCCTTGTTTATTTATCGGGTTGGAGATGTTGGTTCAGCCGGAGTGACGGGCAGGACTGCGCATAGCCGTCCTCATCACAGCGTGACGGCCAGTGGCCCTCCGGGAGGATTAAGCGGCACAGGCTGAGTTCGCCGGGACGATAAAGAAGGTGTGAGCACCAGGCGCACAGGTCGTCATCGGAGATGGAGCGGCTGCAGGGATTGTTTCCAGGGCGGTCGGATAAAGGGTGGCATGGTGGGCGTTATCAGGTAGCGGTGGCATCAGCTCAGCGCCTGCTGAAGTTCTTCTGCCATCACCCAGAGGGCGCGATTGAGCTTAACGTCGCCGTCTATGCCTTTAACCGCCCGGGTATGGCTGCGTTTGTCTTTGGCGGTACGTCCTGGCAGACCCCCTTTCAGCAGGTTCTCCTGGCAACGATTGAACACTGACCACAGGTCGTCCTGACGGTCTTCATAGCGGCGGGGCGTCAGTATCTGTGATGCCGTCACCGGCTGGTGCTCTTCACCAAAGCGATACGTCAGCGCGGCTCTGGCAAAAGCCTGCTGTGCCGGTGGGGGAAGTGGCAGTGACTGCATGGCGTCCCGCTTTTCTTCCAGCCGGTCAAATATCCCCAGCACCTCATAAGCCCCTTCAATGACCTTCTCCACCACATTGCCTTTATGCGGCACGCGCACTTCACCAAAGGTTTTGCCGCAGACAAGCCCGTTCTGGCAGACAAAGCGAAACAACCCCGGCAGCATCTGGTATGAGCTGGAGCCGTCGTGACTGTTAAGCAGGATGATTTCGGGGACATGTTTACCGTTAATCTGGCCTTCACGCCTGAGGCGCAACATGTGCTTTGTGTGGTCGCGTTTATTCAGGTCGCGCACGCGTGTCTGGCAGGCAAAGAACGGCTGGAAACCTTCCCGCTGCAGGTTATCCAGCAGGGTGATGGTCGGGATGTACGTGTAACGCTCGCTGCGGGATTCATGTTTTTCTTCGCTGAAGACGCTGGGCACGTAGTGCGCCAGTTCATCGCGGGTTAACGGGCGGTCGCGGCGCACGAGGCTGGCAGCGCCAAAACGGCTGGCTATTCGCATAGTGGAAACTCCTTAATGGAACGGTATAAAAGGCAAAAGGCCATGCTCCGAAGAGACATGGCCTGATACAGGGGAGGGCGGATGTGATAAAGAACGGCTATGGACGCCAGTTGCAGTTAGTTACCGCCAGAGGGTGAAGAAACAGAGATACAATGGCTGGCAATATAGCGATTGAGCATCACGCCAGCATTGGGCGCAAAATTCCAGTCCCGCCAGATAAGTGTGTTGTCGATGTCACGGATGACCAGGCGGAAATGGGAGCCCTGGTCGTCTTCAATGGCAATATTGATATAAACAGCGGCGACAGCTTCAGCCTGAGTGCGGGTGAATGCTCCTGACGGCAAGGTAGGTGTCTGGTAGTTTTTTATGATTTCCGTTGTCCCGGGTAAGGTGGCAGAAACGTGGTGCAGGCAATACGACCAATCGTGCGGGTGGTGGTGACATCCACCGCACCGCTGACCACACCGCCGGCCAGAGGCACCAGACGAATAAACTGACCACTGGTGCGTACACCGGCACGGGCGGCCATCAGCACCAGGGTTTTCTCCACAATCCTCCGTGTGAAGGGGCGGGTCCAGGTGTCCATCGCCTGTAACGCCACTTCCTGCAACAGCGCTTTGGCAGCGTTACCGCACAGGCACAGCCCGGCGAGTGCCCGGATACGTTCGTCAGCCAGACTGCGTTTGCCGAGGCAGGCGATAGCTGCCACCAGTCGGGTCTGGAGAAACAGTACGCTGGTGATGTTCAGCGGCAGCGTGACGGGCATCGCCACCACACCGCCCACACCGGATAAAAAGCCGGTACTGCCCGCCTTGACGCTCTCCCAGCGGATCATCGAGTGAGCGGCCTTTGTCACATCCCCCTCCGCATCGGTGAGATAGCGTTCTGCCAGGGTTTCAGCCGACTCGATCCCGGCAATCCCGCTGACGGCTTTGTCATAGAGCCAGCCCATCATTGCCTGAATATTGCGGGGATTGTGTTCCTCTGCAGGCATCTCATCGTGATACTCAACGTCAATCTCATCGTTATTTTCCATTGGTTCTCCTGCTTAAGCAGTGGATAAAAGAAAGGCCAGGGACATCGCTGTGATGAGCCTGGCCGGTGGGGTGCTGTCAGCGGCATAAAAAGAACAGGCCACGTCCCCTGGAGGGATGTGGCCTGCTGGTGTATTGTCCTGTCCTGTCCTGTCCTGTCCTGTCCTGTCGTGGCGGGGTTATTACTGTGGTTAATGATTTTTACGGTCAGTTCAGGATGAAGTGTTCACCCAGCTTTTCGTTGTCGACGTGACCGTCCTGAGGAAGCTGGCGGGTATCGAGCGTCAGACGGGTTTTGCACTCATGAGCCGAAACCAGGTCACCATTTTTGTAAACCCGGATACCCTGAAATTCTTCATGCCCCGTGTCTGTATTCAGCAGAATATAGTCATAGACACCTTTGTTAAATCGGATGTAACTGGCAGACCCCATGCCCATAGGTGTGTGATAATGGAAGGCCTTCACGCCGAACAGCCCTTCAGTTAACTCCAGCTCGGGTTTATCGTTTTTATCCGTGTAGGTGTAACGATAATCCTGCCCTGCGGCGGCAAAGACTCCCACACTTTTACCATTATTCAGGGTGCAGAACGCATTCACCGGGAAATCGACAGACTGCTGAGCTGTCTGCATCTCTGGTTCTGTTATTCCAGTGGTACTTTTCGATACACGATTTTGTGCCGCGAGGCGGCGGGCTTCGTTTGCCGCTTCTGCATCTTTTTGTGCCTGGCTACCCGGGCCATAAAGATTTTTACTGGCTCCGTCTCCATGGAACCCGCCTTTTCCGGAACCTTCAGCAACGCCCGCTTTTGGATTGTAACTGGCAGCTATTTCCGGGTCAGCTTCGCGTGAATATGCCTGCCTGGATTGTTTATGCCACTGGCCGTTTTCATCCTGCTTGTAACCCATCCTGGCCATGTCCCGTTTGTATTCTGACTGCGGATCGAAATCGGTCACCTTCTGATTAATCACTGAGCCGCACGCGCTGGCAAAATCAGCAGTACTGAAGGTAAAAGAGGAACCAAACGTGCTCATGCTGACTTTTTTGTTTTCTTTCAATGAATTAATAACTGACTGAATATCACGGGTTGCCACGGTTGTCTGCACTGCCTGGTACCGGGACTGGCTGTTGCACATCACGCTGGATGGATAAGAGGTGTTATTAATCCTGAAATTACTCCCGGCAAGTTCAGTGGTACCACGACCGCCGCACTGCGGCTTATTCTCAATAATACCAATTGTTGACGGCTTAACCCGTAGCAGAACCTGACCGTCATCGCTGAACGACTGGCAGAAGGTACCATTGATGGTCCATGCGGCAGAGGCATTAAACGCCGCCATGCTGAGCACAACAGCCAGCAAAGTTTTCTGATGTGGACAGTATTTTTTCATTCAATTTTCTCCTTTTTGATTGCTGAGTGGGAAACGAGTCTGCTTCCCGAATGGTTTTACTTCCTGAAAGTACTCATCACCTCGCTAATCAGCGGGAAACCTTCGCCCTGTCCTCTTCGTTGTCGATATCCCCTCCGGGCCGTGGAAATGGCCCGTCAAAAAACCTATGCCAGGGTGCGTGCAATCGGTAATATCATGATCGTTTTTATCGATCGATTTGATATAATTGATCTGTATAATCAATTAATAATTTTGTAAAGACAATCATGGGACAGTGATGAATCTTTGTAATGCACTGTTTTTAAGAAGGTGTATCCGGCTAAGCGTGAAGCTGGCTGAGTAAAAGTCATACAGGGGATGGAATGAAACGATGTGCAAGATGTAACAAGAGAAGGGGCGTCATCAGCCGCCTGTTTGGGCTTGATAAGGAATACTGCGACGAGTGCTTATTTGATACTGAGCAGGAAATCAGGGAAAAGCGCATTCTCCCCGTCAGGCGTCAGAAAGATGACAGCGAAGGGAAAGTGTAGCCCGATATGCAGCCTGAAATTGATGTCAGCATTATTATCCCGGTTTTCAATGCACAGACCAGCATCGGCCATCTGTTGCATGGACTCCTCAGCGAGCAAACACTCAGCATTGAGGTGATTGTTGTGGATGACGGCTCTACCGACGAAACGTCGACCATACTCAACGCCATCACTGATGAGCGGCTGATTCTTGTTCACCAGGAAAATCAGGGTGTATATGCCGCACGTAACACCGCGCTGGCGGTTCATGGCGGTGAGTGGGTGGTCTTTCTGGATGCGGATGACCGGATTGAAGAAGGTTTTCTCCGGGAGCGACTGAAGAGCGCACGGGAGAACCAGGCCGATGTTGCCCTTTTCAATGGCTGGCATACCAACAGCAGTTGCCTGCAGCGGCGACCGGTTCATCGTAAACAGCTTTATGCTCAGGCGGTCAGCGGGCATGCGTGGATACAGCATTGCGTGGCACAGAAAGAATGGCCGCATTACCTGTGGCTGCAGATGATTCGCTCATCTTACATCAGGAAGAATAATCTGCGTTTTCAGGAGGGTAAAAGTCACAAAGACATTCTCTGGACGATTAACCTTGCCGCTGCAAACGGCCTGTTTTATTTTGCTGACAGGAAGGACTATTTCTACATTACAAACCCGGTATCCATTACCCACCGTCAGGACTACTACGATATCCGTGCACACAGCTACATTGACGTTATCAGCGACATTCTCGCGCTCTCATCCCTGCCACAGCACCATCCAATCAGTACATCCCTGAGAAGGCATGCGCTGGTTGAGTGCCGTCATTTTCTCGGGCTTTACCGCCGTAAAATTACCAGCAGGCAGGCAACGCGATCGCTGTTCAGGGAGCGAATCAGCTTCCGGCAGCTGATTACGGGTGTCAGCAGTCCGAGCGATGTCTTTTTTCTGCTGAAATTCGTTGTGAAAATTTACCGGTGAGCCCCGGTATGGAATTTTGACTTACAGTGTGCAACTACAGGCCGGAATAGGGTTGTGTTCGTTGACAGGGCGAGTCATCAACAGTCACGTGTGATATGCATAAATTGATGAACGAAGTAAACCTGTCTGCTGTTTGTACTGAGTATGGAAAATTCAGGAAGAAAAGGCATCAGCAGGTTGTTCACTGAGGTAATATAGACGTGAAATTTTCTTCAATCGTGATACGACGTTATGAGCTCCGGACCACTGACATCAAGACGACAATTTCTGAACGACATTCAGGCTGAACAGCATTCGGACGCGTTGAGATCAGGTAAGGTGTGGCTGGCAACCCAGCGGATGCTGAAGCGAACAGGACGTGTTTTCGTATCGGATAAGACTGATCCGACAGCACCGGGATCTGTCTTTGATTTTAATGATGTTCGGGATTTATACCTCCTGCAACTGGCGGCTAGCTGGATAAAAAACGCTGCAGGATTTTCCTCCTGGGTTGAAATCTCTCCGGTTCATAAACGGAGCACCCTTCAATCATCCCTGGGGGCTCAGTATATGATTATCCCACGCTCTGTACGGAGAAAGGTGGATGCCTACAGACAAATAAATGCAGCGAAACATATGCCAGTGCAGGAGTTTAAAGGGAGTCTGTATGCTGCATTAAGCAGGGCGTTTGGTTCAAAAACGGCAGCAAATGAGAAACTCCGTCATCTGCCATCGACGCCGGAAGAAATCAGAAGGATAACTGACCCTGATATTAAAGTTTATGGCATGACAGGAGAAAAAATTGCCCCGTCGTTTATCCTTTTTACGCTCGAATGTAAGCGACTTGGATACAGTACAGAACATGATCTTTTATGGGACTTGTTCCGGATAATCAAAGATAAACATATGCTAAACTCGTTAGGTGACAGCCTGTTCTTTACCTTTCTGTATCCTGATGACGGGGATTTCTTTTCCTGCTTTATTCGCGAGCATCAGGAGCAGTTTCCCTCTTTGCAGGCAAAAAGGGACGCCATTAGATCATTTGTACACGCCGTTCATACTCGTTATCTTTTTACTGCCAATAAACGTAATTATCTCAAACGTAAAAAAAAGAAATGGTCAGAGTAACGTCATCAGCAATTGTCAGTCGAGCCTCCCGTTCAGCAGCAATTGTTCGATAATGGATTGTTGTGTGGCACCTCTTTCCTTCATAAGGGTATCGAGCCGTTGTTTTGCATGTTTGCTAATTTTTACGCTAATCTGTGTCCTGAGTTTATCGCTTTTACTGCCCATTTTTTTATCATACGCAGCCTTCAGATTCTTTATTAAATGATTCCTGTACTTAATGATGTCAAGCCTGTGTATATATTCTCCCGGGAATAACTCGTCAAACGCAGCGATGATCGCCATTCTTTTTTCGTTTACATTGCGTGGCTGAAACCAGGATGAGATGCCTTTCTTGCTGAAATAGGATAGCTTTCTGATGTAGTCCCATGCCCAGCAAACTACGGACTCTTTACGTGGAAGCCACGACATATCTTTTGTTTTATCAGCAATAAATAACCACTCATCCTGCATTTCAAGCATGATCTCATAAGCTGTAGCCCGGCTCGTTTTTTTCTCCATCTCCTCAAAGTATTTTTTCACAGCAACCAGACGCTCATCATGCGTTAACGGTTTGCTGCTGACTTCAAAAAACTTATAAGGAATATCGCTATCCTGCAGGTCAGCTATCTGCTTACCTAAAAACGCGCATGAAGCACTCCTGATAAACAACCAGCACCAGAATGTGATGCGTTCTGAGTCGACCCAGTCCAGCAGGCGACTTTGATCAGCCGGAATAAAACTAAGTGACTGGCTTGCTTCGGCATGAGCCTGGTTTGGTCGCTGTTGATTATTTTCAGGTCGACGCATAGATACTCTCCTCGGGATTGTTCTTTTTATCTTTCTGTTCTCAAATGTCACTATCTGGCAGCTAACATTTCTGAAAATAGCTTGTTAAAAGCTTAATTATAGTTTTGATAAATGTAAAATAATTTCTTTAAATAGTCTGCTTTAAAAAATACATGCCTGTTTCTTTAGTAATTTTATGCCCATTTCAGTATGGAAGGAGTATTCTGATGATGGAAAGGGAATACTTGTTTTATGAGAGTGACGTGGAAGGCTAGTGTCGAAAAAGAACTGACGCCGGTTGAGTAGAAGCATCAGGGAGTACTGCCTGGGTAATTTTTTACATCCGTCCACATGATATGAGTTGCATAACCGTTTACCTCCCGGTGGAAATGTAGCACGTTAAATCACCTGGTTATTCCGGGATTTGGCTCGACTTCTGATTGAGATTAGCTTTATGGTTTGCGCTAGTGAGCAGTCTGGCTAACTTGCGATTATCCGTTCTTCATTTATGCTGAAGTTAAGTGCAATTGCAGAACAGATAATTACTATAGGTAGTAATAAATTTTATGCCTGATGTGAGTTGCTAACTTGAGAGTGATTTAATCCTTCTTTTTTCCAAAAAAACACTACTATGATGCCTATTAATATACTGCTGATAACCTGATAAGGGTCGGTAATAGTAATATATATTGGTGTTTGTTATATATTGATGTCTATTAGTATCACATGTGTTATATGTTAGTATCACATTTAATCAATGAGTATCATTGGTAAGAACACTGTACCTAACTATGAAATGATGTACATCACTACCAGTTATTAATAGTGAGGACACTTAATGTTCATTTGAGATTGTTATTAGGTATTCCAGTTATTGTTTGTCTTTTAGTGTGCATTAATGCAAGGTTTAACGTTAAATGGCAACGCAACATGTTTGAGCGATAACGTAACCAGAATCTACCCCGCGTATTAACGCATTGCTTCATCCAGTTCTGACTCCTGATGTTAATTATCCTGCAATCTGATCAGTAACACCATTTCGCTGCAATAAAATCCATCTGCAACTGATTGGCAAGTCAGTCATAGCTCAATTGTGTATTTGTTATTAATATCCGTAAGAGATTACTTTATGTTTGATTCAGAATTACTTGATCATCGCCATGGCTCATTAAACGCCAAGTATCTAAAGAAAATAGAAAATGTTCTCCAGTACGCTCTCGATGAACATGCCCGGACATTAGCCGTACGTGTTGATTTACGTTTATCGCCATCATGGGGACAGGATGATACGTTAACATGTCATCCGAATTTACAGGCTGACCTTTTAAGCCGTTTTGTTTGTTCAGTAAAAGCCAAAATCCGGCATTACAGGAAAATGCTGCTGAAAGAAGGAAAGAAAGCACATGCCTGTATCCCTCGTTATTTCTGGGTAAAGGAAATTGATTCTGCTGAATTTCCGCATTACCACCTGGTGATGTTTTTTAATAAAGACCTTTTCCGGGGGCTGGGCCGGTTTGATTCGGAGGAGAATAATCTCGCCAGTATGATCCGGCAGGCATGGCTGAGTGCGCTGGATCTGAAAGGATACGATGAGTATCAGTCCCTGGTTCATTTCCCTAAAAATGGTGTTTATATCCTTGACAGTAACGCGCCTGACTTCGTTAACAACTTTAATAGCCTCGTGTTTCGTCTCAGTTATCTCGCCAAAGATAACACCAAAGTCTACAGCCCGAATGAGCGTTCAATGGGGGCCAGCCAGAAGTAGTCTCTGCCAGCCAAACAGCAGTGCCAGTATTTTTTAACCGATGAGCGTAATCCTCTGAAGGAGTTCCGGCGGGCAATGTTACCCAACCCAGCCGGTCTTCTCCTGTCACTAATCATTCAGAGGGAGAATAAACGCATGAATACCAAAACCAGCGCTGCACCTGCAACGACGTTACTGAATGCAGACGATCCACTTATCGACATGCACTTCATCACCGCTTACACAAACATGACCGACAAGTGGTTTTACAAACTGATTGCTGAGAACCAGTTCCCTAAACCCATCAAGTTGGGTCGGAGCAGTCGCTGGCGTAAAAGTGAAGTGGAAGCCTGGATGCAGGAAAGATTGGCTGAATCCCGCTCGTCCTGAATCCATGTTTTTTCAACGCTACCAGTGCCCGACCGGGTTCACCTCACCACAGCAGAACAGGAAGAACGCGAAGATGAAACTCACCGAAAATAAGCAGTATGTAACAGTGGCGGAATACCGTTCCTGTGTCACCCTGTTGCGAACGTATAACGATGCTTTGTATGGATGCTGTAATAACGATGAGCGGCGGGGTTGGCGCGCAAGGGCGCTTAACCAGCTGAGTAAAGTCACTTCATTTCAATGCCATCGGGCAAAACCTGCTGATTTTCGGCAGTTTAAATCGGCCTGTCAGCAACTTCAGCACAGTATCAACAGCGTCTCCCTGGAAGGCCAGCTAATCAACGTTGCCTGAATCCCTTTTTCGATATCATTTCAAGGTACAGATATGAAACAAAAGACTGCTAAATACGCCCTTAATGAGTTCGGTTATCTGGTTAACGTTAAAGACTTCCGATTTCCGCCAGCAGAAAAGCTCTACTGCTTCTATTGTACCCATCCGGTGGTGCTGGTGCCTGCTCAGGATGACAGTGACGCATATTTCCAGCATGCGCTCACGATGTCAGGTCGGGATGAAATTATTGCCTGTCCCACCATGGAGTCGCATCAGACTAAGCAAGCCCGCTAACCTGCGCACAAGGCAGCAATACCTCCTTTCCTGCCATTCGCACTGTCACACCTCCCTTCATCGACGAAAGAGAAATCAATGAGTCATTACCTGTCCGCCACAACTGCCGGGAATTTGGCTGATGTGGCTCACGTTCGTGCCTTTCTGCAGCAGGCCGTTGATCATTATCCGCGACTTGCCGCGTTTGGTTTTACACTGAAATTGCCATACCGCGAGAACCTTGCGGATTATCAGTCATTGATGTTGCGTTTTCATACCGAAGTCTGGCAGCGCACCGACGAGTATTCGCGTAATCATCAGCAGACTCGCCGTCATTCACCACCGACGGTCTTACGCTGGATATGGGGGGCAACCAGTACTCCGGTTTGTCGGATGGTGCTGATGATGAATCTTGACACGTTAGGAGGAGGGAATACTTCACAGCTTAACGACAACGCGTTGCAGGATATGAGCAAGATCATCTGCGATGCAGGGCAGGCGGTCAGTGGTATCCGTTATGATGCAGTGACAAATATGGTATCGCTAACCATCAGTCGGTCTGACCGTGGCTCATTCTCATCCCCATTCAATCAACTGAAAGCATGGATACAGGCCATGGACGCGCCAGTTACCATGGTCAGAACTGGAATAGCAGGTTAATACCCTGTTTATGAGGTACCCATTTTGGTATCGTTATTAAAGGCTTAAGACTGTTTACCGCAATACATCACCAAAACACCTCCTGAGCAGGCTAAAACACTGGTGACGATTGAAACAAAAAAAGCCCTGTAGGGCTTTTTGAATAACAGGCTGGGTTCATGCACTAATTGATCGCTTCAGCGTAAATACCTGGCTTTCTATTTTTTACCCGAGGATTTACTGGGCTTTAACTTATCAGTATTTCCCGGCGTATCTTTATTGTCACGGCGGCGTTGATCAAGCTCTCCTGTTGAAGGAGCTACGGGTTTCGGACCTGGTTTCAGACTCATAGTACTTTCCTTTTAAACGATTAACCACGGCAACAAAGTGATGCCGCTGCTGTATTTTTTGGGACGGCTACGCTGCATTTCAATAGTTGACATTATTTTTATTATGGTTATTCGCTTGCGCTCACGTTTCTGATAGCAGACGTTTTCTCTGTAACGACGATCAGGAGTGAGGAGGAAACAGCGCGGATGCGATCCGTTATGGCTGCTTTAAATCAGAGGCTGCTAATCTTCTGCTTTTAGGCGTGCAATCCTTGTCCTGGTCTTCCTGGGGGGATTCTGAGTAGATATACTTCCCGAATGAATAATACTCACAATACATTACCCCCGGAACAAACCGTCGCTAAACTCGCTCATTTTGCCTGGTGCGCCCTTGTCGCCTTACGTACCGCGCAGCAGGATGGCCAGGCATTGTCGCCACTCAGCACGCATGCATTTTTACTGCGCTGGTTAACGGTGGCGTATAAGCAAAAAAGGTTTCCACGTGCTATTGCATCTGATATTGAAGGGTTACTGGCGCTGGGGCGAAACAAAGGTCTTGCCGCGAGTTTATTCAGCCGTCTGGAATATCTCTGGTCTTCGTGCAGCGGACCGGTGTCTGCGCAGTCGGATTTGTACCGGCTGACGTACGCAATTGAACAGCTCAAATCGCAGGGCTGGATCAATGCCGTGGTGAGTGACGAAGACTGTGACAATGAGGCTCCTCTGCTCCAGGAATACAGCAATACGGATGCGCTGCTGGTAAGGAAGTCGGCGCTGACCGGTGGATTTTCGGTTGAGGGCAAACTGGTTGCGCCGGTTGAGTTTCTGGTGACGGGCAACCTGTCAGCATGTATGGCGGTTTTCCAGTCCCATGCACTCCCAACTGTCGTGCTGAAGCCTGACAGGATCGCCATACAGCCCTGATAGTTAATGAAACGTTCTCCGCCGGGACATAAAACCGCTTATGTTTCTGATGTGTTCTTTATGGCTATTGCCGTGTTTCCCATATGAAGCAAGGCTATGACTTTCCGCCCCTTTTATCTCTTTCTGATCGAAAACTATATCTCTAAAAATGCATGGGTATTTTAATTTTCAATATATTGATTCAGATCAATCAAAGATCATTTTATTAACAATTCTCCATTCATTTTAACTGCTGCGACATAAATGTTTGTTTTATGTGCTGGTAATAGTTCATTTTACTGGTATGTCAGTGCAATTCACCATTAACATTTAGTGGAAAATTCTTAAGAATTTTCTCTATGCCGATTAAAGATCGGTATATTTGATCTTAAGTCGATCATTATTCTATTATCGCGTGTAAATCACTTTAGTCTGAAAGTGCACGCAGCGATAAACCGAGGGATGATGAGATGGCTGATAGTTTCCAGAATGAAGTGCCAAAGGCACGTATTAATCTAAAGCTTG
This sequence comes from Enterobacter sp. NFIX58, assembly GCF_900110475.1. Lineage (NCBI taxonomy): Bacteria > Pseudomonadati > Pseudomonadota > Gammaproteobacteria > Enterobacterales > Enterobacteriaceae > Enterobacter > Enterobacter sp. NFIX58. The sequence continues at coordinate 421,651 of NZ_FODW01000002.1, read as the reverse complement.
ACCTGCATACAGGGGGAGCCAGCAAGAAAACCGAGCTCCCACTGAAATTACTGGTGGCGGGCGACTTCAGTAATGGTCAGGAGTCTGCCCCCCTGTCTGAGCGCAAAAAAGTTGATTTGAATAAAAATAATTTCGATTCAGTGTTATCCGAATATTCCCCAAACGTCAATCTGACCGTTAAAAACACGCTGGCTGATGACGGTAGCGAAGACAACATCAGCCTGACCTTCCGGAGCATGAAGGATTTCACCCCGGAGCAAGTTTCCCGGCAGATCCCTCAGCTGAAGGCAATGCTTTCCATGCGCAACCTGCTTCGTGATTTAAAAGCGAACCTGCTGGACAACCAGGCTTTCCGTAAGGAGCTTGAAAAAATTCTGCTCGACCCGGCGTTAAGCGCAGAACTCCGCTCAGAGCTGTCTGATCTGGCACCTAAACAGTCATAACGGTCACGATGATTTAACGGATTAATAAGGAAGATGCTGATGTCTGTAAAAAATGAGAATGTGGCTGGTGGCGAAAGCGTGATGCTGGAACGTCCTGCTGCAGGTGGGGTTTATGCGTCCCTGTTTGAAAAAATTAACCTGAGCCCGGTTTCTGAGCTGAGTGCGCTGGATATCTGGCAGGACGCGCAGGCGATGTCGGATGCAACGGCGGATGAACGTTTAACAGCGGGGATGCAGGTGTTCCTGGAGTGCCTGACCAAAGCAGGCTCAAAAGTTGAAAAACTCGACAAAAATCTGATTGACCACCATATCGCTGAACTGGACTACCAGATTAGCCGTCAGCTGGATGCCGTCATGCACCATGAGGACTTTCAGGCGGTAGAAAGTCTGTGGCGCGGCGTGAAATCCCTGGTCGACAAAACCGATTTCCGCCAGAACGTGCGCGTCGAACTGCTGGATATGTCCAAAGAAGACCTGCGTCAGGACTTTGAAGACAGCCCGGAAATCATCCAGAGTGGACTGTATAAACATACATATATCGATGAATATGACACCCCGGGCGGTGAGCCGATTGCCGCGCTGATTTCCGCCTACGAATTTGATGCGTCTGCGCAGGATGTCGCGCTCCTGCGCAACATTTCAAAAGTGTCTGCCGCTGCACATATGCCGTTTATCGGCTCCGCTGGCCCGAAATTCTTCCTGAAAGACAGTATGGAGGATGTGGCGGCCATCAAGGATATCGGTAACTATTTCGATCGCGCTGAATACATCAAGTGGAAATCCTTCCGCGAGACGGACGATTCCCGCTATATCGGTCTGGTGATGCCGCGCGTGCTGGGTCGCCTGCCTTATGGCCCGGACACCGTGCCTGTTCGTAGCTTCAACTATGTTGAAGAAGTGAAGGGCCCGGATCACGATAAATACCTGTGGACCAACGCTTCGTTTGCCTTTGCATCCAACATGGTTCGCAGCTTCATCAACAACGGCTGGTGTGTACAAATTCGTGGCCCGCAGGCAGGTGGTGCCGTGCAGGATCTGCCAATTCATCTGTACGATCTGGGTACAGGTAATCAGGTCAAGATCCCGTCAGAAGTGATGATCCCGGAAACCCGTGAATTTGAGTTCGCTAACCTCGGTTTCATTCCGCTGTCCTACTACAAGAACCGCGATTACTCCTGCTTCTTCTCGGCGAACTCCACACAGAAGCCGGCCCTGTATGACACCGCCGATGCGACGGCTAACAGCCGTATCAACGCGCGTCTGCCGTACATTTTCCTGCTGTCGCGTATTGCGCACTACCTGAAGCTGATTCAGCGCGAAAATATCGGCACCACCAAAGACCGTCGTCTGCTGGAGCTGGAGCTGAACACCTGGGTAAAAAGCCTGGTGACCGAAATGACCGATCCGGGCGATGAGCTGCAGGCCTCTCATCCGCTGCGTGACGCCAAAGTGGTGGTGGAAGACATTGAGGACAATCCGGGCTTCTTCCGCGTTCGCCTGTATGCGGTACCGCATTTCCAGGTCGAAGGCATGGACGTCAACCTGTCACTGGTTTCCCAGATGCCGAAAGCCAAATCGTAAGGCAAGGGGAAATCAGGGATGAAAATTCATCGTCCGTTATGGAACGAAGGGGCCTTGCTGGCCCCGCAACAGTTCCAGCAGCAGTCTGAGTGGGACGCACTTTCCCGGGCCGGTGTGGCTGCCCGTGGCAGTGCCTTTCCCTGGGGCGTCGGTCAGATAGAGCTGGATGAGGCGATGCTGGCCTCCGGTCGGGTCCAGGCGCAGTCGCTGCGTCTGTGGCTTCCGGATGACACGCTGGTTGATACCCGGTTCAGCGACCTGCCACCGGAGCCGCGGGAAATTGAGGCGCCGGCTTCTGCCGGTAATGGCCCGGTGACGGTGTATGTGGCGTTGCCGGTTATGCAGGTCGGGATTGTGAATGTGCAGTCGGACACGGTGCCGGCAGAGCGTCCGTTGCGCTATCGGGAAGCCTGGGAGACGATCGCCGACCGTTTCGGTCAGGAAGAAGAGTCGATGGCGGTGGCCCGCTTTAATCTGGCCTTCCGTTTCGGACATGAAGACAACGGTGCATGGGATACCTGCGCCGTTGCCCGACTGCTGCGCGACGGGCAGGGAGGCTGGCGTCAGGATCCGGATTTTATCCCGCCGATGGCGTTATTCTCGGCCAGCCGTGGGCTGTGTGAACGACTGGCGCTGCTAAACCGTCAGCTGCGTTCGCGCCGTCAGCGTCTGATGTCCATGCGTCGTGAAAGCAACGACAGAATGGCCGATTTTGCGGTCGCTGACGTTTCGTTGTTCTGGTTGCTGAATGCCCTGAACTCACATGCCCGTGTGCTCTCTGAATTTGAGCGTTTCCCTGACCGACACCCGGAACAGGTCTGGGCCGAGCTGGCGCGCCTTGCCGGTAGTATGCTGACCTTCTCGCTGGAGCACGACCTGGATGCCATTCCGGGGTATGACCACCGCCGGCCTGAAAACACCTTTCCGCCGTTATTTGATCTCATCAGCGAATTGCTGGAAGCGAGCCTGCCGTCACGCGTGGTGGCGGTCAGAATGGACAGGATGGATCCGGAAACCTGGAAAGCGGTGCTGCACGACATTCGTCTGCGTGACGAAGCCGATTTCTATCTGTCGGTTCGCTCTAACCAGCCAGCCTGGCAAATTGCGGAACGCTTTGCAGAAGTCTGCATTGCCGGAGCGCCTGCCAGCGTCGGTGAGGTGTCGGGTGTGGCCGTGGAAGGGATTGGCCTGATTGCGCTCAGCCGTGTGCCAGCCGCACTGCCGATTCGTCTGGAGAACCAGTACTTTGTGCTGGATATGGAGAGCGATGCCGCGCGTGAAATGCTGGATCAGGGTGTCTGCGTGTTCTACGTCCCGTCCGTGCTCGGTGAGCTGGAGCTGGAGCTGTTTGCGGTGCTGCGCTCATGAAAAAAGACGCCGATATTGATGCCCTGATGGCTGAAACCTGGCTCACCGTGGCGCAACTGCGTCACGGTGGTGAGGTCACCGATGGCCCCGCGCTTTACGCTGCCTGTAAAGGGCAGGTGGACAGCGTGCGTGAAGCACTGGAGCGCGCCGGGTATGACAGTGAAAGCATTGATCACATCACCTATGCCCAGTGCGCCCTGCTGGATGAAACCGTCCTGAACCGCAAACCGGCTCAGAAGTTGTCAGCGTTCAGGACCGGTGAGTTCGCGTCGGCAGCAACCGAAGGCGATGACACTACGCCAGTGGTCACGCTGGATGCGGCCCAGAAAGCCTGGCGTTCAGCGCCGTTACAGACGGTCTACTTTGGCACCCTGCGTGCCGGTGGTGCCCTGTACGATCGTATCGCGGAAGTATTGCGCCAGCCTGCTCCGGAGCCTGCAGTACTGACCTGCTATCAGCGCGTACTGGCGCTGGGTTTCCAGGGCCAGTACAGCCTGTCCGGTGTGGGGCAGTCCCGTCGTGATGAGGTTATCTCGGCGCTCAACGAACGCGTCCCGGCACTGGAAACCGGTGCCTCCCTGGTTGTGCACAAAACCGGACGACGTCGCTACAACCTGCTGCGATCGGTCTGGTTCTGGATAGTGGTGGCCGTCGTACTGACAGGAGTTGTGTGGCTCGGTGGTCATCTCTGGCTGCAGACGCTGCTGCATCAGCAACTGCCGGAGCTGCGCTGATGGGAGGACGTACGTTCGCCCGCGCGGCGTTTCCGGTGCTGGTCTGTCTGATTGCCGTACTGTGGCTGGTATGGGGCTTTCTGACCTGGGGTGTGGCAGGAAAATCACTGTTGACGCTGGCGGCACTGCTGGTTTCAGGGTGGGTTATCCGCCAGCGTTACCGTCGCCTGCAGCCGGCACAGCTGGTGGACGACGCCAGCGACTTTCCGCCGGAAGACCATACCGGACCGGTTGTGCTGGTCTGCGGGGATGTGGATGACAACATGTTCGCCCTGGGATCTTTTCGTCGCACGACCCAGGGCTGGTATCTCCGGGTAGCAGAGCTTTCTGAACTGATGCCACTCGCCACCCGTTTGCTGGCCCGCACGCCGGTGATGGCCGGGCAGCTTTCGGTGATGTACCGCAGCCTGCCAGACCGCCATGATGATGAGGCGCTGCTGCGGGCGTCCCTGAAAGCACTGCGGCTGCAGGTGAAGCAGCTTCGCGGACTGACCGGTTATGACGTTCCTGTGGTGCTGAATGCGGAGTTCAGTGGCCCGGAGACGCCGTGGATAGTGGTGCGGGGCAATACATCCCTGGTGTGCCCGGAAGACGAACCGGCAGTCACTCTCAGTGAGTGGCAGCGTATGGCACAGACCGCCACCGTTCAGCCGTTTCTGACCCAGGCAACCGCAATGCTTCACACGATTATGCTGGATGAACTGGGCAAATCCGACCGGCTGTGTCCCGCAATCCGTCCGTTTGCCGTCACCCTGCGTCTGGGCCAGATACAGACCGTCGCCAGTGCCCTGTGGCCACAGTGGCTGTTCCGTCTGACCCGCATTTCTCCCGCGACCTGTGCCTGTGTGCATGAACCGCGCTGGCATTTTGCCGATCCGGTGCTGCCGCTTCTGATGCCGTACACCACGCCGTTACAGGGAGGCAAAACCGGGCGTAAGGTGGTGATGGTCCTGCTGCTGTGCGCACTCGGTGCACTCGCGCTGTCCGTTCTGCATAACCAGACCCTGATCCGCCGGGTGGCCGCTGACCTGCAACGCTGGCAGGCCATCCCCATGGATCACTACGCCCCAAAAGCACAGTCACTGCATGCCCTGCAGCAGGATGCGCTGTTACTGGAACGCTGGCAGCGTCAGGGCGTGCCGCAACGTTATGGTCTGGGGCTGTATCCGGGCGAACGTCTGTGGCTTGCGGTTCAGCAGGCTATCGATACCTGGGTACCACCCCCGCCGCCACCGCAGCCGAAATCCAAACCGGTACCGAAGATTATTCGTCTCGACAGCATGTCGCTGTTCGATTCCGGCAAATCTGACCTGAAAACGGGGTCGACCAAAATGCTGGTCAATTCTCTGGTGGGGATCAAGGCCAAACCGGGCTGGCTGATTGTGGTCAGCGGGTACACCGACAACACCGGTAACCCGCAACTGAATCAGACACTCTCGCAAAAACGAGCCGAATCGGTACGTAACTGGATGCGCGATACCGGCGATGTGCCGGAGAGCTGTTTTGCGGTGCAGGGCTATGGCGAAAGCCGTCCTGTCGCAACGAATGACACGCCGGAGGGCCGTGCGCTCAATCGCCGTGTCGAAATCAGTCTGGTACCGCAGGCCGATGCCTGTCAGATACCGGGCAACACCCAGGCGTCATCGCAGGATGATGACGCATCACAACACAATGGAGAGTAATTCCATGGCAATTCCTGTTTATCTTTGGCTGAAAGACGACGGCGGCGCGGACATCAAAGGGTCCGTGGACGTTCAGGATCGTGACGGCAGCATCGAAGTTGTCGCTCAGGAGCATAACCTGTACATCCCGACCGACAACAACACCGGCAAGCTGACCGGTACCCGTATCCACACGCCGTTCCTGTTCACCAAGGAAATCGACTCCTCCAGCCCGTATCTGTACAAGGCGGTGACCACCGGTCAGACCCTCAAGTCTGCGGAATTCAAGTGGTACAAAATCAACGACGCCGGTCAGGAAGTTGAATACTTCAACACGAAGTTAGAAAACGTGAAAGTGGTGAAAGTGAACCCGGTCATGCATGACATCAAGGATCCTTCTTTCGAGAAGCATAACCACCTTGAGCAGATCGAGCTGCGTTACGAAAAAATCACCTGGACCTACAAGGACGGCAACATCATTCATTCCGATTCCTGGAACGAACGCTCCACCGCATAAGTCGCAAGCGGGCAGAGTTTCTCTGTCCGCTTTTTTTGCTTTTGCTGAACGCCTGCCTGTGCGGGCGTTCAGCAAAAAACATCATATCCCGGAAACAGACCTTATGGGCCTCGGTAACGGCCAGGGGCGGTAGCGTGCCTGAATGGTCCTCAACAGTGAGCAAGCAAACATGGAAAACCCGGCAATCCTCCTTCGACGTCTCAACCCTTACTGCGCCCGCGCGATGGAAGGGGCTGCCTCCCTGTGTCAGACCCGCGCCCATGCAGAAATCCTGCCGGAACACTGGCTGCTGAAACTGCTGGAGCAGGGCGAAGGTGACCTGACGGTGCTGGCCCGCCGCTACGAGTGGGACATGGACGCCATCTGGCAGGATTTGCTGGGCTGGCTCGATAAACAGCCGCGCTCGGTACGACACCGTCCGCAGCTGTCTGATGCCATTCAGTCTCTTCTACAGGAAGCCTGGCTGATTGCTTCTCTTAAGGGCGAGGAACAAATTCGCAGCATCCATCTGCTGATGGCGCTGGTTGAGAAACAGAAACTGGTTCGCTGTGATGGGCTGTGGCCGCTACTGACGCTGGGCCAGAGCCAGCTGGAGCGTCTGCGTCCGCTGCTCGACGCACAGTCGGACGAACGTCCGGACGTGCAGCAGGAAGCAGAGCTGGCGCAGAGCCACGGTGGAGAGGTGGAGTTTGTCGGCCGTCCGGTGGGTGCAGAACTGAAAGAGGGGGAGCTGACCCCGGCCCTGCAGAATGCGCTGGATAAATTCACCCTCGACGTCACCGCCAAAGCCAGAGAAGGCAAAATCGACCCGGTCTTTGGTCGTGATACTGAAATCCGCCAGATGGTAGACATTCTCTCGCGCCGTCGTAAGAACAACCCGATTCTGGTGGGTGAACCAGGCGTCGGCAAAACGGCGTTGGTGGAAGGTCTGGCTTTACGTATCGCTGAAGGCAACGTTCCGGAAAGCCTGAAGCCGGTTATTTTGCGCACCCTCGACCTTGGCCTGTTGCAGGCGGGGGCAGGAGTGAAAGGTGAGTTCGAACAGCGCCTGAAAAACGTCATCGATGCTGTACAACAGTCGCCTACCCCAATTTTGCTGTTTATTGACGAAGCCCACACCATCATCGGCGCGGGTAACCAGGCGGGAGGCGCAGATGCGGCCAACCTATTGAAACCTGCGCTGGCGCGTGGCGAACTTCGCACTATCGCCGCCACCACATGGTCTGAATATAAGCATTACTTCGAACGCGATGCCGCGCTGGAGCGCCGCTTCCAGATGGTGAAGGTCGACGAGCCGGATGATGACACCGCCTGCCTGATGCTGCGTGGTCTCAAATCCCGCTATGCCGAACACCATAACGTGCACATCACCGACGATGCGGTCCGTGCCGCGGTTACGCTGTCCCGTCGCTACCTGACCGGCCGCCAACTGCCGGACAAGGCTGTTGATTTGCTGGATACCGCCGCCGCGCGCGTGCGCATGAGTCTTGATACCGTGCCGGAAGCCATTGTACGCCTGAAATCCCGTCTGATAGCGCTTGGGATGGAAACACAGGACTTGCTGGAGGACATTGCCGCAGGCGCATCGTCACACGGTGACCGGCTGGCAGTCATCGACACGCTGCGTACGGAGCTTGAATCGGAGCTGAAAACGCAGGAAGCTCGTCTTGAGGTAGAGCGCCAGCTGGTCGGGGAGCTGATAGCCTGCCGTCAGGACATCAGTCGTCAGGCAGACATTCACACCCTGCAGCAACAGCTGGATTTTCTGCAGCAGGACGGTGCACTAATCCGGCCGGATGTGGACACCCGCACGGTCGCGAACGTGATTGCCGACTGGACCGGCGTGCCGCTGTCTTCCCTGATGAAAGATGAACAGACCGAACTGCTGACTCTGGAAAATGAAATCGGTAAACGTGTGGTCGGGCAGGATGCTTCCCTTAATGCTATCGCTCAGCGTCTGCGTGCGGCGAAAACCGGGCTTACGTCCGAGAACGGTCCGCAGGGCGTGTTCCTGCTGGTTGGTCCGAGTGGCGTCGGTAAGACTGAAACTGCGCTGGCGCTGGCGGATGTGCTGTACGGCGGTGAGAAGTCACTCATTACCATCAACCTGTCCGAATACCAGGAGCCACATACTGTTTCCCAGCTGAAAGGCTCGCCTCCGGGTTACGTGGGTTACGGCCAGGGCGGTATTCTCACCGAAGCCGTGCGCAAGCGCCCGTACAGTGTGGTGCTTCTCGATGAGGTGGAAAAGGCGCACCGTGACGTCATGAACCTGTTCTACCAGGTATTCGACCGCGGCTTTATGCGCGACGGCGAAGGGCGTGAAATCGACTTCCGTAATACCGTTATTCTGATGACCTCTAACCTCGGCAGCGACCACCTCATGCAACTGCTGGATGAACAGCCGGATGCCAGTGAAAGCGACCTGCATGAACTGCTACGCCCGATCCTGCGCGACCACTTCCAGCCTGCGCTGCTGGCCCGCTTCCAGACCGTGATTTATCGTCCGCTGGCAGAATCCGCCATGCGCACCATTGTGGAAATGAAGCTCGCCCAGGTGAGCAAGCGCCTGCATCGTCATTACGGCCTGACCACGCATATTGACGAGAGCCTGTATGACACACTCACTTCCGCCTGCCTGCTGCCGGATACCGGGGCGCGTAACGTCGATAGCCTGCTCAATCAGCAAATCCTGCCGGTACTGAGCCAACAGCTGCTGACTTACATGGCCGCGAAGCAGAAACCGCACAGTCTGACGCTTGGCTGGGATGAGGAGGAGGGCATCGTGCTGGAGTTTGATGCCGTGCAGAATACACAGCAGGAGATGACCGATGACTGAACGCTTAAGCAGCCTGGCACAGAAGGCAATTGATGAAATCCTGGGTCTGTCACGCTACCGGGTGGATGTGCATGAGTGCGATCATTTCCTGGATGTCCTGCGCTTTCGTGCCAGCGAATCGCTGAGTCAGCCGTGGCGTTACGAGGTCACCGTCACCTGTGCGGCGAGTATTGCCAGCAGTGAAGTGATGCTGAAACCGGCCTCCTTTACCTTTCAGACGCCGCTCTTTGATGGGTCATCAGCCGTGCCGGTGCGCACGGTTTATGGTGTGGTGGATACGTTCCGTCGGATCTCCGTATCAGGAGATGAAATCACCTATGCCCTGCGCATCGTGCCGCGTATTGCCCTGATGCAGCACACGCAACGCAGCGAGGTGTATCTGAATCTGTCAGTACCGGAAGTCGTGGAGCAGATCCTGCGCGCGCACGGGCTGGAAGGGGCCGATTTTGAGTTTCGCCTGTCGCAGCATTATCCGGTTCGTGAACTGATTACTCAGTGGCGTGAGACGGATCTTGAATTCATCCAGCGCCTGCTGGCTGAGGTGGGCATTTTCTGGCGTTTTGAAATGGACAGTCACATTGAACAGGATGTGGTGATTTTCCAGGACAGTCAGATGCAGTATCAGTTTGGCGTAAAACTCCCGGTAGTTCCGCCGTCACGCACCAGTGATAACGGCCAGGAAAGCGTCTGGGATATCAGCCCGGAAGACCGGGTGGTAACCGGCAGCGTTTCGACCCGCGATTACAACTATCGTGAAGCCCTGACACCACAGGACAGCTCCGTCACCGTGCGACAGGAAGGGGGGAGCACCACCGGTGAGGTGTATCACTACGCTGAACCATTCCTGAGTGAGGGCGATGCTGACACGCCGGAAGGCGGGGCCTGGTATGCCCGCCTGCGTCATGAGCGCTATCTCAATGGGCAGCAGACGGTAACAGGGCGTGCAAGCAGCCCGCTGCTGGCACCCGGTGAGGTGCTGGAGCCTCAGGGGAGTATCCCTGCGTCGCTGAAAGACGGCATCGTGATCACCGGTATTCAGACATCCGGTGCACGTGACAAGGGTTTTCAACTGCACTTCACGGGGATCCCATACAGTGAAACCGTCTGCTATCGTCCGGCATTAATCAACCGCCCGGTAATAGCGGGCTCTCTGCCTGCCCGGGTGGAAAGCGACGAGAAGGGTGACACCTATGCGTACCTGGACAACCAGGGGCGCTACCGGGTCAGACTCGATTTTGACCGCAGTGAGGCTGAGCAGGGATACGCGTACCTGTGGCTGCGAATGGCAAAGCCGTATGCCGGGGATACCTACGGTTTTCACTCACCGCTGCTCGATGGGACTGAAGTTTCCGTGATGTTCGACAGCGGGGATCCGGACAGGCCCTACATCGCCCACGCCCAGCATGATTCCGAACATCCGGATCACGTTACCCGCGATAACCACACGCGCAACATCTGGCGTACCGCCGGGGACAACAAATTCCGACTGGAAGACAAGCGTCAGGAAGAGCATTTCAAGCTCGCGACGCCTTACGGGAAAACGCAGCTTAACGGTGGTCATGTGGTTGACGCCCGGCGTGAGCCACGGGGTACCGGCTTTGAACTGCGTACCGATGAATACGGAGCCGTACGTGCAGGAAGAGGCATGTTCCTGACAGCGGATGCGCAGGCAAAAGGTGAGGGACAGATGCTGGACATGGCACCGGCAGTCAACCGCATCAAACAGGCCAACCGTGAAATGCAGGCATTGAACAATGCAGCCGAAGCCGCGAAAGCTCTGGTCAGTGATATTCAGGCACAGAACAACCTGTTGATGCAGAGCATTGCTGATTTGCAGGCTGCTGTCCTGCTGGCGTCTGCTCCGCAGGGGATTGCCTTCACGTCAGGGGAGCACCTGCAGCTCACCAGTACACAGAATACGATGCTGACGGCCGGGAAGCACATTGACATGGGGGCAATGAAAAACATCTCCATGAGTGCTGAGAATGAACTGGGGCTGTTTGCACACAAAGCGGGTGTGCGAATGATAGCTAACCTCGGCGACGTGGAAATGCATTCCCGGCACAACACACTGGACATGAGTGCGCAAAAAGAACTGACCATCACCAGTACTGACGATGAAATTGTTATCAGTACGCCTAAATCCCTGACGGTGAATGGCGGCGGCTCTTATCTGAAACTCAGCGACAGCGGGATTGAGCACGGCTCGAAAGGTGATCTGACCATGAAGGTGGGGGAATACCTGGTGCCCGGCAGCGGCGATGATATGCCTTTCTCCGCCCCGGATTTCAACATCACTGAGATAGCTGAAATTAAACGCGTCATCAGCAAACCACTGAGCAACTGAGGGAACAGACATGTCGGTATTACCTAAATTCAGCTGGCCTGTGCCATCCAACAATCGCGGCAGTGACTTTGCCAACCAGGAAGATCTGATGTCGCACCTGGAAGGTGAAGCGACGGGCTGGTACATGGTGGGAAGCAATGGCATGTGGCACGGGGGTATTCATATCACGAGTGCCACTACGGCGTGGTGCGCGCTGAGCGGTAAGGCGGCTTCCGAACTGCTGGATTTCCCGGTGCCTTACAAGGGTGAGCAGAGCGTTCGCTGCATGGCGGATGGTGAAGTGGTGGCGTATCGAATTTGCCGTGATTACCAGACAGTTCCCTGGGAAACGGGGCCTTTGAGTGTCTCAGGCTCCTTTGTCCTTGTGCGGCACTATATTCAGCCGGGCGAGAAAAAAGAGAACGGCCTGCATTTTTATACGCTGTATATGCATCTGGCACCTTACTCCGCTTACGTTTCCAGTGAGAACGAAACCCACTGGATTGTGAATGATAAGCTGCCTGTATTTCGCCCTGAATGGACGCCTGATGCCAGTGCTGAGAACAGAAACAAATATCGTGTAGCCACAATCCCGAAAGGTTCACGGATTGAATGGGATGCGACAGAAGCAAGCCGAAGAGCTACAGGACCTAAGGAACGCCGCTATGGACTGGTCACGTTCAGAGGATTATCCGATAAAGTGAAGGCAAAAGGTACGAAGATCAGTCTGGTGGAAGGACAACAATACTGGATCCTGACGGACAGAGATAATCTTGTCCCGTTATCAGGTGGTGCTGTGCGCCCTTCGTGGTGGGCACATCTGCTGCCGCCTTATGCTGAGCCGATGCAGTTTGACACAGTAGTCTGCCCTACACCGTATCCGATCAGTGCTGGTGACAGCATCGGCCACCTGGGATACTTTCAGGTACCGAAAGATGGCGGATATGATGTCCGTTATCAGGTACATATCGAATGCCTGAGTGCAGACGACACGTTACCCACTTTCCTGACGAACCCGGAGAAGGTGGGGGAGAGCTCGCCGCTGTATCTGAAATGCCCGTCCGGCCTGGCGTTGTTCTCGAAAGATCTGAAGACAAAAGCCATGGTCAGCAACGGGAGAGTTTCGCAGGGCGAGGCGATTCTTAAACTGGGTCAGGTGAAAACAGAAAAAGATGCACAGGAGCAGGAATACTGGTTTTTACCCTATGCGAACGGCTACGTGCCGAAAAGTAACACGTCGGTTGAAACCCTATCTCAGTACGATCTCGGTAAACTCGGATTCACAACCACTGTGGACGAGGCACCGAGCTTTGATCACCTTGATGGTACAACATCGCCCAAAGGGGTGGTTCGCAGTATTCTTAATCGACTGCTGGACGCATCAAACGCTGACACGCGGTTAACCCATCGTACTGTCCCGTACAATTATCAACGGCTTTTGAACCGGATCGACAGTAGCGTCAGTCCATATTCATCACAAGAATATCTGAGCGCTATCCATAACCCATCTTATCGCGATGTTAAAAATAAGATGATAGTGAAACACCCCAGCGAGTGGTATCACAAAAAGGAAACGTCTGTCTGGCAGTCGTTTTTGAACAAGCTGACGAGTGATGCGCCGGAGTGGAGAGAATACTGTGAAGGTTATCTTGATAAGATGGTGTGGATGCAGGATGCCAGTAAATTAAAGCTGGGTTCGTCTTTGTGGCATATGCATCCGGTGGAGTTTTTAGGGGCAATGAAAGGTGTTCCAGAACATGAAATCACAGTCGAACTGATAGAGAAACTATTGCAACATACAAATCCGTGGTTTACAGGAAAGAGAGGTGGGAAAGCTTTCGCTACTCATTTTAAGAATACCTATCCTGCGGTTTATGAGTTCGACAAGCAAACCTTTGTTAATCTTCTTAACGAGCAACTGGCTGAATACGGAATTACTGGTCCTTATCACAAGGCTCACTTTTTGTCACAATGCCTCCATGAGTCTGCACATTTAGATACAACCATTGAGTTCGGCTCTGGACATAACTATGACCCAGGGCAACATAAAGATGCGATCAAGAATGGTAATACAGTTGTTGGAGATGGGCCTCGATATAAAGGGAGGGGACTAATCCAACTAACTTGGAAGAAGAATTACCAACACTTTTCTCAATATGCCGGCATCGATTGTGTTAGCAATTCTGATTTGGTTGCATCAGTAATGGTTAATGCGATTAAAGCATCTTGTTGGTTTTGGCGGAATAATGGCGGCATTCATAAAAAACATAATGCTAAGGGCGATATTAACATACTAATCGATAATGAGAAGGATAATGTAGAGTTAGTTACTCTCGCCGTCAATGGCGGGCAAAATGGCTTAGATGAAAGAAAGTCATATTTCGAATTAATTAAAAAGGAATGGGACTTAAAATAATGACATTAAATAAAATTAGTTTGATAGCCTTGCTGAGCCTTTCAACTTTCAGTGTGTGTGCTAACTCAGCAGGAAGAGTGCCTACAACATACGATGGACTGACATTGACTGAAGCTGCGAAGGATTTTGTATCTAAAGGTTACTCGAATGTTTCCGTGAACCTTTTGAATAATTCTAAATATCTATATCTGAGTAGTGAGAGCGATGTCAATAAATGTTCAGTGGTTTTTAAGGTGAATAATGGCAGTATAGGAAATACTCCCTCTGCGGGCGCGGATGGGAAACTCTGTAATATAACGGGGAATGATGGGCGCGTAATTAGCTCCAGAAGGGACCAGGGTGTTTGGTTCAATGATGTTTATCGGGTTTCCTCTGATGATGAGTGGTTATTGCTTTTTACAGATTCTTGTGCTGATTGCCAGCAAGTAAAAAGAATACACTACAAAAATGGCGTTAAAGATTATGAGGAGTTAATGACTGGAGGTGACGATTATAAAAATAGAAAGCCATTAAATGGTTGCATCTCTGTTGATAAAGCATTTTTATATTCTGCTCCTGATGAATCAAAAAAAACGAAAGCGTATCTAATTAAAGGGGATGCTTTCTCACTTGTTGATATGTCTGAGGATGGCTTCTTTTATAAGATTAATTACAAACCAGCCAGCGGGAAGAGTAAGGTGTATTGGGTCAAATCAGATGATTTCGATCTTAAATGACCATGGGTTAAGACGCAGTGGGTATTATCTGCGTGAGGTTGTGAAAATTAATCGCTGAGTAAAAATTGGAACGGAAATGTTAAAGATTATTCGTAAAGGGGATAAAACGACCCACGGTGGTTCAGTATTAACGGCCTCAGCGACCATGAAATTTGGCGGCATTGGTGCTGCCCGTAAAGGGGATAAGGTCTCCTGCCCGGATCACGGCAATACGACCATTGTAGAGGGCAATTCCAACTATCTGGATGAGGATGGGATCCCTGTGGCATTCGAAGGCCACAAATGTGGCTGTGGATGTACGCTCATCAGCTCATTTTCCGCGGCAAAGGTTGGCTGACAATGCCGATTTATCTGGATGAAGTTCCTGATAGCGCCGATGGTATTTCACGTCCGGTGACAATACGTTGGGTGATTTTTCTGGTCGTCATCTTGCTGGCAGGTGTGGCGCTGACCCTGTGGCAATGGACCGGTGAGCGGCGCGGGATTTCATTCTGGTTTACGGCGCTGGGTCTGCCTTTTTGCCTGTGGGGCATTCTGGCTGTTTTTCGGCATATCGGGTACCGCCTTGAGCTTAATGGCGAAGCCGGCTGGAACTACGAGTGTGATGATCTTGAAGAAACCGAAATCTTGCGCGGCAGGCGCTTTGCCTGGGTTCTTGATACATGGGTTCAGACCCCGGCTGGCCGGGGGACAGGAAGTCTGAGTGCGGCAATGGCTTCAGGCACGCTGCTCCTGAAAACGGCCAAACCGCGAGCCGGTGGAGAGCCTGTCAGGCATGCCCGGATAACGGAGTTTGATGGCGATCCGGAGGCCCTGACAAAAGCCGTCGAAAAAGCGGCACTTCGCATCAGTAAAACGCTGGCCCGCCTGCCGGAGAAGCTACCGTGCTGGCTGATGTTTGAGTGTGACGCTGACCTTTCGGTGGAGAAAGAGGTCGGTCTGCTGCAGCTGGTCACCGATAAATCCGGCAGAGCGCTACGCCAGATACCAGGGAAGGGCATGGATGCGCTGGATTACTGGCTGGACCACCGTTGGGACAAACCCGCTGCACTGGTTGTTCTGACACTCTCGCTTCGACCATCACCGCAGGAAAATGATGCGGAAGCCATAGCGGCAATGGTGCTGTGTAACCGAAAGAGTCACCAGTTTCCGAATGCGGTCAGGTTGCATCGGCCGCAAAAGAGCAGCCCGGAAACACTGACTCACAACATGGAGCACGCTCTTCGCTGGGCTGAATTATCCCCAGACGAGATCAAAGGTATCTGGATCACCGGCGAAGCCGTTACTGACAGACCCGGCCTGAATCAATCCTGTGAAGACAATAAATTAACGCTCAGCCTGACGGACGGTATCAAAAATATCGACGCCACGCTCGGGTATGCCGGACAGGCATCGCCGTGGATAGCGGTGGCGCTGGCTGCAGGCAAAGTTTCGGAGCAGGGCGCGCAGCTGGTTGCTGCGCAACCGGATCCCGGATGTGACGATATCTGGCTGACATCAATGACGGCAGAAGAACGAGAAAAGGACGTTAACAGGGAATGAACAGCGATAAAAAAGACAAGACCCAAAACAACCCAAAATCCTTGCTTGGACTTGCTGTTCTGGCGCTGATATTTGTTTCCGTGATAATTGTTTTTACGCTGACAATCGGCAGTGATTTTATCGCCAGGACGTTTGGACTTGGTCCGTATCCGCTTGAATGGATCGTGACGCTCTGTGCGATCGTCAGCGTCTTCCTGTTGACCCTGCTCTGGGGGCTGGAACAACTGTTCTTCATCTCCGGAAGGAAAGGGGCAAGACGAACCTGGGGGCGCAACAAAGTCTCTCCAGCCACCCTCCCGGACGGTAACACTGCGAATACCTTTGTTGACGAAAAAGAGCGCGCAGAGAAAAGTTTCAGTGCCGAAGCCCTGATCGATCACCTGCAGCTGCGCTACCGTCGCCGCTGGAAAGCAAAAGTGCGCCTGCTGCTGGTGCAAGGTAGTGATAACGATATTGAGAAGGTGGTGCCAGGGCTGAAACGTGACCACTGGCAGGAAAGTGACGGGATTGTGCTGATCCACGGCGGCCTGTCTGATAGCGTGCCGGATGACGAGTTTCTGTCGGTGCTGAAAGCAGTTCGCCCACAGCGCCCACTCGACGGGGTAGTGCAGGTGATGAATGCTGCGGCTCTGCCAGATACTGCAAAACAGGATACGTTGACGCGCGTGCGTCAGAAAACTGATGCTCTGCTGGGCTGGCAGCTACCGGTCTGGCTGTGGGTCGTCCGTGAAGGTTCATGGGCGCATGATGGTGAAGGCGTTCCACCAACGGGAGCCCTGTTTGGCCCGGGTGTCACAGCAGATGAGACCCGTACCACGCTTGCGGCCCTGTCATCAGAGTTGCAGGCCCCCGGCGTTGCAGCGTTGCTTGAGGACTCACAGCACCACTGGCTGCTGAGCCTGTCAAAAGCCCTGCGAGGCTCGTTACGACGCTCACTGGTGCCGCTTCTGACCACGCTGATGTCGGGGCCGGCCCCTTATCGCCTCCGGGGAGTGATGTTCAGTCCGGCATTACCGGGGACCGAAACGGTGCCGCATGCCCGTCTGTCACCTCCGGTCTGGCAGGCGCTTGAGAATGACAGCCTGCAGGCGCAGGCCCGTAAAATCGGTTTCCACTGGCAGAAGGTACTGCGCCTGGTGTTGCTGGGGCTGGTTCTGCTCTGGGTGGCAGGTACACTGCTGTCCCTGTCCGTCAACCGCACCCAAATCTGGCTGGCGCAGGATACGGCCCGGATGGCCGCCGACACTAAACAGCCTCTGCCGGAACGCCTGCGTAACCAGCTGGCCTTGCAGCAGGCCATCGCCCGCCTGCAGAACCGCGAAGTGCACGGTGCGCCGTGGTATACCCGCTTTGGCCTGAACCAGGACAGCGATACGCTGAAGATGCTCTGGCAATTATACGCCCGTAACAACCAGCAACTGATGCGCGATGCGCTGGCAGACGAACTACACCGCCAGCTTAACGCCTTTGTGGAGCTACCGCCGGCAAGCGATGCGCGTACTTCCGCTACCCGGAAGACCTACGATCTGTTGAAAGGATATCTGATGCTGGCGCTTCCCGATAAAGCCGATGAAAACTGGCTTGCCGGTAATATGCTGAAAGCCTGGCCGCATCGCAGTGATGTTCCGGACAGCGTCTGGCAGACCCAGGCCCCCAAGCTGCTCGGTTTTTACGCGCGTAACCTGGCGTCACACCCGGAGTGGAAAATCACGCCAGACCGTGAACTGGTGGGGACCGTTCGCCAGATTCTGCTCAAACAGATTGGTCAGCGTAATGCTGAATCCGGGCTGTATCAGGAGATGCTGGGACGTATTGCCCGCAACTGGCCCGATCTGACGCTGACGGACATGACAGGCGATACGGATCCCTCGTCGCTGTTCTCATCAGAAGAAGTGGTGCCGGGGATGTTCACCCGTCAGGCCTGGGAAGAACAGGTGCAGGATGCGATTGATGAGGTGGTGAAAACCCGCCGCGATGAAATCGACTGGGTACTGACCGACAAAACCCATCAGACGGGCAGTGATATCTCTCCGGAGGCATTGAAACAGCGCCTGACTGAACGCTACTTCACTGATTTTGGTAATGCGTGGCTGAACATGGCCAACAGCATCCAGTGGCAGGAAGCCGGGTCGCTCTCCGAAGCCATCGCCCAACTGAACCTGCTGGCAGATGTCCGTCAGTCACCTCTGGTGGCGTTGATGAATACCCTGGCCTGGCAGGGACAGACGGGCGCTAAAGGCGAAGCACTGGCTGATTCACTGGTGGATTCGGCGAAAAAACTGGTGGGGCGTAAGAAGAACGCAAAACAGTTTATCGAACAGGCGCAGGGCCCCAAAGGCCCACTGGACGGCGTGTTTGGTCCGCTCACGGGACTGATGGCCGGCAAGGACGGTACCGGCTCGAACGGTAACCTCAGCTTCCAGTCCTGGCTTGCCCGTGTGACCCAGGTGCGGCTCAAACTCCAGCAGGTGACCAGTGCCCCCGATCCGCAGGCGATGGCGCAGATGCTGGCCCAGACCGTCTTCCAGGGAAAAGCCATCGACCTGACCGACACCCGTGACTATGGCTCTCTGGTGTCAGCAAGTCTCGGGCAGGAGTGGAGTGGCTTCGGGCAGGCGCTGTTTGTGCAGCCGCTCGATCTGGCCTGGCGTCAGGTGCTGGCCCCGGCCGCAGACAGTCTCAACGCCCGCTGGCAGAGCACCATTGTCTCGCAGTGGAACACCGCCTTTGCCGGACGCTATCCGTTTAAGGCTACCGGCAGCGATGCCTCGCTGCCGCTGCTGGCCCAGTTCCTGCGAAGCGATTCCGGGCGTATCGCGGCATTTATCAAAACCAACCTCGGCGGCATGCTGCATCAGGAAGGCAGTCACTGGGTGGTGGATCCGGCTGCCAGCCAGGGAATGAGCATCAGTCCCGCGTTTCTTACCGCCATCAATAAGCTTGCCGATATTTCGGATATCGTCTTTGCCCAGGGCGATGCCGGGGTGCATTTCGAGCTGATGGCCCGACCATCACGCGATGTGGCCCGTACCCAGTTGACGCTGGATGGTCAGAAACTGGATTACTTCAATCAGATGGAAAACTGGCAGAGCTTCACCTGGCCGGGCAATACATATTACCCCGGAGTGGATCTGAGCTGGCGCTCAGTCAATACAGAAATGCGCCTGTATGCCAGTAATCAGGGAAACTGGGGCTTTATCCGTTTGCTGGATAAGGCGCTTATCACCCCGCTCGACAGCAGCCGGACACAACTGGTGTGGATCACTCCGGACGGCAATCCGCTGAAATTCATCATGCGCAGTGAGCTCGGTGACGGGCCACTGGCACTGCTCAAACTGCAGGGTTTCAGCCTGCCGCAGACTATTTTTTCCGTGGGCGCGACTGATGGCTCACTCACCCTTTCCGGAGACGAATAAATGGCGACAGCAGAAACGCTCCTGACCCTGTGTCTTCCGGATGCGGGCCAGCGTACCACATTGCTCGCTAAGAGCCGGGAAGGCCTCTCTCTGTGGTCGCCGTGGCTGACACCACTCCCGACGGGTAATGGGGCCGGAGATGACCCGACTTATGAGGATGATTTCCAGTTGATGCGCGAGGAAATCAATAAACTCTCCGGTACCGATACCGATACGCTTTGCCGCCTGGCGGAAAGCATTCTGACCCGACATGCCCGCGATATCCGTGTGGTGACCTGGTATGCCTTTGCCCGTCTGCAGCGTGATGGCGATTCCGGGCTGACGGATGGCATCCTGCTGCTGGCAGCCATGCTGGAGCAGACGGGGCAGCACTGCCACCCACAGCGCAGCACCGCAAGACTGGCCGCACTCGACTGGCTGAACAGTGAGAAAGTGCTCGATACATTCTCGCGCTGGCCGGACGTGACGCGTGAGGATACAGCCAGAACAGCAGCCGCGCTGTGTTTGCTGGAAACAGCCCTGGAACAGCTGCCGGATGCGGAACGCCCTGACTTTGCCGGTTTGCTGCGCAGGCTGGAAACCCGCCTGGCTGGTAGCGGCGGACTGGATACACCGGTGGCTTCATCAGGACCGGACGGCTCAGGTGAAAGCACCCACAGCACACCGACGTCAGGCACTGCTGTACCGGAAACCGTGGCTGTCAAATCGGAAGTGGAACTGGTCCGTCAGCTGCGGGTGCTGTCCGGCTGGGTGGTTGAGCAGCCGCAGGGCTGGCTTGCCGCTCACAGGATGATGAAGGCCGCCCGCTGGGACCTGGTGACGCAACTTCCGGCTCTTGATGCAGCCGGGCGGACACGCCTGCTGCCGCCAAAGGCTGACTACCGCGCCCAGCTTAAACGTCTGTACCTGCAGCAGAGCTGGACTGAACTGGTTGAGCAGGTGGATGTGATGTTCGCCGAAGGCGGCAACCGCTTCTGGCTCGATTTGCAGTGGTATCTGTGGCAGGGGCTGAGCCGTGCGGGTGCCCCCTGGGAGCACTGGGCCGATTACATCCTCAGCGACCTGAAGCTGCTACTGAAACGCCTGCCAGGGCTGGAAACCCTCGCCTGGAATGATGGTACGCCGCTGGCCGATGAGGTGACACTGAACTGGATAGCCGAAAAGGTCAACGATGACATGCCCGGGTTTGCCGATTCACCTGCGGTGGCAAACGGAGGCCAGACAGATGACATATCTGCGCTGGAAGTGGAGGCGATGGAAAAAGGTGACCGCGATGGCCCGGAGGCAGCGCTGACCTGGCTTCAGAATCGTCCGGACATGGCCTCACCCCGGAGCCGCTGGTTAATTCGTTTACTCATGGCGCGGGTGGCAGAGCAGTACGGCCGCAACGAGCTTGCCCTGCACCTGCTCGGTGAGCTCACCGCCAGTGCCCCACAGCTGACCCTCAGCGACTGGGAACCCGGACTGTTGTTTGACGTGCTTGCCCGCCGTCTTCGGCTGTTGCGTCTGAAAGCTGGTCGCAGCGAGAGCGACAAAGCCCGGCTCACCCCGGAAATGGATGAACTGCTGGCTGGCTTGATTTCCATTGACCCCGCCCGGGCGATGGTGCTGTGCGGTTAGAAAAGAGGTAAACATGATGGATGTTTTGTTCTGGGTCGCTGCTAGCTTTGGTGCTGGCGTCTGGGTTGGAGTGCAGCACAGAAAAAGTCAGCGAAAATCCTTTCGGCAGTCCACATCGAAGAACCGTACTGTCCGAAGCGAAGCTCAGCCAACAACTTGTCCCCCCGCGTCGTCGCCACATCCAGCCGTAAAATACAGAAACTCTCGCTGGGAAGAGAAGGAGGACCTGTTCTGGGGAATGGTGGAAGAAGGTGTCATTCTTGAAAACAAAAAATACATGACAACCCCGACCGAAAGACAATATCTGGAAAAGCTCGAAGCGTGGTTTGGTCAATATTGTCGGATATTTTGCCAGGTGAGTCCCGGGCGCTTCCTGAAGTTACCGGAGCAGGAGGCGTTCAGTGCTGAAGAAAGAGCGCGTTTCTTTACCCAGTTTAATGCGATGTCCGTGGATTATGTTCTGGTCTCCAGAAAAAATAACAAGATTGTCTGCGTCATTGAACTGGATGATGAAAGCCATGAACTTGATGAGCGCATTGCTCGTGATAAACGGCTCGAACATCTGTTTGAAATGGCCGGTGTTCCGTTACTTCGTGTCAACGTTGACGAAATGAACGCTCAACCTCCCGTGTGGGAGCGTCGTAAGGCTGTAGAAGAAAGAATGGCCGTTTCCTGAAATTTACTGAATTGAGTACTTTCTCCCATGGATGATTTAACCCTTCGCTATTACGAAGCCGAGATGCGCTATCTGCGTGAAGCCGGTAAAGAGTTTGCCCGCGCCCACCCGGACCGTGCGGCGATGCTCAATCTGGATAAAACCGGGGCCCGTGACCCGTATGTGGAGCGCCTGTTCGAGGGCTTCGCTTTCCTGATGGGCCGCCTGCGTGAAAAGCTCGATGATGATCTGCCGGAACTGACAGAAGGGCTGGTCAGCCTGCTGTGGCCGCATTACATGCGCACCATTCCTTCTCTCTCCGTGGTGGCTTTTAGCCCGGAGTGGCAGCAGCTGCGCAAAATGGAAATGCTGGAAGAGGGCTTCTCCGTCCTGTCGCGCCCGGTCGGTCCCGATAACACGGTCTGCCAGTATCGCACCACCCGCGAGGTACCGCTGCAGCCGCTGCACCTGAGTGAGGCCCGCCTGCAGACCGAGCCGGATGGCCGTGCCGCCATTCGTCTGCGTTTCGACTGTCCGGACAAAGTGGACTGGTCGAAAGCCGGGATTGATAAGGTAGCCATTTACCTCGATGCCGACAGCCCGGTGGCCTCGGCGCTGCATCTGGCGCTGACCCGACGGGTTCACGCCATGTACGTCCGCCACAGTGAAACCCGTACCGAGCGCATTCGCTTCGACGGCTGGTGTAAACCAATGGGGTTTGACGATACCGACCGCCTGTGGCCAAAAGGGGATTCAGCATTCAGCGGTTACCAGCTGTTGCTGGAGTACTTCAGCTTCCGCCAGAAATTCATGTTTGTGGAGCTCAGGGGGCTCGAACTGACCGGCCTCAGTGCCAGAAACACCTGGTTTGAAATCGATATCGTACTCAATGATGGCTGGCCGTCAGACCTGCCGTTTGAGACGGAGAACTTTCGCCTGCACTGTGCGCCGGTGATTAACCTGTTCCCGCTGGAAGCCGACCCGCTGACGCCGGACCCGCTGCAGAACGAGTACCTGCTGCGCCCGATGCGTGTTCAGGATGGCCATACCGAGATCTACAGCGTGGACGACATCCACGGGGCGGTGAAAAACGGCAAACATCCGTATGTGCCGTTCTCCAGCTTCCGCCACCGTGGCGGCATGATGCGCTTTGATGCGCCGGAGCGATACTTTCATACCCGCGTGAAGCGCGGTCCTTCGGGACTGTATGACACCTGGCTCATTCTCGGCGGCAAGTCCTTCGAGCTGGAGCAGTTGACCCAAACCCCGGAGTCGCTTTCCATCCGTATCACCGGTACCAACGGCCAGCTGCCGCGCCGGTCGCTCGAAAGCACCCTGCTGGACCGGGTGGTAAAAGCCGGCAAGGTGCCGGTGAAGGTGATGAACCTGAAGGTCCCCACACTTCCGCTTTATCCACCTGCGAATGACCGCTTCCACTGGCGGGTCATGAGCCATCTGGGATCCAGTTTTTTAAGCATGATGGATAACCCGGAGGTACTGCGCGGCACGCTGGCACTGTATGACTGGACTGATGACGAGATGAACCGCCGTCGGCTGGAGGCGATTGTGGCCGTGAAGCACACCCTAATCCGCCGCTTCGAGCGGGGCTTTATGCTGCGCGGGGTCGACATTCAAATTACCCTGAATGCCGATAATTTTGCCGGGGAGGGCGATGTCACGCTGTTTGGTGAAATGCTGCACCGCTTCTTTGCACTCTACGCCGATGTGCACCTCTTCAATCAGCTCACACTGGTACTGCAACCGACAGGGAAACGACTGCGATGGAAAGAGAATCACAGCCAGCACATTCCGGGCTGACAGAGCGGCTTCGCGATGACATCTGGCGGGTCAATTTCTACCGCTACTGCCAGCTGCTTGAACAGGAAAACCCGGATACGCCACCGCTTGGCAGTACCGATAAGCTCAGCAATGATCCGGTGCGCTTTCGTCCGTGGCCGGGCATGGGGTTCCCGGTCAGTGAACTGAAGGCGGTTGAAATCGATGAGGATCACCCGGATCTGGTGCCGACAGTGCGCACCACCTTCCTCGGGATGTACGGGGTGGATTCCCCGTTACCGACCGCGTATCTGGATGACATTGCCCAGCGGCGGGAGGGGTATGAGGCCACCTCCGCGTTCCTCGACATCTTCAGCCACCGTATTCTGACGCAGTATTACCGTATCTGGCGCAAATACGCTTATCCGGTGACGTTTGAGGCGGGCGGTGCAGATGATATCTCGCAGTGCCTGCTGGGCTTGGTGGGGCTCGGCATTCCGGGCACGGCAGAGCAGGTGGCGACGCCTTCATCCCGTTTCCTGGCACTGCTCGGCACCATGCGGATGCCGACCCGCAATGCCGAAGGCATTCGCCAGCTGGTCAGCCTGCTGGCCCCGGAGACGAGTGCCACCATTATCAGTCCGGACCCTGTCACCGTGCCGGTGACCCATCGCAGTGGACTCGGTAAGGACAATCGCGTGTCCCTGTCGCAGCGTGCCACCCTTGGAAAAACCGGGAAAGAGGCCTGCAGCCGCATTCTGCTGATGCTCGCCACAGATAACCCCGAAGAAGCCGAAGGCTGGCTGCCGGGAGGCCAGATACATACCGACCTGATGGTCCTGCTGCGGGTGTATATGGGTTACCGCTCCGATGTGAGAGTGCGTCTCACCGTGCCTGTGACCAGTCTGCCTGAGCCGCGACTGGGTAAGACCCGGCGCGTTCAGCTTGGGCGTACCGGCGTGCTGGGGCTCAAACGCGATAAGCCCGCGAAACGCACGCACCTGACGGTCAGCCTTGGCACTTATGAAGGACTGACCTGCCGTGCGCTTCCTTCTGCACAGTCCGGTGATTACCGATTTGACTGATGTTCCATGCCCTGCCCCCCAATAATTCTGTTGTGAAGTCTGAAAAGGATCTCCGAATGACATTCGCTTCCCTGCAGCGCTGCGCGTCCTTGATGCTGCTTAGTGTTCTGCTCACCGGCTGCGGCCTGACCCAGGCTGTCTCTGACGGCACGGTCAGCGCAACCAGAGCTATCTTCTACAAAAAAATAAAAGTGCTGCACCTGGACTTCGAGCCGCGTGCCGCTATCAATGCCGATGAAAGCCAGACGCCGCTGGCCACCATGGTGCAGGTATATCAGCTTAAAGACCGCCAGAAGGTGGACGCCGCTGACTACCAGAAACTGCTGCGCGATGCGGACACCACACTTAAAGAGGACATCGTCGCCAGCAAGTCATTGCTGGTGATGCCCAACGGCAGCGTTATCCTTAACATGCCAATGGACGAGGACGCAAAATATGTTGCGGTGGTGGGGCTGTTCAATCGCCCGGATACCCATAACAACACCTGGAAGCTGGTGCTGAGCCGCGATGACCTCGACCCGGACAAGCCGCGCACCATCCAGCTCAACAGCACCGGGCTGACGCTGGTGCCGGTGAAGGAGTAAGCGCATGGACACTCTGCAGGACAACTGGCTGGCCCTGTTTGACGGGCAGACCCGCTATACGCTCGAAATAAATGACAGCCCTCTTAAACCCGATGTGCTGAACTTCCACGGCCGTGAGGCACTGAACGAACCGTTCGAATGGAAAATTGAGTTCACCACGACGCAGCAGCAGGGTATCACCCGTCAGGATGTGATGCTCAAATACGCCACCCTGTCGATGCGTTCCGGGCGTGTGGTGCAGGGCATCATTACCGGCTTTAAGCACCTGAAAGAGACCGCTGACCAGACGCATTTTGCGGTCACGCTCTCATCGCGCCTGGCGCTGCTCGCCCATACCCGCCGCTGTGAGGTGTACCAGAATGTCTCCGTACCGGAACTGGTGGAGCTGATACTGCGCGCTCACGGTCTGGAGGGCTCAGACTTTGAGTTCCGGCTGGAGCGGGCGTATCCGGTTCGCGAGCTTATTACCCAGTGGCGGGAAACCGACCTGCAGTTTATCCAGCGCATCCTGGCGGAAGACGGTATCTGGTTCCGTACCGGGGTGAACACCACCACCGGGCTGGATACGGTGACCCTTGCTGACAGTCAGCGGCAGTACCAGTTTCATGTTCAGCTTCCGTACCGGGAGCCGTCGGCGCTGCATGACGGTGCGGTTGAGGCCGTATGGGATGCGCGGGTATGGCACAACACCGTCACCGGCAGCGTGGCCACCCGTGACTACAACTACCGCACGGCCACCACGCCGATGGATGCGCGTGGCAGCGTCAGAAACGAAGCGGCCACCACAGGCGAACACTACCGTTACGCAGCTCCATACCTGGAAGCCGGCGATGACACCACCGCTGAGCCGGAGACCGAAAGCGGGGCGTTTTATGCGCGTATTCACCATGAACGTGAACTGAACAGGGCCATCCGCCTGCACCTGTTCAGTAACGCCAGCCACCTGACGCCGGGCATGGTGCTGGAGACGGGTGACAGTGATGTGCCGGAGCTGAAAGAGGGGATGGTCATCACCCTCACCACCTTCCGCGCGGCCCGTGACACCCGTCTTCATGTCTCAGTGTGGGGGATGCCTTACAGCGAGCAGTTCTGCTTCCGGCCGAAAACGGTGCCACGCCCGCTGATTGCCGGGACGCTGATGGCCCGCGTGGAGAGTGAAGAGAAGAATGCCCCGTATGCCCACCTGGATGAACAGGGCCGTTACCGGGTGAAACTGGACTTCAGCCGTGAGGATGCAGAGCAGGGCTGTCACTACCTGTGGATACGCCAGGCAAAACCATACGCAGGGGAAACGTATGGCTGGCATACGCCGCTGATTGACGGTACGGAAGTGGGCATTGCCTTTGATGGCGGAGACCCGGACCGTCCGTACATTGCCCACGCCTTTCATGACTCTGAACATGCGGACGTGGTCACCCGGGATAATCGCAGCCAGAACATCCTGCGAACCGCAGGCCGTAACGAACTGCGGATGGAAGACCAGCGTCAGGCAGAGCATATTGCGCTCAGCACCCCGTTCGGGGCCACGGCGCTGAACCAGGGCCACGTCGTGGATGCGCGGAATGAACCCCGCGGTACCGGGTTTGAGCTGCGAACCGATGAGTACGGGGTCATCCGCGTGGCGAAAGGGCTGCTGGTGACGGCGGCGGGCCAGAGCAAAGCCGAAGGCGATGTGCTGAGTATGGATGAGGCCCTGAGAGTAATTGATAGGGGTCGTCAACGGCTGGCCCAGCTGGCAGATGCCGAACGACAGGCGCTGGCGCTGGAAGCGGATGTGGCCAGCCAGATAGCTATGTTTAATGAACGACTGAAACCATTGAACGAGGTGGTTCACTTCACGGCACCGGAAGGCATGGCGTTTACCAGTGATGAACATCTGCAGCTGACCGCCGCCGACAATATCGCCATCAATGCCGGAGGGGACATCAGTACCGGTTCGTTGGGCAATACAGCGCTGCTGGCAGGACAGACCCTCGGGGTGTTTGCACAGAGCGGTAAGCTGAGTCTTATATCCGACCAGGGCCCGGTACAGGTGCAGGCACAGAACGGTGGCCTGCATATGAGCGCTGCGCAGAAACTCAGCATCAGTAGCCTGAGCGACATCCTGTTTGCGGGTAAGAAGAAGGTGACGCTGATAGGCGGTGGCAGCTACGTGAAGATAGAGGCGGGGGGCATTGAGTACGGCACGCCGCACACCTATACCCGAAACATTAAGCGTACGCTGAAACTAAAGCCTGCGAGTCAGCCTGTAGAAATGTCTGCGCTGTATCCGCCAATCGAAAACAAAATTTGTATTCCGTGCCTGCTGAAGGCTATTCAGGGGAATGATGCAATAGTGCAGGGAGCATAACTATGGACAGTTCAGAACTGATTGCAGCATTACCCGGTCGGACCGAAGAGATTATCTGCCTGCTGTTTGAAGCCGGGGCGCAACCGGAAGAGGATTTTCTGGCATTTAAAGAGCAGCATGCTCACAGGCTGCATTCTCTGTATATCCATCCTCAATTGACAGAATTTCAGAACTACGGTCCCTGGTTGCTGGAAATTGATAATGCAGAACGGCTCCCTGATTACCTTGCGTCTTTGCAAGGATGTGCCGCAGTCATTGTTTCCGCGCGCTTTGCATCTTTGTTGGCTGTGCAGTTATCCCGGGGTTGCACCATTGTGCAGCCGGATGGCTCAACTGAGCTGACACGCTTTTATGCCAGCCATGTCATGGAAGTGCTGGCTCAGCGTGCCGACTGTGACTGGCATACCTTTCTGTTTAATGGTATCACGCAGTGGTGGTTCCTTGGGGAAATGAAGTGGCAGCCTCTTGACATCATACCCTCTGAAGTAGAAATGCCGACTAATCACATTATCAGACTTGATAAAGCCACCTGGCAGCAGATTACGGATAAGCCGGAAGTAACCAGCGTGTTGAGCGAATGGCAAAAAATGCCGATCAGCAGGGCGTTTCCGCCATGTGCGCAGCGTTTGATGGTGATTAAGGCGCTGAATAAAAGTAAAGAGTCGGGTTTGTTATCCGCTGCGGATCAGAAAGTGTTCGCGCTGTATTACCTCAATGGTGGGCGGCAGGAGCTGGAGTCAGATGCACTGAGGGCTGCATTACCAAATGTGATGAATGGAACACAGTCGCTGGCAGAGGTGTTGGTTAATCTTGCGAATACACAGTACTGAAAATCTGGACAGTTCATGGTTTTTGTTCAATCAGGAAATGAATAATGGGATTTTTTAGGACTTACGACAACGTTGATAATGCTGTGAATCGAGGCTATGCCCGCTGGAAAAAATGGATCTGGGGCAGTTTGTTGGCAGTGGTTTTGGCATACGGTGGCTGGTTAATCTGGGCATCCATTTGGGGGCCACCGACGGGAGGGGTAACGCTAATTATTCACAGTGAAATTGACAGACCCATTTTGGGATTCAGTGTTAACGGAGTTGCAGGACCAAATGCGTCGGCATATAAAAAAAACCCTTATTCAGGTGGCGGAGGAGCAGCTACTTGTTGCGGCAGTATCAGCGGGAAAACAGCGGAAGTAATATGGACATTAAGCACCACACGTGCTCAGCATGATGCAGGGCTTCGCAAGGAAACTCGCCGTGTTGTAATGCCAATGCCAGAAAGAAAGTGGGGCGAAAATGATTTGCATGTTCATTTTTTACCCGGAGATAAAGTCTTGCTGGGTTGGAGCGATAATGCCTGGTCGCCTTATGAAAAGCGGCCAGAAAATATTAAATAACGGGTGAGTCAGGGAAATAAAAATGGGATTTTTTAAGACTTACGACAAAGTTGATAACGCCGTCAATCGTGGCTATGTCCGCTGGAAAAAATGGATCTGGGGCAGTTTATTGGCTGTGGTTCTGGCATACGTTGGCTGGCTAGTCTGGGCATCCATCTGGGGGCCACCGACGGGGCCAGTAACATTAATTATTCACAGTGAAATTGACAGGCCCATTCTGGGATTCAGTGTTAACGGAGTGGCAGGGCCAAATGCGTTTGCTCACGGAGGTGGTAAGGCAACCTGTTGTGGCAGTATCAGTGGGAAAACAGCGGAAGTTATATGGACATTAAGCACCACACGTGCTCAGTACGATGCGGGTCTTCGTAAAGAAACTCGTCGGGTTGTGATGCCAATGCCAGAAAGAAAGTGGGGAGAGAATGATTTGCATGTTCACTTTTTGCCCGGGGATAAGGTGTTGCTGGGCTGGAGTGATAATGCCTGGTCGCCTTATGAAAAACGTCCTGATATTCCAGATAAGACTGTAAAGCAGGGGCAAAATTGATGGATATCGAAAGTATTATTGCTGCTGCCAGTCGTGCACAGCAGGCTGATGATGCCGGGTTGGGAAATTGTTCGCGTGTTTGGCATGTCGGTTTCTTTTTTGATGGGATTCACCGAAATATAGACCAGGATGCTATAGAGGCACGTCTTAGCAACGTATCGCGCCTATTCAGGGCGTTTCCGGACGAAGAAAAAAATACCGATCAGGATAGCTATAACTCTTTGTATTTTTCGGGGCTTGGCACACCATTCAATGAAGAACTCTCTGAGAAATTGCATACCATTATGGACAGTGCACAAAGCTCTGCATTGAATGATTTAAAAGATCAGCCAAAAGAAATGGCGAAGGATGCTGGCCTGGATTATTTGAAAAGTGGTAACTGGTGGGAGGTTTTAAAGGACTCAGGGAAAAAACTGATAAGCCCTTCGGAGTGGAAATCGCTGGTGGGCGATGTAGCCAAAAACGCCGCAAAGAAATCAGGTATCGAGGCAACCCCCTGGTTGCGTGATAATCCCGTCATTGCAGATATGTTAGTTACCGGTGTCGATACGCGAATAAATTCGGCAAAATTACGTTTTGAGCGTTTCTTTGAAAGAACCAAAACCAATAGCCCTGTACCGATCAAACTAATATCTATCTCATTCTTTGGATACGATGTCGGTGCAACTCTTGCACGTAAATTCATTGATATGTTGATTAATGATATTTGTCAGAAACAGGGTGATAAACATACTTACCAGGGGATCCCCGTAGAGATTGTTTTTACAGGTTTGTTTGATTGTGCCCGTCATACTCCCGCAAGCAATAATAATGGCGTGGACTGGTTTATTTCTGCTTTCGGGGGGCCAGTAAAAGGGATTAGTGTGCTGATGGGCGATAAGTCTGTTGATCAGGAATCGGCATTGTCGGATACGGTTAAAAATGCACTGCATCTGGTCGCCGCCCATGAAAACCGGTCCTGGCGTAGCGTCTATTGTCTTGGTGGAAGTAATAATAAGCACAAGGAAGAGCTGTTACCCGGTTGCGCGGAGGATGTAGGGGGAGGCCTGAAGCCAAATGAACAAAAACCGAGTGCAGAACTTTGCCGGGTAGCCCTTCACCGGATGTACCGGGCCGCGACGATGGCTGGTGTTCCATTTCCAGATTTACAAACACTAGATCAGACGGATACTGATGTTGCTGCCTATTTTATCATGCAGGACAAGGTTAAGAACAAGTCTGTCACTCAATGGACAAAGCTGTATCAGCAAGCGGTGCCTTTTAACGCAGTCAGTATCGGAGCGCAGAACCGTCATCTGGACAGCTATATTGAGTGGCTTGGGCGGCAATACTATCAATACCGCTGTGAGTGCATGAAGTATGAAAAACAAAGAGGCGATATTTTAGCCTCCGTTGGTGCTTCTGCCGGGTTATTGGGGATTTCATCACAGGCAAAAGAAACCTCAAGACACTACCAGAATGAACTTGATGTGTTGCACAAAAATTGGGGATGGTTGGAAGATGTTCATGATGCTGCAATAAGAATGAAGAACAGTATGGAAAACAATCCAAATGATAAGCGTATCCAAATCGTGCCTGATATCTACAGGCCAGCATTGAGGCGAGCGAGACGTTTTCTTGATTATGCCCATGCTGCTTATCTTGGTCAGCCTCAGCCTTTCCCCGAAGATAATGCGCCCTCAGATATGTATGCCTGGTTTATTCATAACAGACAAGCAACTGGAAATGATGTTGGCATCTCTCAGGATTTCCTGGTGATTCGTTCACTGGAAAAACCTGATGTGTAACCTGTAACCGTCAGTGACCCTTGGGTCATACATCTTTATTTATTCTTTAACGCTTATTACTTGATATCCCTTCATTGCCAGGATACAGATGGTGTGTGGTATGAAGAAAATAATGCTTCGCATGCGTAGTGGCCTAGGCAGATTATAACTACTATTCAATTAAGGAAAGATAAAGGAACATGATTAGAGTTGAAAGCATTCAGCAATTAGAAGCATATGTTAACTTTCTAATTGAAAGAGAGCTTTGTGTCATGCCTATTGAAAATTATGGAATAACTTTTTTCTTGGATTCCCCCCTTAAAAAAACTCAAGCACAGCTAAAAAGTAAACTTGATAATCGTAATTGGGATGGTTGTTCATATCGTGATGAAGAAAGAAATTTATTGATTTTATTAAGTAGTGCAGGAACGATGACTAATTGTATTGCCACCGTGTTATCGTTGCATTCGAATTATCTTGAACAGTTTGACTCTTTATAATTAATGAAATAACTAAAGCAATGTTAATGTTGACTAGATAGAGCTTAATCGTAATATGAAGGAAGTGACCCATGAATCAAAATCCCCCCTCTCTGTGCGAGATGCTTTATGGCAATTTTGTCGGTGATCTCGACCTTCAGCAGGTCAGTGAGGAAAATCAGGTCATCCTCTCGGTACTCGATAACATGCAGCGTATCCTCAACTGTCGCGCCGGCACGCTGGCGCATCTGCCTGACTACGGCCTGCCGGATATGACCAGAGTTCTCCAGGGCATGCCGGGTACCGCCCATGAGCTCATGGGCACATTGTCTGCCGTCCTGCTCAAATATGAACCCCGCCTGAAAAAGATAGACGTCGTTTTGCTGGAGCAGAACGTACCCGGCGAGTTGCGTTATGCCATCGATGCCGAACTCAAGGGTATCGGCCTCGTGCGCTATGGCACCGAGTTTATGCCGGAGGGACGGGTAATGTTACGCCATCTTAAGCAACAGCAGTATCTTGACACCGCAACCCGTCTGTAAGGCCAGAGAACACCATGTCAGTAAAATCACAGTTTCTCGATAAATTGCAGACCAGACGGTCTGCTCCGGCTTCATCTGTCAGCAAGACTCAGGCTGATATTGCCGAGTTTCGCCTGCGAATGGCACTGCTTCAGGAGCAGATGGACGCGTGGCTGGAGGGTACCGGACTGAATGTGGAGACGGTCAGTACATCCGTTACGGACCTGTTGGTTGAGGGGAGAGTGTTTGATATTACCGCCCTCGTTCTGCGTATCGACGACCGGTCTGTAAAATTTGTGCCGGCGTTCCTTTATGGTCAGGGTGTGACCGGGTGCGTGGAGGCGACCTTCCATGATGGGAGGCATACGACTTCACTGGGACGTTTATTCATGCGGTCAGGAATGGTGAACAACTGGACCTTTATTCCGCCTGGTGTTTTATCCAGCCCAGGGCAGGGTTTTGATGAGAGCACTTTTTTTGGTTTGATTCTGGCACTCCTTCCATAGTGCAACCGGAATGAGCAATAGTTTGTTTGCCTGTCAGTCATTGCATAATTACCTGGCGAAACAGTTAATGGCTGACGGAGAACAGAGCCACAAAATAACGAAATAAATTACGGATATGGTAATGAGAAAATTAATCTTTCTACTGGTCCCAGGAATTCTTTTTACGGCACAGGCTGATGCTGCGCGTGGAAGGCAGCCCTGCTCAGGTTCAAAAGGCGGTATAGCGCACTGCACATCGGATGGACGCTTTGTCTGTAATGACGGGAGTTTAAGTCAGTCGAAACGATTCTGTTCCGGGTATGGTTCCTCAGCAACCAGCAATCCAGTAAAACCGCCCACTTCCACCCGCAAAGCTAAGGCGAAAAAAGTGACAACTGCGAAAAAGCAGGAACCGCAACGTGTTGCAGAAAACGACGAACCGGTCAGTACCCAACCCCGACAGCCCACATGCGCTCCCCTCTATATGGCCAGCAAGCCCGGATACACTCATTTACCGATTTGCTCAGGGAATCAGTATTAATTTGATATGGCAAAGATCCTCTCCCCGTTATTCATATTAAATCGTCAGGATAAAGATAAGAAAGGAAAGAAATAAAATATGGCACGAAGAAAAAAAGATGACAATGCAGCGGGTATTATCCTGGTTATTCTTGGCGTCATTGCCTGGGGTGTTTATGTTGCGGTAAGAGCATTAATTAACCTTAATGAGCGATTTATTGAATCTGTGTCGAATCCGGCCGGTATCATCGGTCTGTTCTTTGGTTTACTGATAGCCGTTGCGTTGATAATCCGGGTTTTCATTTACCGGGGCTTCCGGAAGAAAACCGCGGAGCTCGAACAGGCTGCGTCTGACCTGGCACAGAAAGAGAAAGCCTTTGAAGAAACGGTCAGTACTGAAGTGGCTCGCGGCCTGTATCTGGAAAAGAAACAGCTTTCCGGCCGGTGGGATGACTTTCACAATGCCAGAAATAAAGCCTCCCGGGCAATGCAGCGTATTGTGGACTCTGCGTATAAATTCAAAATCAAAACACTGCTTTCTGGCACCACGGTAAATAACTGGCAAAGTAAGTACGACCAGCTCAGAAAAGAGAGAGACGCTTATGCTGCTATAAGCGAGAAAATCACCTTTCTGGAACTGGAAGATAATGCCGACTGGGAAGGCGTAAAGCAGCAGTTTCTGGATAAGGTCGCCATGCTGGAAAAAGCGCAGGAAGAAAAAGAATATCAGGCGGAGCTCAAGCGTCAGATGCGGGAAGAAAAACAGCGTCAGGATGAACTGGAGCAGCAGCAGCGCGAAGCGGAAGAGGAGGAGCAACGCCTTACTGAGCAGCAGCGTTTACTGGAAGAAGCCCTGCTCGCCGCTGAAGGTGCGCACCGGGAAGAGCTGGAAAGACAGCGTCTGGATCTGGAGCAGAAAATCCAGGACGTGCATCAGCAGTATGAACGCGCCAAATCCATGGCACAGCTCACGAAACAGGGACATGTGTATGTGATTTCGAATATCGGTTCCTTCGGTGAAAACGTTTTCAAAATCGGCATGACCCGACGGCTGGAGCCTATGGAGCGTGTGAAAGAACTGAGCGGGGCAGCCGTGCCGTTTGATTTTGACGTCCACGCCATGATTTCCTGCGATGACGCTCCTGCGCTTGAAAAGACACTGCATGACCACCTGGAAAGCTACCGGATTAACCGGGTTAACCTGCGTAAGGAGTTTTTCCGGGTTGAACTCAGTAAAATTATCGATGAGGTGGAGCGTCATCACGGGCAGGTTGAATATATTGCTGACCCGGTGGCGCTACAGTATCTGCAGAGTCTCGAATATGCAGAAAGCGAAGCCGCCTAAGTAATAACTTTCAATAGCTCCTTATTCGTCAAATGGACAACCGGTCATGAATGACATCACCCCGCGTAAAATCAAAACCGGCGGCGACCCGCGCACGCTACCGGATTATGCCGCCCTGCTTGATGAACTGAGTAAGCTGACACATCCGGCTCGTCCGGATGTGAACTGGCGTTATGCCGAAAAACTCTGTCTCTCACTTTTTGAGCAGAACGGTGTGGAATTGCAAACGGCAGCCTGGTATACGCTGGCCCGTACGCAGCTGGCCGGCTTATTCGGGCTCAATGAAGGGCTGACGATACTCGAGGCCCTGATAAGCCATCAGTGGGGGGCTCTGTGGCCTCAGCCAGTCCATGCCCGCATGGAAATCCTCAGCGGTCTGAGTCAGCGTTTGCAGCAACGAATGCGCTCGCTCCCGTTAAATTACAGCGACCTCAGCCAGCTGTACCGGGCGGAGCAGTTGCTTACCGGTCTGGGAGAGGTGCTGCAGCGTCTGGAGCTAAAACATCTCAGCCAACTCGATACGTTGCGTACCCTGATGCACAACAGTGCTGTCCGGCTGGAAAACAGCGATAGTACCGGGTCGTACATTCAGCCTGGTATTGTGTTGCCTGCCACCGTGATGAATGCTTCGACAGCATCCACGAGAGACTTTGCTGATGGTCCGGATGAAGATACGCCAGACAGTGCAGTGAAGTGGGTTTACGTTGCGCAACCGGAACCTCAGTCCAATGTGGAAGTACTGTCGACAATGCCTGCTCCGGTTAAAAAGTGGAAGTCCTTCGTCGCCGGGATGTGTACCATGCTGGTGATAAGCATAGTCTCAGTGTGGGGCTGGCAGTTTCTTCACCGGCCAGACCCTCTACAGACTCAGCTTGCAGCTTCACTGGCTCCGTTCCCTTCACCTCTCACGTCTGAACAACTGGATATGTTGCGCCAGCAATCTCCGTCAGCACAAACTGTGATAGCACAGACACAACAGCAGATTGCCCGACTGGACAAGCTTCCTCCTGACTGGAATCTTGCTTACAGCCGAAAACTCACAGAACAGGCTCAGGCGCTGTGGCCGGAACAGGCTAAACCTCTGGCACAGCAGTGGCAGCAACAGATTAATATCTCAGTACTTCCTGTCGATACAATTAACGGCTGGCATGAAGGGATGACACAGCTTCAGGCACTTGCCGATAAACTGAATGCGCTAGATGGTCAGAGAGGAAAATACATTACCGTCAGTGAACTTAAATCGCAGGTCTTTGGCATGCTGACAAGCTTCCGGCAGACCGTGCCGGTGGAAGAACAGCTTCGGCATTTGAAGCTACTCCCTGAAGATTCGCTGCAGCGTCAGCAGCAGGTCCAACAGGCTGAGCAGCACCTCCGGGCTCAAATCTCTACGCTGGCGCAGGAAAAACAACGCGACTGATACTAGGAAGGTCTGACATGGTGGATAAAACGCAGCGTCACCGTAATCACTGGACACCGTGGTCGGTTGCCGAAATTACGTTTGTGGAACAACACTATGGTCAGCTGTCTGCCCGTGAAATCGGGGAACGGCTTGGCAGGTCTACCAATGGGGTGGCCCGGATTGTTCAGCTTTCAGGTCTGTCCCGTGGCGTGACTCCACCCTGGTCGGAAGAGGAGCTGGCATTGCTCCGGACCCACTATACAGAAGGTATAGAGTATGTAATGTCATTGTTACCCGGGCGTTCACGCAAGGCTATCTGCCAGCAGGCATCCCTTGCAGGGCTCACTGGTCGCAGTAGCTGGAGCCTTGAAGATAAGTCCTTTCTGGAAAAGCATTACGGCAATCTGCCAACAAAAGAAATTGCCGCCAGACTGGGCAGAAGCGTCAGTGCGGTGAGGGCTGCAGTGGTCAAATTTGGCCTTGGAACATGGAAAAACAGACCCTGGACGGAAAGCGAGCTGATGTTGATGCAGGCACATTACAGTAATGGGATTGATAAATTAAAAGCGTTGCTGCCAGCCCGTACCCGGGAGGCCATTTTTGCCCAGGCCGGAAAAATGGGGCTGACAGAGGCCCGGCTTTGGCTGCCTGATGAAGACAGCCTGTTAAGAGCCATATATCCTGAGTCTGGTGCCCGTGGGGTAAAGGAGAAGCTTCCCCACAGGACGATCCCGGCGATAAAACACAGGGTAACCAGTCTGGGGCTGAGGTCCTTCAAAAGGAAAAAACGGTTATCAAGGGTAAGACATGATGGTGGAGGATGAGGTTGCACAAAAGCTGGAGGCTGCTGGTCTCTGGCGCAGGGCTGCCAGTCGCTGGCTTGATGTGATGCAGCACCATGGGCTGACGGATCAGCAACGTGACCGGATACGTCAGCACAGAAAATATTGTTTTTCCTGCGCGAAGCCCATCAACTCCCCGGAGAAACTGGATGTGATGGAAATCGCGAGGGCTGCAAAGACTACTCAGGAGCGGATAGGACTGAGTCAGCCAGAAGGGGTCAATAAACGGTCTGATGTTAGAAATACGCATACGTCTTGAAAAGAAGTAATATCATTATGCTAACTGGCTGCTCGCTAACGATAAAAGGAGATCATGTGAGCCAAGAAGATGATGAGAAGTATCCTGCCAGCGCCATCTCCTCGTGGAGCGGCTTCGTTTATCAAGGGAAAATTGCACTATATCATTCCCTTAAACTGATTCATGATGGCGACCTGGACTTCGAGCTTCAACTGGATAGTAGTGACGACTTCGCTATTTATAAAAACGAAAAACTACACACTGCCCATCAAGTCAAAGCTAAGATAAGTAAATATCGAAGTGGTTACACCAAAGCGCTGGAACAGTCTACATTAATCGAACACGACAAAACCAAGGGGACAACGCGTTACTTCCATGTATCTGTCCCACTAGATGAGACTGGCGATTACAGAGGCACTAATGGAGAAACAGTAAAATTCTACCGCTATGGAGACAACTACTATTGTGGCCTGGGTGAAATTGAAGGACTGACCAAAGAACTCATAAAAAAATTATGTGAGAAACAGTCCATCACTGTCAGTGATAACCTTATCAATTTTAACTACTGCCTACTGTCAGAAAAAATTAATTCTAAGGCAATACACAGCCATAAATTAAATCAAGTTGACGGGATCTCAGAAGACAAAGCCGCATACGAGGGTCGTATCATGGCCAGGAGTATTTTAGAGGAACTGCTGGCTGAAAACCCCTATCAGAATAGGGATTACTATGCAGTTGAATTAAAGGCCAGGCTCCAAACCCATTTAGAAGAAAGATTGGATCAGGAGTTACCAACAATGAGCGATGCGACTTATGAGAGAGCCAGACTTCTGAGTGAGCATATTCGCAAAACGCACTTCAACGAATTAAAAACCCTATGCCAGATGATGAAACCATCCGAGCGGTTTCAAGACGTTCAGAAGAACGACATCAGGCGATACACCAAGCTGATACAGGCTATTTCGATGGAACCTATATTCAACCATCTTCCGCACTATCTTGACAGCCAAAATCGGTTCTACGTACCTACCGCTCTTGACGTGGATGAAAGCGAAGAGTGTGAATTTGATATGATCCATGAAATGAAAAACAACGGGGATCTGCTGAGACTGCTTTTTGAGTACAACCATTTAATCGCCAGTAAAGCGGAAGCTTCATTCACCTTTAATACAAAATTCACGAACTCGGATAACTTCGACAACAAGAAGACCTCTGAAAAGATTGAGAGCAATATCACTAAGTCGCTATGCATTAGCGTCATAACAAAAGACGACGCGGAGGAACGACTGAATGATAAAACAACTCATTAATGAAGCACTTGTGGCCCATGACTTTGTCTGTAAACTCGACCTGGACAACACAAGTTTTTATATTCGCGAGTCTGGATCTGCTATCAGGTTCGCAGTCCTACATAATTTTGATGATCTCCCTGATCCTGCCGAACTGAATAACAGAATCAATCATCTTGCTCCTGACGAATTTATCAGAAACCCAAGCTTTAAGAAAAACTGCGATTTGATTTGTATTTATCGTCTTGATGTTCTGGCCAGGTTTAAGGATCACGAGGAAGAAATCTTCGCAATTGAGGAAGATCCGTACTTTTATAAAAAATATGTCCTCTATTACAGTGTTGCGGAGGAGAGTGCACTTACCAATTTCACCTACGAGAAACTGGTATCTGTAATTACTGACAAAAAGGAATTTCTTGAATATAAAGAAAACCCTCTTGTTGCAACACAATACAGTTTTGCTGCGAAGACCTTTATCAAGCTTCCATTCTTAGAGCTACCTAGTCATCAAGGGAACCTTGTGTCCTTGAGGTTGCAGGCAACTGAAGCTGTAGCCGAAGCCGACCTAAACGATATATATTCGACTATCCAGCAATTCACAGATAAAAATGCTGACGATTTTATCAAGGAAATGATTCGTAATGAAATGGCAAATATCCAGGATTGAAGTCTCTAGTTTCAAAGCATTCAAACATATTTTGCTGGATCTTGGCGGGGCGTCATTACTAACTCTTGACGGCCCAAATGGTTATGGCAAAACAAGTATTTTCGATGCCATCGAGCTGTTGCTTACTGGCCAGATCAATCGAATACAAAACCTATTCAATACATTATTAACCAGAAACAAGAGAGACTATGCAGACAATCTTTTCTGGAACAGTCGTTCTGGATATAACGATCTCTGCATCAAGATTGAATTCATTAATGATGGTCGAAAACTTGTTTTAGCCAGACATTGCCCTGCAGAGATATTCAAAAAACCAGCAAACAATCGTGCAGACAAATATGGAAACTTCAGGCTTTACGAGCTACCAGAATTCGAATCATCTGAATTTACTAAGAACAATTTCCGCGATAATAGTTTCCTTGACGAAATTTTCGGAAAAAATTTCAGGGAAAACTTCTCTTTTCTTAACTATCTCGAGCAAGGCCAAAACCGGCTTTTACACACTCGGGTAGACGATCGTAAGGAGAAACTTGGAAACCTCTTTAACATCAGCGATATCGAAGCCGAGATCGAAAGCTGCAACACTATATACACTAAACTTACAAGGTACATCAACAATGCAGAACGCACGGCAAAAGCTGTATCACTTAAAGAAGAGATAGTCACCCTAAAAGACACTTTGCAGG
The DNA here is from genome assembly GCF_900110475.1 of Enterobacter sp. NFIX58. Taxonomy (NCBI): domain Bacteria; kingdom Pseudomonadati; phylum Pseudomonadota; class Gammaproteobacteria; order Enterobacterales; family Enterobacteriaceae; genus Enterobacter; species Enterobacter sp. NFIX58. Next base: position 381,849 of record NZ_FODW01000002.1, on the reverse strand, counting down.
CAGAGGCTGGGATCATTGAGTACAAGAAGCTCTCGACGACTGATGTCCAACCTGGGTGGGATAAAGAGATACTGTTCTCATCGTATTCTGCGGTAGACCATGCTGCCTACCTGGAATCAGTTCGTAAGCTTATTGCCCTTCTGCCACTCAAAGCCACGATAAAAACCAGGATTCACAACGAGACAATCGATGCAGCCATCGAGCGTAATGAGGAATCACTGAGAAACCTGGCTAGGTTCGGTTATGACCTTGGCAAGCTTGATGGGCTTGAAGCTATCAAGCAGGAGATTGATGAATTAGAGCGTTCAGCAAACATCATCAAACGCGGTGCTAAGGTCATCAAGGTCGAAGAAGCCCGATCACTACCAAACTGGAACGATGGGCGCCTTGAGTGGTTTGAGTTACAAATTGAATCCCGAAACAGACTAGCGGAAAAAAGTAGCACCAACGCGAATGTCGTAGCCGAATTGGAACATCTGAAAAAGCAACTGCTTGAGGAACATAAAAAGTCCTATCCCGACGATAAGATGTGCCCCCTCTGTGGCGCTGACTGGGAAGATCACAAATCAATGGTAGATGCCATTGAAGCAAAAACTAAGCAGATCTCTGATTCGCTAGGGCAGGACGGTAAAAACTTAGTTATCCTTATCGCTGCTATGGACGCTGAGCTGAAACTCATCAACACCCATATACAAGACCGCCTGAAACTTCTTACGCCTACCTTTGAACCAAATCTTCATGTGGCGCTGAGCAGAATTAAGCTTCGGCTCCCGGCAATTATCCAGCTACTGGAGAAGCTGCAAAGCGAAAATATTCAATTTACTTATGCATTCACGGAAATTGATGACGTAGTAGATGAACGATTTGAAAAGCTTAAGGAAATTCTAAGAAATAAAAAACAGGTTGAAGCTGATGCCTTAGCGCTGCCGGAGGACTGGCGAGAAACCATAAATCGCGCTTTCAAAGACTTACAGGACTTCTATATAGTCACGGTTGAAGATCTGAAGGACAAAGAGAAGTTCATATCGATTAAAGCTAGTGAGGCTCAAAATTCCAGGCTCCAAACCTGTATTACCGAGCTTAAAGTTATCGAAAAGGAAACTAAGGCAGCCCAAAAAGCACAAGATAAAATCGAAAAGCTCCGCAGTATACTGAAGAAGACAGAGCAAAGTTATACCGACCAGACAATTTCGGCTATTGAGTTCATATTCCACATCTACAGTGGCCGTCTGATCCAAAACTACCAGCGTGGCCTGGGCCTGTTTATCGAGAGCAGAGAAGGTACGCAATTAAGGTTCCTGACCGCCGAGAAGTCTGAGCACGATGCAGTGATGTCCATGAGTTCTGGGCAAGTGTCCGCCCTCAGCCTAGCCTTCTTCCTCTCGCTCAACAAAGTCTATTCACAGGTGCCTCTAATCCTGATTGATGACCCGTCTCAATCCCTGGATGAAGTCAACGTTGCATCCCTTACCGATCTTCTCCGTTGTGAGCTCAAGCATTGTCAGTTGGTAGTCTCCTCCCACGAGGACGATATCTCAGCTTATATGCGCTACCGGTTCGACAGAGCAGGTTTGGCAACAAGTTCGCTCAACATGCAGCTTTTGGCGAAAGAAGCTTCGTAAGCGCGACTCATGGCCATCTGGTAGAGCTGGGTGGCACCACTCCAGAGGCCTTCCGATAGGCCTCGTGGTGAGGACAGAATTTATCTACTGTCGTGGGGGCAGTCCATAAATAAACTGCCAACTATTGACCGTTTAGCCGGAGAATTGCTTACTCCAATTAGTCAAAATATCCGAACGAAGCGCATCAACGACCATCTGAACGGATTCAGGAGTAAATGGCATCAGATGTTGAGTTATGATATGTCCATCAATTACCTGAGCAAAACAAATATGCTCGCCATCAATAGCAATGCCAATGAAATCGGATTCAGGAATTTTTGTTTGTGACGCTTTTTTAACAATGTACGGTAGTAGTCTTTCTGTGGTTGCATTCAGAAACGCAGGACTACTTTTTTTTCCGTTGAAGAGCCCGGGCGCTTTATATTCAATTATGACGTGGTTGTAACTTGCATCATTACGTTCACGCTCTGCATAAATATGCAATCCCGTTGCGTCTTCTAACGCTTTATTCCAGGCAAACCGTACTTCTTCTTCACCCTTCCAGGGCTGTAGACGTTTTTCTTGAATGGCGGTGTAAGCGGATTGCTTCATGTGGTAAGGCCTGGTAGCAAAAGGAATATATGCAACCGCGCATTATGCTAGCTGTACGATTCTAAATCAAGGGGTTTTGTAGATAAAAATTCTCGATATGGCAATTAGTTAGGTGGTATTTCGCAGATATTCTTTCCCTTTAGCTGAAAGTTACTTTTACGCTTACACTCAAGTGAGTTGTACGACAACCTAGACAGACCTACGTAAGGCAATTTTTTTGGTTGTATGACGAATCAGGCGAGAGCACGTTGTTGCGTTACTCAGAAAGAAATGTCTCATTTTGTTAATAGTTGATAAAAATGGCAACCCAGCCTTCATGGCTGAGTTGGTTTAATTCATCTATATATGCTTTCGGTTGCCCATTTTTAATGGGCCGTAAAGACTGTCAATGTAGGAGGCATACCAAAGCATCTTTTTTTCGCCGACCATCCAGATACTTTGCATGGCTGTATGTGCTGCAAATGCTATTTTGAACGGTCGTGTTCATGCTGATTCCCCCAAACCGTCTAAAAGCGGGCATCCTGCTATAGATACCCTTATATCATCTGTGATGAGTATGTGGCGAGATTACGAATTACAGATTAGATATGTTTATGTCACTGGTTTTCTTTCAGACAGAATGCTGGCTAGGCTGAATCTCGTTCAGATGTTTAACCCCCAGCACCTTCTTCAGGACGTCAAGATACTCACTTTTGTTATCATATAACCAATGAATAATCTCATTCTTACTGAGAAGTTTTGCAATGTACGATCTCGCAACCATCAGGTTGAGATTGTTTTCTGCAAATTCATTCTCGATATCTTGCGTTTCAACTTGAAGCGCGGCCATTTCCTTTTCAAGTCGTGCAAGCGTTTTGATCATATCTTTATCATCAGGAGCATTATCTGGCTTTCTGACCAAATACTCAGCAGGTAAGGCATGTAACATAGATAGAGCGAATTTTTTAGTAAAATTATTTAATGTCAACATTGTTGACACAAAATCTATCTGTTTGTGGAGTTTTATTTTTTTAAGAACATCGAATACGTTTTGCGATACGTTTTTATCAGCCAGTAACGCGAGTGCTTCCTTCGAAATTCCTTCGGAAATACGGAGTCTGGTGTTAATTATTCCCTGAGATAATCCAAGAACGGCACACAATTTTTCCACCGATACGCCAGATTCAACCGCTTTCAGGAGCATCCTTTGCTCCTGAAGTATGGTTAAATGATTTACCCTTTTGTTATATGAATATGTATCTTCAATCGGTGATATGAGGCAATGAGCATGTGTAATTTCCAGATCTTTTAAAGCTTCGATACGTAAATGTCCGTCGAGAATTTTATGTTCCCCGTTTTCTGTAATAAAAATTATAACAGGCTCAATTAAACCTATTTCAGCTATTGATGTCAGTATTTGTTTGTACTTATTACTGGCCCTAACATTAACCGGAATAGATCTCGATGGCAACAAGCTCGCGATAGGATACAGGTGAAAATGGTTGTTAAAACATTGTTTAATCATTTCATTGCTCTCTTTTTATCGTGCAGGGGATAATATTTCAGGTATGTCAGTAATGTTGTTTTTATTCAATAATTCACAAAAATGACTATCCTGAGTAAGTTGCCTGAATATTTCTTTTACCAGCATGAGAGTTTCACGGGAGTACCGTGCTTTAGCCTGGATTTCTTTGTGTTCATCTGAACTTTTTTGATACATTGAAGCAAGTTCTTCTGCAGAGTATTTTTTTTGAATTCGCTTCGTTGAGAATGTCTTATTAGTTGAACCTTTATTTCCATTTTTTCGATTATCAATAATTCGCTTAATAATGTTAATTTGTTTACCTTTGATAGTACCGTTCAGTAATGCCTCTGTCAGGGAGTCCTGAATCGACTCATCGGTCGCCCGGGAAATCTCTACCGCAAGGTACAGGGGAATATTACCGGCCTCAAAGGCAGCCAATAATTTTTTCTCACCTTTCTCAAGAAGGCTACTTACGCCCTGGACCCAACTTACTACGTATCCCAGTCGCTCGCCAATCTCCTTGTCAGTCAATCCCTGCTTCTTTAACTGCCTTACACTGTCCAGAAGCTCGGTTGCCCGTGGTTTCCGTCTGGCAATATTTTCTGTGAGGCTCATCAGGTGGCCTGTTTCTTCACTGACGTCTTTTACGATCGCAGGGATGTATGCTTCCTGATAATGAATGTAAGCTTCAAGCCTCCCCTGGCCACAGATTAAAGCAAATTCATATTCGTTGTGAACAATTCTACGAACGGTGACAGGGCGTTTTAGGCCAATTTGACGAATGTTCTCTTTAATCTCTTTATGTGTGAACTTATCTCGTTGACGAGGGTTAACGACCAGTATTTTGTTTGTTTCAATAAGTACAACTTTTTCATCAGACATGTCATGAGTCCTTTAATTTTACTCTTCTTATTAGCCGGTAAAAAGGGGCCAGGTTATCAAAGCGATACAGGTCTAGTTGATAAGGATTGCTTTCCTCTAATGATATTTTCTCGGAGAGAATATCTATCGCGGGAAATATATAATAGTCAACGGCAGACTGATTTGAACTGTCCATTCTCACGGCAATACTGATATCTGGTGAGAACATTGTCCTGAATTTTATTTTCCACCGTAGTCTTTGGGGGCTGATGCGCTGACAGCGTGCAGACTGTATAGCAAGAGTAAATTCATCATTAATGTGAAGTATTCCTGGTGCTGGTGTATCGCTTACCCACCCCCCTTCATGACTGATGTTATCGATAATTTTTTTTGTTGACCTATCGTTAAACTCGTTTACCAGTTTTTTGGTTTTTAACCATGTGTAATCAGTCTCTGGAGTGTAGCCGATTAATTGGTATACACGTAAGAGACTGCCAAAACGAGAGCGATAAATACTGCTGGATGGAAGAAGTTCTTCTTCATCAATGATAATGCCTGATAATCTTCCTTTTTTTCTCAACAGAACTCGTAATTTCTCCAGTAATTCATCCTCAGATAGCCGTGCGGCACGCGCTCTGATAATTTCGTTAGCCTGATTAAATTTTTCAACCGAAACAATGGGGGTGTAAGCTCCATCATATCGTATCCATTCCTCTTCTGGATTGGTAACATACTGTTGTTTTAGCTTGAACGATGTTTTGTTATAAACGCTGTTTCCTATATATTTTTCACTAGTCAGGATTTGATGTACTTTTGCTCTACTCCAGCAACTTCCATTTTCAGCAAGGATCTGCCTGCGATTCAATTCAGAGGCGATGACTAATTCTGGTTTACCTTCGTCATTGAACATATCGAAGATGCGATTAACGATGCTGATTTCTTCCCTGGGACCGGGCGTCAGAATGACCCGATCGGTCTGAATACTTTTGCGTTGCCCGTGTTTTAGTTCTCCCTTAGGATTATGATTTTCATCAATTAAAAGACGCCTGAGCCCATAACCTGCAAGCCCCCCCTGATGGTAACCTTTTTTAATAAGGTTTACCTGGCCCAGAAAAACTTTCTCAGACTGGTTTCGACTGAAACTTGCTGCGCCATGTCGTGATAACGCCAGACCCAGAGTGAACATTTCAGGCTGAGCCTCAGAGAAATGCTCTGCACAATAAATAATTTTGACCCCTCTTAATTTAAGAAGGTGGGAATAATGGCCTGCTTCGTCAGTATCCTGGAATCGACCAAAACGACTGACATCGTAAACAAGAATTAATGATATAGATATACGATGCTCTAAAACATCATCAATTAACGCTTTCAGACCTGGTCTGCCTGAAAGATTCAACCCACTTTTACCAGCATCATTGTATGATTTGATTATCGTAATATTATGTTTTTTCGCATACTCCCTTATGTATCCAGATTGATTATCTAGCGAATATTTTTGGTGGTCAGTTGACATCCTCATATATTCAGCTGCGTAAATTATATTTTTTGCTTTTATCGACAAGTCATCACCCCAGAAAAGATAGCATCCCGTTAATAATTATTTTGGCTTTTCCTTATTTCAATGTTTATTTATCAAATTCCCACATTTTATGCGCTTTATCAACTTTAGGTTTTATAGCTTTAAACGTTTTGAAACTGATTGAGGAAAATATTGTCAATATAGCTGCTGTTACCGCGAAATTTTAGGCTAGTACATATTTGAAAAGGTGGAGGTAATCAGTACGTGAAGCTTTTTATTGCTGAAATATTACTTTCGTAAAGAGTGATAGTGTTGTGCTTCATTGCGGACATGACAATACTGTAGGGAATGAGTTGGAAAGTTATACGGAGTGTAAATTTTTGATCTCTATAGTGAAATGTTTCCCACTGAATCGCTTCAGGCTAAAGTCCATGCAGTGCGGTAAATATGCCAGAAGGCGATAGAACAAAAAATTAAAGAATGGTGTTCTCCGTACCTCAAGGTACGAAGAACAACCACTAACTGTTTGTCGATGAACTGAGAAGCTTGTCAATATAATCAGCGTACGATTGCATCATTTCCCGCCGTCTGTCCAGATATTGTGCTTGGTTACTGGTTCCGAGAATGCTTTTTTATCCATGTGAGCGAGTTGCATCTCGATTCACGTGTTTTGAATTCCGCATTTTCCTGATTGGTTTTGATGCGGGCTGCTATCGCGAATGGAGTTTTGCGAAGTCAAACGGGCTCACTGTTTTTTCCTCATTTGCATCCAGAAAATCAGCCCACCACTGCAGCATCAGTCTGCGTTCATCCAGAAACTCCGCTTTATGGATATAAGCTGCGCGGACACCATTTCGTTCCTGATGGCTCATCTGGCGCTCCACTGCATCTCTCGACCATAATCCTGACTCAATCAACGAACTACAGGCCATTGCCCGGAAGCCGTGACCACAGACATCGATCTTTGTATCGTAGCCCATCAGGCGTAATGCGTTATTCACCGTATTTTCACTCATTGGTTTCCAGGGATTATGGTCGCCAGTGAAAATCAACTCATATTCACCACTGATGGTGTGGATCTGCTGCAGAATATCCAGTGCCTGAGTTGAGAGTGGTACCAGATGCTCTGTACGCATTTTTGAGCCACGATGGGAATACTTGACCCCCTCAATAGGTTTCCGCTCAGGAGGAATGGTCCACATAGCTTTCTTAAAGTCGATCTCAGACCACCTGGCAAAGCGTAGTTCACTGGAACGGATGAAGATAAGCAGGGTGAGTTTAGTTGCCAGTCGGGTGAGAGGTTGCCCTCTGTATTCATCCAGTCGTTCAAGAAGTTCTGAAATGTGATTTAAGGCGAGGGCAGGGCGGTGCTGGCGTTTCACCGTGGTTAACGCGCCAGCCATATCCACGGCAGGGTTATAACTAATAATACCTGACTGGGCAGCATAGCGCATGATTGCAGTGATACGCTGCTGAAGGCGTGCTGCGATTTCATAGATCTCTTTGGCTTCGGCTGCTTTAACGGGAACAAGTAAATCGGGAGTTCTGAGGGTGGTAATGTCACGTGAGCCAATAAAGGGAAACACATGACTTTCGAGGCTTTTCAGTATCTTCTCACTATGTGAGGCTGACCATTTTTTGTTGCTCTTATGCCACTGCCTTGCGATGCCTTGAAATGTCTGGGCTGCTTCGGGGACTGACTTTTTGATCCGTTTCTGTTCGCACGGGTCAGTTCCCTCAGCTATCAGTTTCCTCGCCGTATCGCGTTTTTCCCGTGCTTCTGATAACGAGACTTCTGGGTAGACACCCAGAGCGAGCGTTTTTTCTTTACCCAGAAACCGGTAACGCAGTCGCCAGTAGCGCGAGCCGTTAGGGTGAACGAGCAAAAACATGTTGCCGCTGTCGGCAAGTTTATAAGGTTTTTCATCCGGTTTAGCTGCACGGATTTTAGCGTCAGTGAGCGCCATTGGCGGTATCTCCTGATAGTAAAAGGGGTATAAATTTTATCGAATCAGACTATACCCTCAGTTGTACCCTCGCAAGGGACTTGATGCGGGTTGAAGTTGATTGAGTTGGGTGGAGTTAAGGGATTGTAGAAGGGTTGATTTGTGCGGGCTTAGAATGCAAAAACGGACCTCCGTGGAGGTCCGTTGATATGAATTTGGTGCCCGGACTCGGAATCGAACCAAGGACACGGGGATTTTCAATCCCCTGCTCTACCGACTGAGCTATCCGGGCAACGGGGCGCATTAAACCCGATCTGCCCGGTGGCGTCAACGAAAAATGTTGTTTTCGTTACAGACTGCGCAATCTCTCACCATTTCGCCGCATCCTTAAGCGAAAAAGTGCGTCCAGAGTGCGGAGAGCGGCATGGCGAGCAGCAGTGCGGGCAGCATGTTCACCACGGCAAACATCTTGATCCCACAGATGCGCAGCCCGGTAGCCAGCAGCAGCAGGCCGCCGACGGCGGTAAAGTCTGCCATCATCGCCGGCGTGGTGAGCGGGAGAATTAACGTGGCGCAGGTAGCCAGTGCCAGCTGGATAAGCAGCATCGGGACGCAAATCGCCGCCACGGCAATGCCGAGCGTGGTGGCAAAAATAGTGGCGGTGAAGAAATCAAGAAACGCTTTTGCAATCAAAATGCTCGGGTCGCCCGTCATCCCTTCCTGCATCGAACCGAAAATCCCGGTGCCGCTGGCGCAAAACAGAATAATGATGGCGACATAGTTCTGAATAAACGTCTCGTGCGTGCCGTGTTTCGCCTTACCCGGTCGGGCTATCAGGTTTTTGGCTTTGCTCACCGCGCTGTTAATGCCTTTTTCCAGATAGCAAAATTCGCCAATCAGCGCGCCGAGCAGGGTGGCCAACACCATCACCGGCAGGTTGGCGCATTTGACCACCAACAGAATACCGATTCCTAACGATGCCAGGCCGAATATTGAGGGCATGGAGGTGCGAATACGCTCCGGCAGCCGCTGGCTTAGCACTGCGCCGAGTACGCCGCCCAGCAATACGGCTCCTGCGTTGATAAATGGCCCGATAACCACGCTTAACTCCTGTTATTTAATCATTGATATTGCATTATTATGGCACGTCAGCGCTGCGCGGGCCTTAGCATTGGGTGGTTTCGTGCATACTGATTCCTTCTTGCACCTCAAAATAAAAGGTGACATTATTGCGCGAATTTTCTCCTCCCTGTCTCACCGTTCGGTGAGGGTAATTGCGCTTATGAAAACCATGAAAATCGCCGTCAGCCGCGAGCTGCTCTCAACTGTGTCTACGCACCGCGAAAAGGTGACGCTGGACAGCACGGATTTCACCGATGTGGCAGCCGTCGTCATGACGACGACAGAGAGTCGCAGTGGCATCCTTGCATTGCTGAAACGCACGGGCTTTCATTTACCGGTGTTTATTTTCTCGCAGGAGCCAACGGAGGTGCCCGATGGCGCCACCGCGGTCATCTCGGGTAAAGCTCAGGAGTTTCTGGAACTGGAAACTGCTGCCAGCCGCTACGAAGAGAACCTGCTGCCGCCGTTTTTCGACACCCTGAGTCAGTATGTGGAGATGGGCAACAGCACTTTCGCCTGTCCAGGACACCAGCACGGCGCCTTTTTCAAAAAACACCCGGCAGGGCGGCAGTTCTATGATTTCTTCGGTGAGAACGTATTTCGCGCCGACATGTGCAATGCCGACGTGAAGCTGGGCGATCTGCTGATCCACGAAGGGTCCGCCAAGCATGCGCAAAAGTTCGCGGCGAAAGTGTTCAACGCGGATAAAACCTACTTCGTGCTGAACGGGACGTCGGCGGCCAACAAGGTGGTGACCAACGCGCTGCTCACCCGCGGCGATCTGGTGCTGTTTGACCGCAACAACCATAAATCTAACCACCACGGGGCGCTGATCCAGGCGGGTGCCACGCCGGTTTATCTTGAGGCCGCACGTAACCCGTTTGGCTTTATTGGCGGGATTGACGACCACTGCTTTGATGACGCGTATCTGCGGGATCTGATCCGCGAGACGGCGCCGGAGAAAGTCGACGAGCCGCGTCCGTTCCGCCTGGCGATCATTCAGCTAGGCACCTACGACGGGACGATCTACAACGCCCGTCAGGTGATCGACAAGATCGGCCATCTGTGCGACTACATCCTCTTTGACTCCGCCTGGGTGGGCTACGAGCAATTTATTCCGATGATGGCGGAAACATCCCCGCTGTTACTGGAGCTGAACGAGAACGATCCGGGGATTTTCGTGACCCAGTCGGTGCACAAACAACAGGCCGGATTCTCGCAAACCTCGCAGATCCATAAAAAGGATAACCACATTCGTGGTCAGGCGCGTTTCTGCCCGCACAAGCGGCTGAACAACGCCTTTATGCTGCATGCCTCCACCAGCCCGTTTTACCCGCTGTTTGCGGCACTGGATGTCAACGCGAAAATACATGAAGGGGAGAGCGGACGCAGGCTGTGGGCGGAGTGCGTCGAGCTGGGCATTGAGGCGCGCAAGGCGATCATTGCCAACTGCCATATGATCAAACCGTTTATCCCACCGGTGGTGGCGGGGCGACCGTGGCAGGATCATCCGACGCACGCCATTGCCAGCGAGCTGCGCTTCTTCAGCTTCGAGCCGGGGGCCAAATGGCACGGGTTTGAGGGCTATGCGAGCGAGCAGTATTTTGTTGACCCGTGCAAGCTGCTGCTGACCACGCCGGGCATCGATGCCGAGACGGGGGAGTACACCGATTTCGGGATCCCGGCGACGATTCTGGCGCACTACCTGCGTGAAAACGGCATCGTGCCGGAGAAATGCGACCTTAACTCGATTCTGTTCCTGCTGACGCCTGCCGAAAGCAGCGAGAAGCTGGCGCAGCTGGTGGCGATGCTGGGGCAGTTTGAACAGCATATTGAAGACGATACGCCGCTGGCGGACGTGCTGCCGACGATCTTCCAGAAATACCCGGTGCGCTACCGGGATTACACCCTTCGCCAGCTGTGCCAGGAGATGCACGATCTCTACGTCAGCTTTGACGTGAAGGATTTGCAGAAGGCGATGTTCCGCAAGGAGAGCCTGCCTGAGGTGGTGATGAACCCGCAGGATGCCAATCAGGCGTATATTCGCGGAGACGTGGAGCTGGTTCGCATACGGGATGCCGAAGGGCGAATTGCGGCCGAAGGTGCGCTGCCCTATCCGCCGGGCGTACTGTGCGTGGTCCCGGGTGAAGTCTGGGGCGGGGCGGTACAGCGTTACTTCCTGGCGCTGGAGGAGGGCATCAACCTGCTGCCGGGCTTCTCGCCGGAGCTGCAGGGCGTTTACAGCGAGAAGGATGCCGACGGGATTAAGCGGCTGTATGGGTATGTGTTGAAGTAGACTCTCCCCCGAACGTAGGCCGGGTAAGCGTCAGCGTCACCCGGCGACTTGCCCGGTGGCGCAAGCTTACCGGGCCTACAATATCGCTTCAGGCTTCTGCGCGGCGGTACATCCTCCTCGGATGCCCAATCTTGCCGTACAGCATCTCCACGCTGAGAAACCCCGTCTCCACGCAGTGTTCCAAATAGCGACGGGTAGTGGTTTTACTCAATCCCGTCTCGCTCACCACCTCATCCACGGTAAAGCAGTGCGTTGCCTTGTCGTTAAACAGCGACTGCACCCGCGCCAGCGTGTTTTCCTCAATGCCCTTGCTGCCGTTGTCCTGGCGGTAGTTTTTCGCCTGAAGCTGATACAGCGAATCCACGTTCTGCTGGTCGACAATCTTCCAGACCCGCTGTTGTTCGGCAAACTGCACGAAGCGCTCCAGCGACTGGCTGAGTCGCTTCCAGGAGACGGGTTTGAGGATGTAGTCGAACGCGCCGTTGCGGATCGCCTGGCTGCAGGTGTCCATATCGCTGGCGGCAGTGATAAAAATCACCGAGCAGTTGGCGCGGGCCAGCATGGGGTTATTGATCAGCGAGATCCCTTTGCCGTCCGGCAGATAGTTATCCAGCAGCACCAGCTGCGGCTGTTTGTTTGCAAGCTCTGCCTGGGCCGCAGCCAGCGACGAGGCAATACCCACCAGCCTCAGACGCGGATGTTTGCCTATCAGCTCCGCGTGCAGTTGCGCCAGTTCGTTCTCGTCTTCAACAATCAGTACGTCGATAAGTTCATGTTGCATAGTCGGTGTCTTCCAGTTGCCGGGCGGTTCCCGTGGCCGGGATAAACAGGGAGAAAATGGCGCCGCGCGGCGTATTATCGGCAACTTCTATCGCGCCGCCAGCCTGTGTGACATAGCTTTCGATCAGATACAGACCAATCCCATGATCGCCGCGTGTTTTGGTGGTGATGCCGCGTTCAAAGATCCGGTCACGGATCTCCGGCTTGATGCCCACGCCCTGGTCGGCCACTTCAATGATCAGCTCCTGTTCGCTGAGCTTTATCAGTACCTCCACCGGCGCGTGGGGAAGCGGCGACCGCTGTGTCGCTTCGATGGCGTTATCCAGCAGGTTGCCAATAATCGAAATCAGCTCTTGCTCCCCCAGCGGCAGGAACGGCCTGTCCAGACGACAGGCCGGGTCGAAACTCAGTTCGACGCCTTTCTCCCGCGCGCGGGCGGCTTTGCCCAGCAGCAGGCCGCACAGGGTCGGGGAGCTAAAGCGCGAAGAGATAAAGTCCAGCAGCTCCTGGGCGTGTTCAGACTGCGCCTGAATGTAGCCAATCGCCTCCTCATAGCGGCCCATGTGCAGCAGGCCGGAGAGGGTGGTCATCCGGTTTAGCTGCTCATGACGCATTATGCGGAGGTTATCGACATAGCGTTTGACCTGGCTAAGCTGGGCGCTCAGCGAGTCGATCTCGTTGCGATCGCGGAAGGTGATCACCCAGCCCTGCAGCGACCCCTCAAGCATGATGTGGACCCGGCTGGCAATCACCGTCAGATCGTTAAAACGGCAAATCTCGTCATGGGTATCTTTCGCCAGCATCGTCTGCGTGTCGAAGAACGGGACCGGATCGATCACCTGACTTATCAGCTGCCCGCGCAGCTCGCGGGCCGGCTGGCTCAGCCCCAGCAGCTTGCGCGCCGCCTGGTTGATCACCTCAATCCGCCTTTGATCGTCAATGGCAATCACCCCTTCATAAATAGACTCCATCAGCGCCTTCTGCTGGCGCACCAGCAGGCCGATCTCGCGCGGCTCGAGGGAGAAGATCTGCTTCTTAATACTGCGGGTAAAGAACCAGGAGAAGATAAAGAGAGCAATTAGCAGCAGCACCGCGGCAATCAGGATATTGACCACTTTACTGACGGTAATGGTGTCCAGGTAGCTGGTGAGATAGCCGACCGAAACAATGCCGACCACCTGTCCGGCAGCGTTGAAGATGGGGGCCTTACTGCGCAGCGAAATACCCAACCCGCCTTTGCGGATGGTGGTGGTGCTTTTACCCTGCAATACGGCGTCGTTGTCACCGCCTACCAGCGTGGTGCCCACTCTGTCGGCGAAGACGGAGTGAAAAAGATGCTGGCCCTTATTATCGCCAATCACAATAAAGCTGGCGTCACTGTGCGCAGAAATCTTCTGCATAAAATCATGGATGGCGATGATATTCTTTTGTTCAACTTCATGTCGCAATGTTGGAATAAGCGCAATCTCTTCAGCCTGTATTTTGGCGCGCGTGCTCATTTCCTGATAAAGCTGTTTCCCGACATCGGCATAATAATATCCGCCCAGTAACGCAAAAAGCACTGAGAAAAAGGCAACCAGCGAAATAAACAGCTTGATCTGGAAAGAGACTTTCATAACTATCACGCAAGGTAGCGACAAAGATCGCCAATATATCATCTTTTTTCACGCGGGCGCCCGCTTTGCCGAAAACTTGTGATCCCTTGCACAGCGGGCGCTGTAAAAGCGTTATCCCAAAGACGGGTGGCCTCTGGCTGCACGAATAAATGTTATTTGTTTGTTCAATTCAGAAAAGAAACCATAAAAACCACGACAATAAATAAGGCATAAATCACATTAAATAAAAGAAACCATTAAAACCATAGCTGCCATTAAAACTTCGCTTTTAATATGCCATTCCTCACATAAAGTAAGCCTTTGTGACTCTAAGCTGAACGCACAAAATAACCAAGGGGCTTATTATGAGCACAACTGACGATTCTTTCTCTGTTACCCACGACCCGATTGAAATTCAGCGACCTTCGCTTAAAGAGCGCTGGTGGCATATTATGGATACCTGGAAAATCGGGATTATTCCTCTGCCGCTGTTCGTTCTGGCGGGGGCACTGATCGCGATTGATTGCCTGGGCGGAAAACTGCCGAGCGATATCGTGGTGATGGTGGCGACGCTGGCTTTCTTCGGCTTTGCCTGCGGCGAGTTTGGCAAACGCCTGCCGATTGTCGGCAAGCTCGGTGCGGCGGCGATTTGCGCCACCTTTATCCCTTCCGCGCTGGTCTATTACGGCCTGCTGCCGGACGTGGTGGTCGAGTCCACCACTAAGTTCTACAAATCCACCAACATTCTCTACCTCTACATCTGCTGCATTATTGTCGGCAGCATCATGAGCATGAACCGCACGGTGCTGATTCAGGGCTTCCTGCGCATCTTCTTTCCGATGCTGTGTGGCGAAATCGTCGGCATGCTGGTGGGGATGGGCGTCGGCCTGGCGCTGGGTCTTGAGCCATTCCAGATCTTCTTCTTTATCATCCTGCCAATCATGGCGGGCGGCGTTGGGGAAGGGGCGATCCCGCTTTCCATCGGCTATGCCACCCTGCTGCATATGGACCAGGGCGTGGCGCTCGGTCGCGTGCTGCCGATGGTCATGCTCGGCGGTCTGACGGCGATCATCATCTCCGGCTGCCTGAACCAGCTTGGTAAACGCTACCCGCATCTGACCGGTGAAGGCCAGCTGATGCCCAACCGCGCCAATGCCGATGCCACCGTCTCTCAGCCTGCATTCTCCGGCAAAGCGGACGTGACCACGATCGCCTCCGGCGCGCTGCTGGCGGTGCTGCTCTACATGCTGGGCATGCTCGGCCACAAGCTGATTGGCCTGCCTGCGCCGGTCGGCATGCTGTTTATGGCGGTGCTGGTGAAGCTCTGCAACGGCGCCTCTCCGCGCCTGCTGGAAGGCTCTCAGGTGGTGTACAAATTCTTCCAGACCTCTGTGACCTACCCGATTCTCTTTGCCGTTGGCGTGGCCATCACCCCATGGCATGAACTGGTGGCCGCCTTCACGCTGACCAACCTGCTGGTGATTATCAGCACCGTCTCCGCGCTGGTGGCGACCGGGTTCTTCGTCGGCAAAAAGATTGGTATGCACCCGATTGATGTCGCCATCGTCTCCTGCTGCCAGAGCGGACAGGGCGGTACCGGCGACGTGGCGATCCTGACCGCAGGCAACCGCATGAGCCTGATGCCGTTCGCCCAGATTGCTACCCGTATCGGCGGGGCGATTAACGTCTCCATTTCTCTGCTGATTCTGGGCAACTTCCTCGTTTAAGTTTTCAGGAAAGAACAATGAAACTCGCAAGCTTTTTATACCAGGGAAAACGCAGCTACGGCATCGTGCAGGCCGACGGCGTGATTGATTTAGGCCGCCGTCTGGGCGACCGCTACAGCGACCTCAAGGCGCTGCTGCAGGGCAACGGGCTGGCGCAGGCCACCCGCTACCTGAACGATGCCGTGGACGTGCCGATGAGCGCCATCACCTTCTTACCGGTGATTGAGCAGCCGGAAAAAATCCTCTGCGTGGGCATGAACTACGCCGACAAGCGCAAGGAGTTTGACCAGCACAACCCGGCCCCGACGCTGTTTGTCCGCTTCCCGGATTCACAGACCGGCCACAACGAGCCGGTGCTGAAGCCGCGCCACTCCAGCGAATTCGACTACGAAGGCGAGCTGGCGGTGATCATCGGTAAAGGCGGGGAGAACATCAGCCGCGACGACGCCCTGCGCCACGTCGCTGGCTACAGCTGCTACATGGACGGCTCCGCCCGCGACTGGCAGCACACCTGGTTCACCGCTGGTAAAAACTGGCGTCAGACCGGCGCGTTTGGTCCGTGGATGGCGACGGCGGATGAGATCCCCGATCCGCACCAACTGGCGATTCGCACCTGGCTGAACGGCCGCATGGTGCAGGAAGACAACACCAGCAGCATGATCCACAAGGTTGCGGAGCTGATCGAGTACATCAGCACCTTCACCCGCTTAAGTCCTGGCGATGTGATCATCACCGGATCCCCGGGCGGGGTGGGTAAAAAGCGTAACCCGCCGCTGTTTATGAAAGAGGGCGATCGCATTGAGGTGGAGATCGAGCATATCGGTCATCTGAGCAACGTGATCGTGGAAGCGCCAGCCGTCGGGCTTGCGGCAGCTCACTAAGTAAGGCGGCATGAACAGTCAACCCATCGATTTTCGCCACACGCTGGTGGCGAAACATCCGGAACGCTTAAGTCAGATCCGTTATCTGCTGGCAGACAGCGGCCTTGGCCTGGACAACGACATCACGCTGTTCGTCGAAGCCTGGTCCGGCTCGCAGCTGGTGGGTTGCGCAGGGCTTGCCGCCAACGTCATCAAGTGCGTGGCGGTTAACGAGCAGCTTCGCGGCGAGAACCTCAGCGCGCGGCTGCTGGCAGAGGTGGAACATGCGGCGCTGGAGCGCGGCCATTTTCACCTCTTCCTCTGCACCCGTCCGTGCAACCGGGAGCGTTTTGCCCGCAGCGGCTTCTGGCCGATTGCCCAGAGCGGGAACAACGCCGTGCTGATGGAGAACACCCCGCAGGGGATCGCGCGCTACTGCCGTTCTCTGCGCGCGAACCGCAAGTGCGGGGAGAAGATTGGCGCCATCGTGATGAACGCCAATCCGTTCACCCTCGGCCACCGCCATCTGGTGGAGCAGGCGGCGACGCAGTGCGACGCCCTGCACCTGTTCGTGGTGCGTGAAGACGCCTCGTTCTTCCCGTTCAGCGCGCGGCTCGAGATGGTGCGCGCGGGCGTGGCGCATCTGCCGAACGTGGTGGTGCATGAAGGCTCGCAGTACATCATCTCTCGCGCCACGTTTCCGGCCTACTTCCTGAAGGAGACCGGCAAAGTGCAGCAGGCGTGGAGCGAGATCGACGTGCTGATCTTCCGGGACTTTATCGCCCCGGCGCTCGGCATTACGCACCGCTTCATCGGCTCGGAGCCGTTCTGCGATATCACCCGTCAGTACAACCAGACGCTGCACGACCTGCTGGCCTCGCATATCGAGGTGGTGGAAATGCCGCGCATCAAGGCCACCGGCAACGCCATATCGGCGTCCGAAGTGCGCCGATTACTGAAGACACAGCAGTTTTCCCGGATCCGGGAGATTGTCCCGGACTCCACCTTCGCGCATCTCGAAACGCATTACCGTGCGAGTGCGGAAGTCGCTTAACTACCAGGAATTTATCATGAAAATTGTAAGGGAGGCGCTGGCCGGAACGCAGGAGTCCAGCGACCTGATGGTGAAAATCGCTCCTGCTCACGGCGAGCTGGAGATCGTCATCCACAGCGAAGTGATTAAGCAGTTTGGCGAGCACATTCGCCAGGTGGTCAACGACACATTGCGCGCCATGAACGTGCACCAGGGATTAATCATTATTGAAGACAAAGGGGCGCTGGACTGTGTGATTCGCGCCCGTCTGCAAAGCGCGCTGATGCGTGCCGCCGATGAACAGGCCA
Organism: Enterobacter sp. NFIX58; assembly: GCF_900110475.1. Taxonomy (NCBI): domain Bacteria; kingdom Pseudomonadati; phylum Pseudomonadota; class Gammaproteobacteria; order Enterobacterales; family Enterobacteriaceae; genus Enterobacter; species Enterobacter sp. NFIX58. Next base: position 364,085 of record NZ_FODW01000002.1, on the reverse strand, counting down.
TCAACTGGGGGGCGCTGAAATGAGCAAACTCCGCCGCAGCATGCTGTTCCTGCCGGGCGCTAACGCCGCCATGCTCTCCACCGCCTTTATCTACCGTCCCGACTCCATCATGTTTGACCTGGAGGACGCCGTTGCCCTGCGCGAGAAGGATACCGCGCGCATGCTGGTGTTCCACGCGCTGCAGCATCCGATGTATCAGGATATCGAAACCGTGGTGCGCATTAACCCGCTGAGCACGCCGTTTGGCCTGCTGGATCTGGAAGCCGCCGTGCGGGCAGGCGTGGATGTGATTCGTCTGCCGAAAACCGATACCCCGGACGACATCTACGAGCTGGAGGGCCACCTCGAGCGCATCGAGCAGGCGTGCGGCCGCGAGATCGGCTCCACCCGCGTGATGGCGGCGATTGAGTCGGCTATTGGCGTCATCAACGCCGTGGCGATTGCCCGCAGCTCTCCGCGCCTCATCGGCATTGCGCTGGCCGCCTTTGACTACGTGATGGACATGCAGACCGAGCGCGGCGACGGCACCGAGCTGTTCTACGCCCGCTGCGCCGTGCTGCACGCCGCCCGCGCGGCGGGTATCGACGCCTTCGACGTGGTGTGGTCAGACGTTAACGACGAGGCCGGGTTCCTGCGCGAGGTCGATTTGATCCGCAAGATGGGCTTCAACGGCAAATCGCTGATTAACCCGCGCCAGATTGACCTGCTGCACAACGCCTACGCCCCGACGCAGGAAGAGGTGGATCACGCCAGAAGGGTGATTGAGGCGGCAGAAGAGGGCGAGCGTAACGGTCTGGGCGTGGTGTCGCTTAACGGCAAAATGGTGGATGCACCGATTATTAACCACGCGCAGGTGGTGCTGGAGCGCGCGGCGGCCTCCGGCGTGCGTCGGTAAGGATAAGACAATGAATCAGACAGAACTTCTTCATGTGAATTTTCCCCATCTGCGGGACTTAAAACCCTTTGATACCGCCCACAGCACCACGCCGTGGCTGGCGGACAGCGATGCGAAGCACAGCCGCAAGCTCTGCGCCTCTGTTGAAGAGGCGGTTAAGCGCTGCGGCCTGCAGGACGGGATGACCATCTCCTTCCACCATGCGTTTCGCGAAGGCGACCGGGTGATCAACACCGTCGTGGCGCTGCTGGCGCGGATGGGCTTCAAAAACCTGACGCTGGCCTCCAGCTCGCTGATGACCTGCAACGACGCGCTGATCGAGCATATCGAAAGCGGCGTCATCACCCGGATCTACACCTCGGGCATGCGCGGCAGGCTGGCGGACGCCATCTCCCACGGGCTGATGGACGAGCCGGTGCAAATCCACTCCCACGGCGGTCGCGTGAAGCTGCTCCAGGACGGCGAGCTGAATATCGACGTGGCGTTTCTCGGCGTGCCGTGCAGCGATGAGTTTGGCAACGCCAACGGCACGCACGGCAAATCGTGCTGCGGCTCGCTGGGGTACGCCATGGTGGACGCGCACTTTGCCCGCAAGGTGGTGCTGCTGACCGAAGAGCTGGTGCCGTTCCCCAATATGCCCGCCAGCCTGGTGCAGGACCAGGTGGACTACATCGTGCAGGTGGAGAGCGTAGGCGACCCGGCGAAAATCAGCGTCGGCGCAGCGCGCGTCACCAGCAACCCGCGCGAGCTGATGATTGCCCGCTATGCGGCGGACGTGATCGAGCATTCCGGCTACTTCAAGCCGGGCTTCTCGATGCAGACCGGCTCCGGCGCGGCGGCCACGGCCTGCACCCGCTTTATGGAAGAGAAGATGGAGCGCAGCGGCGTGAAGGCGCGCTTTGCTCTCGGCGGCATCACCGGCAGCCTGGTGGATCTGCACGAGAAGGGGCTCATCGAAAAGCTGCTCGATACCCAGTGCTTTGACGGTCAGGCGGCGGCCTCGCTGGCGCGTAACCCGAACCACGTGGAGATCTCCACTAACGTCTACGCCAACCCAGGCAGCAAGGCGGCAAGCTGCGACCAGCTCGACGTGGTGATCCTCAGCGCCCTGGAAATCGACGTCGAGTTCAACGTCAACGTCATCACCGGCTCCGACGGCGTGATGCGCGGCGCGTCCGGCGGGCACTGCGACGTGGCCGCCGCGGCGAACCTGACCATCGTCGTTGCCCCTCTGCTGCGCAGCCGCATTCCGACTGTCGTGAAGCGGGTTACCACGCGCCTCACGCCGGGCGAAAGCATCGACGTGCTGGTTACCGATCACGGCATCGCGGTCAACCCGGCGCGCCCGGAAATCCGCGAGCGGCTGCTGGAAGCCGGGCTGAAGGTGGTGGATATCAACGCGCTGTACGAGCGGGCGATCTCCCTGACCGGCGTCCCGAAACCGATTGAGTTTACCGACAAAATCGTCGGGGTGATCCGCTACCGCGACGGCAGCGTGATCGACACCGTGCGACAGGTGAAGGAGGAAGTATGACTTTAGCGACACCCGTGCGGGCGGGTGTCAGCCTTGACGAACTGCTGGCGGCGAAAGAGCGCCGCGCAGCGCGCCAGGCTGACATGCTTGAGCACTATCAACAACCGGTGATTTCCCTCACGCTGGTCACGCCAGGGGAGATCAAGGACAGCCTGCGCTACCGCAATACCATGGGCGTGGCGCTGCAGATATGCGACCAGCTGCTGTGGGAAAACCGCTGGCAGGTGCTGGACCGTCAGGTGCTGTGGCTCCCGACCGGACCTGAAGCCCTCTGGTGCGTGGCCCATCCGGCGGTAGAAATCAAAGCACACTGTGCGGAACTGGAGCAGACGCACCCGCTCGGCAGGCTGTGGGATCTGGACGTGATCTGTCCTCAGCACGGCCACGTCGGGCGTCAGTCGCTGGGGGCGAATCTCAGGCGCTGCCTGATCTGCGACGCGCCCGCCCACGCCTGTTCCCGTTCGCGCAACCACCCCGTTGAGCAGGTGGTTTCCCGCGTGGAGAAGACGATTGATGACTGGTTTGCTCGCGACTAAACCACGCCGGGCTGACGTGCCCGCGCTTGCCGAAGCGGCGCTGTGGCAGGAGCTGGAGCTGACGCCCAAGCCGGGGCTGGTGGACAGGCTCAACAACGGTTCCCATCGCGATATGGACCACGCGCTGTTTGTCCGCAGCATCGTGGCAATTACGCCGTGGTTTTCGCGCTTTGCCGAGCTGGGCAGCGCGCATGCGGATAAACCCGCTGGCGAACAGCTACGCCTTCTCCGCCCTATGGGGCTGGCCTGCGAGCAGGCCATGTATGCCGCGACGAACGGGGTGAACACGCACAAAGGCGGGATTTTTGCCCTGGGTTTACTGTGCTTCGCCGCCGGTCGTGTGAAAAATATCTCCGCAGAGAGCCTCTGTTGTGAGGTGAGTAACATCTGCAGCGGGCTGGTATCGCGGGAGCTGGCCGCACGCAGCGGACAGGCGACGGCGGGCGAGCGACAGTTCCAGCAGTACGGCTTAACCGGCGCGCGCGGTGAGGCGGAGAGCGGCTTTGCGACGGTGCGTAAGGCGCTGGCGCAGTGGAATGGACATTCACTTCACGGCCTGCTGTTACGCCTGATGGCCGTCAATCAGGACAGCAATCTGGTATCTCGCGGCGGCATGGAAGGGTTGCGCTACGTTCAGAGCTACGCGCGGGAACTGCTGGCTAACGGCTGGGATCGCGAGGCGTTGATCAGAATGGATAACGCACTGATTGAACGGAACCTAAGCCCGGGCGGCAGCGCGGATTTACTGTCGGTGGGGTGGGTGCTGTCTGGAATAAAATAGCCGGGTGGCGGCTTCGCCTTACCCGGCCTACGGTCTTGTTTTGTAGGCCCGGCAAGCGCAGCGCCACCGGGCACAACAATCAATGCGCGATTGGCTGCGCACCGTGCGGTTCACGCACGTGCTTGTACTTGAACAGCGCGATGAACGCGAAGAACAGCACCAGCGAGTACGCCGCGAAGATCAGCCACACCGGCTGCCAGTTGGTGATGCCGTTGGTGGTGTACATCTCAACCACTTTACCGCTCACCACGCCGCCCAGAATACAGCCGAAGCCGTTGGTCATCATCAGGAACATACCCTGCGCGCTGGCGCGGATTTCAGGCTTCACTTCTTTTTCCACAAACACCGAACCGGAGATGTTGAAGAAGTCGAAGGCGCAGCCGTAAACAATCATCGACAGCACCAGCAGCACGGTGCCGAACGGGCTTGGGTCGCCGTAGGCGAACAGACCGAAGCGCAACATCCACGCCGCGATACTGATCAGCATGACGTTCTTGATGCCGTAGCGGCTCAGGAAGAACGGGATGGTCAGGATGAACAGCGTCTCAGAGATCTGAGAGATGGACATCATCACCGACGCATGTTCAACGATAAAGCTGCCGGAGAACAGCGGGTTGTTATCGAAGCTGTGCAGGAAGGTGTTGCCGAACATGTTGGTGATCTGCAGCTCCGCGCCCAGCAGCATGGAGAATATAAAGAAGATCGCCATGCGTTTGTTTTTGAACAGCGCGAAGGCATCCAGGCCGAGCATGGTGCTCCAGCTCTGGTTTTTCTGCTGGTTAGACACCGGAATGGTTGGCAGCGTCAGGGTGAAGATCGCCAGCAGCACGGAGAGCGCTGCACCGATATAGAGCTGCATATGGCTCAGTTCGAAGCCCGCGAAGCTCACGCCCCACATCGCCATGATAAAGCCGATGGTGCCCCAGATACGGATTGGCGGGAAATCGGTCACGATATCCATATCCGCGGATTTCAGGCGGTAATAGGAGATGGTGTTGATCAGCCCAAGCGTTGGCATATAGGCCAGCGAGTTAAGCAGGATCACCATGAACATTGCCCCCGGCGTGGTCACCTGGGCTGCCATAAACAGCGTCCCCGCGCCCACCAGATGGCAAAGCATGTACAGCCATTTGGCGCTTAGCCATTTATCCGCCACGATCCCCAGCAGCGTCGGCATGAAGACCGCCGCAATACCGAGCGAGCTGTATACGGCACCGATTGACGCACCATCGAACTTGAGCGTCACAAACATATAGGAGCCGAGTGTAGTCAGCCAGCTACCCCACAGGCAGAACTGCAGAAACGACAATATTTTAAGCTGCAGCTTAAGGTTCATGTTACTTTCCTCACAAGTGAGCGGGAGATATGTTGTTATAGGAACATTCAGGGTTGTTATTTGATGCAATTCTATCAGTTGGCAACGATATGTTTTGTTACCTCCCGCAAAAAAATGCAATCCACATTAATTTGCAGTTTGGATTGTGATGCAAATAACATTTTCGTATGGGTGGGGGGAAGCAGAACACCTTCTCCTTGCAGGAGAAGGTGTGTTGATTATCGACGACGATAGTTTTTCTGCGCCGTATTCACCTTATACAGGTACCGGCGGGATTCCGCAGACGGGTGGCGGGTGGTGAGGGTGGAGTAGACATCCCCCGGCGCCATGCTGTTGATGATGTTCGCGGCCTGCACTTTGTCATTCGAGAAGACGCGCAGCACGCTGCCCGCGCCGCCGTTATAGGCGGTGATCACCGCATAGCGACGCGACGTTGGGTTATCGATACCGCCGAGATACACATTATTCAGCATCGCCAGATAGGCGGTACCGGTATCAATGTTGCTCTGCGGGTCGAACAGATAGCTGCGGCTCGGCGTGCCGGATTTCCCCTGCGCGCGGAAGACGTCTTTCCCGGCGCTGTGCTGTACCACCTGCATCAGCCCCAGGGCGTCGGAACGGCTTACCGCATACGGGTTAAACGAGGATTCGGTCTGCATAATCGCCAGGATCAGCGACTCATCCACGCCGTACTTACGCGAGGCCTGACGCACCATGCCCAGATACTTATGCGCACGCTTGTCGAGGTGGTTCGGGACGAGGTTGATGGTGACGCTATAGATGATCTTCAGACCGTTAGAGCGGCTCTTCAGGCGCGTCTGCAGCAGGTAGTCGGCAAATTTCGTGGCGCGACCTTCCCAGCGGATCGGCTGACCGGTCTGATCGACAACCTGACCGTACAGGAACGGCTCTTTCGAGATGGTGATATCGTCGGCATCGGAGTAGAGATCGATAGAGCCCGGATCGTCACCCATCAGCAGGGTTTTGATAATCGCCTGACGGAGTCGTGCCGCAGGGTCCGTGCCTGCGATGGTCTCAATCGTGATCGTCCCCTCATCAAAGTTGATGTGGCTACGGGTCAGATAGGCGTCGGTGTACTTAACGTAGTCCTTAGGTCCGGCAATAAGAACTTCGTTAAATCCCCATATATTCTCGATGTTATGGGCAAACTGCCCCATCAAAATGTCAAAACCGTTGGTGTCCTTGATCCAGGCCTCGTTGTAATCATCGCCTTTTTTTGACGAACACGAGACCAGCAACGGCGCAACAAGGGCTAGCGCTAAAAGTTTTTTCATCATTCCGGGAGTGCGTGTTGTGTTTGCCTGGTCGTTGCTGTTGCCCGGCGGCGCTATGCTTGCACGGGCCTACGGTTTTGTAGGCCGGGTAAGCGTAGCGTCACCCGGCAACAGCCGCTCGATATTATTTTTCCGGTGGCGTATAGCCTTCGATGTGCACGTCTTTACCTTCGAACAGGAAGCTCACCATCTCCTGCTCCAGCAGCTTGCGGTGTTCCGGGTTCATCATGCTGAGTTTCTTCTCGTTGATCAGCATGGTCTGCTTTTTCTGCCACTGTCCCCAGGCTTCTTTGGAGATTTCATTGTAGATGCGTTTACCCAGCTCGCCCGGATAAAGCTGGAAATCCTGGCCTTCAGCGTCACGCTGCAGGAAAGTACAAAAAATCGTTCTGGCCATACTCATTCCTCTTTTTTGACCGATGCTAAACCATTGCACCGGCACGTAATTGCTGTAACAGGCGCTCCACGGGAGCCGCCAGCCCGACTGATGGCGGTTGCGCTAAGTTATACCAGAGAGCGGTGCCTTCATCCATGCACGAGGCGAAGGAGGACACGGGAAGCCACATCGGCACAATATCCAGATGGAAATGGCTGAAGGTGTGGCGAAACGCGGTCAGCTGCGTCAGGTTATCGGCAGCAATCCCACGCTGTTTAAGCCATTCACGCAGCAAGTCTTCATCTTCAAACTGTGGGAAGCAGTATAGACCACCCCATAGACCGCTCGGCGGACGCTGGGCCAGGAAGACCTCGTCACCATGCTGCATCAGCAGCATGTAGCCGGTGCGCTCCGGCAGCGTCTGTTTGGGTTTCTTGCCCGGATACTGCGCCCAGGAATGGTTGGCATACGCCACGCAGAGGTTACTCACCGGGCAGAGTTCGCATTTGGGTTTTGAGCGCGTGCAGACCATGGCGCCAAGATCCATCATCGCCTGGTTGAAGCGCTCGACGCCGTTGGCCGGGGTAACCGCTTCACTGATTTCCCACAGGCGTTTTTCAACGTCCTTCTTCCCCGGCCAGCCGTCAACGGCATAGCAGCGTGCCAGCACGCGCTTTACGTTGCCGTCGAGGATCGGGAAATGCTTGCCTAAAGACAGAGAGAGAATAGCGCCTGCGGTTGAGCGCCCCACGCCGGGAAGATCGGCCACTTCATCGAAGGTTTCCGGGAATTTCCCGTTGTGGCGCGTCGCAACCTGCTGAGCGGCTTTGTGAAGGTTACGCGCGCGGGCGTAATAGCCAAGACCGGTCCACAGGTGCAGCACTTCGTCCAGCGGGGCGTTGGCCAGATCGGTCACCGTCGGGAAGCGCGCCATAAAACGCTCGAAGTAAGGGATTACCGTGGCGACCTGCGTTTGTTGCAACATCACCTCGGAGAGCCATACTTTGTAAGGCGTTTTTTCAATTTGCCAGGGCAGGGTTTTACGCCCGTATTTGTCGTACCAGTCCAGCACCTGGGCTGAAAATTGAGAGGCTTGCATGGTCATCGATTCGCATAATCAGGGACGCAGATTGCAGCACAGCGTCAATCTGCTGTAAACCGGATCTTTCCCATGCTTGCATAGAAGCCTTAACTTTGGATAATGCCCGTTTCCCGAACATTCTCACAAGCAGACAACTCTTTTATGAAAAACGACGTCATTTCACCGGAATTTGATGAAAACGGTCGCCCGCTGCGCCGTATTCGCAGCTTTGTCCGTCGTCAGGGCCGCCTGACAAAAGGTCAGCAACACGCGCTGGACAACTACTGGCCGGTGATGGGCGTTGAGTTCAGCGAGCAGCCTCTGGATTTCAGCGAGCTGTTTGGTCGCGACGCACCGATCACGCTGGAAATTGGCTTCGGTATGGGCGCCTCGCTGGTGACCATGGCGAAAGCGCGCCCGGAGCAGAACTTCCTCGGTATCGAAGTCCACTCCCCGGGCGTCGGCGCGTGTCTGGCAACGGCCCATGAAGAGGGCGTTGAGAACCTGCGCGTGATGTGTCACGACGCGGTGGAAGTGCTGCACAAAATGATTCCTGACAATTCTTTAACCATGGTTCAGCTCTTTTTCCCTGACCCGTGGCACAAAGCGCGTCATAATAAACGCCGTATCGTTCAGGCGCCGTTTGCCGAGCTGGTTAAAAGCAAGCTGAAGCTGGGCGGTGTCTTCCATATGGCGACCGACTGGGAACCGTATGCGGAACATATGCTGGAAGTGATGTCGTCGCTGGACGGTTACAAAAACCAGTCTGCGAGCAACGACTATGTACCGCGTCCGGAATCGCGTCCGGTAACGAAATTTGAACAGCGTGGCCATCGTCTTGGTCACGGTGTATGGGACTTAATGTTCGAGAGGGTGAAATAATGGCAAAGAATCGTAGCCGTCGTCTGCGTAAAAAGATGCACATCGAAGAATTCCAGGAAGTGGGCTTCTCCGTTGCGTGGCGTTTCCCGGAAGGCACCAGCGTTGAGCAGATCGATCAGGACGTGGATGCGTTCATCAACGAGGTGATCGAGCCAAACAAACTGGCCTTCGACGGTAGCGGCTATCTGGCCTGGGAAGGTCTGATCTGCACCCAGGAAGTGGGTAAATGCACCGAAGAACATCAGGCTCTGGTCCGTAAATGGCTTGAAGACCACAAGCTCGAAGATGTCCGCGTCAGCGAACTTTTCGACGTTTGGTGGGACTAATTAAGCAGTAAGGGGCCAGCATTAGCTGGCCCGTTTTGTCTGAGGGAGTGTTTAAGATGCGCAAAACGTTGCTGGCAGTTGCTTTGATGGCAACCGGATTCACCGCCCATGCGGATTATCAATGTAGCGTCACCCCGCGTGATGACGTGGTGTTAAGCCCGCAAACCGTGCAGGTCAAAGGCGAGAACGGCAATCTGGTGATTACGCCAGAAGGGAACGTCACCTATAACGGCAAGCAGTACAACCTGACTGCCGCACAGCGCGAGCAGGCGAAAGACTACCAGTCCGAATTGCGTACCGCGCTGCCGTGGATTAATGAAGGTGCCCTGACGCGCGTCGAAAAGAGCCGCGTGGCGCTGGATAAGATCATCACTAAAGAGGTGGGGGAGAGCAGCAACATGCGCACCCGCCTGACGAAGCTGGACAAGCAGCTTAAAGAACAGATGAACCGGATTATCGAGACGCGCTCCGACGGCCTGACGTTCCACTACAAGGCGATTGATCAGGTCCGTGCCGACGGGCAGCAGCTGGTGAACCAGGCGATGGGCGGCATCCTGCAGGACAGCATCAACGAGATGGGTGCCAAAGCGGTGCTGAAAGGCGGCGGTAACCCGCTGCAGGGCGTGCTGGGCAGTCTGGGCGGCCTGCAAACCTCCATTCAGAACGAGTGGAAAAACCAGGAAGATGATTTCCAGCAGTTCGGCAAAGACGTGTGTAAACGCGTGGTGTCGCTGGAAGACAGCCGGAAGGCGCTGGTGGGGACGCTGAAGTAAGATCTCTTCGCGCTGGGCCCCTCACCCTAACCCTCTCCCCAAAGGGGCGAGGGGATGGTTTGCTCCCTCTCCCTTTCAGGGAGAGGGCCGGGGTGAGGGTTGCAGCATTTGCAGTGTCTCAAGGATCTTTTCCAACACAGCCTCTTCATTATTCCAAAGTTCGTTGTTCCAGAATCGAATAACGTGCCAGCCCTTTTGGTTTAACCACAACGTCCTTTGATGATCGTATTCCTGATTTTCATCATGCTGTCCGCCATCCAGCTCAACTGCCAGACGTGCTTCGCAGCAGGCGAAATCCAGTATGTAGTTTCCTACCGGATGCTGTCGGCGAAATTTATAATTTTCGAAACGGCGGCTGCGCAGTAGATACCAAAGCCGCCTTTCTTCCGTTGTCAGCTCGCGTCTGAGCTGTTTTGCATATGAACGCGTAATTTCCATCCCCACACTCTGCCAGCCTTTCCCTCAGCCGGCAGAACGGGATGCAAAATCCTGAATCAGCCTTCAGGAATCTTCGGCGAGGAACAGCTCAAGAAGGGAGTTCAGGAACAGTTTGCCGTGCTCGGTGATCTGCCAGTAATCATCACATTCCGTGAGATATCCCTGGGCCAGCGCCTCGTCGATCTGCGGGCGAATCACCGATTCCGGCAGCCCGGTGTACAGCGCAAACTCCGCGCGCGGCGCGGCTTCCAGCAGGCGGAAGCGGTTCATAAAGAACTCAAACGGTTTATCCGCCGCCTCGACGTCGTGCTGACGCTCCAGGTAGCGGCCTTCCATATACCCGCGCGGGTGACGGGTTTTGGCGGTGCGCAGAATGCGCCCGTCCGGGAAAGTCACCTTACCGTGCGCGCCGCAGCCAATCCCGAGATAGTCGCCAAAACGCCAGTAGTTCAGGTTGTGCTGACACTGGTAGCCCGGCTTCGCATACGCCGACGTTTCGTACTGCTGATAGCCCGCAGCGGTTAAAAGCCTGTGACCCTGCTCGAAGATATCCCATAGCGCGTCGTCATCCGGCAGCACCGGCGGACGCGAGCCAAACAGGGTGTTGGGCTCGATGGTGAGCTGGTACCACGACAGGTGCGGCGGGTTCAGCGCAATGGCCTGACTCAAATCGTCCAGCGCCTCGTCCAGCGACTGATCCGGCAGGCCGTGCATCAAATCGAGGTTAAAGCTGCGAAGATTAAGGCCAGTCGCCAGGTTTGCCGCGCGCTTCGCCTCTTCCGGGCCGTGAATACGCCCCAGGCGCTTCAGTTTCGGCTCGCTAAAGCTCTGCACGCCGATGGAGATGCGGTTCACGCCCGCGCGCTGATAGTCGACAAAACGGTCGGCCTCAACGGTGCCGGGGTTGGCTTCCATCGTAATTTCAGCATCCGCTGCCAGGTTCAGGCGCGCACGCACGCCGTCCAGCAGCGTTTGCATCGCCGGGCCTGACAGCAGGCTCGGCGTACCGCCACCAATGAAAATGGTCTTAACTTCACGTCCCTGTGCGTAAGGTACATCGGCGTCCAGGTCGGCCAGCAGATGCGCCACGTAGTCATCGTGCGGCACTTCGCCCTTCAGCGCGTGCGAGTTAAAATCGCAGTACGGGCATTTCTGCACGCACCACGGGATGTGAATATAAAGACTCAGAGGCGGCAAATTAGCCATTACGCAGTGCTTCCAGTAACAGTTTCAGCGCGCGTCCACGGTGGGAAATCGCGCTTTTCTCTTCGCGGGTCAGTTCCGCAGCGGTTTTGCCCTCGGAAGGGACAAAGAAAATCGGGTCGTAGCCAAAGCCGCCGTTGCCAGCCGCTTCACGGGTAATCACGCCCGGCCAGCTGCCGTGGCAGACGATCGGCGTCGGGTCCTCCGCGTGACGCAGATAGACCAGCACGCAGTGGAACTGCGCGGTGCGCTGCTCGTCCGGGACGTCTTTCAGGGCGACAAGCAGCTTTTCCAGATTCTGCTGGTCGGTAGCGTCAACGCCGGAATAGCGCGCGGAGTAGATCCCCGGCGCGCCGCCAAGGGCGTCTACGGCCAGGCCGGAGTCGTCGGCAATCGCGGGCAGGCCCGTAATCTGCGCGGCATGGCGTGCTTTGAGGATCGCGTTTTCGATAAACGTCAGCCCCGTCTCTTCGGCGGAATCCACGCCAAGATCGGTCTGGGCGACCACGTCCAGACCAAAATCATTTAATAGCGAGGCCAGCTCGCGCACTTTACCGGCGTTGCCGGTCGCGAGAACAACTTTCTGCATGGTTTAGTCCTGTTCTGTCAGAGCCGCGACTTCCGTCGGGATAGATTGCGGATTAAGGATTTTTACCTGTTTATGTCGCCCCAGTTCGCCTTTTTCAATGATGACCTGGCTTTTGGCGACGCGAAACTGTTTTGCCAGATATTTGGTCAGATGCGCGTTCGCCTGGCCGTCAACCGGCGGGGCGGTGATGGCGACTTTTAACTCGTCGCCATGCAGTCCAACAATATTGTCACGGCTGGCTTTCGGCTGAATATACAGCCGTAAAACCAGCCCGTCAGCGCAGGTGCTTACTGCACTCATAGCGCCATCCACAGCCCCGGCAGCAGCATATCGCCCGTGGACTGCAGCAGTTCAGCGATCCCCATGTTGATCACATAGAGCAGCAGAACCAGGATCATCGGCGAAAAATCGATGCCGCCCATAGACGGAAGCAGGTTACGGATTGGACGCAGCAGCGGCTCGGCCAGCTGAATCAAGGCATACTCTACCGGGCTACGGCCCTGGCTCACCCAGCTCATGATCGCCATGACCAGCAGCACCCAGAAAATCAGCAGGCCGATGGTTTTGATCAGAATCAGAACGGCGGCAATCCAGATAATCGGCTGGAAGGTGATGACCATAAACAGCACGATCGCTTTGATAACGCTCAGAATAAACGCCACCAGCAGAGACGAGCTGTCGATGGGACCCATGGCCGGGATAATACGGCGCAGCGGTCCGACAACAGGTTGCGTGATTTTCACGACAAATTGCGAGAACGGATTGTAAAAATCACAGCGGGCCCACTGCATCCAGACGCGCAGCAAAAGCGCCATCGTGTACAGCTCAATGACCGTTGAGAGCAGGAAAGTCAACGTCTTCATGGCGTTCCTCAGGTTTCCTTATTATTTTGAGTAGTCGCGCGCACCGAAAATTGCCGTGCCGATGCGCACCATCGTGCTGCCTGCCGCAATGGCGGCTTCCATATCATCCGACATGCCCAGAGAAAGCGTGTCTACCGTGTGATAGCGCGCTTTAAGCGCCTCAAATGCTACAGCCATTTGCTGTGCCACGGCAAACTGCCTTTCATAACTTGACTCAGGCGCCGGGATTGCCATCAGCCCGCGCAGGGTTAAGCGCGGCAGTTCGGCCACTTCGGCTGCCAGCGCATCCAGCTCGCTCAGCGCAATGCCGGACTTGCTGTTTTCGTCACTGATGTTGACCTGAATCAGCACGTTAAGCGCTGGCATCTCTGCCGGACGCTGGTCGTTCAGACGCGTCGCAATACGCAGGCGGTCAATGGTGTGACACCAGTCGAAGTGCTCTGCCACCAGACGGCTTTTGTTCGACTGCAGTGGGCCAATAAAGTGCCACTGCAGATCCGTCTTCCCCTGTTCCTGGAAGTAGCGAATTTTATCCACGCCTTCCTGCACGTAGTTTTCACCAAATGCCCGCTGGCCTGCGTCAATGGCTTCTGCGATGGCGCTCGCAGGCTTGGTTTTGCTGACTGCAAGCAGCGTAATTTCTTCTGAAGCCCGGCCGCAACGCGCTGCGGCGGCTGAGATTTTGTCCCGGACCTGTGCCAGGTTATGCGCAATGTCGTTCATTTTCCGAGGAGTAGTCTATGGATGTGGAAGAAATTGTGGCCCTTAGTGTAAAGCATAACGTCTCCGATCTACACCTGTGCAGTGATTCGCCACCCCGCTGGCGCAGAACAGGCCGCCTTGAACCGGCACCGTTTCCTCCTCCCGATGTCGGGGCGTTGTTAAAAGCGTGGCTCAACGATGAGCAGCAGGGGATATGGTGGGCCAGCGGGCAGGTGGATTTTGCCGCGACGGTGGCGGGAGGCCAGCGCCTGCGCGGCAGTGCCTTTATGCAGATGCGCGGTGTCTCTGTAACGCTGCGGCTGTTGCCGCGTACCTGTCCGCAGCTCGCTTCACTGGGTGCGCCGAGGGCCATCCCGGAACTGTTAACCAATGAGTCCGGGTTGATTCTGGTGACGGGGGCGACCGGCAGCGGTAAATCTACGACGCTGGCGGCGATGGTTGATTTTCTCAACCACCATACTGACGGCCATATCCTCACGCTCGAAGATCCGGTGGAATTTATCTACCAGAGCGAGCGTTGCCTGATCCAGCAGCGGGAGATCGATCAACACAGCCCGTCATTTGCCGACGCGCTGCGCAGCGCCTTACGCCAGGATCCTGACGTGATTCTGCTCGGGGAGCTGCGCGACAGCGAAACGATCCGCCTGGCGCTGACGGCAGCAGAGACCGGGCATCTGGTGCTGGCGACCCTGCATACGCGCGGGGCATCGCAGGCGATCGAGCGGCTGGTCGATACGTTCCCGGCGCAGGAGAAAGATCCGGTGCGTAACCAGCTGGCCGGCAGCCTGCGTGCGGTGCTGGCGCAGAAACTGCTTCCCGATCTTCAGGGCGGGCGCGTCGCGCTGTATGAACTGCTGGTGAATACCGCCGCGGCGGCGAATCTCATTCGTGAAGGGAAAACGTGGCAACTTCCCGGCATCATTCAAACTGGTCAGCAGGCAGGCATGCAGAACTTTGACCAGAGTCTGGCGGAGAGACGGGCGCAGGGGCGGCTGTAGGCCCCTGTGCTTAAAAGCCCTGCTCGAAATAGCTTTCGAGGATGATGACGGCTGAAGCGGAGTCGACGCTGCCTTTGTTCAGCGCCCGGAAGCCGCCGTGCTCAAACAGACCCGCGCGCGCTTCGACGGTGCTCAGACGCTCATCGTGCAGCTTCACGGAGACGCCAAAGCGGCCATGGATTTTATTGGCAAACTTACGCGCCCGGGCGGTCAGCGGCTGTTCGGTACCGTCCATGTTGAGCGGCAGCCCAACAATCACGTCATCCGGCTGCCACTCCTTGAGCAGGCGCTCAATGAGGTTCCAGTCCGGCGTACCGTCGTTGGCCTTCAGGGCCGTAAGCGGGCGCGCGGTACCGGTGATGCGCTGCCCCACGGCGACGCCGATGCTTTTGGTACCAAAATCGAAGGCCAGAAGCGTTCCGCTCATCAGGCGTGCCCCGCTACGCCAGGCATGGTCAGAATATCAATTCCAATCAGTTTCGCCGCGTCGCGCCAGCGATCGGCTATCGGCGTTTTAAACAGGATATTCATGTCCGCAGGCGCGGTGAGCCAGGCGTTATCGAGGATCTCCTGCTCAAGCTGGCCTTTCTCCCACGACGAATAGCCCAGCGCCACCAGCACTTCAGAAGGCTGCTCTGCGGTGCCCAGCGTTTCGAGCACGTCACGCGAGGTCGTGATAACGGTGTTGTCGGAGATGCGAATGCTGGAAGAGAATACCGGCGGCGTATGCAGGATAAAACCGCGATCTTCTGCGAGAGGTCCACCCAGCATCACGGGCTTATCAAGCCGGATTTCCGGCAGTCGCGCTTCAGCCGGGATTTTCAGCTTGTCCAGAATCCCTTCAACCTGAAGATTTTCCAGCGGTTTATTAATGATAATACCCATCGCGCCGTCTTCATTGTATTCACAAATATAAACCACGGCGCGGCGAAAAATCGGGTCCTGGAGAGCAGGCATGGCAATAAGAAAGTGATGCTGTAAATTCATTGTCAGAGGTACTGTTTCCTGGTTTAAAAAGCGACAGCGCCCAGTATGGGGACAAACTCAGGCGCTGTCACTAATAGTATTGTTAGGTTATTTTTGTAAACGTTTTTCGATAGCGTCCATCAGCATGCCGGTGATTGAGACAGGGAATTCCGCCTCAATTTCACGAATGCAGGTCGGGCTGGTGACGTTCACTTCGGTCAGACGATCGCCGATGATATCCAGACCGACGAAGATCAGGCCTTTGGCTTTCAGCGTAGGGCCAACGCGGCGGGCAATTTCCCAGTCGCTTTCGGTCAACGGACGCGGCTCACCACGGCCACCGGCCGCCAGGTTACCACGGGTTTCGCCACCCTGCGGGATACGCGCCAGGCAGTAAGGGACCGGTTCGCCATCCACCACCAGAACGCGTTTGTCGCCGTCTTTGATCGCCGGAATATAGTTCTGCGCCATGCAGTAACGCGTCCCCAGTTCGGTCAGCGTTTCGGCAATCACGCCAATGTTCGGATCGCTCTCTTTCACGCGGAAAATCGACGCGCCGCCCATGCCGTCCAGCGGCTTCATGATGATGTCGCCGTGCTTCTGCCAGAATGCTTTTAGCTGGGCTTTGCTGCGGGTCACCAGGGTTTCCGGCGTCAGGTCAGAGAACCAGGCGGTATAGAGCTTCTCGTTACAGTCGCGCAGGCTCTGCGGCTTGTTGACGATCAGCGTTCCCTTCTCTTCGGCACGTTCGAGAATATAGGTGCAGTAGATGTACTCGGTGTCGAACGGCGGATCTTTACGCATCAGGATGACGTTGAGATCGGCCAGCGCAATGTCCTGCTCGGTGCCGAACTCATACCATTTGTCGTAGTTCTGCTCGACGTTAACGATGCGTGTGCGGGTGCGGGCTTCACCGTTGATCAGGTAAAGATCGTTCATCTCCATATAGTGGAGTTCATAGCCGCGACGCTGCGCTTCCAGCAGCATGGCGAAGCTGGAATCTTTCTTGATGTTGATGTTTGCGATGGGGTCCATCACGATGCCGAGCTTGATCATCTTTCTCTCCAATAATGCGTCAACCCAGATCGCCAAACCGTACCTGTAGCGCGGTAATGGCCGTGAGTGCCGTTGTCTCAGTGCGCAGAACGCGTGGTCCCAACAGAATATCAGTAAACTGGTAACGTGCCGTCATCGCAATTTCGTCCGCCGACAGGCCGCCTTCGGGACCAATCAGCAGGCGAACGCGCTCAACGGGCAGCGGCAGCGTATTGATGCTGGCGCTGGCGCGCGGATGAAGATTGAGCTTCAGCCCACTGTCCTCTTCTGCACACCACTCCTCCAGGTCCATCGCCGGGCGGATCTCCGGAATCCGGTTGCGGCCACTCTGTTCGCAAGCCGCGATGGCAATTTTCTGCCACTGCTGGATCTTTTTGTTCAGACGTTCCGCATCCAGTTTAACGCCACAGCGCTCAGAAAAAAGTGGCGTAATGAGGCTTACACCCAGTTCAATGGATTTCTGGATCGTGAACTCCATTTTCTCGCCGCGCGACATCACCTGGCCCAGATGGATGTGCAGCGGTGATTCCCGGTCATCCACTTCACCGCGCAGGACGTTCACGTGTACGCTTTTTTTATCTGCCCGCGTAATTTCGGCGTCGAAAACCTGGTTGGATCCGTCGAACAGCTGTATTGCCTGACCGGCGCCCATGCGCAGCACGCGGCCAACGTGGTTGGCGGCGTCATCAGACAGGGCGATTTCGCGGCCTGCGGTAATCAGTTCAGGATGGTAAATGCGGGGAATGCGCATAGTCAGAAATTCCGTGTCTCATACGATGTAAGCGAATTGCCGCTAGTGTAGGTTAGCTCTTTTGCGCCTGGCAAGCCCGCTGGACATAAGGGTTGTGATTCCCCTGGACTCTGGCGATACGTTCGTCGCGCTGGCATTCCCACTCCGTCACCGGGTACTGCTTGTCCCAGGCGTTGAACAGCTGCGTCTGCTGGCGGGAAAGGTTGAGATCGTAACGGTCGCGCATATAGAAATAGGTGCGGGCAATGCTGCCGCGCGCGCGGGCAGGGGGCTCGGCGACTTTCTCTTTAAAATCAATCTTCATTCCGCACTGGCCGTACTGGCCTTCGCCACCGTTCCACTGGCTGTACATGAAGTTACCCCGGTCGCCGTTCACTTCGCCCACCGCAGGCTGCAGGTTATGCATATCGCTTTCCATCTGGCGGTAAACCGGGTCTTTGGCACAGTTTTTACGTCCGCCTTCCTGCCAGCACTGGCGCTGGTGGCCAAACTGCCATGCCGGAACGACATGTTCCCATTCAATACGGCTGGCGCGGTTTTCGTTTTTACGCACCTTGTAGCCGCAGGATTCAAGGTCAACGACCCCTTTTTTACCCTGCCAGTTAATTTTACAGCCGCAGTAGAAATCGCCTGGCACGTCGGCGTTGACCTTAACACCGGCCGCTTTGGCCTGAGAGAAACTGTTGATACTGTCGGCCAGGGCGTGGCCTGAGAGCGCTGTCGTCAAAAAGGCGACCGCAAGAGAAAAATTACGGGACATCTTACACTCCGTGTCAAAACGAGCCCGCAACGTAACGAATGTTGTTCCTGTATGCAATCAGCCAGATCAGGAAAGTTCCTGAAAGTTCAGATAATTATTCCGCAACCAGCGGCTCGCCACATTTGACGCAGCGGTAGGTCGCCTCGCCGCGCACCACGCGATTATGGCGGCGGACGGTAAGCTGGTGCTGCTGGCACTGACAGCGGTAGGGGAAGGTATTGCGGCGTACCGATTCCAGCTCGAACTGATGCGTGCGGCGGGCCGGAACGCCGAGCACCGCCTCCATCATCCACTTCCACTCTTTTCCATGCGGCGCGACGCGGCCAAAGTGTTTCCACACCAGCAGGTGCGCCAGCTCGTGCGGTACCACCTCATCGATAAACGCCTGCTGGTTTTCCATCATCAGCACCGGGTTAAGGCGGATCTCATACGACTCAAGCCAGGCGGTGCCCGCCGAGGTACCACGCTGCTGGTAGACGAGTTTGGGTTCAGGGTAGTTGCGACCGAGCTTCAGGTTCGCCTGGGCGAGTTTTTCCCGCAGGCTGCGCATAACGGCCTGCTGAATGGCGATGGGGAGACGGGGTGCTTTCATAGGGGCAGAGCATAAAGCGCGAAGCGGGGAGGCGCAAGAGGCGCCTCCCGCAAGAGGATCAGTCGTGGGCGCCGATTTCGCGCAGAGGACGACCTTTCATCAGGTTACGTTCAATATGTTCCAGAGACACGTGTTTGGTTTCTGGAACCAGCCAGATGGTCAGCACAATAAAGAAGATGTTCAGACCGGCGTAGACCCAGAAGGTGTTCGCATTGCCCAGGGTATTGAGCATGGTCAGGAACGTTGCGCCGACGATCATGTTCGCAATCCAGTTGGTTGCGGTAGAGCAGGTGATACCAAAATCACGCCCTTTCAGCGGCTGGATCTCAGAGCACAGCACCCAGATCAGCGGACCGGCGCTCATCGCAAACCCGACGATAAACATCAGCAGCATGCCTACCGCAAAGTACTGGGCGGTTGGGGAGTGAATGCCCACATGCATCATGGTACCGAGGACGCCCATACCGGCCGCCATCACCAGGAAGCCCAGCGTCAGGGTTGGCTTACGTCCCCAGCGGTCCACCAGACCGATGGCGATAAAGGTCGCCAGCACGTTGGTCAGACCCACGATGACGGTCCCCCACATCTGCTCGGTGGTGTTGGTATAACCCGCCAGCTCAAAGATTTTGGGCGCGTAGTACATGATGACGTTCATCCCCGTGAACTGCTGCATCACCTGCAGCAGTACGCCGAGGAAAACGGCACGACGGAAGTTGCTGTTCTCTTTAAACAGCGCCCAGCCGGACTGTTTGACCTTCAGGCTTTCGCGGATCTCTTCCAGCTCGTTTTTCGCTTCTGCGCTGGTATCGCGCAGGCGCATCAGCACGCGTTCGGCATCGTGGAAGCGACGTTTTGCAGCAAACCAGCGCGGGCTGTCCGGCAGGAAGAAGACACCAATCAGCAGCAGAACTGCAGGGATGATGATCACGCCGAGCATCCAGCGCCATGCGCCGCTGTAGCTAAACGCCGTATCGGAAAGGTACGCGCCCAGGATACCGATGGTGATCATAAGCTGGTACATCGAAATCATACTGCCGCGGATTTTCTCCGGCGCAATTTCAGACAGGTAAAGCGGGGCGGTATAGGACGCCACGCCCACGGCCAGACCGAGCAGCACGCGGGAAACCAGCAGGACCTCAACGTTAGGCGCTGCGGCAGAGAAGAGTGAGCCGGCAACGAACAGGATCGCGCCGATCATCAGGCTCTTTTTACGTCCGAGCTTGAAGGAGAGCCAGCCGCTGCCGACGGCCCCGACGGCTGCGCCAAACATCATGGAGCTCACCACCCACTCCTGGGTGTGAGCGCTGATCTGGAACTCGTCAGTGATGAAAGGTAATGCACCGGCAATCACGCCGATATCCAGGCCAAAAAGTAATCCTGCCAGGGCGGCGAGGAAACAGACGAAGAATGTCATCGCCTTGTTGGACGTACGCCCCTGTTTTTTATTGTCAGGCATTATGCCCTCCAGTTGGGTTATCAGTTTTATTGATGTTAAGGGTAGGTGAGCGACCCGTAAAAATATGTGAGATTAATCACATTGGTGTAATCGGTTACACTCGTGTGTAACCGTAAATAAAATTAAGGCTTTGAAAATATAGAGGTAAATGAGGTGATGCGCATCGCGAAAGGACACATTTCAGACTTAACTGAAAGGGAATGTAACAGCAGAAGTAAGGCGATCACGCAAAGAGAATATTCTGAAAGCGGAAGACATCCGCTGCGGTGTAATCGGTTCCAAACGGTGCGCCTTTCAGCCGGGTGGCGGCTGCGCCTTACCCGGTCTATAAAAACTCCGTACCCCGTAGGTCGGGTAAGGCGTAGCCGCCACCCGACAAAAAAAAGGCCAGCCCGAAGGCTGGCCTTTTAAAAGCGATGTCAGTCGATTACTTCAGACCGGCAGCTTCACGCAGCAGCGCGGCTTTGTCGGTTTTTTCCCATGGGAAATGTTCGCGACCAAAGTGACCGTATGCAGCGGTTTCTTTGTAGATTGGGTGCAGCAGATCCAGCATCTGAATCAGGCCGTATGGACGCAGGTCGAAGAACTCGCGCACCAGCAGGGTCAGCTGTTCTGAAGGCACTTTCTCGGTACCGAAGGTTTCCACCATGATGGAGGTGGGTTCAGCCACGCCGATAGCATAGGAAACCTGAATCTCACAGCGGTCAGCCAGGCCGGCAGCAACGATGTTTTTCGCTACATAACGTGCCGCGTACGCTGCAGAACGGTCCACTTTTGATGGATCTTTACCGGAGAATGCACCGCCACCGTGACGTGCCATGCCGCCGTAGGTATCAACGATAATTTTACGACCGGTCAGACCGCAGTCACCCATTGGGCCGCCGATCACAAAGCGTCCGGTTGGGTTGATGAAGAATTTGGTGGCGCTGCTCAGCCATTCGGTAGGCAGAACCGGCTTGATGATCTCTTCCATCACTGCTTCCTGCAGGGATTTCTGATCGATCTCTTCGGAATGTTGGGTGGACAGAACGACCGCATCAATACCGACAATTTTACCGTCGTCGTACTGGAAGGTGACCTGGCTTTTTGCATCCGGACGCAGCCACGGCAGGGTGCCGTTCTTACGCACTTCAGCCTGACGCTGCACCAGACGGTGTGCGTAGGTGACCGGCGCTGGCATCAGCACGTCGGTTTCGTTGGTTGCATAGCCGAACATCAGGCCCTGGTCGCCCGCGCCCTGTTCCAGCGGATCGGCACGGTCAACGCCCTGGTTGATGTCTGGAGACTGTTTGCCAATCGCGCTCAGTACCGCGCAGGAGTTGGCATCAAAGCCCATATCAGAATGCACATAACCGATCTCACGCACCGTGTTACGCGTGATCTCTTCGATATCAACCCATGCGCTGGTGGTGATCTCACCGCCAACCAGAACCATGCCGGTTTTTACATAGGTTTCACACGCGACGCGCGCTTTTGGATCCTGGGCGAGGATCGCATCCAGCACCGCATCGGAAATTTGGTCAGCAATTTTATCAGGATGTCCTTCTGATACGGACTCGGACGTAAACAGGTGTTTTGCCATGTTTTATTTCACCTAAGAGGAATTTGGTTAGCTCAAGCTGCTGTGTGGAATAGCCAAAGGAGATAATTCTACCAAGGCCTGCAGGTTTTTGACACTGGCAGTATGAGTGTTAATCAGTATAGATGGATTAACATCTGGATGGCTATTTTAGGTCACTTCTTCACCCGATTTCCAGTTTTTTTTGACTCATCTCTCACTCAGTTGAAATTGCTGCTGGCAAAAATTCCTGACGGTGCTGGCAACACGCGCATTTTTGTTTTGCTTTTTAGCCCCCTTCTCGGTATAAAACGCGGCGCGCGGCTCATATAAAATAAGCGCTCGATGAACTCATCGTGTCGCCACTTCCAGCCGGGTAAAGCAGTGAACTTTTAGCTTTGGCTTGGGGTCCGTTTCAGCAGAGGCGGCCGTGGAGGTGATACGAGATAATGAACCATCGTTTTCCGCTAATTCAGCGCAGCCGTTCTGGCGCACATTTGATTCCCGCAACCCGCATTTCTAGTCTGCAAACCTGCCGATGTTATACCCATCTCGGCGCTTCTCAGGATTCCAGGGCCGGTCACGCTTTGTGAAAACTGAACAAGGGCGCTCTTGTTAATACAAGAGTTTTCTCGTGGTTTCGCCGAACCTTGTCATACAGAGTTCGGATACGTGTTTTACAATGATATGAATAAGAAACCGGTCGCACGGTCTGGATTTCAGCATACTCTGCTGGGAAACGGAGCCGTTTATGGGTTGTTATCGCCGTATAACGCTGCGATAGTAGTCAACTGTTTTACACTTAATACAAAGAGTTGAGGTTCGCTATGTCTGACGACATGTCTTCTTTTTCGCCTTCGTCAGCGGGCGAACAGGGTGTACTACGTTCTATGCAGGAGGTTGCGATGAGCTCCGAGGAAGCCAGCAAGATGCTGCGCACTTACAATATTGCCTGGTGGGGCAATAACTACTACGACGTCAACGAACTGGGCCACATCAGCGTCTGCCCGGATCCGGACGTCCCTGAAGCGCGCGTGGATCTCGCCAAACTGGTGAAAGCCCGTGAAGCTCAGGGCCAGCGTTTGCCTGCACTGTTCTGCTTCCCGCAGATCCTGCAACATCGCCTGCGTTCGATTAACGCCGCGTTCAAGCGCGCGCGTGAATCCTACGGCTATAAAGGCGACTACTTCCTGGTTTACCCCATCAAGGTAAACCAGCACCGCCGCGTGATCGAATCTCTGATCCACTCCGGCGAGCCGCTGGGTCTGGAAGCCGGCTCCAAAGCGGAGCTGATGGCGGTTCTGGCCCATGCGGGCATGACCCGTTCAGTGATCGTCTGTAACGGCTATAAAGACCGTGAATACATTCGTCTGGCGCTGATTGGCGAGAAGATGGGCCACAAGGTCTATCTGGTTATCGAGAAGATGACTGAAATCGCCATCGTGCTGGAAGAGGCCGAGCGTCTGAACGTGGTGCCGCGCCTTGGCGTGCGTGCGCGTCTGGCGTCACAGGGTTCCGGAAAATGGCAGTCCTCCGGCGGCGAAAAATCCAAGTTCGGCCTGGCGGCGAACCAGGTGCTGCAACTGGTAGAAATTCTGCGCGAGCGTGGTCGTCTGGACAGCATTCAGCTGCTGCACTTCCACCTCGGCTCGCAGATGGCCAACATTCGCGACATCGCGACCGGCGTACGTGAGTCAGCGCGTTTCTACGTTGAGCTGCACAAGCTTGGCGTGAATATTCAGTGCTTCGACGTGGGCGGCGGCCTGGGCGTGGACTACGAAGGGACCCGCTCGCAGTCTGACTGCTCCGTGAACTACGGCCTGAACGAATACGCGAACAACATTATCTGGGCGATCGGCGATGCCTGTGAAGAGAACGGCCTGCCGCACCCGACGGTGATCACCGAATCCGGTCGCGCGGTCACCGCGCACCATACGGTACTGGTCTCGAACATCATCGGCGTTGAGCGCAGCGAAACCACCGAAGCGACGCCGCCGGCAGACGATGCGCCGCGTTCCCTGCAGAGCATGTGGGAAACCTGGCAGGAGATGCACGAGCCGGGCACGCGTCGTTCCCTGCGCGAATGGCTGCACGACAGCCAGATGGACCTGCACGACATCCACGTCGGCTACTCTTCAGGCACCTTCAGCCTGCAGGAGCGCGCGTGGGCGGAGCAGCTCTACCTGAACATGTGCCATGAAGTGCAGAAACAGCTCGACCCGAGCAACCGTGCGCACCGTCCGATTATCGACGAGCTGCAGGAGCGAATGGCGGATAAGATCTACGTCAACTTCTCGCTGTTCCAGTCGATGCCGGATGCCTGGGGTATCGATCAGCTGTTCCCGGTTCTGCCGCTGGAAGGGCTGAACCACGCCCCGGAACGTCGCGCGGTGCTGCTGGACATCACCTGTGACTCTGACGGCGCAATCGACCACTACGTTGATGGCGACGGTATCGCAACGACGATGCCAATGCCGGAGTACGACCCGGAGAACCCGCCGATGCTGGGCTTCTTTATGGTCGGCGCGTATCAGGAGATCCTCGGCAACATGCACAACCTGTTCGGTGATACCGAGGCGGTTGACGTGTTTGTCTTCCCTGACGGCAGCGTGGAAGTTGAGCTGTCTGACGAAGGGGATACCGTGGCGGACATGCTGGAATACGTTCAGCTCGATCCGAAAACCCTGCTGACGCAGTTCCGCGACCAGGTGAAAAACACCGGGCTGGACGATGCGCTGCAGCAGCAGTTCCTGGAAGAGTTTGAAGCGGGTCTGTACGGTTATACGTACCTGGAAGACGAATAACGCACGAATGGAGCGTTAAAAAAAGGGTCTGACGAAAGTCAGACCCTTTTGTTTTAGCTGTACTGCTGGTCGGTGAAGGTGATGGTCACCGGGGCATAGATATTAATCGGTCGATCGATTTGCAACGCCTTCCACTGGGGACGCACGTTCATCGCACCTTTGCTCATGTCGCCGTTCCACTGCTTGTGTTCCGGCGTTTTCGGCATATCCATCCCGGTTTGACCGGTGGACGATCCCGGAGAGAGCTTAACGTCATCGCCTTTAGTGTTGCTGGACGGCGCAACGCCGTTGGTCATGTCGCCATTCCACTGCTTGTGCTCCGGCGTTTTCGGCATATCCATCCCGGTTTGACCGGTGGACGACCCCGGAGAGAGCTTGACGTCATCGCCTTTGGTGTTGCTGGACGGCGCAACGCCGTTGGTCATGTCGCCATTCCACTTCCTGTGGTCCGGTGTTTTCGGCATGTCTTTACCGGTTTTAGCCGTCGCGGAGCCCGGAGAAAGCACCGGATAGTGAGTTTCCGGTACGGCCCATTTCTTCACTGGCGTAACCGTTGCGGCCTCTGGTTTTGCTTTTGGCGTCAACGGCTGAGACGCTGACGGCACGACTTTCGGCACGGCTTCACTGTGTGCTGTTTCAGACGCGACGGCCTCTTTATGCACCACCGAAGAGGCGGACGTGGAGGTCGTTGACGCCGTCGTTTTCTCAACCGTCATGTGCTGAGAATCGGACGTGGTGCGCGTCGTCGTTGTCGTGGTCTGCTGCGCTGAGCCCGGCTTAGTCGGCGTGCACTTGTGTGGACAACCGCCACCGCCCGTATGGCCGTCATCCGGCACCGCTGGCGTATCGCTGTCTGCGTCAGCGCCGTTTTTCTTCTTCTTGCGGATGCCCGGATCGGCGAGCGTGTAGGAGATGTTATTTCCTGCTTCTTTCTCATCACGCGTCACGGTCGACATTGCCTCTTTATCGGCGTTGAGCTCACCGTTTACCGCCGCGCTGGTCGTGTCACCCACTGCGATGGTGGATTTCTGCGTTTCGTTGTAGTGAATTTCATCCACGGTATCGACGTAGATGTTCGCAGACGGCACGACGGCCTTTTTGTCCTTCACGCTCAGGCCGATACCGCCGCCGCCGTACAAACCATCCTGCTCAACGTGGTCTTCCAGCGTTTTCGCATTAATATCGCCTGCAACGTTCACCGAGCCCGAGCCGTCCTGAGACACCAGGTTGGCCCCGGTCATGTTCAGGTCGCCGCCGGTTTTGACATTCAGTTCGCCCGAGGTATTGATACCGGATTGCTTCGCTGTTTTAGCCGAATCGTAACTCTCGGAGCCTCCGCCCCCGTTTACGGATACGTTAGGGATAACGCCTGTCGACGTGCCCGATATGCCCACCGAGGCGCCCCAGTTACCGCGGCTGCTTTCGGTGTGCTCGGTATCCTGTACGGAGGTGACAGTCATGTCGCCCGCGACATTCACATCGGCCTTCGCAGCATCAATGTTAGCGCCCTTCATGTGCATATCACCGCCCGCGTTCACCGTCACATTTTCGCCGGTGAGGGTACTGTTCTGGTACGACGTCGAGCTGCCGGAACCGTGCTCCGTACTGCCGTTGTAATCGACCGAAACGCCGCCGCTTATGCCGGTAATATCCACGCCTACGCCTGCGGTAATACCGCCTTTGTGTTTGTCGGTTTCACTGGTGTAAGAGGTTGTTGATTTCGCCGCGTTGATGTCCACATCGCCACCCGCATTGATCTCCGTATTCTGCGAGTTCACGTTCACGCCGTTGAGCGTGGTATCGTTGGTCGAATTAATGCTGACGTTTTTAGCATTGATATTGGTGATGTTCTCCGCCGTTGCGGTGCTCGTTTCTTTCGTTTTCGTCGTGTTACCGCCGAAAGTGACGGAGGCGCCAGCAAGATCGTTCAACAGGATGTTGGACACATCGCCCAGCACTTCCGCCGTCGTGGTTCCGCCGTTAATTGACTGACCTTTCTGCGATTTATCAATCAGATTACCGGTTTTGTCGATCGCGTCAGCTACGGCACTGTGAGCCTCACCTGAAATACCGACAAAGCGGTCTTTGTGTGTGGTGGTGGTTTTGGTTTCATCCTCGTATTTGGTGCTGGCGACATCCTGCGCGTTAATGCTGAGCTTATCGCCGGCTGAAAGGTCAGCGCCGCCAATATCCGCCGTTTTTCCTGCATTCACGGAACCGGAATCGGCAAAATTAATGGACGCGTTGGTGTTCTGCTTGCTCTGGGTCGACACGGTATCGGTCGTGTCTTCCATACCCACCCTGAAACCTGCCGTATCGGTGATCGGCGCGCGGCCAGGTTTGTCGCCAACCGCGGAGGTTTCAGAGCTACCGCCCGCGCTGGAGTAGTCGCCAGAGGTGGTATTTTTTGTAGTGCCCTCATTTTTGCCGTAGGACACCGAGGCGGATTTACCGCCACCGCTGATTGAGGCATCGGCAATAAACTGGCGAGACTGCGTGGTTTGTTCCTGAACGGACACGTTTTCAGAGGTTTTTATCTCAACGTTTTCTGCCGCATTGATGGCGCCGCCGTTGGCGTTAATGCTGCCGCCTTCCATGACCACATTCTTGCTGGCATCAATCTGAACGTTACCGCCAGCCTTGATGGTTGAGCCGATAGCTTCCCCGCTGACCGTTTTGGTGTCGGTGGTGGTATAGCTGGACAGACCGGTGATCTCGGTATTGATGGTACGGGTAGAATCAATCTGATGCAGGTCGTTGAAGGTGACGTCACCTTCGCTTGCCTTCATGGTCACGTCCTGGCCTGCCGTAATATCCGCCGCGTTGGAGGTGATAGTTTTCGCCTGCATATTGATACTGCCGCCAGCGGTGACGCCGTCATCGTGCGCATGAATCATCTGCTTGCCGTCTTCGCCGTGGCCGACAGACGCGGTCAGCGTGATGTCGCCTTGTTCAGCCTTCATGTCAATGTCGCCACCGGCGTTCACTGCCGCACCGTTAGAGGCAATGCTGCCCTTTTCCGACGTCATTGAGACGTTATTACCCGCAGAGATGCCGGCATTCGTCGCGTTGCTGATGTTTTTGATATCACCCTCGGCCACCAGCGTAACGTCACCCCGGGAGGAGAGGGTACCGTTCACGTTGTTGATGGCGGTGGCATCAACAGACAGGCTATTCCCGGCAGCGATGGACGCTGTGCCATTGCTGATATCACCGGAAGCCAGCTGACGAAGGGTTTCAGGGCAAAGGTAGACTACCGGTACCAGCACTTCCGTCCCTTTGATGTTTTGGCTCACGAACCAGACGATATCCTGGGTCAGCCCATTGCGCTGCTCTTCGCTCAGGGGTTGGCCCACCACCAGATTCAGATCGCTGTTTTTCGCCGCAATTCCGGCGTTATCCATCAGATTCTGCACCAGCGCATCGCCTTCGAGACCGTCTCGTATCGCAAACATGCTGCCCACGGAGCGGCTGATCTCTCGACGAATCAATTCGGAGATGAAGTAGTTATCCCCAATGACGTTAACGGTCTCGGTGGTGGTGTAATCCACCTTGTCGAAATAGTAGTCAGAGCCGCTGTACTGGCTCTGGTCGATCATTTCCGGGCGCGTTTCGAAAATTGGAATGATGTGGTTGGCCGGGCCGCTGTATTCGGTACCGTTTTTCGCCGCCGCGGAGGCTTTTTTGAATTCGTCTGTGACTTCAAACATCCCCGGCAGGGAGACCAAATCCTTTATGGTCGGCAGCGGGCTAATCCCCATGGCCAGCTCTTCCAGCGTTTTGGTATTGACGGCAACATCATAGCCCGCAATGACCGTATCTACGCTGTAGTCACCCACGTCGATATTCTGAACAGTGGCGTTCTCTCTGATCGTACCCGCGTTCGCCAGGCCGTTATCCAGGGTGCCGCCATTATGCGTGAAGTTACGACCCGCCGTGATTTCGCCTTTTTCAGACGGCACAAAGTAGATCATATTTTTCTTCAGTGAGTTAGTGCTGGCATCACCGTCGTTGAGACTGTGCCATGCTGCGCTCAGGGTACCGTACTCCTGCGCGTTCCACGTTTCGCCAAACACTTTGCTCATGACATAGCTGAGCTGGGTTGAGGTATTTGCGGCGTCGATCAGGGATTTATAGCTACGATCTCTGTTCGGATCCTCGCTGCCGCTTTTGGTCTCGGGCTCGCCGTCGCCAAAGACGAAATCGAGATATTGATACAGCGAGCTGAAGGTCAGCGTCGTGTAGTGCTCCGATGCCACCTTCCAGAAGTCGGTCAGCACGATCGGTTCATTGAGCGTGAGGTGCAGATAATCATACATCGATTCCGACGTATATTTTGGCGAGTTCAGAAGATTACCGGTAATGGTGATATCACGTCCCGCCTGGATCAGGCCGCCGGTATTTTTGATCTCTTTGTCCGCGAAGATATCGCGCTGGTTGATATTGATATCTTTGCCCGCGCTGATTTCGCCAAGTTTGTCCATGGCGATATCGGAGCTCAATACCGGAATGTGCAGCACCGTGGTGATGCTGACCTGCGTCATCACGTTATCTACACCGGACCACTGGCCCACTGCGTCCTGCGTTTGGGTTTGCGAAATCGTGCCGCCCGTATAGGTGCTTTGGTTTTCCAGATAGGCTGCATCAATATTAATATTTTGCTCGGAGCGAATGATCCCGGCGTAGTTAATCAGGCTTTTCGCGATGAGCGACATGTCGCCCATGCTCAGAATGTTGCCCGTAAAGTCATTCACAAAGGTGCCATTGCGGACATCAATATCCATCTGCCCCAGCGACCAAAGCAGGCTGTTACTGTTGTTCGTCATCCCACCGGCATGGATGTGCATATCCCCGCCCGTCACGACAGACTTGCTGTTGACAAATTTACCGTCTGCCTGCAGCGTCAGGTTGCCAATCACTTCCATCATGGTGTTATTGAACAGGGAGCCTTCGGTGCTCAGCGTCATATCATGACCCGCGCGGATATTACGGGTCATGTCATCCAGGGTGAGGGAATCTTTCACCCTGAGCATTAAATCATGACCCGCTTCGAGGATGCCGCTGGTGTTATTTAGCGTGTCAAGGTTGAGATTCATGTCGTTTCTGGCGACCGTTACGCCAGATTCATGATTATTCAGTTTCGACGCGTTGATCGTGACGTTATTACCGGCGATCAGACCATTTCTTTCGTTGGTGATCGTTCCTCCGGCCACATTAAGGGTGGTGTTATTTGCCCCAGAAATCACTGCCGCGTCAGAGTTGATCACATTGTGAGCGACGTTAAGAGACAAGTCGCTTTGCGTCGACACAATCACCGCCTGTTCGGTGTTGGCCAGGTTTTGCGCGTTAATCGTGATGTCGCCGCCCGCCACGATAGTGGACACTGACTGCTGTCCATCATCAGCGGTGATACTGCCGAGATTACTCAGCGTGTCGGCAACTATCTCCAGCGGTCCATTAACGGCCTGGATGATGCCCGCCGTGCGGTTTGTCACAACGCCAATGGCGTTCAGGACCGTTTTCATATTGGCGGAGATCACCGCGCTGTCGCTGTTGACGAGGGACTCAACGTCTTCAATCGTCAGATTACGCAGCGCAACCAACACATGATCTTCGCCGTTGTTGGTCAGGTTTTTAACGTTGCGGATGATCAGATCCAGGCCCGCCTGAACCACACCTTCGTTTTTCAGGTCGTCAACGTCGTCGATCGCAATGGTCCCGTTGCCGATCATCACGGCGCGGTTGTTTAACGTTTTCACGCCGCTGATAGTCAGATCGCCAGCAGAGGCAATCACCGCATCGCTGCTGTTGTTAAGCGTGGTTGCTCCCGCGATGGAGAGAGCGGCATCCGATTTAATCATCGAGGCGCCGCTGTTATTCAGGGTACCTACGTTTCTCAGCGTGGTGTTTTCTGCGCCGAACAGGGTTGCACCTTCAGTGTTATTGAGGGTGTTCACATCGGACAATGACAGCGTGCCGTCAGAAATCACAAAGCTGCCGGTGTTATTGAGCGTGTTGAGATGGGTCAGTTGCAGCGTCTTGCTGGCATACAGCGTGGCGGCGTTCAGGTTATCGACGGCGCTAACGCGGTCGAGCGTCAGGCTACCGGCCTGAATCGTTGAGGCGTCGTTAAGCAACGATGTTGCTGAAACGGAGAGGTTTTCTCTTGCCGCGATCAGTGCGTCATGCGTGTTTGCAAGGGTGGAAATTCCGCTGGCATGGACATTTTCGCCCTGGAGCAGCCCATCGTTATTGTTTACAGCCAGCGCGCCGTCGCCATTTAGGGTCAGATTCTTTCCGGCAACAATGCTGCCTTTTTGACTGTTCAGCAGCGCTTTTTTGACATCAAGCTGCATGTCTGTGCCCGCACTCAGCGTGCCGCCCTGGTTTTTCAGATTCTCGGTGGCGATGGTCAACTTCTCGCTCGCGCTGACGCTGCCGCGGTTACTGACGGTTGCACCGGCCTTACGGGTACTGGCGGAGACATTACGCCCTGCAATACGTCCGGTATTGCTGAGGGTGTCACCGCCGGATGCCAGCGTCACGTCATGCTTGTTGCTGGCAATGGTGCCGTCGTTGACGATATTACCGTCGGCATCAATAAAGATCAGCGCATCGTTACCGCTCAGGGTACCGCTGTTTGACACATCACCGTTGACGTTAATGCGCACCTCACCGCTATCCGCACCGATATGACCACTGTTGTTAAGGGCGCTGGCGGTCATGACCAGATTGTTATCCGCGTAGAGGCGGCCTGCATTGTCAAGATGACCGACAGACAGCGTCTGGGCGTTGCTGGCATAGAGAATGCCATTGTTCTTCATCGAACCTGATGCAATCCGGATATCCCCTGTGGCGCTGACGGAACCCTTGTTTTCAAACGCGCCGGTGAGGTTGAACTGAAGCGTTCCTTTCTTCGCGAGAATAACGCCTTCATTGTTGGTCATGCTGCCCGCAGTGATGTTGATATCACCACTGTTGCTGACGACCTCCGCGTCGGAGACGAGGGTACTGAATGGCACCTGCTGGCCATTCTGAATGACGACAAAATCGCCATTTTTTAACGTAACGACGCCACCGGAAATGACGGCTCCGTTAGCATCCAGCGCCTTGAGTTTGCCGGAAAGGGTGTACTGCCCGGCAACATTAATCTGAATCGCGGGAACCGCTGTCGTCGCACTGTTTTGCGCGAGGATCGCAGCCGTGTTTTGCAGCAGGGTAGACGCATCAATGCGGATGGTACCGGTACGGGAGATCAGGTCGTTATTCACCGTCAGGCCGGAGAGGGCATGCAGGATAATATTATTCTGCGCTTCGGTGCTCCCGGCGCCGCTGCTGTTTTTATTGAGGGCAATATTGTTGCCGCTGACGGTGACGTTTTTGTCGCTGCGTATGCCTGTCAGCGTCACGTCGCCGTTAGCGCTGATCTCAATATCATCCGTGGCTATGATACTGCCCTGGTGACGGACGCCTGCGCCGGACTCGGTACTGATAAGCTGAATTTTACCGCCGTACATCGACCCCATTGCCCGACCATCAATCGCGACATCCGGTGCGTGTCCGTCACCCGCATTGCGAACGCTATGCGCGCGGCTGGAGAGGTCGTAGTCGTTCTGGCCCGCAACAACCTTGATGTCGGCCTGACCCGCAATTTCACCTTCCAGTTGAGCGCTGCGGCTGACGATGTCGAAGTAAGTCAGCCCTTCGGTAGAAATACCTTGTCCCGTAACAGAAACGTTACCTTTCTCAACCGCAAGTTTATAGTTGCCGTCCTCTTTCATCTGTACCTTACCGGTACTCAGCGTCAGGCTGTTGGCATTAATGGTGGTGGCGCCGTTAACGCTAATGCCGTTTTCGTTGGCAACGATCACGTCCGCTTTTCTGCCAAAGACTTCCATCGTGCCGTTAATATAGGACGCCTGGGCACCCGTCACTTCACTGATAATGGCTTTTGCTTCATGCTCAAGCTGGGCGTTTTTAACCGTATAGCCCCCGATCTTAGACACGCCATCCTGCATGCTGTTGTTAAAGATCAGACCATTTTTATCAACGTTAAACTGGTCAAATTTATTCAGTGAAACACCTTTCGCATTCGGATCGGTGATATTCACGACTGGTGTGCCGTTAGCCGCCTGGCCCATGGTTGGCCCTTTACTCTGGCTGGCATCCGGCACCGTCGCGGCTTCGGCATTAGCGGCGAGGATACCCGCTATCGAAATAAAAAGGGGACAAAGGTGTTTATGCAAATTCCCAGCGGTTAGCTTCGTTTTTGAAGTTTTATTATTGCTCATAAAAATTCCTTAAATTAGAAAGTTACTTCCATCTTGTAATAAACGACCGTGTTATCGACGGTATTCTCTTCCAGTGAATCTGGTTTTTTTATAGGCCAGCCCGCGAGGACATATGTTGAGAAATGGCTACCGGTAGCTTTAATTCCGACCGAGCCACCCATCATGAATTGGCTGTCACATACGTTGACGCCTTTAGGGCAATTATCTTTGGCAAAGCCCAGGTCATAACCTAAATAGGGAATAAGCTGATAAATACCGCCGATGCCAATATCAAAAGGAAACTGCAGCGTATTGGCGATCCAGCCGCCGCTATCAACCAGCAGGCTATCGTCCTTAAAGCCGCGCACGGTGAATTCATCGCCCAGCGTTAATTTGGCATCGCTGACCAGGACGTGCGGGGTGTACTGGAACCCGGCGTTGAGTTCATAGACGCCACCGAGACGGCCAGCCTGAAAAAGCGGACGCGTCCAACTGGCAATGCCGTTGTACTTGACGTAATCAAGGTCAAATCCTTTGAGGTCGGCATCGTTTTTCCAGGCAGAACCGAACCAGGGAACCGCCGCCGTCACGCCCACATCGCCATAGAACCAGCCGTTCATCAGGGCACCGACCCACGTTGCGCCTGACGAAATCGCGGTATAGGTTTTAGAGCTCACGTCTATACGGTGGTTTTCAATGCTGTTGTCGCTGTTACGTCTTTCGACTTTTGCCCACCAGCTGGTTTTACCCGTGGCGTTACGGCCCAGCATGCGGCTGATACGCAGTGAAGCGCGGTCTGAATCTCCGTCAGACGCGTAGCTGGCGTTATTGCCGGCAAGGGTTTTATCGTAGCTGGATTTGTAATAAAGCGCGTCGAATGACCAGTAACCCAGCGGGATGCTGTAACTCGTTGACCACGAGTCCTGATTATCCTGGTTATTTTTCAGGTTATTCCATGAATAATATACGTTGAAAATATCATTGATACCGGCAATGTTTTTAGCGGTTACGCTGCCATAATACTGCTGCCAGCCGTCAGCCTTAATGCCAGAGTTGTTAAGCCCCGCGGCAACGGAAAGGGGGAACTCAGGCTCGTGCCGCAGATTAAGATCGGAATAGCTGTTTACAATCGACGGCTGAATATCAATATTGTCTTTGGGATAAACGCGCAGCAGGTTTTCGACCATCTGATCGATATCCTGCATGTTCAGAATCTTGTCTTTCGCAAAGGGGTAGGCAGTGAACAGGCGCGTGCGTTCACGGAGAGACGGTTCATGCCCGTTAACCTTAAGATCGTTTATTTTTCCCCACAGCACCCGTAGAGAGAGCGTACCCGTTTTGATATTGCCTGGCTCAATACCAATCAGCGTTGTGGCATAACCGCGAGAAATATAAAAATCGGTCAGCTCTTTAACCAGTTCAAATATTTCTGTTCTGCCGAGCATTTTGCCTTCATAGCGATCGATAATCGCCTGACGCAGTGGCGAACCGTCAAACAGGACATCATCAAGAATAACGATATGATTGATCTGAAATCGCCAGCTCGAGTCGCTGCTGGTCAGGGTTTCTTCTCCGGCTTCACGCAATTTTTTTTGTTGCTGGATTAACCGTTCGTTCCGCTTGGCTTCTTCTATTAATGCCTGGCTGGTTTGTCTTTCGAGACGATCCAGTTCCTGTTTATTTTGCTGGCCGGGAAGTGCCGCCGCCGTAGCGTGAGCCAAAGGAATGAGCGGCACTAATAAAAGCGCATATTTTGAAAAACGCTGAAGCACGAATCTCTCCTAGATAATTATTTTATAGCCATGGTGTATTGAATTGCGCCGACTACCCTGCCAGCACTTAATGAATTTGCGCGATTAACTTCTGTAGGAACGTAAATCTGAGCCTGATAGTTTTTCGTTAATCGGGATGAAACCGGGAAAACAATTTCTTTCCCAAGAATAAGAGACGTTGAGACATAAGGACTTGATTTTTCGTAAACCATAATCGCGAAGTTTTGGGCGTAGCCTTCGCCGGTCTCCACCCCCAGAATACCGCTCGATTCTGCGAATTTTGTCCCGAGCATAGAAGAGATAGTTAAGCCAACCTGTTCCTGTTTCGGGCAAGTGATGGTAATAGAAAAGTCTTTTTTATCGCCTTGGTAATTTTGCGTGTTCTGGAATGAGGCAATACTGTAGGTCCCTAAATTGACGTTTGTCGACGAGGGATAAATGGAGCATGAACGCGTATTCACTTTAATCGGTACTGATAAATTGATAGTAAGAATACGAAGCTCATCCTCTGGCGTGAGCAAAGGTTTGACTTTTACGTTAACCATTTCACCGGCAGGGATCTCGGTTTCACCCTGATTAATGGTGCCGGTCTGAACAAACTCCAGTAGCACCGTGCTGTTATCGATTGAACAGCTCGGACTACAGGTCACAGGAGAGCCGGAGTTACCCGGTACCCAGGCGTTTCCGGTATTGGCTGGCCATTTCATCCGAATACCAATGCCCGGAATTTCGGTTGCATAGACTTTATCTATCGAGGAAGAGAGATAATTTCGGCTGTATGCAGTGTGCCACTGCGTTTGCGTTGATTCATCACAGCTATATTTGATGTTAGGTGCGGTATAGGTTTTAGACCATAATACCGTTCCTGCGGAGCCTTTATCCGCAGGGTTCAGCGTAATGTTGTCTGTGATATTTAACACCTTTTCCACACCGTCGATTCTGCACGCTGAGGCTTTTACTTCAAGGCTAAATATCCATAACAGTGATAATATAAGGAGATAAAGCAGAGTTGTAATGTATTTATTCATTTTCTCTTAAAGGCCTTTGCAGATAATATCTATTGCATCAAAGGAGGTGGCTTTATTCATATTGCGGTTTTTTCTGTTATCAGAAAGGTGATTGACCTCTGCTGAGCACGTATTCATCACCTTATTGCTTTTCCATTTAATAACGATCGGCTTGCCAGATTCAGGCAAGGTCAACATTGCCAGGCCACCCTGGCCGACCATACCGAGCGTGGCGTCGCTACCGTCGGAAATGGATGCGCCGAAGGGTATCTTCTGCCCGGAGGCATGTGTGAAGCGCACAAAGGTCTGTTGCTTCTGCTGCGTTTCCATTTTGATATGCACGGCGGCACCCGCGGTGGGCACAATGCTCTTACGCGTATCCTCGACGTCGACGCTCATTGATGTACCTTTTGGATCAATGAAGACATCGTTGTATCGGTAAGGTGTCAGATAGCCGACAATGCCATAGCCGTTATCTTTAATGACCGCATTTGAATCAGGGTAAACTCTTGCCCCTTCAGCGCCTTTGGCCTCGATTACGCCAATGGTGTCGCCTAACGTTGGGGTCAAATTGATGCCGCCACGGTGCACAACCACGCCACCGTTCATATTCAGACCGCCCATGAAGCTGTGGAGGGACTGGCTGAACGCGACGCCGCCGGAAGCGCTATCGCCCACGTAAGAAAGGTTGGTACCGAAGTTGGTTTCCGGCCTGCTGGACTCGCTGAAGTAGCCGCTGAAGCCATACTGTGAGCGCTCGCCAGCCGAGCCGCTGAGCGAGGTGCGGATGGTGGCCTCATCGCTGTTGTAGCTAAAGTTCGCCCCCAGGCGGGCCTGTTTCTCATAACGATGGCCAAGCGGCATGGATACGCTCAGGTAGATCGTATCGTCATGACCACCGTCTTCATTATTGGTTCGGCCAAGTGAAATACCCCAGGTCGACGTGCCAAACCGGTTGTTGTATCCCAGCGCGTAGTTGGATTTTTCCGTGCGGCCCAGTTCATCGTTCCAGATGTTGCCGATGAAACCACTGACGTAAAAACTTCCCCAGCCCGCAGGCAGCATCTGGTTGATGTTTGCTTCCAGGCGTTCACGGTAGCGCTCGGGTAAATATCGGTCGTTACCGTGCTCCAGCGCCTGCTTCACGCTGACGGCATCCGCCAGCGAGTAGTAATCTTTACTGGAGTAGCGGTAACCTACCAGGCTGAAGTTTGTACCGGTTTCTGAAAGGTTTTTAGCAAGACTGATTCGCAGGGACATGTCACACAGTGAACCGCAGTCATCGCTCCCCATACCTGTGTTAAAGTTCGTATAAGAGCGGGTAACGTCCAGACCTAATGCCCCGAGCGGGGTATTGATGGCCACACCACCCAGCAGGGCGTTGTAATCGCCATCAAACGCGGTTTGCGCACCCACGTACCCCGTCAGATTATTCAGCAGACCGTACTGAAGCGTGCCCTCGGTCATCCATGGCGCATCGGCAAGATACGTATTACGCATTTCCCCCGACGAGAGCGAATAGCGGAAGTAACCTTCGCGCAGCAGCTGCGGAACGCTGGAGTAGGGGACCGTAAAGGTGTTGATGGTGCCATCCGTCTCTTTGACGGTGACCTCCAGATCGCCGTTGTAGCCTGTTGCATAGAGATCGCTGATGGCAAACTCACCCGGCGGCACCACTTTTTCGTAGAGGGTGCTGCCGGACTGCTTGATGGTGACTGTGGCGTTGCTGTTGGCAAAACCCCGTACAACAGGCGCGTAGTAGCGCACGGAGTCCGGCAGCATGCGATCGTCGGTGGCAAGCCTTGCGCCGCGAATGGCCGTTGTATCAAACATCTCCCCGCTGGTGTTGAGATCGCCCAGCACCACTTCAGACTGCAATGCTGCAATCCCCCGGCTGGCA
This sequence comes from Enterobacter sp. NFIX58, assembly GCF_900110475.1. NCBI lineage: Bacteria > Pseudomonadati > Pseudomonadota > Gammaproteobacteria > Enterobacterales > Enterobacteriaceae > Enterobacter > Enterobacter sp. NFIX58. The sequence continues at coordinate 326,564 of NZ_FODW01000002.1, read as the reverse complement.
AATGCCTGCAGATGATCGACCCCCTCATCGTCAATATCGTTGCCGAGGTTCAGGGTGTCATAGGTCACAAAACGCCACGCCCCGAGGGTCATCGCCGTTTGCAGGTTACCAAAGAGATAGTTGCTGGTTTCGCCCAACTCACGGTTGCGCGTGCTTGAACCACTCAGCGCATAGGAGGCCATGAGGGTAGGTTCACCGTCGTCCCATAGCTCAGGGCTGATGTATCCCTCCGGCGTATTAAGCAGCATCGCTTGCGGGACGGTGACGTCCAGACGCTCATCATCCTGGTTGTAGGTCACGGTTGCGCCGGGCACAAGTGTTTCAAGGATCAGGCAGCGGCCCGTCTTCCAGTTTTCCGGCAGTTTGCGGGTATCGACGTCAAAGCGGATAATCATTTCAGGCGTCATGCAGGCATTTACGCCCTGCTTATTTTTTGCCGGAATAAATGAAATGGGCCAGGTGCCTAATTTCCGCAGGTTGCTAAATACTTCCAGTTTGTAATCTCCGGGCTGGATTTTATCTACCCCGTCGAACTGGCTAAGGTCTAACCCACTGTTATAGAAATTCATAAAGCCGCGAGAAAAGTTTACCGCTTTTTTCTCTGCTTCGGCGTTAGCCTGGCCTGAAACGCACAATGCCAGAATAATGATCTGGCCAAGGGTACTTTTCGCTTTTTTGAGAAGCCTGTATTTATTATGGCGTGCGGACATTTAACCTTCCCAAAGGTAGAACGTATAAAATATTAAAAGTTATAAGTGCGCTTAATATATGCGCCTAAATCAGTGATATAGTTGTATTTAAATATGCCGCGTCCGCTCACTGCGCTGACCTGCGGAAAGTGATAAACCAGCGTTCCATAAGGGACAATCATGTCACCCGGGATCTCGATGTCTTTATTGTCGGCATTCGTCAGCCAGACGCTGGTCATGCTCACGTGGAAAGGTGAGTTATTGGTTCCCACCACGTCGTAGCCTTTTGCCGCTTTACGCAATTCCCACTTCAGATCGTCGCCCGCCTGCATGGGATTGCCCTTCAGGCCCGCTGGGCGATAGAAAAATTTGATCATTGTGCGGAACGCCATTTTTATCTGGTTCTGATCCGCCTCTTCAGGCAGTTCTGGTGGAATATCCAGCACGTTTAGCCAGAGCAGCGTTTCGCGATCTTTCGGGTATTTTCCTGCGGCTTCCGCTGTCTGGAAGATACGGAAAACTTTCCCTTTTTGACCGTTAACGCGCGCAGCGGGAGGGTTGATAAAGAACGGAAGGTTTTCCTTCTCTGTTCCATCGGTTTTATCGGTGCTGGAAAGCCATACCTGCACCAGCTCCGGGTTTTTGCTGAGGTTATTCACGCGAACGGTTTGTTCACTCTCGTTTGCATTGAATGCCACGCGAGTCGTTAAAATTTGTATAGTGGCGTTGGCGCAGGGGAACCACGTCAATGTCACCATTAACATCACTTTCAAAATATTACTGACCATCAGGCTCAACGTTCCTATATGTGGCAGGGAAAGCAGTGGGATAAATCCCACTGCTTAGAGGTATTACTGGTACTTAATGGAATAAACGACGTCAGTGGTGACTTTACCGGCCGTCGCCGCACCGCCGGTGGCAACGTATTGCGCCCAGTAGTCGAAGCGAGCGGTATTACCTGTAATGGTCGCTGTTTTCGGGCTGTTGTTTGCGGTGTTCAGGTTCATAACCGCTTTGCTGGAATCTAACAGGCCGATTTCAACTTTATCGGCACCGCCCGTCGTGACGGTGTTTCTCAGGTTACCGGTGGTGGCGTTGATATTGGTGCTCTGTGCCAGTTCGAAGAAGACGCTGGCGACTTTGTTGTTGGTGCAATTTGCACCGCTCAGTTTAATGAAGAATGGCGTGTCACCCGCGCGTTGACCAGCTGTTGCCAGCGCGGTGGTGCTGACGCTTGGCAGATGCACGGTGAAATCAGGAGAGGTTGATTCACCCTGTGCATCACCGCCTGTAATAGCACAGGTTGCGTCACTGATAGTACCGTCAAAGGTAATCGTGCCATCTTCTGCCGCTGCTGCAGAACCCGCTCCCGCCAGAATGGTAAAAAGACCAATTTTTAAATATTTGTTCATAAGTAATTCCATTTAGAAATAAATTTTAATAAAGCGGCGGGATTGTAGGGAGTAAAAAAAGAGAAAACTACACGCTATAACTAAATAAAATCCGAATTCGGACTATCTCATGCTGTTTATGTATGTATGAATGTGTTATGGAAAGACTTTACTCTTGAATTATAAGGGGGGAGCCCGTAATGGGAGCATTTAAATATTCATTGGGGAAATATTAAGAATGTAAAGATTATAATATTTTTATGGCTATTGTTTTATTCGATGAATGGTAAGAGTTGGCTATATAATTTGTATTTATGAGTCGCTTGAATTTAATGGAGTCAGGCGCTATTCTTAGCGCCATACAGCATTACGATATGAAACGATCCCTTCCTCGTCGGGCTTAACGACGCGGAAGGGATTTTTTTTTCACCTTTAGCAACGATCGTCTATCTATGATACGAGGACAGGACATGAGCACTTTAGGTCATCAGTACGATAACTCTCTGGTATCTAACGCGTTTGGTTTTTTACGCCTTCCGATGAACTTCCAGCCGTACGACAGTGACGCGGACTGGGTGATCACCGGCGTGCCGTTCGACATGGCAACGTCAGGCCGTGCGGGTGGGCGTCATGGCCCGGCGGCGATCCGTCAGGTTTCCACTAACCTGGCCTGGGAGCACAACCGTTTCCCGTGGAACTTCGACATGCGCGAGCGCCTGAACGTGGTGGACTGCGGTGACCTGGTGTATGCCTTTGGTGATGCGCGTGAGATGAGCGAAAAGCTGCAGGCCCACGCCGAGAAGTTGCTGGCTGCCGGTAAGCGCATGCTCTCCTTCGGCGGCGACCACTTCGTGACCCTGCCGCTGCTGCGTGCCCACGCGAAGCACTTCGGTAAAATGGCGCTGGTACACTTTGATGCGCATACCGACACCTACGCGAACGGCTGTGAGTTTGACCACGGCACCATGTTCTTTACCGCGCCGAACGAAGGTCTGATCGACCCGAATCATTCCGTGCAGATCGGTATTCGCACTGAGTTCGACAAAGATAACGGCTTCACTGTGCTGGATGCGGGTCAGGTTAACGACCGCGGCGTGGATGACATCCTCGCGCAGGTGAAGCAGATCGTGGGTGATATGCCTGTGTATCTGACCTTCGACATTGACTGCCTGGATCCGGCATTTGCACCGGGTACAGGTACCCCGGTAATCGGCGGCCTGACCTCAGACCGCGCCATCAAGCTGGTGCGCGGCCTGAAGGATCTCAACATTGTCGGGATGGACGTGGTGGAAGTGGCGCCTGCGTACGACCAGTCCGAGATCACTGCGCTGGCCGCAGCGACCCTGGCACTGGAAATGCTCTACATCCAGGCAGCCAAAAAAGGCGAATAAGCCTCTTCTGGCGTAAAAAAACCTCTCCCTGGAGAGGTTTTTTATTGCCTTTAGAACACGTTAAACGGGTATTCCACGTAAGCGCGGATCTCGTCCCCGCCCACGTTATAGTCGCTGGCGTTGCTGGAGACGCGCAACACGGAATAGCGCAGTTTCAGTTTCAGATCCTTCGCCGGGCCATCCTGCACCTGGTACTGGATCTGGTTAAACCACTCGTGCTCTTTGCCGTTACTGGTTTCAGCGGTTTTGATGTTGTCCCCGCGCACGTAGGCGGTGGTCCAGCTCAGACCCGGCAGGCCAAGGCCGCCAAAGTCCAGACCGTAGGATGCCTGCCAGGAACGTTCATCTTCGCCGTTAAAATCAGACCAGTAGGAGTTTGCCAGCCAGATGGTGTTACCGCCATCACCCACGCCGCCCTGATCGCGGTAGCCGCCGTAGTTGTAGCCGGTGCTGCCGCTGCTCTGCTGGTACGCCACTTTGAACGTGTGAATATCCCAGATGTAGCTCGCCGCCAGGCTCCAGATAGCGTTGCTGCGGCCCGTATCGAGGCTGTCCGCGTAACTCTGATCGAGACGGGAGTTATAGCCGTTGAAGTCGAGCACCAACTGCTGCCCGGTGCTGAACGGCTGTTTGAAGTTCAGGCCCAGATACTGCTTGTTCATCACCTCTTCATTGTGAGAGGCGTAAAACGCGCCGCTGAACTGATCGTTGAACTGGTAGCTCGCGCCGCCGAAGGAGAGGCTCTTCAGCCCGCTGTCGTGGCGGTCGTCACTTTTACGCTGCTCGTCGGTGAAATAACCGGCGTTAATTTCCAGACCGTCGATCTCTTTTGAGGTCAGCATAGCGCCGGTGTAGCTTTCAAAGAGCAGGCGAGAGCTGTCGGCATTGACGATGGGCAGCTCAGGACGCTGATTCCCGTAGCTCAGCACGGTATTCGATATGCGCATTTTGGCGGTTGCGCCAAACTTTGCCAGATCGGATTTTGCCCGGCCGTCGTCTTCCTGCTTAAAGAAGTCGATGCCGCCTGCGCCGCTCTTGCCGCGACCGCCGTCCAGGCGCACGCCGTATTGAGCAATACCGTCCACACCAAAGCCCACCAGCCCTTCGGTATAGCCGGATGCAAACGTGGCGATGAGCCCCTGACCCCATTCGGCTTTGTCCTGCTGGCCCTGATGATAATCACGGCTGATATACGCATTGCGTAAAAACAGGTCCAGATGGCTGTCGTCAATAAAACCCTGGCTGTCGGATTGCTGGCTTGCAGCGGCAGGTAATGCGGAAAATAAACTTAAAGCAATTAATGATAATTCTTTTTTCACGGAGGGAACGTCTCTGTCTGGATATATTAATTGAATAACTGCAGGGGTGATAATTACCGGAAAAAGTGACCTTTGCAATAATTATGTGACCAGACATTTCAATATGACAGGGCAGGTTTGGCGGGGCTTTCAGAGGTGTTATCGATACGTGCTGTTAAGTTAACAATTCATGCGAAATAAAAAGGAGGCAAAACTGCCTCCTTCTGAAATTATTTAATTCCGTCTGCGGCCATACGGTCGCGAATATGCTGTGCGCGCTCTTCTGAGGCAGGGTGATCGTCAAACATTGAGCTTTGACGTCCTGCTTCCAGTTTGGCCAGTTTTTCAAAGCTGGTGGCTAAACCGGATGGATTAATGCCGCGTTTGCGCAACAGATCGTAGGAGTAGTCATCCGCTTCGGACTCCTGACGCTGGGAGAACTGGGAGTTCACCAGTTTTTCACCCACGTCGCCAAGCTGTGACTGGGACAGGCTGCCAACGATACCGCCTGCTGAGGCCGCCGCTGCGCGGATGGCATTGGTGCCTAAGGCAACCTGCATCCCTTTCTTCACGTGGCCCAGCGCAACGTGGCCCATTTCATGGCCGATGACCGCTTCCACTTCGTTGTCGGTCATCATATCCATGAGGCCGCTGTAAACGCGGATACAGCCGTTCGCCATCGCGAAGGCGTTGACGTCTTTCGCCATGTAAACCTTGTAGTTCACCGGCTGGCCGTTGATGTTATCGCCCAGCGCGGAAGCAATCTTATTCAGACGCTGCGTGTAGGTACTGTTAGCCGGCGCAAGCGTGGCTTTTCCGTCCATATCTTTACAGGCCTGGTCGCTCAGCGCTTTTACCTGCGCATCGCTCAGGGAATAGGCCTGAAAGGCCTCTGCGCCTGAGGTCATCAGGCCGTTAGAATCCATATTCTGACAGCCGCTCAGCAGGAGCGTTGTACCCAGGGCCAGCACTATTGCACGCATTTTCATGAGGTTGCTTCCGTACTCGTTAATCTGAATAAAATCCGAAAAGTGCACCGTCAGCGAAGCCGGTGTCGGGCTAAGTATAAGGAATATCTACAGGGCCGGGCGAGCAGATTGCGCAACATGCGAGCATGATCCAGAGATTTCTTAAGCTGCAAAAGAATGGTCCATGTACATGGCATGCCGCTTGGGTTACATTGTTGGCACTTTTTTCCGGCGTAGCCCAAAACGCGCTGTCGTCAAGGGCATGGCCTTTAACAGTCCGATCTGGAGTTAAAATGTCCTCACGTAAAGAGCTTGCTAATGCTATTCGTGCGCTGAGCATGGACGCAGTACAGAAAGCCAAATCCGGCCACCCAGGGGCCCCTATGGGTATGGCTGATATCGCCGAAGTCCTGTGGCGCGATTTCCTGAACCACAACCCGCAGAACCCGTCATGGGCTGACCGCGACCGTTTCGTACTGTCTAACGGCCACGGCTCTATGCTGATCTATAGCCTGCTGCACCTCACCGGCTACGATCTGCCTATCGAAGAGCTGAAAAACTTCCGTCAGCTGCACTCCAAAACTCCAGGTCACCCGGAAGTGGGCTACACCGCTGGCGTAGAAACCACCACCGGCCCGCTGGGTCAGGGTATTGCTAACGCTGTGGGTATGGCGATCGCTGAGAAGACCCTGGCGGCGCAGTTCAACCGTCCTGGCCACGACATCGTTGATCACTTCACCTACGCGTTCATGGGCGACGGCTGCATGATGGAAGGCATTTCTCACGAAGTGTGCTCCCTGGCAGGTACCCTGAAGCTGGGTAAACTGGTTGCGTTCTATGACGACAACGGTATCTCCATCGACGGTCACGTTGAAGGCTGGTTCACTGACGACACCGCTGCACGTTTCGAAGCCTACGGCTGGCACGTTGTGCGTGGCGTTGATGGCCACGATGCTGACTCGATTAAACGTGCAGTAGAAGAAGCGCGCGCTGTGACGGACAAACCGTCCCTGCTGATGTGCAAAACCATCATCGGCTTCGGTTCTCCGAACAAAGCGGGTACGCACGACTCCCACGGCGCGCCGCTGGGCGACGCGGAAATCGCACTGACCCGCGAAGCGCTGGGCTGGAAATACCCTGCATTCGAAATCCCATCTGAGATCTATGCTCAGTGGGATGCAAAAGAAGTAGGCCAGGCGAAAGAAGCGGCGTGGAACGAGAAGTTCGCGGCTTACGCGAAAGCCTTCCCACAGGAAGCGGCTGAATTCACCCGTCGTATGAAAGGTGACATGCCGTCTGACTTCGACGCGAAAGCGAACGAGTTCATCGCTAAGCTGCAGGCGAACCCGTCTAAAATTGCGAGCCGTAAAGCGTCTCAGAATGCCATTGAAGCGTTTGGTCCTCTGCTGCCTGAGTTCCTCGGCGGCTCCGCTGACCTGGCGCCATCTAACCTGACCCTGTGGTCCGGTTCTAAGCCAATCAACGAAGACACTGCCGGTAACTACATCCATTACGGTGTACGTGAATTCGGTATGACTGCGATTGCCAACGGTATCTCCCTGCACGGTGGTTTCCTGCCGTACACCTCTACCTTCCTGATGTTCGTTGAATATGCGCGTAACGCCGTGCGTATGGCGGCGCTGATGAAACAGCGTCAGGTGATGGTTTACACCCACGACTCCATCGGTCTGGGCGAAGACGGTCCAACTCACCAGCCAGTAGAGCAGGTGGCTTCTCTGCGCGTAACCCCGAACATGAGCACATGGCGTCCGTGTGACCAGGTTGAATCCGCGGTAGCGTGGAAATACGGCGTTGAGCGTCAGGACGGTCCTACCGCGCTGATCCTCTCCCGTCAGAACCTGGCACAGCAGGAGCGTACGCCAGAGCAGCTGGCGAACATCGCTCGCGGTGGTTACGTGCTGAAAGATTGCGCGGGCCAGCCAGAGCTGATCTTCATCGCTACCGGTTCTGAAGTTGAACTGGCTGTTGCCGCATGGGAAAAACTGACTGCCGAAGGCGTGAAGGCGCGCGTGGTCTCCATGCCGTCTACCGACGCGTTCGATAAGCAGGATGCCGCTTACCGTGAATCCGTACTGCCTAAAGCGGTTTCCGCTCGCGTGGCAGTGGAAGCGGGTATCGCTGACTACTGGTTCAAATACGTGGGCCTGAACGGCGCTATCGTCGGCATGACCACCTTCGGTGAGTCTGCTCCGGCAGAGCAGCTGTTCGAAGAGTTCGGCTTCACCGTTGAGAACGTTGTCGCGAAAGCGAAAGAACTGCTGTAATCGCCGTTTTGCCCGGTGGCGCTACGCTTACCGGGTCTACAAATGGCTCGAAAGTAGGCCGGGTAAGCGCTAGCGCGCCACCCGGTTTTTTTTGCGTCATTATTCCACCGAAAATGTGACGCAAGTCATATAGCTCGCTTATTCATCTGGACAGACATTCCTTTTATTCCCCGATTCGCTTATTCTTGCTGAAGCGTTTCAGTCGATTAAATGTTCGACAATTGACCAATCAATCGCAGTTTGTGACAGCAAGGATTCCCCTTCGGGCGTAGCTGGATTACTCTTTCAGCCACCTCACACTCAGGGATTGCTTTGCAGGAGATCTATGACCGTACGCGTAGCGATTAATGGCTTCGGTCGCATCGGGCGTAATGTGGTTCGTGCTTTGTATGAATCCGGACGTCGGGCGGAAATAACCGTGGTGGCAATCAATGAACTGGCGGATGCTGCGGGCATGGCGCATTTATTGAAGTATGACACCAGCCACGGACGCTTTGCCTGGGATGTGCGCCAGGAAAGAGATCAGCTTTTTGTGGGTGATGACGCGATTCGTGTGCTGCATGAGAACAGCATCTCCGGGCTACCCTGGCGTGAACTGGGTGTGGATGTCGTACTTGACTGTACCGGTGTGTATGGCAATCGCGAACATGGCGAAGCGCATCTGACAGCCGGCGCGAAAAAAGTTCTGTTTTCTCATCCCGGCAGTAACGACCTCGACGCGACCGTCGTGTTTGGCGTCAACCAGCATGAGCTGCAGGCCGAACACCGCATTGTTTCCAACGCCTCCTGTACCACCAACTGCATTATTCCGGTCATCAAACTGTTAGACGATGCGTATGGCATTGAGTCCGGCACCGTGACCACGATTCACTCCGCCATGCACGATCAGCAGGTCATTGACGCTTACCACCCTGATTTACGGCGCACGCGTGCAGCGAGCCAGTCAATCATTCCGGTGGATACGAAACTGGCGGCAGGGATCACCCGAATTTTTCCGCAGTTCAATGACCGTTTTGAAGCGATTGCCGTGCGCGTCCCAACAATCAACGTCACCGCGATCGACCTTAGCGTGACGGTGAAAAAACCGGTAAAAGCCTGTGAAGTCAACCTGTTGCTGCAAAAAGCGGCACAGGGGGCATTTCATGGTATAGTTGACTATACGGAATTACCGTTGGTCTCAGTAGATTTTAACCACGACCCGCACAGCGCCATCGTCGATGGCACGCAAACGAGGGTCAGTGGCGCACACCTTATCAAGACGCTGGTCTGGTGTGATAACGAATGGGGCTTTGCTAACCGAATGCTCGACACCACGTTAGCAATGGCTGCTCAAGGTTTCAGGTAAGGCGCATCGTGCGTCTGCAAAACTTTAAGAATCAACGAGAGGATTCACCATGTCTGTAATTAAGATGACCGATCTGGATCTGGCTGGTAAACGCGTTTTCATCCGTGCCGATCTGAACGTACCGGTTAAAGATGGCAAAGTGACCAGCGACGCGCGTATCCGTGCATCTCTGCCAACCATCGAGCTGGCTCTGAAGCAGGGCGCTAAAGTGATGGTCACCTCCCACCTGGGTCGTCCAACTGAAGGCGAGTACAACGAAGAGTTCTCTCTGCTGCCAGTGGTTAATTACCTGAAAGACAAACTGTCCAACCCGGTTCGCCTGGTGAAAGATTACCTGGATGGCGTTGACGTAGCAGCCGGTGAACTGGTTGTTCTGGAAAACGTTCGCTTCAACAAAGGCGAGAAGAAAGACGACGAAACCCTTTCCAAAAAATACGCTGCACTGTGCGACGTATTCGTGATGGATGCCTTCGGTACGGCGCACCGTGCTCAGGCGTCTACCCACGGTATCGGTAAATTCGCAGACGTTGCGTGTGCCGGTCCTCTGCTGGCTGACGAACTGGAAGCGCTGGGTAAAGCACTGAAAGAACCTGCTCGTCCGATGGTCGCTATCGTTGGTGGTTCTAAAGTTTCCACCAAACTGACCGTTCTGGATTCTCTGTCTAAAATCGCTGACCAGCTGATCGTTGGCGGTGGTATCGCGAACACCTTCGTTGCCGCTCAGGGCCACAACGTGGGTAAATCCCTGTACGAAGCAGACCTGGTTGACGAAGCCAAACGCCTGCTGGGTACCTGTGATATCCCGGTCCCAACTGACGTTCGCGTCGCGACCGAGTTCTCCGAAACCGCAACCGCGACTCTGAAGTCTGTAAACGACATCAAAGACGAAGAGCAGATTCTGGATCTGGGCGACGTTTCTGCACAGAAACTGGCTGAAATCCTCAAAAACGCAAAAACTATCCTGTGGAACGGTCCGGTTGGCGTGTTCGAATTCCCGAACTTCCGCAAAGGGACTGAAATCGTTGCTAACGCCATCGCAGACAGCGAAGCGTTCTCTATCGCAGGCGGTGGTGACACCCTGGCAGCAATCGACCTGTTCGGTATCGCTGACAAGATCTCCTACATCTCCACTGGTGGCGGCGCATTCCTCGAATTCGTGGAAGGCAAAGTACTGCCAGCAGTAGCAATGCTCGAAGAGCGCGCTAAGAAGTAAGCCATTCAAGGGCAGGGAAACCTGCCCAATTTTCAGCGCGCTTTTAAGAGCTCGCACCTTTTCTAACGGCCGAAGATACAGGACTAAGCAACATGTCTAAAATTTTTGATTTCGTAAAACCTGGCGTTATCACTGGTGATGACGTACAGAAAGTGTTCCAGGTAGCTAAAGAAAACAACTTCGCTCTGCCAGCAGTTAACTGCGTGGGTACCGACTCCATCAACGCCGTACTGGAAACCGCTGCAAAAGTTAAAGCACCGGTTATCGTTCAGTTCTCCAACGGTGGCGCTGCGTTCATCGCAGGTAAAGGCGTGAAAACTGACATTCCTCAGGGTGCTGCAATCCTGGGCGCTATCTCTGGTGCGCACCACGTTCACCAGATGGCTGAGCACTACGGTGTTCCAGTTATCCTGCACACTGACCACTGCGCGAAGAAACTGCTGCCGTGGATCGACGGTCTGCTGGACGCGGGTGAAAAACACTTCGCGGCAACCGGTAAGCCACTGTTCTCTTCTCACATGATCGACCTGTCTGAAGAGTCACTGCACGAAAACATCGAAATCTGCTCTAAGTACCTGGCGCGCATGGCCAAAATGGACATGACCCTGGAAATCGAACTGGGTTGCACCGGCGGTGAAGAAGACGGCGTGGACAACAGCCACATGGACGCTTCTGCACTGTACACCCAGCCAGAAGACGTTGATTACGCTTACACCGAGCTGAGCAAAATCAGCCCACGCTTCACCATCGCAGCGTCCTTCGGTAACGTACACGGCGTTTACAAACCAGGTAACGTGGTTCTGACCCCAACCATCCTGCGTGATTCTCAGGAATACGTTTCCAAGAAACACAACCTGCCGCACAACAGCCTGAACTTCGTCTTCCACGGCGGTTCCGGTTCTTCTGCTCAGGAAATCAAAGACTCCGTAAGCTACGGCGTTGTGAAAATGAACATCGATACCGACACCCAGTGGGCAACCTGGGACGGTATCCTGCAGTACTACAAAGCGAACGAAGCTTACCTGCAGGGCCAGCTGGGCAACCCGAAAGGCGAAGACCAGCCGAACAAGAAATACTACGATCCACGCGTATGGCTGCGCGCAGCGCAGACGTCCATGGTGACCCGTCTGGAGCAGGCTTTCAAAGAACTGAACGCGATCGACGTTCTGTAATTTGAGCTGCTAGCAGCATCAGAAGGCCCGCAAATGCGGGCCTTTTTTTATGCTTTTTCAATACCCTGCCAGACCTGCTTTTGTGATCTGTTTGGCAAAACCGGTGCTTTTTGTTTACCCTTTACAGACCTGCCTGTCTCCATGGGGGATGGATTTTGTGTTTTGGTTTAACAAAAGGAAGAATAAATGGAACAACTCGATGTTGTAGACAGCATCAATAACGCCGGTAACTGGCTGGTGCGCAACCAGGCCCTGCTGCTGAGCTATGCCGTGAACATCGTCGCGGCGATTGCCATCATCATCGTCGGGATGATCGTGGCGCGTATTGTCTCGAATACGGTTAACCGCGTGATGCTGGCCCGTCACATTGATGCCACGGTGGCTGACTTCCTCTCCGCACTGGTGCGTTACGGCATTATCGCCTTTACGCTGATTGCCGCGCTGGGCCGTGTTGGGGTGCAAACCGCCTCCGTCATCGCCGTTCTCGGTGCCGCCGGTCTGGCTATTGGTCTGGCGCTGCAGGGCTCGCTTTCAAACCTGGCGGCAGGCGTTCTGCTGGTGACCTTCCGTCCGTTCCGCTCCGGCGAGTACGTTGACCTTGGCGGCATTGCCGGAACCGTGCTGCAGGTACAAATTTTCTCAACGACCATGCGCACCGTCGATGGCCGCATCGTGGTCGTGCCGAACGGGAAAATTATCGCGGGCAACATCATTAACTTCTCCCGTGAGCCGGTGCGTCGTAACGAACTGATTATCAGCGTGGCATACGACTCCGACATCGATCAGGTGAAGTCGCTGATTACCAACATCATTGCTTCAGACGAGCGTATCCTGAAAGACAAAGAGCAGACGGTTCGCCTGAATGAACTCGGCGCTTCCTCCATTAACTTTGTGGTGCGTATCTGGAGCAAAAGCAGCGATCTGCAAAACGTGTACTGGGACGTGCTGGAACGCATTAAGCGCGACTTCGACGCCAACGGCATCAGCTTCCCGTACCCGCAGATGGACGTAAACGTCAAAAAAGTCAAAGAAGCAGAATAACGTCACCCGTAGGCCCGGTAAGCGCTAGCGCCACCGGGCTTTATTTTTATAAGCTCCGCTAATACCCAATTAATATTATCCATTTCCTCTTATGTAATTCGCGCAGTATAGTCGGCTTCCAGAACAACACTGCGAGAAAATCGTCATGCTATCTTATTATTTTCAAGGGCTTGCCTTAGGTGCAGCCATGATCCTTCCGCTCGGACCGCAAAATGCGTTCGTGATGAATCAGGGCATTCGCCGCCAGTACCATCTGATGATTGCCCTGCTGTGCGCGGTAAGCGATTTACTGCTGATCTGCGCCGGGATTTTTGGCGGCAGCGCGCTGCTGATGCAGTCTCCGTGGCTGCTGGCGCTGGTCACCTGGGGCGGCGTGGCGTTTCTGCTCTGGTACGGATTCGGCGCCCTGAAAACGGCGATGAGCAGCAACCTCGAGCTGGCGAGCGCGGAGGTCATGAAGCAGGGCCTCTGGAAGATTATCGTCACCATGCTGGCGGTGACCTGGTTAAACCCCCATGTTTATCTCGACACCTTCGTCGTGCTGGGCAGCCTGGGCGGTCAACTGGACGTTGAACCGAAACGCTGGTTCGCGCTCGGTACGGTCAGCGCCTCGTTCCTCTGGTTCTTCGGTCTCGCCATTCTGGCGGCATGGCTGGCGCCCCGCCTGCGTACGGCCAAAGCCCAGCGCATCATTAATACCCTGGTCGGCCTGGTGATGTGGTTTATCGCTTTCCAGCTGGCAAAAGAGGGGATTCATCATGTCCAGGAATTGTTCAACTAATCCTTGTCTTATGGACAACTGAACAAGACCCGCTAAGCTTGCTGGCATGCGCCCTGTTATTGGGGCACTCTTCGCAACATGGAGGAATGACAGTGAAGTTTAAAGTGATGGCCCTGGCGGCATTAGTAAGTTTCGGTGCGGTGTCGGTGCAGGCAAGCGAATTGCCGGATGGCCCGCACATCGTCACGTCAGGCACCGCAAGCGTGGACGCGGTACCCGATGTTGCAACCCTGGCAATTGAGGTGAATGTGGCGGCGAAAGATGCGGCGACGGCCAAGAAGCAGGCTGACGATCGCGTTGCGCAATACCTCTCTTTCCTCGAGCAGAACGGTGTCGGTAAAAAAGATATCAACTCTGCGAATCTGCGTACTCAACCCGATTACGACTACCAGAATGGCAAAAGCATCCTGAAAGGCTACCGTGCCGTGCGTACCGTTGAAGTGACCGTGCGTCAGCTGGATAAGCTTAACTCGCTGCTGGACGGTGCGCTGAAGGCGGGCCTGAACGAGATCCGTTCCGTGTCGCTGGGCGTTGCGCAACCGGAGAAATACAAAGACGAAGCGCGTAAAGCGGCGATCGATGATGCCATTCACCAGGCGGAACAGCTGGCTTCTGGCTTTAAGAGCAAGCTCGGTCCGGTTTACAGCGTGCGTTACCACGTCTCTAACTACCAGCCAAGCCCGATGGTTCGTATGATGAAGGCTGATGCCGCCCCGGTATCCGCTCAGGAAACTTACGAGCAGCCAACCATTCAGTTCGACGATCAGGTGGATGTGGTCTTCCAGCTGGAACCCGTTGCAGCACAGCCGAAACCGGCTCAGTAATCTGTAGGCCGGGTAAGGCGTAGCCGCCTCCCGGCTTTTCTTTTTAATCCTGTCTCAATACCTTATGCCCGTACGCCAGCAGCGCGTCGGTGACGTTGCGCATCATCCGGCTTTCCGGCGCAAAACGGTGCCAGTAGAGCATCCGGCGCTGATACAGCCCCGGCGTCAGGTCAATCAGCTCACCGCTTTTCAACTCTTTCTCAATCTGCAGGTGCGGGATCATGCAGCAGGTCGTGCCCTGGCGCGCAAGCTGCACGAAGGCTTCAGACGAGTTAACGATATGACACGGCACGCTGCCCGGCGGCAGGTCGAAGTTTTGCTGCAGGAATGCCTGATGCATATCGTCCAGATGGTCGAAGGCCACGGCAGGGGCTTTCAGCAGCGCCGCGCGGGTGACGCCGTTCGGGAAGTAGCGCTCGGCAAAGGCTTTTGAACCCACAAACAGGTAGTCCAGGGCGCCTAACTGATCGACAAGACAGCTTGGCAGCGCCTGAGGCTGAATACTGACGGCCCCAACCACCTCACCACGACGCAGGCGCTCCTGAGTACGGGTTTCGTCTTCAACCTGCAAATTCAGGCGGATAGGGGAGTCCGCGAGGACCGGCGCCAGGGCCGGCAGCAGCCAGGTTGCCAGACTGTCGGCGTTGACCGCCAGAGAGAGCAGCAGCGGCGTAGAGCCCGTTTGCTCGTCACCCAGCCACTCGTCTTCCAGCAGTTCAACCTGGCGCAGCAGGGCGAGGAGCTTTTGTCCTTGCTCGGTTGGACGTGGCGGTACGGTACGTACCAGCAGCGGCTGGCCGAACATATTTTCAAGCTGTTTGATACGCTGAGAGACGGCGGACTGCGTGATGCAAAGCTTTTGCGCCGCGCGCTCAAAACCTCGTTCACGAATAACTGCATCAAGTGCCTGTAGTGTTCTGTAGTCCGGACGTTTCATTGCTCTGGCTGGCTCCTTAATTTTGCTTATTCTGCACTATGACACAATTTTCCCTTTGTGGCAGACGAATTCCATTCGACGTGTTCTATAATGCGCCCTGAGTTTTCACACCACAGGCAAAACGATCATGACGCAGGATGAACTGAAAAAAGCAGTAGGATGGGCCGCTCTCCAGTACGTACAGCCGGGTACCATTGTCGGTGTCGGTACGGGATCAACCGCGGCACACTTTATCGATGCGCTGGGCACGATGAAGGGGCAGATCGAGGGCGCGGTTTCCAGCTCTGATGCTTCCACGGAAAAGCTGAAAAGCCTCGGCATTACCGTTTTCGATCTCAACGAAGTGGATCGTCTGGGGATTTACGTTGATGGTGCGGATGAAATCAACGGCCACATGCAGATGATCAAAGGCGGCGGCGCGGCGCTGACGCGTGAAAAAATCATCGCCTCCGTTGCGGACAAGTTTATCTGCATCGCGGACGCGTCCAAGCAGGTGGACATTCTGGGGAATTTCCCGCTGCCGGTTGAAGTGATCCCGATGGCGCGCAGCGCGGTTGCCCGTCAGCTGGTGAAGCTGGGTGGTCGCCCGGAATATCGTCAGGGCGTAGTGACCGACAACGGTAATGTGATCCTCGACGTTCACGGTCTGGAAATTCTCGACGCGATTGCGCTGGAAAATGCCATCAACGCCATTCCTGGCGTCGTGACCGTAGGGCTATTCGCCAACCGTGGCGCGGATGTGGCGCTGATCGGTACCGCTGACGGTGTGAAAACCATCGTAAAATGATCTGACGGGGGGAGTCCTCCCCCCGCTAAAAAATTTTTGATACGCTAAATTCGGTGACTTGTGTCACGTTTTTATGCCTCTTTTGCCGATCCTTCCGCGTTTGTAAATTTCCATAGCATTTTCCTCTGCCATTTTGCGCTGTATGACTTTCCTTCAGCGTGCCGACGCAAACGTTCATATTGCTGCAATAGTTTTTTTTGATATGTTGGCTACAGCGGATTTATATCCAGCACAACATCAGTTCAGACAAAAACAGGGTCGGGTAAATGGCAAAGGTATCACTGGAGAAAGACAAGATTAAATTCCTGCTGGTCGAGGGCGTGCATCAAAAAGCAATCGATAGCCTTCGTGCGGCAGGTTACACCAACATCGAATTTCACAAAGGCGCGCTCGATACCGAAGAGCTGAAAGCGTCCATCCGTGATGCCCACTTCATTGGCCTGCGATCCCGTACTCACCTGACTGAAGATGTGATTGCCGCGGCGGAAAAGCTGGTGGCTATCGGCTGCTTCTGCATCGGTACCAACCAGGTTGACCTGAATGCTGCCGCGAAACGCGGTATTCCTGTCTTCAACGCCCCGTTCTCCAACACCCGTTCCGTGGCGGAGCTGGTGATTGGCGAACTGCTGCTGCTTCTGCGCGGCATTCCGGAGGCTAACGCCAAAGCACACCGCGGCGTCTGGAACAAACTGGCTGCGGGTTCCTACGAAGCCCGTGGAAAAAAACTGGGTATCATCGGCTATGGCCACATCGGTACCCAGCTGGGGATTCTGGCGGAATCTCTCGGTATGCATGTCTATTTTTACGATATCGAAAGCAAGCTGCCGCTGGGCAATGCCACCCAGGTTCAACACCTGTCTGACCTGCTGAACATGAGTGACGTGGTGAGTCTGCACGTGCCGGAAAATGCGTCCACCAAAAACATGATGGGTGCAGAAGAGCTGGCGTTGATGAAGCCGGGTTCACTGCTGATTAACGCCGCGCGTGGCACGGTTGTCGATATCCCTGCGCTGTGCGATGCGCTGAAGCGTAAGCATCTGGCGGGCGCCGCCATCGACGTTTTCCCGACGGAGCCTGCGACCAACAGCGATCCGTTTACCTCTCCGCTGTGCGAGTTCGACAACGTGATCCTGACGCCACACATCGGCGGTTCAACCCAGGAAGCGCAGGAGAATATCGGTCTGGAAGTGGCGGGTAAGCTGAGTAAATACTCCGACAACGGTTCTACGCTTTCTGCGGTGAACTTCCCGGAAGTGTCGCTGCCGCTGCACGGCGGTCGTCGTCTGCTGCACATCCACGAAAACCGTCCAGGCGTGCTGACCGCGATTAACCAGATCTTTGCCGAGCAGGGCGTTAACATTGCCGCGCAGTATCTGCAGACCAACTCGCAGATGGGCTATGTGGTTATTGATATCGAAGCGGATGACGATGTGGCCGAGAAAGCGCTGCTGAGCATGAAGGCCATTCCGGGGACGATTCGCGCGCGTCTGCTGTACTGATGGTGCGGTCTGTGGTGTCGGGTGGCGCTTACGCTTACCCGACCTACAATGTTCGAGGATTTATGTAGGCCGGGTAAGGCGTAGCCGCCACCCGGCTTTATTCTACCAGGTCCAGGTTTTACTGGGCGTCACCACCGCCGGTAACGGCACATCCCATTTTTCTACCGGCAACGCCTTCACGCCCTGGCAATCATGCGCGTAGCCCACCGGCTGCAACCCATACTGCTGCCAGTTTTGCAGCGTCCGGTCGTAAAAACCACCGCCCATTCCCAGGCGCTGTCCTTGCTCATCAAACGCGACCAGCGGCGTAATCAGTACATCCAGCTGTGACAGCGGGAGCACGTCGCGCACGTCGAGTTTCGGTTCGGTGATTTTCAGACGATTCACCACCAGCTCGCTGTGCGGGTGATAGTGCAAAAACAGCAGATTGCCTTCACTGAACGGGTGCAGCACCGGTAGGTATACCTTCTTCCCGGCGCGCCAGAGCTGCTCTATCAGCGGTTGGGTGTCCAGCTCGCCGTCAAACGACAGAAACAGGGCAACCGTGCGCGCCATCACGACAGGGGGATACGCCATCATACGGGCGGCGGCCTGCTGGGCAAAATGCGCTTGCTGAACGGGGGTTAACGCACGACGGCGTTGACGAATGAGCTGACGAATGTCCTGGCGTGAAGCCGAAACTTCAGGGAATTGAGTCATGGTAGTCGGTAGAAGAAAAGAGAGGGAATCTCCGAGATGCCGCCGCAGGCTGTAACCCTTGAACCCTTGGTTCAAGGTGAATGTGTCGTCATAGTTTTAAGGCTTCTCGGACGGACCGAGCATGCTCACCAACCATGGAGCGCCACATTCTTGTGGTATGAAATATCGGCTCAGGGGACTGGCCCGCTTGCGAACATCTCAGAGAAATTTTGTCTTCACAGTTACTCTACCATAGTCAACTGAGAAGTGTTATTCAAACTTGGGTCCCGGTCTTTCGGGATTGCGACCTTGATCAAGCAATGCCTGTTCTATGGTCTGCTGGAGCATTTTAATGCGCTGCTCCATGCTTGCCGCGTAGTCGCGGGTCTTCGCTTTTTCCTGAGTCAGTTCATAGCTGATGTTCAACGCGGCGATGAAAACCAGCTGCTCAGTATTTGTGACTCTAGTGCGTTCTTTTAGATCTTGCAACCGCTGATTCAAATCGTCCGCAGCCTGATTCAAAGCATCCCTTTGTTCAGGCGGACAATTCACTCGCAGTGAACGGCCAAAAATCTGGAGATCGACGGGTTGTGCAGACATGCCACCTTCCTGCTGATTGACTGCGCTGCCTTCGCCTGATGCCCCGGGGGCTGCGAAGGGGCGACACTATAGCTACCCTGATGTGAAGATACAAGCCCTTTTCTGGTATCACCAGGGTCCAAAGTGGTAGCATATCATGAAACTTCCCCCCAATGATGACGAATGCGCATGTCTATACAGAACGAAATGCCTGGTTACAAGGATTTAAACCAGTTACTGAACCAGCAGGGAGTCGGTTTAACCCCTGCCGAAATGCACGGTCTGATCAGTGGCATGCTGTGCGGCGGAAACAGCGACAGCTCATGGCAGCCGCTGATCCACGACCTCACGAATGAAGGGCTGGCGTTTGGTCACGAGCTGGCGGAAGCGCTGCGTAAAATGCATGCCGCCATCAGTGATTCGCTGGAAGACGATGGCTTCCTTTTTCAGCTTTATCTGCCTGAAGGCGACGACGTCAGCGTGTTCGATCGCGCCGATGCGCTGGCGGGGTGGGTAAATCACTATCTGCTGGGTCTGGGCGTCACGCAGCCTAAACTGGATAAAGTCACCGGTGAAGCGGGTGAAGCGATCGACGATCTGCGCAACATCGCCCAGCTTGGCTACGATGAAGACGAAGACCAGGAAGAGCTGGAAATGTCTCTCGAAGAGATCATCGAGTATGTGCGCGTGGCGGCACTGCTGTGCCACGACAACTTTACGCGCTCACAGCCGACTGCGCCGGAAGTCCGCAAGCCAACCTTACATTAAGAAAAATAACGCACAGGAGGGTGTCATGGTTATCTCGAGTCAAGAGTATTCGCGCCGCCGTCAGGCGCTGCTGGCAAAAATGCAGCCGGGCAGCGCCGCGCTGATTTTTGCCGCGCCCGAAGTGACGCGTAGCGCCGACAGCGAATATCCCTATCGCCAGAGCAGCGACTTCTGGTACTTCACCGGTTTTAACGAGCCGGAAGCGGTACTGGTGTTGATTAAGAGTGATGACACCCACAACCACAGCGTGATTTTTAACCGCGTGCGCGATCTGACGGCCGAAATCTGGTTTGGTCGCCGCTTAGGGCAAGAGGCCGCACCGGAAAAGCTGGGCGTTGACCGTGCGCTGGCGTTTAGCGAAATCAACCAGCAGCTGTACCAGCTGCTTAACGGCCTCGACGTGCTCTATCACGCGCAGGGCGAATATGCTTACGCCGATGAGATTGTCTTCACCGCGCTGGATAAGCTGCGCAAAGGCTCGCGGCAGAACCTGTCCGCACCGGCCACGCTGACGGACTGGCGTCCGGTGGTGCATGAGATGCGCCTGTTCAAGTCTGAAGAAGAGCTGAACGTGATGCGCCGCGCGGGCGAAATCAGCGCGCTGGCGCACACCCGCGCGATGGAGAAATGCCGTCCCGGGATGTTCGAATACCAGCTGGAAGGCGAAATTCACCACGAATTTAACCGCCACGGCGCGCGCTATCCCTCCTACAACACCATTGTTGGCGGCGGGGAAAACGGCTGCATTCTGCACTACACCGAAAACGAAAGCGCGCTGCGCGACGGCGATCTGGTGCTGATTGATGCCGGTTGCGAATATCAGGGCTATGCGGGGGACATCACCCGGACCTTCCCGGTGAACGGTAAATTCTCGCCGGCACAGCGCGCGATTTACGACATTGTTCTCGAATCCCTTGAGACGGCGCTCAGGCTGTATCGTCCGGGTACCTCCATCCAGGAAGTGACCGGTGAAGTGGTGCGCATCATGATTACCGGTCTGGTCAGGCTCGGTATCCTGAAAGGGGACGTAGATACCCTGATTGCTGAAAATGCGCATCGACCGTACTTTATGCACGGCCTGAGCCACTGGCTGGGGCTGGACGTGCATGACGTTGGCGCCTACGGCACCGACCGTTCGCGCGTGCTGGAGCCGGGCATGGTGTTAACCGTGGAGCCGGGTCTGTATATCGCGCCGGATGCCGACGTGCCTGAAGCGTACCGCGGGATTGGTATTCGTATTGAAGATGACATCGTGATTACCGAGACCGGTAACGAAAACCTGACCGCCAGCGTCGTGAAAAACGCTGACGATATCGAGGCGCTGATGGCAGCGGCGCGCGCATGAGCGTGATTATCGTTGGCGGCGGCATGACCGGGGCCACGCTGGCGCTGGCCATTTCGCATTTGACGCAGGGGCAGCTTCCGGTGCACCTGGTGGAAGCCGTTGCGCCAGAGGAGTCCAACCACCCCGGTTTTGATGCCCGCGCCATCGCGCTGGCGCAGGGCACCTGCCAGCAGCTTTCCCGCATTGGGATCTGGCAGGCGATTGCCGACCGTGCTACGGCGATCGGGACCGTTCACGTCAGCGATCGCGGCCATGCGGGCTTTGTCACGCTGGACGCGCAGGATTACCGGATTGATGCCCTGGGTCAGGTTGTTGAGCTACACGACGTCGGATTGCGTCTGTTCCGCCTGCTCCAGGACGCGCCGGGCGTCACGCTGCATTGCCCCGCGCGCGTGGCCAGCGTGAGCCGAAGTGAAGCGTCGGTCAGCGTGACGCTGGAAAACGGCTCTGTTCTTGAAGGCCAGCTTCTGGTCGCTGCGGACGGTTCGCGCTCGTCGCTCGGCACCCAGTGCGGCGTGGAGTGGCGCCAGCAGCCTTACGGCCAGGTGGCGGTCATTGCGAACGTCGCTACCGCAGCTGACCACAACGGCAGGGCGTTTGAGCGCTTTACGCAGCATGGCCCACTGGCGATGCTGCCGATGTCGGACGGGCGCTGTTCCCTGGTCTGGTGCCATCCGCAGGATAAGGCTGAAGAGGTGAAGGACTGGTCCGACGAACGTTTTTGTACCGAGCTGCAGAAAGCCTTTGGCTGGCGGCTGGGGCGTATTACCCATGCCGGCAAGCGGACGGTCTATCCGCTTTCGCTGACCACGGCATCTCAGTCCATCTCCCATCGTCTGGCGCTTGTCGGTAACGCCGCGCAAACGCTGCATCCCATCGCGGGGCAAGGCTTTAACCTTGGCTTACGCGACGTCATGAGCCTGGCCGAATCACTGGCGCAGGCATGGGGCGAGCAAAAAGACTGCGGGGCGTATTCGGTGCTGAGTCATTACCAGAAGCGCCGTCAGGCCGATAAAGAGGCCACCATTGGTGTGACCGATGGCCTGGTCCATCTTTTTGCCAATCGCTGGGCACCGCTGGTTGCGGGCCGCAATCTCGGGCTGATGGCGATGGAACTATTCATTCCGGCACGTGACGTGCTGGCGCAGCGGACCCTGGGTTGGGTTGCGCGTTAAGGAGTTATCACCGTGCAAAATGTTGATGTCGCCATCGTTGGCGGCGGAATGGTCGGACTGGCATTGGCCTGTGGATTACAGGGCAGCGGCCTGCGTGTGGCGGTACTGGAGCAAAAACAGCCCCAGCCCGTTGCCCCGGATGCGCCGCCGGAACTCCGCGTCTCGGCCATTAATGCGGCCAGCGAAAAGCTTCTGACGCACCTTGGCGTCTGGTCAGATATTGTGGCGAACCGCGCCAGTTGCTATCACGGCATGGAGGTGTGGGATAAAGACAGCTTTGGTCATATTGCTTTTGATGATGAAAGCATGGGCTATAGCCATCTGGGCCACATCGTTGAAAACGCGGTGATCCACCACGCGCTGTGGCAAAAAGCACAGCAGTGCAGCGACGTGACGCTGATTGCGCCTGCGCAGATCCAGCAGGTGGCGTGGGGCGAAAACGAGGCGTTTATCACCCTGCAGAGCGGCGACATGCTGACCGCGCGCCTGGTGGTCGGTGCTGACGGTGCCAACTCCTGGCTGCGTAATAAAGCCGATATCCCGCTGACCTTCTGGGACTATCGTCATCACGCTCTGGTCGCGACGATCCGCACCGAAGAGCCGCACGGCGGCTTGGCGCGCCAGATTTTCCACAACGACGGCATACTGGCGTTCCTGCCGCTTGCCGATCCGCACCTGTGCTCGATTGTCTGGTCCCTGGTGCCGGACAAAGCCCGGCAGATGCATGAGGCGACGCCGGAGGCCTTTAACCAGGCGCTGTGCGTGGCCTTTGATAACCGCCTTGGCCTGTGCACGCTTGAAAGCGAGCGTCAGGTGTTCCCGTTAACCGGCCGCTACGCGCGTCAGTTTGCGGCGCACCGTCTGGCGCTGGTGGGGGATGCGGCACATACCATTCATCCGCTGGCCGGGCAGGGCGTTAACCTTGGCTTTATGGACGCGGCGGAGCTGGTCGAGGAGCTGCGTCGCCTGCATCGCGAAGGAAAAGACATCGGCCAGCATCTCTATCTGCGTCGCTACGAGCGCAGCCGCAAGCACAGTGCGGCGATGATGCTGGCGGGGATGCAGGGCTTCCGCGAGCTGTTTGCCGGGGCAAATCCGGCGAAAAAACTGCTGCGCGATATCGGTCTTAAACTGGCCGATACGCTTCCTGGCGTCAAACCTCAACTTCTCCGTCAGGCGATGGGTCTTAACGATCTCCCTGACTGGCTGCGCTAACTTAGATCCCCGTCACACTTTATTTTCCCGGCCTCTGCGCCGGGGAAATCCCCTCGTTTGAAATATTCTAATTTCACGTCATTTTTCGCATTAGATAATCTAATGTCGCGTTTTTCGCGTTACGGAAATTCGGCCCGATTTTCCGCACGAAATATCACCATGTGCTAAATCCTGTTAGATCATTGTTAATTTTGTGCGGGGTTAATCGCATTTTTCCAGTGAATAACTCTGTAGGCTTTTTAGCGTTTTTTGGTCATAAGCTAATGTGATGACCCATTTTGCCTTATGGTTAACCGCCGGTTTCGGTGGTAAGTTCAGGTAAAAGAGAACGTTTGCGTCGGTGCCCGAACGCGGGGCCGATACCGGGTTTCACGGTGAATTTTTCAACGAGGACAAGATGGCTCAACAGACTCCTTTGTACGAACAACACGTGTTATGCGGCGCCCGCATGGTGGACTTCCATGGCTGGATGATGCCGCTGCACTACGGCTCGCAGATTGATGAGCACCACGCGGTGCGCACCGATGCCGGTATGTTCGACGTGTCCCACATGACAATTGTCGATCTGCGCGGTAGCCGCACCCGGGAGTTTTTGCGTTATCTGCTGGCAAACGACGTCGCCAAACTGAAGACGCCGGGTAAAGCGCTCTATACCGGTATGCTGAATGCCTCGGGCGGCGTGATTGATGACCTTATCGTCTATTACTTCACTGAAGATTTCTTCCGCCTCGTTGTAAACTCCGCCACCCGCGAAAAAGACCTCTCCTGGATCACCCAACACGCCGAACCTTATGCCATCGACATCACCGTCCGTGACGATCTGTCGCTGATCGCCGTGCAGGGACCAAACGCGCAGGCGAAAGCCGCCTCTCTGTTTAACGACGAGCAGCGCAACGCCACCGCTGGCATGAAGCCGTTCTTTGGCGTGCAGGCGGGCGATCTGTTTATTGCCACCACCGGCTACACCGGTGAAGCGGGCTACGAAATTGCGATGCCAAACGAGAAGGCCGCTGATTTCTGGCGTGCGCTGGTGGAAGCGGGCGTGAAGCCTGCGGGTCTGGGCGCGCGCGATACGCTGCGTCTGGAAGCAGGCATGAACCTCTACGGTCAGGAGATGGATGAAGGTGTCTCTCCGCTGGCCGCCAACATGGGCTGGACCATCGCGTGGGAACCGGCTGACCGTGACTTTATTGGCCGTGAAGCGCTGGAGATGCAGCGCGAGAAGGGCACTGAACAACTGGTGGGCCTGGTGATGACCGAGAAGGGCGTGCTGCGCGGCGAACTGCCGGTGCGCTTTACCGATGCTGACGGCAATCCTCGCGAAGGCGTGATCACCAGCGGAACCTTCTCACCGACGCTGGGCTACAGTATTGCACTGGCACGCGTGCCGGCGGGGATTGGCGAAACGGCGGTGGTGCAAATCCGCAACCGCGAAATGCCGGTCAACGTGACCAAACCGATTTTTGTTCGCGCCGGTAAGCCGGTCGCCTAATCATTTTTATCAGGAGAACTTCAATGAGCAATGTGCCAGCAGAACTGAAATACAGCAAAGAACACGAGTGGCTGCGCAAAGAGGCGGACGGCACTTACACCGTAGGGATCACCGAGCACGCGCAAGAGCTGCTGGGTGACATGGTGTTTGTTGACCTGCCTGACGTGGGCACGACCGTGAGCGCGGGCGACGACTGCGCCGTGGCGGAGTCCGTAAAAGCAGCATCCGATATCTACGCGCCGGTAAGCGGTGAAATTGTTGCCGTCAACGACGCGCTGAGCGATTCGCCAGAGCTGGTCAACAGCGAGCCTTATGAAGGCGGCTGGATCTTCAAGATCAAAGCCAGCGACGAATCCCAGGTTGCCGCGCTGCTGGATGCGACCGCATACGAAGCACTACTGGAAGACGAATAACGTTGTGCCGGATGGCGCTGCGCTTATCCGGCCTGGAGATCAACGTAGGCCCGGTAAGCGTTAGCGCCACCGGGCAACAGCGTTACAGATAACTACGATTCACTGCACGTTTCAGGAACCATCGCTCATGACACAGACTTTAAGCCAGCTTGAAAACCGTGGCGCCTTCATCGAACGTCACATTGGGCCGGATGCTCAGCAACAGCAGGAGATGCTAAAGACAGTTGGCGCGGATTCATTAAACGCACTGATCGGCCAGATTGTGCCAAAAGACATCCAGCTTGCCACGCCGCCTCAGGTGGGGGAAGCCACTACGGAATTCGCCGCGCTGGCGGAGCTGAAGGCCATCGCCGGCCTGAACAAGCGCTATAAGTCTTACATTGGCATGGGCTACACCAACGTGCAGTTGCCGCCGGTGATCCTGCGCAACATGCTGGAAAACCCGGGCTGGTACACCGCCTATACGCCGTATCAGCCAGAAGTCTCCCAGGGCCGTCTGGAAGCGCTGCTGAACTTCCAGCAGGTGACGCTGGACCTGACCGGCATGGATATCGCCTCCGCTTCTCTGCTGGATGAAGCGACAGCTGCCGCCGAAGCGATGGCGATGGCGAAGCGCGTGAGCAAGCTGAAAAACGCTAACCGCTTCTTCGTGGCGGCTGACGTGCATCCGCAGACGCTGGACGTGGTGCGCACCCGTGCGGAAACCTTCGGATTTGACGTGATTGTCGACGACGCTGACAAAGTGCTGGATCATCAGGACGTCTTTGGCGTGCTGCTCCAGCAGGTGGGCACCACCGGTGAAGTTCACGACTACGGCGCGCTGATTGCCGAGCTGAAATCCCGCAAGGTGGTTGTGAGCGTTGCCGCCGATTTTATGGCGCTGGTGCTGCTGACGGCGCCGGGCAAACAGGGCGCGGATATCGTATTCGGCTCAGCACAGCGCTTCGGCGTACCGATGGGCTACGGCGGCCCGCACGCGGCGTTCTTCGGCGCGAAAGATGAATTCAAACGTTCCATGCCTGGCCGTATTATCGGCGTCTCCAAAGATGCTGCCGGTAATACCGCGCTGCGCATGGCGATGCAGACCCGCGAGCAGCATATCCGCCGCGAGAAAGCGAACTCCAACATCTGTACCTCACAGGTGCTGCTGGCGAATATCGCCAGCCTGTACGCCGTGTTCCACGGCCCGGCTGGCCTGAAACGCATTGCCAGCCGCATTCACCGCCTGGCCGATATCCTGGCCTGCGGCCTGCAGCAAAAAGGTCTTAAGCTGCGCCATGCCCACTACTTCGATACCCTGTGCGTGGACGTGGCGGACAAAGCCGCCGTGCTGGCCCGCGCGGACGCAGCAAAGATCAACCTGCGCAGCGACATCCACAACGCCGTCGGCATTACGCTGGATGAAAGCACCACCCGCGACGATATCCTGAACCTGTTCAGCGTGCTGCTGGGTGACGCGCACGGTCTGGACATTGATGCGCTCGACAAAGAAGTTGCGCTCGACAGCCGCTCCATTCAGGACAGCATGCTGCGTAACGACGCCATCCTGACGCACCCGGTCTTTAATCGCTACCACAGCGAAACCGAGATGATGCGTTACATGCACTCTCTGGAGCGCAAGGATCTGGCGCTGAACCAGGCGATGATCCCGCTGGGATCCTGCACCATGAAGCTGAACGCCGCAGCAGAGATGATCCCGATCACCTGGCCTGAATTCTCCGAGCTGCACCCGTTCTGCCCGCCAGAGCAGGCGGAAGGTTATCACGTGATGATCAACCAGCTTTCCGACTGGCTGGTGAAGCTGACCGGTTACGACTCGCTCTGCATGCAGCCGAACTCCGGCGCGCAGGGTGAATATGCGGGCCTGCTGGCAATCCGTCACTATCACGAAAGCCGCAACGAAGGCCATCGCGATATCTGCCTGATCCCAAGCTCAGCCCACGGCACCAACCCGGCCTCTGCCCAGATGGCGGGCATGGAAGTGGTGGTGGTGGCGTGCGATAAGAACGGCAACATCGACCTGGCTGACCTGCGCGCGAAAGCCGAGCAGGCGGGCGACAGACTCTCCTGCATCATGGTGACCTATCCGTCCACCCACGGCGTGTACGAAGAGACCATCCGTGAAGTGTGCGACGTGGTGCACCAGTTCGGCGGTCAGGTATACCTCGACGGTGCAAACATGAACGCGCAGGTGGGCATTACCTCGCCGGGCTTTATCGGCGCGGACGTATCGCACCTCAACCTGCACAAAACCTTCTGCATTCCGCACGGCGGTGGCGGCCCGGGCATGGGCCCAATCGGCGTGAAAGCGCACCTGGCACCGTTTGTGCCGGGCCACAGCGTGGTTCAGATTGAAGGCATGCTGACCCGTCAGGGCGCGGTTTCTGCGGCACCGTTCGGTAGCGCCTCTATCCTGCCAATCAGCTGGATGTATATCCGCATGATGGGCGCGGAAGGGCTGAAGCAGGCGAGCCAGGTGGCCATTCTGAACGCCAACTACATTGCGACGCGCCTTAAGTCTGCCTTCCCGGTGCTCTATACCGGCCGCGACGGTCGCGTGGCGCACGAGTGCATCCTTGATATTCGTCCGCTGAAAGAGCAGACCGGCATTAGCGAGCTGGACATTGCCAAGCGTCTGATCGACTACGGCTTCCACGCGCCTACCATGTCGTTCCCGGTTGCGGGCACGCTGATGGTGGAGCCAACGGAGTCCGAAAGCAAAGCTGAGCTGGACCGCTTTATCGACGCGATGCTGGCCATCCGCATGGAGATCGACCGCGTACAGGACGGTGAGTGGACGCTGGAAGATAACCCGCTGGTTAACGCCCCGCACACCCAGCACGAGATGGTGGCTGAGTGGAACCACGGTTATTCCCGCGAGCTGGCGGTCTTCCCGGCAGGCGTGGCGAACAAGTACTGGCCGACCGTGAAGCGTCTCGATGATGTCTACGGTGACCGTAACCTGTTCTGCTCCTGCGTGCCGATGAGCGAATACCAGTAACATGTTGATGTAGTAACGTAGGCCGGGTAAGGCGAAGCCGCCACCCGGCTTTTTTATTGGGAGAAGATAATGGCAATTGCACTGGTCACCGGCGCCAGCCGCGGCATCGGGAAAGCCACCGCGCTGCAGCTGGCTCGCGAAGGCTACACCGTGGCGGTGAACTATCATCACAACATTAACGCCGCGCAGGACGTCATCAGGCAGATTGTGGATGCGGGTGGTCAAGCCTTTGCCGTACGTGCAGACATCAGCGATGAAGCTCAGGTGCTGGCGATGTTTAACAGCCTCGATCGCGAAGGCGAGCCGCTGACCGCGCTGGTCAATAATGCGGGGATTCTGTTTGAGCAATCCACCATCGAGAATCTCTCCGCCGAGCGCATTAACCGTGTCCTGGCGACCAACGTCACGGGCTACTTCCTCTGCTGCCGGGAAGCGGTAAAACGCATGTCCTTCAAACATGGCGGCAAGGGCGGGGCGATAGTAAATGTCTCTTCCGCGGCGTCCCGTCTGGGCGCGCCGGGTGAATATGTGGATTACGCCGCGTCCAAGGGGGCGGTGGATTCGCTGACAACGGGTTTATCGCTTGAGGTCGCGGCGCAGGGCATTCGCGTTAACTGCGTCCGTCCGGGTCTGATCTATACCGATATCCATGCTTCCGGCGGAGAGCCGGGGCGAGTGGATCGCGTAAAATCGTTACTGCCGATGCAGCGCGGCGGCCAGCCGGAAGAGGTCGCCCAGGCGATTGTCTGGCTGCTGAGCGAAAAGGCGTCGTACGTAACGGGGAGTTTTATAGAGCTGGCGGGTGGGAAGTAAACCCCTCACCCTAACCCTCTCCCCAAAGGGGAGAGGGGATCAATCGTAGGCCGGTGCAAGCGTAGCGCCGCCCGGCGTTACGGCGTTAAAGTTTCTCGCCGTTGCTGGCAATCACGCCTTTATACCACTCGAAGCTCTTCTTACGGGAACGCGACATGTCGCCCGTGCCGTCGTCGTGCTTGTTCACGTAGATAAAGCCGTAGCGCTTGCTGTACTGGCCGGTGGTAAACGACACGCAGTCGATACAGCCCCATGGCGTATAGCCCATCAGATCCACGCCATCGTGGGTAACGGCTTTGATCATCTCTTCCACGTGGGCGCGCAGGTAGTCGATGCGATAGTCATCGTTGATGCTGCCGTCTTCTTCTACCTTGTCGTAGGCGCCGAAGCCGTTTTCCACGATAAACAGCGGTTTCTGGTAACGCTCGTACAGTTCGCACAGGGAATAACGCAGGCCTACCGGGTCAATCTGCCAGCCCCAGTCGGAGGCCTTCACGTGTGGGTTCGGTACGCTGCCTTCGAAACCGGAAATGGCATCGCCGGTACCGCCTTCCGCCTTCACTGCGTTGGTCATGTAGTAGCTGAAGCCCAGGTAGTCGCAGGTGCCTTCACGCAGGATCTGCTCGTCATCCGCTTCCATTTTAATGGAGAAGCCGCGGCGCTCCCATTCGTTCAGCACGTAGGACGGGTAGTAGCCGCGCAGCTGGACGTCGGTAAAGACGTAGCGCTCGCGCATTGATTCCTGGGCGAACATCACGTCTTCCGGTTTGCAGGAGAACGGATAGAGCGCCACCATCGCCAGCATGCAGCCGACTTTCATCTCCGGGTTGATGTGGCGCGCGGCTTTCACCGCCAGGGCGCTGGCCACAAACTGGTGGTGCAGGACCTGATACATGGTCTCTTCCGGATTTTCATGTTCGGTGTAGACCACGCCCGAGCAGCAGTAGCCGAAGAGCGGCGCGCGCCAGTTACGCTGGTTGTTGATTTCGTTGAAGGTCATCCAGTATTTGACCTTGTTTTTGTAGCGCTCAAAGACCACTTCCGCGAAGCGTACAAAGAAATCGACCACTTTACGGTTGGTCCAGCTACCGTACTCCTTCACCAGGTGCAGCGGCATTTCGAAATGGGAGAGGGTGATCACCGGTTCGATGTTGTATTTCAGCAGCTCATCGAACATGTCGTCGTAAAACTTCAGCCCTTCTTCGTTTGGCTGCGTTTCGTCACCGTTCGGGAAGATACGCGTCCAGGCAATCGAGGTGCGGAAACACTTGAAGCCCATCTCGGCAAACAGCTTGATGTCTTCTTTGTAATGGCCGTGGAAATCAATCGCCTCATGATTGGGATAATATTTCCCCGGCACCACGTCCTGCGTGATTTCGCGCGGTACGCCGTGTGCGCCGCCGGTTAATACGTCGCAAATGCTTGGCCCTTTGCCGCCTTTGTTCCAGCCGCCTTCAACCTGGTGAGCGGCAACCGCGCCACCCCATAAAAAATCTTTTGGTAAGGTCAATTTTTTCATCGCTGCTATTCTCAATAAATGGCTTATTGGCATCGAGTCTAGCAAAGCGAAATTAAATGTCACGATATAACAAATTGGGCATAATGTGATTTGTTACATCAAAAAAACAGGATGTTTTATTCTGCAAGTTTCTTCGCCAGCTTACGGCCGAGAGATTCCAGAATATAGATGACGGGAATTTGCGTGGTGATATCGTAGACACCTGCAATACGCGTCTGGGGAACGTGCCAGGAGAGATTAAAGTCGGCCAGTTTTGCGAGACGCGAGTGCTCGTGGCTGGTAATGGAAAGCACCTTGCAGTGATGCAGGCTAAACTGGCTGGCGAAGCGCAGGATCTCCTCGGTCTCACCCGAGACGGAGAGCACAATCGCCAGCGCATTTTTCGCCATGTCATTGGTGACCGGGAAATAAGGGTCATCAATATGGTTACTGAATTTTCCGATATTAGAAAAGAAACGTGCGCCATATTTTGCCAGCGAGCCTGACGTTCCTGCGCCGACAAATATAATGCGTTCCGACGATAAAATAATATCGACCGCACTATCTAATAACGCGTCGAACTCTTCATTATTTACGCTTTTAAAGAAGCTGATAATTTCGCTGGCGCCGAAATTCGCCTGCTGGGGCTCGTTCTGTTCAAGATAAAGCTTAAAGCGTACGCGAAACTCCGAGTAGCCTTCGCAGTTAAGCTTGCGGCAAAAGCGCAGGATAGTGGTCGTCGAGACACCCGCTGCATCCGCCAGCTCGCGGATGGTCATGTACATGACTTTGTCACGGTTTTTAATGACATAGTTGTAGACCATCATCTCCAGGTTATTGAGACTGGCAATGGCGGAGTGGGTAAACATACTCACAATGGTATAACTCTTATTCAGACCTCATGTATCCATCATAACATGCGGCCAGACGGCAGGATCCATTTTTATGCTCTTGATTCTTAATGGTTAAATTTTAATGTGAACAAATGTTAGGTGAAAAATTCATTTATGCCTATGATTTTTAGGTGTAAATCACTGAAGTGAAATTATTTTAGCTAACAGGTGTTCACTGGAATCATTCTCAGTTAGCATAGTGATGCGATGAATAATCATCTTTTGTTTTCCCGGAGTTTTGTATGGTGAGTAGACCATTAATCGCACAGGGATATTCGCTGGCTGAGGAAATAGCCAACAGCATCAGCCACGGCATTGGCCTGGTGTTTGGGATTGTCGGTTTAGTGTTATTGCTGGTGCAGGCGGTCGATGCAAATGCCAGCGCGATGGCTATTACCAGCTACAGCCTGTATGGCGGGAGCATGATCCTGCTGTTTCTGGCCTCGACGCTGTATCACGCGATCCCGCATCAGCGGGCCAAGATGTGGCTCAAGAAGTTTGACCACTGCGCTATCTACCTTCTTATTGCAGGCACCTACACGCCGTTTCTGCTGGTGGGGCTCAACTCACCGCTGTCGCGCGGCCTGATGATTGTTATCTGGAGCCTGGCGCTGCTCGGGATCCTGTTTAAGCTCACCATCGCGCACCGGTTTAAGGTGCTGTCGCTGGTCACCTATCTGACCATGGGCTGGCTGTCGCTGATCGTGGTGTACCAGCTGGCAATCAAACTGTCGATAGGGGGCGTCACGCTTCTGGCCTTAGGCGGCGTGGTGTATTCGCTCGGCGTCATTTTCTACGTCTGCAAGCGTATTCCGTACAACCATGCCATCTGGCACGGCTTTGTGCTGGGCGGCAGCGTGTGCCACTTTTTAGCGATTTATTTGTATGTGGGGCAGGCGTAGTTTTTTGTCGGGTGGCGGCTTCGCCTTACCCGACCTACGGGATAAGTAGGCCCGGTAAGCGCAGTGCCACCGGGCGATACAGCATCACTCTTCCAGTGAATAGGGCAGAGGCTCGATGCTCAGTGTGTTCACATCGTCGCGCACGCGGAACACGCTGTCCGCTTCCATGTCGTTGTTCATAACGGCCTGCACCAGAAGACGTCCATCATCCAGCTGTACGGCGGCTAATACGGTGCCGGTACGGCGCCAGTTTTCACCCATCTTCAGCTCTAAATCTTCCCCTGCTTCAGGTACGCGGCTGGCATGGCCCGCCAGCGTCCACAGCGCGCGTTTGTTTGCCCCGCGGAATTTCGCACGTGCGACCATCTCCTGGCCGGTGTAGCAGCCTTTTTTAAAGCTGATGCCGCCCAGCGCCTGCAGGTTCGTTGCCTGAGGAATAAACTGCGCGCTGTTTGCGGCGTCAATGATCGGCAGACCCGCTTCGATGTTCAGCGCCAGCCACTGCTGACTGTTGTTAAGCTGCGCTTCGCCCCGCAGCGCCTCGGTGACGCGCTCGGCGGTTTCAGCATCGGTGACTAACAGAAAACGCTCTGCCGGGTGTTCAAACCACAGGATAGAGGTGGCACCTTCGCTGACGAGCTGCTTTTCGGCATCCGGCAGTTCGCTGAACAGATTTTTCAGCGCCGCACGCGCCTGGAAGCCGGCCACACCCAGCAGGACATGTTCGTCGTCCGGGGCGATAGTGACTTTGGAGAAGACCGCGTATTTTTTCAGCTCTTTGAGCTGGGCGTCACGCAGGCTGCGGCGCTCAATAAAGGCAAAACCGTCCTGACGGCGGAACAGACGCAGGTTGCTCCACATTTTGCCTTTTGGGTCGCAATGGGCGGCCAGCAGGTGCTGGTGTTCGGTCATCTGACTGACGTCGGCGGTCACCTGGCCCTGCAGATATTTTTCGGCGTCGGCACCGGTGAGCGTCGCCAGCGCCCAGTCATCAAGAGAAATAAGCGTCAGCGGCAGACGCGCAGAGGCGGCGGGCTGGCGAGGAGAAAATGGTGTAAAGGCCATAACGATATCCTGAATTGCTTAACGCTTTGATAATGCCTAATGGTAAAAGAGCCTGCAGGCAATGCAAGCGCTTTCAACAGGCCATTTGTGCCATAAACCGGTTGTGCGTAATACCACGCAAAATAATGTAATCCGCTGTCTTTGTAGGGATTATTCTGGAAGCCTGCTCGTCGATCGCAATATTCCAGTAATGAAACGCTCAAAAACACGTTACACTAGCTGGTGTCCCCGTAGAGAAATAAAGAATACTGAATGGGGTACCGACTGTGCCAAACGTAATGCAGGAAACTGAACATGGATATTAACAACAAGGCCCGTATTCACTGGGCGTGCCGTCGCGGCATGCGTGAACTTGATATTTCCATCATGCCTTTCTTCGAATATGAGTATGACACCTTAAGCGACGATGATAAGCGTCTGTTTGTTCGCCTGCTTGAGTCTGACGATCCAGATTTATTCAACTGGCTGATGAACCACGGCAAACCCGCCGACACCGAGTTGCAACGGATGGTGCAATTAATTCAAACACGGAATCGGGAACGTGGTCCTGTGGCAATCTGATCTTCGCGTCTCGTGGCGCTCGCAGTGGATGTCTTTGTTGCTCCACGGCCTGGTTGCGGCCTTTGTGTTACTGATGCCGTGGCCGCTGAGCTATACGCCGCTGTGGCTGCTGTTACTCTCGTTTGTCGTGTTTGACAGCGTACGCAGCCAGCGTCGCATTAATGCCCGTCAGGGAGAGATCAAGCTACTGATGGATTCCCGCCTGCGCTGGCAGGGAAAAGAGTGGGATATTCTCGGTATGCCCTGGATGCTCAACTGCGGCATGATGTTACGGTTACGCAAGGTGGACGGCGGGCGTTGCCAGCATCTTTGGCTGGCGGCTGACAGTATGGATGCTGCCGAGTGGCGAGACCTGCGCCGGATGCTGTTGCAACAGACGACGCAGGGGTAATAGGCGTTAGCTAAACTTTTCTGCCATTTCGCCCAGAATCTGCTCGCACCAGTTTTGCAGGCGTTCATCGCTAAGATCGTACTGGTTGGTTTCATCCAGCGCGAGCCCAACAAACAGCTCGCCGTCGGCAATAATCGGCTTTTTACTGGTGAACTCGTAACCTTCGGTTGGCCAGTAGCCGATGAACGACACCCCTTTCGGCGCCAGCTTGTCGTGCAGCATGCCGAGCGCGTCCAGGAACCACTCCCCGTAACCCAGCTGATCTCCCATCCCGTACATGGCAACAATCTTGCCGTCGAGATTGACTGAATCGAGTTGATCCCAGATGGCTTCCCAGTCTTCCTGTATCTCACCAAAGTCCCAGGTTGGGATGCCGAGGATCAGCACATCGTACTGTTCCATCAGCGCGACCGCGTCATCTTTCAGGTTATGCAACGTCACCAGTTCCGGGCCAATGATGTCGCGAATTTTCTCTGCCGCCATTTCGGTGTAGCAGGTGCTGGAACCATAGAACAGACCAATATTCATCGCGTAACTATCTCAATTCTTGCGTTGACTTTGCGCGTAGTGTACCAGAAACAGGTCACAATCAGGCATAATGACCTGACTGCAGAATCAAAGGGGCTGATGTGGAAAAGGATCTCGCACTCGTTGAACAGTTTCTCGACGCGCTGTGGCTGGAAAAAAATCTGGCCGAGAATACGCTCAGCGCCTATCGGCGCGATCTTACCATGCTGGTGGAGTGGCTGGCCCGTCGGCAGCTCTCGCTGGCGAGCGCGCAAAGCGACGACCTGCAGGCGCTGCTCGGTGAACGTGTAGAAGGGGGCTACAAAGCGACCAGTTCTGCGCGCTTGCTCAGCGCCATGCGTCGGCTGTTCCAGCATCTCTACCGTGAGAAGATCCGCGAAGACGATCCCAGCGCGCTGCTGGCATCCCCAAAACTTCCGCAGCGGCTGCCGAAAGATCTCAGCGAAGCACAAGTTGAGAGATTATTACAGTCACCGGCAGTTGACCTGCCGCTGGAGTTACGCGATAAAGCCATGCTTGAGCTATTGTATGCTACCGGCCTGCGCGTTTCGGAACTGGTTGGCCTGACGATGAGCGACATCAGCCTGCGTCAGGGCGTGGTGCGCGTCATCGGTAAAGGAAACAAGGAAAGGCTGGTTCCGCTGGGCGAAGAGGCGGTTTACTGGCTGGAAACGTATCTGGAGCACGGTCGCCCGTGGCTGCTCAACGGCGCATCTATCGACGTTCTGTTTCCGAGCCAGCGCGCACAGCAGATGACGCGGCAAACGTTCTGGCATCGCATCAAGCATTACGCCACACTGGCCGGTATCGACAGTGAAAAGCTTTCGCCGCACGTATTGCGTCATGCCTTCGCGACGCATCTGCTCAACCACGGCGCGGATTTACGCGTGGTGCAGATGCTGCTGGGACATAGCGATCTTTCCACGACGCAAATTTACACCCATGTCGCGACGGAACGCCTGCGGCAGCTACACCAACAGCACCACCCTCGTGCGTGAGTGCCGACGAATTGTAACAGGATCAACTATGAAAAAGAGTTTCGCGCTGTTCACCCTGCTGGCAGCCTCCTTTACCGGTTTCGCCCATGCTGACGACGCCGCTATCAAACAGTCGCTCGCTAAGCTTGGCGTCACCGGCAGCGATATTCAGCCAGCACCGGTCGCTGGGATGAAAACGGTACTGACCAACAGCGGCGTGCTGTACGTCACCGAAGACGGCAAACACATTATTCAGGGGCCAATGTACGACGTGAGCGGCGCGCAGCCGGTCAACGTGACCAACCAACTGCTGATGAAAAACCTGAACGCGCTCGAAAAAGAGATGATCGTCTATAAGGCGGCGCAGGAAAAACACGTCATTACCGTCTTCACCGACATCACCTGCGGCTACTGCCACAAGCTGCATGAAGAGATGAAAGATTACAATGCGCTGGGTATTACCGTGCGCTATCTCGCCTTCCCGCGCGCGGGCGTACAGAGCCAGCCAGAGCAGGACATGAAGGCCATCTGGTGTGCGAAAGACCGCAACAAAGCCTTTGATGATGCGATGAGCGGAAAAGAGGTTAAGCCAGCCTCCTGCGATATCGACATTGCTAACCACTACGCGCTGGGCGTGCAGTTTGGCGTGAGCGGTACGCCAGCGATTGTCCTGAGCAACGGGTATGTCGTTCCGGGTTATCAGGGACCAAAAGAGATGAAAGAGTTCCTCGACGCGCACCAGAAACAGGTTAGTGGTAAATAATCCGCGTGAAAGCCCCGATAAAATTGCGCCGCCGCGAGGCGGTTGAACCGGTTGATTTACCGGACGATCTCCCGCCGCTGCTGAAGCGCCTCTACGCCAGCCGCGGCGTGCGTCGCGCTGAAGATCTTGAACGCAGCGTGAAAGGGATGCTGCCCTGGCAGCAGCTGAACGGCATCGAAAAAGCCACTGAAATGCTCTATAACGCGCTGCGTGAGAACACGCGTATTGTGGTAGTAGGGGATTTCGACGCCGACGGCGCAACCAGCACCGCGCTGAGCGTGCTCAGCCTGCGCGCGCTGGGCTGCGATAACGTCACGTATCTGGTGCCGAACCGTTTTGAAGACGGCTACGGACTCAGCCCGGAAGTGGTCGATCAGGCCCACGCCCGCGGTGCTCAGATGATCATGACCGTCGATAACGGGATCTCTTCCCATGCGGGGGTTGATCATGCCCACTCGCTGGGGATCCCGGTGCTGGTTACCGATCACCATCTCCCCGGTGAAACGCTCCCTGCCGCCGAGGCGATTATTAACCCCAACCTGCGCGACTGTGATTTTCCGTCGAAATCCCTTGCGGGCGTAGGCGTGGCGTTTTATCTGATGCTGGCGCTGCGTACCCTGTTACGCGACAAGGGCTGGTTCGAATCCCGCGGTATTGCCGTACCGAACCTGGCCGAATATCTCGATCTGGTTGCACTGGGTACCGTCGCTGACGTGGTCCCGCTCGATACCAATAACCGTATTTTGACCTGGCAGGGCTTAAGCCGTATTCGGGCAGGCAAGTGCCGCCCGGGGATCAAGGCGCTGCTGGAAATCGCCAACCGCGACCCGCTCAAGCTGGCGGCAAGCGATTTGGGCTTTGCCCTTGGGCCGCGCCTGAACGCGGCCGGAAGACTGGACGATATGTCCGTTGGCGTCGCGCTGCTGCTGTGTGACAACATCGGTGAAGCGCGCGTGCTGGCCAACGAGCTGGACGCCCTGAACCAGACACGTAAAGAGATTGAGCAGGGGATGCAGGCCGAAGCGCTGACCCTGTTTGAAAAACTGGAGCGCAGCGGCGATACGCTGCCGGGCGGCCTGGCGATGTACCATCCCGAGTGGCATCAGGGCGTGGTCGGCATTCTGGCGTCGCGCATCAAAGAGCGCTTCCACCGCCCGGTGATCGCCTTCGCCCCCGCGGGCGACGGCACGCTGAAAGGCTCTGGCCGCTCGATTCAGGGTCTGCACATGCGCGACGCGCTGGAGCGTCTCGATACGCTGTATCCGGGCCTGATGATCAAGTTCGGCGGCCATGCGATGGCGGCAGGCCTGTCGCTGGAAGAGGCGAAATTCGACGAGTTTCAGCGCCTCTTCGGCGAGCTGGTTACCGACTGGATTGACCCGGCCCTGCTGCAGGGTGAAGTGGTGTCCGATGGCGAGCTTTCACCGCTTGAGATGACGATGGACGTGGCGCAAATGCTCCGCGATGCCGGTCCATGGGGGCAGATGTTCCCGGAGCCGCTGTTCGACGGCCGTTTCCGCCTGCTGCAGCAGCGCATCGTCGGCGAGCGTCATCTGAAGGTGATGGTGGAACCGGTCGGCGGCGGCCCGCTGCTGGACGGCATTGCCTTTAACGTTGACACGACGGTGTGGCCGGACAACGGCGTGCGCGAGGTCGAGCTGGCGTACAAACTGGACATCAACGAGTTTCGCGGTAACCGCACCCTTCAGATCATCATCGACAATATCTGGCCAATTTAGCGGCAGTAATCTCTATAAAAAAGGGCGTGGATTCGGTACAATCCCGCTCTTATCACCGCATTTTGACAAGTCCATAAAAGAAAACAGACCATGTTTGAAATTAATCCGGTAAAAAACCGTATTCAGGACCTCACGGAGCGCTCTGACGTTCTTAGGGGGTATCTTTGACTACGATGCCAAGAAAGAGCGTCTTGAAGAAGTAAACGCCGAGCTGGAACAGCCGGACGTCTGGAACGAACCTGAACGCGCACAGGCGCTGGGTAAAGAGCGTTCCTCTCTCGAAGCTATCGTAGATACGCTGGATCAAATGGCCCAGGGGCTGGAAGATGTTTCCGGTTTGCTGGAGCTGGCCGTCGAAGCCGACGACGAAGAAACCTTTAACGAAGCCGTAGCAGAACTCGACGTGCTGGAAGAGAAGCTGGCGCAGCTTGAATTCCGTCGCATGTTCTCCGGCGAATACGACAGCGCTGACTGCTATCTCGATATTCAGGCAGGTTCTGGCGGTACCGAAGCGCAGGACTGGGCCAGCATGCTGATGCGTATGTATCTGCGCTGGGCCGAAGCGCGCGGCTTTAAAACTGAAATTATCGAAGAGTCTGAAGGTGAAGTGGCCGGTATTAAATCCGTCACCATCAAGATCATCGGTGATTACGCCTACGGCTGGCTGCGCACTGAAACCGGCGTTCACCGCCTGGTGCGTAAGAGCCCGTTCGACTCCGGCGGCCGTCGTCATACCTCCTTCAGCTCCGCGTTTGTTTACCCGGAAGTTGATGAAGATATCGATATCGAAATCAACCCGGCGGACCTGCGTATCGACGTTTATCGCGCATCCGGCGCGGGCGGCCAGCACGTTAACCGTACGGAATCGGCGGTGCGTATTACCCACATTCCAACCGGGCTGGTAACGCAATGCCAGAACGACCGTTCCCAGCATAAGAACAAAGACCAGGCCATGAAGCAGATGAAAGCGAAGCTTTATGAGCTGGAGATGCAGAAGAAAAATGCTGAGAAACAGGCGATGGAAGACAACAAGTCTGACATCGGCTGGGGCAGCCAGATCCGTTCTTACGTCCTTGATGACTCCCGCATCAAAGACCTGCGTACCGGGGTTGAAACCCGTAACACGCAGGCGGTGCTGGACGGCAGCCTGGACCAATTTATCGAAGCAAGTTTGAAAGCAGGGTTATGAGGAACCAACATGTCTGAACAACAAGCACAGGGCGCTGACGCGGTAGTCGATCTTAACAACGAACTGAAAACCCGCCGCGAGAAGCTGGCAGCGCTGCGCGAGCAGGGCGTGCCGTTCCCGAACGATTTTCGTCGTGACCACACCTCAGACCAACTGCACGCTGACTTCGACGCGAAAGAGAACGAAGAGCTGGAAGCGCTGAACGTTGAAGTGGCCGTTGCGGGCCGCATGATGACCCGTCGTATCATGGGTAAAGCCTCCTTCGTGACCCTGCAGGACGTTGGCGGCCGTATTCAGCTGTACGTTTCCCGTGACGATCTGCCGGAAGGCATCTACAACGAGCAGTTCAAGAAGTGGGACCTGGGCGATATCCTGGGCGCAAAAGGTAAACTGTTCAAAACCAAAACCGGTGAACTGTCTATCCACTGCACCGAGCTGCGTCTGCTGACCAAAGCCCTGCGCCCGCTGCCGGACAAATTCCACGGCCTGCAGGATCAGGAAGCGCGCTACCGTCAGCGCTACCTGGATCTCATCTCTAACGATGAATCCCGCAAGACCTTCAAAATTCGCTCCCAGATTATGGCCGGTATCCGCCAGTTCATGGTGAACCGCGACTTTATGGAAGTGGAAACCCCGATGATGCAGGTGATCCCTGGCGGCGCGTCTGCGCGTCCGTTCATCACCCATCACAACGCCCTGGACCTGGACATGTACCTGCGTATCGCGCCGGAACTGTACCTGAAGCGTCTGGTGGTTGGTGGTTTTGACCGCGTGTTCGAGATCAACCGTAACTTCCGTAACGAAGGGATCTCCGTTCGTCATAACCCAGAGTTCACCATGATGGAACTCTATATGGCGTATGCGGATTACAAAGATCTGATCGAGCTGACCGAATCCCTGTTCCGTACGCTGGCGCAGGATATTCTGGGCACCACGCAGGTTCCTTACGGTGAAGAAGTCTTCGACTTCGGCAAGCCGTTCGAAAAACTGACCATGCGCGAAGCGATCAAGAAGTACCGTCCGGAAACTAACATGGCCGATCTGGATAACTTCGATTCTGCGAAAGCGATCGCCGAAAGCATCGGTATCAAGGTAGAGAAGAGCTGGGGTCTGGGCCGTATCGTGACCGAGATCTTCGAAGAAGTGGCCGAAGCGCACCTGATTCAGCCGACCTTCATTACCGAGTACCCGGCTGAAGTCTCTCCGCTGGCGCGTCGTAATGACCAGAACCCTGAAATCACTGACCGCTTCGAATTCTTCATCGGCGGCCGTGAAATCGGCAACGGCTTTAGCGAGCTGAACGATGCGGAAGACCAGGCTCAGCGCTTCCAGGATCAGGTTGACGCGAAGGCGGCAGGCGACGACGAAGCGATGTTCTTCGACGAAGACTACGTGACCGCGCTGGAGCACGGCCTGCCACCAACGGCAGGTCTGGGGATTGGTATCGACCGTATGGTGATGCTGTTCACCAACAGCCACACCATCCGTGACGTGATCCTGTTCCCGGCGATGCGCCCGGTGAAATAAGGCGTTTAGATGTAAAAAAAGCCCCGAAAGGGGCTTTTTTATTGCGCCGCGAAGGCTTTAAGTTTTTCGCGGGCGGTTGTCGCTTCCATGACCATCCACGGGCTAAAGGCCCAGGGCGTCGCGTCCAGCGCGCGGAATAGCGCGTCCAGCTCAACCCACTGATAGTCCATCACTTCATCTTCGTTTATCGTCACGTCATTGGTGATGCGGGCGGCGAACACCGGGCAAATTTCGTTTTCCACGATCCCGGACGGGTCGGTTTCCCGATAGCGAAATTCAGGGGCGACGGCGGTGATATCGGTCAGTTCTGCGCCCACTTCAAAGCGGCAGCGGCGGATTATCGCCTGGACTGTCTCTTCACCCGACTGCGGGTGGCCGCACACGGAGTTGGTCCAGACGCCGGGCCAGGCTTTTTTGCTTAAGGCGCGTCGGGTGATCAGACATTCGCCTTTTGCGTTAAAAAGCCAGGAAGAGAACGCCAGATGCAGCGGGGTATGTAACGTGTGCGCGGCATATTTTTCCTGAGTGCCAATCACCATTCCCTGGTCGTTTACCAAAATAACGTGTTCTTGAATACTCATTGATGCTCCAGTGCCAAATTGCCGAGTGGTTCAGCACCATCAGCCGAAGCATTATACTGCATTCTTATACGAACGGTTTGGCTCGTAGAGCGGAAAAGGGCATGACCCCTGTTCGTTTTGGCTGTTATCATAGTGCGCCATTCACGCTGACCGAGGATCTGTTTTGTTTGCAGGAAGCCTGACGAGAAAACCCCTTACCGCTATTTTTTGCCTGACGCTGACGCTATTACTGGCGGGCTGTTCAGGGAGCAAATCTTCGGATACGGGAAGCTATTCCGGTTCGGTCTACACCGTCAAACGCGGGGACACCCTGTACAGGATTTCACGCGCAACGGGGACAAGCGTGAAGGATCTGGCGCGGCTGAATAATCTCTCTCCGCCCTACACCATCGAGGTGGGGCAGCAGCTAAAGGTTAGCGGCGGATCGTCCGCGGGTAAAAAGTCCTCTTCGAAAGGCAAAACCGCCAAAGTGACGCCGTCCTATCAGGTGCCGCAATCGTCATGGCCGCCGGTTGGACAGCGCTGCTGGATTTGGCCTGCCAGCGGTAAAGTGGTCGCCCCTTACTCACTCTCTGAAGGTGGCAACAAGGGTATTGATATCGCCGCTGCGCGCGGTACCCCGGTTTATGCCTCCGGGGCCGGGAAGGTGGTTTACGTCGGTAACCAGCTGCGTGGCTACGGTAACCTGATCATGATTAAGCATGGCGAAGACTACATCACGGCCTATGCGCACAACGACACGATGCTGGTCAACAACGGGCAGAACGTCAAAGCAGGGCAGAAGATTGCCACCATGGGCAGCACCGGTACGGATTCAGTGAAGCTGCACTTCCAGATCCGCTATAAGGCGACGGCCATCGATCCGCAGCGCTATCTTCCTGCGCCCGGCAGCAAACCGAAGTGCTAAGTGATTATTTAATCGCCGGTTAGTTGTGAAGAGGCTTGTATGAAGGTGCGTAAAGTCTATAATGCCTTACGCACCTCAAAGCGGGCGTAGTTCAATGGTAGAACGAGAGCTTCCCAAGCTCTATACGAGGGTTCGATTCCCTTCGCCCGCTCCAAACTCACCTCCCCTGAAGTCTACCAAAGTCAATTTTTCCTTGATAAATCAGTAGTTATAGCATTCTATTAGTCTATTGAACTCAATTGTACTCCCTCAGGGTCAAGCTTAATGTGGGGGTATGGATGGGGGTATAATTGTCCCCCCTGCTGAGAGGTACCCCCAATGAAGCTGACAGCGCGTCAGGTTGAAACTGCAAAACCTAAAGATAAGCCCTACAAACTCGCTGACGGTGGTGGTCTTTACCTGCTGGTTAATCCCAACGGTAAAAGATACTGGCGTCTCAAATACCGTTCGCTAGGTAAAGAGAAACTGCTCGCTATTGGCGTTTATCCTGATGTTTCTTTAGCTGAGGCGAGAAGTAAGCGAGAGGATGCAAAAAGAACATTAGCTGCTGGTAACGATCCCTCTCTTGAACGAAAAATTGAGAAACTTAGTCGTCAACAAGACGCTGAAAACTCGTTTGAGGCTATCACACGGGAGTGGTATCAGCGTCGCTATGACCGCTGGTCTGTCTCCTACCGCGAAGAAATGCTGAGAACCTTTGAAAAGGATGTGTTCCCTTATATCGGTCACAGGCCAATCAAAGATATCAAGCCGATGGAGCTGCTTGCTGTTCTTTCAAAAATAGAAGCACGAGGAGCAACTGAGAAGGTCCGTAAGGTTCGCCAGCGTTGTGGAGAGGTCTGGAAGTATGCCGTTGTGACTGGCAGGGCCGAGTACAATCCAGCACCAGATCTAGCCAGCGCCGTGACTCC
The DNA here is from genome assembly GCF_900110475.1 of Enterobacter sp. NFIX58. Classification (NCBI taxonomy): domain Bacteria; kingdom Pseudomonadati; phylum Pseudomonadota; class Gammaproteobacteria; order Enterobacterales; family Enterobacteriaceae; genus Enterobacter; species Enterobacter sp. NFIX58. The sequence continues at coordinate 283,032 of NZ_FODW01000002.1, read as the reverse complement.
TCATGAGAAAGAGCACTATGCTTTTTTAACCCAGGATGAATTGCCAGAGTTTCTTCGGACTCTGAACACCTATGCTGGTAGTGTGCTTGTTAAGATTGCGATGCAATTACTTATTCTGACAGGAGTAAGGCCTGGGGAGTTGAGGCAAGCGGAGTGGCAGGAATTTGATTTTGAGCGGAAGGTTTGGAACGTGCCAGCAGAGCGAATGAAAATGCGTCGCCCTCATCTGGTTCCGTTATCAAGCCAGGTAATTGACCTGCTTAATCAGCTTAAACCCATGACTGAAGCAGGAACGTTGCTGTTCCCAGGACGTAATAATCCTAAGAAACCGATGAGTGATATGGCATTGACTGTATTGGTAAGGCGCATCGGCTATGCAGGACGCGTTACAGGGCATGGATTCCGCCACACGATGAGTACCATTTTGCATGAGCAGGGATTCAACTCGGCCTGGATTGAGTTACAGCTGGCTCATGTCGATAAGAACTCAATTCGTGGAACATATAATCACGCTCAATACTTGGAAGGGCGGAGGGAAATGATGCAGTGGTATGCGGATTATATAAGCCAACTCGAAAAATCGAAACTAATACATGCCCCTTAATAATATTTGTTAATGAGGGGATTGTTCTTTTATGAACAAGGGAAAAATTATCCGTAGAGCGCTTACTCAGGAAAGCGCTCCAGAACAAAAATTCTATTTTTTTTGTTGCTGATGTAAAATCCCGCTACTTATGGTTTTAAAGTTTTTTCCTTGCTGAAGCATCAGCAACAAAAGTGCGGCTTTTCAATTTTTTTAAGGTCGACCAGCTGATTCCGTCATAATGAGAACGAATCATTTTGTATGCGCCACTCAGTTCAATCACCAAAGTTTCTTTCATAAGTACACTGAAACCTTTCAATTGGCTAATACCAATCTTCTTCTAGGATTTATCATCTGTAGGGTTAGTCCTGTGGGCGAAAAATAATCACAGTACAAAACCATTATCTTTTCACGCACCTAGCGGTCACGCCGCAGAGTTTCCTTTTCGGCATCATTTGCAAGCTGATAATAAGCAGCCATATAGCCATGCGGTTAAATTACCGGATGGCCGTTTCGGTTAGAACCGACTTTCTTGCTTATTTCAATTTTCCCTCAGTGGCACTTCATGATGCTACCACCAACCGTTACTGGCCGTGGATGTTTGATCAGAGAACCTGGTTTCCTCAGTCGCCTGGATTTGTTACCAACGTCTGGATACTTACTGTGAGGCCATTAAGAGCGGTCTGGGCCTGGACCAGCTACCTGATTTTATGGCTACGCCCTGTATATCATCAGGCCTCCTCGTACCGGTTCTATGACATATTGAGGCCGCTTCCTGGGGGTTGTACCTCTATCGTCCGCAAACAGGACCGGTGGCCCGCCGCACTCGTTTCCTCTTTGATTTTCTTGCCGGGAGATTAAAGTCTGCGGGTAAGTCATATGCATCTGATGAGCGGAATTGAGGCTCATGTTCAGAAGAAGAACTGATCTGCCCTTCCTCTCTGCATTCCTTTAAGAAAATGAGCGGTTGAAGACCACTCAGCTGACTTCCGAAAAATTTTCTGAGGCAATTTTTATTGTCAGAAATGAAGTTATGTTGTTGATTATAAGTTGTTTTTTAGAATAAAATTATTCTAGCCTGGCACTTCCTACGTTTCGGCGTCCGCGAACTTTCCGGACAGCATTTTCTAATGGCAATTACCTCAAAAATTCCATGTAACTGATTATCTTCCACTTTACGCACATTCCGCCTACACCATAAATCGGATCTAATAGAGAAAATAAAGAAAAATACTATTGAAGCAATAAATGTCAGTTATTGTTGTCTTGCTTGCATTATTAACCTAAAGGCAATAATCATCACTTCCTGTTGCAGTAATCAGTAAACTGGAATATAGTCCCCCTCACATGCGAAACCACACAAATGAGTTTCGGTTTTAGCTCAAATATTGATTAAATCGCGACGGAATTGCACAATGAGACGCTACCGCTGTGCGAGAAGGTGGCAGCCTGAAAGCTATCGGTGAACACATGGCAGCGCACCTGAAAACGCCTGGGAAGAAAACCGCACACTACAGGACTGACCGCCCGTGCGGAGCCGAAAGCGGGAAGATGATGAAATGAACCCTGAACTCCGTCGCCGGACCTATGTTCCCATGATTAAAAGTGATGTCGTTATGATATTATGCGCATCCGCTTTGCGATAACCGCTCCAGCATGCTTGATGGGCGTTACCGCAGTTATGTCTGGCCCAGATTATTTGATATTACTGCAATAAAAAGACGGCAAGAAATTTCGACCAAACACATATCCGTTAGGGTACTGGGGATAGATATAAAAAATACCTTGATTACCCTTATCTGACCAAATTTCTGGAAGTAACGGTGCCAGAAGAGTATCGTTGGCGGTATCTTGTGCCATTTTCCTGATGGATTTAACCTGTGCTGTGACTAAACTAGCTTTCCGCTGGTAATCAAATTCGATGTCTCGACTGACTATGCCGATATCCGTGTCGTTATCTGAAAGGCGTCCCCTCATGATTATGACTCCCTTGCCATCATCTAGTATATATTTAAGATGTACCGAGAGTAACATGCTCTTACGGTGAATATTCATTGCTGCATAACAGAGCACTCCATCATATCTGGCATATTTGATTTTTTTTAAATGGATTACGGTCACGAAGCCAGTAGTAAAAGCAGTTAGGAAAATTAAGAAGATAATTATTTTTCCTGAACGGCGCTCAGATAAAAATCGGTTAAACACTCTTTACCCTCCTGAAATTTATTATCGCACTTGATGAGAGAATGTAAGCCGATTGAGTTGCGCCCAGAAAAGTATATCTTCTCATCACGTGTGCACTCTATTTTATTTTGCCTGAAGAAAGATTGAATTTGATCAGGATCATATTTATAGTCTTCAGCCAGAATTGGACATGCGCTTTTCATATACGTTAACTGATGATAACGATCGAAATATCCACTTGATGGAATTTTAATTGCTGACGCAGTAAGTCCGCCCAAAACAACGCCAACAAAAATCCATAGCGCTACAGACAACCATAAACTCCATCGGTTTTTTTTGTATTTTTTCTCTTGAGTCTGAACCCTTTCATGAAAATAATTTGTATTATTATTTGATTCGTAGTGAGAAAGCACTCCCGAAACAACCATCTCCCTCTTAATGATGCTAACTGAACTCTCGATTAAGAGACCACGACGGTATCTCGTTTTTATAATGTTTTCTAGGCCCAGATGCGAAAATCCTTTTCGAACTGTAAGTATCGTCTGATAAAACGTATGTTCAGTTGCAATAACACCTTTTCGGCCCCATACTTTTTCGATAAATTCGTGCTTAGGAACAATATCCCCTTGACTTTGGATTAATATTAAAAGGCATTCAGATGCAGTGCTGAGAAGTTTTACGCTATCTTCCCCATGTAAAGATTTCAATAAGTTTTGATCTGGATAAAAGCACACCGATTTTTCAATCAGAATAATCTCATTTTTTATATCCGCAACCAATTTTTCAGTCATTTTTATACACCTTGCTCGTTAATGTAATATTAGTTGAAACATCATGCCGTTTCCACAAAATCAATACCTTAAAAATCAATGAGTTAAAAATTTGCAGGAGTATGCATGTAAATGATAATCAATTAAAAACATGTATTTTATTAACACAATGAATACTCATGAAGTTCCTAAATAAAACTCATAGAAAAAATTAATATTGTTGATTTTAATCAATGAAGCATAATTGGTAATGTTAATTCAGATTCTTCTAGTGAAAGCGAGTTACCGAGTTATTGGCTTTTATCTGGAATTGCCATTGTGGCTGTAATTTTAAATCTAGCTATTAATAGTTTTAAGATCATTAATACAGAGCGTGAAAAAATGAGAGTCATTACAGGAATATTTGCATTATTTTTTATGAGCTGGTCAGTCAGTTCCGCTCCTTTGTATTTTAATTCATCTGATGTTACTGAAGACGGTACATGGGACTGGAAAAACAAAGGGTACATCATAGGTGGTGGTGATGGAGAAAGTGGCGAGCTTACATTAAAAGGAACTTCAAGTTATAACCATCCCTTCAGTGTTGGGGTTGATGGTGGTAAGGGTGTATTAACCATAGCCGAAAATGCAAACAATCTTAACAGCGATAATACCTTTAAAGTAGGTACTGTTTCAGAAGGTAATAATTCCGTTAATGACACAATAGGGGTTTTAAACTTAATAGGCCCAAATATTGGCTCCTTAATCTCCCTTGATTTACATGTAGGCACCAGTGACATACGTGACTGGAATAACAAAAGAGACAGTCAGGTGAATGGTGTTCTAAATGTTATGGATGGTGCTGTTCTGAACGTGGGGAAACCTGTGATTTTCTCCGAAAATAAGGTGTTTGTCGGAGCGGGAAATAACAGTAACACTGGTGTAATAAACGTTTCTGGTTCAGGGAGTGAACTAAATGTAATAAACAATGCTCCATATTTAGGAGACTTTGTGGAAAATGGTGCCATGTATCTTGGCTATATAGGTAGAGGTGTGCTAAATATTTCTAATGGAGGTGAAGTTTCTGCTGGAACAATAAGCGCATCGACGATAATCGATCACAAGGATGCTTTAAATCTTCAGCCGCCGTCTGCTGAAATCAATGTCTCTGGCGCAGGCAGTAAGCTTATCGTCCGGAGTTTGATGTCACTGGCATCCGATATCATGGACACTTTCCAGGCTATTGACGTTAAAATTAGCATGAAAGGTGCAGGCTCTGCTGTACTTAATATAGAGGATGACGCCGACGTTATATTTGAAGGTAAAGCCAACACTGATAACGATGGTTTCGAAAATCTGGTTTCTGGACTATTCATGGCCAGCAGCGAGGGCGCTTCTGCAATAGTTAATCTCAATAAAAACGGTTTCATGACTATAGCTAACAGTAACTTGTCTCCTGAAGAAGATGCAATTAAAGCAGGCGACGGTTATTACGCTTTCAATCTCAATGGCGGGACTCTCCGTGTTAATGACTGCAAATATTGCGATAACCGGTTAAGTACAAAAGTAAACATGAATGTTCTTTCTGAGTCTGCACTCGAAGCAGGTGAAACAAAAGAAATGTATCTTAAGGGCTCATTATCCGGTAAGGGGGGTATCGTTAAGTCAGGTGATGGTCTGGTGGCTTTATCTGGTAAAAACAGCTATTCCGGTGGAACCCGGATTGAAGGCGGAGAGCTACGTTCAGACGATCATGATGCATTCGTTAATCATACCTCCTATACGGTAAATTCGGGGAAACTTAATCTTAATAATCATGATTTAACGATGGCGCATCTGTCAGGTAAAGGTGGAGTTGTCGACATAACAGAAGCCAGTCTCGTTATCGATCAGGCTTTCGATAGTCTCTATGCCGGGATTTTTGAAGGAAAAGGGCAGGCAGAAAAAAAAGGCGCCTCAACATTATACCTTAGTGGTGACAGCACAAATTATAACGGTTCGTTCTCTGTCACCGGAGGAGGACTGGACTCTTCCGTCGCTCTGGGAGGGCATATCTCCATACATAATACTGGAACAGTATCTGCTGAAGGATATCTGGGGGATACTGAAGTCAGAAATGGAGGAACCCTCAGGGTTAGCAGCTATCTTTCCGACAAGGATACGCCTGCTCAGCTCTTTATAGACAGAAAGTTGATAAATGAGGGAAGTATTATACTTGGAAGAAGCGGTTATATTTCTAAAGACCAGGTTGGCAACGAGCTTCTTGTCGCTGGTGACTATACGGGTGATCAAGGTCATATCTATTTCAATTCGGTACTAGGCGATGACAGTTCGCCGACAGACAGAATGATAGTCAGCGGTGACACATCCGGCACTACTTATGTTCATGTGAATAACATTGGCGGAAAAGGGGGGTATACCACCCGGGGAATCGAACTCATCACTGTTGGGGGACAGTCCAGCGGCGAGTTCGTGAAGAAAGGCCGTATTGTGGGTGGAGCATATGAGTATTACTTGAGTCGTGGGAAAGAAGCTGACTACAGTAACTGGTATCTTGTTAACACTAAACCTGTTACAGAGCCTGAACCGAAACCAGAACCAGAGCCGATGCCAGAACCGGGACAGGAACCTGTTATTCGTCCGGAAGGTAGTGAGTATGCATCAAATCTTTTGGCCGCCAATACACTATTTTTGCACAGATTACATGATCGACTGGGTGAGACCCATTATGTTGATGCACTGACAGGCGAAGAGAAAGTAACAAGTATGTGGTTACGGAATATTGGTGGACACACCCGGTTTAAGGACAGTTCAGGACAGTTAAAGACGCAGGCTAACAGGTATGTTATGCAAATGGGTGGTGACGTTGCCCAATGGAGTAGTAATGCTGCAAATCGCTTCCATCTTGGCATCATGGGGGGGTATGCCAACCAAAAAAGTAATACCCGGAGTAATCAAAGTGGTTACAAGGCTGATGGCAGTGTTAATGGCTACAGTGCCGGAGTGTACGGGACTTGGCTCCAGGATAATGTCGAGAAAACAGGAGGATATGTTGATACTTGGTTGCTCTACAATTGGTTCAATAACTCCGTAAGTGGAGAGAAACTCGCAGCGGAACGCTATAAATCTGACGGGTTCACAGCATCTGTCGAAGCGGGCTATACCTGGAAAACTGGCGAGAAGAATACCCGCGAAAGCTACTATGTTCAGTCTGTGGCGCAACTGACATGGATGGGTGTAAAAAGTGATGAACATCGTGAATCTAACGGAACTCGGGTGAATGCAGAAGGTGATGGAAATATACAGTCCCGCCTTGGTATGAGAGCATACATTAAAGGTCACAGTTTAATCGATGAAGGGAAAAATCGTGTCTTTGAACCTTTTGTGGAAACTAACTGGATCCACAATACAAAGACTTTCGGCACACGTATGGACGGCGTCCGCGTTAAGATTGCGGGTACGCGAAATATTGGAGAGTTAAAAGCAGGAGTCGAGGGGCAGATTAATCCAAATATCAATCTGTGGGGGAACGTGGCACAGCAGATTGGCGATAAAGGTTACAGTGATACCCAGGCCATGATAGGATTTAAATATCTCTTCTAATTATTAGCTTAAACTAGCTCATATATTATAGATAAACAAGGTGGTTGCTTTTTTCGTAACCACCTGATCCCCATCATATTTCCATGACCCTCTTTATATTACCACTCTGGTCATATGATATGACAAAAAATTGCCATTAGTACAATCAGGAGTTGGTGTGAATAATATTAGCATCCATACTAAAACCACTTATGTATACCGTGCATTAACACAAATTATAAACAACTCATCATCAGCACCCTGTAATGATGAAAAGTTAATTATTATAGCTTTTGAAGAACCATGGATTACGTTACAGGACTTTATTAGTATTCAAAAAAGTCAAGCTCACCCTACGTTGGTGATAGCAAGAAAACAGACAATCCATTTTCTTGCGGCAATGCTTAACTCTGGAAAAATATATTACGAAGATATAGATACTGACATTCACCAATTAACAGAGACTGTTAGTAATTTTATGAATAACGTTCATATTATGTTTGGTGCGCGCAACAAAAAAAGACAGTTAACCATTAAAGAACGCCGGATATTATCACTTTATACCTCAGGTTATTCTGTTCCTCATATATCGCAACTCCTTAACATATCCATAAAGCAAATATATAATATCAAAACTAACTTTATGCACAAATTCGGTTTATGTTCTGATGCCGGGCTGATACATTATCGGGAAATAGTCATGCATGCTTGCAAACATGCAGAGCTTATAACCTATTGTTATTAGAAGTAAATGCATCATTTTCCATGTTTTCGCCTCGACGATCCTGAGGCTCTTCGGCCAGCAGTGCGTGCTAATTCTGAAAGCGTGACTCTGCCTGCTTCTCCAGCGCGTCACGCATGACCTTGACCTGCCCCCAGTTGATTAACACACCCCGATGTTAGTAATGTCTTCATAAGCCACATGAGGACATCCCCATGAAGAAGCGTTTTTCCGACGAACAGATCATCAGTATTCTTCGCGAAGCGGAAGGCGGAGTTTCTGCCCGTGAGCTCTGCCGTAAGCACGCCATTTCCGATGCCACTTTCTACACCTGGCGCAAGAAGTTTGGTGGCATGGAAGTTCCTGAGGTGAAGCGGCTTAAATCTCTTGAAGAGGAGAACGCCCGCCTCAAGAAGCTACTTGCCGAAGCCATGCTGGATAAGGAGGCAATTCAGGTGGCTCTGGGGCGAAAGTACTGACGACAGGCCAGAAGCGGGAAGCCGTTGAGTTTATGTGTGATGCGACCGGTCTGTCGCAACGTCGTGCCTGCAGACTTACAGATTTGTCCCTGTCGACCTGCCGTTATGACGCTCAGCGTCCATCTGCTGATGCACATTTATCAGGGCGTATCACTGAACTGGCGCTTGAACGCAGACGTTTTGGTTACCGGCGCATCTGGCAGCTACTGCGTCGGGAGGGCCTTCACGTCAATCACAAGCGGGTATACCGCATTTACCACCTTAATGGACTGAGCGTAAAACGCAGACGACGCCGTAAAGGGCTGGCGACCGAAGGGTTTCCGCTTCTACGTCCGGATGCACCGAACCTGACATGGTCGATGGATTTCGTTATGGACGCACTGGCCAACGGTTGCAGGCTCAAGTGCCTGACCTGTGTGGAAGATTCCACGAAGGAGTGTCTGACGATCACCGCTGCTTTCGGTATTTCTGGCGTTCAGGTCACGCGTATTCTGGACAGTATCGCGTTGTTTCGCGGTTATCCGACTACGATAAGAACCGATCAGGGCCCGGAATTTACCTGCCGCGCGCTCGAACAATGGGCTTTTGAGCATGGTGTGGAACTACGGCTTATCCAGCCGGGCAAGCCGACACAGAACGGATTTATTGAGAGCTTTAACGGCCGATTCAGAGATGAATGCCTGAACAAGCACTGGTTCAGCGATATCGTTCACGCCAAGAAAATCATTAACGACTGGCGGCAGGATTATAACGAGTGCCGTCCACATTCATCGCTAAATTACCAGACACCAGCTGAATTCGCAACGGACTGGCGAAACAGAAAATATAAAGAAAAACCAACCGACATCACTAACTGAAGGTTGTATCTAATCTTGGGGGCAGGTCAGGGACGCTCACTGAAGTTTAACGTTGTGCCAACAGCGAGCGATACAAGAACTAATCGCATTTGCTGCGAATTCGGCCGTTTACTCATTTGTACTATCTGACAAATGTGAGTTAGTTATGGATTGTTGTCCCGCAGAAAGAAATTGTTGAATGTGGGGTTTAAGTGACATCCATCTTATGTTGCTAATGAATTTGAATGGACATTAACTTTAGCAAATTGGACTGACTTCACACTCGTAGATGATTCTACCCAATATTTGGGGCGGCCTGCGGTCTTCAACGTTTATTTTGCGAACACCGCCGGTACAGTGAGAGTATCGATATCTTTCACTTCCGTGCTGTAGATATGCTGCCTGCACGCAGAACAACATCGAAAACCATAATATTCCCGCTGACAGAGCACACAGAAGTAATCTTTTTTTGAAGGCTCATTGGAGACTGAATCATCACGTTCCATCAGTGCATCCACGGCCTGGTCAAAGGCCGATACCGGTTTATCCCGGGCAATGATCTGGTATTCGCAATGGGTTAACCTGCATTCGTCAGCATCTTCCAGGTCATGTTCGAAATAACCGCCACTGTCATGCGTCCAGTGCAGACGCAGGGGATTACTGCATGAACGGCAGAACCAGATCCCCCGTGAACGCGGAGTCAGGTCCCGGGTGTAAGTGACTTCGCCCTCGTGGTTAAGGGCGGTACGAATGGTGCGAAATTGCATTGTGTAAATCCTGTGATGGTGTCTGGGTGGCAAGTAGCAGTTATCGCAGCCTTATTCTGCGCAACGCTCAGTACTGTGGTCACCGGTCCGACATCTTTGGCAGTAACGTTCACCATGGTAATCGCTGTCGCAACCAGAACAGTGCCAGTCGGCCTTCCGCACTACCGGGAGGACATCCGGGACGTAACGGCGTAGCATGCGTATGCGCCTGACTTCCTTCGGCTCAGGGCGTACGTACGGGCAATGGTGACGTCCGTTCTCGGTCAGGTCTTCCCATGTGTGCTCAAACCACGGGCGATTGGTGGCCCATTCCGGGTGGAATACCAGGGAACTGCCGCAGAGATGGCAGGAGTAGCGGTCGTAAGGGTGAAGCTGTGCAGTGACCGCGCCCGTGAGGCGCTGATTGCCGTCAAGCGCGATAAATGATTTTGCGTAAATCGTCATAGTAATGGGTCCTTTGCCATACGACAGGCAGCAGTGAACCGTCCCGGGGAGGGCAGCAGTGCAGGTCATACGACTGGTGGTCTTAAATCAGGTGGGAGATGTGATTGCGTTCGATAGATTACTGACGGGACTGCGCGATGCGTTGCTGTAGCCATGCTTCCACTTCGCTTTCAAGCCAGCGAGAGCTTCTGCCCAGCTTAATGGGCTTCGGGAACTCACCCAATGAAATAAGTTTGTAGAACCATTTGTCCGTTAGGCCGGTAAGCTGGGTGATAAACGCCATATCGACAAATTTGTCGTTAAGAATGCTGGTTGGGGTCGTCATCGTTTTTTCTCCGTTGGTGGTAAGGGAGAAGAAGTCAGGGATTCGAATGGTGCAGACTTCTTCAAACGATGAGGAACTGGCGTAATTTTTTATTCGCTGATGGCACACCTGCGACGTCTGCCACCCACCGCAGGAGCGGGAATGTCACTCAACTGGCAAACCACTTTCTCGCTCTTCTGGTCCTGCTTGCTCAGGTAGCTCAGAATGTACAGCATGCCCTTACGGCCTTTCATATCGCTATACGACGTCACCCGCTCGCCCTGCACTTTGTAATACTTCTGAGGCGTACAGCGGTAAGCACAGCCTTCCTCTCTTGTTATCTCACTCCAGAGGGTTTGCAGGGTTTTAAAGGTCGGCCATATTTTCCGATGCTTCTGACCGTTAAGATAAAACGCAGCGTGGATGTGATAGCCATGCTGTTCGGTGTATTCAAGCACCCACGTAAACCCGACAAGCCCTGTCATCGTGTTACACCGCTGGAGTAACAGAATCATATCCGCCGTCGTGGAATGTTTATCAGCGTTGCACCAGGCATTGCTGTCTACCCGGTAGTAGAAATCAACCCGGAACATGAGCAATTTGGAATAGCGTGCAAATAATTCGGAGAGATGATGACGCTGGTAACGTTGTAGCGTGCGGTGCTGGACGTAGTTAAGATTGGTATCGGTAATGTTGTGGTAAGCCATATGTCGTTTCCCTGAGAATATTTGTCACGGGAATGGACGCAGACTTCAGATTTGACGGATACGCTGATCACGAGGCTGAGGATCAGTATCGATATGTCGATCTGATGGAAGGCCATTGCTGGATAGCATCAGTCATCAGCATTGGGGTAATGTGATAACAGCCAGGGGGAAGCGAGAATTATTAGAAAAATCTCTTCTTTAGAAACAGTATTATTTACCTTAATGACAGCGTATGCCTGACCAACAACACGGCACCGAAGCCGCTGATTTATCGTAAGGAAATACCGTTTATGCGCCATTTTTTGACAACGTACCGGGACTCGATCCTCGCACTTACAGGGATCATCATTGCCATTATCTCACTTGGGTTCGCTATCTGGCAGGGCAGAGAGGAAATCAGGCACAACCATATTTCTGTCGAACCGAGGATAAATGCCTATTTCTCCAATGATGGGCGAAAAAATCAGTGGGGAATTTATGCCATCAACAACGGTATGGGAACGGCCTTTGTTAACAGAATGGTCGTGATGGTCGATGGTAAACCCGTGGAGCCCGTTGACAACAATATCTTCCTAGGAGCAGTTCTGGCACTCGGCCTTCACGCTAAATGTTTTGTGATTGGTGGTCCGCGTCCGAATGATTCCTTCAAGGTTGGAGAAGAAATATTTCTGGTGGAAGCAAGAGGTTCAGAAGAAAACTGTGCTGAAGACCGACTACGACTGAAGTGGGCTTCACAAAATCCACGCCAGCTGGACTTTGTGCTGGGTATGGAATCAATCTACGGCGATAAGTTTCGTTATACCTATTCGTTGAATCGCCAGGTCAAACTGGATTAACGTCCGGGAACAGATTAGCGTGGTCTGCCGTTCACCGCCGGTGCAGGAACTGCGCTGACTCTGTAAATCCGGCGTTCTGTCCGCTGCGATGGCTTATCCAAAAAGCTCAGGATGTATTGCATGCCCTCCCACAGGGACTGTATGGACCCCCAGAAGCACCAGACCTTCCTGTAACGCTGACCATTGAGATAAATGTGGTCAAGATAATCTTATGCTCCCAGGCGTAACCCACCAGCCCGATAGTGTCGTACATCGTTCCGTCAGCAAGGTGATATCGGAGACCAGTTGATTTACATCATCTGATTAACATCACCGCACATTCCCGTAAACTGATGTTAGAAAAACAGTATTAAATGTGTATTGAATTGTTTTATAAGTGTTTTTTGTGACAATAAATTGCGTGATATCCCCGTTGAATTACTTAGGAAGTATCAAGAAAGACATATGTAAGTAAGCATAAAGTCGTATTAAAAACGTGCTAAATCAGCATTATATTTCTAATTTAAAACCATTAAAAATTGCAGATTAAATCGCTTTTTTTGTTGTAAATTCCTTGTATGCTTGTCGTTGTTAATCATACATTTTTTATCAGAGGGAGCAGGATGAACAGGTATGTCGAAGTGAGGTCCATCAGAGAGGGCGTCTATATCCTTTGGCGTCTGGGTAATACTGAAAAAGCCCGCCAGTTTGCCTCAGGGGGCCAGAGAGACCTCATTCGATGCAATGGGGCTATCAACAGAATTATTGAGCAGGCATTAACGGAAAAGAATAATAACCCGAGTATCATTCGACGGGTTATAAGGTTAAAGGAAAAATATGAACAGCAACGCATTAATGAAAATATAGCATCATGGGTTAATCATGATAAAAATGCATGTATTTATTTTTGGCTCTACCTGTTTACTCGATTTACCCATAGCAGTATATCTGTAGAAGATATTCGTCGAATTATCAGAAATGATAGTGATCGGCATAATTACAGGCTGTACAGAGATGCATTACCCCTTCAGATACCCGATACTGCTGAGCAGTGTTTTATGGCGGGATTATATATCCTCGATTTACTTCCTCTACCACCAGAAGTAATCCGGAATGAAGTCGATAAAATCAGAAAAGGATACTACAGAGTAAAGGACAGCCTTCGTGATGATTTCGCCTGGATTGCAGATGCTGACCAGGGAAATGTCGAATGGGTCTGGGAACAGTTAAATAAACACCGTGATTTTTTGAAAGATACAAATCTCACAGAGTTCAGTCAGCATTTATTGTCTCAGTTGATACCCTTTCTTTATTATTTATGGGATGAGCGACGCGACACAAAGCAATTATTTCTTAATACGTTGCGCAAACGCTATGCTAACATGAAGCATCGTAAGAAGGTTGCTGATAAGGCACCGGTTAATATTCGTATATCTAAAAGTGCAAAAGAGACACTGGTAAAACTGGAGAAGCGCTTTAACCGAAACAGAGCGGATGTGATTGAATCGCTTATAGAAAGAGCCTGGGCTGAGCTGAACCAGAAAAACTAAAAAAATCTGAGTTATATATCATCTTACTGAATTCCCTCCCGTTTATATCTAACAGGCCATCCCCTCCGGATGGCCTTTTTTCATTCAGAGGCCGATATGAAACATCCCTCAGGCTATGCCCTTATCCGCCGCCATCTGCGGCGTTATCCGCACGCGCTGCGCCAGCATCTAATCCAGGAACTTAACCGTCTGGTCACTTATGAACCGGTGATTGGCATCGTGGGTAAAACCGGCGTCGGTAAATCCTCACTGTGTAACGCGCTGTTCCGCAGTGAAGTCTGTGCAGTCAATGCAGTGGAAGCCTGTACCCGTCAGCCACAGCGTGTCCGGCTACGTTTCGGTAATCACTTCCTGACGCTCGTTGATTTACCCGGCGTGGGCGAGTCTGTTTCCCGCGACGGTGAATACCGTGAGCTGTATCGTGACCTCATGTCACAGCTCGATATGGTGCTGTGGGTGCTCAAGGCCGATGACCGGGCTTATGCGGTAGAAGAGCAGTTTTATCAGGACGTGTTCGTGCAGTACAGCGGACCGCAGCCGCCGGTGCTGTGGATACTCAACCAGGTGGACAAAACCGAACCCGCCGAGCAGTGGCGATGGTTGTCGGCTCAGCCCTCGGCGTTACAGGCGGAGCGTATTGCGCAGAAACAGCAGGCTGTGGCACGTCAGTTGCAGATAGCAGAAATAGATATTCTGCCAGTCTCTGTCCGGGGGCGTTACCGGCTGTCGCGCCTTGTGGAGGCCATGATTACCCGCCTCCCAAAGCAGGCCCGCAGTCCACTTGTGCCTCATCTGCAGAACCGGTATCGCACTGATACCGTTATCAATACCGCCAGCAGCAGCTTTGGCGATGCCGTGGTAGAGGTGATTGATAACATCATTGACCTCGCACCGCTGCCGCAGGTGGCCCGCACAGCACTGCATGCGGTGACCCACACTGTCGCCCGTACGGCACGCTCCCTGTGGGGATTTTTCTTCGGCTAGTCACTTCGCTTTCGATGAGCGGCTTTGCCGTTTTCGATAAGTTTCTTTGTTTCATTACGATCGATTTTGTCGATCGAGCCGATCGATATTCATCGTTGTACATGATTAATCCGGTAGCCACATAATCCACAGGGCATTATGTGATTTATTAATTTTAACCATCAAAATCAATGCGATGTATCGCAGGGGTTGTCACGCATTAAGGAAAGTATATGCCGTTAATTCTGTTATGGGGCGGTCTGGCCCTGTTGCTGGGTTTCGTGGCGTCCGCTAACGGACGCTCGTTCTGGGCCTGGTGCATTCTCGGTCTGATAATCGACCCGATACTGGCGGGGCTGCTGTACTGGCTTATTGCAAAGGACCGCACATGAAAACATTTCTGCGTCTTTTCGGTAAGTTCACCCGCTGGTACATCACCCTCATTATCTTTATGGCCTGCCTGCTGTTCATTATCACCACCCTGGGCAATATGGCTGGCTTCTGACAGGACACTCCAATGAAAAATAAACTGATTATTTCATTTTTACTGGCTTCAGTGCTGACGCCTTCTGTCTCGCATGCGTTTGGAAACCATGATAGCTGGGTAAGTGGTTATGCGCAGGGAACGTCTGAATACACCATCCTCGGTAAAGGGCAGTCACAACTTTATCTGGCCTGCGATAGTTCCGGCTCACAGCCAGCGACCATTATCTTCACTGACGTGAACGGCCATCAGGTCAGGATGGACAGCGGTCAGACACTTGCCATGAGAATTGATAACGCTGAAGAAGTGAATATCAGCGAAAGCGAGTCTCATGTGGGATCTGACAATGTGATGTGGGCATGGAACAAATTACGCACCGGCAAACGTGTTGTGGTTTCAGGTAGCGGGGTAAAACCTGCCACTTTCACTTTAGCGGGGGCTGCTGCCGTTCTTCCTGCGTTCGGTGACAACGGCTGCGTGCCCGGATTTGCACTGTAGTTCTGCCTCACTCTTACAGGTTAAAGGAAATTTAATGAAGAAAATCATCACAGTCGCAGCACTCTGTCTGCTGTCATTTTCTTCGCTGGCCGCTTCTTCACCGGTCAGCGTCAGTGTTAGTCCCGGAAGCTACAGCCACTACTCATCGATTCGGATTACATCAAAAGTCGATTCGATTGTGATTAAACAACTCATTGTCAACCGGGGAAACTGCCAGGATGCAGAATTCGCCAGCCCGTGGAAACCGGTACGCCTGGGATTTGGCGGTACTGTATCCCATGAATTTACCGGCAAGGGGCTGATGGTTCCCTGTAATGTACTGGAAGTGGTGGTCCAGACAAGCGAAGGCGCATGGCAGTTTGATTTTGACAGCTGACACCACGCGCTTTTCCACCTTTCTTTCTATCTGAACGCCCTGCTCAAACGAGCAGGGCGTTTTCTTTTGCCTCTTTTAAAGGAATTACTCATGAGATTAGCCAGCCGCTTTGGCCGTATAAACCAGATACGCCGTGACCGTCCTCTGACCCATGAAGAGCTGATGAGTCATGTTCCCAGTGTATTCGGGAGTGACAAACATGAATCGCGTTCAGACCGTTACACCTACATTCCGACCATCACCATCCTCGAAAGCCTGCAGCGCGAGGGTTTTCAGCCGTTCTTTGCCTGCCAGACAAAGGTTCGGGACCAGAGCAAGCGGGAGCACACCAAACACATGCTTCGCCTGCGTCGCGCCGGGCAGCTAAACGGTCATCAGGTACCGGAAATCATTTTACTCAACAGCCATGACGGCTCATCAAGCTACCAGATGCTGCCGGGGCTGTTTCGTGGCGTCTGTACCAACGGCCTGGTCTGCGGTCAGTCATTCGGAGAGGTGCGGGTGCCACATAAAGGTAATGTCGTTGGGAAGGTAATTGAAGGGGCTTACGAAGTGCTCGGGGTATTTGACCGGGTGGATGAAAAGCGTGACGCCATGGCGTCACTTTTACTTCCGCCACCAGCACAGCACGCTCTGGCGAATGCCGCGCTGAAATATCGCTTTGGTGAGGACCACCAGCCGGTCACGGTATCGCAGTTGCTGACCTCACGTCGCCGGGAGGATTGCAGCGATGACCTGTGGACCGTCTACCAGCGCGTGCAGGAGAACCTGATGAAAGGGGGATTGTCAGGACGAACCGCACAGGGGAAAAGCAGCCGCACTCGTGCCGTTACCGGTATTGATGGCGACGTGAAGCTCAATCGTGCCCTGTGGGTAATGGCAGAGAATATGCTCGAGTTTTTCGGGCGTTAAACAACAGTAGCAGCATAAGGAGATAGTTTAATGGATACACAAAACCTTCAGTTCGCTGGGCAGACAGCAATTACTGCCTCAGTGGTACCAGACGAGTTACGCATCGGCTTCTGGCCACAGCACTTTGGTTCCATCCCGCAATGGATAACCCTTGAGCCCAGAATTTTTGCCAGGATGGACCGCCTGTGTACCGATTATCACGGTGGTATCTGGCGCTTTTCGACGCTCAGCAACGGCGGCGTTTTTATTGCCCCTGAGTCAGAGCAGGATGAGAAGTGGACATTGTTCAACAGTATGAATGGCAACGGTGCGGAACTTACTGGTGAAGCTGCAGGGATAGTCTCCTGTCTGATTGTATATAGCCACCATGCCTGTCGCACCGAGTCTGACGCGATGACTGAGCACTATTATCGCTTACGAGACTACGCGCTGAACCATCCAGAGTGCAGCGCCATTATGCATCTAATCGACTGAGGAATACCTGACATGAATACCGTATTATGCCCGGAGTCTTCACAGCGTGAACTCTTTCCGCTGACGATTATGCCTCGGCAGGGTTGCCTGCTTCCCGCGACATCTGGATTGACACCTTATGCCCAACAGACCATCCGCCGCGCTATCAATCTGCTGGATAAATATCTGCGCCAGCCCGGCAGACCCTTTACCTCAAGTTCTGCTGCTCGTGACTGGCTTCGGTTACAGCTGGCAGGGCAAGAGCGGGAAGTATTTATGGTGCTTTATCTCGATAATCAGCATCGTTTACTGGAGAGTGAAACGCTGTTTGCCGGTTCGGTTAACCATGTGCAGGTCCATCCCCGTGAGGTAGTGAAGTCAGCGCTTCGCTTTAATGCTGCGGCCGTTGTGTTTGCGCATAACCATCCATCAGGCGATTCGGAGCCCAGCCAGTGCGACCGCAACATTACGGGCAGGCTTCAAGAAGCGTTAGCACTGGTTGATGTGAAAACGCTCGATCATCTGGTCATCGGCTCAGAGAGCATTGTGTCGTTCGCGGAGCGAGGCTGGATATGAAAATCATCAGTAAACCCCAGGCTATGACTTTGTATCGGCAGCATCCTGGATCCCGACTGTTTCATTTAAGTACGTGCAAATATAAATGGTCAGGCAGTATCTGCCATTATGCTGTCCGCGAGGTGGAAGATATACGCGGCGTTCTGGCTGTATTTGCTGAACGTCGTCAGGACCGCAATGGTCCCTGTGTCATTCTTCGAAGCGTTACTTTCAATTAATCCTTTCCTTTAATTAGGAACAATAATGAACAATCACTCAGAATCCGGTACCAGATCGGAGATTCCCGCCTGCCAGCAGTGGGGACTAAAGAGTACGATCACACCCTGTTTTGGCGCTCGTCTGGTTCAGGAGGGCAACCGCCTGCATTTTCTCGCTGACCGGGCCGGATTTAATGGTGCTTTCAGCGACGATGACGCGCTACGCCTGGATCAGGCCTTTCCGTTGATACTCAAACAACTGGAGCTGATGTTCACCAGCGGAGAACTCTCTTCCCGGCATCAGCGCTGCGTCACGCTATATCACAACGGACTAACGTGCGAAGCCGATACTCTTGGTAGTTGCGGCTACATATATATCGCCATTTATCCCACTCAATATTAATTACTTTCACGAGAACAAAATGAAATATCAACCTGCAACAACCCTCTGGGCAGCGAAGCCAAGCCTGTCGCCCGTGGCTGTCTGGCAAATGCTACTTACACGGCTGCTGGAACAGCATTATGGTCTGACGCTAAACGATACACCTTTCTGTGATGAAACCGTTATACAGGAACATATTGATGCCGGTATCACTCTGGCTAATGCCGTTAACTTTCTGGTGGAAAAGTACGAACTGGCCCGTATCGATCACAGAGGGTTTGGCTGGAACGAACAAACACCATATCTCACAATCGTTGATATTATGAGGGCCCGCCGCGATCTTGGTTTATTGAATCGTAATTAGTCTGATGTTAACGGTATCGCTGCTTTTGAGTATGCCTGCCATTTGCTATCATCTCGCTTCCTGCTGATTTATCGACAAAGGAAATTACTTGAATTCAAAGCCTCTGTTCTTTGGGGGTATCTTTGGGGGTATAAGTTAAGATATAACTTGAAAAGGTTATATTTTTCAATTAATTGAGTTGGTTGTTCTAGTCCCTTCGCCCGCTCCAGATTTTCTTGATGTTATCCTCCTCTGTCTATTTTTTAACCAGCCTATCCTTTTCCATCCAGGTATCGTCATGCTGTTGTTTGATCGCTTCAACGAAGTTATCACGCATGCCTCCATATTCAGCACTGAGTTATCAGGTGTCATCAGAATTTGCAGCACGATGAATGCAACGGATAATTTAATCTGCGCTGCTAGCTGATGTTTATATCTAACTATTGGAAGGGGTGGTTAAAATTTTTTGAAAGAAGAAACAATCAGGCAATAATAAAAAATTCCGATATGACGCACTTCGTCATAACGGTTTTTTGAAACGTAACGCAAATATTACTACCAATTATAGTAGCCCTCTTTTTGAGACTATTCCCTATTGCGCCAGAGCTGGCATACTGAGGAAAACAAAAACTATTATCCTTTAATATGCGCTATTACAGCAAAACCGTTTTTTTTGCTCGTTATTTTTTGCTCTCTGAGCCATGCAGCCCCCTTACTCCTGCTGACCGGGACACAGTGCGTCAGCAGCAGGAGGAACTGTTATTAAAGAACCAGCAACAGCGTGAAGAGCTGGAGCGGAGTATTCCTCGCGCTGCGCCCGCCAGACCGCTGCCGGTTACCGGCTCCGGACCCTGTTTCACCATTCATACCATTACCCTTTCCGGTGCGACCTTAATCTCCCCAAAAACCCGGCAGACCCTTGTCGCGCAGGCCGGTAACGATCTCTCCCTGTCAGGTACGGATATCCGTGCCGGTAAATCGGTCTCACTCAGTGGCGAAAATGTCCTCATGGGGGTGAGCCGGGATACCCGCGACGGTGAAAACCACAGCAGCAGCGCCCAGAATGGTGTGACGGCATCTGCTGGCGGCTGGGCTGTTGAGGCTGCTAAAGCCGCAGAGACGGCTGCCCGCGGCGCAGGGCGCTATGTCGGACTCGTCGCTCATCAAGGCTAAAGTGTCTTTAACGGCGGGGACGTCCTCTCAGGACAGTCGTTACCACAGTACCGACACGCAGGGCACCACCATTAATGCCGGCGAGAATGTCTCTGTTCGTGCCGGAAATGACATTGCCGGTATTGGGGTACAGATCGCGGGTAAACACGTGGCGCTGGATGCGGGGCGCGATATTCTGTTGTCTGCCTCCCAGAACACAACCCTCTCTGAGAGTAAAAACAGCGGTAGCCAGTTCAGCGTTGGTGTCGGTGTGAGCCTGATTGGTGCACAAAACGGCATCTCGGTGGAGCTGGGAGCGTCACAGCATAAGGGGAAGGAAAACAGCCAGTCACAGCGCAATACGAACAGCGTTGTCCATGCTGATGAACAGCTTACGGTGAACAGCGGACGCGACACCATCCTGAAAGGTGCGGAGCTCGAAGGTAACGGTGTGGTGGTGAATACCGGACGCGATCTCACCATCAGCAGCGTGCAGGATACAGCCAGTTATGACAGCAAGCAGTCTTCGTCAGGCGCGTCCCTCAGTCTGTGCATACCGCCACTGTGTTATGGTGCTTCTTCCGGTAGCGTCAGTGCATCGGTGAGAATATCACCCAGAATGGTAAGAGCGTCGCTGAACAGAGCGGGATATTCGCAGGCAAGGGCGGCTTTGCCGTCACCACCGGAAATCATACCCAGCTTGACGGCGCGGTGATTGCATCCACGGCGTCTGCAGATAAAAATAGCCTCGACACCGGTACGCTGGGTTTCAGTAATCTCCATAACGAGAGCCAGACCAGCGGCAACGGCTACACGGTGGCGCTTTCCGGCAGCGCGGGTGGCAGCGGAAACGGTGAAAACCGCAACCTGGCACCGGCCATCGGTACGGCCAGGCAAAAGGGAGCCACACCGGCACGACCTCATCAGCGGTGAGTGGCGGTAGCATTGTCATTCGCAACCCGGCGGGACAGAAACAGGATATTGCTGACCTGAGCCGTGATACGGCTGACGCCCACCACGGCGTGGACGTGAACGGTGATGTGCAGAAGGTCAGGGATAACCTGGCGGTTCAGAGCGAAGGCGCGGCGCTGGCCACTTCTGCGCTGGATGCTTATGGCAAGTATGCGGAGCAGAAAGCGCGTGAATCCAATGCGACGCTGGGCGCGAAACTGGCATCTGAAGGAAAACTGCAGGGCGATACGCCGCAGGAGCAGGAAGCGTTCCTGAAGACGCAGCCCGGATATGAGAATACCGAGTACGGTCCGGAGAGTGCCTTCTGGACGAAGGGTAGCGCAGCGGCGGGATTACTGGCAGGTGCGCTTGGCGGTAACCTGAAGGCAGGCGCGGCAGCGGGGGCGGCTCCTCTTCTGGCGACCCTGGTCAAGGAGCAGAAAGACCCGACAGCCCGTGCCGCGCTGCACGGTATTGTGGCTGCGGCGCTGACGCAGCTGAGTGGCGGGAGCAGTGCTGATGGCCTGAAGGCTGGTGCCATAGGAGCCATTACGGCCTCGGCGATGACTGACCATCTGGTCAGCGCGCTGTATGGAGATAAAAAATCCAGTGACCTGACAGCAGAGGAGAAACGGCTGGTCAGTAGCCTCGTGAGTATTGCAGGTGGTCTGGCGGGCGCTGCTGTGACGGATGGCAGTGTCTCCATGGCGGCGACGGCGTCGGAAACGGCGAAGGTGGAGGTTGAGAATAACTCGCTGGGTGTCGTTATACAGGGCGGTAAACTGGCTGCACAGGGATGTCTGAAAATTTCTGCTTGCCGTGATCGCCTGGTTGCTAGTGGTCTGGGTGCTTTACTGGGCATTGGTGCATCCACATCAGCAATGGATACATTGTCATAAGATGAGCAGTTGCATCTGATCTATGTGGCCTCGCTCAATGATCCTTCCCAGCTCAGTCAGTTAAATAATGCTCAGAAAGCGGCCTATGAGTCCCTGACAGGTAAGACGATCACCAGTACTGGTGGTACGCAGGTCATCAAACCGGGACCATCAAACACTGGTGGCGACCAGACTGTAACTGGAAACGTGCCCTCCAACACAGGGAATAATAGCGTAGCAACCGGAGGGATAAATCATACTGGTAACACCAACGGTGATGGAGCGTCAAACAATAATGGCTGGACGACAACTACGCCGGTTCCGGATTCTCCTTCACTGGATGATCTTTTCTATCAGAACGAGAAGATCCCCGGTCTTGAAAATGTTCGCCCTGAAAATCCCGGTTATCCAGCCAATCAGAGTGTTATTGAAAAAATGAACGAACCTAAGTTTATTGCCTGGATAGGCAATACAGATTGTACGGATTGCTCAGATATCGCACCTAAACTTCTCAATGCAGCTGGCGGGCACGGGAAAATTATTGAAGCAAGGCCGACGACTCAGTACAACTTAAATGTGTATGAAAATGGAAAAATTGTACATGAACAAGCATTCCATCAGGTTTATACCGATGGTCAGTATGTTTACGATCCAAGAGTGTCCTTAAAACCAATTCCTAAAGGAGATTGGGAAAAACATATCAAATCTATAAATCAGGGAAGTGTTACGATCTCTGATAAATTACAGGGGTAAAATAATGTTTCCGATAGGTAAGAAAGAAACAATCTTGTTGGACTTCATTGGTTCTCTTGGAAAACTGGAGTGGTTACATTATCAGAGCCGTATTGAAGATGAATGGATAAATGACCATTTTGAAAAAATTGATCGCTCTAAGTATCCTCCTTATACCAGTTTTCGTTTTGAAAAAGAGGTTCCAGAAGTTATCGCCTTACTGGAAGATGCGATTCAATCATATAAAGGTAAAGTTGAGTGGTGTATGACCCATCATCCGAAAGAGTATGGTACTGGTGTTAATCATCGTATTTTGCCTACATTTGTTAAGAATCTCAGAGTCAGTGAAGGTATGGAAGATGTTAACGAGTATATTGAAAACCATTATCCTGATTTTGGCCCAATCGCCTATGAAGATCTTGTTGGACTGACGGAGCATGTTCAATCAGTTTTCAAAAATGCTGGATATGACGCATAAATTTTCTTTATATGCTCTGTGATAACATTTTGATATGGAGTCTTAACCCGTTATACGTACGGACGGAAAGAAGTGTCAGTTGGCTATTTTAGTCAGAATGCCTTAACAATAATGGCTAGCGCCATCTATCCTGGCATCTGCCCATTTCTTTGTTTTGTAGACCCGGTAAGCGAATCGCTACCGGGCCATGGCAGATTAATTATTGACTCATCACCCTTTCGGGAACACCCAAACATGCTTCTCCGGCAGCGAAAGATGGCAGTGCTGCGGATCCCGAACCTCATGCCCATACGCACGGATCACAAAATCATCCCCCACCGTGCGGAACAGGTATTCCCAGCGGTCGCCGAGGTACATGCTGGTGAGCAGCGGCAGCTCAAGCTGATTTTCCCCTGGCCCCTCGACCACCGCCACGCGCTCGACGCGGATCACCGCCGTGGCTTCTTTACCGCTCTGCACCCCTTCACCGGCCTGGCCCCACAGCACCCAGCCTTTCCCCTCGATGCGCGCTCTGCCGTCGCGCACTTCGGTGACCTTGCCGTGCAGGCGGTTGTTGCTGCCCATAAACTCAGCGGTAAACAGCGTTTTCGGCGAGCCGTACATCTCCTGCGGCGTGCCCTGTTGCTCAATTTTGCCGTTGTTAAGCAGCAGGATGCGGTCGGATATGGACATCGCTTCGTTCTGGTCGTGCGTCACCATCAGCGCGGATAACCCGAGCTTGATAATCAGCTCGCGCAGGAACACGCGGGCCTCTTCGCGCAGCTTGGCGTCGAGGTTAGAGAGCGGCTCGTCCAGCAAAATCACCGGCGGGTTGTACACCAGCGCACGGCCAATCGCCACGCGCTGCTGCTGCCCACCGGAGAGCTGGTGCGGGTGACGTTTGCCAAGATGGCCCAGGCCAAGCTGGTCCAGCACGTCTTGCACGCGCTGCTGGATCTCTTTGGCCGGGACTTTGCGCAGCTTGAGCGGATAGGCCACGTTCTCAAACACGGTTTTGTGCGGCCACAGGGCGTAGGACTGGAATACCAGCCCCAGGTTACGCTCTTCCGCCGGGACCTCACTGCGCGGCGTGCCGTCGTAAACTTTACTGTTGCCAATCACAATCGAGCCCTGAGTCGGTTTTTCCAGACCCGCGACGGCGCGGAGCAGGGTGGTTTTGCCGCTGCCGGAGGGGCCTAACAGGGAGACCACTTCGCCGCGCTTCAGGTTCATGGAGACACCTTTTAAAACAGGATTGTCGCCGTAGGTTAAGTGCAGATCGTCAACCGCTAATTCAATCATGTATTTTCACTCCGAAACGAAGGGCAATGCCCAGACCTACCACGACAAGCAGGATGTTAATGAAAGAGAGCGCCGCCACGATATCAATGGCACCCGCGGCCCAGAGGGAAACCAGCATCGAGCCGATGGTCTCCGTGCCGGGCGAAAGCAGGTACACACCCGTTGAATATTCGCGTTCAAAGATCAGGAACATCAGCAGCCACGAACCGATCAGACCGTAGCGGGAGAGCGGAATGGTGACGTGGCGGGTGATCTGTCCGCGCGTCGCCCCGGTACTGCGCGCCGCCTCTTCAAGCTCTGGCCCTACCTGCAGCAGCGTGGAAGAGATGAGCCTCAGCCCGTAAGCCATCCACACCACGGTATAGGCCAGCCAGACGCTGAAAATGGTGCTGCGCAGCGAACGCAGCCAGACGATGACGTTTTCACGCATCCAGTCGGTCCAGGCAAACCCGGAAAGCCAGCCGGATTTCAGCGAGTTATCCAGCCACATCGGCAGGAACAGGAACACCCACAGGAAGGCCAGACCCGCCAGCAGGCCAGGCACGGCGCGCGGCACCAGCACGCTGTAGTCCAGGAAACGCGTGGTGTTGTCCGGCTTACGGTGCATGGCAATGCCGACAAACAGGTAGCACACCACGGCCAGCGCGCCGCCAATGACGCCAATCGCCATGGAGTTGACGATGGCGCGCAGCAGGTTGGGCTGCGCCCAGATGGTGCGGAAGGTGTTCAGAGAAAGCTCGTCCCACAGCGAAACGCCCACGCCCCAGTTGGAGATAAACGCGCGCAGCACCACGCCGAGCAGCGGAACGCCGATGGTAACGGTGAGCCAGAAGGCAATCACCGCGCCAGCCACCCAGCGCCATTTACCCAGCGGTAGCGCGCGGGCCTGCGAGGCCTTGCCCTTCATGGTGACGAAGCGGTTGGCAGTACGCATCAGGCGACGCTGGAGCATCACCAGCGGGATGGTGATGCAGATCAGCACCACGGCAACCGCCGCCATCAGGTTATAGGATGGGGTACCCATCTTGTTCGTCAGCTTATAGAGATAGGTCGCCAGCACCATGTTGCCTTCCGGGTCGCCGAGGACCAGCATCAGGCCGAACACTTCCAGCCCGAGGAAGAACAGCAGCACAGTGGCGTAGAGAATGGACGGACGTACCATCGGCAGGCTGACGGAGGTCATCACCTGCCAGGGCGACGCGCCCGCGGTGCGTGCGGCTTCTTCCACGTCGGAGCCCACGCTGCGCAGCGCTGACGAGATATACAGATAGGCGTGCGGGACGTGCGTCAGGCCGGCGATGACCACAATGCTCGACATGTCGTAGATGTTCCACGGCACAAAGCCAATCAGCGCCTCGGCCCACTGGGAGAGAAAACCCACCGGACCGGCGGCCACCACGTAGCCGAAGCCCAGCACCATCGGTGACACGAAAATCGGGACCAGGATCAGCGGCTCAATCAGCCGGCGACCGGGCAGGTCGGTACGCACCATCAGAAACGCCAGCACGCCGCCCAGTGGGATAGAGATAAAGACCAGCCCGAAAGCCAGAATAAAGCCGCTTTTCAGGGCCTTATAAAAATCGGGGTCGGTGAAAATAAAATCAAATGATTCAAAGCTCCACTCTTTTGACGGCGAAAAGAACGGCGCGGACAGGAAGCTCTGGATCACGATAAACGACAGCGGCGTGTAGATAACCAGGGCGGTTATCAGCACGACGATGCCTCGCGGCAGGCTTTGCCACTTTCTGCGTAATGTATTCATGGGGTATCCCTGGTATTGCAGCCCAGAAAAACGAACTCAGTCGATAAGGGAGCGCGGCGGCCAGCGCCGTGCTCATACGCTTATTTACCGGCGGCGGTACGCCACTCTTTGATGTACTCGAGGCGTTTTTTCGGCTGCAGGTATTCCAGCAGCGTTTCATCAACCGGGATCGGCTTCAGCGCGTTGCCAAGGATTTTGGTCAGGCCGTCGATATCATTCTTGCCTTCGATATCGTTACGAATGGAGGGGATGTCCGCCTGATTGGCCAGAATGTTTTGCCCTTGTTCAGAGAGCACGTAGTCCAGCCAAAGCTTCGCGGCGTTGCTGTTTTGCGATTGCTGACTGATGAACGACACGCGCGACAGCACCAGGGTGTAATCCTTCGGATAGGCAATGCCGAGTGACGGATCGTTCTTCGCACGCGCTTCCGCATAAGAACCGAGGATGTTGAAGCCGATCAGGTTTTCACCGGAGGAGACGCGCTCCATCATGGTGCCGGTAGACGACTGCACCGACAGGCCACCTTTGGCGACGTCGGCCAGGGTCTTAAAGTAGTTCGGATCGGCGTTGTGATCCTGCACCGAGAGCATAAAGCCCAGACCCGATTTTTCGATATCGTAGGTGGTGACTTTGTTCTTGAATTTGTCCGTCTGGCTGGCAATCAGCTTCGCCAGCGCGGCGTGAGAATCCGGCACGTCGCCAGCCGGGATCAGACGCTTGTTGTAGATAAAGACCACCGGCTCATAGGTGGTGCCGTAGGCCTTATCTTTCCAGACCGCCCATTTCGGCAGCTGGCTTTGCTCCGGAGATTTGTACTCCATGGCGTAGTCGGTGGCGAGCTTCAGGCCGGTGTCCATCGAGGAGCTCCAGACCACGTCGCCGCTCACGCCGCCGGAAGCCTGTTCGCTGATGAAACGGTTGTACAGCTCGGTGCTGTTCATGTCGTTGTATTCGACTTTAATGCCGGGGTAGGTTTTTTCGAAGCCCTGGATCAGCGGGCCGGCAGCTTTGATGTCGGTGGTGGAATAGATGACAACCTTGCCCTCTTTCGTGGCGGCATCAACCACTTTTTGATACTCAGCAGGATAACCCTGCGGCAGGGCAGACAGTGCAGAAGCAGAGAACAGTACGGTAGCGGTAAGCAGAGAAATTCGGAACGTGTTCGACATTATAGTTAACCTTTTAGTTACATTTGAGGAACTAATTGTCAACATAGCGTAAAGCGCGCCTCCGACAATAGGGAGGCGAGGGCAATGATTCCGAAGTGTGATTGTCGCCGTCGTTTCAGCAATTAACACCATAAAATCCGCGAACGTTAGCCAACGAACGGTTGCGGATTACGGTTTATCGGGGGCTTTACGGTATAACCGGCGAGGATGACCAATATTGCCGTACAGCATTTCAACGCTGATTAACCCGCTCTCCACGCAGTATTCAAGATAACGGCGCCCCGTGGTTTTGCTGATCCCCACGTTTTCCACCACCTCCTCAACCGACATCGCACTATCGGGATGCTCGGCGAACAGGCGTTTAATCCGCTCCAGCGTCTGGGGCTCAATGCCCTTTGTGGACGGCGTTACGGAGGCTTCCGCGGCAGGCAGATGAAACAGGCGATCCAGCGCATGCTGGTCGACCACCTTCACCTGCTGCACGGTGTGGATGAAGCGCATAAACCGCTCCAGCGAGGCGTGCAGGCGCTGGAAAAAGACGGGCTTGATGAGGTAATCAAACGCGCCGCTGCGCATGGCGTGGCTGCAGGTCTGCATATCGCTGGCGGCGGTGATGAAGATCACCGAACACTCATAGCTTTTCAGCAGCGGGTTATCGATGAGCTCCACGCCTTTACCGTCCGGAAGATAGTTGTCCAGCAGGATTAGCCGCGGCTGATGCTGACGAATCAGGCGGCATGCCTGCTCAATCGACGCGGCGATACCCACCACGCGTAAATGAAAATTCTGCTCGATATACTCGCGATGCAGCTCCGCCAGGTGCGGCTCATCTTCAACGATCACAACATCAAGTGCTCGGGTCATGCTTTAGCCCATTCGGAATAAACACAGAAAAAATAGTCCCTTGTGGCGTGTTGTCGGCAATCTCAATACTGCCGCCAGCCTTATCGATATATCCTGCCACCAGATACAGGCCAATACCGTGCTCGGTGCCCACAATGTCGTTTTCACGTTCCGGTTTGCTGCTGAATCCCTGGCGGAAAATATGCGGCTTCATCGCATCCTCCACCCCACAGCCCCGGTCGGCCACCTCAATCAGCAGCTCCTGGTTTCGGTCAGAAATGTAGAGTTCTACCGGCGCGGGGACCGGTGCCTTAAGGGTCGCGTCCACCGCGTTATCCAGCAGGTTACCAATAATGGACATCAGCTCCGTTTCGTTGAGCGTGGCGGGCATTCGGGTGAGCTGGCAGGCGGGATCAAACAGCAGCTCGATGCCTTTTTCGCGCGCGCTGACGTATTTTCCAAGCAGCAGACCACACAGCGCGGGAGAGGAAAAACGGGCGGAGACAAAGTCCAGCACCCGCTGCGCGCCTTCGGACTGCACCTGGATGTAACGAATCGCCTCGTCATAGTGTTTCATCTGCAGCAAGCCCACCAGCGTGGCGGTCCAGTTCAGTTGCTCGTGGCGCATAATGCGCAGGTTATCGGCATAGCGCTTGATCTGACTGAGCTGGCTGCTGAGGGTGTTGATGTCATTTTTGTCGCGAAAGCTGTAGACCCAGCCGCTTTCAACGCCGGGTTCGACCTCAATCGCCACCCGGTTGACGATTACCTCCCGCTGGTTCAGCACGGCAATCTGGTCGTGGCGGCCAGCGCTCACCGAGGCGTAGCGCTGGGATAAAAAGCCCGGCGATGTCTGCAGAACGTCTTCCAGCGGTTTGCCGATAAGCGCTTTCTCACTTTGCCGGATATCCAGCATTTCTCGTGCGGCGCGGTTAATTAAAATCAGTTGCTTCTCTTCATTGACGGCAAATACCCCCTCATACATGGCTTCTAATAGCGCGCGCTGCTGCAAAACCAGCTGAGCGATATCTTTCGGCTCCAGTCGGAACATCTGTTTTTTGAGATTGCGGGTAAACAGCCAGGAGAACATAAACAGCAGCAGCAGAAGAGCCGCGCCGTACAGCCCGGACTGCCAGAGAATGCGGGCATTAATATTGGCAATATAGGAGGTCAGATAGCCGACCGAGACAATACCAATCACCTGGTGCTGCGCGTTAAAGATCGGCGCTTTGCTGCGCAGTGAAACCCCAATCCCGCCCTGGCGCACGGAAATAATGGTTTTGCCCTTTAATACCTCCGCATTATCTCCGCCGATCATCGGTAAATTAATCCGCTCCGGGGATTCCGAATGATAGAGGTGCTGTTCCTCGGTATCGCCAATCACAATGTAGCTGGCATCGCTTTCGGCGCGAAGCGGCTGGATTAACCGGGCGATGCCGGGGATATCTCTGGCCGCAACCATTGCCGCCAGACCCGGCATCAGCGCGATCTGGCTGGCCTGAACCCGGGCACGCTGGCCGAGATCGTGATGGAGCTGCCGGTCAATAAAATGAAACAGGATCGTTCCCAGCAGAACTAACAGCAGGCAGGAGAAGCACACCAGCGCTAAAAACAGCTTTACCTGAAAAGAGAGTCTGCGTTTCATTCAACCTGCGGATGTTATGTAAAAGTGATATTTGCCGAGCCTGACATGGGCAAATAGCGGACGCAATCTGGCAAGAAAAGAGTTGTGACCTGGCTTTTCGTTTTCGGCGTTATAGCCATCAGGATCCCGTCAGGCTATTCTTCATTCAGCACGATAATAATTACAGAGGCAATGTCATGGATAAAGAGCTACTGGATGCGGGTTACCGGGCCTATACCGGCGAGAAAATTGACGTTTACTTCAACACCGGGATCTGCAAACACTCCGGTAACTGCGTGCGTGGCAGCGCAAAGCTGTTTAATCTGAAACGTAAACCGTGGATTATTCCCGATGAAGTGGACGTTGAAACGGTTGTCCGCGTGATTGATACCTGCCCGAGCGGTGCGCTGAAGTATCGCCAAAAATAAGCGAGGAACCATGGATATTCTGGAAGGCCATAACAAGTTTTACGTGAATGATGCGAACGGCAACCAGGTCGCGGAGATTGTCTTCGTGCCGACCGGCGAGCACCTGAGCATTATCGAGCACACCGATGTGGATGAGAGCCTGAAGGGGCAGGGCGTCGGTAAACAGCTGGTGGCGAAAGTGGTGGAGAAGATGCGCGGTGAGAACCGCAAAATTATTCCGCTGTGCCCGTTCGCGAAACATGAGTTTGATAAAACGCGGGAATATGACGATATTCGGGCGTAAATAACACCGGCGATGGCCGGTGTTTTTTATCTTACCTGCTCAAGCAGCAATACCATCGCGATCAGCACCATTATCCCTCCAGATGCCATGCTCACCCGACGCGCCGCCTGTGGCCGGGTCGCCAGCACCGCTTTCGAACCATACCCCACCAGCAGATAAACCAGCGTACAGGTGATAAGGTGCATCATCCCAAGCGTGGACATTTGCATTGCTAACGACCAGCTCCCGGTCGGGTCTGTAAACTGCGGGAGCAGGGCCAGGAACAGCAAAAACACTTTCGGGTTTAGGCCGCTAATACAAAGCCCTTTCACCGCCCACTGTCGCCAGTTTCCCGCGTGGTAGCTCGCCTTTTCCGGGGCGGCAGGGTGCCGCAACAGTCCGATGCCGAGCCACAGGAGATACGCGGCCCCCGCGAGGGTCAGCCCGGTTAACGCCAGCGGATGTTGAGCAATCACGACCCCCACGCCAGCCACGACAATGAGCGTGGCTAACAGATGCCCTGACATCAGCCCCAGCACCGCCGGTACCACGCGTCGCCCGTTAATCCCGGCGCTAATGGCGTAGGCCCAGTCGGCGCCTGGCGTCATGATGAGCAGAAACGAAACCACCCAAAAGCCGGCCACAATACTCATTTCCATCGTTCTGAAAACTCCCGCAGTGCGTTAAACGTTGCGAAAAAGAATATCGTTAACCCTGCGAAATAGGCTTTCAATGTTATGCTCATAACACGGTGAAATTGAGAAAATCTTCCAAATGGACAGCATCGATCGAAAAATTCTTGCGGCGCTCCAGTCTGATGGACGCCTGTCGCTTACCGAGCTGGCTGAGCGGGTCAATCTGAGCCTCTCGCCCTGCCATCGTCGCGTGCGGGCGCTGGAGCAAAGCGGGGCCATAACGGGATACCGTGCCAGCCTGGATCCCGCCAAAATGGGGTTTAACTTCCTGGCAATCGTCTTTGCGACGCTGAAAGAAGGGGACCGAAAGGCGGTTAGCGCGTTTGAAGAGGCGGTGGAGGAGATCCCGCAGATCGTGCTGGCGCAGCGTCTCTTTGGCGATCCCGATTATCTGATGCACGTTGTGACCCGCGACCTCTCCGCTTTCCAGAAGCTCTATGACGAGAAGCTTTCCGCCATGCCTGGCGTGCAGCATCTTCGCTCAACGCTTGTCATGAAAACGGTGGTGCAGGACAGACCTTTTCCGCTGGACGTTACGGGACGAGACTGAATGACATGCCCGGCAGAGCGCCGGGCATCAAAGAGGGGTTAGCCGACGAACATTACCGACACGCACAGCACCCCGACGATCAGCGTCAGCAGGTTGCCAATGGAGCGGTACGGTTTCAGGGAGGGGATCAGATACGTCGACAGCGTCGGCATGATAAACAGGATCATGGCGATAAGCGGGCCGCTGATGGCGTAAATCATCGAAATGGCGTTAGGGTTAATGCAGCAGACGGCAAAGGTGATTAACGACACCCCCATAATGGAAATCGCGCGGTTAAAGGCACGGCTCTTTTTCACTCCCACCTGATTCAGCGACGACTTCACGATCTCCGTCGCCCCTTCAATCACCCCAAAATAGGTGCCGAGGAACGATTTCGACATCGCAATTATCGCCACGACAATCCCGGAAATTCCCAGCCACGCCGGTGAAGAGGGCATCATCGACAGCGCGGACAGGATCGTCACCCCTTCCTCTTTGGCGGCCACGATGTACGACGGCGGAATAGAGAGCAGGCAGCTGAAGACAAAGAACAGCACGCTCAGGCAGATAATCAAGTACGCCACCTTCATGATTTTCTTGCATTTATCCATGGCGCCGTCGCCAAATTTCTCGCGACGGTCAACGGCAAACGTGGAGATAATCGGGGTATGGCTGAACGCAAATACCATCACCGGAATCGAAATCCAGACCTGGTGCAGCGTGTGGCGATCGACGGCCATCTGGCTGGTCAGCAGCGAGGGCTGCCAGCTGCCGATCAGATAGAGCGAGACAAACAGGAAATAGGCAATCAGCGGAAACACCAGGAAGCCCATCACTTTTATCGTGATATGCCGTCCCATCAGGAAGATCAGATTCAGGACCAGCACCACGCCCAGGCTGACCAGCACGCGAACGGCGGTATCCACCGTCAGGTGTTTTCCCAGCTGCTCGGTTAACGAGTTGGTGATGGCCACCGCATAAATCTGCACCACCACAAAGAAGGCGATGAAATAGAGCGTGGTGATCAGGTTGCCGATCTTCCGGCCGTAATAGTGCGAAACGGCGCCGGTGATCCCTTCGTTGCCTTTCGTTTTCGACGAGAGGATAAATTGCGCCAGCGCTTTGTGCGGCCAGTAGGTTAAGGGATAGGCCACGAGGGCGGTAATAAACAGGACGATTGCGCCTGCGGAGCCCAGCTGAATGGGCAGGAAGAGCGTTCCTGCGCCCACGGCCGTGCCGTAGAGAGCGAAACTCCAGAGAGTCTCATCTTTTGACCAAATTTTCGACATTAGAGCAACGTATCAACTATCAAACCATCAGAATGGAGTGCAATTTACCATAGTTATGCACGGAGAGCGCAGTTGCTTCGAAGGCGTTTGGCCGGAACGGACGTCCGGCCAGAAGGCGTTTAGCCTGCCAGGGCGCGTCGTTGCTGGCGGCGCTTAAGAAATTTCTCGCGGAGGCAATCGTACGCCCAGTTATAGAACATGGTGTACGGCAGGAAGAACAGGAAGAAACCTATTTCCAGTGTGAATGCCTGCAGCAGGGTGACGCCCAGTACGGCGGCGACAATCGACACGCCAATCACAATAAACCCGCATTCGAAACCCAGCGCATGCAGCGCACGCACTTTTGCCGTACGTTTGACGCGCTGAACGGGCCAGAAACGGTCGAAGCCGAAGTTATAAATAATGTTCCACAGCATGGCGGTGGTCGCCAAAATAATGGTCAACCCACCCATTTCCACCACGGAACGCTGCATGAGCCACGCCGCCGTAGGGGCGAGGATCGCCGTCGCGATCCCTTCAAAACAGACAGCATGAAAGATCCGCTCCGGCAGTTTACGTTGGAGTGCATCCTGATGTTGCATAGCGATAGACCTCGTTAATTCGCCGGTATGGGCGTTGATGTGGCCTATTTTCATCGCTAAAGCTGATATATTAAAGATAGTATCCATCGCTAAAGTAGATAGGTTATGCGCTATTCACCCGAAGCCCTTACCGCGTTTGTCGAGACCGTTGCGGCAGGCTCTTTCTCTGCGGCCGCACGCCGGCTGCGTAAAAGCCAGTCGACGGTCAGCACGTCCATAGCCCATCTTGAAGCCGATCTGGGCTTCGAGCTGTTTGACCGCTCGGCACGCCAGCCGGTGTTAACGGCCCAGGGAGAACAGGTGCTGGGCTATGTGCAGGCTATACTCGCCGCCAGCACGCGGCTGGATGAGCTGGCGGTGTCGCTATCGGCGCAAACGGAGGCGCGTCTGACGTTTGTCCTTTCTGATACCCTCAACCCGGACGTGCTGGAAGAGATGATGAAACAGTTTGACGCGCGCTTTCCCCATACGGAATTCGAATGTCTGATTGGCGAGGAGGAGGACGTGATCGATCTGCTGCAAAAGGAGCGCGCGCAGATTGGCCTCACCGAGGCGCGAGACGGTTATCCTACGGATATCGGCGCTATCCGGCTGCCGATGCAGACCCGCATGGCGATCTATGTCGCGACCACGCATCCGCTCGCCGGACAACATGACGTTCAGCGTGACGAGCTGCACGGCTGGCGAGAGCTGCGGCTGAGCACCTATCTTGAGCGCGAGGCGGAGATCGCGCGCGGGCCCGTCTGGTCAGCCCCGAATTACCTGTTACTCTTGAGTATGGCGGTACAGGGATTTGGCTGGTGCGTCTTGCCGTGCGCGCTGGTGGATGAGTTTGCCGCCGCGAAATCCCTGGTACAGCTCAATGTTCCCGGCTGGCCGCGGGCGATCGGCATCGATCTGCTGTGGAATAAGCGATCCCCTCCCGGCGTTGCCGGAAGCTGGCTGCGGCAGTATCTGCAGGATGCACGCTGATCCTTGTGATTAAACTCACTATTTTTAAACAATTAAGATAATTACCAGTAACAATCCTCTACTATCGTCATGTCATTTAACACAGAGGTCGTGATGAAAGATGTCGTAATAGTGGGTGCGTTGCGTACAGCTATCGGCTGTTTTCAGGGAGCGCTTGCGCGTCACTCGGCGGTTGACCTGGGGAGCGTGGTGGTGAAAGCGCTCGTGGAACGTAGCGGGATCGCAGCACATGAAGTTGACGAGGTGATTCTGGGACAGGTCCTCACGGCCGGTGCCGGGCAAAACCCTGCGCGTCAGGCGGCGCTGAAGGGCGGGCTGCCCAATACCGTCTCCGCTATCACCATTAACGACGTCTGTGGTTCAGGGTTAAAAGCGCTGCATCTCGCGACGCAGGCCATTCAGTGTGGTGAGGCGGACGTGATCATTGCGGGCGGGCAGGAGAATATGAGCCGCGCGCCGCACGTGTTGACCGACAGCCGCACCGGCGCACAGCTGGGCAACAGTCAGTTGCTCGACAGCCTGGTGCATGACGGGCTGTGGGATGCCTTCAACGATTATCATATGGGCGTGACGGCGGAAAATCTGGCGCGCGAGTACGGTATCAGCCGTGAGGTGCAGGACGCCTATGCGCTGAGCTCGCAGCAAAAAGCGCGTGCGGCGATTGATTCCGGTCGTTTTCGCGACGAAATTGTCCCGGTCAGCGCGCTGCGTCAGAACGGCGAGGTGATGGTTGTGGATACCGATGAACAGCCGCGCACCGACGCCAGCGCTGAAGGGCTGGCCAGGCTGAATCCTGCTTTTGAAATGCAGGGCTCGGTGACGGCAGGAAATGCCTCTTCCATTAACGACGGCGCTGCCGCCGTCATGATGATGAGCGAAAGCAAAGCCCTCGAACTCGATCTTCCCGTGCTGGCCCGCATTAAGGCATTCGCCAGCGTGGGGGTTGATCCTGCGCTAATGGGGATCGCGCCGGTCTACGCCACCCGTCGCTGTCTGGAGCGTGCGGGGTGGCAGCTTTCTGATGTGGATCTGATCGAAGTGAACGAAGCCTATGCTGCGCAGGCGATCTCCGTCGGAAAAATGCTGGAGTGGGATCCGCTGCGGGTTAACGTGAACGGTGGGGCGATCGCGCTGGGGCACCCGATTGGGGCGTCCGGCTGCCGGATCCTGGTTTCGCTGGTCCACGAAATGAAAAAGCGCAATGCCCGCAAAGGGATTGCCACGCTCTGTATCGGCGGCGGGCAAGGGGTGGCGCTGGCCATCGAACGCTAACCTTTCCTTATTGAAAAGACCTCCTCCGGGAGGTTTTTTTGTGCCCTTTTTCTCCCGTCGGTTTAATTGTGATCCGAACATCATTTCCGTTATAAACAAAAATAAAAAATGAAACGTTGTTTTAAATGTAATTGAAAAGCTCACTTTATGCCGATAGTATGTGCTTATTATGAAAAACGGAACGCTGTTTCGTTTTACTTCCCGCCTTCGGGCATGACCACATCTGGAGGTTACCGTGGACGTCAGAGAAAGCATCCACAGCGCGCACGCCAAAACGCTGGATACTCAGGGGCTGCGCAAGGCATTTTTAGTCGAGCAGATATTCGAGGCCGACAGGTACACCATGGTTTACAGCCATATCGACCGCATTATTGTGGGCGGCATTATGCCCGTAACGAAAACCGTCTCCGTGGGCGGCGAGGTCGGTAAACAGCTGGGCGTGAATTATTTCCTCGAGCGTCGCGAGCTGGGGGTGATTAACATTGGCGGACCGGGCACCATCACCGTAGACGGACAGTGCTATGAGATTGGCCATCGCGAGGCACTGTACGTAGGTAAAGGGGCGAAAGACGTGGTCTTTGCCAGCATCGATGCCAGCAAGCCTGCGAAGTTTTACTACAACTGCGCGCCGGCTCACACCACCTGTCCAACCAAAAAAGTGACCACGGCAGACGTCGCGCCCGTGACGCTGGGCGACAACCTCACCAGCAACCGCCGCACCATCAATAAATATTTCGTGCCGGACGTGCTGGAGACCTGTCAGCTCAGCATGGGGTTGACCGAGCTTGCGCCAGGGAATCTGTGGAACACCATGCCGTGCCATACCCACGAGCGCCGGATGGAAGTCTACTTCTACTTCAACATGGATGAGGACGCCTGCGTGTTCCACATGATGGGACAGCCGCAGGAAACGCGCCATATCGTGATGCACAACGAGCAGGCGGTGATTTCGCCGAGCTGGTCTATTCACTCCGGCGTTGGGACAAAAGCCTACACCTTTATCTGGGGAATGGTGGGCGAAAACCAGGTCTTTGATGATATGGACCATGTTGCGGTCAGCGATCTGCGCTAGTCGCGGGCGGTGAAGCGTAAACCTGCCTGTGAGTGACAGGCTCTGAAAGAGTAAGGAATAAACATGATTCTGGATGCATTCTCTCTGCAGGGGAAAGTGGCGGTGGTTTCCGGATGTGACACCGGGCTGGGTCAGGGGATGGCGTTAGGCCTGGCGGAAGCGGGCTGCGATATCGTCGGGATTAATATCGTTGAACCGACGGAAACCATCGAACGCGTGACGGCGCTGGGTCGCCGTTTCCTGAGCCTGACCGCCGACCTGCGTAAAATCGATGCCATTCCTGAACTGCTGGATCGCGCGGTGGCGGAATTCGGCCATATCGACATTTTGGTCAACAACGCCGGGCTGATTCGCCGTGAAGATGCGATCAACTTCAGTGAACGCGACTGGGATGACGTGATGGATTTGAACATCAAGAGCGTATTTTTCATGTCCCAGGCGGCGGCAAAGCACTTTATCGCGCAGGGGAACGGCGGCAAGATCGTGAATATTGCCTCCATGCTCTCGTTCCAGGGCGGTATCCGCGTGCCGTCTTACACCGCGTCTAAAAGCGCCGTGATGGGCGTGACCCGCCTGCTGGCGAACGAATGGGCGAAGCATAATATTAATGTGAATGCCATTGCGCCGGGTTACATGGCGACCAACAACACCCAGCAGCTGCGTTCAGACGAGCAGCGCAGCGCGGAAATCCTCGACCGCATTCCGGCGGGGCGCTGGGGGCTTCCGCGCGATCTGATGGGGCCGGTGGTCTTTCTGGCCTCGTCGGCATCGGACTATATCAACGGCTACACCGTGGCGGTTGATGGCGGCTGGCTGGCACGTTAATTCCACCTGCATGACGAACCTCTGCCCTCGGGTGGAGGTTTTTTTTTGGCTAAAAATTGCCATTATCCATATGACATAAGATGAAAAATCCATACTGAAAATTCATAAATGACGCGTATCACAGTTTTATTGCTTAAATATTAGGTAATTAATAAAAAACGGTGTGATTTCAGCATTAGTTGAAATTGTAATGTCCATCACAGATCGTGATGCCATAGCGAAATAATCCATATCTTCACGAATTCCCGCCTGACACTTTTCTTCACTATCTCGTAATTTCATTTAACGAATTTTGCTGTTGAGGCAGGAAAAATATGACATCTATAAATGACTCTACCCTAATGCCCGCTGCGCTGCGCGATACCCGGCGCATGAATCAGTTTGTCTCCATTGCCGCTGCCGTGGCGGGCCTGTTATTTGGACTGGATATTGGCGTCATTGCCGGTGCATTACCGTTTATTACCGATCACTTTACCCTGAGCAGCCGCCTGCAGGAGTGGGTGGTGAGCAGCATGATGCTGGGCGCGGCCATCGGCGCGCTGTTCAACGGCTGGCTCTCGTTTCGTCTGGGGCGCAAATACAGCCTGATGGCCGGGGCGATTCTGTTTGTCGCCGGCTCCATTGGCTCCGCGTTTGCCGCAAACGTTGAGGTTCTGCTGCTTTCCCGCGTACTGCTGGGCGTGGCGGTGGGGATTGCCTCCTATACGGCACCGCTTTATCTCTCCGAAATGGCGAGTGAGAACGTGCGCGGGAAGATGATCAGCATGTATCAGCTGATGGTCACGCTGGGTATTGTGCTGGCGTTCCTTTCTGACACGTACTTCAGCTACAGCGGCAACTGGCGCGCAATGCTTGGCGTGCTGGCGCTGCCAGCGGTGGTGCTGATTGTCTTAGTGATTTTCCTGCCGAACAGCCCGCGCTGGCTGGCGCAAAAAGGGCGCCACGTGGAGGCAGAAGAGGTGCTGCGCATGCTGCGCGATACCTCCGAAAAAGCCCGCGAAGAGCTGAACGAGATCCGCGAAAGCCTGAAGCTCAAGCAGGGGGGCTGGGCGCTGTTTAAAATCAACCGCAACGTGCGCCGGGCGGTCTTCCTCGGCATGCTGCTGCAGGCGATGCAGCAGTTCACCGGCATGAACATCATCATGTACTACGCGCCGCGCATATTCAAAATGGCCGGGTTCACCACCACGGAACAGCAGATGATCGCCACCCTGGTGGTCGGGCTGACCTTCATGTTCGCCACCTTTATTGCCGTATTCACCGTGGACAAGGCGGGCCGCAAACCGGCGCTCAAAATTGGCTTCAGCGTGATGGCGCTCGGCACGCTGATCCTCGGCTACTGCCTGATGCAGTTTGATAACGGCACGGCCTCCAGCGGACTTTCCTGGCTTTCTGTCGGGATGACCATGATGTGTATCGCAGGCTACGCGATGAGCGCCGCGCCCGTAGTGTGGATCCTGTGCTCCGAAATCCAGCCGCTTAAATGCCGTGACTTTGGCATCACCTGCTCCACGACCACCAACTGGGTATCGAACATGATCATCGGTGCGACTTTCCTGACGCTGCTGGACGCGATTGGCGCAGCGGGAACGTTCTGGCTCTATACGGTGCTGAACGTGGCGTTTATTGGCATCACGTTCTGGCTGATCCCGGAGACTAAAGGCGTGACGCTGGAACACATCGAGCGCAAGCTGATGGCCGGGGAGAAGCTGCGGAACATCGGCGTGTGATCGTATTGCCTGTCTACGTATTCCAGCGTATGCAGGCGATAACCGATATTGGTTTAACAAGGCGCTGAACAGAGCGCCTTTTTTTATTGGCATCGGTTATGTTAAAAGAAGAAATCAACGAAAAGGAGGGATGATGAAAACGATCGGCCTGTTAGGTGGAATGAGCTGGGAATCGACAATCCCTTATTATCGCCTGATTAACGAAGGGGTGAAGCAGCGTCTGGGTGGTCTGCACTCCGCAAGCCTGCTCCTGCACAGCGTGGATTTCCATGAAATCGAAGCCTGCCAGTCGAGCGGCGAGTGGGATAAAGCCGGGGAGATCCTGGCCCAGGCGGCGCTCGGGCTTGAGCGGGCCGGCGCCGAGGGGGTAGTGCTGTGTACCAATACCATGCACAAGGTGGCGTCGCATATTGAGAACCGCTGCTCGCTGCCGTTCCTGCATATCGCTGACGCGACCGGGCGTGCAATTGCGGCATCCGGGATGCGCCGCGTAGCGCTGCTGGGCACACGCTACACCATGGAGCAGGATTTCTACCGCGGGCGCTTACACAGCGAGTTTGGGATCGAAAGTCTGATCCCGGAAGAAGAAGACCGGGCGCGCATCAATCAGATTATCTTTGACGAGCTCTGCCTTGGAACCTTCAGTGAAACCTCCCGCGCCTTCTATGTCAGCGTCATCGAGAAACTCGCGCAGCAGGGGGCCGAAGGGGTGATCTTTGGCTGCACGGAGATCGGTTTACTGGTACCCGTTGAGCGAAGCCCTCTCCCGGTATTTGATACCACCGCTATCCATGCTGCGGATGCCGTGGCGTTTATGTTGTCCTGAGCGTCCGGTTCTGGTTACGTGTTGGCGGCGTCATAAGCGGATTGTGCCGCCACAATAGCATCAATATTATTTTCCACCCAGTGCGCCAGCACCGTCACCGTTTCAGTTAACGTCTGGCCAAGCGGTGTCAGGCTGTACTCGACTGTGACAGGTACCGTGGCGAATATCTTTCGCGACACCAGCCCATCTCGTTCCAGCTTGCGTAAAGACTGGGTCAGCACCTTTTTGGTGATTCGCTGAATATCGCGTTGAAGATGATTAAAGCGCATCGGTCCATTCTCAAGGCGCGCAAGGATTAACAGTGCCCACTTATCGGCGATACGCGTCAGCACGCCGCGTGTCGGGCAGCGCTCATCGAACACGTTGTAAGGAGGCATCTCCTTTTTCAATACTGCTGTAGGGGTCATGGTGGTTCCCTCGAGGTAACCAGGTGAGATAAAAGTGCCTTCTTACGCCCGTGAATATTTGCGTGTATAAAACGACGTAAGGTTTCTATTTGATACCAGGGAACCGAAAATGGCAACGGGCTCGCAGAGCAATTTTAAAATCGTCTTAATCGTTTGACTCACAAGGCAATATTGCATCAGGAGATAAATCATGAGCGTTGTAGTTATCTATTATTCTGGCTACGGTCATACTAAACGCGTTGCAGAAACAGTCGCCGAGGGCGCGCAGGCTGAGCTGATCGCCATTGACAGCAATGGCGATATTCAGGAAAGCGACTGGCAAAAACTCAACGATGCTAAAGCGATTATTTTTGGCGCGCCAACCTACATGGGAAGCGTACCGTGGCAGTTTAAGAAATTCGCTGATGCGACCTCTAAAGCCTGGTTCGTGCGTAGCTGGCAGGACAAAGTGTTCGCGGGCTTCAGCAACAGCGCCAGCCTGAACGGTGATAAGCAGGTGTCGTTACAATACCTGCAAACGCTGGCCTCTCAACACGGTGGGATTTGGGTGAGTCTGGGGCTACCGCCGTCAAATACGCTTGCCGCTACCCGTCAGGACATTAATAATCTGGGCGGTTCTGTTGGTTTACTGGTGCAGTCTCCTTCAGATGCTGATGCTGGCGCCATTGCCAGCGGCGAT
Organism: Enterobacter sp. NFIX58; assembly: GCF_900110475.1. Taxonomy (NCBI): domain Bacteria; kingdom Pseudomonadati; phylum Pseudomonadota; class Gammaproteobacteria; order Enterobacterales; family Enterobacteriaceae; genus Enterobacter; species Enterobacter sp. NFIX58. Next base: position 241,690 of record NZ_FODW01000002.1, on the reverse strand, counting down.
CTGCAAACCGCGGTGAAATTCGGCGAGCGTGTAGCGGCTATTGCGAAACGTTTTAACTGAGTGTTCAGGCGCCCGCTGTTTAGTGGGGCGTCTGATTCAACATCTTATTCAGCCGGTCGGTCAACATACTTAGCCCTCCTTGCAGATGCTCACTGAACGCCTCCACCAGCGCCGACGCCGGGCGATGCAATGGGCGGATTAGGCTCACGGTAAAAGGAACCGAGACGCTAAACCGACGCACAACAATTCCACTTTCCGCATAGTCCAGCGCCGTAAGCGGATTCACCACCGCGACGCCGACGCCTGCGCGCACCATCGCACAAATCGAGGCCGCGCTGTGCGTTTCTACCACCATTCGCCGTTTTACCTGATGCTCGGCAAACAGGGTATCCAGCAGCTGTCGATAACTGTCGGTCTGCGACAGGCTAATATAGTTTTCCCCATGGAAATCTTCCGGCGTGAGTACCGCCTTACCGGCAAGCCGATGTCCGGCGGGCAGAACGCACACTTCATCTAATGAGAGCAACTCCGTGCGCGCCGTGCCCGCTGGGGAGGAGAGGGTCTCGGTTATCCCTAAATCATGACGCTGAGCCGAAAGCCACTCTTCAAGCAGGGGAGACTCCTGCGGCACGATGGTGAGGCTGACCTCCGGATAGCGGGCCAGAAAGGGCTGGAGCAGCATCGGCAAAAAGGATTGCGAGAAGACGGGCAGGCAGACAATCGACAGCTCGCCCTGGCGAAACTCGCGCAGGCTTTCCGCGGCACTCACTATTCTGTCCAGCCCGTACCAGGAGCGCTGGACTTCCTCAAACAGACGTAACCCCTGTACCGTCGGGTGAAGCCTGCCCCGCGTGCGTTCGAACAGCTTCAGCCCCAGCACTTTCTCGAAGCGGGCCAGCTCGCGGCTTACCGTCGGCTGCGAGGTATGCAGCATCTGTGCGGCTTCGGTGAGATTACCGGTGGTCATCACGGCGTGGAAAATCTCGATATGGCGTAAATTGACGGCGGGCATAGGGCACCTGAAAGCAGAGAACTGTCCATATCATTTTTGCATAGACTCGCGATAAAACGATATTTTTTATTCTCTTTGCGCTGTGGCGTAATCATCAAAACGCATTTATCCGGAGAAGACCATGCCACGCCCGCTGAACCAGACTGATACCGATTTGAATGCCGACAACCTGCTGCGCCTGCCTGCCGAGTTTGGCTGCCCGGTGTGGGTCTACGACGCGCAGATCGTCCGCGAGAAGATCGCCGCCCTGCATCAGTTCGACGTGGTGCGTTTTGCCCAGAAGGCCTGCTCCAATATTCATATTCTGCGCCTGATGCGCGAGCAGGGCGTGAAGGTGGACTCCGTTTCACTCGGCGAAATCGAGCGCGCGCTGGCGGCCGGATACGATCCGAAAGCCGACAGCGACGCGATCGTCTTTACCGCCGATGTGATCGACGATGCGACGCTGGCGCGCGTTCACGAGCTGCAGATCCCGGTGAATGCCGGTTCTGTGGATATGCTGGAGCAGCTGGGTCAGGTTTCTCCCGGCCATCGCGTCTGGCTGCGCGTGAACCCGGGCTTTGGTCATGGCCACAGCCAAAAAACCAATACCGGAGGCGAAAACAGCAAGCACGGGATCTGGTATGCCGATATGCCTGCCGCGCTGGAGGTATTACAACGCTACAGCCTGAAGCTGGTGGGGATTCATATGCACATTGGATCAGGGGTGGATTACGGCCACCTGGAGCAGGTGTGCGGCGCGATGGTGCGTCAGGTTGTCGACTTCGGTCAGGATCTGGAGGCGATCTCTGCGGGCGGCGGTCTCTCCATTCCTTATCGCGAAGGGGAAGAGGCGATCGATACCGATCACTATTACGGTCTGTGGAGCGCCGCGCGCGATCAAATCGCCGCGCATCTTGGCCACGCGGTAAAACTGGAAATTGAGCCGGGCCGTTTCCTGGTGGCGGAAGCCGGTGTGCTGGTTTCGCAGGTGCGCAGCGTGAAGGAGATGGGGTCTCGCCACTTCGTACTGATTGACGCGGGCTTTAACGACCTGATGCGTCCGTCCATGTACGGTAGCTATCACCACATTACCGCCCTGGCTGCCGACGGCCGTGATTTAACGCAGGCGCCGCGCGTTGAGACGGTCGTTGCGGGGCCGCTGTGCGAATCGGGTGACGTGTTTACCCAGCAGGAAGGCGGCAAAGTGGAGACCCGCGCGCTGCCAGAGGTCAAGCCGGGGGATTACCTTGTGCTGCACGACACCGGCGCGTACGGGGCGTCTATGTCCTCTAACTACAATAGCCGCCCGCTGCTGCCGGAAGTGCTGTTTGATAACGGCAAGGCGCGGCTGATCCGCCGTCGCCAGACCATTCAGGAACTGCTGGCTTTAGAACTCATCTGAGTAAAGTAGGGCCCGGTGGTGACCGAATCGCGTAAGACCAGCGTGCCGGTAAACGGCGGGATGGCATCGACCGGCTGGTTTCTTGCCAGCCGGATCGCCTGATCGATGGCGGTGACAATCATATTGTCGATGGGCAGATAAACCGATGAGAGCGCAGGCTCCAGCCATTTCGCGCTTGGGGCATCGTCAAAGCCGAACAGTGAAATATCCTGCGGGATTTTAAGCCCCGCCTGGTGCAACGCTTTGGACGCGCCCAGCGCCATGTCGTCGTTACAGGCAAACAGGGCGCTAAACGATACACCGTCGGCAATCAATTCCTTGCACAGCTCATATCCCCCGGTCATTCCCGCATCGCCGTACTTAATCCGACGCTCGTCCAGACGGATGCCGTGCTTTTCCAGCGCCTTGCGATAGCCCATCAGCCTCGCTTTCCCGGTTGGGGTATGGATCGGGACGGTGATACAGGCGATCTCCCGATGACCCTGTTCGATCAGATAATCCACAGCCTTAAATGCGGCATCCTGCTGTTCGAAGAACACGCAGCGATCCGGCGCCTGGCTCACTTCACGGTTAATGACCACCAGCGGTGTTTTTACCGAGTTCATCAGTTTGATGATCGCTTTTTCGCTCATATAGCGCGTATAAAGCACGATGGCATCGCACTGGCGATCGGCCAGCATCTGCACCGCCTGTTCTTCCTGTTCCGGCGCGTCGTGACCGTCGGTGACGATCAGCTGTTTCCCGTGGGTTTCAGTCTGCCGCGACGCCTGCTGGAGAAGGCGGCCAAAGTAAAAGCCGTCGAAGGTCGAGACGACCAGACCAATGCTGTTGCTGGTCTGGTTAGCCAGCGAGCGTGCGAGAAAGTTCGGCCGATAGCCCAGCTCTTCCATCGCAGCAAACACCTGCTGACGCGTACTCTCTTTAACCTGACCCGTGCCGTTCAGCACGCGCGATACCGTGGCCTTCGACACGCCCGCGCGCAGTGAGACATCCAGCATTGTTGCCATTCTACATTCCTGCTTCCACGTAATGATCTGCAGTTTAACACAGAGCTTACGCCGTATAAGCGATGCGGGAAGCGCAAAAATTCCGCCACGATCACGCTTTTTGGTAACGATTCGTCAGGCCTGCCTGAAGTCAAACTAAATAGTCTGACTCTGGTAAAATAATCGCCAATCGAGCTGGAGACGTCAGGCCAGCCCATTAATGAGAATACGCAGGTGAAACGTGAAAAAGACAGTTATCCTCCCGCTCTACGATGCACCGCAGTATGCTGAGCAGGTTACCGACTGGATCTGGCAGGCCTTTGGCGAAGGGCTTCCCCGGGAATTTTTCCACAGTATTGTTGAGCACAGCCAGACGCCGGGGGCATTACCGTTGACGTTTATTGCCGTTGAGGACGAAAAGCTTCTTGGTACGGTGGGGCTCTGGCGCTGCGATTTGATCACCCGACAGGATCTCTGTCCGTGGCTGGCGGCGCTGTACGTTGACGACGCGGCGCGAGGCAAGGGGCTGGCGGGAGAACTTCAGCGGCATGTTATCGCTTACGCCGCGCAGTTCGGGTATGAGGAGCTCCATCTCTGGTCTGCCTGCCGCGACTTCTACGAACGTTACGGCTGGCAGTATATCGGTGATGGGCTGGAATACCCCAACACGCGGGTTCACCTCTACCGTTATTCGCTCTGCGCTTCTGCAGGTGACGCAACGGAGTGACGACGGACCAGCGTCGGGCTAAACAGATGCGTTATTTCCGGCGGCTGACGCTGTTCAGCCAGCGCGAGTGCCAGCTCGGCGGCCTGCGTTGCCATGGTGATGATAGGGTAGCGCACGGTAGTCAGCCGCGGGCGAACGTAGCGGGAGACCAGCACGTCGTCGAAGCCAATCAGCGAAATTTCGGCCGGTACCTCAATCCCGTTGTCATTCAACACCCCCATCGCCCCTGCGGCCATGGAGTCGTTATAGCTGGCAACCGCCGTGAAATTCCTTCCGCGACCCAGCAGCTCGGTCATGGCCTGTTCTCCGCCGCTCTCATCCGGTTCGCCGTAGGCCACCAGACGGTCATTACACGGCAGCCCGTTTTCACGCAGGGCGTCGTAGTAGCCCTGCAGGCGATCCTCCGCATCGGAAATCGGGTGATTGGAACAGAGATAACCAATTCGGGTATGGCCCTGCTGAATCAGGTGCCGCGTGGCAAGCCAGGCGCCGTAGCGGTCGTCGAGGGCCACACAGCGTTTCTCAAAACCGGGAATGATACGGTTGATAATCACCATGCCCGGCATCTGCTTCATCAGATGAATCAGTTCGGCATCCGGGATCATTTTGGCGTGAACCACCAGCGCCGCACAGCGGTGGCGGATCAGCTGTTCAATGGCCTGGCGTTCCTTTTGTTCGTTATGATAGCCATTGCCGATCAGCAAAAAATTGCCTGTCTGATAAGAAACCTGTTCAACCGCTTTCACCATGGCGCCGAAAAAGGGATCGGAAACATCCCCCACCACCAGCCCGATGGTTTCTGTCGACTGCTGGGCGAGCGCGCGGGCATTGGCATTGGGATGATAATTCAGGGATTCCATGGCGCTTTGTACCGCCTGACGTGATGCGTCACTGGCTTTTGGTGAATCATTAATTACGCGCGAGACGGTTGCCACCGACACGCCTGCCAGACGGGCCACATCCTTTATTGTCGCCATTCATTACCTTCTTATTGGGGGTAAGCGTTTACACACCAAATAGTGTTGCGGAAAAGCGGCGTGCATTCAAGGGGAGCGGATTTTCGCGCTCCACAAACGTGACGCAGCACACCCCTGGCGGTGTAATCGTTACACGCCCAGTCATGTCTGAAGAATGTGAATCTGAACCTTTAGTTACACTTTGCCTCAGGCTGTTGCGATTGTCCGATAGCAAGGGTGTTAAAGAGGTTGATACAGTTGAGATCCCAGAGGTATTGATTGGTGAGAATTCTTAGTACGGTTTCGTACTCATCTCTTGCACCAACCTGCGCGGATGCGCAGGTTTTTTTTCGCCTCCACTTTTGCTGTCGCTCCCTTACCACTTCTCGTGTAATCTGCCACCATTTACTATCGACCCTCCACACTGGCTGGCAAAGGGAGTTGAGATGCTATTTGGGTTCTTCCGTACGCTTTTCCGTATTCTGTTTCGCATCCGCATCACCGGCGATGCCCGGGCGCTTCGCGGCGAACGCGTTCTCATCACACCAAACCATGTTTCCTTTATAGACGGCATTCTGCTGGCGCTGTTTTTGCCCGTGCGCCCGGTGTTTGCGGTGTATACCTCCATCAGCCAGCAGTGGTACATGCGCTGGCTCACGCCGTTGATTGATTTTGTCCCGCTCGACCCGACAAAACCGATGATGATTAAACATCTGGTACGCCTGGTCGAGCAGGGGCGCCCGGTGGTCATTTTCCCGGAAGGGCGTATCTCCGTGACCGGTTCGCTGATGAAAATATACGACGGCGCGGGGTTTGTCGCGGCGAAGTCAAAAGCGACCGTGGTGCCGCTGCGTATTGAAGGCGCGGAGCTGACCCATTTCAGCCGTCTCAAGGGGCTGGTGAAGCAGCGTCTGTTCCCCAAAATCACGCTGCATATCCTGCCGCCAACGTCGTTACCGATGCCCGACGCGCCGCGTGCCCGCGATCGCCGTAAAATCGCCGGGGAAATGCTGCATCAGATTATGATGGAAGCGCGTATGGCCGTGCGACCGCGCGAAACGCTGTACGAATCCCTGCTTTCCGCGCAGTACCGCTATGGCGCGAAGAAAAACTGCATCGAAGACATCAACTTTACCCCGGATACCTATCGCAAACTGCTGACCAAGACCCTGTTTGTGGGCCGTATTCTGGAGAAGTACAGCAAAAAGGGCGAAAAGATTGGCCTGATGCTGCCTAACGCGGGCATCAGCGCGGCGGTGATTTTCGGCGCGGTTTCCCGGGGCCGGATCCCGGCGATGATGAACTACACGGCGGGCGTGAAGGGGCTGACCAGCGCCATTACTGCCGCTCAGATTAATACCGTCTTTACCTCCCGTCAGTTTCTGGACAAAGGCAAACTCTGGCACCTTCCCGAGCAGCTCACCCAGGTGCGCTGGGTCTTCCTGGAGGATCTGAAAGCGGACGTGACCACCGGCGACAAGCTGTGGATATTTGCGCATCTGCTGGTGCCGCGTCTGGCGCAAGTCAAACAGCAGCCGGAAGATGACGCCATTATCCTCTTCACGTCAGGCTCAGAGGGCAACCCGAAAGGCGTCGTCCACAGCCACAAGAGCATTCTGGCGAACGTTGAGCAGATTAAAAGCATCGCCGACTTTACCGCGAACGACCGCTTTATGTCGGCGCTGCCGCTGTTCCACTCCTTTGGCCTGACGGTGGGGCTGTTCACGCCGCTCCTGACCGGCGCAGAAGTGTTCCTCTACCCGAGCCCGCTGCATTACCGCATTGTGCCGGAGCTGGTGTATGACCGTAACTGTACCGTTCTGTTCGGGACCTCAACCTTCCTGGGGAACTATGCGCGCTTTGCCAATCCGTATGATTTTTATCGTGTGCGGTATGTGGTGGCTGGCGCGGAAAAACTGCAGGAGAGCACGCGCCAGATCTGGCAGGACAAGTTTGGTCTGCGCATTCTCGAAGGCTATGGCGTTACCGAGTGTGCGCCCGTGGTCTCGATTAACGTGCCGATGGCGGCGAAACCGGGCACGGTTGGCCGAATTCTGCCGGGGATGGACGCGCGTCTGCTGGCGGTGCCGGGCATTGAGGACGGTGGCCGCCTGCAGCTGAAAGGGCCAAACGTGATGAACGGGTATCTGCGCGTGGAAAATCCGGGCGTGCTGGAAGCGCCGACGGCGGAAAACGTCAACGGCGAGGTTGAAACCGGCTGGTACGACACCGGGGATATCGTCCGTTTCGATGAACAGGGCTTTGTACAGATTCAGGGACGCGCGAAACGCTTCGCCAAAATTGCCGGCGAAATGGTCTCTCTGGAAATGGTGGAGCAACTGGCGACGGCCGTGTCCGCCGAGAAGATGCACGCCACGGTGGTTAAGAGCGATGCCAGCAAAGGCGAGGCGCTGGTGCTGTTTACGACCGACGGTGAGCTTAAGCGCGACAGGTTACTGAGCTATGCGCGTGAACACGGTATTCCTGAACTGGCCGTGCCGCGCGATATTCGCTACCTGAAACAGCTCCCGGTACTGGGCAGCGGGAAGCCAGATTTCGTGACCCTGAAAGGCATGGTTGAAGAGGCGGAACAGCAAAATGCGTGAGTCAGTACACACTAACACTTCACTCAGGTCGAAAGGCATGATGGCCGTCATTGCCGCGCAGTTTCTCTCTGCGTTCGGCGATAACGCGCTGCTGTTTGCCACGCTGGCGCTGCTGAAAGCCGAGTTTTACCCCGACTGGAGTCAGCCGATCCTGCAGATGGTGTTTGTGGGCGCTTACATTATTTTTGCTCCATTTGTGGGGCAGGTGGCGGACAGTTTCCCGAAAGGCCGGGTGATGATGTTTGCCAACGGTCTCAAGCTGCTGGGGGCGGCCAGCATTTGCTTTGGCTTCAATCCGTTTATTGGCTACACGCTGGTGGGCATTGGCGCCGCCGCCTACTCCCCGGCGAAGTACGGTATCCTCGGAGAGCTGACCACCGGGGATAAGCTGGTCAAAGCCAATGGTCTGATGGAGTCATCTACTATTGCCGCTATCCTGATTGGCTCCGTTGCGGGCGGCGTGCTGGCCGACTGGCATGTGCTGGCGGCACTGGGCGTGTGTGCGGTGGTGTATGGCGGGGCGGTCGTGGCGAACCTGTTTATTCCGAAGCTGCCTGCGGCTCGCCCGGGTCAATCCTGGCGATTTAAACCGATGACCGGCAGTTTCTTTACCGCCTGCCGCGTGCTGTGGCGTAACGGTGAAACGCGTTTCTCCCTGATGGGGACCAGCATGTTCTGGGGCGCGGGCGTCACCCTGCGCTTCCTGCTGGTTCTGTGGGTGCCCGTGGCGCTGGGCATTACTGATAATGCGACGCCAACCTATCTTAATGCGATGGTGGCCATCGGCATTGTGGTTGGGGCGGGCGCGGCGGCGAAGCTGGTCACGCTGGAGACGGTCGCACGCTGCATGCCCGCAGGGATCCTGATTGGCGTCGTGGTGCTTATCTTCTCGCTGCAGCATGCGTTATTGCCCGCGTATGCCCTCCTCATCCTGATTGGTATTCTGGGGGGCTTCTTCGTGGTGCCGCTGAATGCGTTACTGCAGGAACGGGGCAAGCAGACCGTCGGGGCGGGGAATGCCATTGCGGTACAAAACCTGGGTGAAAACCTGGCGATGCTGTTAATGCTGGGGCTTTACTCGCTGGCGGTAAAAGTGGGTGTGCCGGTGGTGGGGATTGGCGTCGGGTTTGGCGGGCTGTTTGCGATTGCGATTGCTGCATTATGGCTCTGGCAACGTCGCCGTTGATATATAGCCGGGTGACGGCTTCGCCTTACCCGGCCTGGGTTTGAGCACCTGTAGGCCCGGTAAGCGTAGCGCCACCGGGCAAAAGCGTCAGGCTATGGTGCAGGATAAGTATAAACCTGATGCACCGCTTCAATCTCCGCTAACACCTCTTCACTCAGGTTCAGGTGGAAACTCTCAATATTGGTTTTCAGCTGTTCCATCGTGGTTGCGCCCAGCAGGGTACTGGCAACAAACGGCTGACGACGCACGAAGGCCAGCGCCATCTGCGCAGGGTCAAGACCGTGACGCTTCGCGATATCCACATAAGCGGCAACGGCTTTCTGCGTCTGCTCGCCGCTGTAGCGGGTAAAGCGGCTAAAGAGGGTGTTACGCGCCCCGGCCGGTTTCGCGCCGTTCAGGTATTTCCCCGTCAGGGTGCCGAAGCCGAGGCAGGAGTAAGCAAGCAGTTCCACTTCTTCATACTGCGTCACTTCGGCCAGACCCACTTCATAGCTGCGGTTAAGCAGGCTGTACGGATTCTGAATAGTCACGATACGCGGCAGATCGTGCTTATCCGCCAGGTGCAGATAGCGCATGACTCCAAAGGCCGTTTCGTTAGACACGCCAATGTAGCGTATTTTCCCCGCACGCTGGCATTCGGTCAGCGCTTCCAGCGTTTCCAGCAGCGTCACCGCGGGGGCGCTCTCATTCCAGCTGTACCCGAGCTTGCCAAAGCAGTTGGTTGGCCGCTGCGGCCAGTGTACCTGGTACAGGTCGAGATAGTCGGTTTGCAGGCGCTTGAGGCTGGCGTCCAGCGCGGCGCGGATATTTTTGCGATCGAGGATCTGGTTCGGGCGGATCCCGGTATCGTTGTTGCGCGCGGGGCCGCTGACTTTGGAGGCAATCACCAGCTTTTCACGGTTGCCGCGTTTTGCCAGCCAGTTACCGACGTAGGTTTCGGTAAGTCCCTGCGTCTCAGGACGTGGCGGAACAGGGTACATCTCTGCGACATCAATCAGGTTAATGCCCTGGCTGACGGCATAATCGAGTTGTGCATGGGCATCGGCTTCGCTGTTTTGTTCACCAAATGTCATCGTGCCCAACCCCAGTTGGCTAATTTCCAGAGCGCTGTGGGGGATACGGTGATAATGCATAGCCGGCTTCCTCAGTAGACATATAAACCGCGTCAGGGCGTACCCGACAAAGGAATATAAACATGGCAGAGGGGAAGCAAAAGGGGAAGAAAAAAATCAAAAAGGCCAGCAAGCGACTGACCTCTCTCTGATTATCGCTCGATAATTTGCGATACTTCGTCGCGATTGATCTGCATTTTATTACCTTCCTGGTCGCGGTAGCTGACCAGACCGGTATCATCGTCGACTTCGGGTTTACCGTCGGTCAGGATCATTCGACCATCTTTTGTCGCCATGACGTAATCGCTGCTACAGCCCGATACGGCAAACGCTAAACCGACTGCTGACACTAATACTGCCCATTTTTTCATCGTTATCGTCCTCATCTGGCTTGTATCAAATCATAATCTAGTATTAACCCGATATGGCGAGTTGAGGAAGCGGTAAAATCTTAAAAAGCAGTCGATTATGTTTGAGAGCTCTCAAAATAAGTAAAAAACTATGTTTTCAACAGGAAATGACGTGCGAGTAGTGCGCCGGTGAAATTCTTTTTGAGATAAAAACCGCGCGGCAACGTCAGTATCGGCTCACCCTGCGCGCCGATCGCCTCGGTAAGGGCTTTACTGTTGGCGGCTTTTGGGCGCAGCTGTAATACCTCTCCGTGTCGGGCGGTGATGCGCTCAACCTGCCCAAGAACAATCATGTCCATCAGCTCCTCCCAGTCCAGACGCAGCTGATGCTCCTCATTCTCGTCCGGGCTCCAGAGCAGCGGCGCGCCAACGCGACGGTCGGCCAGGGGAATCTGACGTTCACCCTCAACCGGTACCCACAATACGCGCTTCAGCTTGTGACGAACGTGGCTGGTTTCCCACGTTACGCCGGTATTGCCGGTTAATGGCGCAACGCAGACAAAGGTGGTCTCAAGCGGCTTGCCCTGACGGTCAACAGGAATGGTTTTTAGCTCCACGCCAAGGGCTGCAAAATCTTGCTCAGGTTTGCTCCCTGCGCTGGCACCCAGCCACAGCTCCAGCAGCATGCCGATCCAGCCTTTATCCCGTTTCAGATCCTTCGGGATCGGAAGCCCGGCCATTGCTGCCAGCTCGCCAAGCGAAAAACCGGCCAGACGCTGTGCCTGCAGTAGCAACTGGCTCTCGCTGGACGGTGGTGAGCCCAAGGGTGTAAGCGGATGCATGACGGTAACCTTTTGATTAAAAAATAAACGAAGAAATTGTCCCCTGTGGATAGAGTTTAACTTTTTCTGTACCAATATGACATCTCTATGATTTATAGGTTTTTTTATTGGTCTGAAATCGTTTCGCCTGGGTGGAAAAAGCGGTTGTTCAAATCTGGTCACTGACAATGAACAGGATCTTACACCATGTTATCCACAGAAAAATGGGATAACTGGGCATAACCCTGACTACTGTTTCCATTTACAGCCTTGACGTGCGATGAAAATCGAATTTTCACACAAATTGTGACTAACTTATTGGCACAATCTGTGGATAAAACCGACGCTGTTCGATCTTTCATCAGCACGACGATCCCTGGTGTGACGATCGTCACGCTATTCAGTTTTTTGTTTACGTAAATGCATCTAACTCTATGAATATAATCATTTTAATGAATGCGAGCAAAAGAGGGTGTGCGGCGGTTGTTGAGGTTGTTCATCGGTAATCAGACACTTCTTCACAACTATATCCACAGAAAAGGTGAATAAAATTCCCTTCGCTGTCGCTCATCTGTTTATAACTCAGCACTTATTTGTGAGTTATTCAATTGTTATTAGGTTGCAGGCCTGTAAGAGAGTGGTTTACCGCCTCCCTGTAGTGTGAAACAATCATTCATATATAAGGTTTAGTTTGGGGTAGTCCGGTGATTGATGACGATGGCTACCGCCCGAACGTAGGAATAGTAATTTGTAATCGTCAGGGCCAGGTGATGTGGGCCCGTCGATATGGTCAACACTCCTGGCAGTTCCCGCAAGGCGGGATCAATCCGGGAGAGTCCCCAGAACAAGCGATGTACCGGGAGCTTTTTGAAGAGGTCGGTTTGAGCCGAAAAGATGTTCGCATCCTGGCTTCGACCCGCAACTGGTTGCGTTACAAGTTACCGAAACGTTTGGTGCGTTGGGACACAAAGCCGGTTTGTATCGGCCAGAAACAGAAGTGGTTTCTGTTGCAGTTGGTGGGCAACGATTCAGACATCAATATGCAAACCAGCAGTACGCCGGAGTTTGATGGCTGGCGCTGGGTGAGCTATTGGTATCCTGTTCGTCAGGTCGTGTCATTTAAGCGCGATGTTTACCGTAGGGTGATGAAAGAGTTTGCAAGTGTGGTGATGCAGCTTCAGGAGATCCCGCCTAAGCCGCAGAGCGCACCTGCCTGGCGACGTAAAAGAGGTTAAGCTACGCAAATCATGCTCACCCGCTTGCGAGAAATAGTCGAGAAGGTGGCCAGCGCGCCGCGTCTGAACGAGGCGTTGAATATTCTGGTCACCGACATCTGTCTTGCGATGGAGACCGAGGTCTGTTCGGTGTATCTGGCCGACCACGATCGGCGCTGCTATTACCTGATGGCGACCCGTGGTTTGAAAAAACCACGTGGACGCACCGTTACGCTCGCATTTGATGAAGGTATCGTGGGTCTGGTTGGGCGACTGGCTGAACCCATTAACCTTGCTGACGCGCAAAAACACCCCAGCTTTAAATACATCCCCTCCGTAAAAGAAGAGCGCTTCCGCGCTTTCCTTGGCGTGCCGATTATCCAGCGTCGCCAGTTGCTCGGCGTGCTGGTTGTCCAGCAGCGTGAGCTACGTCAGTACGACGAAAGCGAGGAGTCTTTCCTCGTCACGCTGGCCACGCAGATGGCGGCGATCCTCTCTCAGTCTCAGCTTGCCGCGCTCTTTGGTCAGTATCGCCATACGCGCATTCGTGCCCTTCCGGCATCGCCAGGTGTGGCGATCGCTGAAGGCTGGATGGACGCCACGCTGCCGTTAATGGAGCAGGTTTACGAAGCCTCAACGCTTGATGAAGCGCTTGAGCGCGAGCGTCTCACCGCCGCGCTGGAAGAGGCGGCGAATGAATTTCGTCGTTACAGCAAGCGTTTTGCCGCAGGCGCGCAAAAAGAGACGGCGGCCATCTTCGACCTCTATTCGCACCTGCTTTCCGATGCGCGTCTGCGTCGTGAGCTTTTTGCGGAAGTGGATAAAGGCTCGGTCGCAGAGTGGGCGGTTAAGAAGGTCATCGAAAAATTTGCCGACCAGTTTGCGGCGCTGACCGACGGTTACCTGAAAGAGCGGGCAGGGGATCTGCGCGCTCTGGGGCAGCGCCTGCTGTTCCATCTTGATGACACCATTCAGGGCCCGAATGCCTGGCCAAAACGGTTTGTTCTGGTCGCCGACGAACTTTCGGCAACGACGCTGGCTGAACTGCCGCAGGACAGGCTGGCCGGTGTGGTGGTGCGCGATGGTGCCGCCAACTCACACGCCGCTATTATGGTGCGCGCGCTGGGCATCCCTACCGTTATGGGGGCGGACATTCAGCCGTCGGTGCTGCACCGACGTACGCTGGTGGTCGACGGCTATCGCGGTGAGCTGCTGGTCGATCCTGAGCCGGTTCTGCTCCAGGAATACCAGCGTCTTATCAGCGAAGAGAATGAATTAAGCAAGCTGGCGGAAGATGACGTTAACCTGCCCGCCCAGCTTAAGAGCGGTGAGCGGATCAAAGTCATGCTCAACGCCGGTTTAAGCCCCGAGCACGAAGAGAAGCTGGGCAGCCGCATCGACGGGATTGGCCTGTACCGTACTGAAATCCCGTTCATGCTGCAGAGCGGTTTCCCCTCTGAAGAGGAGCAGGTGGCGCAGTATCAGGGCATGCTGCAGATGTTTAACGACAAACCAGTCACCCTGCGAACCCTGGACGTCGGGGCGGATAAACAGCTGCCCTATATGCCGATCAGCGAAGAAAACCCGTGCCTGGGCTGGCGTGGGATCCGCATTACGCTCGATCAGCCGGAGATCTTCCTGATCCAGGTGCGCGCGATGCTGCGCGCTAACGCGGCGACGGGCAATCTCAGCATCCTGCTGCCGATGGTCACCAGCATCGATGAGATCGACGAGTCCCGGCGACTGATCGAACGTGCTGGCCGTGAAGTGGAAGAGATGATCGGCTATGCGATCCCAAAACCGCGGATTGGGGTCATGCTGGAAGTGCCTTCGATGGTCTTTATGCTGCCGCAGCTGGCAAACCGCGTTGATTTTATCTCTGTCGGCACCAACGACCTGACGCAATATATTCTGGCCGTCGACCGTAACAATACCCGCGTCGCCAGTATCTACGATAGCCTGCATCCGGCGATTATTCGCGCCTTAGCGATGATTGCCCGAGAAGCGGAGCAGTACGGCATTGATTTACGCCTGTGTGGTGAAATGGCCGGGGATTCCATGTGCGTTGCGATCCTGATTGGTCTGGGATACCGCCATCTGTCGATGAACGGTCGCGCTGTTGCTCGCGTGAAATACCTGTTGCGGCATATCGACATCGATGATGCCCGCGAGCTGGCAGAACGCAGCCTTGAGGCGCAGCTGGCAGCGGAGGTCCGTCATCAGGTCGCGGCGTTTATGGAACGACGCGGTATGGGCGGTCTGATCCGCGGCGGCCGCTAAAGCCTTTCTCCCTCTCCCACAGGGAGAGGGGCGAGGTGAGGGCACCAGCGTACATAAAACCCTATACACATCTTTTACATCTCTGGCGCATCCTCCGGGCCCGCCTTGTGCTATGATTCGCAACTTTGGAGCCTCTGCTTACGGCAGAATCGCATTTCTACCGCTGTCCACTTTCAGCGGAATAACAACATCTTGTGGTGACAGATGAACAGTGGTTATCTGCATTTTCCGGAGTTTGATCCGGTCATTTTCTCAGTAGGACCTGTTTCGCTTCACTGGTACGGTCTGATGTACCTGGTGGGCTTCATTTTTGCCATGTGGCTCGCGGGTCGTCGCGCCAGCCGTCCTGGCAGCGGCTGGACCAAAAACGAAGTTGAAAGCCTGCTGTATGCGGGCTTCCTCGGCGTGTTCCTCGGTGGCCGTATTGGGTACGTATTGTTCTATAACTTCCCGGTATTCCTGAACGATCCGCTCTATCTGTTCCGCGTCTGGGACGGCGGCATGTCCTTCCACGGCGGCCTGATTGGGGTGATCCTGGTGATGGTGATTTTTGCCAAACGCACCAAACGCAACTTCTTCCAGGTGTCCGATTTTATCGCGCCGCTAATCCCGTTTGGTCTCGGGGCGGGCCGTCTGGGCAACTTCATCAACGGTGAGCTGTGGGGCCGCGTCGACCCGAGCGTTTCCTTTACTATGCTGTTCCCGGGCTCGCGCGCGGAAGACATGGCGCTGCTGCCGTCGCATCCTGAGTGGCAGTCCATTTTCGATACCTACGGCGTGCTGCCGCGCCATATGTCTCAGCTGTACGAGCTGGCGCTGGAAGGCGTGGTGCTGTTTATCATCCTCAACCTGTTTATCCGCAAACCGCGCCCGATGGGGGCTGTCTCCGGCCTGTTCCTGATTGGCTACGGTGCATTCCGCATCATCGTCGAATTCTTCCGCCAGCCGGACGCACAGTTTACCGGCGAGTGGGTACAGTACATCAGCATGGGGCAGATCCTCTCCATTCCGATGATTGTCGCGGGTGCCATTATGATGATTTGGGCGTATCGTCGTCGTCCACAGCAACAGATTTCCTGAGGAACCATGAAACAGTATCTTGAACTGATGAAAAAAGTGCTCGATGAGGGCACGCCGAAAAACGACCGCACCGGTACCGGTACGCTCTCCATTTTTGGCCACCAGATGCGCTTCAATCTGCAGGAAGGCTTCCCGCTGGTGACGACAAAGCGCTGCCATCTGCGCTCGATCATTCATGAACTGCTCTGGTTCCTGCAAGGCGATACTAACGTTGCGTATCTGCACGAAAATAACGTCTCAATCTGGGACGAATGGGCAGATGAAAACGGCAATCTGGGCCCGGTTTACGGCAAGCAGTGGCGCGCATGGCCCACGCCTGATGGCCGCCATATTGACCAGATCACCACCGTGATGAACCAGCTGAAAAACGATCCGGACTCGCGCCGCATCATCGTTTCCGCCTGGAACGTCGGCGAGCTGGATAAAATGGCGCTGGCACCGTGCCACGCGTTCTTCCAGTTCTATGTGGCGGATGGAAAGCTCTCCTGCCAGCTCTATCAGCGCTCCTGTGACGTGTTCCTCGGCCTGCCGTTTAACATTGCCAGCTATGCGCTGTTAGTTCACATGATGGCGCAGCAGTGTGACCTGGAAGTGGGCGATTTCGTCTGGACCGGTGGGGATACCCATCTCTACAGCAACCATATGGAACAGACGCATCTCCAGCTGACCCGCGAACCGCGTGCGCTGCCGAAGCTGATTATCAAACGCAAACCGGCATCAATCTTCGATTACCGCTTTGATGATTTCGAGATTGAGGGCTACGATCCGCACCCGGGCATCAAAGCGCCCGTCGCGATCTGATGCGATAAAGCCTGACACAACCGGTGCTGTTTAGCGCCGGTTTTTTTTCGCCTTTCTCCCGTTTCCCGAAGCGCTATCCAGAAAGCCTGCAACGCGCTGCAACTCTCCCACTTCTCCGGATGACGTCTCGTAAAACGAGGATCCGATACTCGTCATGTCCACGGCGCTTCGCCACACTCCCGGTATGAAAAAAGAGAACGGTTTTACGCTTATCGAAACGCTGGTCGCCGTTTCGCTTGTCGTCATCCTTAGCGCCTCGGGCCTGTACGGCTGGGACAGCTGGCAACGGCAACAGCGGTTGTGGCAAACCGCCAGCCAGGTGCGAGATTACCTTCTGTTTCTGCGCAACCATGCCAACCGCCACAACCGCGACCATCAAATTACCCGTCAGCGGACGGGGGACCGGGACTGTCTGGCGAGCTCTGCCGTGCAAGGCTGTGAAAAGGACAGTCCCTTTGTGCTGATTCCACTCTGGCCTGAGGTCACGATCGGCGAGGTCACGCCGTCCCTCGGGTTCTACGGATTACGGGATACGGCATGGGCGGGGCGGATACGCGTTCAAAGCCGTGCTGGAGAATGGTTGATTATGGTCTCAAATGGAGGACGCATCAGGATGTGTCAGGTCTCTGAGGGAGGTTCATGTTGATGAGGCAGCGCGGTTTCTCACTGACAGAAGTGTTGATTGCCACGGCGATGAGCAGCCTTTTGCTGATAAGCGCATCGCGTTTTTTACCCGGGCTACAGCGGGCCGTATTACTGCAATCCGGCCAGCGAGAGCTGGAAGAAGAGGTCTGGCAACACCTGTTCGCCCTCGGCAAACAGCTTCAGCGTGCGGGGTACTGCGCGGGAAATTGCCAGGGACAGGCGCTGGCGATCGGCAGGCAGGGGAGCTGCATCATTGTGCGGTGGGATGCCAACAGTAACGGTCGCTGGGATAGCAGCACATCAGAAAATGATAGCACCGGTTTTCGTCTGGAATCGGGGGCGCTGGAAACCCTGCGTGGCGCGGCGTCGTGTGAAGGAAAAGGGTGGGAAAAGCTCACGGACCCGGACAGGCTTGCGATCGCGCATTTTGTCGTGAGGAAAGTGGAACATGCCGGTTTTGCGCCAGAGGTAAATATCGAACTGGCCGCGAGACGTAAAGGCGATAAAGGGGAACCCTGGCAGGCGTTGTATACGGTCACGGGGTATAACCTGTGAGCCGTCAACGCGGGATGTCTTCGCTGGCGCTGGTTCTGCTTTTACTGGTGCTCGGTACCCTGATCCTGACGGGGCTAAACCAGCAGGTCACAACGTTCAGTGCGCTCGTTGGCGATGAGAGCCGCTCGCTTCAGCAGCAGGCGACGGCGCAGTCCGCGCTTGAGTGGGGACGTGTTCAGCGCTGGGCGCCAGAGCTACAAATCCAGTGCAAAACGACATCGACATGGCGAGTGTGTTTGCGTCAACTGAGTGAGGCGCGTGTACTACTGATAGCTAGCGGCAACGACCTGCTGCTCTGGCGTGCAGGAGAGATCGTCGACGGGAATGTGCGCTTTTCGCCTCACGGCTGGAGCGATTTTTGTCCTCTTAAGGAGAGCGCGTTATGTCAGCTGCCGTGAGCAGAGAAAAAGGGTTTAGCATGGTTGAGGTCCTGCTGGCGATGATGCTGCTGGTGGTGGTCGTGACCGCACTGTCGGGGTATCACCGGGCGCTGGCGGCGCGGTTCACCGCATTTAACCAGTATCGCCAGCTCTGGCACCATGCCTGGAACCAGTCTCAGCTCTCAACAAATGTTCTTCCTGCAGGCTGGCAGGCCCGTCGGGGGCAGACAACGCTCGCAGGATGTGTCAGCATCACGGTTACACTTATTTCTCCTCTGGGGCGGCGTGGTGAGTTAACGCGTCTGCATTGCCCGGTTAGCCAGTAGTCGGGAGCGTCTATGTTAAGAATCTACCACTCAAATCGTCTGGATGTGCTGGAAGCACTGATGGAGTTTATCGTTGAGCGCGAGCGGCTTGACGATCCTTTTGAGCCTGAAATGGTGCTGGTGCAGAGCACCGGTATGGCACAGTGGCTGCAAATGTCGCTTTCCCGCAAGTTTGGTATTGCCGCGAATATTGATTTTCCGCTGCCGGCGAGCTTCATCTGGGAGATGTTTGTCCGCGTGTTGCCGGATATCCCGGAGCAGAGCGCGTTCAACAAGCAGGCCATGAGCTGGAAGCTGATGGCGCTGCTGCCGGAAATGCTGCAGCACGATGAATTTGCCATGCTGCGTCACTACCTCAATGACGATACCGACAAGCGCAAGCTGTTCCAGCTGGCGTCGCGCACCGCCGATCTCTACGACCAATACCTTGTTTATCGCGCTGACTGGTTAATTCGTTGGGAAGCGGGCGAGTTGGTTGAAGGCCTGCCGGAGGCGCAAATATGGCAGGCCCCGCTGTGGAAAGCGCTGGTAGAGCATACGGAGAAACTGGGCCAGCCTAAGTGGCACCGTGCCAATCTCTACGATCGGTTTATCTCGATACTTGAAAATGCGTCGGAGCGCCCGGCCCGACTGCCGTCACGCGTATTTATCTGCGGAATATCCGCATTACCCCCTGTCTATCTGAAAGCGTTAAATGCGCTGGGTAAACATATTGATATCCATATTTTGTTTACCAACCCTTGCCGACAGTACTGGGGGGATATCCTCGACGAACGCTGGCTGGCGCGGCTGGTGGCCCGCCAACGAAAACGCCTTTTTGAAGAACGATCCATCCCGCTGTTTAAAGACGGCTCGACGGCCGGGCAGCTTTTCGATGAAGACGGTATTCAGAACCTGCCCAATCCGCTGCTTGCCTCATGGGGAAAGCTGGGGCGTGACTACATTCACATGCTTTCAGACATCACTTCCTCAGGGGAAGGTGACGTGGATGCCTTTGTTGAGATCGCCCCGGACAGCCTGCTGCATAATATCCAGTTAGATATTCTGGATCTGGAAAACCGTGCCGTCATGGGTGTGACGGCGAACGAGTTCGAACGCAGCGACAATAAGCGAAAACTGGATCCTGACGATCGCAGCGTTACGATCCACGTTTGTCACAGCCCGCAGCGTGAGGTCGAAGTGCTTCACGACCAGCTGCTGGCGATGCTGCAGGAAGATCCCGACCTGACGCCACGCGATATCGTGGTGATGGTGGCGGATATCGACAGCTACAGTCCCTTTATTCAGGCCGTCTTTGGCAGCGCGACGGGCGAGCGATACCTGCCTTACGCGATATCTGACCGTCGTGCCCGCCAGTCGCATCCGGTATTGCAGGCGTTTATCACTCTCCTGTCACTGCCGGATAGCCGGTTTATCTCCGAAGATGTCCTGGCGTTGCTGGATGTTCCCGTGCTGGCCGCACGCTTCAACATCAATGAAGAAGGGCTGCGCTACCTTCGTCAGTGGGTTAACGAGTCTGGCGTACGCTGGGGGATCGATGACGATAACGTTCAGGAATTCGAGCTTCCCCCTACCGGGCAGCACACCTGGCGATTTGGCCTGACGCGTATGCTGTTGGGCTATGCCATGGAAAGCAGCCAGGGCGAGTGGAATGAGGTGCTGCCTTACGATGAGTCCAGCGGGTTAATTGCTGAACTGGTGGGGCATTTAGCATCGCTATTAATGCAGCTTAACCGCTGGCGATATGCGCTGTTGCAGCCGCGTCCACTTGAAGAATGGCTCCCGGTCTGCAGGGCGTTACTCAATGATTTCTTCCTGCCGGACAATGACACCGAAGCGGCGATGGCGCTCATTGAAACCCAGTGGCAGGCTATCATCGACGAAGGTGTGAATTCTCACTACCACGAGGCCATCCCGCTCTCGCTGTTGCGGGATGAGCTGACGCAGCGGCTTGACCAGGAGCGAATTAGCCAGCGTTTCCTGGCGGGGCCTGTCAATATCTGCACCCTGATGCCCATGCGTTCTATCCCGTTTAGGGTGGTCTGCCTGCTTGGCATGAACGACGGTGTGTATCCGCGCGCGCTGCCGCCGCTGGGGTTCGACTTGATGAGCGCAAACCCAAAACGGGGCGATCGTAGCCGCCGTGATGATGACCGCTACCTCTTCCTGGAAGCGCTCATTTCCGCGCAGAGTAAGCTCTATATCAGCTATATCGGTCGTTCCATTCAGGACAACAGCGAGCGTTTCCCCTCCGTACTGGTGCAGGAGCTGGTGGACTATATCGGCCAGAGCCACTACCTACCGGGAGATGAGGAGCGCAACTGTGATGAGAGCGAGCAGAGGGTGAAAGCCCATATCACCTGTTTCCACAGCCGCATGCCGTTTGACCCGGTGAACTATATTGCCAGCGAGCGCCAGAGCTACGCCCTTGAGTGGTTGCCGGCGGCGAAAAAGGAGGGGAATGCGCATACCGATTTCATTCAGGAACTTGACCCGCGCCCTATCGACACTCTGACCTTCGAGCAGCTTCAGCGGTTTTGGGCGCATCCGGTGCGCGCCTTTTTCCAGCAACGACTGCAGGTCAACTTCCGCTCTGAAGAGAGCGAAATTCCTGAGGCAGAGCCGTTTACGCTGGAAGGTCTGGAGCGCTATCAGTTAAATCTGCAGCTGCTGAATGCGCTGGTTGAAGAGGAGGATGCCGACAAACTTTACCGCCGCTACCGTGCTGCAGGGCAACTGCCTTACGGAGCGTTTGGGGAGATCGTCTGGGAGGCGCAGTGTCAGGAGATGACCGCCCTGGCAGAGCGCGTACGAGCGTGCCGACAGCCAGGGAAAAGTATTGAAATCGATCTCAACTGCAACGGGGTACAGCTCACGGGCTGGTTAACCCAGGTTCAGCCGGATGGGCTGCTGCGCTGGCGGCCCTCTATGCTCAGCGTTTCCCAGGGTTTGCAACTCTGGCTCGAACATCTTGTCTACAGTGCGGGTGGGTATAAAGGCGAAAGCCGGATTTTCGTGCGCAAAGAGGGCGAGTGGCGCTTCCCGCCGATGGAAGCCGAGCAGGCGTTAGGGTATCTCTCTTTGTACATTGAGGGCTACCGCCAGGGAATGAACAAACCGCTCCTGTTACTGCCGGAAAGTGGCGGCGCCTGGATAAAAGCCTGTTATGACGCGCAGAATGATGCGATGTTAACGGATGAGGCTTCGCTGCAGAAAGCACGCAGCAAATTTATGCAGGCCTATGAAGGAAACATGATGGTGCGGGGCGAAGGGGATGATGTCTGGTATCAGCGTTTGTGGCGAACGCTCGAGCCAGAATACCTGGAGGCTATCACGGAAGAGGCGCAGCGCTACCTGCTGCCGTTGTTTAAATTTAATCAGTCCTGAGCGCTGTATAAAAATTGCGCAGATAAGGGTGTTCATTTATGATGCATTTCTTATCACGGACTGATGTACCCAAAGAATGAGATGTTGGCGTGTCCAGCACGCAGTTTGTTAATGATGTAGCCGTGATAAAGAGGTCGTAATGCCAGGCAGCACCTTGTTTAAAGCGTTTGTTTTGTTTATTGCCCTTTGGGCGCCCGTCACTCACGCAGACTCCGGTTGGCAACCCGTTCAGGAAACTATCCGTAAGAGCGAAAAGGATACCCGTCAATATCAGGCTATTCGCCTTGATAACGGGATGACCGTGCTGCTGGTTTCCGACCCGCAGGCGGTGAAATCCCTGTCGGCATTAGTGGTGCCGGTTGGGTCGCTGGAAGATCCTAATGCTCATCCTGGGCTTGCGCACTATCTGGAACATATGACGCTGATGGGGTCAAAAAAATACCCGCAGCCAGATAGCCTGTCCGAATTTCTGAAGATGCATGGCGGCAGCCACAATGCCAGTACGGCACCGTACCGCACTGCCTTTTATCTCGAAGTTGAAAATGATGCGCTGGAAGGGGCGGTCGATCGCCTCGCTGATTCCATCGCCGCGCCGTTGCTGGATAAAAAATACGCCGAGCGTGAACGCAATGCGGTGAATGCCGAGCTGACCATGGCCCGCACCCGAGACGGTATGCGCATGGCGCAGGTCAGCGCCGAAACCATCAACCCTGCGCACCCGGGCTCGCGCTTCTCCGGCGGTAACCTGGAAACCTTGAGCGACAAACCGAACAGCCCGGTGCTGGATGCCCTGCACGCGTTTCGCGATAAATACTACTCCGCCAACCTGATGAAAGCGGTCATCTACAGCAATAAACCGTTGCCAGAGCTGGCAGCCATGGCGGCCAAAACCTTTGGCCGGGTGCCGAATAAAAATATCGACCTGCCGCAAATTACCGTTCCGGTGGTCACGGATGCGCAAAAAGGCATCGTGATCCACTACGTTCCTGCCATGCCGCGTAAAGTGCTGCGCGTGGAATTCCGCATTGATAACAATACGGCGCAGTTTCGCAGTAAAACCGATGAGCTGGTCACCTACCTGATCGGTAATCGTAGCCCGGGTACGCTGTCTGACTGGCTGCAAAAGCAGGGGCTGGCGGAAGGCATTCGCGCCGACTCCGATCCGGTTGTGAACGGCAATAGCGGCGTGCTGGCGATCTCCGCGACGCTGACCGACAAAGGACAGGCCAACCGCGATGAAGTTGTGGCGGCTATCTTTAGCTACCTCGCTTTGCTGCGCGAGAAAGGCGTCGATAAACGCTATTTTGATGAACTCGCGCACGTGCTGGATCTCGATTTCCGTTACCCATCCATCACCCGCGACATGGACTATGTGGAGTGGCTGGCGGATACCATGATCCGCGTGCCGGTGGAACATACTCTCGACGCGGTGAATATTGCCGACCGGTACGATGCCGGGGCGGTAAAAGCCCGCCTGGCGATGATGACGCCGGAGAATGCCCGCATCTGGTACATCAGTCCGAACGAACCGCATAACAAGACGGCGTATTTTGTCGATGCCCCTTATCAGGTGGATAAAATCAGCGCTCAGACCTTCGCCGACTGGCAGAAAAAGGCCGGGGAGATTGCGTTGAAGCTGCCGGAGCTGAACCCCTATATTCCGGATGACTTCTCGCTGATCAAAACGACGAAAGATTACCCGCACCCGGAACTCATCATTGATGAGCCCACGCTGCGCGTCGTGTATACCCCAAGCCGCTATTTCGCCAGTGAGCCTAAAGCCGATGTCAGCGTGGTGCTGCGTAACCCGAAAGCCATGAACAGCGCCAAAAATCAGGTGATGTTCGCGCTCAATGACTATCTCGCCGGTATCGCGCTCGATCAGCTCAGCAACCAGGCCGCCGTGGGCGGGATCAGCTTCTCCACCAACGCCAATAACGGTTTGATGCTTAATGCAAACGGCTATACCCAGCGTTTGCCTCAGCTGTTCCAGGCCCTGCTGGAGGGCTACTTCAGCTACACGCCGACGGAAGAGCAGCTTGAGCAGGCTAAATCCTGGTATGCCCAGATGATGGATTCTGCCGAGAAGGGCAAGGCTTACGATCTGGCGCTTATGCCGGCGCAAATGCTGTCGCAGGTTCCTTATTTCCAGCGTGAGGATCGCCGCGCGCTGCTGCCTTCCATCTCCTTAAAAGACGTGCTCGCGTACCGCGATGCGCTGAAAAGCAACACGCGTCCGGAGTTCCTGATCGTCGGCAACATGAGTGAGGAGCAGGCCAAAACCCTGGCGGAGAATGTTCGCACCCAGCTCGGCTCTAAAGGCGACGAGTGGTGCCGCAACCAGGACGTGCTGGTTGAGAAAAAACAGAATGTGATTTTTGAAAAGGCGGGCAACAGCACGGATTCCGCGCTGGCCGCGGTCTTTGTGCCAACGGGCTATGATGAATTCGCCAGTTCAGCGCAGAGCGCCGTGCTGGGACAGATTATTCAGCCTTGGTTCTATAACCAGTTACGCACAGAGGAGCAGCTTGGCTACGCGGTGTTTGCCTTCTCCATGAACGTCGGTCGTCAGTGGGGGCTGGGTTTCCTGCTGCAAAGCAGCGATAAACAACCGGCGTATCTCTGGCAGCGTTACCAGGCCTTCTTCCCGCAGGTGGAAGCAAAACTGCGCGCCATGAAGCCGGAAGAGTTTGCACAGATCCAGCAGGCCGTCATCGCGCAGGTGATGCAGCCGCCGCAGACGTTGGGTGAAGAAGCCTCGCAGCTGAGCAAAGATTTCGATCGCGGTAATCTGAAATTTGATTCGCGTGATAAAGTAGTGGCCGAGATAAAACAGCTGACGCCGCAGAAGGTTGCCGACTTCTTCCATCAGGCGGTCATTAAGCCGCAGGGAATAACCATCCTGTCTCAGGTTTCCGGTAGCCAGAACGGGAAAACGGAGTACGTAAACCCGAAAGGCTGGAAAGTCTGGAAGAGCGTCAGCGCGCTGCAGCAATCTATGCCCTGGAGTAAGAAAGAATGACCGATACCGCTGAGTCCCTTGATCCCTTACGTTTACCTCTGCAGGGTGAACGATTGATTGAAGCCTCAGCGGGAACGGGAAAAACCTTCACCATCGCCGCCCTCTATCTGCGCCTGCTGTTAGGGCTTGGCGGCAACGCTGCTTTTCCACGTCCTTTGAGCGTGGAAGAGCTGCTGGTGGTCACCTTCACCGAGGCCGCTACCGCGGAGCTGCGGGGCCGTATTCGTACCAATATCCACGAGCTGCGCATCGCCTGTCTGCGTCAGAGCACGGATAACCCCCTCTACGCCAGCCTTCTGGAAGAGATTGCCGATAAGCAGCAGGCCGCCCAGTGGCTGCTGCTCGCTGAACGGCAGATGGATGAAGCGTCCGTCTTTACCATTCACGGTTTTTGCCAGCGTATGCTGAGCCTGAATGCATTCGAGTCCGGTATGCTGTTCGAACAGCAGCTCATTGAAGATGAATCCGTGCTTCGCTATCAGGCCTGCGCGGATTTCTGGCGTCGCCACTGCTACCCCTTACAGCGTGATATTGCCGAAGCGGTGCATGCGCTCTGGAAAGGCCCGGAAGCGCTGCTGCGCGCGATCGATCGTTATCTGCAGGGGGAAGCGCCGGTCATTAAATCCCCACCGCCGGCAGATGAAACCCTGGCCTCACGGCATGAAAAAATCATCGCGAAAATTGCGGATATCAAGCAAAAATGGATGGAGTCAGTCGGCGAGATTGACGCCATTATCGAAAATTCCGGGATTGACCGTCGCAAGTTCAACCGTGGCAATCAGGCAAAATGGCTCGACAAGGTCAGCGCCTGGGCGCAGGAAGAGACGCGAGGCTACCAGCTCCCGGATGCGCTGGAGAAATTCTCCCAACGTTTTCTGGCTGAGCGGACCAAAGCCGACGGCATTGTGCCTGAGCATCCCCTGTTTGTGGCGATTGAAACCCTGCTGGCGGAGCCCCTCACGCTCAACGATCTGATGATCACCCGCGCCATGACCGAAATTCGTGAAGCCGTGGCGCGCGAGAAACGCCGCCGGGGTGAACTGGGTTTCGACGATATGCTGAGCCGCCTGGATGCGGCGCTGTGCAGTGAAAATGGTGAAGCGCTTGCCGCCGCGATTCGCACCCGCTTCCCGGTCGCGATGATTGACGAATTTCAGGACACCGACCCTCAGCAGTACCGCATTTTCCGCCGTATCTGGCGCCAGCAGCCTGACACCGCGCTGCTGTTAATCGGCGATCCGAAACAGGCCATCTACGCCTTCCGCGGCGCGGATATTTTCACCTACATGAAAGCCCGCAGCGAGGTTGACGCGCATTACACGCTCGATACTAACTGGCGCTCCTCTCCCGGCATGGTGGAAAGCGTCAACGCGCTGTTTAGCCGTATGGATACGGCGTTTATGTTCCGGGAGATCCCGTTTCAGCCGGTAAAATTTGCCCCGAAAAATGCCTCTCTGCGCTTCGAGTTTAACGGCGTGACGCAGCCTGCCATGAACTTCTGGCTGCTGGATGGGGAAGGCTGCGGCGTTGCCGACTATCAAAATGCCATGGCCCAGCACTGTGCCGCGCAAATCCGTGACTGGCTCAGTGCCGGGGCGCGGGGCGAGGCGCTGCTGTGGAAGGGGGATAACCCCGCCCCGGTAAAGGCATCGGATATTACGGTGCTGGTGCGCAGCCGTCAGGAGGCCTCATTCATCCGCGACGCCCTGACGTTACTGAATATCCCCTCCGTCTACCTCTCGAACCGTGACAGCGTCTTTGAAACGCTTGAGGCGCAGGAGATGTTATGGCTGCTCCAGGCCGTACTGGCCCCGGAGCGGGAAAGTACATTGCGCAGCGCATTAGCCAGTGCGATGCTCGGACTGAACGCGCGCGATATTGATACCCTCAACAATGACGAAGCCGCGTGGGATGCCGTGGTAGAGGAGTTTGTGCGCTATCGCGAAAAATGGCAGAAGCGCGGCGTGATGGCGATGGTGCGCGAGCTCATGGCTCAGCGCCACATTGCGGAGAATATGCTGGCTACCGCAGGTGGCGAGCGGCGTTTGACCGATATTTTACACATCAGCGAACTCTTGCAGGAAGCGGGTACGCAGCTGGAGAGCGAGCACGCCCTGGTGCGCTGGCTGGCGCAGCAGATTGCCGATCCGAACAGCAATTCCTCCAGCCAGCAGATGCGCCTCGAGAGTGATAAACATCTGGTGCAGATCGTCACCATCCACAAGTCGAAAGGCCTGGAATATCCGCTGGTCTGGCTGCCGTTTATCGCCAATTACCGCGTGCAGGATCAGGCTTTTTACCACGATCGCGAGTCTTTTGAGGCGGTGCTCGATCTCAGCAACGCGGAGTCCAGCGTTGAGCTGGCAGAGGCCGAACGTCTGGCGGAAGATTTACGCCTGCTCTACGTGGCGCTAACCCGCTCGGTCTGGCACTGCAGCCTGGGTGTTGCGCCGCTGTTCCGGCGTCGGGGCGAAAAGAGCGGGGAGAGCGATTTTCATCTGAGCGCGCTGGGGCGGCTTATTCAGCAGGGTGAACCCAAAGACGCGGTAGGCCTGCGTCAGTGCATCGAATCCCTTTGCTCTGAGCATGTTGCCCTGCATATTCCTTCGCTGCCCGACAACAGCCGCTGGCACATGCCGGAGCCGCACGAGTCAGATCTCCATGCCCGTCGGGTGGTACGCACGATTGCCGACGACTGGCGCGTGAC
This sequence comes from Enterobacter sp. NFIX58, assembly GCF_900110475.1. Lineage (NCBI taxonomy): Bacteria > Pseudomonadati > Pseudomonadota > Gammaproteobacteria > Enterobacterales > Enterobacteriaceae > Enterobacter > Enterobacter sp. NFIX58. The sequence continues at coordinate 214,153 of NZ_FODW01000002.1, read as the reverse complement.
CAGCTACTCCGGCTTACAACAGCACGGGCAGAGTATTGCGCAGGATCTGATGCCAAAACTGGACGTGGATGCCGCAGGCGCCGGTAGCGTACCCGTTGAGCCGGTGCTGACGCCGCACCAGTTCCCGCGCGGCGCCTCGCCGGGGACGTTTTTGCACAGCCTGTTTGAAGAACTGGATTTTACCCAGCCGGTTTCCGAAGAGTGGGTGCTAAAGATGTTACAGAGCGGTGGTTACGACGCGCAATGGCAGCCGGTTCTCACAGACTGGATCCGCGCGGTTCTGCATGCTCCGCTCACCGCGCAGGGGATCTCGCTTAGCCAGTTGACCGCCAAAGATAAGCAGGTGGAGATGGAGTTTTACCTCCCCATCGCCGGCCCGCTCAGGGCCGAGGCGCTTGATGCGCTGATCCGCGAGTACGATCCGTTATCCGCCGGATGCCCGCCGCTGAACTTCCGCCAGGTGCAGGGGATGCTAAAAGGCTTTATCGACCTCGTTTTCCGCCACGAAGGGCTCTACTACCTGCTGGATTACAAATCGAACTGGCTGGGCGAAAACAGCGAAGCCTATACCCAACAGGCGATGGCGTCGGCTATGCAACTGCATCGCTACGATCTGCAGTACCAGCTTTATAGCCTGGCGCTGCACCGTTACCTGCGCCATCGTATTGCCGATTACCGTTACGACGCGCATTTTGGCGGCGTGATTTACCTGTTCCTGCGCGGCGTGGATGCCAACGACCCGCGTTCCGGCGTCTTTAGCACGCGTCCGTCTGTGGAACTGATTGAAAAAATGGATAACCTGTTTGCTGCAGGCACGGAGGAGGTGGCATGACGATGCAGGCGCTACTGCTGGACGCGGTTGAACAACGATTACTGCGCCACCTGGATGTGCAGTTTGCCATGATGGTGGCAGGCGAGGAGCCTGCCGTCATGCTTGCCGCCGCCATTCTGAGCAAAGACGCGGGGGAGGGGCACGTATGTCTGCCGCTGTCGCGTCTGGCGGTGGATGAGAAAATGTCTCCGGCTTTACAGGCGTGTTTCGCGCTGCTGGGTGACGCCGTGGACTGGCAGGCGATACTACGCCGTTCGCCTGCCGTGAGCGGAGCCGATACCGGGACGCCAATGATTCTGGTCGGCGAGCGTTTGTATCTTAACCGGCTGTGGCGTAACGAACTGACGGTGGCGCGCTTCTTCAGCGAGACCAACGCCCCGCTTCCCTGCGATGAAACGCGCCTCCGGCAAACGCTGGATGCGCTGTTTTCCTCTGACGAGGCGACAGACTGGCAGAAAGTGGCGGCTGCCGTGGCCTTAACGCGACGGATCTCGGTGATTTCTGGCGGTCCGGGCACCGGGAAAACGACCACCGTGGCAAAACTGCTTGCCGCGCTGATTCAGCTCTCGGGCGAGCAAAAGTGCCGTATTCGCCTGGCGGCCCCCACCGGTAAAGCGGCGGCGCGTCTGACAGAATCGTTAGGCGGCGCGCTGCAAAAGCTGCCGCTTACCCGGGAGCAGCTTGCGCTTTTCCCCAACGAAGCCAGCACGCTACACCGTTTGCTTGGCGCTCAGCCAGGTAGCCAGCGTCTGCGCTACCATGCCGGTAATCCGCTGCACCTTGACGTGCTGGTGGTGGATGAAGCGTCGATGATTGACCTGACGATGATGTCGCGTTTGATTGATGCGCTACCGCCGCACGCGCGCGTCATTTTTCTCGGCGATCGTGACCAGCTTGCCTCCGTGGAGGCGGGGGCCGTACTGGGCGATATCTGCACCTATGCCAGCCTGGGGTATACCGCTGAACGCGCCCAGGAGCTCGCCCGTCTCACCGGATGTACGCTCACCTCTGAAAGCCACTCGCTTGCAGGCGCGCTGCGCGACAGCCTGTGTCTGCTGCAGAAAAGCTACCGTTTCGGCAGCGATTCCGGTATCGGCCAGCTTGCGGCGGCCGTAAACCGGGGAGACAGGCACGCCACCTCCGCGGTGTTTGCCGGAACCTTTACGGATATTGAGAAAAAATCGTTGCAGACCGGGGAAGAGTATCAGGCGATGCTGGATGATGCCCTGCAGGGTTACCAGCACTTTCTGACGGGGGTACAACAGCAGCGTCCGCCGGAGCAGGTCATTGCCGCGTTTGGTGAATATCAGCTGCTCTGTGCGCTAAGGGAAGGTCCCTTTGGTGTCCGGGGCCTGAACGACAGGCTGGAACAGCTGCTGGTGCAAAAACGCAAAATTAACCGTACCCCGCACTCGCGCTGGTATGAAGGGCGGCCGGTGATGATTTCCCGCAACGACAGCGCGCTGGGGCTCTTTAACGGGGACATCGGGATTGCGCTCGACTGCGGTCAGGGACTGCGCGTCTGGTTCCAGATGCCGGACGGCAGCGTGAAGTCTTTCCAGCCCAGCCGTTTGCCCGAGCATGAAACCGCCTGGGCGATGACGGTGCATAAATCCCAGGGCTCCGAGTTTAACCACGCGGCGCTGGTCCTGCCCACGCAGCTTTCCCCCGTCATCACCCGCGAGCTGATCTATACCGCCATTACGCGCGCGCGTCAGTGCCTGTCGCTGTATACCGATGAACGCGTGCTGGTGCAGGCGATAGCCACCCGCACGGAACGCCGAAGCGGGCTGGGCGCGATATTTGAGTCCCTCTGAACGAACGCCCTCGCCGGACGGTGAGGGCGTCGTATCATCCCAGGTCCGCCATCAGCACTTTTGAACGGCGCTGATAGTTGTACATCTCTTTCTTCGTTTCCGGCAGGGAGTCGATATCCACCGGCGTGAACCCGCGCTCCTGGAACCAGTGAATGCTGCGCGTCGTCAGGACGAACAGCTTGCTCAGCCCCATCTGGCGCGCCTGTGCCGCCACGCGCTCAAGCAGCATTTCACCGCGTGAAGAGCTGCGGTAATCAGGATGCACCGCCACGCAGGCCATTTCACCGATCTTCTCTTCCGGGAACGGATAAAGCGCGGCGCAGGCGATGGTCAGGTTATCGCGCTGAATAATGGTGAATTTGTCGATCTCCATCTCCAGCTGCTCGCGTGAACGACGCACCAGAATACCCTGCTGTTCCAGCGGGCGGATCAGTTCCAGAATACCGCCGATATCGTTGATGGTGGCGCGGCGTATCTGCTCCGCGCTCTCCATGACAATCTGCGTACCAATACCGTCGCGGGAGAACAACTCCTGCAGCAGGGCGCCATCTTCCTGATAGCTGATCAGGTGGCTACGGCGCACGCCGCTGCGGCAGGCCTTCACGGCGCCACGCAGGAAGCGGACGGTGCCGGAGTAGTAATCGCCTTCGGCTTCCAGCGCCTCCACGCGGGCCTGGGCTTCATTCGGGAAGAGTTCCGGCACGATCGTTCCTTCATCGTTCACGACCCCCTGGGAGGAGCAGAACCCAATCATTTTTTCCGCCTTCAGCTTGATCGCCAGCTGCGTGGCGATCTCTTCTGAGGTGAGGTTAAAGCTTTCGCCGGTCACCGAAACGGCGACCGGGCCCATCAGGACGATGGCTCCGCTGTCCAGCTGGCGGTGTATGGCTTCTTCATCAATACGACGAATGCGGCCGCTGTGGCAGTAATCCACGCCATCGTCCACGCCGAGCGGCTGGGCAATGATGAAGTTGCCGCTCACGACGTTGATATGCGCGCCCTGCAGCGGCGTGTTGTTCAGGCTCATGGACAGGCGAGCGGTAATATCCAGCTGCAGCAGACCCGCCGCCTGCTTCACCAGCTCAAGGGTTTTGGCATCGGTGACGCGGGTATGCTTGTGGTAAATCGGCTCGTGGTGGTGAGCGGCCAGGTTGGCGTCGATCTGCGGGCGCGCGCCATAGACCACCACCAGGCGGATCCCCAGGCTGTGCAGCAGGCCAATGTCATTGACGATGCTGGAAAAATTTTCATGCTCAATGGCTTCGCCGCCAAGCATGATGACAAACGTTTTTCCCCGATGGGCGTTGATATAGGGAACAGAATGGCGGAATCCCTGGACCAGTTCGGTTCTACGTTCCTTCACCATGGCACAACCCTTAATGAATGTTTATTCGTAATTTCTGTATTTTTATTCGATTGTGGCCGCGTGTGCAAGCGCAAATTTTCCGCGACCCACAGAAAATGATAAGTAATCCGTGCGTTAGCGTATGATTGTTTACCCTTTTATAGATGACAGTTTATGCGTCATTCGTTAAAGTTTTCGGTCAATCTGGACATTTTGTATATCAGTCAGTGTTCTTGCTCGGGAGAAGCATGTCGGGATCCAATTCAGCAATAAGCCGCCGCCGTTTGTTAAAAGGGGCCGGGGCAATGTGGTTGCTTAGCGTCAGCCAGGTCGGTCTTGCCGCCACCAGTCAGGTCGTGGCGGTGCGCGTCTGGCCATCGTCGACCTATACGCGCGTGACGGTCGAATCCAATCGCGTGCTGAAATATAAGCAATTTGCCCTCAGCAACCCGGAACGTGTGGTGGTGGATCTCGAAGGCGTTAATCTCAACTCCGTGCTGAAAGGGATGGCGGCGCAGATCCGCGGCGACGATCCGTTTATTAAATCGGCACGCGTCGGGCAGTTCGATCCGCAAACCGTGCGCATGGTGTTTGAACTGAAGCAGAACGTGAAGCCGCAGCTGTTTGCCCTGGCGCCTGTCGCGACGTTCAAAGAGCGCCTGGTCATGGATCTCTACCCGGCCAATGCGACGGATATTCAGGATCCGCTTCTCGCTCTGCTGGAGGACTACAACAAGGGCGATCTGCAGCGTCAGGTTCCGCCGGCGCAAAGCGGTCCGCAGCCGGGGAAAGCAGGGCGCGATCGTCCGATTGTGATCATGCTCGATCCAGGCCACGGCGGCGAAGACTCCGGCGCGGTGGGGAAATACCGCACGCGTGAAAAAGACGTGGTTCTGCAAATTGCCCGTCGTCTGAAGGCGCTGATTGATAAAGAAGGCAACATGCGCGCCTATATGACGCGTAATGAAGACGTCTTTATTCCGTTGAAGGTCCGGGTGGCGAAAGCGCAGAAGCAGCGCGCAGATTTGTTCGTCTCAATCCATGCGGATGCGTTTACCAGCCGTCAGCCAAGCGGCTCGTCGGTGTTTGCGCTCTCAACCAAAGGCGCAACCAGTACCGCTGCGCGATACCTGGCGGACACTCAGAACGCCTCGGATCTGATCGGTGGCGTGAGCAAAAGCGGCGATCGCTACGTCGACCACACCATGTTCGATATGGTGCAGTCACTGACCATTAACGACAGCCTGAAGTTTGGTAAAGCGGTGCTGGGCAAGCTGGGCAACATCAATAAGCTGCATAAGAACAGCGTTGAACAGGCCGGATTTGCGGTACTCAAGGCGCCGGACATCCCGTCCATCCTCGTTGAAACCGCATTTATCAGTAACGTGGAAGAGGAGCGTAAGCTCAAGACGGCAAAATTCCAGCAGGAAGTGGCGGAGTCGATTCTGGCAGGGATTCGTGCGTATTTCTCTGACGGGGCGACGCTGGCGCGGCGCGGGTAGATCTTTTGGCCGGGTTTACGCCCGGCAAATTCACAAACGACAGATACAAAAAAACACCCTTAAGGGTGTTTATTGTTTTAGAAGTGTTGGTTGCGGGGGCCGGATTTGAACCGACGACCTTCGGGTTATGAGCCCGACGAGCTACCAGGCTGCTCCACCCCGCGTCCGTCTTTCTACTCTTGTAGAAGCTTACTTCTTCAAATTTTATTGGTTGCGGGGGCCGGATTTGAACCGACGACCTTCGGGTTATGAGCCCGACGAGCTACCAGGCTGCTCCACCCCGCGTCCGTCTTTCTACTGTCGTAGAAGATACTTCATCAAATTTTAATTGGTTGCGGGGGCCGGATTTGAACCGACGACCTTCGGGTTATGAGCCCGACGAGCTACCAGGCTGCTCCACCCCGCGTCCGTGGATGCGCACTATACTCGGATAGGTTTGTGATGCAACCCCTTTTTCACATTTATCATGATTTTGTATGCAAATTGAACGACATGGCGCTATTTGGACTATTTTTTGCGCAAAATTTGCCAAAGGGCATGCGATCGCATTTCATTAGCCCTGGCGGTTTGTTATCTTCATCACGCGGAAATGGGCAACTTAAAGACGAGACAGAATGAAAGGACGTTGGGCGAAGTATCTGATGGCGGGCGCAATGGTAGCGATTCTTGCGGCCTGTTCTTCCAAACCGACCGATCGCGGTCAACAGTATAAAGACGGGAAGTTATCCCAGCCTTTCTCTTTAGTTAATCAGCCTGATGCTGTCGGCGCACCGATTAATGCCGGTGATTTCTCCGAGCAGGTCTACCAGATCCGCAACGCGTCACCGCGTTTATATAGCGCACAGAATAACGTTTATAGCGCGGTACAGGACTGGCTGCGGGCGGGCGGCGATACGCGCAACATGCGCCAGTTTGGTATCGACGCCTGGCAGATGGAAGGGGCCGATAACTACGGCAACGTTCAGTTTACCGGCTACTACACCCCGGTTATCCAGGCGCGACACACGCGTCAGGGCGAGTTCCAGTATCCTATCTACCGTATGCCGCCAAAACGCGGTCGTCTGCCGTCGCGCGCCGAAATCTACGCCGGTGTGCTGAGTGAAAATTACGTTCTGGCCTACAGCAACTCCCTGATGGATAACTTCATCATGGACGTTCAGGGCAGCGGCTACATTGATTTTGGCGACGGTTCACCGCTTAACTTCTTCAGCTATTCCGGTAAAAACGGCCACGCCTATCGCAGTATTGGCAAGGTGCTGATCGACCGAGGCGAAGTGAAGAAAGAAGACATGTCGATGCAGGCGATCCGCGAGTGGGGCGAAAAGCACAGTGAGGCCGAGGTGCGTGAGCTGCTGGAGCAGAACCCGTCGTTTGTCTTCTTTAAACCGCAAAACTTCGCGCCGGTGAAAGGGGCGAGCGCGGTACCGCTGATTGGCCGTGCGTCGGTTGCATCGGATCGTTCGATTATTCCTGCGGGCACCACGCTGCTGGCAGAGGTCCCGCTGCTGGACAACAACGGCAAGTTCAACGGCCAGTATGAGCTGCGTCTGATGGTGGCGCTGGACGTCGGCGGCGCGATCAAAGGTCAGCACTTTGATATCTATCAGGGCATTGGCCCGGATGCAGGCCACCGTGCAGGCTGGTATAACCACTACGGACGCGTGTGGGTACTTAAGGCCGCACCGGGTGCCGGAAACGTATTCAGCGGCTGATTGTGGTATTCTGAGCGCAATACGGATTACTGTTCAGGGTGAGGAGAACCTCACCCTTTTTACATCTGAGGTGTTATGTCTGTGGTAATCAGCGATGCCTGGCGCCAGCGTTTTGGCGGCACGGCACGTCTCTATGGTGAAAAAGCCCTGCAGCTGTTTGCGGATGCGCATGTCTGCGTCGTGGGCATTGGTGGTGTGGGGTCGTGGGCCGCAGAAGCGCTGGCGAGAACCGGTATTGGCGCAATCACGCTGATTGATATGGATGACGTGTGCGTCACCAACACCAACCGTCAAATCCACGCCCTGCGTGATAACGTCGGCCGGGCAAAATCTGAGGTCATGGCGGAGCGCATCCGTTTGATCAACCCGGAGTGCCGCGTGACGGTGATCGACGACTTTGTGACGGCAGATAACGTCGCGGAGTACATGAGCAAAGGCTACAGCTATGTGATTGACGCCATCGACAGCGTGCGTCCAAAAGCCGCGCTGATCGCCTACTGTCGTCGTTACAAGGTCCCCCTGGTGACGACCGGCGGCGCGGGCGGGCAAATCGATCCGACGCAGATCCAGGTGGCCGATCTGGCGAAAACCATTCAGGATCCTCTTGCCGCCAAGTTGCGTGAACGCCTGAAAAGCGACTTTAATGTTGTGAAAAATAGCAAAGGCAAGCTGGGCGTTGACTGCGTGTTCTCGACCGAAGCGCTGGTCTACCCGCAGGCGGATGGCTCCGTGTGTGCGATGAAAAGCACGGCGGAAGGGCCAAAAAGAATGGATTGTGCCTCAGGCTTTGGCGCGGCCACCATGGTGACCGCTTCCTTCGGCTTTGTGGCGGTGTCTCACGCCCTGAAGAAGATGATGGCGAAGGCGGAACGTCAGGCCTGAGCCTGACGGGCGGCGTCCAGTACCGCGTCGCTGAGCGCGATCAACCCCTGACCGCGCGAGGCGCTGAGCTGCGCGCGCAGCCCCAGCTCATCAAATAACGCCAGCGGCGAGTGCGCCAGCAGTTCCGCCGCGCTTTTCCCTTCCACTGCCGTCAACAATACGGCCAGCAGACCCCGAACGATACGGCCTTCGCTGTCGCCGAAGAAGTGCAGTTTCTCGCCGGACACGCTTACGCCCAGCCAGACGCGGTTTTCACAGCCAGCGATCTCTTTCGCCTGCGCCTTGAGATCGTCAGAGAGGGTCGGTAATTGCTTACCAAGAAGAATCAGCTGGCGATATTTATCTTCCCACTGTGAAAGCGGGGCAAAGGTCTGTTTTAACGTCTCTTCAGTGATGACGGTGCCAAACGGATGTCCGGCTAAAGCAGCGTGAGTCATTAATCCACCAGTATTTCAAGCGCGCGGTCAACGGCAGCGACCAGCGCGTCAACATCGCTTTGTGTGTTATAGGGCGCGAACGAGGCACGCAGCGTACCGCTCACGCCGAGCGCCGCCAGCAGCGGCTGCGCACAGTGCTGCCCGGCGCGCAGGGCGATGCCATACCCGGCCAGCAGCGTCACCATGTCGCTGTGATGCACGCCCGTAAAATCAAAGGCGAGCAGGCTTGAGTCCTGAACGCGGAACGAGCGGAAACCCGGGCGCTTTTTCAGTTCTTCCTCTGCCAGCGTCGCCAGTCCCCGGCTCCAGCTTTCAGCCTGAACAACGTCTGTTTCTGCCAGCCACTCCAGCGCCGCGCTTAGGCCAATGACACCCGCCACGTTCGGCGTACCGGCTTCCAGGCGGTAAGGCACATCCTGCGTTTTGAAACCGTCAAAAGTCACTTCGGTGATCATCTTGCCGCCCCCTAGCCACGGCGTCATTTTTGCCAGCAGTTCCGGCTTGCCGTACAACGCCCCTATACCGGTTGGTCCGTAGAGCTTGTGCCCTGAGAAAGCATAGAAGTCGATATCCAGCGCCTGTACGTCGGCCGGGAAGTGCACCACGCCCTGCGCGCCGTCGACCATCACCACCATACCGCTGGCATGGGCTATCCGAATAGCCTGAGCCAGGTCCGGGCAACCACCGGTAACGTTGGACATCTGTCCGAGCGCCAGAATGCGGCTGCGGGGGGTAATCAACTCGGGGAGACGGGCCACATCGGGCAGAAGGTCTGCGCCAAGCGGAAGCTTCACCACACGTGCACCCGTTTGTTCGGCCACCATTAGCCACGGCACCAGGTTGGCGTGATGTTCCGCCTCGCTGATGACGATCTCATCACCCGGCTGAAGAAGCGGGCGCGCGTAGCACTGGGCCACCATATTGATGGCCTCGGTGGTGCCGCGCGTCCAGACGATGTTCTTCCCGCTTTCGGCATTGATCAGGTGCGCAACCCGATCGCGCGCCGCTTCATAGCGCGCGGTTAATCGCTGCGCTTCGGCAAACTGGCTGCGATGCACGTTCCCGGCGCTCAGGCTGTAGAACTGCTGCGTGGCGTCAATGACCGCCTGTGGCTTGAGGGCGGTGGCGGCACTGTCCAGATAAATACCGGCATCGGCCAGCGCCGGAAACTGTGCGCGGAACTGCGCAGGACTGAAAGCGTTCATGGGATTCCTCATTTCAATATCACGATCGTCGCGCAATTTCAGCGGCAGGGCAAGGAGGTTGATATCTATCGGAATTGTCTGCTTATCCAGATGACCCCAAAAAAGCAGGTTATGCTAAATAGTGTTAGGCGGATGTTTTAGCCTGTTATAAATCGAGGTTTGAATAGCATTAATTGCTAAAGGAGAATAATCATGAATAAGACAGCTGCAATCATCTCTGCCTGTGCGTTTACTTTTGCCCTGAGCGCCTGTTCCGGTAACAACTACGTGATGCACACCAACGATGGTCGTTCCATCGTTTCGGAAGGGAAACCGACAACCGATAACGATACCGGGATGATTTCGTACAAAGATGCTAACGGGAACAAGCAGCAGATCAACCGCACGGACGTGAAAGAGATGAAAGAGATCGAGCATTAACAGATCGCAGGCGAAAAAAAAGCACCGCAAATTGGCGGTGCTACATTAATCACTATGGACAGACAGGGTAAATGTACAGGAAGTGAAAAATTGGTAGCGTTGCTACCGTGGTCTGAATCGCAGACCAATTGCAAACACAACAACACAACATCACAACCGTAAGCCAAAAGCCCTTCAGAACACGCATTCCGAAAAAAGCTCTTCGTTCCGGCTCAGGAAGTGCCGCCACTATAGGTATTTGCTGGTAGTTCCTCAACGGACAAATTATAATGGCTCAGATAAAAAAAACTAATAGGTTAAGCGTTGTTTCCTATTTGTTAAATTCCGTTAACATCTAAGCCAGATAACCATGTCAAAGCGATTGCCCCCCCTCAACGCATTACGTGTTTTTGATGCAGCAGCACGTCACCTGAGCTTCACCCGCGCAGCCGATGAGCTTTTTGTGACACAGGCCGCAGTAAGTCACCAAATCAAGTCTCTGGAGGATTTTCTGGGCCTTAAGCTGTTTCGTCGACGCAACCGCTCGTTGCTGTTGACCGAAGAGGGGCAGAGCTATTTTCAGGATATTAAAGAGATTTTTTCGCAGCTCACTGAAGCCACGCGTAAGCTACAGGCCCGCAGTGCAAAAGGTGCCCTGACTGTCAGTTTATTGCCCAGTTTTGCCATTCAGTGGCTGGTGCCAAGACTCTCAAGCTTTAACTCAGCTTATCCGGGGATAGACGTTCGAATCCAGGCCGTGGATCGTCAGGAAGACAAGCTGGCCGATGACGTGGACGTCGCGATTTTTTATGGTCGCGGTAACTGGCCGGGCTTGCGTGTTGAGAAATTATACGCAGAATATCTCCTGCCGGTCTGTTCTCCCCTGCTGTTAACGGGTGACAAGGCGCTGAAGTCCCCCGCTGACCTGGCGCAGCATACGCTTTTACATGATGCCTCTCGACGCGACTGGCAAACTTATACCCGTCAATTAGGTCTTACTCATATAAACGTGCAGCAGGGACCCATCTTTAGCCACAGTGCGATGGTGTTACAGGCTGCCATTCACGGGCAGGGCGTGGCGTTGGCGAACAACGTCATGGCGCAGTCCGAAATTGAGGCAGGTCGCCTGGTCTGCCCTTTTAATGATGTACTGGTCAGCAAGAATGCGTTTTATCTGGTTTGTCATGACAGTCAGGCAGAACTGGGTAAAATAGCCGCCTTCCGGCAGTGGATACTGGCGAAAGCGGCAAGCGAGCAAGAAAAATTCCGCTTCAGGTATGAACAATAACGTTTGTGTGCCGGGCACGCATTAATTCAGGACTTAAACATGACCAGCCGATTCATGCTGATTTTTGCCGCGGTGAGTGGCTTTATTTTTGTTGCACTGGGCGCCTTCGGCGCACATGTCTTAAGCAAGTCGTTGGGCGCTGTAGAGATGGGCTGGATCCAGACCGGCCTTGAATATCAGGCGTTCCATACGCTGGCGATCTTTGGGCTGGCGGTGGCGATGCAGCGCCGTATCAGCATCTGGTTTTACTGGAGCAGCGTCTTCCTGGCGCTGGGCACGGTGCTTTTTAGCGGCAGCCTCTACTGTCTGGCACTTTCGCATTTACGCCTGTGGGCGTTTGTTACACCTGTCGGCGGCGTCAGCTTCCTGGCGGGTTGGGTATTAATGTTTATCGGAGCTATCCGTCTGAAACGCAAGGGCGTTGTTCATGAATAAGGTTGTTTTATATTGTCGCCCGGGGTTTGAGAAAGAGTGCGCCGCGGAAATTACCGATAAAGCGGCGAAGCGCGAAATCTTCGGCTTTGCTCGCGTAAAAGAAAACGCGGGTTACGTGGTTTTTGAATGCTATCAGCCTGAAGATGCGGATAAGCTGGCACGCGAGCTGCCGTTCAGCTCGCTGATCTTTGCGCGCCAGATGTTTGTCGCGGGTGAGTTGCTGAAGGATCTTCCCCCGGAAGACCGCATCACCCCCATTGTCGGCATGCTGCAGGGCGTGGTGGAGAAGGGCGGCGATCTGCGCGTTGAAGTGGCGGATACCAACGAAAGTAAAGAGTTGATGAAATTCTGCCGTAAGTTCACCGTTCCGCTGCGTGCGGCGTTGCGTGATGCGGGCGTGCTGACGAACTACGAAACGCCGAAGCGTCCGGTGGTGCATATCTTCTTTATCGCACCGGGCTGCTGCTATACGGGCTATTCGTACACCACCAACAACTCTCCTTTCTTTATGGGCATCCCGCGTCTGCGCTTCCCGGCCGATGCGCCAAGCCGTTCCACGCTCAAGCTGGAAGAGGCGTTCCACGTCTTTATCCCGGCGGATGAATGGGATGAGCGTCTGGCAAATGGCATGTACGCCGTCGATCTCGGCGCGTGCCCGGGCGGCTGGACCTATCAGCTGGTGAAACGCAACATGTGGGTATCGTCTGTTGATAACGGTCCGATGGCGCAAAGCCTGATGGACACCGGGCAGGTCATCTGGCTGCGTGAAGACGGCTTCCGCTATCGCCCGAACCGTAACAACATCTCATGGATGGTGTGCGACATGGTTGAGAAACCGGCGAAAGTGGCCGCGCTGATGGCCTCCTGGCTGGTAAACGGCTGGTGTCGCGAGACCATTTTCAACCTCAAGCTGCCGATGAAAAAGCGCTATGAGGAAGTGTCGCAGAACCTGGCCTACATTCAGGAGCAGATGGACGAACACGGGATTAACGTGGAGATCCAGGCACGTCAGCTGTATCACGACCGCGAAGAGGTGACGGTGCATATTCGTCGCTGGTGGGCGGCCGTAGGCGGGCGTCGCGACGAGCGATAGTACGTGCTTTGTTTTGCCCGGTGGCGCTGCGCTTACCGGGCCTACAAAACCGTGTCGTCGCTTTAACGTTCTAATCTTAACTGCTGTAAATTCCCGTCCAGCTGTAAATCCGTCTGTAGCGTTGCGATTTCCCGGCAGATAAACGCCATCTCTTTATGCGCCTCCAGCTTCTTGCGCCATTTTTCTGGCACCTCGTCCAGACGCGCGTAAATGCCTTCCAGACTCTGAAAATCGGTCAGCAACTGCGCGGCGCTCTTCGGCCCAATCCCGGCCACTCCCGGTACTTTAGAACTGCTGATGCCAGCCAGGCCCCAGTAATCCGGCAGTTGCTCTGGCGATACGCCAAACTCGCTGGCGATGAACGGCGCGTCCAGCCAGCGTTTTTGAAAATAGTCGCGAATACGGATAGTGGGGGAGAGCAGCTGGCAGTAGCCTTTGTCTGTAGAAACGATAGTGGCCTGATGCCCGGCACTCGCCACCTTTACGGCCAGGGTGGCTGCGAGATCGTCGGCTTCATTTCCCTGTGCGCCCCAGCAGGGGACGCCCCGCTGTTCAAATGCGGCGCGCAGCATGGGCAATTCGGCGTGAAGATCGTCCGGCATCGGTGCGCGTCCTGCTTTGTAGTCGGGCAGACGCTGGTGCCGCCAGCCCGTATTGCGGGCTTCGTCATCAAATACCGCGACCGCATGGGTGGGTTCACTGTGGCGGATAAGCTGTTCCAGCGCGTGCAGGCAGGTGTCTTTACAAGGCGTCCCCTGTACCGCATGGATACGGCGAATCAGGTTAAGTGCATCGACGATAAGTAAATGAACGGCCACAGATAATCTCCCTTCTATCTAATGCATGAAGGGTAACACTGTCAGCAGCATGAAACTATGAATGGTGGGGAAAACAGGAAGAAGCCTCGCAAAACGAGGCTTCCTGAGAGGCTTAATCGCAGGTTACGATCTTCATCGCCAGGCCGCCGCGAGAGGTTTCGCGGTATTTGGCGTTCATATCTTTACCGGTTTCGTACATGGTCTCGATAACTTTATCGAGACAGACGCGCGGTTCGCTGGTGCGGCGCAGCGCCATACGCGCCGCGTTCACCGCCTTCACGGAGGCAATCGCATTACGCTCGATGCACGGAACCTGTACCTGGCCGGCAACCGGGTCACAGGTCAGCCCCAGGTTGTGTTCCATGCCGATTTCCGCAGCAATGCACACCTGCGCCGGGCTTGCGCCCAAGAGCTCCGCCAGACCCGCTGCCGCCATGGAGCACGCCACGCCGACTTCACCCTGACAGCCCACTTCCGCACCGGAAATGGAGGCGTTCATCTTATACAGAGAACCAATCGCACTGGCCACCAGCAGGTAGCGCGCCAGCGAGTTCGCATTCACTTCACGGATAAACTTGTCGTAGTACGCCAGTACCGCCGGAACGATACCGCAGGCACCGTTGGTCGGCGCGGTGACCACACGGCCCCCTGCGGCGTTTTCTTCGTTTACCGCCAGGGCGAACATGTTGATCCAGTCCACCACGGCCATCGGGTCCGTTGTCGTTTTGTCGGTGCTCACCAGCATACGGCGCAGCGCTGCCGCACGACGCGGTACGCGAAGCTTGCCCGGCAGAACGCCTTCGGTGGTGATGCCGCGCTCAATACCGCCGCGCATCACATCCCAGACGTTAGCGAAGTGCTGTTCCAGCTCCTCTTTGCTGTGCAGCGCCAGCTCGTTTTTCATCATCAGACCGGAGAGGGAAAGGCCCGTCTCCTGGCAGTGGCGCTGGAGGTCTGCCGCCGTTTTGTACGGATACGGCACCTCGACAGAGGAAGTACTGGTTTGACCAAAGTGGTCTTCGTCGACGATAAAACCGCCGCCGATAGAGTAATAAGTCTGGCTGTATACCGCTTTGTCGCCGGCCAGCGCGGTGATGCGCATACCGTTTTCGTGCAGCGACAGGTTGTCCGCATGGAAATTCATGCAATGGTCAACCGGGAATTCAACCTCATGCTCGCCGTTCGCCAGCAGCAGGCGCCCGTGGGTGTTCACGTCCTGGATAAAGCCAGGGATCGCATCAATATCAACGGTATCCGGCAGGTTTCCCGCCAGGCCCATGATAATGGCGATATCGGTGTGGTGGCCTTTCCCGGTCAGGGAAAGCGAGCCGTATACATCGACAACCACGCGGGTGACGTCGTGCAAAATGCCGCGTGCAATCAAGTCATCCGTGAACTGCTTACCGGCTTTCATCGGTCCGACGGTGTGAGAGCTGGAAGGACCAATACCGATTTTGAAAATATCGAATACGCTAATCATGATGCGTCCATTGCTTTCAGTCAGAGAGGAGGGAGTGCGCCGTCCGGGGACGGCGCGGGTGAGAATCAGAACATGGTGTACAGGGAGTAGAAGATCGCAGAGATAGCGATAAGCCCCATGATAACCACAAAGACGTTGCTGACATGACCGCTGTACTTACGCATAGCCGGGACTTTCTGAATCGCGTACATCGGCATCAGGAACAGAATCATCGCGATTACCGGGCCGCCCAGGGTTTCAATCATGCCCAGGATGCTTGGGTTCAGCGTCGCTACCGCCCAGGTGGTGAGCAGCATGAACAGTGCAGTGATTTTGTTCAGCTTGTTGATTTCAATGCTCTTGCCTTTACCGCGCAGAGATTTAATCACCATACCGTTGAAGCCTTCACGTGCGCCCAGATAGTGGCCCAGGAAGGATTTGGTGATGGCGATCATCGCGATGATCGGTGCCATCCACGCAATCAGTGGTGCGTTAAAGTGGTTCGCCAGGTAAGACAGAATAGAGATGTTCTGCTCTTTCGCTGCCGCCAGGTCCGCCGGGGAGAGGCTCAGTACGCAGCTGAAGACGAAGAACATAACGGTCAGCACCATCATGACGTGAGCGCGTGCCAGAATGCTGGAGCACTTCTTCTCTGCGCCATCACCGTACTCTTCACGTTTCGCCACGGCGAAAGAGGAGATGATAGGAGAGTGGTTGAAGGAGAAGACCATTACCGGGATCGCCAGCCACAGGGTCATCAGCAGGCCGTTACCGGTCGCAGACGCGCTGCTCAGGGAGAGGGTTTCCAGCGCTGCACCGTTCCACTGTGGGATCAGGTAGCAGGCCAGCAGCATCAGTGCGGCCACAAACGGGAACACCAGTACGCTCATCGCTTTCACAATCATCTGCTCGCCGAAGCGCACGATGGTCATCATGCCGACAATCAGGATCAGAGACAGGATGGCACGCGGTGGCGGCGTCATGTGCAGCTGGTGCAGCATGAAGCTTTCAACGGTGTTGGTGATCGCCACGCTGTAAACCAGCAGGATAGGGTAAATCGCGAAGAAGTAGAGCAGGGTAATCAGTTTACCTGCGCCCACGCCGAAATGCTCTTCAACCACTTCAGTGATGTCTTCACCCGGGTTTTTACCGGACAGCACGAAGCGGGTCAGACCGCGGTGTGCAAAGAAGGTCATCGGGAAAGCAATGATAGCCATAATGATCAGCGGGATCAGACCGCCGACGCCTGCGTTGATAGGAAGGAACAGTACACCAGCGCCGATTGCCGTGCCGTAAAGGCCAAGCATCCACATGGTATCCGTTTTGCGCCAACCACTTCGGGATTCAATCGAAGCAACGGTGCTGGTTTGAGTGGTTTCCATCTGTATCTCCTGGAGGAAGCGAATTGTCAGGTTTTTAGTCAAATCCGATGAAAAAGTGCCTGACGGTAATATGAAATTCGTTCAGTGACGGTTTTTTAATAATTTTTGCCCGTAACTATTGGCGGGCGGAAAGATACATTCTAGTTATGAATCTATCAGTGATCGTGATCCCAAAT
Organism: Enterobacter sp. NFIX58; assembly: GCF_900110475.1. NCBI lineage: Bacteria > Pseudomonadati > Pseudomonadota > Gammaproteobacteria > Enterobacterales > Enterobacteriaceae > Enterobacter > Enterobacter sp. NFIX58. The sequence goes on along the minus strand of NZ_FODW01000002.1, from coordinate 197,371 downwards.
GCAATAATCCACTTATGATGTGGGCATCTTTAGACCATTAATCTGTTAAAAAAACATCAAAGAGAATTTACGGGCGCGAAGGCTATCACCAACGACATGTGCGCTGAAAGACCGCCCCGTGATATAGGTGTCTTTCGCTGTAAAGAAATGGGTTTTTAGTATTTTCTGGCAGGTAATTTGGATTAAGGCTGATAATTTACGGTTGCAAAATGCAGGTAATCGTTTGCGTATGTGACAACTTTGTAAAAGATATAAGTGATGCCTATGAATTACATCAGGAATAAAAAAAGCCGGGACGCGCAACAGGGCGCCCCGGCTTTGATGAGATATCGCTAAGCGTTAGGTGCAGATTTCGTAGCAAGGAATATAGGCTGAGCCCGGCAGCTTCATGCGGTGCTGGGCGACAAAGCCCTGAAGCATGTCATCCATACGGCGCATCATCTCCGGATCGCCGTGGATCTTGTACGGACCGTACTGCTCAATGGCGCGGATACCGACCTCTTTGACGTTGCCCGCCACAATCCCGGAGAAGGCGCGACGCAGATCGGCGGCCAGGACTTCCACCGGCTGATCCGGGTAGAGTTTCAGGTTCGCCATGTTCTCGTGTGAAGGCTCGAACGGGATCTGCAGATCCGGTGCAATGCGGATTGACCAGTTAAAGCTGTAGGCATCCCCGGTATCGCGACGGTTCTCTTTCACCAGCGGCATCGCTTTTTTCATCTGGCGCGCCACTTCCGCAGCATCGTCGATGATGATGCGATAGTGACGACGCGCGGCTTCACCCAGCGTGTGCACGATAAACTCGTCCAGCACGCGGAAGTAGTCGGCGCTCTCTTTTGGCCCGGTCAGGATCAGCGGCAGAACCTGATCTTTGTTGGCCGGGTTCATCAGAATACCCAGCAGATAGAGCAGCTCTTCCGCTGTCCCCACGCCGCCCGGGAAGATGATGATGCCGTGGGCGATACGGACAAACGCTTCAAGACGTTTCTCAATATCCGGCATGATAATCAGTTCGTTAACCAGCGGGTTAGGTGGCTCTGCGGCGATGATGGACGGCTCGGTCATGCCGATAAACCGTCCCTCTTTGTAGCGCTGCTGCGCGTGACCCACTGCGGCACCTTTCATTGGCGCTTCCATCGCACCCGGACCACACCCGGTACAGATATTGAGTTCGCGCAGGCCAAGCTGGGTGCCCACCCGACGCGCATAAAGGTATTCGGTTTCGTTAATGGAGTGACCGCCCCAGCAGACGACCATGTTCGGCGCTTCACCCACGTGCAGGGCACGGGCGTTGCGCAAAATGGAGAACACCAGGTTGGTGATATGGACCGAGCTTTCCAGATCGAGATGCTGGAAACGGCCTGCGTTGTGGATCTGCCCGTTAACAAACAGGATGTCACGCAGCACGGCAAACAGGTTAGCCTGAAGTGAACGGATGATGCGTCCGTCGACAAACGCCTCTTCCGGCGGGTTGATGACTTCAAGCTTCACGCCGCGCTCGCGGCGCAGCACGTTGATATCAAAGCTTTCGAAGCGGGACAGCAGTTCTTTACTGTTATCTGTCAGGCTTCCGGAGTTCAGAACGGCAAGTGAACAGTTACGAAACAGTTGATAAAGATCGCTGCTGGCCGTGCGTTTAAGCATGTCCACTTCCAGCTGCGACAACATATCCATTGAGCCAAGCGGGCTAATATGTGTAATCAAGTGAGCTCCTTACGGGACGATTATCGTCTTTCCCTGTTGATTACAATAGCCCTGGCGCGTGACGTTTCACAACCTAAAGCGCGGAAGATACCGCGCATATTGTGAAAATATTTATATTACTGACGCACCAGCCGGCCCGTCGCCGGCACAAAATCGGTATTGGTGCGCCACGGGTTAATGTCCAGACCGCCGCGGCGGGTGTAGCGCGCGTAAACGCTCAATTTTTCTGGCTGGCAGAAGCGCTGAATATCGCTAAAGATGCGCTCCACGCACTGCTCGTGGAATTCATTGTGATGGCGGAACGACACCAGGTAGCGCAGCAGCTTTTCCCGGTCAATTTTCGGGCCGCGGTACTGGATCTGCACCGAGCCCCAGTCCGGCTGATGCGTGATCAGACAGTTGGATTTCAGCAGATGGCTGACCAGCGTCTCTTCGACCACCTTGCCGCTCGCCGCGTTTTCGAGGTAGTCCGCGCTGAATTCATAATTCTCCACCTCGATGTCCTGATCGTCGATGCAGGTTCCGTTGAAGTGGGCGACCGGCTGGCCTTCCAGCTCGTGCAGGCGATAGAGTGAGACGCTCACCTTTCCCTGCGCGCAGGCGCTTAAATCACGTTCCAGGGTGTGCTGAACGTCGTCCCAGCTGTTGAATTTGGTCTGGTTAAAGCTGTTGAGATAGAGCTTAAAGCTTTTCGACTCGACGAGATTCACGCTGGCGTAGTCCAGCTCAACGTGACCCACCGCCACCTGCGGCAGGCCGCGCGCGTTGAGCCACGAGAGTTCGTACAGCGTCCAGATATCGCCACCCACGAACGGCAGCGCGTCCGCGTGCAGTCCCAGAGGATCGCGGTTCAGGCTACGCGGCACGCCCTGCAGCAGGCTTGCATCGTAGGTATCGCGGTAATCGGTCGATTTACCCAGCGTTAAGCCGGTTAACGCCTGATGATTTTCGTAAGACATGTTTCATAGCCACTTTACAGGTACACTTATGGCCTGAGTTTATCCTGTCTGACAAGAAGAGAGAAATCGGTGGACATCGAAACTGCAAATGCCCTCACTACCTTTACGACCCGCTACTGCGATGCATGGCATGAAAAGCAGGGCACGTGGCCGCAAAGTGCTGATTTATATGGCGTCCCTTCGCCGTGCATTATCTCTTCGCTTGACGATTACGTGATCTGGCAGCCGAAGCCGAATACCGGCGAGCAGAATGTAAATGCGGTTGAACGGGCAATGGACATTGTGGTACAACCAGCGGTTCATGCGTTTTATGCCACGCAGTTTGCAGGGGATATGCCTGCGCGCTTTGCGGACATGACGCTGACGCTGTTGCAGACCTGGAGCGAAGACGATCTGCAGCGTGTTCAGGAAAACCTGATCGGTCATCTGGTCACGCAAAAGCGCCTTAAGCTTTCTCCGACGCTCTTTATCGCCACGCTGGACAGCGAGCTGGACGTTATCTCCGTCTGTAACCTGTCAGGTGAAGTGATTAAAGAGACTATCGGTACCCGCAATCGCGAGACTCTCGCCCCCTCTCTTGCGGATTTCCTCACCCGACTTGAGCCCCTTCTGTAATCCATGCTGCTACAGCGCGTGTGAGAGATCTCTTACAAGGTTTGTGAGAGATCGCTGGAACATTCAGTATTACCTCATTAAATTCAGATTAATATCACTCTATTTTTCAATGGATTAGTTGTTCATCCTATTATTTTTAGGGAGTCCCGGCGTCTTACAACGCTGGCTGAGTGGGTTGTAAGACGAAGCGGAATAGCGGATTCTATCTCCGTCGACAGGAAGCCGACACGAGAAACGAACATCAGGATGATGGCGTTTCTCACACAGGACTCGTCAGGATGGCGCTGCAGGAAGGCTTCAGGATGAAGCAAAGTGGATAACGCAGGATGCGTAAGGGACACCTCCAGGAAGGAGAACGAGAGCCGGTCAGGATGATCGGTGGGTCAGGAAGGCCAGGACGTTTCAGGATGAAACAAACACGTCAGGAAGATGTGTGCAGGATGCGAAAGGTAGACGGATGACCAGGCCTTCGGGCTTCAGGAAAAGTTGTCACGGATGAGCAGGGAGCACGAATTGTAGCTGGAATGCTGCGGAACGAACCGGGAGCACTGTTTTTACAGTGCTCCCTTTTTTTATTTCTGCCTTTCGCAATGCTATGCTGCGCGCCGTTCACATTTTCAGTTGAGGTTACTATGACGCAACACGATAGCGTTCGTGCTCAGTTGCACGCCATCGAAGCCCTTTTGCGCCAACATCAGCTGTGGCAGGAGACCGCGCCGCAGCCAGAAGCGTTCGCCAGCACCCAGCCCTTCTGCCTGGATACGCTGGCGCCTTTCGAGTGGCTGCAGTGGGTGTTAATTCCGCGCATGCACGCCCTGCTTGAGGGGGGGCACCCCTTGCCGCAGGCGTTTGCTGTCTCTCCCTATTATGAAATGGCGCTCGAAGCGACGCACCCTGCGCGCGACGTCATGCTGGTCGAACTGGAAAAACTGGATGCCCTGTTTGCCGGTGAAGATGCATGACGCTTGAGATCCTCTATCAGGACGAGTGGCTGGTGGCGGTGAATAAACCGTCAGGCTGGCTGGTGCACCGCAGCTGGCTGGATCGCGACGAGAAAGTGGTGGTGATGCAGACCGTTCGCGACCAGATTGGTCAGCATGTATTTACCGCCCATCGCCTCGACCGGCCGACCTCCGGCGTGCTGCTGATGGGGCTTTCAAGCGAAGCTGGCCGTCTGCTGGCGCAGCAGTTCGAACAGCACCAGATCCAGAAGCGCTATCACGCGGTCGTGCGTGGCTGGCTGACCGAGTCTGCCACCCTGGACTACCCGCTGGTGGAGGAACTGGACAAAATCGCCGATAAATTTGCCCGGGATGACAAAGGACCGCAGCCCGCCGTGACGGATTATCGCGGCATGGCGACGACGGAAATGCCGGTAGCCACCAGCAAATTTCCGACCACACGCTACAGCCTGGTTGAGCTTCTGCCCAAAACCGGGCGTAAGCACCAGCTGCGACGCCATCTTGCGCATCTGCGCCACCCGATTATTGGCGACAGCAAACACGGTGATTTGCGCCAGAACCGCAGCGCGGCCGAGCATTTTGGCTGCCATCGTCTGATGTTACACGCAAGCGAGCTCAGCCTGACGCACCCGTTTACCGGCGAGCCGCTGACTATCCGCGCGGGGCTGGACGACGTCTGGATGCAGGCGCTGTCACAGTTTGGCTGGCTCGGACAACTCCCCGAAAATGAAAGGGTTGAGTTTGTATCGGGCAACGTTCAGGATGAAGAGTAAGCGCATTCAATATGGGAAAATAGCATGGCTGAAGTAGGCATTTTTGTCGGCACAATGTACGGCAACTCGCTGCTGGTCGCGGAAGAGGCGGAGGCGATTCTGGCAAGCCAGGGCCATAAAGCCACGGTCTATGAAGATCCTGAGCTGGCGGACTGGGAAAAGTATAAAGATAAATACATTCTGGTGGTGACCTCCACCACCGGGCAGGGCGATCTGCCGGACAGCATCGTGCCGCTGTTCCAGGGCATTAAAGACCAGCTTGGCTATCAGCCTGATGTTCACTACGGCATCATCGCCCTCGGCGACAGCTCTTACGCTAACTTCTGCGGCGGCGGCAAGCAGTTCGATGCGCTCCTGCAGGAGCAGAGCGCCCAGCGCGTGGGCGAGATGCTGCTGATTGATGCGGGTGAGCACCCGGAGCCAGAAAGCGAATCAAATCCGTGGGTGGAGAACTGGGCCTCACTTCTCAAATAACGCTCTGCCCGGCGGCGCTTCGCTTGCGCGGGCCTACGGGTTTTCCAGGCCGGGTCAGGCGTAGCCGCCACCCGGCATTACCCCCCGCCCCAAACGCCATTTCCGTGAACCACCTTCCACTCCTCTGGGCTTATGCCCTAAACAACCTCCCTTACACCCTTTAATACTGTGTTTTTGCACGGTGAGGTGAAGAGGCACTCCTTCATATACTTTTCCGGTCACGATAAAACGGCTTCAGGCCGTACCAAAACGACAAAATCTATCTCATTCTGCTTACCCTACCGGTGCTGTACAGAATGAACCAGGCGAAAGCTATGTTTCAGGAGTGCAACAATGAGTTCATTAAGCCACGCAGCGAGCAGCGCTGAAAAGCGCACCAATGCCCGCTACTGGATAGTGGTGATGCTGTTTATCGTCACGTCCTTTAACTATGGTGACCGCGCCACGCTGTCGATTGCCGGCTCGGAAATGGCAAAAGATATCGGCCTCGATCCCGTGGGCATGGGTTACGTTTTCTCCGCCTTCTCGTGGGCCTACGTCATCGGGCAAATTCCTGGCGGCTGGCTGCTGGACCGCTTTGGCTCTAAACGGGTCTATTTCTGGTCCATCTTCATCTGGTCTGCCTTTACCCTGCTGCAGGGCTTCGTCGATATCTTCAGCGGCTTCGGCATTATCGTGGCGCTCTTCACGCTGCGCTTCCTGGTGGGGTTAGCGGAAGCGCCTTCCTTCCCGGGCAACAGCCGCATTGTAGCGGCCTGGTTCCCGGCGCAGGAGAGGGGAACGGCGGTGGCGATTTTTAACTCCGCACAGTACTTCGCGACGGTGATCTTTGCGCCCATTATGGGCTGGCTGACCCATGAGGTGGGCTGGTCGCACGTGTTCTTCTTTATGGGCGGACTCGGGATCGTCATCAGCTTTATCTGGCTGAAAGTGATCCACGAACCCAACCAGCATCCTGGCGTAAACAAAAAAGAGCTGGAGTACATCGCAGAAGGCGGCGCGCTGATCAATATGGATCAGAAATCCTCGACGGCGAAAGTCCCGTTCAGCCAGAAATGGGCGCAGATCAGGCAGCTCGTCGGTTCGCGCATGATGATCGGGATCTATCTGGGCCAGTACTGTATCAACGCCTTGACCTACTTTTTCATCACCTGGTTCCCGGTTTACCTGGTGCAGGCACGCGGCATGTCGATTCTGAAAGCGGGGTTTGTCGCCTCGGTTCCGGCCATCTGCGGCTTCGTGGGAGGCGTGCTCGGCGGGGTCATTTCCGACTGGCTGATGCGCCGCACTGGTTCCCTGAACATCGCGCGTAAAACGCCTATCGTGCTCGGCATGCTGCTCTCCATGACCATGGTGTTCTGTAACTACGTCAATGCCGAGTGGATGATTATCGGCTTTATGGCGATGGCCTTCTTCGGCAAAGGCATTGGCGCGCTGGGCTGGGCGGTGATGGCGGATACGGCCCCGAAAGAGATCAGCGGCCTGAGCGGCGGTCTGTTCAACATGTTCGGCAATATCTCCGGGATTGTTACACCCATCGCTATCGGCTACATCGTCGGCACCACCGGATCGTTCAACGGTGCGCTAATCTACGTGGGTGTGCATGCGCTGGTGGCGGTCCTGAGTTACCTGGTGCTGGTGGGGGATATCAAACGCGTCGAACTTAAACCTGTTGCGGAGCGTGGCTGATGACAACGCAATCGAGCCCAACCATCACTGAGATGAAGGTCATCCCGGTGGCCGGGCAGGACAGCATGCTGCTCAATATTGGCGGTGCGCATAACGCCTGGTTTACCCGTAATATCGTCGTGCTGAAAGACAGCGCAGGAAATACCGGCGTGGGCGAGGCGCCAGGCGGAGAGGTGATTTACCAGACGCTGGTCGATGCCATTCCGCAGGTCGTGGGGCAGGAGATTGCCCGCCTGAACAAGGTGGTTCAGCGGGTGCATAAGGGCAATCAGTCGGCAGACTTTGAGACGTTCGGAAAAGGTGCCTGGACGTTTGAACTGCGCGTCAACGCGGTTGCCGCCCTGGAAGCGGCTCTGCTTGATTTACTGGGGAAGGCGCTCAATGTCCCGGTCTGCGAACTGCTGGGGCCCGGCAAACAGCGCGATGCGGTCACCGTGCTGGGCTATCTGTTCTACGTTGGCGATCGCAATAAAACCGATCTCCCCTATCTGGCCCGAACCGCGGGCGACCACGACTGGTATCAGTTACGCCACCAGGAGGCGCTCTCCAGCGACGCGGTGGTGCGGCTGGCCGAGGCGGCGCAGGATCGCTACGGCTTCAAGGATTTCAAGCTGAAGGGCGGCGTACTGCCCGGCGAGCAGGAGATTGAAACGGCCCGGGCGCTGAAAAGGCGTTTCCCGGATGCACGGATCACCGTCGATCCCAACGGCGCATGGCTGCTGGATGAAGCCATTAGCCTGTGCAAAGGGCTGGGGGATGTTCTGACCTATGCGGAAGACCCCTGCGGCGCGGAGCAGGGCTTCTCGGGCCGTGAAGTGATGGCCGAGTTCCGACGCGCCACCGGGCTGCCGGTGGCGACCAATATGATCGCCACGAACTGGCGCGAAATGGGTCACGCAGTGATGCTGAACGCCGTCGACATACCGCTGGCGGACCCGCACTTCTGGACGCTCTCCGGCGCAGTGCGCGTGGCCCAGCTGTGCGATGACTGGGGACTCACCTGGGGCTGTCACTCGAACAATCACTTTGATATTTCGCTGGCGATGTTTACTCACGTTGGCGCCGCAGCGCCGGGTAACCCGACCGCCATCGACACCCACTGGATTTGGCAGGAAGGGGAAGCCCGCCTGACGAAAAATCCGCTGGAAATCACAGAGGGCAAAATTGCCGTACCGGATGCGCCGGGCCTGGGCGTGGAGCTGGACTGGGATCGGATCCAGAAAGCCCATGAGGCGTATAAAAAATTGCCGGGCGGCGCGCGTAACGACGCGGGCCCGATGCAGTACCTTATTCCCGGCTGGACATTTGACCGTAAGCGCCCTGTTTTCGGACGTCACTGATAAAAGGATTGAATGATGAGTACTTTTTCTACCCCTGTCGTCACCGCCATGCAGATCGTTCCGGTTGCGGGCCATGACAGCATGTTGATGAACCTGAGCGGCGCGCACGCGCCGTTCTTTACCCGCAACATTGTCATTATCAAAGACAATGCTGGCCATACCGGCGTGGGCGAAATTCCGGGCGGGGAGAAGATCCGCAAAACCCTGGAAGAGGCCATTCCGCTGGTGGTAGGCAAAACGCTGGGCGAATACAAAAATGTCCTCAACACCGTGCGCAATACCTTTGCCGATCGCGATGCCGGGGGCCGGGGCCTGCAGACCTTCGATCTGCGCACCACTATCCACGTGGTGACCGGAATTGAAGCCGCGATGCTGGATCTGCTGGGCCAGCATCTGGGCGTTAACGTTGCGTCGCTGCTGGGCGAGGGGCAGCAGCGCAGCGAAGTGGAAATGCTGGGCTATCTGTTCTTTGTCGGCGACCGCAAGCTGACGCCACTGCCGTACCAGAGCCAGCCCGAAGAACAGTGCGACTGGTACCGGCTTCGCCACGACGAGGCAATGACCCCTGATGCGGTGGTGCGCCTGGCGGAAGCCGCTTACGAGAAATATGGCTTCAACGATTTTAAACTGAAGGGCGGCGTGCTGGCCGGGGAAGAAGAGGCGGAAGCCATCACCGCGCTGGCAAAACGCTTCCCGCAGGCGCGCGTGACGCTGGATCCGAACGGTGCCTGGTCGCTTGATGAAGCGATCGCGATCGGCAAGCAGCTGAAAGGCGTGCTGGCGTATGCGGAAGATCCATGCGGCGCTGAACAAGGCTTCTCTGGCCGTGAAGTGATGGCGGAATTCCGTCGCGCTACAGGGCTGCCAACCGCGACCAATATGATTGCTACCGACTGGCGTCAGATGGGGCATACCTTATCCCTCCAGTCAGTCGACATTCCGCTGGCTGACCCGCACTTCTGGACGATGCAGGGCTCGGTGCGCGTGGCGCAGATGTGCCATGAGTTTGGCCTGACCTGGGGTTCGCACTCCAACAACCACTTTGATATCTCTCTGGCGATGTTCACGCACGTCGCCGCCGCCGCGCCGGGCACCATCACCGCTATCGACACCCACTGGATCTGGCAGGAAGGTAATCAGCGTCTGACTAAGCAGCCGTTTGAGATCAAAGGCGGCATGGTGCAGGTGCCTTCCACGCCGGGGTTGGGGGTTGAGCTGGATATGGATCAGGTCATGAAGGCCCATGAGTTGTATCAGAAACACGGTCTGGGCGCGCGCGACGATGCGATGGCGATGCAGTATTTGATCCCGGACTGGACATTCGACAATAAACGTCCGTGCATGGTACGATAAACGCATTGGGACCGCTCCCACGAGCGGTCTTTTACGTGGTGTATGCTTAACGTAACGACTATGCGTAAGGATGGCTTATGAAAATTGTTATCGCACCGGACTCGTATAAGGAAAGTTTGAGTGCGCTTGAGGTTGCGACAGCGATAGAACGTGGTTTTCGCGAGATCTTTCCCGAGGCGGTTTATGTGAAACTGCCGGTCGCGGACGGTGGCGAAGGGACGGTTGAGGCGATGATCGCAGCAACGCAGGGAAGCATTGTGCATGTTCCGGTGACCGGCCCGCTGGGCGAGCGCGTGGAGGGGTTCTATGGCTTGTCCGGAGATAAGCAGAGCGCCTTTATTGAAATGGCGGCGGCAAGCGGCCTGGAGTTGGTTGCACCTTCGCTGCGTAATCCGCTGAAAACCACCTCCTGGGGCACGGGCGAACTGATTCGTCACGCGCTGGATGCGGGCGTTAAGCATATCATTATTGGCATTGGCGGCAGCGCCACCAATGACGGCGGCGCAGGCATGGTGCAGGCGCTGGGGGCGAAGCTGCTGGATGACAATGAACAGCCTCTTGGGCTGGGCGGGGGCGAGCTGGGAAAACTCGCGCGTATCGACCTGAGCGGGCTGGACAAGCGCCTGGCGGAGTGCCGGATTGAGGTGGCCTGCGATGTCACCAATCCGCTTACCGGGAAGGACGGCGCGTCAGCGGTATTCGGCCCGCAGAAGGGGGCCACATCCGAGATGATCGTCACCCTGGACAACGCGCTTGCGCACTATGCGAGCGTGATTGCCCGGGACCTGGATATTGATGTGCTAAACCTTGCTGGCGGCGGCGCAGCGGGGGGCATGGGCGCGGCGCTCTACGCCTTTTGCGGCGCGCAGCTGCGCCAGGGCATTGAGATCGTGACCGATGCGCTACACCTGGCCGACCAGGTGGCCGATGCGGATTTGGTGATCACCGGTGAAGGCCGCATTGACAGCCAGACGATCCACGGCAAAGTCCCGGTGGGGGTGGCGAAGGTGGCGAAACGCTTTAACAAACCCGTTATCGGCATTGCAGGAAGCCTGACGTCGGACGTTGGCGTGGTACACGATCACGGCATTGATGCGGTGTTTAGCGTGATCTACACCATCTGCTCGCTGGAAGACGCGCTGGAAAATGCCGGCGAGAACGTCAGGATGGCCGCAAGAAATATCGCGGCGGTGCTGAAAGTGGGGCAGGCATTTTAGCTGTGATTGCCGGGTGGCGGCTTCGCCTTACCCGGCCTACGTTAGTGCACCTGTAGGCCCGGTAAGCGGAGCGCCACCGGGCTTTTACCTCAGATCCCCAACACCTTCATTGCTTCCCGCGTCACGTTATCCATTTCATCCAGCAGCTCCAGGAACTCCGGTTCAAGCTCCGATTCCGGCGTGCCCGCACGCAGCTGCTGCTCCAGCAACTGACAGAGGTTTTTCAGCCGCGGTACGCCGCTGTACCCGCAGCTACCGTGCAGCTTGTGGATTGCGTCCAGCAGATCTTCCGGGTTTTCACCCACCAGCTGCTCTTCCACCTTATTGCGAATTTCCGGCAGAAACGCGACCAGCATTTGCAGCATGTCGCGGGCGAGATCGGGTTTACCTGCCGCCTGGCGCAGCGCAAGCTGCCAGTCAAAGGTGGCGTTCTGATTAACGCTTATCTCAGCCTGCTCGCTGGAAACCGTGTACGTTCCGCCAATATGACCCGGCTTGTAGCGCAACAGCAGGCTATGAAGTTTCTCTTCATCGATGGGCTTTGCCAGGTAATCGTTCATTCCGGCGCTCAGCAGCTTCTCCTTCTGGCCCGCCATCGCGTGCGCGGTGACAGCAATAACCGGCGTTTGCTGCTGATGCGGCAGCTGGTGGATCAGCTCGCAGGCCCGGATGCCGTCCATGCCCGGCATCTGTATATCCATCAGGATTAAATCGAACTGCATCTGCTTAGCCTGTTCAACCGCCTGCGCGCCGCTGGTGCACAGCTCAACATGCTGAACCTGGTCTTCAAGCAATGCGCCAATGAGCTTCAGGTTGGCCGGATTATCATCCACCGCCATCACGCTCATCGGCAATTTTTGCTCATCGTTAATCAGCGGAAGGGCATGCTGGCTAAGACGGCAATATTCCGTGAGCGCGGGCAGCAGGCGGGTCGCAGTGAGCGGTTTAAGCAAGCAGGCGGCGGCTCCGTCATTTTTCAACTCTTCTGCATTCAGCTGCGCGTGGCAAGGCAGCGCCAGCAGCAGGTAGTCGGTCATCGACGCGGCTTTCGCCAGCCGCTCCTGCTGCATGGTCAGCTCGCCGGTGAAGGTGACCGGGATCCCCATCAGCAGGATGTCGTAATGCTCAACGGCCAGAGCGGAGAAGGTTGGGCTGTAGACCACCTCCAGCGGCGTGGTGCTTAAGATGTCGAGCGCACACTGCGCCGCCGCAGCGTTAGGTTCAACGTAGGCCAGACGCTTGCCTTTCAGGCAGTCCGTTACCGGGCCATCGGTCAGCACGTTCGGATTGAGGTCCAGATTAATGTGGAACCAGAAAGTTGAACCGCGATTTGGCTGGCTGTGGAAAGAGATATCGCCGCCCATCTCGTTAACCAGACGCTGGGTGATCACCAGCCCCAGACCGGTGCCGCCATGACGGCGGGAGATACTGGCATCCGCCTGACGGAACGCCTGGAACAGACGCGACTGGTCGCGCTCCGGAATGCCGATGCCGGTATCGCGGATCTGGACTTCAATCTGGACCTTATTGCTGCTGATCGAGCGTTTCTCTACCAGGACGTCGATATTACCGCTTTCGGTGAATTTAATGGCGTTCCCGACAAGGTTAGTAATGACCTGCTGCAGGCGCAGCGGATCGCCAATGACGTTATCCGGCACGTCGTTTTTAATGTTAAGCGTCAGCTCAAGGCCTTTGTCGTGAGACGAGTGCGCGAGCAGCGTCACCACTTCATCGAGCGTGCTGCGCAGCGGGAAGGGAATACTCTCGAGGATCAGCTTGCCCGCTTCCAGCTTGGAGAAGTCCAGCACGTCGTTGATGATCGCTAGCAGGTTGTTGGCCGAGCGTTCAATGGTGTGCAGGTGATCGCGCTGAGTAGGGTTGAGCTCGCTTTTCAGGGTCAGACGGGTAAAGCCGATCACGCCATTGAGCGGCGTGCGCAGCTCGTGCGACATATTGGCAAGGAATTCCGATTTGATACGCGCCGCTTCCTGAGCGCGCTTTTTCGCCAGATCCAGCTCAACGTTCTGGATCTCCATCTGCTCCAGCGTTTCGCGCAGGTCGGACGTCGCCTGGTCAACGTTGTGCTGCATCTCTTCGTGATAGGCCGCCAGCGACATCGCCATCGAGTTGATGCCGTTTTTCAGCATATCCAGCTCGCCCAGCATAAACCCTTCCACACGGCTGTCGAGCTGTCCCCGGCGAATGCGGTCAACCGTGTTAACCATGTTGCGGATGGGACCCGTCACGTCGCGCATCAGGCGCCAACCGAAGATCAGCGCAATGCCGATGCAGAACAGCATCATCACGCCGGAGATGAAAATCTCTTTGTACTGCTGTAGCCGGACCGACTTGAGATCCAGCTCCAGCGCCACATATCCCAGCATATTATTGCTGGATTTGGCGTCGGATTGCGCAGACTCATCGGGGGAATAACTCTCCGACACGATCGGCGTGCGCAGGATCATGATATCGCCGCGCCGCAATACGGTGAGGTGACGCGGGAACGGCGTACCGTCCGGGATCTTCAGGGCTGCCGGATCGAGATGAAAATTCGAGGTGACAAACAGGCGGTTATGTTCGTCGTAAACGGAAATGGCGCGTACGATGTCCGAGTGGCGGCGGTGGAGTACGCTGATTAACTGCCCAATGGATTCGCGGTTTTGCAGATTCATGCCGTACTCGCTGGAGACGGCAAGCGGTTCGATAATGCTGGCGCCTGCATCCTCCAGCTGTCGCTGCAAATCGTTATAGCGGTGCACCACAAAGAAGATACTCAGCAGCAAACCGATGAGAACGGTGGGGGCGAGGATCAAAATCATCATGCGCGCGCGCAGGCTGTAGTTGGTCATGGCGTTCCGTTATGGGACAATTAAGATAATTATGTTTATGTGAGAAAAATCTCGGCGATGGCGCAATTCTACTCTGCAAAGCGACGCGTGACGACGCGTCAAATCATCACTGTTGAGGCCACGGACCTTGATCCGTTTGGTCAGGGAGTGGCACGCCACAATGGTAAGGCTCTGTTTATAACAGGTTTACTGCCAGCAGAACGAGCAGAAATTACGCTGACGGAAGATAAACGCCAGTTTGCGCGCGGGCAGGTTAAGCGTCGCCTCAACGATAGCCCGGAGCGTGTGGCGCCCCGCTGTCCTCATTTTGGCGTGTGCGGCGGCTGCCAGCAACAGCACGCGAGCACAGAATTACAGCAAAAAAGCAAAAGCCGCGCGCTGGCGCGTCTGCTTAAACATGACGTTAACGAAATCCTTGCCGATGAGCCCTGGGGCTATCGTCGTCGCGCGCGGCTGAGTCTCAGCTATCAGCCAAAAACGGAGCGGCTGGAGATGGGGTTTCGCAAGGCCGGCTCCAGCGACATCGTTGATGTGAAGCAGTGCCCCATTTTGGTGCCCCATCTTGAGGCATTGCTTCCGGAAGTGCGCATCTGCCTCTCCGGACTGGACGGCGTTCGCCATCTTGGGCATGTCGAACTGGTCATGGCAAACAATGGCCCGCTGATGGTGCTGCGCCATACCGCGCCGTTGTCGAAAAAAGATCGCGAAAAACTGGAACGCTTTTCGCATTCCCACGACCTGGCGCTTTTCCTTGCACCACAAAGCGAGATACTTGAACAGGTTACCGGTGAGGCGCCCTGGTATGCGTCAAACGGGCTACGCTTAACGTTCAGCCCGCGGGATTTTATTCAGGTCAATGATGGCGTTAACCAGCAGATGGTGGCGAAAGCGCTGGCGTGGCTGGATGTTCAGAAAAGCGACCGGGTGCTCGATCTGTTCTGCGGAATGGGCAACTTCACGCTGCCGCTGGCGCGAGAAGCGGCCAGCGTCGTCGGCGTGGAAGGCGTTGAGGCGCTGGTGGCGAAAGGGCAGGAAAACGCGCGGCAGAACGGCTTGCAAAATGTGACATTCTTTCATCAAAATCTTGAGGAAGATGTCACCCAACAGCCGTGGGCAAAGCAGGGCTTCGATAAAATTTTGCTCGACCCGGCACGTGCCGGTGCCCCGGGCGTGATGGCACATATTATTAAACTCGCGCCGAAGCGTGTGGTCTATGTTTCCTGTAACCCAGCAACGCTTGCCCGGGACAGCGAGGCATTACTCAGCGCGGGTTACCAGATTCAGCGTCTGGCAATGCTGGACATGTTCCCGCACACTGGGCATCTGGAATCGATGGTGTTGTTCGAGCACATCTAATTTGTTTGGCTTGTCGACTTCGACAGGCCCTGGTCCCTAAAGGAGAGGACAATGGTTGCGGTAAGAAGTGCACATCTCAATAAAGCTGGGGAGTTTGACCCACAAAAATGGATCGCAAGTCTGGGAATTTCCAGCCAGCAGTCGTGTGAACGCTTAACCGAAACCTGGGCCTATTGTCTGCGCACCACGCAGGGGCATCCCGACGCCGATCTTCTCCTGTGGCGCGGCGTGGAGATGGTTGAAATCCTGTCCATGCTGAACATGGACATCGAAACGCTGCAGGCCGCGCTGCTGTTCCCCCTCGCGGATGCGGACGTGGTCAGCGAAGACGTGCTGCGCGACAGCGTCGGGAAATCCGTCGTCGCGCTGATCCACGGCGTACGCGATATGGCGGCTATCCGCCAGCTTAAAGCCGCGCATACCGATTCCGTCTCCTCAGAGCAGGTTGATAACGTTCGCCGGATGCTGCTGGCCATGGTGGATGATTTCCGCTGCGTGGTCATCAAGCTGGCCGAGCGTATTGCCCACCTGCGAGAGGTGAAGGATGCGCCGGAAGACGAGCGCGTGCTGGCTGCCAAAGAGTGTACAAACATCTATGCGCCGCTGGCGAACCGCTTAGGGATTGGTCAGCTGAAATGGGAGCTGGAAGATTACTGCTTCCGCTATCTGCACCCGGCGGAATACAAACGGATTGCCAAACTCCTGCACGAGCGCCGTATCGATCGCGAGCATTATATCGAGGAGTTTGTCGGCGGCCTGCGTCAGGCGATGAAAGAAGAGAACGTGCGCGCCGAAGTCTACGGTCGACCAAAACACATCTACAGCATCTGGCGCAAAATGCAGAAGAAACACCTCGCCTTTGACGAGCTGTTTGACGTGCGTGCCGTGCGTATCGTGGCGGAGCGTCTGCAGGACTGCTACGCCGCGCTGGGGATAGTACACACGCACTTCCGTCATCTGCCGGATGAGTTCGATGACTATGTCGCTAACCCCAAACCGAACGGCTATCAGTCTATCCATACCGTGGTGCTTGGCCCGGGCGGTAAAACGGTCGAGATTCAGATCCGCACCAAACAGATGCATGAAGATGCCGAACTGGGCGTTGCCGCGCACTGGAAATACAAAGAAGGCACGTCCGGCGGGGCGCGTTCAGGCCACGAAGACCGCATTGCCTGGCTGCGTAAGCTGATTGCGTGGCAGGAAGAGATGGCCGATTCCGGCGAGATGCTCGACGAAGTGCGCAGCCAGGTCTTTGACGATCGGGTGTATGTCTTTACGCCGAAAGGGGACGTTGTTGACCTGCCGGCCGGCTCTACGCCGCTCGATTTTGCCTACCACATCCATAGCGATGTGGGGCACCGCTGCATCGGGGCGAAAATTGGCGGGCGTATCGTACCGTTCACCTATCAACTGCAGATGGGTGACCAGATTGAAATCATTACCCAGAAGCAGCCGAACCCGAGCCGGGACTGGCTTAACCCGAACCTGGGGTATGTCACCACCAGCCGCGGACGCTCGAAAATTCACGCCTGGTTCCGTAAACAGGATCGTGACAAGAATATCCTTGCCGGTCGTCAGATCCTCGACGACGAGCTGGAGCATATCGGAATCAGCCTGAAAGAGGCGGAGAAATTCCTGCTGCCGCGCTACAACTTCAACGAGCTTGATGAGCTGTTAGCGGCCATTGGCGGCGGTGATATTCGTCTGAATCAGATGGTGAACTTCCTGCAGGCGCAGTTCAATAAGCCAAGCGCGGAAGAGCAGGACGCGGCGGCGCTGAAGCAGTTGCAGCAGAAAACCTACGCGCCGCAGCAGCGCAGCAAGGACAACGGCCGTGTGGTGGTCGAAGGTGTCGGTAACCTGATGCACCACATTGCTCGCTGCTGCCAGCCAATCCCAGGGGATGATATCGTCGGCTTTATCACCCAGGGGCGCGGAATTTCGATTCACCGTTCCGACTGCGACCAGCTTGCCGAGCTTCAGTCCCATGCGCCGGAGCGCATCGTGGAAGCGGTCTGGGGGGAAAGCTATTCTGCTGGCTATTCGCTGGTGGTGCGCGTTACCGCCAACGACCGCAGCGGCCTGCTGCGCGACATTACGACCATTCTCGCCAACGAGAAGGTCAACGTGCTGGGCGTCGCCAGCCGCAGCGATACCCGCGAGCAGCTTGCCACCATCGATATGACTATCGAAATCTACAACCTGCAGGTGCTGGGCCGCGTGCTTGGCAAGCTGAACCAGGTGCCGGATGTGATTGACGCGCGTCGTCTGCACGGCGGCTAAACATCCTCTTCCGTAGGCCGGGTAAGGCAATGCCGCCACCCGGCATTTTTTCATCAGGACAGAACTATGACTCAAATCGACCGCCTGCTCGGCATCATGACACGCCTGCGCGACCCGGAAAACGGCTGCCCGTGGGACAAAGAGCAGACTTTCGCCACCATCGCCCCGTACACCCTTGAAGAGACCTACGAGGTGCTGGACGCCATTTCCCGTGAAGATTTTGACGACCTGCGCGGCGAGCTGGGCGATCTGCTGTTCCAGGTGGTGTTCTACGCGCAGATGGCGCAGGAAGAAGGGCGCTTTAACTTTGACGATATTTGCGCTGCCATCAGCGACAAGCTTGAGCGCCGTCATCCCCATATTTTTGGTGACGCCACCGCAGAAAACAGCACCGAAGTGCTGGCCCGCTGGGAGCAGATCAAAAGTGCAGAGCGGGCAGAAAAATCCCAGCACTCCGCGCTGGATGATATCCCGCTGAGCCTGCCCGCGCTGATGCGCGCGCACAAAATCCAGAAACGCTGCTCCGCGGTGGGGTTTGACTGGACCTCCCTCGGCCCGGTGCTGGATAAAGTGCACGAAGAGATTGACGAGGTCATGCACGAAGCGCAGCAGGCGGTGGTGGATGAAGCAAAGCTTGAGGAAGAGATGGGCGATCTGCTGTTTGCGACCGTCAACCTTTCTCGCCACCTGGGTGTAAAAGCGGAAACGGCACTGCAAAAAGCCAACCTGAAATTCGAACGCCGCTTTCGCGAAGTGGAGCGGATTGTCGCCTCGCGAGGCCTGGAAATGAGCGGTATTGACCTCGACGCGATGGAAGAAGTCTGGCAGGAAGTAAAGCGCCAGGAATCTGATCTCTAACGAAATTTTGCGATCAAGCGCAATTTGTGTGATTTTTTAAATGACAAGCGCTTGATTTGCGTCAAAAACATTTACCCAAAAGGGGCTATTTTCTCACTCCTTATGTTTGTCATGGCCTGGAATGGAGACGGAGAATGAAAGTTTGTGGCGCTCGCCGTGTTCGGGTATACTACTTTCCCGTCCTGGTTATTCCATCGTTTCACCCTAACTTCTCAGGTTCAGCATGACAACGAACTATATTTTTGTGACCGGCGGGGTCGTATCCTCTCTGGGTAAAGGCATTGCCGCAGCCTCCCTCGCAGCCATTCTTGAAGCCCGTGGCCTCAATGTGACCATGATGAAACTGGATCCGTACATCAACGTCGATCCTGGCACCATGAGCCCAATCCAACACGGGGAAGTGTTCGTTACTGAAGACGGCGCTGAAACCGATCTGGATCTTGGCCACTACGAGCGTTTCATCCGCACCAAAATGACCCGTCGTAACAACTTCACGACCGGCCGCATTTACTCCGACGTTCTGCGTAAAGAGCGCCGTGGTGATTATCTGGGTGCCACCGTTCAGGTTATCCCGCACATCACTAACGCCATCAAAGAACGCATTGTTGCGGGTGGCGAAGGCCACGACGTGGTGCTGGTTGAAATCGGCGGTACCGTGGGTGATATCGAATCCCTGCCATTCCTGGAAGCGATTCGTCAGCTGGCGGTAGACATTGGCCGTGAACACGCGCTGTTCATGCACCTGACGCTGGTGCCGTACATGGCCGCTGCAGGTGAAGTGAAAACCAAACCGACTCAGCACTCTGTTAAAGAGCTGCTCTCCATTGGTATTCAGCCAGACATCCTGGTTTGCCGTTCCGATCGTGCGGTGCCGGCGAACGAACGTGCGAAAATTGCATTGTTCTGTAACGTGCCTGAAAAAGCCGTTATTTCAATGAAAGATGTCGATTCCATTTATAAAATCCCGGGCCTGTTGAAATCTCAGGGCCTGGACGATTATATTTGTAAACGATTCAGCTTGAACTGTCCGGAAGCTAACCTGTCTGAATGGGAACAGGTTATTTACGAAGAAGCCAACCCGGCAGGCGAAGTGACTATCGGTATGGTCGGCAAGTACATCGAGCTGCCGGATGCCTATAAGTCCGTGATCGAAGCGCTGAAACACGGTGGTCTGAAGAACCGTGTCTCCGTGAACATCAAGCTGATTGATTCGCAGGATGTTGAAACGCGTGGCGTTGAAATCCTGAAAGATCTGGATGCTATTCTTATCCCTGGCGGCTTCGGCTACCGTGGTGTAGAAGGCAAGATCGCCACCGCGCGCTATGCGCGTGAAAACAATATTCCATACCTCGGCATCTGTCTGGGTATGCAGGTCGCGCTGATCGAATTTGCGCGCAACGTAGCGGGAATGGAAAACGCGAACTCTACGGAATTTGTGCCAGACTGTAAGTACCCTGTTGTGGCGCTTATCACCGAATGGCGTGACGAAGAAGGTAACGTCGAAGTCCGTACCGAGAAGAGCGATCTGGGTGGCACCATGCGTCTTGGCGCACAGGCCTGCCAGCTGACTGACGATAGCGTGGTTCGCAAGCTGTATGGCGAGCCGGTCATCACCGAGCGCCATCGTCACCGCTATGAAGTCAACAACATGTTGTTGAAACCTATTGAAGCCGCGGGCCTGCGTGTTGCGGGACGCTCCGGGGATGATCAGTTAGTCGAGATCATTGAAGTGCCAAACCATCCGTGGTTTGTCGCCTGCCAGTTCCACCCGGAATTTACTTCAACGCCACGTGACGGGCATCCGCTGTTTGCAGGCTTTGTTAAGGCCGCCAGCGACTACCAGAAGCGTCAGGCGAAGTAAAAAAAGTTAGAACGGCAACGCGTACCTTTGGTACGCGTTGTTTGTCTGGAGTTTTAGTTTAACTTGTACTGAGGAAAATCTAATGTCCAAAATCGTTAAAGTCATCGGTCGTGAAATCATCGACTCCCGTGGTAACCCGACCGTTGAAGCCGAAGTTCACCTGGAAGGTGGTTTCGTTGGTATGGCTGCTGCTCCATCAGGTGCTTCTACCGGTTCCCGCGAAGCGCTGGAACTGCGCGATGGCGACAAATCTCGCTTCCTGGGTAAAGGCGTACTGAAAGCGGTTGGCGCTGTAAACGGTCCTATTGCTCAGGCAATCATTGGCAAAGACGCCAAAGACCAGGCTGGCATCGACAAGATCATGATCGATCTGGACGGTACTGAAAACAAATCTAACTTCGGTGCGAACGCAATCCTGGCTGTTTCTCTGGCAAACGCCAAAGCGGCTGCGGCTGCGAAAGGTATGCCACTGTTCGAGCACATCGCTGAACTGAACGGCACCCCAGGCAAATACTCCATGCCTGTACCAATGATGAACATCATCAACGGTGGTGAGCACGCAGACAACAACGTTGATATTCAGGAATTCATGATTCAGCCAGTTGGCGCGAAATCCCTGAAAGAAGCGGTACGTATGGGTTCTGAAGTGTTCCACAACCTGGCTAAAGTTCTGAAAGCTAAAGGCATGAACACGGCTGTTGGTGACGAAGGTGGCTATGCGCCAAACCTGGGTTCTAACGCAGAAGCACTGGCTGTTATCGCAGAAGCAGTAAAAGCTGCAGGCTACGAGCTGGGCAAAGACATCACCCTGGCGATGGACTGTGCAGCATCTGAATTCTACAAAGACGGTAAATACGTTCTGGCTGGCGAAGGCAACAAAGCGTTCACCTCCGAAGAGTTCACTCACTTCCTGGAAGACCTGACCAAACAGTACCCAATCGTGTCTATCGAAGACGGTCTGGACGAGTCTGACTGGGCTGGCTTCGCATACCAGACTAAAGTACTGGGCGACAAAATCCAGCTGGTGGGTGACGACCTGTTCGTAACCAACACCAAGATCCTGAAAGAAGGTATCGAGAAAGGCATCGTTAACTCCATCCTGATCAAATTCAACCAGATCGGTTCTCTGACCGAAACGCTGGCTGCGATCAAAATGGCGAAAGACGCTGGCTACACCGCGGTTATCTCTCACCGTTCTGGCGAAACTGAAGACGCTACCATTGCCGACCTGGCTGTGGGTACCGCTGCAGGCCAGATCAAAACTGGTTCTATGAGCCGTTCTGACCGTGTTGCTAAATACAACCAGCTGATTCGTATCGAAGAAGCGCTGGGCGAAAAAGCACCATACAACGGTCGTAAAGAGATCAAAGGTCAGGCATAATCGCCTACGCCTTAAAATGAAAATGCCAGTCGAATGACTGGCATTTTTTTTGGCTATTTAAAATCGACCGCCATTTGCTCCGGAATCGTCAGCCCCTGGGTGGTTTGCACGCAGCGGGCGATATAATCCGTAAACCGGGGTGGCTTCGGCATCCCCATGCTCAGCAGCTTATCGTTGCTGAAGCGCACGTTAAGCGTGGCAAACGCACCGTATAACCGCATGGCTTTTAGCATCAGACGTTCGTTGCACGGGCCAAAAATCGTTTTCAACTCGCGGCGCATTCTGACCAGCGTTTCGTAGCTGACCTGAGCATATTTATCCCCGACGGGGGCTTTCTCCAGCGCCTGCGCCATTGCCTGATCGATATCCGCAAAGCGAACGCTGTTCTCTTCACCGGCAGAAATGTGTACCACTTCCCCCGGACGCGCGTTGCTGTTCAGCAGCATTAACAGCGCGTCGGCGCAATAATCCACCGGAACAACGTCGATCCTGTCTTCCATGGAGCACATAAACTTCTGCAGCATCAGGCCCATGCTAAAGACCCAGAAAATGCTGCTCGACGGCGTGCAGCCGTGGCGGGTATGGCCGACAACGATGGACGGACGCGCGATGAGCAGCGGCAGGTTCGGACATTCCTGACGCATCAGCTGTTCGATGGTTGACTTCGAATAAGTGTATTCCACCAGGTGTTCAGCATTCTCTCTGAATTCCGCGCTTTCGGCGACCAGGGAATCCTGCTCCGGTGTGCATGACATTGCCGTGCCTACGTGGAGGAAACGCTGCAGTCCTGAGACTTGCTCCATACGGCGCGCCAGCGCCAGCGTTCCTTCAACGTTGACCTTCCAGATGAGCGGGTTGTTACCAAATGAGGCGACAGCCGCACAGTTCACGACATGAGTGACCCGATCCAGACGGGTATCGTTCAGGAAGGCTTCAGGCTGGCTGAGGTCGCCAATCAGGATATTATCCACATTCAGAGAGGCCAGTTTGTCCTCAGGAACGTTGAACTTGCGCATGTTCTCCAGCACGCGCTCCAGCCCGCTCTGCGGATCGCTGGCACGCGCGAGCAAAAGCAGTTTTACGGGTTGATCGCTGGTGAGTATTTTTTCCAGTACTGCACCGCCCAGAAATCCGGTCACGCCTGTAATCAATAACATCTTCATTAATACCGTCTCATTATGATTGATGAGGCGGATTGTAGGCGGGCAAAAGTAAACGGCATTTAAATAATAAAACGCCGAAATCAATGGCGTCTTAAGCTTATTTTAAGGAAAGAAAATCAGGTGGAGATATTGGACATTACAGGTTGGGTAAAAATTCAATTTATTAAAATTAATATTTTAATCTGTTGATTTTAGTGTTTTTTATGGCTTGGCCACCAGGGGGTTAGCTTAATTCAAAATGTAATAAATATAATACTTTGTTACACCAAACATTTACCGGATAAATGATTTAAACCCCCCTTAACGGAAATCAGACGACACAAGACGCAGGCTGTTTTATTTAGCCTGCGAATGATTTTCAGAGCAAAAGGGGAAGCGTGGCGCTGGCTGTTTGCTGGCTAACGTCACCGTAACGGCCATCCAGCGCAATCAGGGATGTAGTCAGCAGCTCGACCAGCAGCATGACCCCAACCTTAGCATTGAGCGCGCCCGCGCTAAGCGGCCCCTCTGGCTTGGCGGCCACCAACTGCATGTCGCTCAGGGACGCCAGCGGGCTGCGGGGCGTATTGCTGAGAGCCAGTACCTTAACGCCACGTTTGCGGGCAAGCTTCACCACGTGGAGTAAATCCCGCGTTGAACCCGAGCTGGAGATAGCCACCACCAGGGTCTCTTTTGAAAGCGTTGTCGCATTCATGGCCGCGCGGTGCATATCGCTAAACAGCTGTGCGGGTTTCCCCAGACGCAACAGCTTGTAGTGGAGATACTCCCCGAGGATCGCGCTGGCCGCAACGCCATAAATCTGCACCGACTGCGCCTGATGCAGCGCCAGCGCGGCCTTTTCAAGCAGCGTGCGGTCAAGAAGCCTGGCGGTATCCTGCAATGCCTGCACCGACTCATCCACCACGTTATCAATCTCATCCCCCGCCTGACGCGCGGGCTGGCCCTGCTGAATATCCAGCGCAAGCGCCATTTTAAATTCGTTATAGCCCTTGCAGCCCAGCGTCCGGCAAAGACGCGTGACGCTGGCCTCGCTGGTGTGGCTCTCGCGCGCCAGCTCGGTGATCGTCAGGTAGAGCACCCGGGCTGGATCGCTGAGGACAAACTCACCGAGTTTTTGTTGTGTTGGGCTGTACCCGGAAGCCTCCTGGCGTAGCTTCAGCAGCAGGTTTTCATGGTCTGACATGCTCGATCCTTAATGCGTTTCTCTGCGACTAGTGTGGCGGAAAGCGGGGGAAAGATGCCAGTCATTTTGAAAAAGTATGATCGTCGTCCTGGTTTGTGATGATAATTTTCACTATTAAATATTTATATGGTAAAAATTTTCATCGTTTAATGAGGGGATGAAAAAATGATGCAAATATTCAGTGGGGCTTCTTCAGGAGGATGGTTTGAAAAAGCGCAGCGCTTTGGCAAATCCTTTATGTTGCCGATTGCCGTGTTGCCTGCGGCGGGTCTGTTGCTGGGGATAGGCGGCGCGTTATCGAATCCCAACACGCTGGCAGCCTATCCGTTTTTAGACGTGAGCTGGCTGCAGGCCATTTTCACCATCATGAGCAGCGCAGGATCCATCGTGTTTGCGAACCTCTCGGTGTTGTTTGCCGTTGGGGTGGCCGTTGGGCTGGCAAAAAGCGATAAGGGCACGGCGGGTCTGGCGGCGTTACTCGCGTTTCTGGTGATGAATGCCACCATCAACGCGCTGCTGATCCTCACCGGCAAACTGGCGCATGAGAACCCGGGGGCCGTGGGGCAGGGCATGACGCTGGGTATTCAGACGCTGGAAACCGGCGTGTTTGGCGGCGTGGTGATTGGGCTGGCGACCTGCGCGCTCCATCATCGGTTTAATAAAATTGCGCTTCCGCAGTTCCTGGGCTTTTTTGGCGGCTCGCGCTTTGTTCCTATTATCAGTTCGCTGGCGGCGATACTCGTCGGTGCGCTCATGACCGTGGTCTGGCCGCATTTCCAGAAGCTGATTTTTGGTCTGGGCGGGCTGGTGGATGCGACCGGCTATCTGGGCACCCTGCTGTACGGCTTTATTCTCCGCATGCTGGGCCCGTTCGGTCTGCACCACATCTTCTATCTGCCTTTCTGGACCACCGCGCTTGGCGGGAGTGAAATCGTCAACGGCCATCTGGTTGAGGGCACACAGCGGATCTTCTTCGCTCAGCTGGCTGACCCGAACACGCAACATTTCTATGAGGGCACGTCACGCTTCATGTCCGGGCGCTTTATCACGATGATGTTTGGCCTGCTCGGGGCGTGCCTGGCGATGTACCACACGGCAAAACCCGAGAACAAAAAACGCGTTGCCGGACTGCTGCTTTCTGCGGCGTTAACCTCGTTCCTGACGGGGATTACCGAGCCTATCGAATTCTCGTTCCTGTTTATTGCGCCGGTACTCTACGTCATCCATGCGCTGTTTGACGGGCTGGCATTCATGCTCGCGCACATGCTGCATATCACCATCGGGCAAACCTTCTCCGGCGGTTTCATCGACTTCGTGCTGTTCGGCATTTTGCAGGGAGAGGCCAAAACCAACTGGATGTTCGTTCCGCTGGTCGGCGTACCGTGGTTCTTCCTTTACTACTTTACCTTCCGCTATCTGATTAACCGCTTTGATTTCGCGACGCCGGGTCGGGAAAAGGAGGCGATGGCTGACGAAGTCAGTCTGCCGCAAAACGAACGCGCTGCTGCGGTGATCGCCGGATTAGGCGGAAAAGACAATCTGGACGAGGTGGACTGCTGCGCCACGCGTCTTCGCGTGACGGTTAAAGACGGCAGCAAAGTGAATGACGCGGCGCTGAAAGCCACCGGGGCGCGCGGCGTTATCGTGCGCGGCAACGGCGTTCAGGTCATCTATGGCCCGCACGTCACGATTATCAAAAACGAAGTGGAAGAGATCTTATCGTAATGAAAACTGTACTGGATACCCTGAAGGGAAAACTGGTCGTCTCCTGTCAGGCGCTGGAAAATGAACCGCTGCACAGCCCATTTATTATGTCGCGCATGGCGCTGGCGGCGGCACAGGGCGGGGCCGCGGCTATTCGCGCCAACAGCGTGGCGGATATTGAGGCCATAAAGCAGCAGGTGTCTTTGCCGGTCATCGGCATCATCAAACGGGATTATCCAGAAAGCGAGGTGTTTATCACCGCGACAATGAAAGAGGTGGATGAGCTCATGCGCGTCTCGCCGGACATCATTGCGCTTGATGCGACGGCGCGGGAACGTCCCGGCGGAGAATCCCTGGAAACGCTGGTCTCGCGCATCCGCTCTCGCTATCCCGCGGTGCTGCTGATGGCGGATATCTCCTCCGTGGACGAAGCCGTGACGGCGCAGGCGCTGGGCTTCGACTGCGTCGGCACCACGCTTTACGGCTACACGGCGGAAACCGCGGGCCATACGTTGCCTGACAACGACTGCGCGTTCCTGAAAGCGGTGCTGGCGGCCGTGACGGTGCCCGTGGTTGCCGAAGGCAACGTGGATACGCCTGAACGTGCGGCCAGATGCCTGGCGCTGGGCGCGCATACGGTGGTGGTCGGCGGCGCGATCACCCGTCCACAGCAAATCACGGAACGGTTCATGGCGGCGATTGGCGCGTAAAGCACCGATGGAGCATGACCATCCGGCGGGGATCTGCGATACTTATCGTTTA
The DNA here is from genome assembly GCF_900110475.1 of Enterobacter sp. NFIX58. Lineage (NCBI taxonomy): Bacteria > Pseudomonadati > Pseudomonadota > Gammaproteobacteria > Enterobacterales > Enterobacteriaceae > Enterobacter > Enterobacter sp. NFIX58. Next base: position 170,885 of record NZ_FODW01000002.1, on the reverse strand, counting down.
TCCCCTTTACTGAGATGACTATGCAGTACCCGATTAACGAGATGTTCCAGACCCTGCAAGGCGAGGGTTACTTTACCGGCGTTCCCGCTATTTTCATTCGTTTACAGGGATGCCCGGTTGGCTGTGCCTGGTGTGACACCAAACATACGTGGGATAAGCTCGCAGATCGGGAAGTGTCGCTGTTTAGCATTCTGGCGAAAACCAAAGAGAGCGATAAGTGGGGCGCGGGCAGTGCCGAAGATCTGCTGGCCATTATTGGCCGTCAGGGCTGGACGGCCCGTCACGTCGTGATCACCGGCGGTGAACCCTGCATCCACGATCTGACCCCGCTGACCGAGCTGCTCGAAAAGAACGGCTACAGCTGCCAGATCGAAACCAGCGGCACCCATGAAGTGCGCTGCTCGCACACCACCTGGGTGACGGTATCGCCAAAAGTGAATATGCGCGGCGGGTACGACGTGCTGTCTCAGGCGCTGGAGCGCGCGGATGAGATTAAGCACCCGGTAGGGCGCGTGCGAGATATCGAAGCGCTGGATGAACTGCTGGCCACCCTGACGGATGAAAAGCAGCGGGTGATTGCCCTGCAGCCTATCAGCCAGAAAGACGATGCAACGCGCCTGTGCATTGAAACCTGTATTGCGCGCAACTGGCGCCTGTCGATGCAGACGCACAAATATCTGAATATTGCCTGACCCTTTCGTGGCCCCGCCTATCGCGGGGCCCGACCTGAAGGGAGTAACGCCCAGGTCACTCCCACCGAAGCGAGACACATCGCGCTGTTAAAAAGAAGCGCATACTGTGCGGCGCTGGCCATGCCCAGCGGCAGCAGCAGCGCATAGAGCGACGCGGTAACCGCGATCCCCATCGCTCCCCCCAGCGAACTGCCCATTTTGTACACCCCAGAGGCCACCCCGACTTTGTTTTCTGGCGCGTTCATCACCGCCGTATCCGTTGACGGCGTAGCGTAACATCCCAGCCCCAGCCCAAATAAAATGTTACTGAGAAAGACGGTGATGATGTAGATCTCCTTGCTTAAAAACGTGCAGGAGATAAGCGTGATGCCCGTTGCGGTCAGCAGCGGCCCGGTCATCATCGGCAGGCGCGCGCCGTAGCGCTGAAGCAGCTTTTCCCCCACCCGGATCATCGCCAGCACGGTAATCAGATACCCCAACGTCATCATGCCGGTTTGCAGTGGTGACAGACGGTGGCCTTGTTGCAGCCAGATGCTGGCAATCATCATGGTACCAATGCAGCCGTTGAGCAAAAAGTTAGAGAATACCGAGGCGCTGTAGGCTCGGTTTTTAAACAGGGCAAAATCAATCAGCGCCGCATCACCCTTACGTCGCCCGGTGAGCACAAAGCAGGCCGCTGCCAGCGCGGTGCCCCCCAGCACCAGCAATGACAGGCCGCTGCTCCAGCCCCAACCGTGGCCTTTGCTGATAAACAGATTCAGCAGCACCAGCATAAGGACAAAACTCACCAGGCCGCTAGTATCCAGCTTATGGCGACGTGCGCCGTCGCTTCGGCTTTCCGGCGTACCGCGAATCAGCAGGAGTGCCACCGCCGCCACCAGCATGGAAAAAATAAAGATCCAGCGCCAGCCGAGCGTGGTGGCGATGGCGCCGCCGACAAATGAGCTCAGGCCGCTGCCGCCCCATGAGCCGATGACCCAAAAGCTGATTGCCCGCTGGCGAGCGTTGCCTTGATACCAGGTTTTAATCAGCGCCAGCGTGGCGGGCATGATGCAGGACGCTGACAGACCTTGTATCGCTCTCCCCAGCAAAAACAGAACGGGCTCCCACGATACGAAGAGTAAGGCACTGCCGATGATGCTCAGCATCAGGCCAATGTACGTCATGCGCACGCGGCCAAACTTATCGGCAAATCCCCCGCAGGCAACGACAAAACAGCCGCTGAATAGCGCACTGAGGCTGACCGCCAGCGTAAGAGTTTCAAGAGAGATTGCGAGGCTGTTTTTCATTGCCGGCACAACGTTAATCACAGACTGCGCAAATAACCAGAATGTCAGGACGCTCATCACAATACCGGCCAGCAGCCGATCGTTACCTGTGTAGGACGTTGTGTCTGTCAGTGGAACGGTACTCATCGTGCAGCCCTCAGATTGGCGCGAATCAGCGCAGATAGTGTTCGGTTAACGCAGTCCAGAGCGCCGCCCCGGTCAGCAGGAGCTTGTCGTTGAAGTCGTAGCCTGGGTTATGCACCATACAGCGGTCCGGCTCATCTCCGGCACCGAGGGTGAAGTAACAGCCGTTGGGGTTTTTCTCGAGCATGAATGCAAAATCTTCGCTTCCCATAAAGGCATTCACCGACGTGACGGCATCCTTACCGAACAGGTCTGTCGCGACCGTGCGCACCATGTCATTGGCCTGCGGGCTATTGCGCAACACCGGGCTGCCATTCACGTGACGAATCGTGGCCGTGGCGTTGAAGCTCTCAGCCTGCGCCACGGCAATGTCGTGGATCCGCTGCAGGACGGTTTGACGCACCACTTCATCCAGCGTGCGCACGGTCAGCTTCATTAATACCTTATCGTTGATAATATTCGGGGCATGTCCCGCCTGGATGCTGCCCACGGTCACGACGACCGGCTGGAATGGGGTGATATTCCTCGACACAATCGACTGCAGGGCGAGGGTGATGTGACAGGCAACCAGCGTAGCATCAACGGTGTGTTCCGGAACGGCACCGTGTCCCCCTACGCCGTTCACTTCAATATGAATGGTGTCAGAGGAGGCCATCATGGCGCCATCACGCAGGCCAATTTTCCCAAGCGGCTGGGAGGGCATGTTATGCAGGCCAAAAATATGGTCGCAGGGGAATTGTTCAAACAGGCCGTCTTCAACCATGACGCGCCCGCCATACAGCAGTTCTTCGGCTGGCTGAAAAATCAGATGCAGCGTGCCGCTAAAGTTGCGGGTACGGGCCAGATACTCTGCGGCATAAAGCAGGGTAGTGGTGTGCCCATCGTGTCCGCAGCCGTGAAATTTACCTTCAACCGTGCTGCTCCACGCTTTGCCGCTATTTTCCTGCATCGGCAGTGCGTCCATGTCGGCGCGCAGGCCCAGACGTTTGCTGCCGTTGCCCACCTTCAGGGTGCCGACCACGCCGGTTTTGGCCATTCCCCGATGGACCTCATAGCCCCATTGCTTCAGGAGTGCCGCGACGCGGTCGCTGGTTTTATGCTCCTCGAAGCCGATTTCGGGATGCCGGTGAAACTCGCGTCGTAATTCAGTGAACTGAGCCTCGGAGCCTCGCAGCGCGTCAACAATTGGATGTGTCATTTTTGTTATCCTTTTCCTGCCAAATGGTGTTAGTTTCGAGTTTATGTCGATCGCATTGCCGGAAAACGCCCTTTTTTGTTGTGAATCGACGCCTTTTTTCTGATTGTTTTTCATACGATTCAGTTATGACAAAAAAGAGGATGTCATTATTTGTCCTGGCAGGAGCAGCAAATGAAGCAGCGTAAAAGTGAGTTTGCGGTAACCGTTGAGGACATCCGACGCTATGCGCAGGATGAAGGTGATTCGCTGACGATACTCTGGGTGCTGGAGGGTGAGGGGGAGTTGCACGCCGACGCGGGGCCAGAAACGATGCAGACAAACGGTCTTGCGATAATAAACCGCCATCAGCGCTGGCGGTTCAGCAGCCGGAGTGCTAACGTCACCCTGCGTGTCACCCTCTCCGGGGGCTGGGTCATCCAGCTGTACGAAGACTTTTTTGCCCATGACTATGCGATTCCGGCGGAGCCCGGCGGGAGCTTGCCGCAGTGCGACGCGCTTCGGCACCTGCTGCGCCAGCTTCTGGTGGTGACGCTGGTGAACGATCCGCGCCGCTATCGGCTGGAGGCGAATCGCTGGCTGAGCGAGATCCTGTTGCTGCTAACCGGTCGCTTTCAGCAGCCCACCCGCCAGAAACCCCGGCACCAGCACGCGAACGTAAGCAAGCGCATCGCCCGTGTCCTGGAGCGGATCGACGCCAGCTACACCCGCCGCATTACGCTGGCCGAAATCGCAGAGAGTGAGTTCGTCTCAGAAGCGTGGCTCTCCCGTCTCTTTCGAAAAGAGACGGGAGTCAGTTTTATGCAGTACATCACCGCCCTGCGGCTGGAAAAAGCGGCTGACGCCCTGCGTCTCACCAGCCGTCCTCTGCATCAGATTGCGATGGAGCACGGGTTTGCCAGCACGCGCATAATGACCGATCGCTTCCGGCGCTATCACAACATGTCTCCGGGCGAGTTTCGCAAGGCCGGGCGCCATCGCCCAGAGGCGTCCCGCCTGCGGGCGAGTGCGGACGAGCAGCGCTTTCCCGTTGCGGTGGATACGCTTTTCGGCCTGCTTAACGGCGCTGAGGCGCACGGCTGGGAACCCCCTCCGCTCGCCCACGCGCCGCGTCAGGAGCGGATCCTGAATCTGGCGCAGCTTCACCCGATCTCGGCTTCGCTGCGCCGCACGCGGCTTGTTGTGACCCTGCGCGAGCTCGACGATTTGTTGCGGGAGGATGTTCGCCAGCATCTGGAGGCGCTTCATGAAGCGATCCCCATTGAGGGTATTGATATCGCGGAACCTTTTCTCAGCAGCCGTCTGTTCGCCACGGGGTGGGACGATCCCGAGATGGCCGGCTACGCCTGCTGGTACAATCTGCAGCAGGTGTTCAACTGGGTGGCCAAAAAGGGCTGGACAGTGCTGCTGCACACGGGCGTCACCACTCGATGCGATCTGCTGACGCGTTTTTTGCAGCTATCGATTAACCGTTTTTCGCCCGACGTCACCGCAGGCTGGCACGCGGTTATGCACTGGTCTTCTCAGGCCAACGCGGAAACGCAGGAGCACGCCTGGCACACGCAGCGAGCGGTGCTCAAGTCGTACCTTCCGCAGGCGAAGTTTGGCGTATGGCATCGTTTCTTACCCACGGGAACCGGGCCTGGCGGTGACGCGCTGTTCCAGTCAGCTATCCTGAACCAGGCTGATTTCCTCGCGTGTCCGGCCGATGCCAATGAGCTGCTCGATCTGGCGCAGCTGGATCCCGCGCATCTTTCCTCGTCTGAAAATTACCCTGTGCTAAAGGTCCTCCAGATCCTCGCCGCCCTTCGCCAGCGGCAGCGGACGCTGCCGGTATGGTTACTCTCATGGAATACCCTTACCGGCAACACGCGGGCGACCAACGGCTGGTTTTTCCGCGGCGCGCTGCTGATGCAAAACCTGCTCGGGCTTTCAGAACAGGTCTGGCTGGCGGGATTCTGGCTGAATTCTGGTTTACAGGGAGAAGCGAGGGCGAACAACACCCTCGATACATCGAGCCTTGCGCTTCAATATAATCACGGCCTTCCACGGCCCATCTATTGGGTACTCTGGCTGTGGCAGCGTCTGCGGGGAGAGGTGCTCGTTAACGACAAGAGCGTGCTACTGCTGCGTCATGAAGGTGGCTACCAACTGCTGCTGCGCAACGTGGTGGTATTCAATCCGCTGTTGTCGAGTGAAGAGGCCTTTATCCAGCGTTTTCAGCAGCACCACCACCTGCAGCTGCAGGGAGCGCGCGGCAGATGGCGCATCAAGCGCCATCTGTTCGATCGTCATAACGGCGCGCTTTACCCGCTGCTGGAAGGCGTTCGAAGCGAAAGCGGGCCTGACGAAGAGATGTGGAACTGGATTGCGCATAAAGCGCGTCCAACGCTTTCCGTACACGATGAACGGCTTTATGACGGCTGGCAAATCACGGAGTCGCTGGAAAGTAACGCGCTCGTTCTTTATGAACTCACGCCGTTAAACGCCTGCGAGGATGAGGACGATCACTCCCCGCGATAGATGCAGCCCGCGGTGCAGGTCTCTTTGATCATCACCGCGCTCAGCAGCGGTACCCGCGGTTTCATCTGATCCCAAATCCATTTTGCCAGCACTTCGCTGGTTGGGTTTTCAAGGCCCGGGATCTCATTCAGGTAGTAGTGATCCAGACGATCGTAGGTCGGCTTAAACGCCGCCTTCAGCTCGGCAAAATCCATGATCCAACCGGTATGCGGATCAACTTCACCGGTGATCTCAAGACGCACCATGAACGAATGCCCGTGCAGACGGCCACATTTATGCCCTTCAGGGACATGCGGAAGGTGGTGGGCGGCTTCGAAGGTGAAATCTTTAAACAGTGTGGTGGACATGATCGCTCTCAGTAATGCGGAAAAAACCGCCGCATAGTACCGGAAAGCACAATTTTTAGCATTAACTAAAACGGCTCTGAGCGGCAACCGCCTCGCATTCAGGGTGTTTATTGCTATTTATTCTTTTATTTCATAAGGTTATTTAATCGGTTTTATCGCTAAGCATGACAACCAAAACAGGTTAGTCCATTTGGTTATTTATTATTTCCATCCCTTCTTTAATTGTTATTATCCTCGCCGTTAACCTTATCTTCAGTTTGGATTTATTCGCTTAAAGTCCGCTTGGCTACTGGAACATAACGACGCATGACAACACAGGCCCCACCTTCAAATTTGCTTCCCCTGAACCCGGAGCAACTGGCGCGCCTTCAGGCTGCCACCTCTGATTTTTCTCCCACTCAGCTTGCCTGGGTCTCCGGTTATTTCTGGGGAATGCTCAATCAGCAGCCTGGCGCTGTGGCGGGTGCTCCGGCCACGGCCGTTGAAATTCCGGCCATTACCCTCATTTCCGCCTCGCAGACGGGCAATGCCCGCCGCGTGGCCGAAGCGCTACGCGACGACCTGCTGGCCGCGAAACTGAACGTGAACCTGGTCAACGCCGGGGATTACAAATTTAAGCAAATCGCGTCGGAAAAACTGCTGGTGGTGGTTGCCTCTACGCAGGGTGAAGGTGAACCCGCTGAAGAAGCGGTGGCGCTGCATAAGTTCCTGTTCTCGAAAAAAGCGCCGAAGCTGGATGGCACGGCGTTTGCCGTCTTTGGCCTGGGCGATACTTCCTATGAATTCTTCTGCCAGTCCGGCAAAGACTTCGACAGCAAGCTGGCGGAGCTGGGCGCGGAGCGCCTGCTGGACCGCGTTGACGCGGATGTCGAATACCAGGCCGCCGCCGCCGAATGGCGCGCCCGCATCGTTGAGGTGCTAAAAGCGCGCGTGCCGAAAGAGACGTCGACGCAGGCCGCGTTCACCGCGACGGGTGCTGTTAACGACATCCACACCAGCCCGTACACCAAAGAGGCGCCGCTGACGGCGAGCCTGTCGGTGAACCAGAAAATTACCGGCCGCGATTCAGAAAAAGATGTGCGCCATATCGAAATCGATCTGGGCGACTCGGGCCTGCGCTATCAGCCTGGCGATGCGTTGGGCGTCTGGTATCAGAACGATCCGGCGCTGGTGAAAGAGCTGGTTGAGCTGCTGTGGCTGAAAGGCGACGAACCTGTCACCGTTGACGGTAAAACGCAGCCGCTTTCTGAAGCGTTGCAGTGGCATTTTGAGCTGACGGTGAACACCCCGAATATCGTCGAAAATTATGCCACGTTGACGCGCAGCGAATCCCTGCTGCCGCTGGTGGGCGACAAGGCGAAGCTGCAGCATTACGCCGCGACGACGCCGATTGTCGATATGGTGCGCTTCTCTCCGGCTCAGCTGGATGCCGATGCGCTGATCGGTCTGCTGCGTCCGCTCACTCCGCGCCTGTACTCCATCGCCTCTTCCCAGGCTGAAGTGGAGAGTGAAGTGCATATTACCGTCGGCGTGGTGCGTTACGATATCGAAGGCCGCGCCCGCACGGGTGGGGCATCAGGCTTCCTAGCGGATCGCGTGGAAGAAGAGGGCGAAGTGCGCGTCTTTATCGAGCACAACGATAACTTCCGCCTGCCGGCAAACCCGGAAACGCCGGTCATTATGATTGGTCCGGGCACCGGCATTGCGCCGTTCCGCGCCTTCATGCAGCAGCGCGCGGCAGACGGCGCGCCGGGTAAAAACTGGCTTTTCTTTGGCAATCCGCACTTTACCGAAGATTTCCTCTACCAGGTTGAGTGGCAGCGCTATGTGAAAGAAGGCGTACTGACCCGCATCGATCTGGCCTGGTCCCGCGACCAGAAAGAAAAAGTATACGTACAAGACAAACTGCGCGAACAGGGCGCAGAGCTGTGGCGCTGGATCAATGACGGTGCCCACATTTATGTCTGCGGCGACGCCAATCGCATGGCGAAAGACGTTGAGCAGACTTTGCTGGAAGTGATTGCCGAATTCGGCGGTATGGATGCCGAAGCGGCGGACGAATTTTTAAGTGAGCTGCGCGTTGAGCGCCGTTATCAGCGAGATGTCTACTAATGAGCGAAAAACATCCAGGGCCACTGGTGGTCGAAGGTAAACTGACAGACGCCGAGCGCATGAAGCTGGAAAGCAACTATCTGCGTGGCACCATTGCTGAAGATCTGAATGACGGTCTCACCGGCGGTTTCAAAGGCGACAACTTCCTGCTGATCCGTTTCCACGGCATGTACCAGCAGGACGACCGCGACATCCGCGCCGAGCGTGCAGAGCAGAAGCTGGAGCCGCGTCACGCGATGCTGCTGCGCTGCCGTCTGCCGGGCGGGGTGATTACCACCAAACAGTGGCAGGCGATCGACAAGTTTGCCGGTGAAAACACGATCTACGGCAGCATCCGTCTGACCAACCGTCAGACCTTCCAGTTCCACGGCATTCTGAAGAAGAACGTCAAGCCGGTGCACCAGATGCTGCACTCCGTTGGGCTGGACGCGCTGGCGACCGCCAACGACATGAACCGTAACGTGCTCTGCACCTCGAATCCGTATGAGTCCGAGCTGCACGCCGAAGCGTACGAGTGGGCGAAGAAGATCTCCGAGCACCTGCTGCCGCGCACGCGCGCCTATGCAGAGATCTGGCTCGATCAGGAAAAAGTCGCCACCACCGACGAAGAGCCGATCCTCGGTCAGACCTACCTGCCGCGTAAGTTTAAAACTACGGTGGTGATCCCGCCGCAGAACGATATCGACCTGCACGCCAACGACATGAACTTCGTGGCGATTGCCGAAAACGGCAAGCTGGTGGGCTTTAACCTGCTGGTGGGCGGCGGCCTGTCCATCGAACACGGTAACAAGAAAACCTACGCCCGTACCGCCAGCGAGTTCGGCTTCCTGCCGCTGGAGCATACGCTGGCCGTGGCGGAAGCGGTGGTGACGACCCAGCGCGACTGGGGTAACCGTACCGACCGTAAAAACGCGAAAACCAAATACACCCTGGAGCGCGTGGGCGTGGAGACGTTCAAAGCGGAAGTGGAGCGTCGCGCGGGCATCAAGTTTGAGCCGATCCGCCCTTATGAATTCACCGGTCGCGGCGATCGCATTGGCTGGGTGAAGGGTATCGACAATAAATGGCACCTGACGCTGTTTATCGAAAACGGCCGTATTCTGGATTATCCGGGGCGTCCGCTGAAAACCGGTCTGCTGGAAATTGCGAAGATCCACAAGGGCGAGTTCCGCATTACGGCTAACCAGAACCTGATCATTGCCGGTGTGCCGGAAAGCCAGAAGGCGAAGATCGAGAAGCTGGCGCGCGAACATGGGTTGATGGATGCGGTGAAGCCGCAGCGCGAAAACTCAATGGCCTGCGTGTCGTTCCCGACCTGTCCGCTGGCGATGGCGGAAGCGGAACGTTTCCTGCCGTCGTTTACCGATAAAGTGGAAGCGATTCTGGAAAAACACGGCATTCCGGACGAGCATATTGTTATGCGCGTCACCGGGTGTCCGAACGGCTGCGGTCGCGCGATGCTGGCCGAGCTCGGACTGGTGGGGAAAGCGCCGGGTCGTTACAACCTGCACCTGGGCGGTAACCGTATCGGTACGCGCATTCCGCGTATGTTCCGCGAGAACATCACCGAGCCGGAAATTCTTGATTCCATCGACGAGCTTGTCGGGCGCTGGGCGAAAGAGCGCGAAGCGGGTGAAGGCTTCGGCGACTTTACGGTGCGTGCGGGCATCATTCGCCCGGTGCTCGATCCCGCCAGGGATTTCTGGGAGTAAACACGAGAGGTAATTATGTCCGTACTCGATCTAAACGCCCTTAATGACCTGCCAAAAGTCGAACGCATTCTGGCGCTGGCAGAAACCAATGCCCATCTTGAAAAGCTGGACGCCGAAGGGCGCGTGGCGTGGGCGCTGGAAAACCTGCCGGGAGAGTATGTGCTCTCGTCGAGCTTTGGTATTCAGGCGGCGGTCAGTCTGCATCTGGTGAATCAGATCCGTCCGGACATTCCGGTGATCCTCACCGATACCGGCTACCTGTTCCCGGAAACCTACCAATTTATTGACGAGCTGACGGACAAGCTCGGGCTGAACCTCAAAGTTTACCGCGCGACGGAGAGCGCGGCCTGGCAGGAGGCGCGCTACGGCAAGCTGTGGGAGCAGGGCGTGGAGGGCATTGAGAAGTACAATGAGATTAACAAAGTTGAGCCGATGAACCGGGCGCTGAAAGAGCTTAATGCGCAGACGTGGTTTGCGGGTCTGCGCCGCGAGCAGTCCGGTAGCCGGGCAACCTTACCGGTGCTGGCGGTGCAGCGCGGGGTCTTTAAAGTGCTGCCGATTATCGACTGGGATAACCGGACGGTGTATCAGTATCTGCAAAAGCACGGGCTGAAATACCATCCGCTGTGGGACCAGGGCTATCTGTCGGTGGGCGATACCCACACCACGCGTAAGTGGGAACCGGGAATGGCGGAAGAAGAGACGCGATTCTTCGGGCTGAAGCGCGAGTGCGGGTTGCACGAAGGGTGATAACCTTTTTGCCCGGTGGCGCTGCGCTTACCGGGCCTACAAAGGCTCGTTCCCTATGTAGGCCCGGTAAGGCGTAGCCGCCACCGGGCTTAACGGCCTCAGGCTTTCCCCGCTTTCGCCAGCTCTTTTACCAGCGGCAGCATCACCTTCACCACATCACGACTGCGGTGCTCAATCCGCTGCGGCAGCGCGCGATCGATGTGCTGCTGATTGTCCAGCATCACGTTGTGCCAGCTCGTCCCGTCCGGGAAGGCCTTCGATTTAGCCCGCTGCTGGTAGCCATCTTTTTTGCCCAGCGCCCAGTTTGTCGCTTCCACGTACAGCACCGGAATGCCCGCCTTATCGAACACTTCCCCGTCGTTGCAGCAGCCTGTGCCTCGCGGATAATCCGGGTTACCGCCAGGGTTGCTGGTGGCATAAACACCATGGCTGCGGGCTATCGCCAGGGCCCGGTCGCGCGTCAGTTTCCGCACGGTACCCGGCGTACTCTGCCCGCTATTGAAATAGAGCTTGTCGCCGACGATCAGGTTGTCGAGGTTAATCACCAGCAGTGTATTTTTCTTCTCCTCAGCGGTCATGCGCTTAAGGAGATTCTCAGCGCCGAGTTTGCCCTCTTCTTCACCGCTGGTGGCAACAAAACGAATGCCATATTGGGTGGGAATATCTTTCATCCGCTCGGCCAGTTCGAGCATCACGCCGAGGCCTGCGGCATTGTCGTCCATGCCCTGCAGCGTCAGCCCGCCAAGATTATTATCCGTATCGGCGTCACTCATCGGGGCGTAGGTATCGAGGTGCGCCATAATAATAATTTGCTCTTTTGCGGTGCCTTCGTGGGCCGCAATCACCGTACTGCCGGTCACGTTATGCCAGTTTTTCGTTTTATTTCGTGAGGTATAGACGTAGCGGCTGTGAAACGACCGGATATCGCTCTGATAACCCATGTCGGCAAACTGCTGGCGAAGATAGTCTGCGGAGAGCATTTCCGCAGGCGATCCGGTCATGCGCCCGGGGAAAACGGTGGCAATATGCCGCGCCTGCATATTGGCGATTTCACCATAAGGTTGGTTTTTTGCCTGAGCGGGAAGAATAAAGCAAACGCCGAGCGCCAGGGCAGCAATACGGTGGCGCGTTGCGGAAAACATAGTGAGTCCTTAAAAACAGAGCAAAATAGTCACCCGCCTAGTATGAAACTGTGATCGTCCATACACAATTTGAATTGCTCTTAAATGCCCGAAATATCGCGTGTTAAGCACTTTTTGGTATTAGCATTTTCATCGCGTTATTCCATTGAGTAACTACTCATTCCAATTCGTAATTTCATTCGGTCTAAGCCGCCCCCTATAGTCCCTCTATTCCTCGTTGTTAGTGAGTTGTTGCTTGTGGACTATCTGCCCTTATTTGCTGCGATTAAAGAGAAACCGGTGCTGGTTGTTGGCACGGGTGAAATCGCCGATCGCAAAATTGCGTTTCTGCAGCGCGCAGGGGCGCAGGTGCAGGTCGTTGCAGAGGCAGATTTTCACGAGTCACAAATCGATAGCGTCGTGCTGGTGATTGCGGCGACCGAAGATCGTGACCTCAACCGGCGGATCTCCGACGCCGCTCAGGCCCGTTACCGCCTGGTGAACGTGGTAGACGACCAGCCTTTATGCTCGTTTATTTTCCCGTCGATCGTTGACCGCTCGCCGCTGCTGGTGGCGATCTCCTCCGGCGGGACCGCACCGGTGCTGGCACGCGTGCTGCGGGAAAAAATCGAAGCGCTGCTACCGACCAGCCTCGGGCGGATGGCTGAGAAAGCCAGTTACTGGCGCAACCATCTGAAAACGCGCCTGACCAGCGTGACGGAACGCCGTCGCTTCTGGGAGCGCGTGTTTCGCGGCCGCTTTGCCAGCCTGATGCATGCCGGTAATGAGACAGCGGCGCAGAAAATTCTTGAAGACGAACTGGATAACCCCGGCAGCACCGGCGGGGAGATCATTCTGGTGGGCGCGGGGCCGGGCGATGCCGGGCTTCTGACGCTGCGCGGCCTGCAGGTGCTGCAGGACGCGGACGTGGTGTTCTACGACCATCTGGTCACCGACGGCGTGCGCGAGCTGATCCGTCGCGACGCGGAGCAAATCTGCGTGGGTAAACGGGCAGGCGAGCACTCTGTGCCGCAGCACGACACCAACCAGATGCTGGTTGACGCCGCCAAAGCGGGCAAAACCGTGGTGCGCCTGAAGGGGGGCGATCCGTTTATCTTCGGTCGCGGCGGCGAAGAGCTGCAGGCGGCGGCCGAAGCGGGCATACCGTTCCAGGTGGTGCCCGGCATCACGGCGGCCTCTGCGGTGACGGCTTACGCCGGTATCCCGTTGACCCACCGCGATTACGCCCAGAGCGTCACCTTTGTGACCGGCCACTATAAGGCGGACAGCACGCCGTTTGACTGGTCGCATCTCGCCCAGAGCCGCCAGACGCTGGCGATATACATGGGCACGATGAAGGCGGCGGACATCAGTGAACAGCTTATTCAGCACGGCCGCGAGGCGACGACGCCCGTTGCCGTCATTTCTCGCGGCACGCGCGTCGATCAGCACGTTGCGACGGGCACCCTGGAACATCTTGCAACCCTGGCGAAAGACGCCCCTATGCCCGCCCTGATCGTGGTGGGGGAAGTGGTGCAGCTGCACAGCACGCTCGCCTGGTTTCAGCACACAACCGATACAGAAGGCTTTGGTTCTTCTGTTGTAAATTTGGCTTAAGGAACGGTTATGGACCAAAAACGTCTTACACACCTGCGGCAGCTCGAAGCGGAAAGTATCCATATCATCCGCGAAGTGGCCGCCGAGTTTTCTAACCCGGTGATGATGTACTCCATCGGTAAAGATTCCAGCGTCATGCTGCATCTGGCGCGTAAAGCGTTTTATCCAGGTACGCTGCCGTTCCCGCTGCTGCACGTGGATACCGGCTGGAAATTCCGCGAGATGTACGAGTTCCGCGATCGTACCGCGAAAGCCTACGGCTGCGAGCTGCTGGTGCATAAAAACCCGGAAGGGGTAGCGATGGGCATTAACCCGTTCGTCCACGGCAGCGCCAAACACACCGATATCATGAAGACCGAAGGGTTGAAGCAGGCGCTGAACAAATACGGTTTTGATGCGGCCTTCGGCGGTGCGCGCCGTGACGAAGAGAAATCCCGCGCTAAAGAGCGTATCTACTCCTTCCGCGACCGCTTCCACCGCTGGGACCCTAAAAACCAGCGTCCGGAGCTGTGGCACAACTACAACGGCCAGATTAACAAGGGCGAAAGCATCCGCGTCTTCCCGCTCTCCAACTGGACCGAGCTGGATATCTGGCAGTACATCTATCTGGAAAACATCGAGATCGTTCCGCTGTACCTGGCCGCCGAGCGCCCGGTGCTGGAGCGCGACGGCATGCTGATGATGATCGACGACGATCGCATCGACCTGCAGCCGGGCGAAGTCATCAAAAAACAGATGGTCCGTTTCCGCACCCTCGGCTGCTGGCCGCTGACCGGCGCGGTGGAGTCCAGTGCGCAGACGCTGCCGGAGATCATCGAAGAGATGCTGGTGTCGACCACCAGCGAGCGACAGGGGCGCGTGATTGACCGCGACCAGGCAGGCTCCATGGAGCTGAAGAAACGTCAGGGTTATTTCTAAGGAGCCGCCATGAACACCACTATTGCTCAACAAATTGCCAAAGAAGGCGGTGTGGAAGCGTATCTGCATGCGCAACAACACAAAAGCCTGCTGCGTTTTCTGACCTGCGGCAGCGTGGATGACGGGAAAAGTACCCTGATTGGCCGCCTGCTGCACGATACGCGCCAGATTTATGAAGATCAGCTCTCTTCCCTGCATAATGACAGTAAGCGTCACGGTACCCAGGGTGAAAAGCTGGATCTGGCGCTGCTGGTGGATGGCCTGCAGGCGGAGCGCGAGCAGGGCATCACCATCGATGTGGCCTACCGCTATTTCTCTACCGAGAAGCGCAAATTTATTATCGCCGACACCCCGGGGCACGAACAGTACACCCGCAATATGGCGACCGGCGCGTCGACCTGCGACCTGGCGATCCTGCTGATCGACGCGCGTAAAGGCGTGCTGGATCAGACCCGTCGCCACAGCTTTATCTCCACGCTGCTGGGGATCAAACACCTGGTGGTGGCGGTCAACAAGATGGATCTGGTGAACTTCAGCGAAGAGAAGTTCGAGGAGATCCGCCAGAGCTATCTGACCTTTGCCGAACAGCTGCCGGGCAACCTGGATATCCGCTTTGTGCCGCTCTCGGCGCTGGAAGGGGATAACGTCGCCTCCCAGAGCGCGAACATGCCGTGGTACAGCGGCCCGACGCTGCTGGAAGTGCTGGAAACGGTTGAAATCCAGCGCGTGGTCGACACCCAGCCGATGCGCTTCCCGGTGCAGTACGTCAACCGTCCAAACCTCGACTTCCGCGGTTTCTCCGGCACCCTTGCGTCAGGCTCCGTGAAGGTCGGTCAGCGCGTTAAGGTGCTGCCATCCGGCGTGGAATCGACCATCGCCCGTATCGTCACCTTCGACGGTGACCTGCAGGACGCGGGCGCCGGTGAAGCGGTTACGCTGGTGCTGAAAGACGAGATTGATATCAGCCGGGGCGATCTGCTGGTGGATGCCCAGGAAACCCTGGCCGCCGTACAGGGGGCTTCCGTGGACGTGGTGTGGATGGCGGAGCAACCGCTGACGCCGGGCCAAAGCTACGACATCAAAATTGCCGGCAAGAAGACCCGCGCCCGCGTGGACGGTATTCAGTTCCAGGTGGACATCAACAATCTGACCCAGCGCGAAGTTACCGAGCTGCCGCTGAACGGTATTGGTCTGGTCGATCTGACCTTCGACGAACCGCTGGTGCTGGATCCGTATCAGCAGAACCCGGTGACGGGCGGGCTTATCTTTATCGACAGGCTGACCAACGTTACCGTCGGTGCCGGTATGGTACGCGAACCGATTAAACAGGCTGCTGTGGCCTCTGAATTCAGCGCCTTTGAGCTGGAACTGAACGCGCTGGTGCGTAAACACTTCCCGCACTGGGGCGCGCGCGATCTGCTGGGAGGCAAGTAATGGCTGCCCATGATGAGAACGTCGTCTGGCATCCTCATCCGGTCACCGTCGCCCAGCGCGAACAGCTCCACGGTCACCGTGGGGTTGTGCTGTGGTTTACCGGGCTGTCCGGCTCGGGTAAATCGACGGTGGCGGGCGCGCTGGAAGAGGCATTGCATCAGCAGGGCGTAAGCACGTACCTGCTGGATGGCGACAACGTGCGCCATGGCCTGTGCAGCGATTTAGGGTTCAGCGACGACGACCGCAAAGAGAACATCCGCCGGGTCGGGGAAGTCGCCAGCCTGATGGCCGACGCCGGGCTGGTGGTGCTGACCGCGTTTATATCTCCCCACCGCGCCGAGCGCCAGATGGTGCGCGAACGCGTCGGTCATGATCGCTTTATTGAAGTGTTTGTGGATACGCCGCTGGAGGTTTGCGAAGCGCGCGACCCGAAAGGGCTGTACAAAAAAGCGCGTGCCGGGGAGCTGCGCAACTTCACCGGAATTGACGCGGTCTACGAAGCGCCTGAATCGCCTGAAATTCACCTGGAGGGTCAACAATTGGTAACAAATTTAGTAAGCCAATTATTAGACCTGCTCAGACGGGACGATATTATCAGATCCTGAGACGGTATCGTTCGGGAGCTGTCTTCCCGAACGATGAGTCACGGTCACAGGACTAGCTATGCGCAACAGTGAACATTACATTACCACTACCGGGTCGGAGCCGCTTGCGACCGACGACGAAACGACCTGGTCATTTCCTGGGGCCATCATTGGCTTCGTCTCATGGTTGCTGGCGCTGGGTATCCCGTTTCTTATCTACGGCGGCAACACGCTGTTCTTCTTTCTCTACACCTGGCCTTTCTTTCTGGCGCTGATGCCCGTGGCGGTTGTCGTCGGCATTGCGCTGCACTCGCTGCTCAATGGCAAGCTGCTCTACAGTACCGTGGTCACGATTGTGACGGTGGTTCTGATGTTTGGTCTGTTATTTTTGTGGCTCATGGGCTAACTTCAGCCATAATTCAAACCGTAACCAACTGTGTAACGATATTGAGCAGGACGATTCTGCGGAAAAAATGTGGTACATTTGCCCGCGATGTTGCGGCATCTCTGTTACCCCGGCGTAGTGCTCTGGGGAAGTCTTGGGATGATGATGCCGTTTTTCAGGGGGCAGGATGGGTAAACTAACGCTGCTGTTGCTGGCTTTGCTAATCTGGCTGCAATATTCGCTGTGGTTCGGTAAGAACGGACTGCACGACTATAGCCGGGTGAGCGATGACGTCGCGGCTCAGCAGGCAACAAACGCCAAACTTAAGGCGCGAAACGATCAACTCTTCGCTGAAATTGATGACCTCAATGGCGGGCAAGAGGCGATTGAGGAACGCGCACGCAATGAACTCAGTATGACTAAGCCGGGCGAAACCTTTTATCGTCTGGTTCCGGATGCGTCTAAACGCAATCAGGGCTCAGCACAAAACAATCGATAATCAGGCCCAGGATTACGACATGGCAGTAACTTTTTCGGACGTATGCGCCGTGGTGCCGGCCGCAGGTTTTGGCCGGCGCATGCAGACAGAATGTCCCAAGCAATACCTCTCTATTGGCGATAAAACGATCCTCGAGCACGCCGTGGCGGCGCTGCTGGCGCACCCGCGGGTGACGCGGGTGATCATCGCTATCAGCCCGGGCGATGCGCGCTTCGCGCAGCTACCGCTGGCAAATCATCCACAGATTACCGTTGTCGATGGCGGTGCCGAGCGCGCCGATTCCGTGCTGGCAGGCATTCAGGCTGCCGATAACGCGCCGTGGGTGCTGGTGCATGACGCGGCGCGTCCGTGCCTGCATCAGGACGATCTCGCTCGCCTGCTGGCGTTGAGCGAAACCAGCAAAGTGGGTGGCATTCTGGCCGCCCCCGTGCGCGACACCATGAAGCGTGCCGAGCCGGGCAAACGGGCTATCGCCCACACCGTCGATCGCGTCGATCTATGGCACGCGCTGACGCCGCAATTTTTCCCCCGCGAATTACTCCATGACTGCTTAACGCGCGCGCTTAACGAAGGTGCGACCATTACGGACGAAGCCTCTGCGCTGGAGTACTGCGGTTTCCACCCAACGCTTGTTGAAGGACGTGCTGATAATATTAAAGTGACGCGTCCGGAAGATTTACAGCTCGCGGAATTTTATCTTACCCGTTTGACCCATCAGGAGAAGGCATAATGCGAATTGGACACGGTTTTGATGTACACGCCTTTGGCGGCGAAGGCCCAATTATCATTGGCGGCGTGCGCATTCCTTATGAAAAAGGGCTGCTGGCGCATTCTGATGGCGACGTGGCGCTGCATGCGCTGACCGACGCGCTGTTGGGCGCGGCCGCACTGGGTGATATCGGCAAGCTGTTCCCGGACACCGACCCGGCGTTTAAAGGGGCAGACAGCCGTGAACTGCTGCGCGAAGCGTGGCGCCGCATCCAGGCGAAAGGCTACACCCTTGGCAACGTCGACGTGACGATTATCGCCCAGGCCCCGAAAATGCTGCCGCACATTCCGCAGATGCGCGTGTTTATCGCAGAAGATCTGGGCTGTCATATGGACGACGTGAACGTCAAAGCGACGACGACCGAGAAGCTGGGCTTCACCGGGCGTGGCGAAGGGATTGCCTGTGAAGCCGTGGCGCTGCTGGTGAAGGCGAGCAAATGACAGACTTCGACAACCTGACATATCTGCACGGCAAACCGCAGGGGAACGGGGTACTGAAAGCCAGCCCCGAAGATTTCCTCGTGGTCGAGGATCTGGGCTTTGAGCCGGATGGCGAAGGCGAACATATCCTGGTGCGAATTCTGAAAAATGGCTGCAATACCCGCTTTGTGGCCGACGCGCTGGCAAAATTTCTCAAAATTCATGCCCGCGAGGTGAGCTTTGCCGGGCAGAAAGATAAACACGCCGTCACCGAACAGTGGCTCTGCGCGCGCGTTCCCGGCAATACGATGCCTGATTTAAGCAAATTTGAGCTTGAGGGCTGTAAGGTACTGGAATATGCCCGCCACAAGCGCAAACTGCGTCTGGGGGCGTTGAAAGGCAACGCGTTTACGCTGGTGCTGCGCGAAGTGACTGATCGTGAAGACGTTGAAAAACGTCTGAACGCCATCAGTGACCGCGGCGTACCGAACTACTTTGGCGCGCAACGTTTCGGCATTGGCGGCAGCAACCTGCAGGGCGCACTGCGCTGGGCGCAAAGCGACGCGCCGGTGCGGGACAGGAATAAACGCAGTTTTTGGTTGTCGGCGGCCCGCAGTGCGTTGTTTAATCAGATTGTGAGCGAAAGGCTGAAAAAACCGGACGCGAATCAAGTTGTTGTTGGCGATGCGCTACAATTAGCGGGACGCGGAAGCTGGTTTGTGGCAACGGCCGAAGAGATGGCCGATGTCCAGTCGCGCGTGGACGCAAAAGGGCTGCTGATCACCGCAGCGTTGCCCGGTACGGGCGACTGGGGAACACAGGGCGACGCGCTGGCCGCCGAGCAGTCAGCCGTGGCGGATGCGCCAGAATTGCAGTCCTTGCTGGTGCGGGAAAAAGTCGACGCGGCACGCCGCGCGATGCTGCTCTATCCGCAGCAGTTAAGCTGGAACTGGTGGGATGACGTGACCGTCGAGTTACGCTTCTGGCTGCCGGCAGGCAGCTTTGCCACCAGTGTTGTCAGGGAACTTATCAACACCTCGGGTGATTATGCGAATATTGCTGAGTAACGATGACGGGATCCACGCGCCAGGCATTCAGACCCTGGCGAAACACCTCCGCGAGTTTGCGGATGTGCAGGTCGTGGCACCCGATCGTAACCGCAGTGGAGCGTCTAACTCGCTGACGCTGGAGTCGTCGCTTCGCACCTTTACCTTTGAAAATGGCGATATTGCCGTACAGATGGGCACGCCAACCGACTGTGTTTTTCTGGGCGTGAACGCGCTGATGCGGCCGCGTCCGGATATCGTCGTCTCCGGCATTAACGCCGGGCCTAACCTCGGCGATGACGTGATTTACTCCGGCACCGTGGCAGCCGCAATGGAAGGACGTCACCTGGGGTTCCCGGCGCTGGCGGTCTCGTTGAACGGCTACACGCACTACGACACCGCCGCCGCGGTGACCTGTTCGATCCTGCGGGCGCTCGGCCGCGAGCCGTTGCGTACCGGACGCATCCTCAACATCAACGTGCCGGATCTTCCTCTTGATGAAATTAAAGGCATCCGCGTCACCCGTTGCGGGAGTCGACATCCTGCCGATCAGGTGATCCCGCAGCAGGATCCGCGCGGCAACACGCTTTACTGGATCGGCCCTCCCGGCGATAAGTGCGATGCGGGTCCGGATACCGACTTTGCCGCCGTGGAGGAAGGCTATGTTTCGGTTACCCCGCTGCACGTAGATTTAACCGCGTATAGCGCGCATGATGTGGTGTCGGGCTGGCTGGATCGCGCAGGAGTGAACGCGCAATGGTAAACAAACGTGTACAAACTCTTCTGGAACAACTACGCGCGCAGGGGATCCGCGACGAGCACGTGCTTGAAGCGCTCGCCCTGGTTCCGCGTGAGAAATTTGTAGACGAGGCGTTTGAACACAAAGCGTGGGAAAACGTGGCGCTGCCCATCGGGCAGGGCCAGACGATTTCGCAGCCTTACATGGTGGCTCGCATGACGGAGCTGCTGGAGCTGACGCCCGACTCCCGCGTGCTGGAGATTGGCACCGGGTCGGGGTATCAGACCGCGATCCTGGCGCATCTGGTGCATCATGTTTGCTCCGTTGAGCGGATCAAAGGTTTACAGTGGCAGGCGCGTCGTCGCCTGAAACAACTTGATTTACATAATGTTTCGACACGACACGGTGATGGATGGCAGGGTTGGAAGGCTCGTGCCCCGTTTGACGCGATCATCGTGACGGCGGCCCCGCCTGAAATTCCAGCAGCCCTGTTGTCGCAGCTGGACGAGGGGGGCATTCTGGTTCTGCCGGTCGGGGACGAGCAGCAGCTGTTGAAGCGCGTTCGTCGGCGCGGCGGCGAGTTTATTATCGACACCGTGGAAGCCGTGCGCTTTGTGCCTCTGGTGAAGGGGGAGTTGGCCTGAGACTCGGAATTATCCAGGGTTATTAAGGCAAATTCAGCGTATGGTGTGGCGCGAAAGATTCGTGCCATCACGGTAAATTTTAAGTCACTGGTAGTTAACACATTCCTGGGGGATAAATGAGCGCGGGAAGCCCTAAATTCACCATCAGCCGTGTTGCGGCATTATCACTGGTTTCGCTCTGGCTGGCAGGCTGTACAAGTTCTAACAACGCGCCTGCGCCCGTCAGTTCCGTCGGCGGAAACAGCGGCTCCGGTAACACGTCCAGCGGAATGTTAATCACGCCGCCACCTAAAATGGGAACTGCTGCGCCGCAGCAAACACCACAAATTCAGCCTGTGCAACATCCTGTTACACAGCCAATGCAGGTTCAGCCAGTTGAACAGCCTGTTCAGACCCAAAATGGCCGCATAGTCTATAACCGCCAGTATGGGAACATTCCGAAAGGCAGCTACACCGGTGGCAGCACCTATACCGTGAAACGCGGCGATACGCTGTTCTACATTGCGTGGATCACCGGGAACGATTTCCGTGACCTCGCGCAGCGCAATAACGTCCAGGCCCCATACGGTCTGGAAGTCGGGCAAACGCTCCAGGTGGGCAACGCGACGGGTACGCCGCTTACGCCTGGCAACACGGTTTCAGCGGCCGATGTGACGGCTCAAAATAACAGCGTTAAGCCTGCACAAAAATCCACCACGGTGGTTGCTTCACAACCTGTAATTACGTATTCTGAGGATTCAGGTGATCAGACTGCTAACAAAATGTTGCCGAATAATAAAGGGACTGCGACTGCTGTCACAGCACCGGTTACGGCACCTGTGGTTAGCTCTACTGAACCGACTGCCAGCAGTATGACCTCCAGTTCGCCGATTTCTGCATGGCGCTGGCCGACTGACGGCAAGGTTATCGAGAACTTCTCTTCCTCCGAAGGGGGAAATAAAGGGATCGATATCGCAGGGAGTAAAGGACAGGCTATCATCGCGACCGCAGATGGACGCGTTGTGTATGCCGGTAACGCTCTGCGCGGTTACGGTAATCTTATTATCATCAAACATAACGATGATTACCTGAGTGCCTACGCCCATAACGACACAATGCTGGTCCGGGAACAACAAGAAGTTAAGGCGGGGCAAAAAATCGCTACCATGGGTAGCACCGGAACCAGTTCTACACGCTTGCATTTTGAAATTCGTTACAAGGGGAAATCCGTAAACCCGCTGCAGTATTTGCCGCAGCGATAATTTGACGGGGCATGCCAGCCAGGGTGTCTCGTTCAGGGATCACGGGTAGGAGCCACCTTATGAGTCAGAATACGCTGAAAGTTCATGATTTAAATGAAGACGCGGAATTTGATGAGAACGGAGTAGAGGCTTTTGACGAAAAAGCCTTAGTAGAAGAGGAACCCAGTGATAACGATTTGGCTGAAGAAGAGCTGTTATCGCAGGGTGCCACACAGCGTGTACTGGACGCGACTCAGCTTTACCTTGGGGAGATTGGTTACTCCCCACTGCTAACGGCCGAAGAAGAAGTCTATTTCGCACGTCGTGCTTTGCGTGGTGATGTTGCCTCGCGTCGTCGCATGATTGAAAGTAACCTGCGACTGGTCGTGAAAATTGCCCGCCGTTACGGCAATCGTGGTCTGGCTCTGCTGGATCTGATTGAAGAGGGCAACTTAGGTCTCATCCGCGCAGTTGAGAAGTTTGACCCGGAACGCGGGTTCCGTTTCTCAACCTACGCGACCTGGTGGATTCGTCAGACCATCGAACGGGCTATTATGAACCAGACCCGTACGATCCGCCTGCCGATCCACATTGTCAAAGAGTTGAACGTCTATCTGCGCACCGCACGCGAGTTGTCCCATAAGCTGGACCACGAGCCAAGCGCAGAAGAAATTGCCGAACAACTCGATAAACCGGTTGATGACGTAAGCCGTATGCTGCGTCTCAACGAGCGCATTACCTCCGTTGACACCCCGCTGGGTGGCGACTCCGAAAAAGCGCTGCTGGACATCCTGGCCGATGAAAAAGATAACGGTCCGGAAGACACCACGCAGGACGATGACATGAAACAGAGCATCGTCAAATGGCTGTTCGAACTGAACGCCAAACAGCGTGAAGTGCTGGCACGTCGTTTCGGTTTACTGGGGTATGAAGCTGCGACACTGGAAGACGTCGGCCGTGAAATTGGCCTGACCCGTGAACGTGTTCGTCAGATTCAGGTTGAAGGTCTGCGCCGCCTGCGTGAAATCCTGCAGGGGCAAGGTCTGAATATCGAAGCGCTGTTCCGCGAATAAGCAACCTTTCGTCAAAAAAGGCCCGTCGTGAGACGGGCCTTTTTCTTTTGTGTTACGGCTATGCCGCCGTCTCGTGCAGCAGACGCCACGTTATGTTGTCGCCTTCCTGACTGAGCACCGCGGTCGACCAGCGCACGTTGACGGGCAGGTCTGGACGGATTTGCGTCTCCCGGTAGTGAAGCACTGCACCCCGTTCGCCGCTTTGGATCGTGGTTAATTCGTCAATGACAATTTTCAGCCCGGGACGGCTTCCGCGCTGTTTTTCCAGAAAACTGGCCAGGCCGCGATAGTCGATCTGCACACCGCCCGGCGGGATCATCAAAAAATCGGGACGGAAACGGGCGAGCAGGGCGTCGGGATCGCCTTCACCTTTGCCTAACCAGTCTTCAAGCGCAATGTGGAGGTCGATAATGTCGTGTTCGAAAGGCGTCATGAATTCTCCTGTCGCAGCGGGTTTAGCACCTGCGTATTGTTAAGACGAAAAACGTACAGTACAGGCAGCAAGGTCATGCCTGCAGCAAAAATAAACATCCCGTGCCAGGCGGCGTGAGGTGTCAGCCACGCCTGCGCCAGGTTCAGCACCTGCGCAAGCAGCAGGGCACCGGCAAAAAAGCTCAGCTGACGATTGAGATTCCACAGCGCGCTGGCATCCGGCATCTCGTCCCGGCGCGTTGTCAGAAACGCGCTGCTCTGAGCCGTACTGCTGCACAGGCTTCCTCCCGCGCCCATCAGGGTAAACGCGACGGCAGGCAACAGTGTTGACGAGCTGACGTCAATCAAAAGCAGAATACCCGCCGCCTGCAACAGGCAGCCGATGACGATCAGCGGTCGGGGGCCGATACGGTTAAAATAACGTCCCGTCGCCGTGATGGCGAGAAACGATGCCACAGACCACGGCAGCATGAGCATTCCCGTTGCGGCTGGGCTCATGTTCGCCTCGTGCTGAAGATAAAACATGCCCGTGACGTTCACCCCAATAAATATGCCGGGGACGCATAAATAGACAAGCATGGAAAAACGCAAAAGCGGGTCCGCGAGCAAGGTCAGGTTTAGCAGTCTGGCCGCGTTCATCGTGGGTTTTTCGTGTTTAAGCCACAGACAGGCCAGAATAAAGGTCACGATAGCCAGCGGGAGCGTGGCGAAAAAGATCCATCGCCAGCCCAGCGTCTGCACCAGCATGCCGCCGACAGCCGGGGAGCAGGCCGGGGCAAGCAACGCAACCAGCATCACCGCTGAGGAGAGTCGGGCCCGCTCGTGCGGCCTGAACTGTTGCCAGGTCAGCGCCTGTCCGACCGGGATCAGTAAGCCTCCTCCTACGCCCTGAAGCACTCGCCAGGCGATCAGACTCTCAAGCGTTGCCGACGTGCCTGCCGCAGCAGAGGCGGCACTGAACAGAAAAAGCGAAAACAGGATGACGCGCTTTGGCCCGATGCGGCGCGTGAGCACGCTGCTGAACGGGATCACCAGCGTCAGACCGGCAATATACCCATTACTGACCCAGGCAAGCGCAGAAGGCGTGGCAGTAAAGGCGTGAGCCATTGCCGGAAAGGCGACGCTGGCAATAAACATGTTGATCAAATCAAGAAAAAAGCCCAGCAGATAGACAACGGCAATTTTGCTGCGATACGTCATGGTGGATCCTCCGGTGAGGTGGCGTATCGTATCGGCTCGGGAATCACGGATAAACCTGACAAAGCGCGATATACTGTCAAAAATATTTTGACAGTATCGGGCGTGACGATGATTAACCTACAGCGGACGCAGATGTTTATCGCAGTGGCCGACACCGGCAGTTTTACGGCGGCTGCCGAGTCGATGGGGCTGACAAAAGCGGTCGTCAGCTTCAATATTCGCCAGCTTGAAGATGAGCTGGGTGTTACGCTGCTGCTGCGCTCTACCCGCCGCCTGACGTTAACCGAGGCGGGCGCGCTGTTTCATCAGCGCAGCGTGGCGCTTCTGAAGGACGCCGAACGGCTGCAGGAAGATATCCGCGCGAACCATGCGGGGCTCACCGGCGAACTGCGGATCACGACTACGCCGGAATATGGCGCCCGGGTCGTGGTGCCGCTGCTGGCCAGGTTTAGCCACCAACACCCGGATCTTCGCGTACGACATGCTTCGTCGTCACTGCATGCTGACCTTATCTCGGAGCGCTTTGACGTGGCCATCCGGCTGGGCATGCTTGTCGATTCGCGCAACCATGCCGCACTGATTTCTCACTTTTCTATTCTCCCCGTCGCAACGCCCGAGTGGCTTGCGCGAAACCCGATCGAATCGCTTGCGCAGCTGGCGCAAGCCGACTGGATCATCCACGAGCGATTAGCCTCGCCGCTGCGCTGGCAGGTGAAAGATGCCCGCGGTGTGCCTGACATGCTGGAGATAAAAAAAGCGCCGCGTTTGTTTGCTGACAGCGCTCAGTCGCTAATGGCTTTTGCGCTCGCAGGCGGTGGCGTGGCGTTACTGCCGGAATGGCTGGTGCGCGATGCGCTTGATGCGGGAACGCTGGTGACGGTTTTACCGGGGTATACTTTTGCGCGGCAGGGCATCTATGCGGTCTATCCTGATGCCCGGCATGTGTCAGCGAAAGTGCGCACCTTTATCGATTTTATGCGCACCAGCGTGAATTAATCGTGCATCATCTTTTTGATGAGAGCCGAGAACTGCTCCCGCTCGGCCTTGTTTAGACGGCCTAAAAAGGCCTCATCAACCTCATTGCCTACCGGCTTACAGTCTGCAAGCAGGGCCTCACCTTCTGGCGTGAGGAACACAAAGCGACGGCGCTTATCCGCAGGGTCGTGCTCGCGTTTGACCAGCCCGCGCGCCTCCATGCGGCTGAGCATTTCCGCCAGGGTCGCTTTCGTGCTGACCGCGACTTCAGTCAATGCCACCTGTTCGATGCCTGGATGCTCGGCAATGGAGCGCATCACCGCATACTGCGGCTTGGTCAGCTCCGGTAATGCATGTTGCCACTGGGCGGTATGCTGTTGAAAAAGCTGACGTAACAGGTGGAACGCCTCTTGTCTTAGTTCCATGAACACTCCGACAGAAAAAATCTCCCTCTATGATAGCCGCTCTTGCTCTGGATTTTAACGCGGCATTTTTTAGCAATTCGTGTGATCGTATGCGAACAATCTTGTCAGGAAATCGATCCGGGAGTAGTTTACTCATAATGTTCGTGTACGAACAAATTGATTGAGGTGCTGAATGAGATTAATCGTGGGAATGACGGGAGCAACGGGTGCTCCGCTGGGCGTGGCGCTGCTGCAGGCGCTGCGGGAAATGCCGGAAGTAGAGACGCATCTGGTGATGTCGAAGTGGGCAAAAACCACCATTGAACTGGAAACCCCTTACACCGCGCAGGACGTTGCTGCGCTGGCTGACGTCGTCCACAGCCCGGCTGACCAGGCCGCCACCATCTCCTCCGGTTCATTTCGTACCGACGGCATGATCGTCATTCCCTGCAGCATGAAAACGCTGGCCGGGATCCGCGCGGGCTATGCCGAAGGGCTGGTGGGCCGTGCGGCGGATGTGGTGCTGAAAGAGGGGCGCAAGCTGGTGCTGGTGCCCCGTGAAACGCCGCTCAGCACCATTCATCTGGAGAATATGCTTGCGCTCTCCCGCATGGGTGTGGCGATGGTGCCGCCTATGCCTGCGTATTACAACCACCCGCAAACCGCCGATGACATTACCCAGCATATTGTGACCCGCGTGCTCGACCAGTTTGGCCTGGAGCATAAAAAGGCGCGTCGCTGGAACGGGTTGCGGGAGGCGAAACATTTTTCACAGGAGAATAAAGATGGCATTTGATGATTTGAGAAGCTTCCTGCAGGCGCTCGATGAGCAAGGGCAACTGCTGAAAATTGAGGAAGAGGTAAACGCCGAGCCGGATCTGGCGGCGGCAGCCAACGCGACCAGCCGCATCGGTGACGGCGCGCCCGCGCTGTGGTTCGACAACATTCGCGGGTTTACCGATGCCCGCGTGGTGATGAACACCATCGGCTCCTGGCAGAACCATGCCATCTCGATGGGGCTGCCTGCGAACACGCCGGTGAAAAAGCAGATCGACGAGTTTATTCGCCGCTGGGATAAATTCCCGATTGCGCCAGAGCGCCGCGCCAATCCGGCCTGGGCGCAGAATACGGTGGACGGTGAAGACATTAACCTGTTCGATATTCTGCCGCTGTTCCGTCTGAACGACGGCGACGGGGGTTTCTATCTCGATAAAGCATGCGTCGTCTCGCGCGATCCGCTCGACCCGGATCACTTCGGCAAGCAGAACGTCGGCATCTACCGCATGGAAGTGAAGGGCAAGCGCAAGCTCGGCCTGCAGCCGGTACCGATGCACGATATCGCTCTGCATCTGCACAAAGCCGAAGAGCGCGGCGAAGACCTGCCGATTGCCATTACCCTCGGCAACGATCCGATCATTACCCTGATGGGCGCGACGCCGCTGAAATACGATCAGTCAGAGTATGAAATGGCCGGCGCGCTGCGTGAAAGCCCATATCCGATTGCCACCGCGCCGCTGACCGGCTTCGACGTGCCGTGGGGTTCTGAAGTGATCCTGGAAGGGGTGATTGAAGGCCGTAAGCGCGAAATTGAAGGGCCGTTCGGCGAGTTTACCGGGCACTACTCCGGTGGCCGTAACATGACGGTTGTGCGTATTGACAAAGTTTCTTACCGCACCAAACCGATTTTCGAATCCCTTTATCTCGGTATGCCGTGGACCGAGATTGATTATCTGATGGGGCCAGCCACCTGCGTGCCGCTCTACCAGCAGCTGAAAGCGGAGTTCCCGGAAGTGCAGGCGGTGAACGCGATGTACACTCACGGCCTGCTGGCGATTATCTCCACCAAAAAGCGTTACGGCGGTTTTGCCCGCGCGGTCGGCTTGCGCGCCATGACCACGCCGCACGGCCTGGGCTACGTGAAGATGGTGATCATGGTGGATGAGGATGTCGACCCGTTCAACCTCCCGCAGGTGATGTGGGCGCTGTCGTCAAAGGTCAACCCGGCAGGCGATCTGGTGCAGTTGCCGAATATGTCGGTGCTGGAACTGGATCCCGGATCCAGCCCGGCGGGCATTACCGACAAACTGATTATCGATGCCACCACGCCTGTCGCACCGGATACCCGGGGCCACTATAGCCAGCCGGTACAGGATCTCCCCGAAACCAAAGCCTGGGCTGAAAAACTGACCGCGATGCTGGCAGCACGCCAATAAGGAGGAAAAGATGATTTGTCCACGTTGTGCCGATGAGCATATTGAAGTGATGGCGACGTCACCGGTGAAAGGGGTCTGGACCGTTTATCAGTGCCAGCATTGTCTGTATACCTGGCGCGATACCGAACCGCTGCGCCGTACCAGCCGCGAACATTACCCGGAAGCGTTCCGCATGACGCAGAAGGATATCGATGAGGCGCCGCAGGTACCGACAATCCCGCCGCTACTGTAAAAAAAGCCCGGTGGCGCTGCGCTTACCGGGCAATAACATCGTGCGGTCTTTTTTGCCGGGTGACGGCTTCGCCTTACCCGGCCTACAAAAACCGTTGGCCCGGTAAGCGCAGCGCCACCGGGCAAAGATCGCAGAAAACTAAACCAGACTCTTCAAGCGATAAATCCACTCCAGCGCCTGACGCGGCGTCAGCGAATCCGGATCGAGGTTTTCCAGCGCTTCCACGGCAGGCGATGTCTCTTCCGCCGGTACCAGCAGCGACATCTGCGTACCGTCAATCTGCGTCGCCGCCGCATTCGGTGACAGGCTTTCCAGTTCACGCAGTTTCTGACGCGCGCGCTTGATCACCTCTTTCGGTACACCAGCCAGCGCCGCAACGGCCAGACCATAGCTCTTGCTTGCCGCGCCATCCTGCACCGTGTGCATGAAGGCGATGGTGTCGCCGTGCTCCAGCGCATCAAGGTGGACATTAGCCACCCCTTCCATTTTCTCCGGCAGCTGCGTCAGCTCGAAGTAGTGGGTGGCGAACAGCGTCATGGCCTTGATTTTATTCGCGAGGCTTTCCGCACAGGCCCATGCCAGCGACAAACCGTCATAGGTTGATGTTCCGCGTCCGACTTCGTCCATCAGCACCAGGCTGTGCTCCGTCGCGTTATGCAAAATGTTAGCCGTTTCAGTCATTTCAACCATGAAGGTTGAGCGACCACTCGCCAGATCGTCCGCAGCTCCAACACGGGTAAAGATACGGTCGATGGGGCCAATCTCCACGTTTTGCGCCGGAACGTAGCTGCCGATATAGGCAAGCAGGGCAATCAGCGCCGTCTGACGCATATAGGTACTCTTACCGCCCATGTTCGGACCGGTAATGATCAGCATTCTTCGCTGCGGCGACAGGCTCAGCGGGTTGGCGATGAACGGTTCGTTCAGCACCTGCTCGACCACCGGATGACGGCCTTCGGTAATACGAATGCCGGGCTTGTCGGTAAAGGTCGGGCAGGTGTAGTTCAGCGTTTCCGCGCGCTCTGCCAGGTTCACCAGCACGTCCAGTTCCGCCAGTGCGCTGGCGCTCAGCTGCAGGTCGGCCAGGTGCGGCATCAGCATGTCGAACAGCTCTTCATAGAGCTGTTTTTCCAGCGCCAGCGCTTTCCCTTTCGAGGTGAGGACTTTGTCTTCGTACTCTTTCAGCTCGGGAATGATATAGCGTTCAGCGTTTTTCAACGTCTGGCGGCGCACGTAGTGAATCGGCGCCAGGTGGCTCTGCCCGCGGCTGATTTGAATGTAGTAACCGTGAACCGCGTTATAACCCACCTTCAGGGTGTCGAGCCCAAGACGCTCGCGCTCGCGGATCTCCAGCTTATCAAGGTAGTCTGTCGCACCGTCGGCCAGCGCGCGCCATTCGTCCAGCTCCTCGTTGTAGCCCGGGGCAATCACGCCGCCATCACGCACGAGAACCGGAGGCGCATCAATAATGGCGCGTTCAAGCAGCTCGCGGAGTTCGGTAAATTCACCCATGGTTTCGCGGAGTTTCTGTACCGGCGCGCTGTCAACGTCGCTCAGCTGCGCACGGAGTTCCGGTAACTGCTGGAAAGCATGACGCATCCGCGCGAGGTCGCGCGGTCGCGCCGTGCGCAGCGCCAGACGGGCCAGGATTCGTTCCAGATCCCCCACCTGGCGCAGGACAGGCTGCAGCTCGGTATACCGATCCTGCAGGGCGGCAATCGTCTGCTGACGGCAAACCAGCGTTGCGGTATCGCGAATCGGCATATGCAGCCAGCGTTTCAGCATACGGCTGCCCATTGGCGTGACCGTACTGTCCAGGACCGACGCAAGCGTATTTTCTACACCTCCCGCCAGGTTCTGCGTGATCTCCAGGTTACGGCGCGTGGCGGCATCCATGATGATGCTGTCCTGCTGGCGCTCCATGGTGATAGAGCGAATGTGCGGCAGGGCAGTGCGCTGGGTATCTTTCACGTACTGCAGGAGGCAACCTGCCGCGCACAGACCGCGAGGGGCATTTTCAACGCCAAAGCCAATCAGATCGCGGGTGCCAAACTGCAGATTCAGTTGCTGGCGCGCGGTATCAATTTCGAATTCCCACAGCGGACGGCGGCGCAACCCGCGACGACCTTCAATCAGCGCCATTTCGGCGAAATCTTCGGCGTAGAGCAATTCTGCCGGGTTGGTGCGCTGCAGTTCGGCTGCCATCGTTTCACGATCGGCCGGTTCACTCAGACGAAAACGCCCGGAGCTGATGTCCAGCGTCGCGTAGCCAAACCCTTTGCCGTCCTGCCAGAGCGCGGCCAGCAGGTTATCCTGGCGCTCCTGAAGCAGGGCTTCATCACTGATGGTACCTGGCGTGACGATGCGCACGACTTTGCGTTCCACCGGACCTTTTGAGGTCGCGGGGTCGCCGATCTGTTCGCAGATGGCGACAGATTCACCCTGATTCACCAGTTTCGCCAGGTAGTTTTCTACCGCGTGGTGCGGAATGCCTGCCATCGGGATGGGCTCACCTGCCGATGCGCCACGTTTGGTCAGCGAGATGTCGAGCAGCTGCGATGCACGCTTAGCATCGTCATAAAACAGCTCGTAAAAATCGCCCATACGGTAAAACAGCAGGATTTCCGGATGCTGTGCCTTCAGCTTCAGATACTGCTGCATCATCGGCGTATGTGCGTCGAAATTGTCGAGTGTGCTCATGGAGTTATGATGTCCATTTCTTTGAATATAAACCGTTTTGAGCGGCTCAGTGGCCGTTTGTTCCTTCTATTGTCGCATGAAAAAAAGGTACGGCGCAGAAAAATGTCGTCGCTTTACGAGGCATCTTCCGACATTAACTCAATGACTATTTTTCCATGCTCAACGCCTACGCGAACCCGGGAGTGGGTGGTAAACCCTGCCTGTTCAAGCCAGTCTCCTTTTAAGCTCAGCGCCGCATGCACGCTGTAGCGCTTCGGTATCTTGGTATTGCGGTCTTCATGGCGCTTTCTGAAATATCCCACTGTTAAATGGCGATAGGGTTTGTTGATAGCAAGTTCTTGCATAGGGTCTCCCGATAACACGGATAAAAGTCATTACTAATGCCTGTATAAAATACCAGTGATTGTTGGGCGGTGCAGGGCTAAAGCTGGAATCAGGCTTCAGAAAACCGCATGCAAAAACTGAAATTCAGCATTGAAAGGTGTATTATTTTTGCACTTTATTGTTCGGTAAGTCGCTATGTCCGGTAAACGAATTTCACGCGAAAAAGAGACCATCGCGAAAATGATCGCGCTGTATCAGAAGCAGTGTCCTCAGGCCTCTGCGGAAGAGGGGCACTATCAGGCGCTAAATGCCTATGCCGATAAGCGCCTGGATAAATGCGTTTTCGGGGAGGAAAAGCCTGCCTGTAAACAGTGTCCGGTCCACTGCTACCAGCCTGCCAAACGCGAAGAGATGAAGCAAATTATGCGCTGGGCAGGCCCGCGAATGCTCTGGCGTCACCCCATTCTGACCGTCCGTCATCTGATGGATGATCGTCGTCCCGTACCGGAACTGCCGGAAAAGTATCGTCCGAAAAAGTGACCGGTTCAGCTTCTGAGCGGGCGGCAAATCACGTTCATGGCCAGCGCGCTGCAGAGCGGGAAGAGGGCCAGCAGCAGCCAGGGGAGCATCGCCTGCGTGGAGGGCACCAGAGCGCGATCCAACAGACTGCCAAACAGCAAATTCCCCGTCAGGACCGCGACTCCGCCAGCGGTGGCGAGTGCGCCATAGTGCGCCCCCAGCGTGGACTCTTCGGCAAACCTTGGGATCAGATCCTTTGCCGAGGGGACCAGCAGCATCTGCCCCAGCGTCAACAGCGTCACGAAACAGACCGACGGCAGCAGGCGCAGCCAGCCCTCTGGCGGTGCCGTCGACGCAAACATTGCCACGCTTGCAAAGGCGGCGGAGAGCAGCAAAAAGCCCACCGGCAGGATCTTCACCGCGCCCACGCGCCGGGCGAAACGTGCCAGCGGCAGTTGTAAAGTGATGATCAGAATGGAGGCCAGCATAAAAAGCGGGCCGAGATCTTTCTCGTTACCGCCGGAACGCTGGATCTCTACCGGCAGCGCCAGATAGAGCTGGTTATAGCTCAAAAGCCACGAGCTATAGGCAATGATAAAGGCGACAAAGCGGGGCTGGCGGAACGTCGTCCACCAGGGAACGAGCTTCAGCGTCCG
This sequence comes from Enterobacter sp. NFIX58, assembly GCF_900110475.1. Classification (NCBI taxonomy): domain Bacteria; kingdom Pseudomonadati; phylum Pseudomonadota; class Gammaproteobacteria; order Enterobacterales; family Enterobacteriaceae; genus Enterobacter; species Enterobacter sp. NFIX58. The sequence continues at coordinate 138,019 of NZ_FODW01000002.1, read as the reverse complement.
CGAGGCGTGGCGTGACGCGGGCAGGCAAAAGTAGAGCACCACCAGCGCAACGATAAAGACCCCTGCGCCCGCCAGCGCCACCTGGCGAAAGCCCAGGCCGGTGAGCAGGGCGCCGGCAACCGGGCCCAGTACCGCACCGAGTTCCCCGCAGACCGCAAAGAGCGCGAACCACTCCGCCCGGCTTCGTTTACCTTTCGCCTCGCTGTGCGTGCCCGCTTTCGCCAGCAATGCTTCAATCGACGGAGAAAACAGCGCGCCGCCCACGCCTGTCAAACATGCGCCCAGAATAATCGGCCACAGCGATCCTCCGAACGCCAGCAGCAGATACCCCGCAACGCGAACAATACAGCCGCTCAGGATAACGACTTTCGCGCCAAACCTGTCCGAGAGCGCACCGCCGACGATAAACATCCCCTGCTGAGAGAAGGTGCGCAGGCCGAGGATCAGCCCGATCAGCCCGCCGGAGAGCAGCATGTCGTCGCGCAGGAATATCGCCAGGAAGGGAACAACGGCGTAAAAGCCGATGTTAAAAACAAACTGGCTACCCAGTAAGACGGGCGGCCAGAGCGTGGTGGCAGGGCGAAGGGGCATCGTTGTTCACTCGCCCCTAAACGATAAAGTGAATGTGCTTTTTGCCATGGAACGGTGAGATCTCAATTTTGGTTTTGACCCGGAAGACGTCCCAGAGCAGCGACTCGGACAGGATGTCCTGCGGTGTTCCCGTCGCCACAATGTGCCCTTTCTGCATCACAATCAGCGAGTCGCAGAACATCGAGGCGTGGTTGAGATCGTGGATGGCGACAATGCTGGTGACTGGTAATTCGCTGATCAACTGCATCAGCTGCATCTGATGATGAATGTCCAGGTGGTTGGTCGGTTCATCCAGCAGGATTTCCGTCGGGGTCTGGGCCAGTGCGCGGGCAATGTGGACGCGCTGACGCTCGCCGCCGGAGAGGCTCAGCCAGCCCTGGTCACTTTTATCCAGCATATCCACGCGCTGCAGAGCGGCGGTGACGGTCTCGTCATCGTGCGTGCTCCAGTTGGAAAAGGCGGAGTGGTGCGGAATACGTCCAAGTTTCACCACGTCGCGCACGCGCATATTGGCGTCAGTCATGCCGTGCTGTTCCACGAAGGCGACCCGGCGGGCAAGCTGTTTTTTGGCGATGCGGGTAATGTCCTGTCCGTCCAGGGTGACGCAGCCAGCATCCGGGCGACGCAGCCCCGCGAGGATACGTAAAAGAGAGGATTTACCGCAGCCGTTAGGGCCAAGCAGTCCTACCGTTTCGCCCCGTGACACCTTCAGCGAGACGTCATTAACGATGACTTTTTTGCCGACCTTCCAGGTAATATTTTCCGCGCAGATGCTCATCACTTATTCCTTGAACGGTAGATAATCACGGCAAAGAAGGGGACGCCAACCAGCGCGGTGACCACGCCGACGGGCAGGCTTTGCGGTGCAATCAGCATGCGTGAGGCAATGTCTGCCAGCACCATCAGGATCGCGCCTGCCAGCGCGCTGGCAATCAGCAGCGTGCGGTGCAGCGGCCCGAACAGGAAACGCATCACGTGCGGCACCACCAGCCCGACAAAGCCGATTGACCCCGCCATGCTGACGATGGTTGCGGTAATCAGCGCGGTGGTGGTAAAGAGCGCCAGGCGCACCCAGGGAACGGCAATGCCCAGCGACGCGGCGGCGTCGTCACCGAACGTAAAGGCATCCAGCGCCCGGGAATAGTAGAGGCAAATGGCTAACCCAATCAGCACCACGACCAGTGCCAGCTGGAATTCAGGCCAGCGTACGCCGCTGAAGCTGCCCAGCAGCCAGAACATCACGTCGCGCGCCTGCTGGGCGCTGGCGGAGGTGCTGATGGTGTAGGCGGTAATGGCGTTGAAAAGCTGCGAGGCGGCGACGCCTGCCAGAATAGTACGTTCATTCCCGCCGCGCGCGCCGTTCGTCAGAAACGCGACAAACGCAAACGCGGCGAATGCCCCGGCGAAGGCACCGGCAGAAAGGGAGACCGCACCGGTGCCGATCCCCAATACGACAACAGAAACCGCCCCGGTCGACGCGCCCGCGGACACGCCGAGCACGTAGGGTTCCGCCAGCGCGTTCTTCAGCAAGCTCTGCAATACGGCACCGCAGATGGCCAGCCCCGCGCCGCAGCAGGCCGCCACCAGCGCGCGGCTCAGGCGAAAGTCCCAGATGACGCTTTCATAGATGCGAGTGAGCGGAACCTCGGTGAGCCCCATTTTATTGCTGATGGCGTAAAACACGTTATCCAGCGGGATGGACAGCTCGCCGACGCTGACGCTCAGGGCGATCACCAGAAATAGCAGTACCAGGGCGAGCAAAGCCGAGGTCGTCAGAACCAGGCTCTGCCGGGCCTGAAGAACGGCGATTGTCATCAGTTCAGCCCCAGCTTTCTGAGCTGTTCGCCGACCTGCTCAGCCCCGTAAATTGTGCGAATCGTCGGGTTCATGGCCTGACCGTCCATCACCACGATGTGGCCTTTTTTCACGGCGTCCAGCTGGCTGACGGCCGGATCGCTCTTCAGGAATTTGATTTTCTCTTCCGCGTTATCCAGCGCCCAGCGGTTGCGGTCCAGGCTGGAGACCACAATCACATCCGGATTGGCGGCAATAATGCTCTCCCAACCCACGGTTGGCCATTCGGTCTCGGAGGTGATGGCGTTATGCCCGCCCATCAGGCTCGCAATAAACCCGGAGGGGCTATTTTTACCGCCTACGTAGGCGTCCGCAGAGGGGGATGAGCTGGAGAACCAGAAGACAAACGAGAGGTCTTTTTTGTTCTTGCCGAATTCCTTATGCAGGTCGGCCTCACGTTTTTTGAAATCGGCAATCACGGCCTGACCGCGGTCTTCAACGTTAAAGATTTTGGCGAAATCCTCAATCTCCTGATAGAGATACGTCATATCCCACAGTTTCTGGCGGCTGCCGTACATATCGCCCGTGGCTTTTTTGGTCGCGCACATGCCCGGTGACACGTAGCTGTTCACGCCCAGGGTCATCAGATCGTCGCGTTTTGCGACCTTGCTTTCCGGCCCCAGCAACAGCGGCGTTTGGGCGGGGACAAAGTCGGGATTCTGCGCAAGCACGGATTCAAGGGTAGGGATTTCAACCGTCAGGGTTTTGATTTTTGCGTTCTGTTCAGCGAGCTGCGGCAACACTTTCGTCGGCCAGAAGGCGCTGGCCTTCACCTTATCTTCCAGCCCCAGCAGGAGCAAGATTTCGACGGTATTCTGACCCAGGGCCACGACGCGTTCCGGCGCTTTGGTGAATGTCTCTTTATAGCCACAGTTTTCAATGGTCAGAGGATATGTGGTTGCCAGAGCAGAACTGACCGACGCAACCGCCAGGCCTAACGCGCAGATGACCTTCTTCATGAAACGCTACCCTTGATTAATATTATTATTGATGCAAATGAAACTCATTATTAAGGCGGAATTTTATACAGAGGAAACGATTTTGTGTCAATGAGGGACAATTGCGCAGGGTAACGAAAGGCGGTGTCAGAGCAACACCGCCGGATTGGGGGGCTTAAACCAGGCTCTCTTTATCGATCCCGAGGCGTTTCATGCGCGACAGCAGGGTAGTGCGTTTTAACCCTAAACGCTGGGCGGCACCTTTTGGCCCGGCGACCACGCCGTTGGTCTCTTTGAGTACGCGCATAATGAGTTGATATTCATCTTCTCCCTCTTTCGCTGTCTCGGCGGCGGGCACGGTCACGTCAGGCAGCGTCACTTCAGGCAGGGAGAGCTGCAGGACATTCCCGCGCGTCAGCAGCACCGCACGCTCGATGACGTTTTCCAGCTCGCGCACATTGCCGGGCCACTCCATCGATGAAAGGGTACGTAACGTCTCGGCAGGAATGCTGTCGATATTTCGACCCATCCGACGCGCGATCTTGGCAGTAAACGCTTTGACCAGCAGGGGAATATCTTCCGGGCGCTCGCGCAGCGGCGGCAGGAAGATCGGGAAGACGTTCAGGCGATAGTAGAGATCGCTGCGGAACTCGCGGTCGGCGACCATCTTTTTCAGGTCGCGGTTGGTCGCGGCAATCAGCCGCACGTCAGTCTGGATAAGCTTGTTGCTGCCAAGACGTTCAAACTCCTGCTCCTGCAGGACGCGCAGCAGTTTCGGCTGTAGCTCCAGCGGCATATCGCCCACTTCGTCGAGGAACAGCGAGCTTTTGTCCGCCAGCTCAAACCGGCCCAGCCGCTGGCTGCTTGCCCCGGTAAAGGCACCTCGTTCGTGGCCGAACAGGTCGCTTTCCAGCAGCCCTGCGGGCATCGCGGCGCAGTTCATCTTCACCATCCGACGGCTGTTGCGGTTGCTCAGGTTGTGGATGGCGCGGGCAATCAGCTCTTTACCCGTACCGGTTTCGCCCAGAATCAGTACCGTGCTGTCGCTTTGCGCCACCATCTCAACCTGCTTGAGCACGTTGTACATGGCGTCGCTACGTCCGATGATTTCACCAAACTCGCTGTCCACGTTGTTGAGCTGTTCGGTCAGGGCCAGGTTCTCATCCACCAGCCGCTCCTTCAGACGATGAATTTCCTGATAGGCGAGGGCGTTATCCAGGGCGATGGAAATACGCTCGGCGATCTGTCGCAGCAGCTTCAGGTTGGCGGTGGTAAAGACGCCTTCCTCGCACTGCGCCAGCTTAAGCACGCCCAGCATGGTGTTGCCGGACATCAGCGGCAACAGGCACAGGGTCTGAATTTTATTGCCCCAGGTGTTAAACAGCATCCGCTCGTACGGTGCGACCGGATCCTGTTCGTTGAGGTTGATCAGGAGGATCTCTTTGCTTTTGAAGACCCGCTCCGAAAGGGTCCCCGCTTCATCCACTTCACTCTGCTCGTGTGCCGGGTTGGCTTCATCGAGATAATGCGTGGAGTAGATATTCAGCTTGCCCTTGCGATGGCCGCGAAGCGCGATGCTGATGGCATCGATTTTGAAATAGTGATGGATCTCTTTCGACACTTCGCTGACCAGCTCGTCCATATCGAGCCGTGACAGTACGGCGTTGGTGATGGCGACCAGAATGCGGAAGTTGTCGCGTTCGCGGCTCAGCAGGTCGTAATCCACATTATTGGTCACGCGGCTTTGGATCTGCTCCGCAACGACGGCCACAATCTGGGTAAAGGTGTGCAGGCGTTCGTATTCCGCCTCCCGCCACGGCTGATCGGTCGTGCGGATAAACTCGCAGCCGCCAAAAATCTGACCCTCTGCTGCCAGCGGCAGCATGCAGTAATGCCCGAACGGCTGATAGAGGTTACTCTCCGCGAGTCGCGGCCACGCCTGCCGGAACTCCTCAAAGTTACAGTGCAGCACTTCAGGTCGGGAGAGAATGCGGCGCACCGGGCCATGCGCGAGATACGTTTCGTCTTCGTATTCAAACGTTTTGCCATTGTCACGCGTTGAGTAGTAGCTCGCACGGTGCGTTCCGCTATGCCACAGTACAATCGCGGCGCTGTCGGCCAGCGCCGACTGCCTGACCAGCCGCGTCAGGGCATCGCTCAGCGCACCGAGATCGGGCTGCTGTAAAAGTGTGCGCGTAATGTCAAACAGGCCCTGCTGTCCAAGATCGCTCATCGGTGTATACGGCATAGTGCTTTCCAGTAGAAACGAGCAAAAAATCCATGCTGGCCGCTTGTGGCGCGGCCTAGCAAATACGGGGTAAGGGTTCAGCGTGAGGCAGATCCAGCGTGCGCTTCACGCCATAAAGTCCGGTCAGGCGCACCCCTTTGCGCTCAACCACTTCACCAATTATCGCCGCCTCTTTTCCTGACGGATGAGCCTGCAGCTGTTCAAGAACGGCTTGTGCCGCGGCCCGTTCAACGCCAATCACCAGCTTGCCTTCGTTTGCAAAGTTGAGCGGATCCAGCCCCAGCAGTTCGCAAAGCCCACGAACGGCGGGCTTAACGGGCAGGCTGCGCTCGGTGAGTTCAATCCCGCATCCGCAGCTTGCCGCAAACTCATGGACCACGGCGTTGACACCACCTCGCGTGGCATCCCGCAGGGCCTTCACGCCGGGAATACCGCGCAGCGTCTGAATCAGCGGGGTGAGTACCGCGCAGTCGCTGCGCAGTTCGCCGTCCAGCCCCAGACCTTCGCGCAGGTTCAGGATGGTCGCCCCGTGGCAGCCCAGCGTGCCGGTCACGATCAGCACGTCGCCCGTGCTGAGGCGCTGTGCACCCCAGTGAATATCGGCGGGGATCGCGCCCATGCCGGCGGTGTTGATAAACAGCTTGTCGGCCGCGCCGCGCTGCACCACTTTTGTGTCGCCGGTGACGATAGCTATCCCCGCTTCGCGCGCGGTCTGCGCCATGCTGTTGACCACGGCCGTGAGCGTCTCCATCGGTAATCCCTCTTCAAGGATAAACCCGCAGGAGAGGTAGCGCGGGATGGCGCCGCTGACGGCGACGTCGTTCGCCGTGCCGCAGACGGCGAGCTTGCCGATATCGCCGCCCGGGAAGAACAGTGGGTCAATGACGTAGCTGTCGGTGGAGAAGGCCAGCCTGTCGCCCTGGGCGGTGAGGGTGGCGAGGTCAATGCGCGCCTGGTCTTCCTGTTCGGCGAGCCAGGGGTTGTTAAAGGCCTCCATAAACAGCCGGTTAATCAGCTGCTGCATCGCCTGTCCGCCGCTGCCGTGCGCCATTTCAACCGTATTCATGCTTCACTCTCCTGGTTGCGATACTGATACCACGCGGCACACGCCCCTTCGGAGGAGACCATCAGCGCCCCAAACGCCGTTTGCGGATTACAGGTATTGCCAAATAACGGACACTGATGCGGTTTGCATTTGCCGGTGAGCACCTCGCCACAGCGTGCCCGGGGATCGTCGCAAACCTGCTGCGGCTGCGGGCGGAAATGCGCTTCGGCGTCGAACGCGCGATAGGCTGGCGCCAGGCGCACGCCGGATTCAGCAATCAGCCCCAGGCCTCGCCATTCGCTGTCGCCCTCAACGCTAAACACGTCGGCTATCGCCTGCTGCGCTCGTTCATTTCCCGCATCCGGCACCACGCGGCGGTACTGATTTTCCACGGTACTCAGGGCCGCTATTTTCTGCTCAACCAGCATGGTGACACCTTGCAGTAGATCAAGTGGTTCGAAACCAGCCACCACTAACGGACGATTGTACTGTTCAGCGATAAAACCGTAGGCGTCTGTGCCAATCACCATGCTGACGTGGCCCGGTGCCAGAAAAGCGTCAATGCCGTTGCCTGGCTCTTCAAGCAGGCTGCGTAGGGTGGGGATGAGCGTAATGTGCTGGCAGAAGAAGAAAAAGTTATCGACGCCGCGCGCTTTCGCCTGCTGCAGCGTGATGGCGGTGGCGGGCATGGTGGTTTCAAACCCCAGGCCAAAAAACACCACCTTGCGCCCGGGCTTATCCGCTGCCAGCATCAGGGCATCCATCGGCGAATAGACAATCCGGATGTCTGCGCCGCGCGCTTTCGCCTGCAGCAGCGAACCATTTTTCCCCGGCACGCGCATCGCGTCGCCAAAGGTGCAGAAAATGACGTCGGGCTGGCTGGCAATTTCAATACAGCTGTCGATGCGCCCCATCGGCAGCACGCAGACCGGGCAGCCGGGGCCGTGGATAAACTCAATGTTCTCCGGCAGCAGCTGGTCGAGGCCAAATTTGAAGATCGCGTGCGTGTGCCCGCCGCACACCTCCATGATCCGCAGCGGCCTTTCTTTCGTGTAGTCCAGCCGCGCTGCGCGCGTTTTCAGGAGGCCGATAAGCTGCAGCACCTGCTCCGGCGCGCGGTATTCATCAACGTAACGCATGATTACCGCTCCTCGCCGTACAGCAGCGCGCCCACGTCAGGCTCCACGTCGAACATATTTTGCAGGGCGTCGAGCGTGTCGCGGGCTTCCGCTTCGTTAATCACGCTCATGGCGAACCCCACGTGGACCAGCACCCACTGGCCGAGACGCGAGGCGCCCGTTTCATCGGTGCTGCCCACCAGCGTCAGGTCGACGTCGCGCAGGATGCCGCAAACCTCGACTTTGGCCTGATTACCGTCGATGGCGTGAATTTCTCCCGGTACGCCTATGCACATCGTTCGCTCTCCAGCCAGTGTAGCCAGCCGTCCATGCCGTCGCCGCGCGTGGCGGAGACCAGCAGGATCTCAATCTCCGGGTTCACCTCGCGGGCATACGCCAGGCACTTATCCACGTCGAAATTCAGGTACGGCAGCAGGTCGACTTTGTTCAGCAGCATGACGGACGCGGCGGCAAACATGTGCGGGTACTTCAGCGGCTTGTCTTCGCCTTCGGTCACTGAAAGCACCGCCACCTTGTGTCGTTCGCCGAGGTCGAAGCTCGCCGGGCAGACGAGGTTGCCGACGTTTTCAATAAACAGGATGCCGTTATCTGCCAGCGGCAGGCGCGGGGCCGCGTCGGCAATCATCTGTGCATCAAGGTGGCAGCCTTTGCCGGTGTTGACCTGAATCGCCGGGGTGCCGGTTTCGCGAATGCGCGCCGCGTCGTTAACGGTTTGCTGGTCGCCTTCGATCACCGCACAGGAGACGCGCCCGTTCAGGCGCTTGAGCGTTTCGGTCAGCAGCGTGGTTTTACCGGAACCGGGGCTGGAGACCAGGTTCAGCGCCAGCTGTTTGCGGGTGGCAAAGCGGGCGCGGTTGCGGGCGGCGAGCTGGTTATTTTTGTCCAGCACGTTGATTTCCACCTCCAGCATCTGGCGCTGGCTCATGCCCGGCGCGTGGGTGCCTGCTTCGCCGTGGCCGTAATGCAGGTCGCCCGCATCGGAGCGTTGCGGCGCAAAGGTAATGCCGGTCAGGGCTGCCGCAGGGCGTGGGGCGGGTGAAAAGGGCGCGGAGCGAAACGCGGAGTGGGGGCGGTGTTCATCCCCTTCTATATACAGGTTGCCTTCGGCGCAACCGCAGGTACTACACATACTTTACTCCTTCTCGATTTCGAGGCGTTGGATCTGCATGCCGTCATCCGCCACGATGCGCAGACCGCCGCTCTGACACTGCGGGCAGCGCTGTACCTTCGATGACAGCAGGGTGACGTACTGCTGACACTGCTCGCACCAGCACTCCGCCTGCTGTTCTTCAATATGCAGTTCGCAGCCTTCCGCCAGCGTGCCGCGGCAGACCAGCTCAAAACAGAAGGTCAGGGCGCTGGTCTCGACGCAGGAAAACGCTCCGACCTTCAGCCAGACGCCGGTGACGCGCTTCGCGTGGTTTTGCACTGCCTGCTGTTCGATAAGTTCCAGAGCCCGCTGGCAGAGGGTGATTTCGTGCATGACGCCTCCTCAATGAATTGCCCCGGTAATGCAATAACAGTGCCAGCTTGGTTTTTGTTAAGGCGTGACGATGTCAACGCTGTCGAAATGACACGTCGACACCGCGGTGATGACAGCGGTTTTTCAGTTTAATCCCTTTAAAATCAGCAAAATAAAAACTGGCATGGAATCTGCTTAACAGCCGCTATCTCCATTAAACGGATACCTTCTATGACTATTTGGGAAATCAGCGAAAAAGCGGATTACATCGCGCAGCGTCATCAACAGTTACAGGACCAGTGGCACCTTTACTGCAACTCGCTGGTTCAGGGCATTACCTTGTCGAAAGCGCGTCTTCACCACGCGATGAGCTGCGCGGCGCAGGGGGATATGCGCTTTGTCCTCTTCGGCCATTTCACCATCAACGTGACCCTGGCGGATAACTTCAACAGCCACACCATTGAGTACTACCTCGAGACAAAAGACGGCGAAAAACAGTGTATTGCGAAGGCGCAGCTGATGGCCGACGGCATGGTGGACGGCCACGTCAGCAACCGCGATCGCCAGCAGGTGCTGGAGCACTATCTGGAAAAAATCGCGCCGGTTTATAACGGCCTGTACGCCGCCGTTGAGCACGATCTTCCGGTCAACCTGAAGCAGCTGATGGATGGAAATGCCTCAGCGAACGTGGCCTGACCCATGCGTGTCGAGAAGTGTCGACAAGACAGCTTTTCGACAAAAATGACTATCACCAGAGGATAACCCGGTGAACCGTTTTGTAATTGCTGACTCGACGGTCTGCATTGGCTGTCGAACCTGTGAGGCGGCGTGTTCGGAAACACATCGCCTGCATGGGCTGCAGTCCATGCCGCGCCTGCACGTCATGCGTAATGAAAAAGAGTCTGCCCCGCAGCTCTGCCATCACTGTGAAGATGCCCCGTGCGCGGGTGTCTGTCCTGTAAATGCCATCACCCGCGTGGATGGTGCTGTCCAGCTGAACGAAAGCCTGTGCGTAAGCTGCAAGCTGTGCGGCATTGCCTGCCCGTTCGGCGCAATTGAATTTTCCGGCAGCCGCCCGCTGCATATTCCGGCCAATGCCAACTCGCCTAAAGCCCCGCCCGCGCCGCCGGCGCCTGCACGCGTCAGCACGCTGCTGGACTGGGTGCCCGGCATCCGTGCCGTGGCGGTGAAGTGCGACCTGTGCAGCTTCGATGAACAGGGCCCGGCCTGCGTACGGACCTGTCCGACGAAAGCGCTGATTCTGGTTAACATTCGCGATATCGCCCGTACCAGCAAGCGCAAGCGCGAGCTGACCATCAACAGTGATTTTGGCGACCTTTCTCTGCTACAGGCGCTTAACGAGGGGGCGAAATGAACGCGGCCATGATGATTACCGGCGCGGTAGCTTGTTTTATTGCCGCAGCTATTCTGGCGCCGATCTTCTCCTTCCATAAAACCCTGAGCGGCGGGGTTGCCGGGATTGGCGGGGCGGCAGGTAGCCTGTTGACGCTGGCGGCAGGCGGCGTTGTTCTGCTCGGCGGACAATCCGTTGACACCCTCATACCGCTGGTTCGCCACACCGTTGAGATTACGCCGCTGAACGCCCTCTGGCTGGTGACGTTTGGCCTGTGCGGGCTGTTTATCAGCCTGTTCAATATCGAGTGGCATCGCCACCCGCACGCTAAAGCCAACGGCCTGTTGGTGAACCTGCTGATGGCGACGGCGGTCTGTACCGTTACCGCCAGCAACCTCGGCGCGCTGGTGGTGATGGCGGAGATCATGGCGCTCTGCGGCGTGTTCCTGACGGGCTGCAGCGCCTCCGGGAAATTGTGGTTTGCGCTGGGACGCCTCGGGACGCTGCTGCTGGCGCTGGCCTGCTGGCTGGTGTGGCAGCGCTTCGGCACGCTGGACTTTGCTGCGCTTAACGGGCATCCGCTGGGGAATGACGTCTGGCTGCTGGGCGTGCTCGGCTTTGGCCTGCTCGCCGGAATCATCCCGCTGCACGGCTGGGTGCCGCAGGCGCATGCGAATGCTTCCGCGCCCGCCGCCGCGCTGTTTTCGGTGGTGGTGATGAAGGTCGGTCTGTTTGGGATCCTGGCGATTACGCTGACCGGCGGACAACCGCCGCTGTGGTGGGGCGTGGTGCTGCTGATTGCGGGCATGATCACCGCCTTCGTCGGCGGCCTGTACGCGCTGATGGAGCACAATATCCAGCGTCTTCTGGCGTACCACACGCTGGAGAATATCGGCATCATTCTGCTCGGCATTGGCGCGGGCGTGACCGGGCTGGCGCTGAATCAACCGGCGCTGATTGCGGCCGGTTTTATCGGCGGTCTTTATCACCTGATCAACCACAGCCTGTTTAAAAGCACCCTGTTCCTCGGGGCGGGCAGCGTCTGGTTCCGCACCGGCCATCGGGATATCGAAAAGCTCGGTGGGATTGGCAAAAAAATGCCGGTGATTTCGCTGGCGATGCTGGTCGGGCTGATGGCGATGGCCGCGCTGCCGCCGCTGAACGGCTTTGCCGGGGAGTGGGTGATCTATCAGTCCTTCTTCGCCCTCGGTCAGAGCGAGGCGTTTATCGCCCGTCTGCTGGGGCCGTTGCTGGCGGTCGGGCTGGCGATTACCGGTGCGCTGGCGGTGATGTGCATGGCGAAAGTTTATGGCGTGACCTTCCTCGGCGCACCGCGTACGCGTGAGGCTGAGAACGCCTGCTGCGCACCGCTACTGATGGGCGTAAGCGTGGTCGCGCTGGCGCTGTGCTGCATCGCGGGCGGCGTCGCCGCACCGTGGCTGCTGCCGCTGCTGGGCAATGCCATTCCGCTGCCGCTGACCGCGGCGAACACCACCGTTTCCCAGCCCATGATCGCGCTGCTGCTGATAGGCGCACCGCTGCTGCCGCTGGTGCTGATGCTGTTCTTCAAACGCGACCGGCTCACCTCCCGTTCGCGCGGTGCAGCATGGGCCTGCGGCTACGAACACGAACAGTCGATGGTCATCACCGCCCACGGTTTCGCTATGCCGGTGAAAGAGAACTTTGCCGCCGTGCTGAAGCTGCGCCACTGGCTGAACCCGGTGCGCTGGGTACCCGGCTGGCAGAGCGCTGCCGCACCCGCGCTGTTCCGCCGTCTGGCGGTTATCGAGCTGGCGGTGCTGGTGATCGTTGTGATTTCACGAGGAGCCTGACATGAGTCTGTTACTGGCAATTCTTCAGGCGCTGGTGCTGTTTGCCGCCGCGCCGCTGCTGTCGGGCATCACGCGCGTGGCGCGCGCCCGGATGCACAACCGTCGCGGGCCTGGCGTGCTCCAGGAGTATCGCGATCTCTTCAAGCTGCTTTCTCGCCAGAGCGTGGCGCCGGATGCCGCAGGCTGGGTCTTCCGCCTGACGCCGTTCGTGATGGTGGGCGTGATGCTCACCATCGCCACCGCGCTGCCGGTGGTGACGGTGGCTTCGCCGCTGCCGGCGCTCGGGGATCTGATTACGCTGATCTACCTGTTTGCCATCGCCCGCTTCTTCTTTGCGATTGCGGGTCTCGACACCGGGAGCCCGTTTACCGGCATCGGTGCCAGTCGCGAGGCGATGCTCGGCGTGCTGGTTGAGCCGATCCTGCTGCTGGGGCTGTGGGTCGCCGCGCAGGTTGCGGGTTCCACGCACATCAGCTTTATCACCCACACCGTGTACCACTGGCCGGTTGCCCGCTCCCTTCCGCTGGTGCTGGCGCTGTGCGCCTGCGCGTTTGCCACCTTTATCGAGATGGGCAAACTGCCGTTCGATCTGGCCGAAGCCGAGCAGGAACTGCAGGAAGGACCGCTCACCGAATACAGCGGCTACGGCTTTGCGGTGCTGAAGTGGGGCATCAGCCTTAAACAGCTGGTGATGCTGCAGATGTTTGTCGGCGTCTTCTTCCCGTGGGGGCAGATGATGCACTTCTCCGCGGGCGGTCTGCTGCTGGCCGTCGTGGTTGCCGCCCTCAAGCTGCTGGTCGGCGTGCTGGTCATTGCCCTGTTCGAAAACAGCATGGCGCGTCTGCGTTTTGTGGAAACGTCACGCATTACCTGGGCCGGTTTTGGTTTTGCATTTTTAGCGTTCGTCTCCTTGCTGGTGGCGTGATTAAAGAGAGTGTTTATGTCTGAAGAAAAGAAAGGTCAGCAGTATCTCGCCGCATTGCATCAGGCTTTCCCCGGCGTGGTGCTGGAGGAGTCCTGGCAAACCAAAGACCAGATCACCGTCACCGTAAAGGTGAACTATCTGCCAGAAGTGGTGGAGTTTCTCTACTACCGGCAGGGCGGCTGGCTGTCGGTGCTGTTCGGTAACGACGAGCGCCAGCTGTGCGGCAATTACGCGGTGTACTACGTGATGTCGATGGAGCAGGGCGAGAAGTGCTGGATCACCGTGCGCGTCGAGGTCGACCCGAATAAACCGGAATACCCGTCCGTCACGCCGCGCGTGCCCGCTGCCGTCTGGGGCGAGCGTGAAGTGCGCGACATGTATGGCCTGGTGCCGGTTGGCCTGCCGGATGAGCGCCGTCTGGTGCTGCCGGACGACTGGCCGGACGAACTCTATCCGCTGCGCAAAGACAGCATGGACTACCGCCAGCGTCCGGCCCCGACCACCGACAGTGAAACCTACGAATTCATCAACGAGCTGGGCAGCAAGAAGAATAACGTGGTGCCGATCGGGCCGCTGCACGTCACTTCCGACGAGCCGGGCCACTTCCGCCTGTTCGTCGACGGCGAAAACATTATCGACGCCGACTACCGCCTGTTCTACGTCCACCGCGGCATGGAAAAGCTGGCGGAAACCCGCATGGGCTACAACGAAGTCACGTTCCTCTCTGACCGCGTGTGCGGCATCTGCGGCTTCGCCCACAGCACCGCCTACACCACCTCGGTAGAGAACGGCATGGGGATCGTGGTGCCGGAACGCGCGCAGATGATCCGCGCCATTCTGCTGGAGGTGGAGCGCCTGCACTCGCACCTGCTGAACCTCGGCCTGGCCTGCCACTTTGTCGGCTTTGACTCCGGGTTTATGCAGTTCTTCCGCGTGCGTGAAGCGTCGATGAAGATGGCGGAGATCCTCACCGGGGCGCGCAAAACCTACGGTCTGAACCTGATCGGCGGGATCCGCCGCGACCTGCTGAAGGATGACATGATCCAGACCCGCCAGCTGGCGCAGCAGATGCGCCGCGACGTGCAGGAGCTGGTGGACATGCTGCTCAGCACGCCCAACATCGAGCAGCGCACCGTCGGCATTGGCCGCCTCGATCCTGAGATTGCCCGCGATTTCAGTAACGTCGGCCCGATGGTGCGCGCCAGCGGCCACGCCCGCGACACGCGTGCCGATCACCCGTTCGTCGGCTACGGCCTGCTGCCGATGACCGTGCACAGCGAGCAGGGCTGCGACGTCATCTCCCGCCTGAAGGTGCGCATCAACGAGGTGTTCACCGCGCTGAATATGATCGACTTTGGTCTGGACAACCTGCCGGGTGGCCCGCTGATGGTGGAGGGCTTCACCTACATTCCAAACCGCTTTGCCCTCGGCTTTGCCGAAGCGCCGCGCGGGGACGACATTCACTGGAGCATGACCGGCGACAACCAGAAGCTCTACCGCTGGCGCTGCCGTGCGGCGACCTACGCCAACTGGCCAACCCTGCGCTACATGCTGCGCGGTAACACCGTGTCTGATGCGCCGCTGATCATCGGCAGCCTCGACCCGTGCTACTCCTGCACCGACCGCATGACCGTCGTGGACGTGCGCAAGAAGAAAAGCCAGGTGGTGCCGTATAAAGAGCTTGAGCGCTACAGCATCGAGCGTAAGAACTCGCCGCTGAAATAAGGATTCGTCATGTTTACCTTTATCAAAAAAGTGATCAAAACCGGCACGCAGACCAGCCGCTATCCGCTGGAGCCGATGCCGGTCGACAAAAACTTTCGCGGCAAGCCGGAACACAACCCGCAGCAGTGCATCGGCTGCGCGGCCTGCGTCAACGCCTGTCCGTCGAACGCCTTAACGGTGGAAACGGATCTCAAAACCGGCGAGCTGGCCTGGCAGTTTAACCTCGGGCGCTGCATCTTCTGCGGCCGCTGCGAAGAGGTCTGCCCGACGGTCGCCATCCGCCTGTCGCAGGAGTACGAGTTGGCGGTGTGGAAGAAAGAGGATTTCCTGCAGCAGTCGCGCTTTGACCTGTGCCACTGCCGCGTCTGCCAGCGCCCGTTCGCCGTGCAGAAAGAGATCGACTACGCCATTGCGCTGCTGCAGCACAACGGCGACGCCCGCGCGGAGCATCACCGTGAAAGCTTTGAAACCTGCCCGGCGTGCAAGCGACAGAAGTGCCTGCTGCCGTCCGACCGCATTGATATCACCCGCCACATGAGAGAGGCCAGCTGATGGACAATTTACTTGGCCCACGCGACGCTAACGGCATTCCGGTGCCGATGACGGTGGATGAATCCATCGCCAGCATGAAGGCGTCGCTGCTGAAAAAAATCAAACGCTCGGCCTACGTCTACCGCGTGGATTGCGGAGGCTGCAACGGCTGCGAGATTGAGATCTTCGCTACGCTGTCGCCGCTGTTTGATGCCGAGCGCTTCGGCATCAAAGTGGTGCCGTCCCCGCGTCATGCGGACATCCTGCTGTTCACCGGGGCCGTCACCCGCGCCATGCGCTCGCCCGCGCTGCGCGCCTGGCAGTCCGCGCCGGACCCGAAAATCTGCATCTCGTACGGCGCCTGCGGCAACAGCGGCGGCATCTTCCATGACCTCTACTGCGTCTGGGGCGGCACCGACAAAATCGTGCCGGTGGACGTCTACATTCCGGGCTGTCCGCCGACCCCCGCCGCCACGCTGTACGGCTTTGCGATGGCGCTCGGCCTGCTGGAGCAGAAAATCCACGCCCGCGAGCCGGGCGAGCTCGACAACCAGGCTGCGGCCATTCTGCACCCGGACATGGTGCAGCCGCTGCGGGTGAAGGTAGACCGCACGGCGCGCAGGCTGGCGGGCTATCGCTACGGCCGTCAGATTGCCGACGGCTATCTGCGCCTGCTGAGCCAGGGCGAGCATCAGGTCGCACGCTGGCTGGAGGCGGAAAACGATCCGCGCCTCAATGAGATTGTGGCGAACCTGAACAGCATCGTCGATGAGGCGCGTATCCGATGAGTGAAACGGTGGTGTTCAGCCAGCTGAGCCGTAAGTTTATTGATGAGAACGATGCCACGCCGGATGCGGCGCAGCAGGTGGTCTATTACAGCCTGGCGATTGGGCATCACCTCGGGGTGATTGACTGCCTGGAGGCCGCACTGAGCTGTCCGTGGCCGGAATACCTGGCGTGGATTGCCACGCTGGAGGAGGGCAGTTCGGCGCGGCGCAAAATGGAAGGCGTGCCGAAGTACGGTGAGATCGTGATCGATGCGAACCACATTGCCATGCTCGCCAACGCCTTTGACGCGGCGCTCGGCAGACAAACCCCGAAGCAGCAGGCGTGGAGCAAAACGCTGCTCGGTATGCTGCATGATATTCATCAGGAGAGCGCCATCTACCTGATGGTGAGGAGATTACGTGACTGACGTTTTACTGTGTGTCGGCAACAGCATGATGGGCGACGACGGCGCGGGTCCGCTGCTGGCGGAGATGTGCGCCGCGAACCCGCAGGGCAGTTGGGTGGTGATTGACGGCGGCAGCGCGCCGGAAAACGACGTGGTTGCCATCCGCGAGCTGCGTCCGGACAGGCTGTTAATCGTCGATGCCACCGATATGGGACTCAACCCCGGCGAGATCCGCCTGATTGACCCGGACGACATCGCCGAGATGTTTATGATGACCACCCACAATATGCCGCTGAACTACCTGGTGGATCAGATCAAAGGTGACGTGGGCGAGGTGCTGTTTTTGGGCATTCAGCCGGACATTGTCGGGTTTTATTACCCGATGACGCCGCCGGTGAAGGAGGCGGTGGAGGTGGTGTATTCACGACTAGCCGGGTGGGCTGGAGACGGAGGGTTTTCTCAGCTCTGAGCAGTGCCGGGTGGCGGCTTCGCCTTACCCGGCCTACCAAACCCATCTCCCTCTCCCTGTGGGAGAGGGCTGGGGTGAGGGCAACAGGCTACTCGAGATCCCCCCCGTTACTCGCAATCACCTTCTTATACCATCCGAACGATTTCTTGCGTTTCCGCTCCAGCGTGCCATTCCCGGCGTCGTCGCGGTCAACGTACACAAACCCGTAACGCTTGCTCATCTCACCGGTTGAGGCCGAGACAAGGTCAATGCAGCCCCAGGTGGTGTAACCCATCAGCGGCACGCCGTCCTCAATCGCGTCGCCCATCGCGCGGATATGCTCGCGCAGATAGCTGATGCGGTAGTCGTCGTTAATCTCGCCGTTTTCATCAACGACATCTTTCGCTCCCAGGCCGTTTTCCACCAGGAACAGCGGCTTCTGGTAGCGGTCGTACATCATGTTCATGGTGATGCGCAGGCCGAGCGGGTCGATGCCCCAGCCCCATTCGCTCACCTGAATGTGCGGGTTGCGCAGAGATTTAACGATGTTCGCCGCATTGGTGTTGTTCGCGTTCATATCCGCCGAGGCGCAGCGCGAGGCGTAATAGCTGAAAGAGACAAAATCGACGGTATTTTTCAGCAGTTCGTCATCGCCCGGGTCTTTAACAATCACGACGCCTTTCTCGCGGAACACGCGGGCAGAATAGGCCGGATAGCTGCCGCGCGCCTGCACGTCGATAAAGAACAGGTTCTCGCGGTCTTTCTCCAGCGCCATCCACACGTCTTCCGGCTTGCAGGAGTAGGGGTAGAAGTTACCGCCCGCCAGCATGCAGCCGACCTGGTTTTCCGGGTTCACCTCGTGAGCAATTTTAGTCGCCAGCGCGCTCGCCACCAGCTCGTGGTGAGCGGCCTGGTATTTCACCTGGTCTTCATTTTCGCCTTCCTCAAACACCAGCCCCGCGCCGGAGAACGGGCTGTGCAGCATGATGTTGATTTCGTTGAAGGTCAGCCAGTATTTCACCAGCCCGTTAAACTCCTCGAAGCAGGTGCGGGCGTAGCGGGCAAAGAAATCCACCATTTTGCGGTTGCGCCAGGAGCCGTACTCCGTCACCAGGTGCATTGGCACGTCGAAGTGGCAGAGGGTTACCAGCGGCTCGATGTTGTACTTTTTGCACTCCTCGAACACCGCGCGGTAAAAGGCAATGCCCTCTTTGTTCGGCAGCGGCTCGTCGCCATTCGGATAGAGGCGGCTCCAGGCGATCGAGGTGCGGAACACCGTAAAGCCCATCTCCGCCATCAGAGCGATGTCCTCTTTATAGCGATGGTAAAAATCAATCGCCTCGTGGCTCGGGTAGAATTCGTCGTCACGCAGCGAAAAACGCTTTTCCTTACCGAGCTTCACCGCCAGGCGGTTCGCGCCGTGGGGGATCATATCGACCGTCGTCAGCCCTTTGCCGCCCTCACGGTAAGCGCCTTCACTCTGGTTGGCGGCAAGCGCGCCGCCCCATAAAAATCCTTGTGGAAAAACAGACATTCTTACCTCGCTTTCAATTTATGCTTTTGCTGCGTTGTTCTGTACCGGTGCGGTCTGCAGGGCGCGCGCTTTTTCGGCGTCGTCTTCGACCGGAATATCCTCAAAGCCCAGTATCAGGGTCAGAACAAACGACAGCACCACTGCCAGACCCATCACGCCAAACACCCAGACGATGGTCATCGGGTTCGCCGGGTCGAAGAACTGTACGCTGGTAAACAGCCCCGGTGCCGCCATCGAGTGGCTGGCAAGACCCGCGATACCGGCAACCGCGCCGCAGATAAAGCCGCTGATCAGGCTTGCAATCAGCGGGCGTTTCAGACGTATTGCGACGCCGTACAGGGCCGGTTCAGAGATCCCCGCCATGATGGCGGAGGCCGCCGCCGCCAGCGCCGTCTGGCGCAGCTCCGGGTTTTTGGTTTTCCACGCCACCGCCAGCGACGAACCGCCGAGCGACAGGTTGGCGCCAATTTCCGACGGCATCACCATCCCTTCCTTGCCCGTCTCGGCAATGGTCTGAATGATGGTTGGCGTAAACACGCGGTGCATGCCGGTCATGACCAGCAGCGGCCACAGCGCGCCCATGATGGCCACGGAGAGCCAGCCCAGATAGCCGTGAATGGTGTAGACCAGCGCGGAGATCGCGCTACCGATCCAGATGCCCAGCGGCCCAATCAGCACGATGGCGAGCGGGGCGGCAATCAGCACGATCAGCATCGGCTTGAGGAAGTTTTTCGTCACCGCCGGGGTAATGCGATCCACCCAGCGCTCGATGTACGACAGGCACCAGGTCATCACCAGCGCGGGGATGACGGTGTAGGTGTATTTCACCGCCGTCACCGGGATAAACGCGAACTCAACGTGCTCGCCCTGCGCGGCTTTCGCCATCAGCTCGATAAAGCTCGGGTGCACCAGCACGCCCGCAATGGCTATCGCCAGCGACATGTTGGTTTTGAATTTCACCGCCGCCGAGGCCGCCACCATCAGCGGCAGGAAGAAGAACGCGCCGTCGCCGATGACGGTCAAAATGGTGAGCGTCGGCGCGCCTTTGGGCAGCACGCCGGTCATCTCAAGGATCATCGCCAGCAGCTTGACCATCGAGCCGCCGATGATCGCCGGGATCAGCGGGGACATGGTGCCGATCAGCGCGTCGAGGATCCCGGCGCCAATGCGGCGCAGCGTCAGCTTTTGCGGGCCTTCCGGCACCGCGGGCTGCAGGTCAGCGGGCAGCAGGCTTACCACCTCGCGGTACGCCTGGGAGACGGTATTGCCAATAATCACCTGGCACTGGTTGTCGTTGCGCACCACGCCGAGCACGCCGCTGATGCTTTTCAGGCGGGCGGCGTCGGTGAGGGTTTCGTCTTTCAGAACGAAACGCAGTCGCGTCATGCAGTGGGTGACGGCGACGATGTTCTCTTTGCCGCCCAGCGCGCTGATAACGTCGTTCGCCAGCGCAGCGTAATTTTTGGCCATCGGATGTGATCCTGTTATCGTTGTGTGAAATGTAGGAAACCGGTTCCACATAATCATCATGAGTTTTTATGAATGAAACAAGATCGCTTTTTAACCATTTTTTTATTTCGTGACGCCGATCACCAGCAGGAACCCAAAGCGTGATGTCGCCGCTGCGACAATTTTTCTGCAGTGCAGTACACTGCGCTCCATCAGATTCAGACGGAATAACAACATGACCACGATGCTTGAAGTGGCGAAGCGGGCAGGCGTTTCGAAAGCGACGGTATCCCGGGTGCTGTCGGGCAATGGCTATGTCAGCCAGGAGACCAAAGATCGGGTGTTTCAGGCCATTGAAGAGAGCGGCTATCGCCCAAATTTGCTGGCGCGCAACCTGGCGACCAAACGTACCCAGACGCTGGGCCTGGTGGTGACCAACACCTTGTATCACGGCGTCTACTTTAGCGAGCTGCTGTTTCACGCCGCGCGCATGACGGAGGAGAAAGGGCGGCAGCTGATCCTCGCGGACGGCAAGCACAGCGCCGATGAAGAGCGCGAGGCGATCCAGTATCTGCTCGATATGCGCTGCGACGCGGTGATCATCTATCCGCGTTTTCTGAGCGTGGAAGAGATGGATGAGATCGTCGAGAAGTGCGAGCAGCCCATTATGGTGCTCAACCGCCGCCTGCGGAAAAACAGCAGCCACAGCGTGTGGTCCGATCATAAAGCCTCCAGCCAGGACGCGGTGTCACAACTGATTGCGAAAGGGCATCGTGAGATCGCCTTTATCACCGGCTCGCTGGATTCTCCCACCGGGGTTGAGCGTCTCTCCGGCTATAAGGACGCGCTGGCGCAGCACGGTATTTCGCTGCGCGAGGGGCTGATTGCGCAGGGGAAGTGGAACCCCGCCAGCGGCGCGGCGGCGGTGTCCGAACTGCTTGCTCGGGGTGAGCGCTTTACGGCGCTGGTGGCGAGCAATGACGATATGGCCATCGGTGCCATGAAGCAACTGCACGACAGCGGCGTGGCCACGCCGGACGCGGTGTCGGTGATCGGTTTCGACGATGTGGCCATCGCGCCTTACATTGTACCGTCGCTCTCCAGCGTCCGCATTCCGGTAACGGAGATGATCAAAGAGACCATCAGCCGCCTGATCTTTATGCTCGACGGCGGTGAGTTTAAATATCAGCAAATTTTCTCCGGCGAGCTTGTCCTGCGCGACTCGGTTATTGACGGCCCGCACCGCTGATGTCGACAGCTGTCATCGTCATAAGTGACGATGACGGCACCGCTTTAATTTTTAAAATGAAATAAAATCAATAAGTTAATTATTGGCACGGTTTATGAATATCTCCGCGCATAACTGTAATGCTGGAGAAGCAGATGAACCGTTTTATTATGGCCGATGCCAGTAAGTGTATTGGTTGCCGTACCTGTGAAGTGGCGTGCGTGGTTTCCCATCAGGCGGAGCAGGACTGCGCGTCGCTTACCCCTGACACCTTCCTGCCGCGCATCCACGTCATCAAAGGCGTGAATATTTCCACCGCCGCCATCTGTCGCCAGTGCGAAGACGCACCGTGCGCGAACGTCTGCCCGAACGGGGCGATTAAACGCGAGAAAGGCTTTGTACACGTGATGCAGGAGCGCTGCATTGGCTGCAAAACCTGCGTTGTCGCCTGCCCGTATGGCGCGATGGAGGTGGTGGTTCGTCCGGTAGTGCGCAACAGCGGTATGGGGCTGAGCGTGCGCGCGGACAAAGCCGAAGCCAACAAATGTGACCTGTGCTACCACCGCGACGCCGGCCCGGCCTGTATGGAAGCCTGCCCGACGCACGCGCTGGTCTGCGTGGATCGCGACAAGCTTGAGCAGATGAGCGCCGAAAAGCGCCGTCGCGCGGCGTTCGACACCTCGTCATCACTGCTGTTCTGAGCCGTATGAGCAGCAACGGCGTTCAGCTGCGGGTGCGCGGCAAAGTGCAGGGCGTCGGGTTTCGTCCCTTCGTCTGGCAGCTGGCGCAGGCGCTTCAGTTGACCGGTGACGTCTGCAATGACGGAGAGGGCGTGCTGGTGCGCCTCGCGGGTAATGGGGGGGCCTTTACCGCGAGGCTGCATCAGGACTGCCCGCCGCTGGCACGCATTGACCGCGTGGAAGCACAGCCGTTTACCTGGGCGCGCGTGCCGGAGGACTTTACCATCCGCCACAGCGCGGCCGGGACGATGGACACCCAGATTGTCCCCGATGCGGCGACCTGCCCGGCGTGTCTGGCTGAGATGGGCGACCCACGCGAACGCCGTTATCGCTATCCGTTTATCAACTGCACCCACTGCGGGCCGCGGTTTACCATTATCCGCGCCATGCCCTACGACCGCCCGGCCACGGCAATGGCGCCGTTCCCGCTCTGCGGGCCGTGTGAAGCCGAGTACCGCAATCCTGCCGACCGCCGTTTTCACGCCCAGCCGGTCGCCTGCCCGGACTGCGGGCCCGCGCTTATGTGGCATGCGGGCGACATGACCGCTGAGCGCGAGGCTGCGCTGCGCGCGGCGGTCGCGATGCTGAAAAGCGGCGGTATTGTCGCCGTCAAAGGGCTAGGGGGCTTTCACCTCGTCTGTGACGCGCGTAACCCGCAGGCGATCGCGATGCTTCGGTCACGCAAGCAGCGGCCCGCGAAGCCGCTGGCGGTGATGATCCCGCATGCGGATGACCTGCCGGAGACGGTTCAGACGCTGCTACGCTCACCCGCCGCACCCATTGTGCTCACGCCAAAAGCCTGGCTGCCCGCGTTCCCGGAAGGTATCGCACCCGGTCTGGATTCCGTGGGCATCATGCTTCCTGCGAACCCGCTGCAGCACCTTCTGATGATGGACTGCCAGCGCCCGCTGGTGATGACCTCCGGCAACCTCAGCGGCAGACCACCTGCCATCACCAACCGGCAGGCGCTGGATGAGCTCAGCGGCATCGCGGACGGTTTCCTGCTGCATAACCGTGACATTCTGCAGCGGATGGACGATTCGGTGATGGATTGGGACGGTGCGATGCTGCGCCGCGCGCGCGGTTTTGTGCCCGATGCCATCACGCTGCCTGCCGGGTTCGACAATATCCCCGCCATGCTGTGCACCGGGGCGGAGATGAAAAACACCTTCTGCCTGGTGCGTGGGAATCAGGCGGTGCTGAGCCAGCATTTTGGCGATCTCGGTGACGAGGGGGTGGAAGCGCAGTGGCGTTCCGCGCTGTCGGTGATGCAGGACATTTACGCCTTCCAGCCGGCGCGCGTGGTGTGTGATGCCCATCCGGGATATCGCGCTCGTCAGTGGGCGCAGGCGCAGGCGTTGCCCCTTGAAGAGGTACACCACCATCATGCCCACGCCGCGGCGTGCCTGGCCGAAAACGGCTGGCCGCGCGATGGCGGAGACGTTATCGCCCTGACGCTGGACGGGATCGGCATGGGGGAAAACGGCGCGCTGTGGGGCGGAGAGTGCCTGCGGGTCAGCTATCTCGACTATGCGCATTTGGGTGGTCTGCCTGCTGTTGCGCTGCCGGGCGGCGATCTGGCGGCCATGCAGCCGTGGCGTAATCTGCTCGCCCACTGTCTGGCGTTTGTACCCGACTGGCAGCAGTACCCGGAAACCCATGCGGTTCAGCACCAGAACTGGCCGTTGCTGGCGATGGCGATCCAGCGTGGCATCAACGCGCCGCGAGCTTCTTCCTGTGGTCGCCTGTTTGACGCGGTTGCCTGTGCGCTCGGCATCGACACGCTGCGTTACGAAGGGGAAGCGGCCTGCCGGCTGGAAGCCCTGGCATCGCAGTGCGCGGGTGTCGACCATCCGGTGACGCTGGAAGTGGATAACCTCGCGCTTTTCTGGCAGCAGTGGCTGAGCTGGCAGGCGGAACCCTGCGCGCGCGCCTGGGCGTTTCACGATGCGCTGGCAAAAGGGCTGGCGGAGCTCGCCGCGTTTCATGCCCGGCGCCTGTCGCTTTCGACAATCTGTCTCAGCGGCGGGGTATTACACAACCGTCTGCTGTGCGCGCGTCTGCGTCATTATCTTTCTGACTTTACGCTTCTTTTTCCTTCGCGCCTGCCCGCAGGTGACGGAGCGATCTCCTTCGGACAGGCGGTGGTCGCCGCTGCCCGGTCATGTTTACAAAGGACTAAAAATGTTACGACTGTTACGCAATGAACCTCGCGCCGCGCTTCTGCTGCTGGCTCTGGTAATGGCAAACCTGCTGGCCTGGGGATGGGCATGGCACACTTTTAGCGGCAGCACGGCGCTGATGGCGGCAAGCCTGCTGGCGTGGTGCTACGGACTGCGTCATGCGGTGGACGCTGACCACATTGCAGCCATAGATACCGTGACGCGTAAGATGATGCAGCAGGGCAAACGCCCGTCCGGCGTGGGAGCGTGGTTCTCGCTGGGCCACTCCACCATCGTGGTGCTGGCCTCCATTGCCATCGCCGCTACCGCCACGGCGTTTCAGAAGAACATGGCGTGGTTCCACGAAACCGGCAGCCTGATTGGTACCGCCGTTTCCGCGACCTTCCTGCTGGCGATGGCGCTGGTGAATATGGTGATCCTGCGCGGCGTCTGGCGCAGTTTTCAGGCGCTGAAACACGGCAGGCCGGTGCAGGATGACATCACGCTACCTGCTCAGGGCGGGGTAATGAACTGGCTGTTTGGCAAGACCTTCCGCCTCGTCAATAAAAGCTGGCAGATGTACCTGGTTGGCTTCCTGTTTGGTCTCGGCTTTGATACGGCCACCGAGATCGGCGTGCTGGGGATCTCTGCCGCCAGCGCGTCCAGCGGGATGTCGGTGTGGTCAATCATGATCTTCCCGGCACTCTTCGCCAGCGGCATGGCGCTGGTAGATACCCTCGACAACCTGCTGATGGTCGGCGCCTACGGCTGGGCGTTTAACAAGCCGCAGCGCAAGCTCTACTACAACATGACCATCACCGGCACCTCCGTGGTGGTGGCGCTGTTTATCGGCGGGCTGGAAGCGCTGGGTCTGCTGATGGATAAATTTGCCCTCAGCGGCGGCCTCTGGGATCTGATTGGCACGGTGAACGACAATCTGGGCAACGCCGGGTTTGTCGTCGTGGGTCTGTTTGTCGCCTGCTGGCTGATTTCCATGGCGAATTACCGCTGGCGCGGCTACGACGCGCTGGTGGTACGTTCCTGAACGACCCAGCCCGGCGGCGCTACACTTGCACGGGTCTGCATGTAGGCCGGGTAAGCGGAGCGCCACCCGGCATTACGAGGGTTAAGCAGGGAGCGATTTCAGCAGGGCGAAGGCCTCTTTCATCCTGTCTTCACTGACGACAAAGGCGCGCATCTGACCGTCAGCATCGATGCCGCGCGCCACCATGCCCTGCGGCGAAAGGGCAATCTGCCAGTCCAGATCCTGACGCTGCGTTTCGCCGGCGAGATGCAGCGGTAATTCCGGCGTTTTCACTTTGACCAGCATGGCGGGTAATTTCACCGGCGTAGTGCCGCCGAGCAGGTTTTTCGCCAGAGACAGCGCGCTTAATTGAATCGGCTGTAAAAAGGGCAGCACCTGGCCGTTAATTTCCGCGCAGTCGCCCAGGGCATAAATGTCCGGCTGAGTAGTTTGCAGGTAGCAGTCCACCTTCACGCCGCGGTTGATTTCGGCGCCTGCGCGATGCGCCAGTGCCGTTTCCGGGCGCAACCCTGTCGCCGCAATCACCACATCCACTTCCACGCTGCGGTTGCGGTCGAGCGTTGCACGTATGCCGGTGCCGGTTTTGCTCAGGCTCTGCAGCTGCGATTTCAGCAGCAGATGGACGCCCATGTCGGTCAGACGATGCTGTAAGCGGCTGCTCACTTCAGCGGGCATCAGCGCTGACAGAATGCTCGCCGCGTGGTCGACCAGGGTGACGGATTTACCCGCACGGCAGAAATCCATCGCCAGTTCGGTGCCGATCAGCCCGCCGCCGACAATCATCACCCGCGTGGCGTCGCGAAGCTCCGTTTCGCTGGCCTGATACGCCTGCTGGCTGTTGAGCGTGACCATCAGCTCGCGGCCCTCAACCGGCGGCACAAACGCAGAGGCACCCGTGGCCAGCACCAGCTTGTCGTACTGCCAGGTTTTATCTTTCGCTTTCACCAGACGGGCGTCGGCGTCGATATCGGTGACCCAGGTGTACGGAAACAGACGCAGGTTAAACTGTTCTGCGAACGCCCCCGCCGTCTGGCGGGTGAGATCGTCGGCGCGCTGGTTCTGGCTAATGACGTGGCTTAAATCAGGCTTGTTGTACTCGTCCATGCTGTCGGCGGCGATCAGCGTCAACGGCACGTTAGCATCCTGTTTGCGGATATTTTTCACCAGCTGACGGGCGGCAAAGCCCGAGCCGATAATGACGATACCGTGGCTCATTTTGCCTCCGTTGCCAGTTCATCAAAGACGTCTTTCCCGAGAGAACATTCCGGGCAGAGGAAGTTGTCCGGCACCTCACTCCACGGCGTGCCCGGGGCGACATCCTGCAGCGGCTCGCCCCGTTCCGGGTCGTAAATCCACTGGCAAACGCTGCACTGCATGCATGGACCGAGGTCGGCAGCGGCGGCTTCAGCTATGGCTTCCGGCGCAACCGCCGCGGCGGGGGCGGTTTCCGGCAGCGGTGCGAGCGCCCACTGACGGGCGATGTCACGGCCGTGCTGGCGACAGATTTCCAGGGCGTCGATATCCGGCCGCCATTTCGCTTTCAGGCTCATCGACATCTCAAACCCTGCATCCTGTAAACGGGTGGAAAGGCGGTCTACCGCGCCGCCGCTCCAGCCGTGGGAGCCAAAGGCGCTGGCGCGCTTGTTGCGAAAACGCAGGCCGGTCATCTCTTCGACCAGACCGGCAATCTTCGGCATCATCACGTTATTCATGGTGGAGGTGCCCACCAGCACGCCCTTAGAGCGGAAAACGTTGGTTAATACCTCGTTCTTATCGCTGCGCGCCACGTTGAAGATTTTCACCGCCACGTTCGGGTCCACTTCGTTGATGCCCTGGGCAATGGCGTCCGCCATCATGCGGGTGTTGTTGGACATGGTGTCGTAGAAGATCGTGATGCGGTCTTCCTGATAATCCGCCGCCCATTTCAGGTACAGCTCGACGATCTGGGTGGGATTTTCACGCCACACCACGCCGTGAGAGGTGGCAATCATCTCTACCGGCAGGTTGAAGCCAAGGAGCTCGGTGATTTTTGGCGTGACCAGACGGCTGAACGGGGTCAGGATGTTGGCGTAGTACCGTTGGCACTGCTCGAAAAGCTCGGTCTGATCCACTTCGTCATTAAACAGGCGTTCGTCGCAGTAGTGCTGGCCGAAGGCGTCGTTGCTGAACAGCACCGCGTCGCCGGTCATGTAGGTCATCATGCTGTCCGGCCAGTGCAGCATGGGCGTTTCCACGAAGATCAGCTGCTTGCCATTGCCGATATCCAGCGCGTCGCCCGTTTTCACGGTGTGGAAGTTCCACTCCGGATGGTGGTGATGACCGTTGATCGAGTCGATGGCGTTGGTGGTGCAGTAGATCGGAGTGTCCGGAATATACGACATCAGCTCGGTCAGGGCACCGGCATGATCCTCCTCCGCATGGTTGATGATGATGTAGTCGATGGCATTCAGGTCGATTTCACCGCGCAGGTTCTGCACGAACTCGCGGCTGAACTTGTGATCGACGGTATCGATCAGCACGTTTTTTCCTTCGCGGATGAGATAGCTGTTGTAGCTGCTGCCGCGCAGCGTTTTATATTCCGTCCCGTGGAAATCGCGCACTTCCCAGTCACGTTGACCCACCCAATGAATGTTATTTTTAACCAGAATAGACATAGCAAACCTCAGCGTAATATCGCGTTTTTCAAAATAGGATGGTTTGCTTATATCAAGCTGCGTGCCAACTTTTAATTTATTGATTTTTATATATTTATATTTTAATGATCCGTAATGGGTAGTCATTTTGACTATCAAAAGCAGTGTCACTATGACAATATGCATTGTCAAAATGACAGCGAGGCAGACATGAGCTTTTCCGTAGATGTGCTGGCGAAGATCGCCATTGAGCTGCAAGCCGGTATCGGCCATCAGGACCGCTTTCAGCGGCTGATCTCCACGCTGCGCCACGTGCTGGCGTGCGACGCTTCGGCGCTGCTGCGCTACGAAGGGCGGCAGTTTATCCCCCTGGCAATCGACGGCCTGGCGAAGGACGTGCTCGGGCGGCGCTTTACCCTTGAAGGTCATCCACGTCTGGAGACCATTGCCCGCGCGGGTGACGTGGTGCGTTTCCCGGCGGACAGCGACTTGCCCGACCCGTACGACGGGCTGATTCCCGGACAGGAGAGCCTGAAGGTGCATGCCTGTATCGGCCTGCCGCTGTTTGCCGGGCAAAACCTGATTGGGGCGCTGACCCTCGACGGCATGTCGCCGGACCAGTTCGACACCTTCAGCGACGAGGAGCTGCGCCTCATTGCGGCGCTGGCCGCCGGGGCGCTTAACAACGCGCTGCTGATTGAACAGCTGGAGAGCCAGAATATCCTTCCCGGCAGCCCGGCGGCGTTTGAGCAGGTCACGCACACGGAGATGATTGGCCTCTCGCCGGGCATGGCGCAGCTCAAAAAAGAGATTGAGATTGTTGCCGCGTCCGATTTGAACGTGCTGATCTTCGGGGAGACCGGCACCGGCAAGGAGCTGGTGGCGAAGTCGATTCATGAAGCGTCGCCGCGCGCGGTCAATCCGCTGGTGTACCTCAACTGCGCCGCGCTGCCGGAAAGCGTGGCGGAAAGCGAATTGTTTGGTCACGTCAAAGGAGCGTTTACCGGCGCCATTAGCAACCGCAGCGGCAAGTTCGAAATGGCCGATAACGGTACGCTGTTTCTGGATGAAATAGGCGAGC
This sequence comes from Enterobacter sp. NFIX58, assembly GCF_900110475.1. Taxonomy (NCBI): domain Bacteria; kingdom Pseudomonadati; phylum Pseudomonadota; class Gammaproteobacteria; order Enterobacterales; family Enterobacteriaceae; genus Enterobacter; species Enterobacter sp. NFIX58. The sequence continues at coordinate 108,881 of NZ_FODW01000002.1, read as the reverse complement.
TTTCCCTGTCGCTACAGGCCAAACTTCTGCGCGTATTGCAGTACGGCGATATCCAGCGCGTGGGGGATGACCGCAGCTTAAGAGTGGATGTGCGCGTGCTGGCGGCGACCAACCGCGACCTGCGTGAGGCGGTGCTGGCCGGGCAGTTCCGCGCCGACCTGTTCCACCGCCTGAGCGTGTTCCCGCTTACCGTGCCGCCGCTGCGCGAGCGCGGGGACGACGTGGTACTGCTGGCGGGCTATTTCTGCGAACAGTGCCGTCTCAGGATGGGGCTTTCCCGCGTGGTGTTAAGCCCGGGGGCGAGGGCCCATCTGCTGAGCTACGGCTGGCCGGGCAACGTGCGCGAGCTGGAGCATGCGATCCACCGCGCGGTGGTGCTGGCGCGAGCGACGCGTTCGGGTGATGAAGTGGTTATACATGCCCGGCATTTTGCGCAGCATGATGAAACCGCACCCACGATTGCCCATGCAGCTCCGGAGATAACGAGCGAAAACCTGCGTGACGCGACAGAGGCATTTCAGCGTCAGAAGATTATCCGCGCGCTGGATCAGAACAACCGCAACTGGGCGGCGTGCGCCCGGGCGCTGGAGATGGACGTCGCCAACCTGCACCGGCTGGCGAAGCGTCTCGGGCTGAAGGGTTAGATAATCCCGGCCTGATAGAAATCCTGCAGGTTGATGGCGCCGCACAGCCTGCCAGTGTCATCCACCACCGGTGCGGCGGTGATTTTGCGCTTCATCAGCACCTCTTTGGCTTCAATGGCGCGGCTCTCGGCGTTCAGCGTCAGCCCGCCCTGGGTCATGGCGTCCGACACGTTTGTGTCCAGCTTGCCGCCGCCCACCAGCCAGCGGCGCAGGTCGCCGTCGGTGAATACGCCTTTGACGTACCCGTCGTCATCGCACACCGCCACCAGCCCCAGACCGGTGCGGCTGAGCTCCAGCATCGCGTCCATGACGCTGGTATTGAGTTTGACCTGCGGAATCGCATCGTCAGTGCGCATCAGGTGGTGAACCTTGTTGAGCAGGCGTGCCCCGAGCGCCCCCGCCGGATGCGAGCGGGCGAAATCTTCTTCGTTAAACCCACGCGCCTGCATCACCGCCATCGCCAGCGCGTCGCCCATCATCAGGGTATTCACGGTGCTGGAGGTCGGGGCGAGGTGCATCGGACAGGCTTCACGCTCAACGGAAATATCCAGCGTTGCTTTGGCGGCCAGCGCCAGCGGCGAGCGGGATTTCCCGGTCATCGCCAGCAGGGCAACCGATTTTTCCTGCAGACGCGGAATGATGAGATCCAGCTCTTTTGCCGAACCGGAGTAGGAGATAAACAGCATCACGTCGCGGCTCTCAATCATTCCCAGATCGCCGTGCAGCGCCTCTGCAGGATGCACGAAGAAGGCCGGGGTGCCGGTGCTGGCCAGCGTCGCGGCAATCTTTTTGCCGATGTGGCCGGATTTACCGATGCCCGCCACGATCACTTTGCCTTCGCAGTGGATAATGGTGTTGGCGGCGCGGACAAAATCCTCGCCCAGACGTTCCGGCAGGCGGCTGGCTTCCTGCAGCTCCAGCATCAGCGTCTGGCGGCCCGTTTCTAACAGAAAATCACTCATCTCTCTCTCCGGTTACGATCACGTCGATGCCTTTCTCTTCCAGCGCTTTTTTGAACGCCGGATCGATACCCGCGTCGGTAATCAGCTTGTCGACGCTTTCCAGGCTACAGACAATGTTGGGGCTTTTGCGGCCAAACTTCGACGAGTCTGCCATCAAAATCACTTCCCGCGCGGCGTTGCACATGGCTTTACTGACGCTGAACACTTCGTTGAACGTCGTGACGCCCGCGTTCAGATCGATGCCGTCGGTGCCCATGAACAGTTTATCAAAGCTGAAGTGGTCGAAGGCGTTCTCCGCCAGCTGTCCGTGAAATGAGGCGGATTTTTTGCGGAAGGTCCCGCCGGGCATCAGGATGGTCTGCTCGCTGTCGAACTCCGACAGGGCGTTGACGATGTGCAGGCTGTTGGTCATCACCGTGATGTTGTTAAAGCGGCTGAGCAGCGGGATCATCTGCAGGACGGTGCTGCCGGCATCCAGAATGATGGAGTCGCCATCGTGGATAAATTTTACGGCGGCTTCGGCAATCAGCGCTTTCTGGTGGGTATTGATCAGCGTTTTGTGGTCGATAGGCGGATCGGCTTCGTCTTTATTGAGCACCACGCCGCCGTAGGTTCGAATAACGGCGCCAGAGTTTTCGAGCAATACGAGGTCCTTGCGTATCGTTGTGCCGGTGGTGTCAAAGTAGTGGGCCAGATCCTCTACCGAGCATTTTCCCTGCTTTTGCAGATGCTCAAGAATGGCCGCCTGGCGCTGACGAGGTTTCATAGGCGCTTCGTTCCTTAGGTTGCGAAATGATAATTTCGCAAGTCTATATCTTTCACAACGAAATTATCCATGTTTCAGATTAAGCGCTAATGATAGTGCATTCTGACAGAGTGGATCATGGGGAAAGATCACATCAGGCTGTAATTCCTGCAGCGAAATGCCGTTGATTGCCTGGATTTTCACCGGACGGGCAAAGACGGTCATGCCGCGCATGATGAGGGAATCGCAGACGTTATTGTTTTCATCCAGCGCAATAGCCACGACGACGCGTGGTTTAAAGCGTCCGCCGGAACGTCCGACGCCCACGCGGCCTTTCTGGCACAGGGCGTCAAACGCGCGGTTAAACTGGTGGATTTGCCAGCCGCCGAAAGCCATCTGGCAGAGCCAGGCGAGGGCGGCGACGGTGATGAGTGCGGTAACCATATCTGCTCCTTTAATGGCCGGGTGGCGGCTGCGCCTTACCCGGCCTACGGGGATGGTAGCCCCGGTAAGCGCAGCGCCACCGGGGAATGAACTCAGAACATCACCTGCCCGCCGGTGACGTTAATCGACTGTCCGGTGCAGTACGAGGCTTTCGGGCTGGCGTAAAACAGCAGCATGTTCAGCACGTCCTGGTAATCGCACCCGCGCTTGAGCGGCACTTTATCGATGTAGTACTGCTCCACTTCTTCCGCTTTGATGCCGAGCTTGGTGGCGTACTGCGGCAGCAGGGACTGGAACATCGGCGATTTCAGCAGGTTGCCGAGCATCAGCGAGTGAACGGTAATGCCGTATTCGGCCAGATCCAGCGCCAGAGACTGCGTCAGCCCCACGCCGCCAAACTTCGCCGCGCTGTAGCCGGAGTTATGCTTGCTGCCCACTTTTCCCGATTTAGAGTTGATCTGAATGATGCGCCCCTGAATGCCGTCGCGGATCATCAGACGGGAAAACTCGCGGGCACAGAGGAAATAGCCCACCAGATTGACCTGCAGCGAGCGGTCAAAATCCCCCAGCTCGAAATCGCTGATAAAGGCCGCTTTCGCAATTCCCGCGCTGTAGACCAGCAGGTCGGTACGGCCAAAAATCTCGTCCACGCCGCGGGCCAGCGCCATCACGCTCTGCTCGCTGGTGGCGTCGGCGCCAAACCCGTACGCCATTCCTTCACCAAACTCGGTGTTGATGGTGTCCGCCACGCGGGCGGCTTTTTCACTCTGGATGTCCACTACCGCCACGCGGTAACCCTCTGCGGCAAGCCCACGGCAGAGGAACTCGCCTAAGGTTTGTCCCCCACCAATGACAACGGCAACCTGACTCATGTCTATCTCCTTAATTACGCAACAAATTTTAACGTGCAGCCTGGGGTGACAGCCTGCGGAACCGGGCCCGTTACGTGAACCGTGCCGGGATACTCCGCCTGCGGCTGGCCGTCGAAACGCAGGGTGATGTGGCCCAGCTCGCGCAGGTTTTGTTCAGCGACGTCGCCGACGGCGGTCACGGCATAGCGCGCCTCGCCCAGCTCCAGCTGGCTCCCGGCCTTCAGCTCACCGTTCAGCTCGCCGTGGCAGTGGATGAAGCAAAACTCTTCGATATCAGCAGGCGCCCCTTCGCGAAAGGTGATCAGCATCTGGTCGCTCAGCGCGTCGGCGGCGCTCTGGCCGATGCGGGTAATAGTGGTCTGGTAAATCACGGTCATAGCAGGCACCTCTTATTGATAAATAAAGCCGGAAACAAACCAGGCAATCAGCACCGTCGGCGCGCCCGTCAGGAAGCGGCTGACCAGCACGGACGGCACGCCCACGCGCACGGTGTCCTGGCGTGCTTCCGCCAGCGACAGCCCCACAGGGATAAAGTCGCACGCCGCCTGGGCGTTAATGGCAAACAGGGCGGGCAGGGCGAGGTGCGGGGGAATGTTCCCCAGACCAATCTGCACGCCAATCAGCACGCCGATGACCTGAGCAATCACCGCGCCCGGGCCGAGGAACGGCGACAGCAGCGGGAAGGAGCAGATCAGCGCCAGCGTCACCAGCCCAAGCGGGTGGCTGGCAAGCGGGGCGAGGCCGTGGGCAATCCAGTCGCCCAGGCCGGAGGCCATGATGATGCCGATCAGCGCCGAGACGAACGCCATAAACGGCAGAATGGTCTTCAGCACCGTGTCGATGGTGTCGCGCCCGGACTGGAACAGCACCGCCACGGCGGAACCCATGCCCATCCCGACTTTCGCCAGCAGGCCATCGCTCTGCTCGGTAATTTTCTTGCTGGTGTCGTACTCGCGCGGAGCCGCTTTTTGCGGTGCAGACGTCCCCTTCACCAGGGTGATGTTGTCTTCCTTAACGCCCGAGACATAAATGTCTTCGAGGATGTACTGCGCCAGCGGGCCGGATTTCCCGGTGGAGTGAATATTTACCGTTGGAATGCGGCGCTTCGGGTAGATGCCGCAGCGCAGCGTGCCGCCGCAGTCGATCACCGCCACACCGATTTCCGCTTCCGGCGGTTCGCCTTCCTTGAAGCCGTCGACCGCTTCCCAGCCCGTCAGCTCGCGCAGCCTGTCGACGATCGCCGGGCGGGTACCCGCGGTGATGTAAACAATCTTTTTGCCTTCGGTGGCGTCGAACTCCAGCGGGCCGCCCCAGCCGCCCGTGCCTTTCTCAATGCGGATCCGGTTCATGCTGTGGCTCCTGAAAGATGGACCTTCTGTTCAAGCTGGATGCCCATTTTTTTCTCGAAAATAGCGGTGGTGAGGTCGGTCACCCAGCCGCGGAAGAAGTTGGTGACCAGACCGACCAGCAGGTAGCTCACCGCAAGCGGGCCGAGCGGCAGGCCAAGCGTGGTAAGGCCGCTGGCGATCCCGAGATAAACAAACAGCTCGCCGGGGTTGATGTGCGGGAACAGGCCGTTCATCGAATGGCAGCTGTAGGAGGCGGCGGCGTAATAGCTCGGCTTGTACTTCTCAGGCATAAAGCGGCCGAGGCTTAAGGTCATCGGGTTGCAGAACACGAAGGTGCCGATAAAGGGCAGTATCAGGTAGCGGGACAGCGGGTTTCCGGCGCAGCGCTGGGCGAAGCGTTCAATACGCTGCTGCCCGATAAAGTTAATCAGCGCGTTCATGATAACCAGCAGGCTGATCAGCAGGGGCAGGATCCCGGTCACCATGCCGGTGAACACTTCTCCGCCTTTCTGAAACAGCCCGATGAACCACTCGGCGCCGTGGGTGATGGTTTCTATCATTCTTCTCTCCTGTAGGGCGTTTGTTTTTGTCTATCTGCGGTTAATAATAATCACTTTGAAAGGTTTTAAAGTGTTAGTTGGATCTCACAATGAAAGAAAAATGTATTATTTTGAAAGTTAATTGACGTGGTGAATGATTTTCGGGGGAAAAAAGCACGGATTTGCGTTGGGGAGGTGCGTACCGCTTCCTTGAGGTGTTGCGGATGCTTTACCATACTGGGTTCTTATCGAACCCGTTAAATGGATGTCTCATGTTCAAGCGTCGTTATGCAGCGCTGTTGCCTGCGCTTATTCTGCTGTCTGCCTGTAGTAGCAAACCTAAGACCGAAGCCGTTCAGCAAACGGCGGGCGCGCCTTCCGGAGGATTCCTGCTGGAGCCGCAGCACAATATGATGCAGATGGGCGGCGACTTCGCGAATAACCCGGCGGCCGAGCAGTTCATCGATAAAATGGTGAGCAAACACGGCTTTGATAGACAGCAGCTGCACGAAATTTTGTCTCAGGCCAAGCGTCTGGACTACGTGCTGCGCCTGATGGACAGACAGGCGCCGACGGCCCAGGTGCCGAGCGGGCCAAACGGGGCGTGGCTGCGCTATCGCAAACAGTTCATTACCCCGGACAACGTGCAAAACGGCGTGGCGTTCTGGAATCAGTATGAAGAGGCGCTCAACCGCGCGTGGCAGGTGTACGGCGTACCGCCTGAAATCATCGTCGGGATTATCGGTGTGGAAACCCGCTGGGGCCGCGTGATGGGCAAAACCCGCATCCTGGACGCGCTGGCGACGCTCTCCTTTAACTACCCGCGCCGCGCGGAGTATTTCTCTTCCGAGCTGGAAACCTTCCTGCTGATGGCGCGTAACGAACAGGACGATCCGCTCGATCTGAAAGGGTCGTTTGCCGGCGCGATGGGTTACGGCCAGTTTATGCCGTCGTCCTATAAACAGTATGCCGTCGACTTTAACGGCGATGGCCATATCAACCTGTGGGATCCGGTGGATGCCATCGGCAGCGTGGCGAACTACTTCAAAGCGCACGGCTGGGTGCCGGGCGGCCAGGTGGCGGTGCAGGCTAACGGTCAGGCGCCGGGGCTGGAAAATGGCTTCAAAACTAACTACAGCATTTCGCAGCTGACCGCGGCAGGCTTAACGCCAACGCAGCCGCTGGGCAATGCACAGCAGGCGAGCCTGCTGCGTCTGGATGTTGGAACGGGCTATCAGTACTGGTACGGACTGCCGAACTTCTACACCATCACCCGCTATAACCACAGCACCCACTATGCGATGGCCGTATGGCAGCTGGGGCTGGCGGTATCGCAGGCCCGCGTGCCGGCGGCGTCACCGTTTAGTCAGTAAGTTACCCCGACGGGTAGGCCGGGTAAGGCAACGCCGCCACCCGGCATGGCTGCGCACACAGTGCGGCCTGATGCCCTCTCCCATGGGAGAGGGCGTTTTGCAGAAACATTTCGCCACACTCCCTTTTCAAACCTGCCATTTACATCTTAACCACCTTTCATTATTGTTATGTTATAACATTTAAACTGGTATCGAGATGTCAACGTCCCTTTTTTCTCTGTCTGCTCCGGTTCGGCTTTTGCTGGCGCTGGTGCTTATTGTCGTTCTCGGGCTGGCCGTGCGCTGGGCGGTGGCGTTGCCATGATTGTGATGAATGAACTGGTCGCGGGTTATGAACGCCAGCCCGTTACGCGGCCCCTCTCGGGCACGATTGCGCGTGGAAGTATGACCGCGATTGTCGGCGCTAACGGCTGCGGGAAATCTACCTTACTGAAAACGCTCGCCGGGTTTATCCCGCCCGTAAGCGGCAGTTTTCGCTGGCAGGGAAAGCGTCCGGTAATCGGCTGGCTGGCACAGCGCCACGCGCTGGAGGCGCAGTTTCCGCTGACCGTTCGGGACGTGGTAAGCATGGGCTGCTGGCCTGGCATTTCGCTGTTTTCCGGGTTTCGCCGCGAAACGCGGCTGCGCATTGCCAGCGCGCTTGAGCGCGTCGGGCTGGAATCCATGGCGTTATCCACCATCGATGAGCTCTCCGGCGGCCAGTTCCAGCGCATGCTGTTCGCCCGCGTCCTGGTGCAGCAGGCGCCGCTGGTGATGCTGGATGAGCCCTTTACCGGGGTCGATGAGGCCACCTGCAACGTGCTGATGGATGTGATGCTGGAGATGTATATGCAGGGGCAAACGCTGCTCGCGGTACTGCACGACAGCGAGCGCGTGTCGCGCCACTTCCCGCAGACGTTACGGCTGGATGCTGACGTTCCTCAATGGAAAACCGAGCGGGTGAGGGTGGCATGATCTGGCATCTCTTTTTTCAGCCGTTTATCGAGTACGGCTTTATGCGTCGCGCGCTGGTGGTTTGCCTGGCGCTCTCGGTCAGCACCACCGCGCTTGGCGTGTTTCTTCAGCTGCGCCGGATGAGCCTGATGGGCGACGCCCTTTCTCACGCCATTTTACCGGGCGTCGCCGTGGGATACTTGCTCAGCGGCATGTCACTGCTGGCGATGAGTATCGGCGGTTATATCGCGGGCATTACCGTGGCGCTGCTGGCCGGTCTGGTCAGTCGCCGCACGCCGCTTAAGGAAGATGCCAGCTTTGCCGGGTTTTATCTTGGCTCACTGGCCCTGGGGGTTACGCTGGTGTCGCTTCGTGGGTCGAATGTCGATCTGCTGCATTTGCTGTTTGGCTCCATCCTCGCCGTGGACAACGACGCCGCGCTGTTTGTCACGGGCGTGTGCATGTTCACCCTTATTGTGCTGGCGATGTTCTATCGCGGCCTGGTTACCGAAGCGTTTGACACCGCCTGGCTACAGGTGAACGCCCGCTGGCTGCCCGGCCTGTTGCACGGACTGTTTCTGGCGCTGCTGGTCCTTAACCTGGTGGCCGGTTTTCAGGTGCTCGGCACGCTGATGGCCGTTGGTCTGATGATGCTGCCGGCTGTGGCAGCTCGCTGCTGGGTACGCACGCTACCGGCGTTACTCCTGATGGCGGGCATCAGCGGTATTTTCTGCGCATGGCTGGGGCTGAGCCTCTCCTGGGCGATGAGTCTTCCGGCCGGGCCATCCATCGTGCTCACTGCCAGCGCGCTGTTCTTTATTTCCATTTTATTGGGTACGCGAAGCAGGCTCGCTGGCAGTCTGCGGGCGTATTTTTAACGCAAGGGGAAACGATGAAACGTACAGGATTAGCAGTGGCGCTCGCGCTGGGGATGATGTCGCACGGCGTGATGGCGAAAACGCTGAATGTGGTCACCAGCTTTTCGATACTGGGGGATATCACTCAGGAGGTGGGCGGTGACCATGTGAAAGTGACGACGCTGGTGGGGCCGGACGGCGATCCGCATACCTTCGAGCCGTCGCCGAAAGACAGCGCGGCGCTGAGCAAGGCCGATGTGGTAGTGGTAAACGGCCTGGGGCTGGAGGGCTGGCTTGACCGTCTGGTGAAAGCCTCCGGGTTCAAAGGACAACTGGTCGTTGCCTCAACCGGGGTGAAAACCCACACGCTTGAGGAAGATGGAAAGACCGTGACCGATCCACACGCGTGGAACAGCGCGGCGAACGGGGCGCTGTATGCACAAAATATTCTGAACGGGCTGGTGAAAGCCGATCCGCAGGACAAAGCCGCGCTGGAAGCCTCCGGTAAACCCTATATCACGCAGCTTAACCAGCTGGATAGCTGGGCCAAAACGCGCTTAAGCCAGATCCCGCAGGCGAAGCGTAACGTGTTGACCAGCCATGACGCGTTCGGCTATTTCAGCCGTGCCTACGGCGTGAGGTTTATGGCGCCGCAGGGACTGTCCTCCGAGAGCGAGGCCAGCGCGGCGCAGGTTGCTGAGATTATCAATCAGATCAAAGCCGACGGCGTAAAAACCTGGTTTATGGAAAATCAGCTCGATCCGCGTCTGGTGAAGCAAATTGCATCGGCGACGGGTGCGCAGCCAGGGGGCGAGCTTTACCCCGAAGCGCTGTCGGCCAAAGGCGGGGTGGCAGACACCTACGTTAAGGCGTTTCGCCACAATGTGAATACGCTCGCCAACAGCATGAAATAACCTTTCCACGGCCGGTGCGCCCGCACCGGCTTTTTTCTGAAGCACCCTCGTAAAACCCGAAGCGCATCCCCACATCTGACGAGAAAGTGCTATCTTGTGCAGCACGTTTTTCTGATGCCTGGAGCGAGAATGACTGACCATGAATTGATGCAGCTTAGCGAGATAGTTGGCCTTGCGCTTAAGCAACGTGGGGCGACCCTTACCACCGCTGAGTCCTGCACCGGCGGCTGGGTGGCGAAAGCGATTACCGATATTGCCGGCAGTTCCGCCTGGTTTGAACGCGGATTTGTGACCTACAGTAACGAAGCTAAAGCACAGATGATTGGTGTGCGCGAATCCACGCTGGAACAGCACGGCGCGGTCAGCGAACCGGTGGTCATCGAGATGGCGATTGGCGCGCTCAAAGCGGCGCGTGCAGATTTCGCCATTTCCATTAGCGGCATCGCGGGGCCGGACGGCGGCAGCGACGTGAAGCCTGTCGGTACCGTCTGGTTTGGTTTTGCCACCGCGAAAGGTGAAGGGATCACCCGGCGGGAGTGCTTTAGCGGCGATCGCGAAAGCGTGCGTCGTCAGGCAACCGTTTATGCGTTAAAAACGCTCTGGCAACAATTTCTACAAAACACTTGATACTGTATGACCATACAGTATAATTGCACCAACAGAACAGAAATCCACGGTGAAGCACAGTCGCTTCTCCCGGCATGACAGGAGTAATAATGGCTATCGACGAAAACAAACAGAAAGCGTTGGCGGCAGCACTGGGCCAGATCGAAAAGCAATTCGGTAAAGGCTCCATCATGCGCCTGGGTGAAGACCGTTCCATGGATGTGGAAACCATCTCCACCGGTTCGCTTTCTCTGGATATCGCGCTGGGCGCTGGCGGTCTGCCTATGGGCCGTATCGTAGAGATCTACGGGCCAGAGTCCTCCGGTAAAACCACCCTGACGCTGCAGGTCATTGCCGCAGCACAGCGCGAAGGTAAAACCTGTGCGTTTATCGATGCCGAGCACGCGCTGGACCCTGTGTATGCCCGTAAGCTGGGCGTCGATATCGACAACCTGCTGTGTTCTCAGCCGGACACTGGTGAGCAGGCGCTGGAAATTTGTGACGCGCTGGCGCGTTCTGGTGCTGTTGACGTTATCGTGGTCGACTCCGTGGCTGCATTGACGCCAAAAGCGGAAATCGAAGGTGAAATCGGCGACTCTCACATGGGCCTCGCGGCACGTATGATGAGCCAGGCGATGCGTAAGCTGGCGGGTAACCTGAAGCAGTCCAACACGCTGCTGATCTTCATCAACCAGATCCGTATGAAAATCGGCGTGATGTTCGGTAACCCGGAAACCACGACCGGGGGTAACGCCCTGAAATTCTACGCCTCTGTCCGTCTGGATATCCGCCGTATTGGCGCGGTGAAAGAGGGTGAGAACGTGGTGGGTAGTGAAACCCGCGTCAAGGTTGTGAAGAACAAAATCGCTGCGCCGTTCAAGCAGGCTGAGTTCCAGATCCTCTATGGTGAAGGGATCAACTTCTTCGGTGAGCTGGTTGACCTGGGCGTGAAAGAGAAGCTGATTGAAAAAGCGGGCGCCTGGTACAGCTACAACGGTGACAAGATTGGTCAGGGTAAAGCGAATGCCATCTCCTGGCTGAAAGAGAACCCGGCTGCGGCGAAAGAGATCGAGAAGAAAGTGCGTGAGCTGCTGCTGAACAACCAGGACTCCACGCCAGATTTCGCGGTTGATAGCGCGGATGCTGAAGAAACTAACGAAGACTTTTAATTCTTTCGTTTAACAATGAAGGGCTGCTGATGCGGCCCTTTTTGCATTTCTGAATCAGCAGGTTTTTTTATGAGTGAACCGACAACACGTCGACCCGCGTATGCACGCCTACTGGATCGCGCGGTGCGCATCCTGGCCGTTCGTGACCACAGTGAACAGGAGCTGCGGCGAAAACTGTCGGCACCGGTGATGAGTAAAAATGGCCCGGAAGAGATTGATGCCACCGCGGAAGATTATGACCGCGTCATCGCATGGTGCTATGAGCATCGCTATCTTGATGACGAGCGTTTTGCCTCGCGGTTTCTCGCCAGCCGTGGCCGCAAGGGATACGGGCCCGGGCGCATCCGGCAGGAGCTAAACCAGAAAGGGGTGGCCCGGGAGTCCATCGAAAAAGCGATGCGCGAATGCGACATTGACTGGTGCGAGCTGGCAAAAGAGCAGGCCATTCGTAAGTACGGCGAACCGCTGCCGCGTGAATTTTCAGAAAAAGTCAAAATCCAGCGCTTTTTGCTCTACCGCGGCTTCCTGATGGAAGATATTCAGGATATCTGGCGTAATTTTGCCGATTGAACGCATGCGGGATTTTACTTCCCACCAAAGAAAACTTATCTTATTCCCACTTTTTCCAGTAGCTGGTCTGTCCAACGGTTTACCGATACAGGCTGGCTACGACATTTCGTTAGCTTGATTTCAGGATAATTATGAGCAAGAGCACCGCTGAGATCCGTCAGGCGTTTCTCGATTTTTTCCATAGTAAGGGACACCAGGTTGTTGCCAGCAGCTCCCTGGTACCGAACAACGATCCGACTCTGCTGTTTACCAACGCCGGGATGAACCAGTTCAAGGATGTGTTCCTTGGTCTCGACAAGCGTAATTATTCCCGCGCCACAACCTCACAGCGTTGCGTGCGTGCGGGCGGTAAACACAACGACCTGGAAAACGTCGGTTACACCGCGCGTCACCACACCTTCTTCGAAATGCTGGGTAACTTCAGCTTCGGCGACTACTTTAAACACGATGCTATTCAATATGCGTGGGAACTGCTGACCGGTGAAAACTGGTTCAACCTGCCGAAAGAGCGTCTGTGGGTTACCGTCTATGAAACCGATGACGAAGCCTACGAAATCTGGGAAAAAGAAGTCGGGATCCCGCGCGAGCGTATTATTCGCATCGGCGATAACAAAGGCGCGCCTTACGCGTCCGACAACTTCTGGCAGATGGGTGACACCGGTCCTTGCGGTCCGTGCACCGAGATCTTCTACGATCACGGCGACCACATCTGGGGCGGCCCTCCTGGCAGCCCGGAAGAAGACGGCGATCGCTACATTGAGATCTGGAACATCGTCTTCATGCAGTTTAACCGTCAGGCCGACGGTACGATGGAGCCGCTGCCGAAGCCGTCCGTTGATACCGGTATGGGTCTGGAGCGTATTGCCGCGGTACTGCAGCACGTTAACTCCAACTATGAGATTGACCTGTTCAGCACCCTGATCAAAGCCGTTGCCGAAGTGACCGGCGCGACCGATCTGAACAACAAATCGCTGCGCGTTATCGCGGACCACATTCGTTCCTGCGCGTTCCTGATTGCCGATGGCGTTATCCCGTCAAATGAAAACCGTGGCTACGTGCTGCGTCGTATCATTCGTCGTGCTATCCGTCACGGCAACATGCTGGGCGCGAAAGACACCTTCTTCTATAAACTCGTTGGGCCACTGATTGGCGTGATGGGGTCAGCCGGTGACGAGCTGAAACGCCAGCAGGCGCAGGTAGAGCAGGTTCTGAAAACCGAAGAAGAGCAGTTTGCCCGTACGCTGGAGCGTGGTCTGGCGCTGCTGGACGAAGAACTGGCGAAGCTTAAGGGCGACACGCTGGATGGCGAAACTGCTTTCCGCCTGTACGATACCTACGGCTTCCCGGTTGACCTGACGGCGGACGTTTGCCGCGAGCGTAACATCAAAGTTGACGAAGCGGGCTTCGAAGCCGCGATGGAAGAGCAGCGCCGTCGTGCGCGCGAGTCCAGCGGCTTCGGTGCAGACTACAACGCGATGATCCGCGTTGATAGCGCGTCTGAATTCAAAGGCTATGAGGCGCTGGAACTGACCGGCAAAGTGACCGCTCTGTTTGTTGACGGTAAAGCCGTAGACAGCATCAGCGCGGGCCAGGAAGCCGTAGTCATTCTGGACAAAACGCCGTTCTACGCCGAATCCGGCGGCCAGGTTGGCGATAAAGGCGAACTGAAGGGCAATGGCTTTAGCTTCAGCGTGACCGACACCCAAAAATACGGTCAGGCGATTGGTCACCAGGGCAAACTGGTTTCCGGTTCTCTGAAAGTGGGCGAGGGCGTCCAGGCTAACGTTGATGAAGCTCGCCGCGCGCGCATTCGTCTGAACCACTCGGCAACCCACCTGATGCACGCTGCCCTGCGCGACGTACTCGGTACCCATGTTGCACAGAAAGGTTCTCTGGTTAACGACAAAGTGCTGCGCTTCGACTTCTCGCATTTTGAAGCGATGAAGCCGTCTGAAATCCGTGCGGTGGAAGATCTGGTGAACGCGCAGATCCGTCGTAACCTGCCAATCGAGACCCATATCATGGATCTCGAAGACGCGAAGAAAAAAGGTGCGATGGCGCTGTTTGGCGAGAAATACGACGAGCGCGTTCGCGTGCTGAGCATGGGCGACTTCTCTACCGAGCTGTGCGGCGGTACGCACGCCTCGCGCACCGGTGATATCGGCCTGTTCCGCATTGTTTCCGAGTCGGGAACGGCGGCAGGTGTGCGTCGTATTGAAGCGGTGACCGGTGAAGGTGCGATTGCCAGCCTGCATGCGCAGAGCGATCAGCTGCACGACATCGCGCAGCTGCTGAAAGGCGATAGCCAGAACCTGGGCGAGAAAGTGCGCGTTGCGCTGGATCGCACGCGTCAGCTGGAAAAAGAGCTGCAGCAGCTGAAAGAGCAGGCTGCGGCGCAGGAGAGTGCAAACCTCTCCAGCAAGGCTGTAGACATTAAGGGCGTCAAACTGCTGGTCAGCGATCTGGCGGGCGTTGAGCCTAAGATGCTGCGTACTATGGTCGACGATCTCAAGAACCAGCTTGGTTCGACCGTTATCGTGCTGGCGACAGTGGCAGAAGGTAAGGTTTCTCTGATTGCGGGCGTCTCTAAGGATGTGACTGACCGCGTAAAAGCAGGGGAACTGATTGGTATGGTCGCTCAGCAGGTGGGCGGCAAGGGTGGCGGTCGTCCGGACATGGCGCAAGCCGGTGGTACGGATGCGGCGGCACTTCCTGCGGCATTAGCCAGCGTTGAAAGCTGGGTAAGCGCGAAACTGTAATAACTACAAAGCACAAGCAGACGCCATAGCGGTAACGTTATGGCGTCTTGTTCACTGTGCTATCGATAACGATAAAGTCAGGTTGAGTTTGTGTATATCGGCTAAACTTACGTTTAACAGAATGTGATGCCGTGACTGCTTACACTTTACGTGTTTGTCATCGCTTACTTTTTGGCGTTATATGATGGATAATGCCGGGATACAAGAGACCCGACTCTTTTAATCTTTCAAGGAGCAAAGAATGCTGATTCTGACTCGTCGAGTTGGTGAGACCCTCATGATTGGGGATGAGGTCACCGTGACAGTTTTAGGGGTAAAGGGTAACCAGGTACGTATTGGTGTTAACGCTCCTAAAGAAGTATCTGTCCACCGTGAAGAGATCTACCAGCGTATCCAGGCTGAAAAATCCCAGCAGTCCAGTTACTGATATTGTCGCGTCTCGCTGTCGGGCGAGACGCAACCCTCCCGCTATTTTTCCTGCTCAAAGTTACCGTTTAATTTCAATCGCTCTCTTTTTAACCACTCCGCTACCCTTATCTCGTCCCAACACTGTCCTTTCTGCATCAGTTTTCTGTGAAGATGCCTGCAAAATCCGCTTATAAAACACCCTCTTTGCGGCTTTTACATGCGAATTGCGTGTGATTTGTGCAAACGATAAAAGCTTTTGGAAAATTGTTTGACTTATAAGTCCCAGAAAGTAATATATGCGCCACGCAGCGACGAGAAGCTCTTAACGAGTTGCTCGAAGCACTCGAAAGAGGCGTTGTGTGGTGAGGTGGCCGAGAGGCTGAAGGCGCTCCCCTGCTAAGGGAGTATGCGGTCAAAAGCTGCATCCGGGGTTCGAATCCCCGCCTCACCGCCATTTTGCATCCGTAGCTCAGCTGGATAGAGTACTCGGCTACGAACCGAGCGGTCGGAGGTTCGAATCCTCCCGGATGCACCAT
>NZ_FODW01000002.1:0-93101 GCF_900110475.1 Enterobacter sp. NFIX58 | reverse complement strand
GATGCATCCGTAGCTCAGCTGGATAGAGTACTCGGCTACGAACCGAGCGGTCGGAGGTTCGAATCCTCCCGGATGCACCATATTCTCCTGGATAACAGCGATGCTGTTGTTTTAAGGTCAGCGAGTTAATCGCAAGCACCAGGGAGGATAACGTTGCTTTAGCAACGGCCCGCAGGGCGAGGCGTAAGCCGAGTAATCCTCCCGGATGCACCATCTTCTCCTTCTTTGTTTATTCCTTCGACGTTCCGTCAGCAATCACACTCTCTGTCAGCGACAAAAACCACCATTTACGATAAAGTAATGCTTTGTTAATCGGTTAGCGAGAGCACGATGTACGCACAGTATGACGGTTTGATCTTCGATATGGATGGTACCCTTCTGGATACCGAACCCACGCATCGTCAAGCCTGGACCGATGTCCTGGGCCGCTACGGTATGCGTTTCGACCTTCAGGCGATGATCGCCCTCAACGGCTCCCCAACCTGGCGTATTGCACAGGCCGTGATTGAACTGAATCAGGCCGATCTCGACCCGCACCTGCTCGCACGCGAAAAAACCGATGCGGTAAAAGCCATGCTTTTAGATACCGTACGTCCTTTGCCGCTAATTGATGTGGTAAAAGAGTGGCACGGGCGTCGCCCGATGTCGGTGGGGACGGGCAGCGAAAGCGCGATTGCAGAGGCATTACTCAATCATCTTGGCCTGCGCCACTATTTCTCTGCCGTGGTTGCCGCCGATCATGTTAAACATCACAAGCCCGCACCGGACACCTTCCTGCTCTGCGCAGAATTAATGGGCGTCCCGGCGGCAAAATGCGTCGTGTTTGAAGACGCCGATTTCGGCATCCAGGCCGCGCGTGATGCTGGAATGGATGCGGTGGATGTGCGCTTACTGTGAGTGACGCGCTGTCACTTGCCTCATTATTCGCCAGCAGTTTTCTCAGCGCCACGCTGTTACCGGGCAATTCGGAAGTGGTGCTGGTGGCGATGCTGTTGTCCGGCGTGAGTCAGCCCTGGCTGCTTGTAGTAATAGCAACAATGGGTAATAGCCTTGGAGGGCTGACTAACGTTATTCTTGGGCGTTTCTTTCCGCTGCGTGAAAAATCGCGCTGGCAGGAAAAGGCAGTCGGCTGGCTAAAACGCTATGGCGCTGCCACGCTGTTATTAAGCTGGATGCCTGTAATAGGCGATTTACTGTGTCTGCTGGCGGGATGGATGCGCATCTCCTGGGGACCGGTGCTCTTTTTTTTGTGCCTTGGCAAGGCGTTGCGTTATGTCCTCGTGGCATGGGCAACGCTGCAGGGTATGACGTGGTGGCACTAATTGGTGGAATGAATACGCGACCTTCAATCGTCAACCATTACAATTATGCTGAGTAACATTACTTTGACAGGCGGGAGGTCAATTTGATCCCGGACGTATCTCAGGCGCTGGCCTGGCTGGAAAACCACCCTCAGGCATTGAAGGGTATTCAGCGTGGTCTCGAGCGTGAAACGCTGCGCGTTAACGCGGACGGCAGTTTAGCGACAACGGGTCACCCGAAGGCGTTAGGCTCGGCGCTGACACATAAATGGATCACAACCGATTTCGCTGAAGCGCTGCTTGAGTTCATCACCCCAGTAGAGGGTGATATTGATCATATGCTGACGATCATGCGCGATATCCATCGCTACACCGCGCGCAACCTGGGCGACGAGCGCATGTGGCCCCTCAGCATGCCGTGCTATATCGAGCAGGGCCAGGAGATTGAGCTGGCACAGTACGGCACGTCAAATATCGGCCGGCTGAAAACGCTTTACCGTGAGGGGCTGAAAAACCGCTACGGCGCGTTGATGCAGACCATCTCTGGCGTGCACTACAACTTCTCGTTGCCAATGGCATTCTGGGAAGCGAAATGCGGTGAAACGGATAAAGATGCCATCTCAGCAGGCTACTTCCGCCTGATCCGAAACTATTACCGTTTCGGCTGGGTGATCCCGTATCTGTTCGGCGCATCGCCTGCTATTTGCTCATCTTTCCTGCAGGGAAAACCGACGACGCTGCCGTTCGAGAAGACTGATTGCGGAATGTACTATCTTCCGTACGCCACCTCTCTGCGCCTGAGCGATCTCGGCTATACCAATAAATCGCAAAGCAATCTCGGTATTACGTTTAACGAATTGCACGAATATGTGGCAGGATTGAAGCGGGCGATCAAAACCCCGTCGGAAGAGTACGAGAAAATCGGCCTCGAAAAAGACGGCAAGCGTCTGCAGATCAACAGCAATGTCCTGCAGATTGAAAACGAGTTGTATGCGCCTATTCGTCCTAAGCGCGTGACGCGCAGCGGCGAAACCCCGTCGGATGCGCTGCAGCGCGGCGGGATCGAATACATTGAAGTTCGCTCGCTGGATATCAACCCGTTTTCACCGATTGGCGTTGATGAACAGCAGATTCGCTTCCTGGATCTGTTTATGGTCTGGTGCGTGCTGGCGGATGCGCCGGAAATGAGTTCAGACGAACTGCTCTGTACCCGTACAAACTGGAACCGCGTGATTCTGGAAGGGCGTAAGCCAGGTCTGACGCTGGGTATCGGCTGCGAAACGGCACAGTTCCCGCTGACGAAAGTCGGCAAAGATCTGTTCCGCGATCTGAAGCGTGTTGCCCGGACGATGGACAGCATCGACGGCGGGGATGCGTATCAACAGATTTGCGACCAGCTGGTGGAATGCTTTGATAACCCGGAACTGACGTTCTCAGCACGCATTCTGCGTTCTATGATTGATCAGGGCATTGGTGGTACGGGGCGTTCACTCTCGGCGGAGTACCGTGAGATGCTGATCCAGGAGCCGTTAGAAATCCTGAGCGAAGCAGATTTTGTCGCGGAACGCGAAGCGTCCGTTGTGCGTCAGAAAGAGGTTGAAGCGGCGGATACCGAGTCGTTTGAGGCGTTTCTGGCGAAGCAGGCTTAAGCAGAAAAGAAAAAGGCCACATCGCTGTGGCCAAAATATACATCTCTGAATTCAGGGATGATGATAACAAATGCGCGTCTTTCATATACTCAGACGCGCATTCTGTAGAAGAGTTCAGTTTATTTTAAAAAAAATCACTATCGGAGGTGACGTATGCCGTTATTAGATAGCTTTACTGTCGACCATACCCGTATGGAAGCACCTGCAGTCCGCGTGGCGAAGACCATGCACACCCCGCACGGCGACACGATCACCGTCTTCGATCTGCGTTTCTGCGTGCCAAACAAAGAAGTGATGCCGGAGAAAGGCATTCATACGCTGGAACACCTGTTCGCTGGCTTCATGCGTGACCACCTGAACGGCAACGGCGTTGAGATCATCGATATCTCTCCGATGGGCTGCCGTACCGGTTTCTACATGAGCCTGATTGGTCAGCCTGAAGAGAAACGTGTGGCAGATGCCTGGAAAGCGGCCATGCAGGACGTGCTGAAGGTGAAAGAGCAGAACCAGATCCCTGAGCTTAACGTTTACCAGTGCGGCACCTACCAGATGCACTCTCTGGAAGAAGCGCAGGAAATCGCGCGTCATATCATCGAGCGTGATGTGCGCGTGAACAGCAACGAAGAGCTGGCCCTGCCGAAAGAAAAACTGCAGGAACTGCACATCTAGTATTGTGCCTGTGGATGCCCGGTGGCGCTTCGCTTACCGGGCCTACATTGTGTTGGTGCCTCCTTTGACCACAACCTTAACCTTCTCCTTTACCCACCGTCCCCTCGTTCCGTTTGCCCATGATTACGTTCATGGTGACAGCGAACCCTGGCACAAGCACGACTGCGCGCAGCTGCTGCACACCCTGAGCGGCGTGGTACGGGTGGATACCGCATCAGGCTGTTGGGTTGTTCCTCCCGGTCGCGGCGTCTGGCTGCCTGCGGGCACGCAGCATTCCTTGCGCATTACCGGCAACGTGGCGGCGCGAACGTTGTTTATCGATCCGCTGGCGCGGGCCGATCTCCCGGCCACCTGCCAGATCGTGCAGATCACGCCGCTGCTGCGCGAGCTGATCCTCGTCTGCCTTGCTTTACCTGAATCGTACTCACCCGGAAGCCGGGATGAGCGCGTCTATGAGCTCATTCTCGATGAAATCCGCACTATGCCGGTGCTGCCGTTTTACCTGCCGGAGCCGGAAAGTGAGGCGCTACGTCGCCTGTGTCTGCAAATCCGGCAACAGCCGGGTGAAAGCTGGAGCAGCGCTCAGGCTGCGAGCATGATGAACATGAGCGAGCGCACGCTGAACCGCCATTTTCAGCAGCAGACGGGATTAAGCTACGGAGAGTGGTTGAGAAGGGCGCGCCTGCTGGAAGCCTTAGTCCGGCTGGCGCAGGGCCAGCCGGTATTACGCGTGGCGCTGGATCTGGGGTACGGCAGCCATAGCGCCTTTACGGCCATGTTCCGTCGGGTGATGGGCGTCTCTCCCAGCGATTACTTTAAGAACGACTGACGGCGTTAAAGAGCGCCTGAAGCGACGCGCGCGCCACGTCGCTATCAATGCCCACGCCCCAGCGGCTGCTGCCGTCCTGGAACAGACAGCGGATGTAGGCCACCGAGCGGCTGTCGCTGCGTTCACCTAACGTATGCTCGTGATAATCCTTAATCACGAACGGGGCGTTGACCCAGCGGCTCAGGCCGTGAGCGGCGGCGGAGAGCAGACCGTTGCCCTGACCTTCCAGCTGGCGTGTTCCTCCCTGTGTGACGACGCTGGCCGTCAAACGCAGCTGGCCGTCCTGCTGGCTGTCGCTGCGGTAGGATTGCAGCGCATAGTGCGGCGTTGCCATCAGGCCGTAGCGGGTGCGGAACAGCTGCCACAGCGCATTTTGCGTCATCTCTTTTCCGTGACGATCGGTTTCCTGCTGCACGTGCTGGCTGAAATCCTGCTGCAGGGCGCGGGGCAGTTTCAGACCATGATTCTGCTCAATCAGCCACGCGCTGCCGCTTTTTCCTGACTGGCTGTTTACGCGGATCACCGCTTCGTAGGTGCAGCCAATATCCTGGGGATCGACGGGCAGGTAAGGCATCTCCCAGCGATCGCCTGGCCTGCGGGCATCAAAGCCTTTTTTAATCGCGTCCTGGTGCGAACCGGAGAAGGCGGTATAGGCCAGCCGTCCTGCCCACGGATGGCGCGGGTGGACCGGCAGCTGATTGCAGGTTTCCACCACTTCCACCACCCGATTCATATCGCTAAAGTCCAGATTCGGGCTAACCCCCTGGCTGTAGAGGTTCATCGCCAGCGTTACCAGGCAGACGTTACCCGTACGTTCCCCGTTACCGAACAGACAGCCCTCCACGCGGTCAGCTCCCGCCATTACGGCCAGCTCCGCGCAGGCAACGCCGGTACCGCGGTCGTTATGCGGATGCACGCTGATGCAGACATCGCGGCGGCGGCTGAAGTGGCGACAGAAATACTCGATCTGGTCGGCATAGACGTTCGGCGTGCTCACTTCGACGGTGGCAGGTAAGTTGATCACCATAGGCCGCTCGTCGCACGGCTGCCAGATTTCCGCCACGGCTTCACAAATCTCCAGCGCAAACTCCGGCTCGGTAAAGCAGAAGGTTTCCGGGGAGTATTCATATTGCCAGCGGGTGTCGGGATTTTCCTCACACAGCTGGCGAATAAGCCGCGTCGAGCGCGTCGCCAGCTCAACGATTTGCGCTTTCTCCATGCCGAAGACCAGGCGGCGGAACAGCGGAGCGGTGGCGTTATACAGATGCACGGTAGCCTGCTTCGCGCCGCGCAGGGATTCAAAAGTGCGATGGATGAGATCTTCCCGTGCCTGAGTGAGCACCTGAATCGTCACGTCATCCGGGATGCGGTTCTCTTCAATCAGCTGGCGAACGAAGTTGAAATCCGTCTGTGAGGCGGAAGGAAAGGCAACCTCGATCTCTTTGAATCCGCAGCCCAGCAGCAGTGCCCAGAACTGCAGCTTGCGGGCGCTGTCCATCGGCTCGGCAAGGGCCTGGTTGCCGTCGCGCAGGTCGGTCGAGAGCCAGCGCGGCGCGCGGGTGATGCGTTGCTCCGGCCAGCGACGGTCGGGCAGGGAAAGGGTGGGATAGGGTTGGTACTTGTCGGCGGGTGTGTTCAGCATGATGCGCTCCTGTTGTCTTTTCACTATCGTGAATCGATTTCAGGCGCGCTGCTTTATCGGAACTGACAATGGCTGTCGCGTTCTGGACACAGTGCGGTTTTTTGCCGGATGGCGGCTACGCCTTATCCGGCCTACGTTCGTAGGCCCGGTAAGCGTAGCGCCACCGGGCAACCGTCGCACAGAACTAGTGCGCGCCGCCACCGCCGCCACCGGCACCAAACGGCGGTCTGGCAAACCACACCAGCCCCAGCAGGACGATAAAGATCCCTGCCGATATCCAGAAAATCTCGTTGGCCGAGATAATCAGCCCCTGGTTGGTGATCTGCTGGGCAATCCAGCCGGACGCCTGCTGCTCCGTCATTCCCATCCCCTGAAGCTGGCTATACATCTGCTGAGCATTCGGGTTGTACGGGTTCACCGCTTCGGTCAGCTGCGCGTGGTGCATCGATTCGCGGTTCGTCCACAGGGTGGTGGTGATCGACGTACCGATGGAGCCCGCCAGCGTACGGGTGAAGTTCGACAGGCTCGAGGCGGCTGCCAGACGCTCGGGCGGTAAGCCAGAGAGCGTGATGGTGGTCAGCGGCATAAAGAAGCACGCCACCGCGAAGCCCTGAATGAACTGCGGCCACGCCGAGGCGCCAAAGTCCATTCCCGGCTCAAAGGTATACGCACGCCAGTAGAAGCACACCGCATACATGATGAAGCTGAACGTCACCAGCCGACGCATGTCGAGCTTATGGGCGAAGCGGCCAATTATCGGCGACAGCAGGACCGGGATCACCCCAACGGGTGCTGACGCCAGACCCGCCCAGGTGGCGGTATAGCCATACACCTCCTGCAACAGCTGCGGCAGCAGAACAATCGCGCCGAAGTAGAGCATATAGGCGAGGCTGATACACAGGCAGCCGATGGTGAAGTTTCGCGACTTAAATAGCGAGAGATCGACTATCGGGTTGTCGTCCGTCAGCTCCCAGACGATCAGGAAGCTGATCGACACCACCGCGACAATGGTCAGGATGATAATTTCCTGCGAGTTGAACCAGTCGAGCTCTTTACCGCGGTCGAGCATGATCTGCAGACTGCCGATACCCAGGATCAGCAGCGCCAGCCCGATGCTGTCGATACGCCGTTGTTCGGTGCGCGTCTCTCGTCCCCGCAGCGACTGCAGCGTCATCAATACCACGACGGCGCCAATCGGTACGTTGATGAAGAAGATCCAGCCCCAGTGGTAGTTATCGCTGATGTACCCGCCCAGAATCGGTCCGCAGATAGGCGCGACGATAACGGTCATCGACCAGAGCGCCAGCGCGACGGAACGTTTTGCGGGAGGGTAGTTGCTCAGCAGCAAACTCTGGGAAAGCGGGATCAGCGGCCCCGCGACAATCCCCTGAATGACGCGGAAGAAAATCAGCATCGTCAGGCTGCTGGACATGCCGCACGCCCACGAGGCCAGTACAAACGCCACCGTGGACCAGAGGAACAGCTTCACCTCACCGACGCGCTTTGCCAGCCAGCCGGTGATCGGAATGGAGATGGCGTTTGCCACCCCAAACGAGGTAATGACCCAGGTTCCCTGGCTCAGCGACGAGCCAAGGTTACCGGCGATGGTTGGGATCGCCACGTTTGCGATGGTGGAGTCCAGCACCTGCATGAATGTCGCCAGCGACAGCGCAATGGTCATAATGACCAGCTGCGCGCCTTCCAGCGGTTTTTGCGGCTTTTGCTGTTGCATAACGCTCACCTTCGGATTAACCGGCGTTTGCCTTCACGATGTCATCGATCAGCTTGTTGACCGGATCGAGGCTAATTTCACGGGCGTTACTTTCATAAGCCGGGCTGCTACGCACCTGGCTTGCCAGGATCTGACCGTCGCGGTTGGCGGTGTCAACCGTCACCAGCGTTGACAGGCCGATACGCAGCGGGTGATCCGCCAGCTGCTTAGCATCCAGTTCGATACGCACGGGTAGACGCTGTACGACTTTGATCCAGTTACCGGTGGCGTTCTGCGCAGGCAGCAGGGAGAAGGCGCTGCCGGTCCCCATATCCAGACCCACCACTTTCCCGGTGTACTTCACGTCATCGCCATAGATGTCGCTGACAACCGTCGCGGTCTGGCCGATACGCATATGGGCAAGCTGCGTCTCTTTAAAGTTGGCGTCGACCCACAGGTTGTCTGCCGGCACAACCGCCATCAGCGGCGTGGTTGGGCTGATCTGCGCCCCTGGCTGGACGGAACGACGGGAGACATAGCCGGTCATTGGGCTGACGATTTTAGTACGCTGCAGGGCAAGCCACGCGTTGCGCACTTCGGTCGCCGCCTGCTGAACGGCGGGCTGGTTTTCCAGGCTGGTGCCCAGCACCATCGCCTGGTTGGCGTTGTACTGTTGAATGGCCACATCCAGCTGTGCCTGAGCGCTGGCGACGGCGTCGCGGGCGTGCTGCAGCTCTTCACGGCCAATCAGGTTGGCGGTGCCGAGCGGCACGCGGCGGTTCAGATCGCTCTGCGCCTGTGCGAGTGCGGTTTTCTGCACGTCGATGTTGGCCTGCAGCTGCTTGCTGTTGATCATCAGCTGGCGGGTCTGACGGACGCTGGAGGCCAGCGCGGTCTGTGCTTTTTCAAACGCCTGCTGGGCGTCGGTTGGATCGAGAGTCACCAACACATCGCCTTTTTGCACAAAGTCGGTATTGTCAGCCCAGACTTTCGTCACGCTGCCCGACACCTGCGCCATAATTTGTACCTGGTTCCCTGCCACGTACGCGTCGTCAGTCTCTTCAGCATGACGCAGTACTAAAAACCAATAGATCCCATATGCCACGGCAATAATGATAAAGAGCAAGGTCAACAGAAGAAGGGCGCTCTTACGTTTGCCTTTCTTGTTGGCCGGTTGCTGCGGGGTAGTGCTCTCCGCATTTGCGCTCATTGTTGTTCTCCACGATCTTCTTATTTTCACATCGGCTGAGCCGACCTGTTGTCAGAAAGGCCAGCAGTGTGACGTGCTGGCCTGTCGGTTTTCTTATGAATCTGGAATGGTGAGCGTGTCGTCGCGTTAGCGCAGCGCCTCAAGAACGGCGCCGTCTTCATCCATCTGGTCCAGACGGGTGAGCAGCTTGCGAGTGATGTGCTCAAGCTGGTCACGCTCGGCGGTGCTGAGGGCGGACCAGAGTTTGTGCAGGCAATTGTGCTGAGGTGGCAGCACCTCGCGCAGGAACTGGTGACCTTTATCGGTCAGTTGCAGATGCAGGCAGCGGCGATCGTTGTCGCTTTCACGGCGCTCAATCCAGCCACGCTTTTCGAGCTCATCGGCAATTCGGGTCGCATTGGTACGGGAGGAGCCCAGCGCGCAGCTCAGCTCGGAAGGCTGAATGCTGTGGTTTTCCTGAGACTCCAGCGTGATCAACGCCATAAACAATGTCTCGTTAATCCCTTGAGCTTTCAGCATTTTATTACGGTTTTCCAGTAGCTTACCCTGCATGTGCATGCACAGGCGAGTCAGCAGGATTTCCTGGTACGGGAAGTCCTCATGGCGACTGGCGCGGAATTTAAGCATTTGTTCAATGGGCGTAAACGAACTATCCATTTGGGCATAACCTCATTAATTACAGCCGATATAGTAACGATAGTGACAAATAATGTAAATGAATTATTTGTGCGGTTATATCCGCCAAATTAATGTCACCATCAGAAAGCGCCGGGTAAGTCCGTGACCCGGTGAGCACAGAAAGCGTAGGGTGTGAACCCGCTGAAGAGAGGATGTGAGGACGGGGGTCTGAACTATTCATGCCAATTGTAAATATGTCACCCACATTAAAATTTCTGGGATAAATGATTACGTTTACATTAACAGAGTGAAGGGCCTCTTAACACCCTAAGAGGCCAACGCAATGTAAAACTTAATGAATTGCATCCTGACGATGGTAGCCGCGCCACCATACTAGCAGGTTAAGCGTGGCGACGATGGCGCCGATCGCACACACCCCTGACCAGCCGGCATGCTGCCATGCCGAGGCGGAAATGAGCGAGCCCGCCGCGCCGCCAATGAAGTAGCTGGTCATGTACCCGGCCGTCAGGCGGTTACGCGCCTCTGGCTTCACGCGATAGATGACGGTCTGATTGGTGATGTGAACGCCCTGCACGGTGAGATCGAGCACCAGGATACCGACGATCAGCGCCAGCACCGAGACGTGCCCATACCAGATTGCCGCCCAGGAGAGCAGGAGTAATATCAGCCCCGCGGAGGTGGTCAGGTGAGATTTGCCCTTGTCGGCCAGCCCTCCTGCGGGACGTGCGCCCAGTGCGCCTGCGGCACCGGCCAGACCGAACAGGCCAATCACCCCTTCGGAATAATTGAACGGCGGCGCGGCCAGCAGAAACGCCATCGACGTCCACAGAATGCTGAAGTTGGCGAAGGTGAAGCAGCCCAGCAGGGCGCGGGTGCGCAGAAGTTTATCCTGGGTGAACAGGCTGAAAACGGAGGCCAGCAGCTGCGGGTAGTTCAGGTGATTTTCCTGCTTCACTTTTGGCAGCCCGCGCCACAGTGCCAGCGCCATGACGACCATCAGCACGCTCGCCACCCAGTATACGGTGCGCCAGCCGCCGAGGCTTGCCAGCAGCCCGGCAACGGTACGCGCCAGCAAAATCCCCAGCAGCAGGCCGCTCATGATGGTGCCCACCACCTTGCCGCGTTTTTCCGGGGAGGCGAGGGTCGCCGCGAGCGGAACCAGGATTTGCGCGACCACGGAGAACAAACCCGTCAGCGCGGTACCGATAATCATCATCGTCAGCGACTGGCTGCTGGCGGTGATCAGCATCCCACCGGCGGCCAGCAGGGTCATGGAGACGATCAGCATTCGGCGTTCAAACATATCGCCGAGCGGCACCAGGAACAGCAGCCCGGCGGCATAACCGAGCTGGGCTGCGGTGACAATAAAGCCTGCTGAACTGGCGGAAAGGTCAAACGCGCGGGCGATGGTGTCGAGAAGAGGTTGCGCGTAATAGTTGCTGGCGACGGCCAGACCCGTGGCCACGGACATTAAAAGAATGAGTGCGGGGCTAAGCCCTTGAGCTGTTTTTGTCATTGGTTTCAGGAATCGTTAGTTAAGTGATTATTTTTCCGGAAACCATAATAGCGAATGATTGTGAATGTTGGGGGATTGTTATGTGTGTGTTTGTGCGGTTAGCCCCTCACCCCAGTCCTCTCCCCTTTAGGGAGAGGGTTAGGGAGAGGGTTAGGGTGAGGGGTAGGGTTTTGTTTTTTACTTCTGCACCTCAAGCGCCTCTTTCACCCAGCCGTCAAACTGCTGCTGGTGGGCTTTGATCCAGCCGTCGACGTGGCCTTTGACATCTGCCTCAGACGATTTACCCGCGTGCATCATCGCGTTCTGGGCGTTGATGTCCGCCAGCGGCAGCTTCATCACCGAGAACAGCTTCGCCGCGGCCGGGTTTTTCTCGGCCCAGGCTTTGTTCGCCACGATATGCATGGTGTTCACCGGGAAGCCGTAGTTCATGCCGTTCGGCAGTTTGGTGTCGATATCTTTCTGCTCGCCCGGCAGGGAGGAGAACGGCACCTGCAGCCACACCACGTCTTTCCCCGGCTTCAGCACGTCGCTCACCCAGTATGGCGTCCAGGTGTAGTAAATCACCGGTTTACCCTCTTTGAAGCGGGCAATGGTGTCGGCCATCATCGCAGAATAGTTGCCGTGGCTCACGTCGACCGTTTTCGCCAGATCAAAGGCCTTGTTCTGGTGGTTAATCACCGCTTCGCAGCCCCAGCCCGGCGAGCAGCCCATCATGTCGGCCTTGCCGTCACCGTTGGTGTCGAACAGTTTGGCGATCTTCGGATCCTTCAGCTGTTCGATATTGGTGATGTGGTACTGGTCGGCGGTTTTCTTGTCGATCAGATATCCCTGCGCCGCGCCGGTGACAAAGGTGCCTTCACGGTAGAATTTCTTGTCGCCACCGGCGGCGGCATACATGTCGTCGTGCAACGGCTGCCAGTTCACGGCGGTGAAGGTGGCGTCACCGGAGGCAATCGAGGTATAGCCCACGTTGTAATCCACTTCGCTCGGCGTGTTAACCGTGTAGCCGAGTTTTTCCAGCGCGCGGCTGACGATCAGGGTCTGGAAGCTCTCTTCCGAAATGGTGCTCTGCACCGGCTGCACGGTAATGCCTTTGCCCGGCAGATCAGCCGCGAACGTGCTGGTGGAGACAAGGGTGGCAAACGCTGTGGCAAAAAGGACGTTATGTCGCATCGTTGTTCCTTATTTTCTAAAGGGGCGGGTGAGTAACCCGACAGGGCCGGTGGAATACCAGCGACGGTTGCCGCGACTGCGTGAATCACGACCGACGGCCTGGGTCAGGCGGTCAAGAATAATGGCGAGGATCACGATCCCGACGCCGCCGACGGTGGCCAGCCCCATGTCGAGACGGCCAATGCCGCGCAGCACCATCTGACCGAGACCGCCAACGGCGATCATCGAGGCAATCACCACCATCGACAGGGCCAGCATCAGCGTCTGGTTAACGCCCGCCATGATGGTTGGCATGGCCAGCGGGAGCTGAACCTTAAACAGCATCTGGCGCGGGCTGGCACCGAACGAGCGTGACGCTTCGATCAGGTCCGCAGGCACCTGGTTGATCCCGAGAATGGTCAGACGAATAATCGGCGGCAGGGCGAAGATAATGGTGACCACCACGCCCGGCACGTTGCCGATGCCGAACAGCATGACAATCGGCACCAGATAGACGAACGCCGGGGTGGTCTGCATTGCATCCAGCAGCGGACGGATAATCTTCGCTGCCCGCGGGCTGCGCGCCAGCCAGATCCCCATCGGCAGGCCGATGACGATGCAGAAGAGCAGGGCGGTCAGCACCAGCGCCAGGGTGATCATCGCCTGCGACCAGGCCCCAATCGCGCCGATGGCAATCAGCGAAATCAGCGTGGCGACACCCATGCCGGCGCTGCCAAACTGCCAGGCGATCAGGGAGAACAGGATAATCGCCACCGGTGCCGGCATGCCCAGCATCAGCTGCTGGAAGCCGTTCAGGATGTAATCCACCGGGATGCGGATCCCCTGGAACACCGGGCGGAAGTGCGTCACCACCCAGTCGATCCCCTCCGTGACCCAGCTGTCCAGCGGGATCAGCGTTTTATGGAACGGGTCCATGATGTTGAAGTGTTCTGGCGCAGGCGCGGGGGCGCTGTTCAGCCAGTCTGCCGCGCCGCCGCCGTCGGCGGGGGCTGGCGTGGAACCCCACGCGTCGGCGGATTGCGCAGCGTTATCCGCCGCTTCAGTGGTACCCCACGGGTTAGTTTGGTCAGCCATTGTTTGCCCCCTCGCGATCTAAAGCCTGCAGCAGCATCCGCTTTGAGATGATGCCGACGTACTGTTGTTCCTCACCCACGACCGGCACGGCGCACGGCGCCTGCCCTACGTGAGAGAGCAACTCGCTGAGCGGCGTTTCGGCGTCCACGGCAAGCGGAGCGTCAATCAACGCCGCATCGATGCCCTGGTTTTCGCTGAGCGCGGTTTTCAGAGAGTCGATGGAGACAACGCCGACAAATTTATTGCCGCGTTCAACCAAATAACCGTATTCACGGTCTTCGTCCTGCAGCAGCTTAAGCGCCGAGCGCGGGCCGAAGCCTGGGGTTTTACGAATAATGCCGTTTGGCGTTCGACGGGCAATATCTTTGGCGCTAAAGACCTGGCTAATATCCACGCCGCGGAAGAAGGTGCGGACATAATCATTCGCCGGATTATTGAGTATTTCATCCGGCGTGCCGACCTGCACCACTTCACCGTTTTGCATAATGGCAATACGGTCGCCAATACGCATGGCTTCATCCAAATCGTGGGAAATAAAGACAATGGTTCGCTGATGTTTCGCCTGTAATTTTACCAGCTCATCCTGCATCTCGGTGCGAATTAACGGATCGAGGGCGGAGAAAGCTTCGTCCATTAATAAAATGTCTGGATTAATGGCTAATGCGCGGGCTAATCCCACGCGCTGACGCATACCGCCGGAAAGTTCATCCGGGTACGCATGCGCATAATTTTCCAGCCCTACCTGACGCAGGGCATCAAGGGCTTTTTCCTGACGTTCCTGCGCAGGCGTGCCGGCTAATTCCATGCCGAAGGCGGTATTATCCAGTACCGTCATGTGCGGCATCAGCGCGAATGACTGGAATACCATCGCAATCTTCTTTCTGCGCACCTCGCGAAGCTCGGCGTCTGATATTCTGGCGATATCCACGCCGTCAATCAGTACCTGTCCGCGGGTGGGTTCAATCAGGCGATTGAGAAGGCGAACCATAGTGGATTTACCCGAACCGGATAATCCCATGATGACAAAAATCTCGCCTTCTTCAATGGCCAGACTGGCGTCTTTAACGCCAAGCGATAGCCCGGTTTTTTCCAGAATTTGCTCTTTCGAAAGGCCTTTCTCAATATATTTGAATGCGCGCTGCGGATGCTCGCCAAATACTTTATAAAGATTTTTCACTTCTAATTTAATTGCCATGCAATAGAGAGTGTCCTGTTATTTGTTTATGTCGATATGATTACCATGGTAAATTGTTAACGGGCATAACCCTAACATACTGAGAATCTGAGACAACCCTGGGTTTGCTTATGACGTGAATTTTCAGGGAAGCGAAACGGCTGTATTTCCCATGAGTAAAGGGCTGAGCGTGATCTGAATTTTTCTCAATTTTTTGCTGTGGCGCAGGAGAATTTCGCCTGAATCGGGTGATTCAGGCGAATATGACGCAGAAATGACAGTGTAGTTGCTTTGTAAATATTAGAGAGGAAATTGTTGGGTTTATATTAAATTAACGAACGTTAACGTTCATTAAAAATCCCAGTCTTCATCCTCAGTTTCCACCGCTTTGCCCATCACGTACGATGAACCCGACCCGGAGAAGAAATCGTGGTTTTCGTCGGCGTTGGGCGACAGCGCGGACAGAATCGCCGGGTTCACCTCCGCCATCTCCGGTGGGAAAAGCGCCTCGTAACCCAGGTTCATCAGCGCCTTGTTGGCGTTGTAGCAGAGGAAGGCCTTCACGTCTTCCTCCCAGCTGGTACCAGCGTAGAGTTCTTCGGTATAGCTCAGCTCGTTGTCGTACAGATCCATCAGCAAATCAAGCGCAAACCCTTTGAGCTCCTCTCGCTCCGCGTCGCTGACCTTTTCCAGCCCTTTCTGATACTTATAGCCGATGTAATACCCGTGCACCGCTTCATCACGAATGATGAGACGAATCAAATCGGCGGTGTTGGTGAGCTTGCCCCGGCTCGACCAGTACATGGGCAGCCAGAAGCCAGAATAGAAGAGGAAGGATTCCAGAAACACGCTGGCGATCTTCTTCTTCAGCGGCTCGTCGTTCCGATAATACGTCAGCACCAGCTCCGCCTTTCTCTGTAGTGACTCGCTTGCTTCACTCCATGCGTAGGCCGCGTCCACGTCTTTGGTCTGGCACAGCGTGGAGAAAATCGAACTGTAGGAGCGGGCGTGCACCGCCTCCATAAAGCTGATGTTCGACATCACCGCCTCTTCGTGCGGCGTCAGCGCGTCACTCATCAGAGCCGGTGCGCCGACGGTATTTTGAATGGTGTCGAGCAGCGTCAGGCCGGTAAAGACGCGGATCGTCAGCTGCTGCTCGGCGTGGCTCAGGGTTTGCCAGGCCGGAATATCGTTGGAGAGCGGGACCTTTTCTGGCAGCCAGAAGTTGCTGGTCAGGCGGTTCCATACCTCCAGGTCTTTATCGTCCTGGATTTTGTTCCAGTTAACGGCACTCACGCGTGACAGTTTCATCCTTTCTCCTTACAGCGCGCAGGACACGCAGCCTTCAATTTCGGTGCCTTCCAGCGCAAGCTGGCGCAGGCGAATGTAGTAGAGCGTCTTGATACCTTTTTTCCAGGCGTAGATCTGCGATTTGTTGATGTC
Source organism: Enterobacter sp. NFIX58 (assembly GCF_900110475.1). Classification (NCBI taxonomy): domain Bacteria; kingdom Pseudomonadati; phylum Pseudomonadota; class Gammaproteobacteria; order Enterobacterales; family Enterobacteriaceae; genus Enterobacter; species Enterobacter sp. NFIX58. The sequence continues at coordinate 77,071 of NZ_FODW01000002.1, read as the reverse complement.
CCGCGTGGTGGCGGTATCCGGGAAGAACAGCGTCAGCGAGAGTCCCTGGTCCACGTGTTTCGTCGCCTCGGCGTAGGTATCGATGATTTTTTCCGGGCCGATCTCATACGCGTCCTGGTACAAAGCCAGGTTCTCATTGGTCATAAACGGGGCAGGGTAGTAAACGCGTCCGGTTTTGCCTTCTTTGCGAATTTCAATTTTCGACACGATCGGGTGAATGCTCGACGTGGCGTGATTGATGTAGGAGATCGAGCCGGTTGGCGGTACGGCCTGCAGGTTCTGGTTGTAGATGCCGTAGCGCATCACGTCATCACGCAACTGCTGCCACATCGCGCGCGTCGGTAACACAATTCCGGCGCGAGCAAACAGTTCGCGTACTTTTTCGGTTTTCGGCTGCCAGTCGTCTTCAAGATACGGGCTAAAATACGCCCCGCTGGCGTAGCGGGACTGCTCAAAGCCCGCGAAACGCTGGTTGCGCTCGCGCGCCAGCATCATCGAGGTATGCAGCGCGTGCCAGGTGACGGTGTAAAAATAGAGGTTGGTGAAGTCCAGCCCTTCCGGACTGCCGTAGGCGATGCCCTCCCGCGCCAGATAGCCGTGGAGGTTCATCTGCCCCAGCCCGATAGCGTGCGACGCGGCGTTGCCCGCCTCGATGGACGGCACGCTGCGGATGTGGCTCATGTCCGACACCGCCGTCAGCCCGCGAATGGCGGTTTCTATCGTGCGGCCAAAGTCGGGTGAATCCATGGTGTGGGCGATATTCAGCGACCCGAGGTTGCAGGAGATGTCTTTGCCGATCTCCGCATAGTCCAGATTCTCGTCATAGCCGGACGCGCTGTTGACCTGCAAAATCTCCGAGCACAGGTTGCTCATGTTGATGCGCCCGGCAATCGGGTTCGCGCGGTTTACCGTATCTTCGTACATGATGTACGGATAGCCGGACTCAAACTGAATTTCGGCAAGCGTCTGGAAGAAATCGCGGGCGTTGATATATTTTTTGCGAATGCGCTCGTCGGCTACCAGCACGTCATAAAGTTCGCTGATGGCCACGTCGCCAAAAGCTTTGCCATAGATTCGCTCAACGTCATACGGCGAGAAGAGCGCCATCTCGGCATTCTCTTTGGCCAGTTTAAAGGTGATATCCGGGATCACCACGCCAAGCGACAGGGTTTTTATACGGATTTTTTCGTCGGCGTTTTCGCGCTTGGTATCGAGGAAACGCAGAATGTCGGGGTGGTGCGCGTGCAGATAAACCGCTCCCGCGCCCTGGCGCGCGCCAAGCTGGTTAGCATAGGAGAACGCATCCTCCAGCATCTTCATCACCGGGATCACGCCTGAGGACTGGTTTTCGATGCGCTTGATCGGCGCGCCCGCTTCGCGCAGGTTAGAGAGCAAAAACGCCACCCCGCCGCCGCGTTTGGAAAGCTGCAGCGCCGAGTTCACCGCGCGGCCAATCGATTCCATGTTATCTTCGATACGCAGCAGGAAGCAGGAGACCAGCTCACCGCGCTGGGCTTTGCCGCAGTTGAGAAAGGTGGGCGTGGCGGGCTGGAAGCGGCCGGAGAGGATCTCGTCGGTGAGCTGTTGCGCCAGCGCTTCATCGCCCTGCGCCAGGGTCAGCGCGACCATCACCACGCGATCTTCAAAGCTTTCTAAGTAGCGCTTACCGTCAAAGCTTTTCAGGGTGTAGCTGGTGTAGAACTTCCACGCGCCAAGGAACGTCTGGAAACGAAAGCCGCTGGCGTGGGCGCGTTCAAACAGCTTCACGATGAAGGCGCGTTCGTAGCGGGTGAGGACGCGCGCATCGTAGTAACCCTCGTTAACCAGGTGGTCGAGACGTTCATCCTGGCTCGTAAAGGTCACGCTGTTGGGCCGCACGTGGGCGGCAAAAAAGGCGTCCACCGCCTCACGGTCTTTATCAAACTGAATGCGTCCCTCCCGGTCATAGAGGTTAAGCATCGCGTTTAATGCGTGGTAATCCGGCGTCGCCTGCATTACCCGTTCTGCGGTTGTCGTTGCCAAAATTCGTTCACTCCTTTACGCACGTTTTCGACGTCCTGCTGCGTCCCCATCAGCTCAAAGCGATAGAGATACGGCACGCCGCATTTTTGAGAGATGACATCTCCGGCGCGGCCAAAGGCGTCGCCGAAATTGCGATTCCCCGCCGCAATGACGCCGCGGATCAGCTCCCGGTTATGAGGATCGTTCAGAAAGCGGATCACCTGGCGAGGCACTGCGCCCGCCGTGCCGCCTCCGCCATAGCTGGGCACCACCAGAATGTAAGGTTCCTCTACCCGGATCCGCTCCCGCTCGTTAAGCGGAATGCGCACCGCAGGCAGCCCGACGCGCTCAATAAAACGGAGCGTGTTTTCCGAGCTGCTGGAGAAGAACACCAATCTGCTCATGCCCGTGCGGCCTGAGTGGCGATGCGGTTGATCATGTCCGGGCGGAAGCCAGACCAGCTGGTCTCCCCAGCCACCACCACCGGAAGCTGACGGAAACCCTGCGCGCGAAGGGTATCGGCGGCCTCGGGCTGCTGGTCAATATTCACCATCTCAAACGCCACGCCGCGGCTTTCCATCGCCCGTTTAGTTGCGTGGCACTGAACACAATCGTTACGAGTGTAAATAATAATGCTCATGATTCGTATTTCCATTTAAAATGAGAGAACGGCGCGAATCATCGCGTCAGGTTGTGTGTGTCTTGCTAAAAGGAATACTAGATGTAGTTGTCTTAAGTTTCAACCATACAAGATATGGGAAATTCAGATTGATGTTGTCCCGATGATGAGCTCAGCGGGGCAGGGCAGGCTATACGGGTTTTAAAGCCGAGAAGGCAAAGAAAAGCCCCGGCAGCCACTGACCACCGGGGCAGATAACGGTGCGTGAGCGGGTTATTTGCGCAGGCTAAGCAGAGCGCCCACAAAGATACCGACTGCCGCTACCGTGCCGAGCGTACAGAGCGGCTTCTCGCGCACGAAGGTCGTTGCGCAGCTGACCGCATCGCAGGCAGCCTGTGTCGTACGCGTGCGGCCGTTTAAGCGCGCGCGGGTTTCACGGAGCAGAGACTGAGCCTTACGTTTTGCGGCATCCGCTTCGTCCTTCGCGTCACTTCCCCAGGATTTCAGCACCTCTTCCAGCGTGTCCGCTAATTGGCTGACATCATTACGAATATCCTGCGCATCGTCATTAATATCGTTTCGGTTCGGTCTGTTAAACATACGATCCTCCGTAATTTTGCGTTCCCGTTCAGTTTAGTTCAGAAATTTAATATCTGAAGCGCATCACGCGTTATCCGGCAGTTTATGGACTATTCTGAAAGCCCTGCTAATGCTGAATACTGTAAGGTTGCCGGGCAGGAAAAGATAACGAGGAAAAGATATGTATTTACGACCTGATGAGGTGGCGCGCGTTCTTGAAAAAGAGGGATTCACCATGGATGAGGTGACGCCAAAAGCGTATGGATATCGCCGTGGCGAGAATTATGTTTACGTTAATCGTGAAGCAAGAATGGGACGTACCGCTCTCATTATTCACCCCACGCTTAAAGACAGAAGCCTGTCATTTGCTGAGCCTGCCTCGGATATTAAAACCTGCGATCACTATCAGCAATTTCCGCTCTATTTAGGCGGAGAGACGCATGAGCATTATGGTATTCCGCATGGTTTCAGCTCGCGTATGGCGCTGGAACGGTTTTTGAAGGGACTGTTTGGCGACGTACAGTAAATTTGCGACTGGCGTGCGCCAGTCGCTTCACATCACGCTTTTGCCTGGCTGTACTGGCTGACCTTAAACAGGCGGCGACAGTAGTCGAGGAAATAGCCATACACCGCCCCCATCAGCATTGAAATTACAATATTCGAACTGACCGCCGCAGCGATCTGGTGCCAGTCCGCGCCAACCGTCAGCAGAATAGCCACATAAACCGGCGACTGGAACGTCACATAGGCCAGAACGTCCGCCAGGTTTTTCACCCAGCCTGCGGGGCTGATACGACGTGCGAAACGCATGACGGCATCGCGGTATAAGCCGTAAGGCCATGCAATAATAATATTGACCGGGATCGCCACCAGACGAGAAGAAAGTGACTGCTCGAAGGTCATTCCGGAGAGGAATATTTCGATCAGCATGTTCACAACGGAACAGTAGACAACCATCGCGAAAGTATCCGCCACTGCATGGCGAAGGCGTGATTGCGGTGAGAACATGTCTGAACTCCTTGAGAAGAACACAAAAGAAACGATTTTCCCTAAGCGATTAGTGCTTTAGGTTGGTTTGTTTGACGTGTATAGCGTATATCTCTATGTTTGAACTAACAACTAGTGATTAATTTTTATTTAAACGCGTTTTGTCCACAAAATTCTCTAAAATTGATGGTTTTTTGTTCGCTTCGTTATAATGTGTCTCGTGTGATGATTTGTTAATGTAAATCAGTGAGTTGTATCTCTTCGCACTGACGAGGGCGTCAACCCGCTTTTGGACAGCGCAGGATGCTGAAATTTTGATTAAGGATGACCATTTATATTGATGGGGTGATTGAATCCATGCGTATCCCACTGGCGTTATAAGATAATATTAAGGGTGGCAGTAAAACATATTTACGCCATTGGCCGGGACGCCCGCGGGTAGATATTTCAGCGGAAATGAATTATTCTGTCGGTGATTTATCTATTTACCCTAAAGAGAAGGTTTTCAAATAATATGTCTTTGACGTTACAGAATCTTAATAATATCCGAACTCTGCGCGCCATGGCACGCGAATTATCCCTGGACGTTCTTGAGGAAATGCTGGAAAAGGTCAGGGTCGTTACTGAAGAGAAACGTAGTGAGCTGGCGGAATTAGAGCAGCAGCGGGCTGAACAGCAGGAGAAAATTAATGCCCTGCTGGAACGAATGAAAGCCGATGGTATTTCACCGACCGATCTGCTGGGCTCTGAACTGGGGCAGGCGGGTAAGCCAGTGAAAAAGCGCAAGCCGCGTGATGCCAAATATCGCTTTATTGACCAGAACGGTGAAGAGAAAACGTGGACCGGCCAGGGCCGCACGCCGAAGCCTATTGCCAGCGCGCTGGCAAACGGCAAATCACTGGAAGATTTTCTAATCTAAACAGGTAAACCGGGCGGAACACGCCGCCCGGCATTTTTTCAGCAGACGCCGAAATCACCGTCTTCAGTATACGGCGCCAGATCGGCCGCTTTCAGGGTATATTTCTCGCCTTGCTCATTGCTGGCCTGTACCGCCACAACGCTTTCACCGTTCACTTCAAGCACTTTCAGCTTCGGGCCGCCTTTACGCGGTTGTACATAATCACCGACAGAAAACATATTACCTCCTCATCGTTTTAGCGATCTTCACCTTAGCCCACGTATGACGGCGGGTACAGCGTATTTCAGCGATTACTGCTTATGAGGTACGACGGTTCCAGGGCATCACCTTGAGCAGCCTCGCCATGCCGCAAAAACCGGTCACACCGGCGAACAGCAGCCCGGCTCCTACGAAGCCGCTGAGCAGGAAAAAGCCGTCGGAGACGCTATAGCCCAGCACCACGCCGCAGAGAATGAGCAGCCCGGCGGCAATTTGCACCTGACGCATCAGCGGCAGCGGCTGGGTTTTGTCTTCGACAGTCTGCAGACCCGCCTGCTTCCAGCCCTGAATGCCCCCTTCGACCACCAGTGCCTGAGCGGGGGCGGCGGCCTGCGCAAGGCGATCGGCATTGCCTGAGGTGCGGGCGCCAGACTGGCAGTGAAAAATCACCGTTTCGCCCGCGTGCGTTTTAAGTCCACCGGGTAAGGTATCCAGCGGCATGGACTGCGCGGCGGGAATATGCTCGCGGGCGTACTCGTCGGCATCACGAATATCAATCAGCTTTGCACCTTCAGTGATGCGGGCGCTGGCCTCGCGCGGCGAAATAAGGGGAAGTGACATGGCGGCTCCTTACGGGCAATAAAGGGTTTTCAGGGTGCTGATGAGCTGATGCACCGCATCGTTTTTAATGAAATAGCGAATGCGCTGCGCCTCGCGGGTACTGTCAATCAGACCTTCCTCACGCATGCGCGCCAGATGCTGCGACGTGGCGGAAGGGCTCAGCCCCGTCGCGCGGGCCAGTTCCCCCGCGCTGGTGCCGGGGGCGCCGCACAGCGTGCAGAGGATCAGCAGGCGACGCGGATTGCTCATCGCTTTTAAAAGGTTTGCGGCCTGCTCTGCGCTGGCCTGAAGCTGTTCGAGTTCGGTCATGATAGTTTAGTACTTGCTTAATTAAGTTAATGCTAAAGTAATTGTGCGCATTACGCCAGCGTCAAAAGCGTAAAAGAGGGTAAACGCGGGGGAGAGAACTGGCGCAGACAGGTAAACTGGCTATGCTTAGAGATAGTTCTCTTTATTATTTTCAATGGATTAGCTTGCACGGAGTTTTGATATGGGTTTTTGGCGTATTGTTTTTACCATCCTGTTGCCGCCGCTGGGCGTGCTGTTGGGCAAAGGTTTCGGCTGGGCGTTTATTATCAACATTATTCTGACGCTGCTGGGCTACATCCCGGGTCTTATCCACGCTTTCTGGGTTCAGAGTAAGAGCTAAGCACGCCAGAGTAAGTCGCTGTAGATCCCGGTCAGTACGCCCTGGGGGCCAAACTGCTGTTTGATCCAGCGCGTGACCTGGCCGGTCGCGGCATGCTGCGTGGCGAGCAGCATGCGAGAATCCTGACGCGGGTTATTGATACGCCGCGTCACCAGCAGCCCGTCTTCCACCGCTTCCCGCGCCATATACTCCGGTAAAAAACCTATCCCTTCGCCCAGAATCTGACACTGGCATTTGGTATTAAAGTCCGGCACCAGAATCGCCTCCTGTCCGTGTAGCAGCCAGCCCACCTTCTTGTTAATGGTGTGCGCGGTATCTTCCACCATGATGTTGGGGTACAGGCGCAGCTGGCTTTCCGCTATCGGTTCCGGAACGAACGCCAGCGGGTGCGCCGGCGCGATGGCGAACACCCAGCGAATGGCGCCGATCTCGGTGTAGTCAATTCCGCCGCCGTCGAGCAGCGTGTCCGGTGCGCCAATGGCGATATTGGCCTGGTTGTTGATGATGGAGTCCCATACGCCGTTATAGACTTCGGTGGTGACGGTGATCTGGCAGGTGGGAAACTGCTTTTTCAGCACCTGCAGCAGCCGCGCGGTATGGCGCGGCGTATACAACAGCTGGTTGATACAGATGCGTACCCGCGCCTCGATGCCCTGTGAGATGGTATCAATCCCGCGCTTGATGGCGTGAAAGTCGTTAAGCAGGTCGGTGGCTTTGCGGTAAAAGTAAAAGCCGGACTCGGTCAGCTCAATGCTGCGCGTGTTACGCACGAACAGCACCACGTCCAGCCCGGTCTCCATGCGCTTAATGGTGTAGCTGATGGCGGAGGTGGTGACGCCCAGTTCGGCGGCGGCTTTGCTGAAGCTGCCAAAGCGGGCGGCGGTGGTGAAGGCCAGCAGGTTCTCTTCGGTAAAGATGGAATTCATATCACGGCTCCGTCAGACATCAGTTTTGAACATATTTTAACAACGCTGTTACAACGCATTTGAAGCCGATCACAGTTCTGACGCTTTGCCGAAAGCCCTGGTGCATAAGGCTTTATCAGACATAAGCATAATGCGTTTTGACGCGCTAAAAAGCGGTTAAACATAAGAAAAAGGTTGCACAGACGCACGTTTTGACCGAACTGTTGAATTTAACTCAACAATGAATTGACTGTCGATGAATCATTTTTAAGCGGATTCTTTTATGACCAGGCTGTTGCTATTCTCAGGTCAACAGAAAGAAAAACATCGGGAGTCTGAATATGTCTGCAACTGAACTGGTTACGGAATTTCTGCTGGCGGCAGAAGAGGGCAATAGCGATGAGCTAAAAGCCTGTCTGGAGAAAGGCGTGGATATTAACGCCACTAACCGCCAGAAAAGAACCGCCGTTACGATTGCCAGCCTGAAAAAACACTATTCCTGCGTAGAATTTTTAATTGCCGCCGGGGCAGATATTGATAAACAGGATCAGACCTGCTTTAACCCTTTCCTCATTAGCTGCCTGACCAATGATTTAACCCTCCTGCGGCTGGTATTACCCGCGAATCCGGATCTCGACCGCCTGACGCGTTTTGGCGGCGTGGGCATTACGCCTGCCAGTGAAAAAGGGCACGTGGAGATCGTGCGCGAGCTGCTGGAAAAAACCGATATCAACGTTAACCACACCAACTTTGTCGGCTGGACGCCGCTGCTGGAAGCCATTGTGTTAAACGACGGCGGTGCGAAACAGCAAGAGATTGTGAAGCTGTTACTGGATCACGGCGCGAACCCGCATATGACCGACAAATACGGCAAAACCCCGCTCGAACTGGCGCGGGAGAAAGGCTTCACTGAGATTGCCGACCTGCTGCTGGCGGCGGGCGCGTAAAACAATCGGTCAGCCCGTCCCGGCTGGCCGCTAATTAAATAAAGCATTTTTTACCGACGTGCATTGTGCACGACGGCGGCCCCCTTTTATCCGCTTTCAGGAGAAAATAATGCCAACGAAAATTGTCATAAAAAAGAACACCTATTTTGACTCCGTGTCATTAATGTCCGTTTCCACTAAAGCCAATAAATTGCCGGGCGTTGAACAGGCCTTTGTCGCCATGGCAACGGAAATGAATAAGGGCGTATTAAAAAACCTCGGGCTGTTAACGCCGGAATTAAATGAGGCGAAAAACGGCGACCTGATGATCGTCATTAAAGGTGACGCGGCGAATGATGAAACGCTGGCCGCTATTGAAGCGCTGTTCACGCGTAAAGAGAGCACGGGCTCCCATGAAGCGCGCTACGCGACGATTGCCAGCGCCAAAACCCATCGCCCGGAGAGCAACCTCGCGGTGATTTCCGTCAACGGCACCTTTGCCGCCCGCGAGGCGCGTCAGGCGCTGGAAAACGATCTCAACGTGATGCTCTTCTCCGATAACGTCTCGCTCGACGACGAGCTGGCGCTGAAGCAACTGGCGCACCAGAAAGGACTGCTGATGATGGGGCCGGACTGCGGCACCGCCATCATCAACGGCGCGGGACTGTGCTTCGCCAACGCGGTGCGTCGCGGACCGATTGGCATCGTCGGCGCATCCGGCACCGGCAGCCAGGAGCTGAGCGTGCGCATCCACGAATTCGGCGGCGGCGTGTCGCAGTTGATTGGCACCGGCGGGCGCGATCTCAGCGAGAAAATTGGCGGCCTGATGATGCTGGACGCCATCGACATGCTGGAAGTCGACGAGGGCACCCAGGTTATCGCGCTGATCTCCAAACCAGCGGCTCCTGCCGTGGCAGAAAAGGTGCTGGCCCGCGCCAGAGCCTGCCGCAAGCCGGTGGTTGTTTGCTTCCTCGGGCGCAATGAACCGCCCGCCGATGAGGACGGACTGCAGTTTGCGCGCGGCACCAAAGAGGCGGCGCTGAAGGCCGTTCTGCTCACCGGCATCAAAAAAGAGTCCCTTGATCTGCACCCGCTCAACTGGCCATTGATTGAAGAGGTGCGCGCCCGCCTGACCCCGCAGCAGAAGTACATTCGCGGCCTGTTCTGCGGCGGCACTCTGTGCGACGAAGCGATGTTTGCCGCGCTGGAGAAGTTCGACGACGTGTACAGCAATATCCAGCCGGATCCCGCTAAACGCCTGCCGGACGTCAGCGTCAGTAAAGCTCACACCTTCCTCGACTTTGGCGACGACGATTTCACCAACGGCAAGCCGCATCCGATGATCGACCCGACCAACCGCATCAGCCGACTGCTTCAGGAGGCGCGCGATCCGGAAGTGGGCGTCATCGTGATGGATTTTGTGCTGGGCTTTGGTGCGCACGAGGATCCGGTAGGGGTGATGATCGAGGCGATCAAAGAGGCGCAGGCCATCGCGAAGGCCGATAACCGTCCGCTTGAGATCCTCGGATACGTGCTCGGCACCGATCAGGATCCGCAGTCGCTGGCACAGCAGTGCCAGATGCTGACCGACGCAGGCGTCATCTGGGCCAGCAGCAGCACCAATACCGGATTACTGGCACGCGAATTTGTCTGCAAAGGAGAGAACGCATAATGACCACCTTATTTAACCAGCCGCTGAACGTCATTAACGTGGGTATCGCGATGTTCAGCGACGATCTTAAAAAGCAGCACGTTCCCGTGACCCAGCTCGACTGGACGCCGCCGGGGCAGGGCAATATGCAGGTCGTTGAAGCGCTGGATCAGCTGGCGGAAAAATTGCTGGCGGAGAAGATCGCCGCCGCCAACCAAATCGCGCTTGAGCGCATTATCCAGTCCCATCCGGTGCTGGTGGGCTATGACCAGGCGATTAACGTTGTGCCGGGGATGACCTGCACCACCATTCTGCACGCTGGTCCCCCTGTCTCCTGGGAAAACATGTGCGGCGCGATGAAAGGCGCGGTCACCGGTGCGCTGGTGTTTGAAGGGCTGGCGAAAGATCTGGACGACGCGGCACGGCTTGCCGCCTCCGGCGTGATCACCTTCTCGCCGTGCCACGAGCATGACTGCGTGGGCTCCATGGCGGGCGTCACCTCCGCGTCGATGTTTATGCACATTGTTGAGAACAAAACCTACGGCAACCGCGCCTTCACCAACCTCAGCGAGCAGATGGCGAAGATCCTGCGCATGGGCGCCAACGACCAGAGCGTCATCGACCGCCTGAACTGGATGCGCGATGTGCTCGGCCCGATGCTGCGCGACGCGATGAAGATTATCGGCGAAATCGACCTGCGCCTGATGCTGGCCCAGGCGCTGCACATGGGCGATGAGTGCCACAACCGCAACAATGCGGGCACCACGCTGCTGATCCAGGCGCTGACCCCGGGGCTGATCCAGGCGGGCTATCCGGTTGAGCAGCAGCGCGAGGTGTTCGAGTTTGTCGCCAGCAGCGACTACTTCTCCGGCCCGACGTGGATGGCGATGTGTAAAGCCGCGCTGGACGCCGCTCACGGGATTGAGTACAGCACCGTGGTTACCACCATGGCGCGCAACGGCTACGAGTTTGGCCTGCGCATTTCCGGCCTGCCGGGGCAGTGGTTCACCGGCCCGGCGCAGCAGGTGATCGGCCCGATGTTCGCGGGCTATAAGCCGGAAGACTCCGGGCTGGATATCGGCGACAGCGCCATCACCGAAACCTACGGCATCGGCGGCTTTGCGATGGCGACGGCCCCGGCAATCGTTGCGCTGGTGGGCGGCACGGTGGAGGAAGCTATCGACTTCTCCCGCCAGATGCGCGAAATCACCCTCGGCGAAAACCCGAACGTCACCATTCCGCTGCTCTCGTTTATGGGGATCCCGACCGCCATCGACATCACCAGAGTCGCTGGCAGCGGCATTCTGCCGGTGATTAACACCGCTATTGCGCACAAAGACGCGGGCATCGGCATGATTGGGGCGGGCATCGTTCACCCGCCGTTTAGCTGTTTTGAAAAGGCGCTGTTGACCTTCCGCGATCGCTACTTTTTATAAGGCATGCATCCATGAAAAACATGAAACTGGAGTGGAAAAGAGGTGACTGGGCGGCGTATTTCGGGTTGATGACCAACAACCTGACCAATTTGCTGACCATGATGGGGTTGCTCATTTTTGTCGTCGGCATCCCGAAGGAGATTGTTTATGGACGCATTGCGCCAGCCTTCGGGCTGGCGGTGCTGACCGCGAGTATTTGCTACGCCTGGTTTGGCATGCAGATGGCGCGCCAGACCGGGCGCACGGACGTCACCGCGCTGCCGTCCGGCCCCAGCGCGCCGTCTATTTTTACCGTGACCTTCCTGGTGCTGATGCCGGTCTATCAGCAGACCGGTGATGCGGAGTTCGCCATCCAGATTGGCCTCGTGTGGTGCTTCGTGGAGGCGATGATCCTGGCGGGCGGCTCGTTTTTAGGGGAAACCATCCGCAAGATGATCCCGCGTACCGTGCTGCTGTCGTGCCTGTCCGGTTTGGGTCTGCTGCTGCTGGCGATGAACCCGATGCTGCAGGCGTTCGAGGCGCCGACCGTGTCGTTTATCGTGCTGCTGCTGATTTTCATCAACTGGTTCGGTAAAAAGCCGATCTTTGCCCGCATCCCAACCGGATTGCTGCTGCTGATTGCCGGCACGGCCCTGGCGTGGATCTCCGGCCTGCAGAGCCCGGAGGCGATTAAAGCTTCCATGTCATCCTTCGGCTTTAACCCGCCGCAGGTGCACGTGGAAGGTTTCCTGCAGGGGCTGCCGCACGCGCTGCCGTATCTCGCCTCTGCCGTACCGCTGGGTCTGGCGAACTACATCTTTGACCTGGAGAACATCGAAAGCGCCCACGCGGCGGGGGATGAATACCCGACGCGTAAAGTCATGCTGGCAAACGGTCTGGCCTCCATGCTCGGCTGCCTCATGGGGAACCCGTTCCCGGTGACGGTTTACGTCGGCCATCCCGGCTGGAAAGCGATGGGCGCGAGCATCGGCTACACGCTGGCTTCCGGCGTGACCATGTTCATCGTGCCGCTGTTCGGGCTGGGGGCGTTTATGCTCGCCATCATTCCGATGACTGCCATCGTGCCGATTCTGGTGTTTATCGGCGTGGTCACCGCCAACCAGGTGGTGAGGGAAACGCCGAAGGTGGAAGTGCCCGTGATCTTCATCTGTCTGTTCCCGTGGATCGCCAACTGGGCGCTGACCATGATGAACAGCGTGATGGGCGCGGCGGGCACCAATGCCGCCAACATCGGTACCGACGTGCTGCACAGCAAAGGGATCTACTACGAAGGATTAGTCCATCTGGGGAACGGGGCACCGCTCGCCAGCATGCTGTGGGGCTGTATCGCCATTTTCGCCATCATCAACAAACCGCTGCGCGGTGCTGTGGCTGCGGCGGGCGGGGCGCTGCTGGCGCTGTTCGGGGTGATCCACGCTCCGGTCGTGGGCTTTGCCGAAGGCCGTTCGCTGATGTTCGTCACTGCGTATCTGATGATGGGCGGCATGTTTGTGGTGAAGCATGTGCTGGATAGCCGTGAAGCGGCGAGCGCTGAGCCGGGTACTGTTGCGAAGGAGCACGTATGAAAGAGCTTATGGTCGTCGCCATTGGCGGCAACAGCATTATCAAAGACAACGCCAGCCAGTCGGTTGAACATCAGGCGCAGGCGGTTAAAGCGGTGGCAGAGTCCGTGCTCGAAATGCTGGCCTCCGACTATGACATCGTGCTTACCCACGGCAACGGCCCTCAGGTGGGGCTGGATCTGCGCCGAGCTGAAATTGCCCACGAGCGGGAGGGGCTTCCCCTGACGCCGCTGGCAAACTGCGTGGCGGACACCCAGGGCGGCATCGGCTACCTGATCCAGCAGGCGCTGAACAACCGCCTGGCCGCGCGCGGGGAGCAAAAAGCAGTTACGGTCGTCACGCAGGTGGAAGTGGATAAAAACGATCCCGGTTTTACGCACCCGACGAAACCGATCGGCGCGTTCTTCAGCGAGGCGCAGCGCGACGAACTGCAGCGCGCGCACCCGGACTGGCACTTTGTTGAGGATTCGGGCCGGGGATATCGTCGCGTGGTGGCCTCTCCGCAGCCGCTGCGCATTGTCGAGGCCGATGCGATCAAGACCCTGACGCAAAAAGGGTTTGTGGTGATCGGCGCGGGCGGCGGCGGTATTCCCGTGGTGCGCTCGGCGCAGGGCGATTACCAGAGCGTCGACGCGGTGATTGATAAAGATCTCTCCACCGCGCTGCTGGCACGCGAGATCCACGCCGACGTGCTGGTGATTACTACCGGCGTGGAGAAGGTGTGCGTCAACTTCGGCAAGCCAAACCAGCAGGCGCTGGACACCGTCAACGTAGCGGAGATGACGCGCTACAGGGAAGAAGGTCATTTCCCGGCGGGCAGCATGCTGCCCAAAATCGTCGCCTCGCTGGAATTTTTACACCACGGTGGCAAGCGGGTGATCATCACCTCGCCAGACTGCCTGCCCGCCGCGCTGCGCGGGGAAACCGGTACCCATATTGTGAATGAAGGAAGATAAGATGAGTGAAAACAAAAGCCGCCGCGAGTTTATCAGCCAGAGCGGCAAAATGGTGACCGCCTGCGCGCTGTTTGGTGCGACCGGATCCGTCGCGTATGCTGCTGACTCCGCAAAGCCACTCTGCGAGACCGGTAAATCTATGAATATCACCGCGAAACATTACTATCTGGACAACGTGCTGCTCGAAGCCGGGTTTAACTTCCACGGCGGCGTGGCGACGAGCACCCGTACCGAGCTGAAAACGCTGGAGATCAAGGACGGGAAGATCGTCGCCCTGCACGACAACAAGCGCCACGCCGACGCCACGCTGCCGCACTACGATGCGGGCAACAAGCTGATGCTCCCGGCAATGCGCGACATGCACATCCACCTGGATAAAACCTTCTACGGCGGCCCGTGGCGATCGCTCAACCGCCCGGCGGGCACCACGATTCAGGATATGATCCGCCTGGAACAGAAGCTGTTGCCTGAGCTGCAGCCCTACACCCAGGAGCGTGCGGAAAAGCTGATCGACCTGATCCAGTCGAAAGGCTCCACCATCGCCCGCAGCCACTGCAACATTGAGCCGGTTTCCGGTCTGAAAAACCTGGAAAATTTGCAGGCGGTCCTGGCGCGCCGCAAACCTGGTTTTGACTGCGAAATCGTCGCCTTCCCGCAGCACGGGCTGCTGCTGTCGAATTCTGAAAAGCTGATGCGCGAGGCGATGCAGGCCGGGGCGCACTACGTGGGCGGGCTGGATCCAACCAACGTTGACGGCGCGATGGAGAAATCTCTCGATCTGATGTTCCAGATTGCGCTGGACTACGACAAAGGGGTGGACATTCACCTGCACGAAACCAGCCCTGCGGGCGTGGCGGCGGTGAACTACATGGTCGAAACCGTGGAGAAAACGCCGGCGCTGAAGGGGAAACTCACCATCAGCCACGCCTTCGCGCTGGCGACGCTCAACGAACAGCAGGTGGATGAGATCGCCACCCGCATGGCGGCGCAGCAGGTGACCATCGCTTCGACCGTGCCGATTGGCACCCTGCATATGCCGCTGAAGCAGCTGCGGGACAAGGGCGTGTTTGTGATGACCGGCACCGACAGCGTGATCGACCACTGGTCGCCGTACGGTCTGGGGGACATGCTGGAGAAAGCCAATCTTTACGCCCAGCTCTACATCCGCCCGAACGAGCAGACGCTCTCCCGCGCGCTGGGGATTGCGACCGGCGACGTGCTGCCGCTGAACGACAAAGGGGAGCGCGTGTGGCCGAAAGCGCAGGATGACGCCAGCTTTGTGCTGGTGGACGCCTCCTGTTCCGCCGAAGCCGTGGCGCGCATTTCCCCGCGTACCGCAACGTTCCATAAAGGAAATCTGGTCTGGGGTACGGTGGGCTAAAAGCGAGCCGGGTGGCGCTGCGCTTACCCGGCCTACGGTTCGGAGATTTTGTAGGTCGGGTAAGGCGAAGCCGCCACCCGACAATGCAGTATACTGCTGTGCACATTCTTAAAGAGGGATCTGCCATGGCACAAAACATCTACGACAACCCGGCGTTTTTTGAAGGCTACGCCCAGCTTCCGCGCTCGGTGCAGGGGCTGGACGGCGCGCCGGAGTGGCCCGCGCTGAAAAGCCTGCTGCCCGATTTAACCGGCAAATCGGTTGTCGATCTCGGCTGCGGCTACGGCTGGTTCTGCCGCGCCGCGCGCGAGCTGGGTGCTGCTCACGTCACGGGGATCGATATCTCAGAAAAGATGCTCGCCCGCGCAGCGGAGCTTACCGCGGACCCACTGATTCACTATCAGCGTAGCGATCTGGACTCTCTCAGCCTCGACGAAACCAGCGTCGATCTGGTCTACAGCTCGCTGGCGCTGCACTACCTGCCGGAGCTGGATACCCTGTTTGCGAAGGTTCAGCGCGCGCTCAAACCCGGCGGCTGCCTGGTCTTTTCGATGGAACACCCGATTTACACCTGCGCCTCGCGTCAGGGCTGGCTGACCGACGATAACGGCGAGCGGTTCTGGGGCGTGAATCATTATCAGGACGAAGGCCAGCGTGTCAGCAACTGGCTGGCAGACGGGGTGATCAAATACCACCGCACGCTGGGCACCACGCTTAACGCGCTGATCAAGGCCGGATTAACGATAAGCAACGTCAACGAGTGGGGACCAACGCAGGCGCAGATTGACGCCTGGCCCGCGCTGGCCGAGGAGGCGGAGCGCCCGATGCTGGTGCTGATCGCCGCCCGCAAGGATCAGTAGCCGACCTTGTATACGCGCCCGGTCTGCACGCCTTCCACGCTGCGACGATAGGCTTGCGCCACTGTGGCGGCAGGCACGCTTTCGAAGCCCGGGAAGAAGCCATCGTACGTGTCGACCGATTCGGTGAGCACCGTCGGGCTGATCAGGTTGATGCGGATCCCGCGCGGTAGTTCGCAGGCTGCCGCGCGAACAAACCCTTCCAGCGCGGCATTCACCGTGGTGGCGTTTACGCCCTGCGCAATCGGCTCGTGTGCCACGATCCCGCTTATCAACGTAATCGAGCCGCCTTCATTCAGGTAGTGCTGGCCGGTCAGCGCCAGGCGCACCTGCCCCAGCAGCTTATCCTGCAGTCCCTGGTTAAAGTCGCTGTCTTTCATGGTCGCGAGCGGGCCGAAATAGAGGCCACCGCTGGCGGACACAATCGCATCCACCTGGCCGATTTTCTCGAACAGCGCCTGAACGCTTGACTGCGAGGTGATATCCACCTGCTCGTCGCCCTGCGTGCGACCGACGCGGATGACCTCGTGGCGACGACTCAGCTCTTCCGTTACCGCACGACCGACCGTACCGCTGGCACCAATAATGACGATTTTCATAGCTGACTCCTTCTGTTGTGAGCCTTCATTCTTTAATAAATTAAAATGCGGATAAACTGGGCTAAAGTTAGAAGATTGCTAACCAGAGGTTTGGAATATGGATAAGCTCCGCAGCATGGAGACGTTTATTGCCGTGGTGGAAAGCGGCAGCTTCACCGGTGCGGCGGCGCGGCTGGAGATGTCGGCGGTAATGGTGGGGAAGTACGTTGCGCTGCTGGAATCCCAGCTTGGCACCCGCCTGCTGGAGCGTAACACGCGCCGCCAGAGCCTGACGGATGCCGGACGCGTCTACTTCGACGAGGCGAAGCGGGTGCTGGAGCAGGTCGTGATTGCCGAAAGCGCGGTTGAACGGCTGCGCGCCGCGCCGTCTGGCACCCTGCGCGTCACGGCGCCCACGTCGTTTGGCGGCTGCGTGATAGCCCCGCTGACGGCAACCTTTTTACAGCGCTATCCGGAGGTACGCATCGAGTTGGATCTCACCAACCGAATGGTCGATCTGGTGGAGGAGGGCGTCGATCTGGCCATTCGCATTGGTGACGTTCGCAACGACGATCTGGTGGCGAAATACCTGTGCCCCTACAACATGGTGATCTGCGCCGCGCCGGACTATTTAGCGCGACACGGCACGCCGCAAACGCCAGACGATCTGGTGGATCATCTCTGTCTTTCGCACACGGTGTGGACGGCACGCAACGAGTGGCGGCTGCCGGGCGTGGAAGGGGAGGTGCGCTGGAAACGGGATGCCGTATTACGGTGTAACGACGGCTACGGCTTACGCATGGCGGCGCGAGCCGGGGCGGGGCTATTGCTGCAACCGGAAGTGCTGGTGGCGGAAGAGCTGGCAAGCGGCAGGCTGGTGCGGGTGCTGGAGCCGTTCACGCCCGCGCCGAGGCCGGTGCATTTATTGTGGCGTCAGGATTTGCGGCCGCTGCCTAAGCTGACGGAATTTATCGCCCATATTCTGCTAAGATTGAGCACACTATAAAAACAGAAGGTAAGCAAAGAATGTCCGTGAGTAAACTCGCCAGCAGCGCGCAGGGCCTGCAATCATCTGCCATCCGTGAATTATTAAAACACAGCAAAATGGCGGGCGTGATCTCGCTGGGGGGCGGTATTCCAAACCCTGACCTGTTCGATCGCGAAGGGCTGAAAATTGCCGCTGATGCCGTATTATCTCAGCATTTTGGCGAGGCGTTTCAGTATGGCCTGACCGAAGGCGTACCGGGACTGCGGGAAGAGATTCAGCGCATTTGCGAGGGGCGTGGCATTCGCTGTAAGGCCGATGACGTGGTCGTGACCTCCGGTTCACAGCAGTCCCTCGACGTGCTGGCGCGCGCGTTAATTAACCCGGGCGATATTGTTGTCGTCGAGCGTCCAACCTATCTCGCCGCCCTGCAGGTATTCGGCCTGGCGCAGGCGAATTTTGAATCCGTTGGCACCGACGGCGACGGCATGAAGGTGGATGAGCTAGAAGCGCTGGTGGCCAAAAAAGCCATTAAAGCGGTGTATATCGTTCCAACCTTTGGTAACCCTGGCGGCGTGACGCTTTCTGAGGCGCGTCGTAAACAGCTGGTGGAGCTCTCGAAGCGCTATGACTTCGTAATCATCGAAGACGATCCGTACAGCGAAATTAACTATACCGATGAAGTCTTCCGCCCGTTAATTGCCCATGCCAAAGATATCGGCAATGAAGAGAACGTGGTGTATACCTCCACCTTCTCTAAAATTCTCGCGCCGGGCACGCGCGTAGGCTGGGTGGTGGTGCCGGAATGGTTGAAGCGCGCGGTGGTGAACCTGAAGCAAACCACCGATCTGCACACCAGCACGCTGTCGCAGCTGATGACGCATGAGTACCTGAAGACCGGCCGTCTGGCCGATCAGATTAAAACGATCCGCGAAGCCTATCGTCAGAAATACCAGACGTTCGCCACGGAACTGGAAGCCGAGCTGGGCGACGTGATGTCGTTCCACAAGCCGAAGGGCGGCATGTTCCTGTGGGCGAAAATGAACAACGGCATGAACACCACCCGCTGGCTGGAAAAAACGTTAAGTAACGGCGTGGTATTTGTGCCGGGCGAATTTTTCTACTGCAATGAGCCGGACCCAGCGACGCTGCGCATGTCGTTTGTCACGCCAACGGATGAAGAGCTGAAAGAGGCCGTTCGACGCCTGAAAGCCTCTTTATAACAGAATGGCGGGGTATGATTCTGGACGTTATTTAAGCGGTGAAGCTGAAAATGCAGATCAGGAACTTCACGTTAACTTGCGCAGGATCATACCCGGGCCATGTTTTTGGATTGTATTCGAAAAGTAATACCAAAATTAACATTATCTAACTAATTAATTATTAATACTTTTTTTCTAAGAAAAGCATTTTTTGTATTATCCTTTTTCGGATTGCTCTTACACTTGTTGCCCATATTCTTATTTGCATCTCATTCATTTTGATCTGAATAATGTCTCATGGAATAAGCGCAGTCGTTGGATGATTTTTTAGCGTTCGCTCAGGGTTAAATCACTTCACAAGCTCTATTCCCGGAATGTTATACATGGATCAGTATAAGGTTACGGATGATGATTATTTGTGTGTCTGATAATGTCTGGTTCAGAATTGGATTGAGTGAAATCATACAAAATTGCCAGAGAGATAAGCAGGAACTGAAGTTTTTAGCATTTGAAAAAGCCAGCGTAACGCTGAGCACGATGGTAATGAGATCACCGGTCACGATAATCATTGACTATTATATTGCTGACCACAGTTTACTGTTGTTACTGTTAAAGATGAAGCGCCAGAATGTTTTTGACAATATACTTATTATTACGACTAATGCGCGAATTGTGGAAGTGACTGAAAATATTTTGCTGGACTCGGTTGCGGATATCTTAATTGATAACAGCGAATCATTTGATAAACTCAGCACTTTTATGGTCAAAGATAAGGCTGGCCAGATTATTTCAAAATCCGTGACCAATAAAACCTGGGCGATGATTAAGAAAAATTCAAATCTCACCCATCGGGAATTAGACCTGATGCCATTTTTTATTACAGGGAAAGGTAATAAAGAGATCTCCCGGCAGGTCGATATTAGTGAGAAAATGGTCAGTATTCACCGGCGTAACATTTATTCCAAACTCCAGGTTGAGAGTCTTACCGGGCTTTATCATTACCTGACAACGGATATAAAGGTTACATAACGTTCGCCGGGAAATGAAGCGTTTTATGCGGGTGTAGTATTCAGGCAGAAACGATGCACTGTTATTCATAATATGTTGTATAAACAGAAGGAGCTGTATATGAAATTGAAATCTCTTTGCGCGGCGATGGTTGCCCTGGGGCTTTTTACCTCTTTTGCCCATGCGGCAGACGGTAAGTTAAAATTTGTAGGGCAAATTGGCTCATCATCCTGCAAGCTCTCCGGGGAAAGCACTGCCGAAATTACGGTTCCGATGGGAACTATTCCGATGGAAACCTTGAAACAAGATGCCAACGGTCCGGAGGTGGGCTTTGCCATTAACCTGACCGGATGTCAGCCGGGCACCTATTATCTGGTTCTTGACGGCGTCAGCCCGTCCGGTCAGCCGAACGTGCTGGACCTGGATAACGCGACCGCCAGCACCACGGCAAAAGGGGTGGGGATTCAGATTAAAGATATCTCCGACCAGAACATTACCTTATCCAAAACCCTTGATAAATCCGATGCCAGCATCACCATTGCTGAAGGCGACACCTCGGGCAGCGGGACGTTCTTCCTGAAAGCGAACTATTACGCCTATAACAAAGATGCGGTCACCACCGGGGAAGCAAACGCAACGGCCACCTTCACCATTGTTCAACAATAACAGGAGCAGGCCTTCGGGCCTGCTTTTAAGGTGGTATGATGAAGTCACTTATTATTGCGCTATTCGCGCTGTACTCCGCATCGGCTATTTCAGCTATTCAGATTGAAAGTTCACGGGTGATTTATTCCGGTGAGAATAAATCGGCCTCGTTGACGCTGCATAACGCGTCACAAAAAAATTATATTATCCAGACCTGGCTGGACGAAGATTCAGACAAGCCCGGAAAAGAGATGGTGGTGACGCCGCCAATTATGAAGGTGAAACCCGATCAATCCGCCGTGTTACGTTTTATCTATTCCGGTAAAGGATTACCGACCAACAGAGAAAGCGTTTACTGGATTAACGTTCAGGAAATACCACCCCGGGCCAGCGAGCCTAATGTGATGCAGCTGGCGATTCGAACGCGCCTTAAGCTTTTTTATCGCCCGGTTGGGATGAAGGCAAAACTGGACGAGCAGATAGGTCAGTTAACGCTGACGAAAAGCAGTGAGGCATTGGTCGTCAGCAATCCCGGGCCTCTGCATATTAGCCTGAGCCAGTTAATTATTAAAACCCCGCAGGGAAAAGAACAAAAAATAACGGCCCCGATGATCGCTCCCTTTGGCAGCGAAACGATTCCTTTTCCCAAAGGCTCGCGGGTGGTTGGCTTAACGTACATTAACGATTACGGCGGCGTTGCCGACGTGAAAATGCACTAAGCCCACCGTTGCAGATTATTAAATAATGTCATGGATGAATCATTATGCAACGAACATGGATCCCCCTGTGCGCGCTCACCTCTTTACTGGTTTCCGGCAGCGAATGTCTGGCGCAAAGTGAATATAACACCGCATTTTTTCATGGAGCGGGCGAGCAATCGTTCATTAATTTGATCGACCCTGATTCCGGCATTATTCCCGGAACCTATTCCCTCGATGTTTACATAAACCGAAAGCTCGTTGAACAGCGTGACGTTGAGATCGTCCGCGATAAGCCCGACAGCGCGCTGCACCCGTGCATTAGCGCCGATCGGCTGCGCGCGTGGTCCGTCGCTCTTCCCGCTGACGATAACGAGTCGTGCTATCCCCTCGAGCGCCGGATTGCGGGTGCGTCCATGAGCGTTACGATGACCGAGCACCGGCTGGATATTCAGGTTCCCCAGCTCAATATGCTGACGCAACCGCGCGGAACGGTACCCGCCACGCGTTACGACGAGGGCATCAATGCCGCTTTTGTGAACTACAACCTGGCGGCGAACACCATCAGAAGCTACGGGCAAAACAGCCAGTACGCCTACCTTTACCTGAATAACGGCATCAATATAGGGGCGTGGCGCTTGCGCCAGATGGCGAACCTGACAAAGCGGGATGGGGAAACGGGCCACTGGAAAAATGTCTCGTCGTGGGCTGAAAGGGCGCTTCCGTCAATCAGGAGTCGTCTGCTGCTGGGACAAGGGAGTACCGGAACAACCCTCTACGACAGTATTCCGTTTCGCGGGGTGCAGCTGGCCTCGGAGCCCATGATGCGTGCAGACAGCCAGTCGCGCTATGCCCCTGTCGTCAGAGGCGTGGCGGAAAGCAATGCCCGCGTGGAGGTTCGACAGAATAAGTATCTGATCTACTCTACCAACGTGCCGCCGGGACCGTTCGCGTTTGATGACATTGTACCGGTCAGTCAGAGCGGGGATCTGTTTGTCACCATCATTGAAACCGACGGACGGAAAACCAATCTGGTGATCCCCTATACCGTGCTCCCGGGACTGGTTCGCAAGGGGCAGTGGAACTATGAAATCACGGCCGCAAAATATCATGACGGTGCCGACGGCTATGCCCCTGCGTTTGTTGAAAGCCAGCTCGCCAGAGGGATGAGCGATACGGTGACCCTGTCGGGCGGCCTGCTTTCGGCGGAACACTACCGCAGCGCGGCGATGGGCGTGGGCAAAAACATGGGGCATTTTGGCGCGGTGTCCGTCGATCTGGCGTTATCCGACACGCGGCTGGCGCGGGGCGACGATGAGCAAGGGGGGAGCGCTCGCTTCCTGTACGCGAAATCCTTTCTCGATTCCCGCACCGATTTTCAGGTGGCGGGCTATCGTTACTCCTCGTCCGGTTATTACGATTTCCAGGAGTCGGTTCAGGAACGTCGCCGCTGGGATAATGGCCGATATAAAACCTATTACTGGGATGACGCCGATCAGGATAACCCTGACTGGGTCGCGTCAAAGCCTGAAATCCATTACGACAGCCGCTACGCAACCAAAAAAGCGCGGCTGGATATCTCAATGAGCCAGCAGATAGGTGAGATCAGCCAGCTTTATCTCACCTTCAGCAAGCAAAGCTACTGGCAGGATGCCGGTTCTGATACCACGGTTCAGTCTGGCTTTACCTCACGGCTGGGCAATGTGACCTGGAGTCTGTACTACCAGAATACGCGCAACCACTACATTGCACATGACAGCAGCATTAACCTGCGCCTGTCCCTGCCGCTCAGCTTTGGCAGCCACCCGGCGACGGCGACGACAGACCTTCACGCCGATCGTGCCGGAAACGTGTCCTCCTCCGCGGGGCTGAGTGGCTCCCTGCTTGAGGATAACCGCCTTAGCTACGCCATGCAGGTGCAGCAAAACGATGCTGAGGGGACGGCGGGCGATCTGAGCATGGGCTACAAGGGGGGCGCCGGAAATCTGTGGCTGGGCTATTCCAGAGCGGAAGATGTGCAGCAAAGCAGCATGAACCTCAGCGGCGGCATCCTTGCTCACGCTGGCGGCGTGACGCTGTCCCAGCCACCGGGCAGAACCTTTACCCTGATTGAGGCTCAGGATGCGCAAGGGGTGAGGGTAGAGAATCAGGCCGGAGTGCGGATCGACGCTGCGGGCTATGCCGTTGCCCCGCATGCGATTCCTTATCGCAACAATACCTGGTCGTTAAACACCCAGGACTTCCCGGAGGGGCTGGACGTGCCTGTTGCCACCCAGAATAACGTCCCTACCCGCGGCGCGATTACGCGCGTGACGTTTGAAACATATCGGGGCGACAGCGTGCTGATTCACAGCAAACGACCCGACAACAGCGTGCCGCCGGTTGGCGCGCAGGCCTACAGCCGGGGCGAGCGTAACAACGGCATTGTCGGGCCTGACGGGGATATTTTTGTTTCAGGCGTGCTGCCGGGCGAAGCGATCGCCATTCGCTGGGGGGAGGGGGATGACGAACAGTGTCGTATCCAGCTTCCGGATGAGGAACGGCGTGAACAGGATACCGCGGGCTATCGCGAGATCAGCGCAATTTGTCGATAAAGGAGAGGACAATGCAATTTCAGGGACGACATATGCTGTACGCCGCGGTGATTTTTTGCTTCGGCCTGTTTTCTTCCACCGTTATGGCGCTGACCTGTAAAGCCCAGGGCTCGGTGAGCCAGTACGTTGCCATTAACAGCATCATCAAAGCGTCGATCGGTGACTTCGGCACCAACACCAAAATATGGGTATCGTCACCGATCACGGCGACGTTTACCTGCTCTGACACGGACGCCTATCCAAACGGCGAGAGCGCCTATTTATGGCTCGATCCGAAAGATGCGGTGAAAAACGTGCACAACTCTCTGGAGATTGGCATCACCTTCAGGAACGTCGATTACAAGCTGAAGAAAGGCGATAAAATAGAAATTGGTCCCGGTACCGTGTGCCGCCCTAACGGCAACAAAGGCTGTCTCTCCCCGGCGGCCCCGCAGACGTTCACGCTCACCTATCAGGTTTACATCAAAACCACCGGCCTTCCGGCGGCCACCAATGGCAAAGTGATGGGGGATGTCAGCCTGTCGCTCTTCCAGGTAGATGGCGTCGGCGGTCTGCGAGGCGGCACGGTGACTCAGGACGGTAACTTTAACCTGACCATTACCGGGCTGGATAAAATCACCTTTCTGGCCTGCACGCCAAAAGTGCTGCTGGTACCCGATACCCTCGACTTTGGCGTCATCAACGGCAGCTGGGCGACGCCCGGTAAGATTGAAAAAACAAAACCCTTTACGCTACAGGTCGATTTGACGCGTGAAGCCAGCGGTAAAACCTGCACGGGGGAGACGTTGCTGATGACGTTAAGCTCGACGAATACGGTCAAAGACGGAGCAATCATCATGCCCGCGGCAGACAGCGGCTTTGGCTTTATCATTTCCGCCAGCAGCCTGATGGAGCCGCGCATTGCGCTGAACACGCCGCAGGAGATAGGAACGATCGGTGGAGACCGGCTCACGCATGATTATCACGCAGGGTTTATATGGACGACCACGACGCCGAAGCTTGGGGATTACAGTGCGACAGCCACCTTTACCGTGACGTTCAAGTAACAAAAGTGGGGATTGCGCGCGGGCTATTTTGCGTAATACTTATCCCGCGCGATAACGGCCGCGTGACGCCCACGGTAAACAGCTATGTTCGAACAACTGACTGGTATTCTGACGCACACCCCCATCTGGGTCTGGGTGTTGTTTGTGTTTCTGGTTTCTCGTGGGCTCCGGGCCCGCCGGCCCGCCACGGTCACGCTGGAAAAACTGGCGATAATCCCGGCCATTTTTCTGCTATGGGATATTTACGATCTGGTGATGTACCGCTCTCTCAGCATCGCGACGCTGTCGATGTGGCTTGCGGGCATTCTGGCTGGCGCTGCGCTGGGTTACGCATTGATTCGCCCGACGGCGGTAACTCGCGCCGCCGCGCCGCGCACCCTTTGCCGCCAGGCTGACTACACCGCGCTGCCGTTTATGATGCTGGCGTTCGCGGTGAAATACGTGCTGGGGGTAATGAGCGCCATCGCGCCGCAGACGCTGCAGCAGCCCGCCATCAGCGCCCTTGCGATTGTCTCCGGCGGGCTGTTTGCCGGGGTGTTTATCGGCAAGTTTACGCGGTATGTTGAGGTGCTTAGCCGTACCGCGCCGCACCCGGCGGAGTGACGTTATTCTGTCGCGTGTGCCAGGGTGCGATCTGAAACATCGCCGCTGAGGGCTCGCGTGACTTCATGGATCCGCCAGATTTTCCCTTCACGCAGCGCGGCAAACAGGTAAACCTCTATCTCTGCCTGACGACCATCAGGATACGTGACCGTCACGATATGCCGGTCAGCCAGAAGTTCGTCATGACAGGCTATCTCCGCCACGGTAAAGGCGATCGCGCGGATCTGCGAGCGGACGTGGTTCAGGTGCTGAATAAAACCCCGGTAGTCAAGGGCGTGACCGTCCGTAACCTGTTGGTAATCGGGCGTAAATACCTCTGCCGGATCGATATCGCCGTTGAATAAGCGGGTTAACAGGCACGCCATTTTTTCGCGCTGCGCGGCGTTGTCAGGCTGGGCTACCAGAGAGGTGATAATGCTCATACGGGCTCCTTATGTGGTTGAGTCCCCATTATCCTTGACAGCCGAAGACGTGGTTTCTGTAATAGGCCGATGAATAACGATTTTCGGTCAAAATGAGATGGTCAGTTTTGAAACGCTCCGTCATCCCGGCGGGTATCGAACACCGTGGCACAGTCATCGCACCGGCCAGCTGTGGCGCATTGCAACGGGTCTGCTGGTCATTGAGACGCAGCAGGCGCGCTCGGTCGTACCGGCAAAACACATCGGCTGGATCCCGCCAGGTCAGCAGCATGCCGCCTTTTCAGAAAGCGCAATAGAAGGCTGCGCCATCTATCTTGACCCCGCCTGCTGTGCAGGGCTTCCCGATGCACCCGCGCTGTTCGAGCCCGACGCTCTCACTCATGCACTGTTTTCCCGTTTATGTGGTGCAGAGAACGAGTACGATCCGCGAAAGCTGACTTTGCTGCTGGATGAGCTTGCCCTGACGCCCCAGGTTCACTTTTCTCTGCCCGTGCCGACGGATCCGCGTCTGAAGAACGTGGTCAGCCATTTGCTGCAGTTTGTCGATGATAACCAGACGGTCGAGAGTCATGCTATTCATGCTGGGATGAGCGTGCGTACGTTCAATCGTCGGTTTAGTGCCCAGACCGGAATGAACTTTGTTAACTGGCGGCAGCTGGCGCGCGTCATGCAGGCTATGGAGTGGCTGGCGGCGGGGAAGCCGGTAGGGTGGATTGCGCTGTCCTGCGGCTACAGCAGCGTCAGCGCATTTATTGAGGTTTTCAGAGCATGGACCGGTAAAACACCGGGGCAGTGGGCGATGTTGCGGTCTGATGCCCTCCCCACGTCCCGCTGAGCTTTACAATGTAGGCCGGGTAAGGCGAAGCCGCCACCCGGCGATTGACTACCGCTCCTTCAGCGCCTCTTTCGCCCGGTTAAACGGCTTGATCAGATAATCCAGCACCGTTTTCTCGCCGGTCTTAATGTCCACCGTGGCAATCATCCCCGGCACAATCGAGAAATGCCTGCCCGCCTTATTGACCAGGTAATCCTGGCTGGTGCGGATAAATACCCGGTAGTAAAACACCTCCGGCTTGGCCTCGTCCTGAATAGTGTCCGGCGAAATCGTCTCCACGACCCCGTGCAGCCCGCCGTAAATGGCATAATCGTAGGCGGTGATCTTCACCAGCGCCTCCTGATTCGGGTGGATAAAGGCGATATCACGCGGCGACAGGCGGGTTTCAATCAGCAGATGATCGTCCACCGGCACAATCTCCATCAGCTCGCCGTTGGGCGGGATCACGCCGCCGATGGTGGTGACCTTGATGTTTTTGACGATCCCGCGCACCGGGGATTTTACCGTCAGACGGGTGACGGAATCCTGACGGCCCTTGAGGATCGCCGAAACCATATCCACCTCCGCGTTGGCCTTGGAGAGCGCCTCGCGGGCCTGGACGTAATACTGCGAACGCACGTCGGTGAGCTTCAGTTCCAGATCGCTTTTCTGCCGCTGCAGGCGCAGCACCTCCACGTGGCTGGCGGCCCCGGTCTTCACCAGCCTCTGGGTAATGGCCAGCTCTTTATTCGCCAGATCTAACGCGGCGCGAAGCTCCCGCTGGGTATCCTCCAGCTGAGCGCGGCGCGAGTTGTACAGCCGCGTTTCGTCGGCAATCAGATCCGGCCATTTCGCCAGCGAAGGAGGGAACTTCAGCGGCAGATCGTTCACCTCGGCATACAGGCGGGCGCTGGAGGCCAGAGACGCGCGGTAGCGCGCCGCGCTTTCGCCGACGTTTGATTCGGAACGGGTAGGGTCAAGCCGCGCCAGCACCTGTCCGGCCTGCACCTGATCGCCCTCGTGGACGTTCAGCTCGGTGAGGATCCCCCCGTCCAGCGACTGTAAAACTTGCTCACGCGAGCTGGGGATCACTTTCCCCGATCCGGTTGACACCTCATCCAGCACGCCAAACCACGCCCAGATGCCCAGCACCACAAACATCAGCAGCGAGAAGATCACGATCCGACGCGCGCCGGTGTAGCCGCTTTCGGAGTCGAGGGCATTATCCAGATCGTCCATTGCCGCCACGTCACGCTGACTGATTTTCATTTTTCCACTCCCGTCCGGTTGCTGCCTGCTGTTGTTGCTGCTGCATACGGCTGTTGCTCAGCGCCTGGGCTTTTGGCGCGTCCATCACCAGCATCCCATCTTTCAACACGACCACGCGCTCCACCAGCTCCAGCACCGGTACGCGATGGGTGGCGACGATCAGGGTGCGGTGCCCGAGCCAGTCGCCCAGCCGCTGGATAAATTCCCGCTCGGTGTGCTCGTCCAGCGAGGCGGTGGGTTCATCCATCAGCACGATATTCGGATCGCGCAGCAGCATCCGCGCCAGCAGAATCGACTGACGCTGCCCGCCGGAGAGCCCCACGCCGTTTTCCATGATCGGGTAGTCCAGCCCCTTGGGCAGCTTCTGCACGAAGCCCGCTGCGCCGGTTAGTTCCAGCGCCTCAAAGATCTCTTCGTCGGTGGCGCGCGGCATGCCGAGGGTGATGTTCTCGCGCAGGGTGCCGTAAAACAGCCGCGCGTTCTGGGTCATAAAGCCGACGTTGCGCCGCACGTCCGCCACGTCGAGATGCGGCAGGCTGAAGCCGTCGAGCCGCAGCTCGCCCGCCGCCAGATCCATCCCGCCCGCCATCGCCTGCAGCAGGGTCGATTTGCCCGCACCGTTGCGCCCGAGGATCGCCACTTTCTCACCCGGCCCGATCTCCAGGCGGTTAATGCGCAGCGCCATGCGCGGATCGTCCGGCTGATAGCGGAACTGCGCCTGCTCAAAGAGGTAGTGACCGCGCAGCACGTCCTGGCGGATCGGCGTCTCCTCGCGCTGGTTTTCGGTTGGGAGCTGCATGATGCTGTCCAGCCCCTCTTTTGCCGCTTTGACCTGCTGCCAGCGGGCCAGCACGCCGCACAGCGTCGCCATCGGGGCGATCATGCGGGAGGCCAGCATCGAGGCGGCGACCACCGAGCCGGTGGTCAGGGTGCCGTCGATCACCATCGGCGCGCCGACCACAATCACGGCGGCGTAAACCAGGCTCTGGATGGTCATCCCCCAGCTGATCAGGTTCTGCGTCAGCTCGCGGGTGCGCAGGCCGGATTCGGCGGTGATCTGGATATAGCTGTTCCACTGCTGCAAAAAGCGGTTTTCCGCCTGCATCAGCTTGATGTCCTCCAGCCCCTGCACGCTCTCCACCAGTACCGCGTTGCGCAGGGTTGATTCATGCGCCGACTGCTTTGCCAGCTCCGCCAGCTTTTTCTGCAGCAGCAGGCCGGGCAGGACCATAATCACCGCCGCGACCGGGGCGATCCACGCCAGCTGTGGGGCGATGATCGCCAGCACCACCACGAACAGTAAAAAGAAGGGCAGGTCGACAATCGTCGAGATGGTGGACGAGGTGACCATCTCGCGGATCTGCTCCAGCTCGCGTAGCTGTGAGATAAAGCTGCCGGTGGAGCGGGGAATCGCACTGTTGCGCAGCCGCAGCGCGTGGCCGAAGACGCGATCCGAAACGCGCATATCCGAGCGCTTGCCCAGCAGATCCATAATGTGCCCGCGCGCCACGCGCAGCACGAAGCCAAACAGGGTGGCGATCAGCACCCCGATGGTCAGGACGTACAGCGTCGGGTAGGACTGGGCGGGGATCACCCGGTCATAGACCTGCATGGAAAAGACGATCCCGGAAAGCGACAGCACGTTGATAAACAGCGCGGCCAGCATTACCCAGCTGTAGGGGCGGAGATCGCGCATCACCAGCCGGTAGAGCCAGTCCGGGCGATATTTTGAGATATAGGCATCCACGCGGCTGTCCTTCAGCGCGGCGAGTGGCCGCAGGGCAATGACGTGGCGGATGGCGGGCAGCATGGCCGTCATCGACAGCCGGTTAGTGTAGGTCTGGTCGTCGAAGAAGCTGACTTCCAGCGTGTCGTCGCCGTCGAAGTGCTCGATCGCACCGACCCGGCCGTCATTCAGCGCCACCACCACCGGCAGACGCCAGCTGTTGATCGACTGCTGGTCAGCGGTGAGCAGCTGAAACGACAG
Organism: Enterobacter sp. NFIX58; assembly: GCF_900110475.1. Taxonomy (NCBI): domain Bacteria; kingdom Pseudomonadati; phylum Pseudomonadota; class Gammaproteobacteria; order Enterobacterales; family Enterobacteriaceae; genus Enterobacter; species Enterobacter sp. NFIX58. The sequence continues at coordinate 46,973 of NZ_FODW01000002.1, read as the reverse complement.
CCCCGCCTCACGCGCCAGCTGGGTGAGGGCGGGTACCATCGGTTTGCCTTTCAGCCACGGTGCGCCTGCGATCAGCGCGCCGGGCGAGCAGGCGACGCGGTAGCGCGTGGCGATAAAGCCAAAGGCCTGCGCCCACTGCGCCAGCGCCTCATCCGTCATGTTTTCACCTTGCGGGATATCACGCTGCTTCATGGCTGGATCTCCACGGTCTGGATGGTGCGGTTATCAAGGTCGAACGCATGACGCAATTGCCCGGTGTTATACAGGCAGTTGAGCTGCAGCTGGTGCAGCTGACCGAGGGTCTGCTGCTGGGTGAAGCGCGCCTGATAAACCTCCTGTTCGGCGTTGAGCACGTCGAGCAGCGGGCGCGAGCCGAGGTCAAGATACTGCTGCTGGTACAGTTCGCGGGTGCGGGCGCTGAGCGCCTCCTGGCGGCCCTGAATTTGCAGCGTGCTTTGTAGGCTCATCACCTGACTGCGGGCTTCCAGCAGTTTCTGTCGGACATCCAGGCGCGTGCGCTGAATGGTGGACTGTGCCGCTTCCACCGCGTGTCCGGCGGCGTTACGCCGGGCGGTGAGGCCGCCGCCCTGATAGAGCGGCATCTGCACTTTCACCCATGCGGAATACTGGGTGCGATCCCGCGTGTCGCTGCCCGCGTAGCGATCGTTCATGTAATGGCGCACCTCCGGCTCCAGCGAGACGGTTGGCGTCATCTGCGCGTCGGCGTAGTCGAGGTTAGCCTGGGCGACGTTAGCCTGCGCCCAGGCGGCGAGCACCGCAGGAACCAGGCGGTCGTCCGGCTCGGCGACATCGCAGCTGCGGGCCAGCTTTTGCGGAAAGTCGTTGCTGATCGCGTTCAGGCTGTTCCAGCCGAGAAAGCTCATCAGCGTCGCGCGGGCGCTCTCCAGGCTGGCCTGGTACTGCATCAGCTGGGCGCGCGCGCCTTCGATACGAGCATCGGTCTGCACCACGTCAGAGAGCGACGTGGCGCCCTCGTCGTTACGCTGGCGGGTCAGCGTGCCGATGGAGGAGAGGGCCTCAAGCTGCTCTTTAGCGGTGTCGACCATCTGCTGCCAGGTCTGCACCTGTACCATGGCGACGGCGGTATCGTGGGCGATGGTGTCGATACTCACCAGCACGTTGGCCTGCTGCTGGGCAACGCCAGCGCTCTCGGCGCGCACCTGGCTGGCCACTTTGCCGAAGTCGTAGAGCATTTGAGAGAGAGAAAGCACCAGCGACGGCGTAAAGCCGTTCTGGTCGCCGTCGTGGGAATACCCGTTGTCCACGCCGGCATTAATCTGCGGATAGTATTTTGACTTCGCGACGTCCACCTCTTCGCTCTGCTGGTAGAGTTTGCCCACGGCTTCGCTGATGGCCGGGTGCCACGTGACGGCACGGTTAACGGCTTCGCCAAGCTGTAATGAACCGGGAGCGGCGTTGCCAGCCACCGGGGCCACGCGGCCGTTGAGTGAGGGGAGTTCCTGTGTTTCGCGAAGCTGTCCGGTATTGATGGTTGCCGCCGGATTTGCGCAGAAAGCGGGTACAGATATCAGGCAGCACGAGAGCCACCAGTAAGGCATCTTCATTCCCATGTCATGTCCCTAATAAAAAAGTACAGCTTTATTATTAATGCCCGGGCGCTGTGCGCCCGGGTCATCTCTTGCAGGTGCTATCAGGTAATGATGTGTTGCTGGTTAACGAGCTCGTCGTACGTGGTCTGAACGTTATCAAGCGTAACGAGTGCAGTATTAGTGTAGGTGGACCCTGCACCATCACGGTCGATGGAGATCACAGTGTTGCTACCGCTTTGTGTGACATGGATATAATTCCCCAACGAGGCGGTATTTCCGTCCCAGCCCACCAGCAGATCGCCGATGTCGATCTTGTCCCCCTGCGCCAGCGAGAACCCGGTCCAGTGATCGCCTCCGGCGCTGCTGGTGTTACCCGCCGTGGCATTTCCCACCGTACTGTTCAGCACCTGGTAAATCAGCGTATCGCCGTAGGCTGTACCGGTGATGGCGTCGTTATGCTCCGAGCTGATGAACTGCGGCGCCATATTGATGGTCAGCGTGGCGCTGTCCGTTCTTCCGGCAGAGTCGGTCAGGGTGTAGTTGAAGGTCTCCTTCGAGGTCATGGTTGAGAGCGATACCCCGCTGTTGAGGGTATAGGTGTAATGGCCGTCAGCGCCGATCGCCAGCGTGCCGTAGTGGCCGACAATGTTCACCGTTGCGCTGCCGGTATACGGATCCAGCGTGGTGGTCACGCCGTTGTAGCCGGTTACGCTCAGACGGGTATCCACCGAGTGGAGCTGATCCAGCACGCCGCCAGAGTCGGTGCCGTCAAAGATATTGCCGTTGACGGTGTGGCTGCCGGTGACGTCGAAATTACTCAGCGAGTAGGTGGTGCCGTTTACGCTTGGCGTGATGGTGATGGTCCCGACGCTGAGCCCCGGTACGCTACCGGTAAAGCTCAGCGTATAGGTCCCGGCGTTGAGATCCAGCCCGGTCAGCGGGACGTCGATACTGCCGCCCAGCAGCGAGGCGCCGCTGAAGGAGCCGCTGCGGATCGCGCCGTTGGCATCGCTAATCGTCCAGTTCACCGTCAGCCCGCCCAGCGCCAGGAGCGAGGCCACGTTAAAGTGCAGCGACGCGTTGTGCAGCGCGGTATTCGGGTCGACAACGAAGGTTCCGCTGCCGCTGCCCTGGGTTGATGAGAACAGGGCCGTCGTCCAGCTGGCGACGCCCACGGTGGTATCTGAGTAGACCGACGTGTGGTGCACCGAGGTGAGGTCCATCGTGGCGCTGACATCGTTGACCGCATTCATTGCCTGCGCGGTTGGAGTGATGTTGAGCGATGCCGTATCCTTCGAGCCGTCAGGCGCGGTAACGGTGTAGACGAACGTATCCGGCGTGCTGATATGGTCCGCGCCCACGCCGCTCCTCAGGGTATAGGTGTACTGACCGGACGCATTGATGGTCAGCGTGCCGTATTCCCCCTGAATGGTGGTGGTGCCGCTGCTGTTGACCGCCACGCCGTTCACTTCGGTGACCAGCGTGCCCGCCGGAACCGGATCATTCGCCAGCACGTCGCCCGTGGTCGTTTCGCTGATGCTTGCCACGCTGTAGACATGATCCTGCAGGACGCTCAGCGTGTAACCCGTCAGTACAGCGATCCCGGACGCGGTATTCAGCAGGAACAGGTACTCCCCGGCAGGCAGGTTCAGCGTCAGCTGTGGTGACGTACCCCCCAGCAGCGGCGCGCGCAGCCAGCCCGACTCGACGCGGACCTGCTCGAAGGTCTGGGTCGCGTTGTTGAACTTATAGACGTACAGATCGAACACCGACGCCAGCGCCACGCCGCCCACGGAGGCCTGGATGGTCATGGTACGGGTCGTGCCTTCCTCCACGTTGTAGATGATCGGGTTGGTCATGTCGTCCAGCAGGTTAAGCCCCAGCGTGCTGCCGAGATTAATGCCCACCACGGTAAAGCCACCCTGAGACGAGGCGCCGTTATTAATCTCACTTACGGTGGTGTCAAAGGTCAGCGAGGCCGTGTCGTCCACCGCCACAATACCGTTGAGTACCGTACCGGCACCCAGAGACAGCACCAGGTTCGCCGACGCGCTGACGCCGTTATGGGTGATGGTGTAGGTGAAGCTCTCCGTCCGGCCAATGACCGCGGCACTGGTGTCGGTCAGGTTGTAGGTGTAGCTGCCGTCGCGGTTGATGGTCAGCGTACCGTATTTGCCCTGGATCACCGTGCCGTCGGCGTTCACGCTGGTGGTCACGCCCTGCGCGTTAGTGACCGTGGAAATGGTGGTTCCTGCCGGGGCATTGTCGCTGCCGGCGGTCGGGTCCGTATCGAGGATCACGTTGCCGTTGAGGCTGGTATCGCCCGTGACCGTACCCGGACCGGTCTCTTTCACCGCCACGTCGAGGCTGGTGTAGGAGCCGGTCGCCAGCAGGTTGGTGTTATAGCTGAGTACGCGGTAGTTGCCGTCGGCCAGCCCGGTCAGGTTCAGCGAGACGCCGGTAGCGCCGAGGGTCAGGAGATCGGCAAACTGCGGCTGGCCGGTATCCACCACGGTAGTCCAGACACCGTTGACGTAGTGCTGCACCACCAGCTCAAGGGTATTGAGCAGAGAGAGCACCGCCCCTGTGGCGTTGGCATTGACCACAATATCCGCGCTGCCGCCGTTGCCCACCGTGAAGTTCACCTGCGCGGTGTCATTGCCCAGCAGCGTCAGGACGTTGCCCACGGCGCCGACCAGCAGGAAGCCGTAGTCGCTGTAATGGCTGTTGGTCACGGTTGCCGTGGTGCTGAGGTTCAGCTCTTCAACGTTATTGCTGGCGGAGAGCGGCACCACCGGCGCAAGGGCAGACCCCGGCAGGGAAGTGTTGCCCGCGGCGTCGGTAGCGGTGATCTGCAGCGTCTGGCCTTCGATCTGTTTGTTAATGAAGGTGTAGCTGTAGGTGCCGTTGCTGCCGGCAATGGCGGTCACCGTTGAACCGTCCGCAAGGCGGATTGTGACGGTACTGCCCGCCTCTGCGCTCCCGGTCAGGACGCTACCGTCGGCATTGAGGGTCCCGGTCGGCGCCGTTGGGGCGGTCGTATCGACGATAATCGTCGTCACGCCTGATGCCGCGCTGGTGTTGCCTGCCGCATCGGTGGCCGTGGCGGTGAAGTTATGCGTGCCCTGCGTCAGCGTGGTGGTTTGCGGCAGGGTCCAGTTGCCGTTGCCATCGGCGGTGACCGTGCCTACCAGCGTGATGCCGTCGTAGATCCGAACCGTGGCATTCGCTTCGGCGGTTCCGCTCAGCGTTGGACGGGTGTCGTTAGTCGGGTTGGTACCGGTCACGGGGCCGGTGACGCTGCCGACATCATCAATGACCGAACTGATGACCGGCGCGGCTGGCGGGAGGGTATCGACGTTAATCACATACCCGGCGGTGGGCGCGCTGGCGTTGCCCACCGTATCGGTGGCGGTAAAGGTCAACGTGTGCGCGCCGTTGCTCAGCGCCGGAGATGGCGTAAAGCTCCACGCGCCGCCGGTCGCCGTCACGCTGCCGATCTGGACCCCGTTATCAAAGATTTTCACCGTCGACCCCGCTTCTGCCGTACCGCTGAGGGTCGGCTGCGCGTCGTTGGTGAACCCACCGTTGGCAACCGGCGTCGCCGCGTTGCCCACGTCATCCAGAATACTGGTCAGCACCGGCAGCGCAGGCGGCGTGGTATCTACGGTGAGGCTGAAGCTGGCCGACGACACGCTGGTGTTGCCTGCCGCATCCGTGGCCTGAGCGGTGAAGCTGTGCGGGCCACTCGCCAGCGTGGTGGTGAGCAAGATACTCCAGCTCCCGCTGCTGTCCGCGGTGCCCGTTCCGACAAGGGTGGTTCCCTCATAGATCTTCACGGTAGCAAACGGTTCGCTGGTTCCAACAAGCCGCGGTACGGTGTCGTCGGTCGTCTGCCCGGACGTGAGCGGTCCGGTGAGGCTGCCCACGTCGTCGATTGCCTGGCTGATAACCGGCGCGTTCGGTGCCGTGGTATCGACAATCAGGGTAAAGTTTGGCGACGCCGGGCTGACGTTGCCCGCTGCATCGGTGACCGTGGCGGTCCAGGTGTGGCTGCCGCTGGACAGCGGCGTTGACGGCGTAAAGCTCCAGTTGCCGCTGCCGTCCGCCAGCACGGTGCCGACCGGCTGCCCGTTTTCATACACGGTGACCGTGGCGTTGGCGCTGGCGGTGCCGTTCAGTGTCGGCGTGGTGTCGTCGGTGCTCTGCCCGGAGGAGAGCGGGGTTTGAATACTGCCCACGTTGTCACCCGCGGTCGAAATGACCGGTGCCGACGGCACACCCGTATCCACCGTCAGGTTAAACGGTGCCGTTGTGGTGCCGGTGTTGCCTGCCGCATCGGTAGCGTTGAAGGTGATCGTATGGGACCCGTCGCCCAGATCGGTGCCCGGGGTGAAGGTCCAGTTGCCCTGGGCATTCACCACCGCCGTACCTATTTCGCTCCCGTCGACAATCACGTGCACTGTGGCACCGACGTCGCCCGTGCCGTTGAAGGTCGGACGCGCGTCGTTAGTGCTGTTGCCCGACGTGAGCGTCCCGGTGACCGGACCGACATCGTCAACCACGCTGGTGACTACCGGTACGCCAGGGGCTGCGGTATCCACGGTAAAGGCGAAGACCGATGAGTTAGCCGAGGCATTGCCTGCCGCATCCGTTGCATAGACGCGAAGGGCGTAGCTGCCGTCGCCCAGCGGCGTGGTCGGGGTAAAGGACCAGTTCCCGCTTCCGTCAACGGTTGCAGTACCAATCTGCGTCCCGTTGTTCATGATGTGAACAGTGCTGCCTGCCTGTCCGGTGCCGCTAATTGTAGGGGTGTTGTCGTTGGTCACCTGCCCGCTGGTGAGGTTGCCCTGGACGCCGCCTGGGACGTTGTCATTTACCGTATCCAGCGTTGGAACCGTCGGTGCCGTCAGGTCAATCACCACGCTCCAGGGTGCGGAGACCGCGCTGAGGTTGCCCTGCGGGTCGGTCGCCTGGACGGTGAAGCTGTGCGAGCCTTCGCCGAGGGCGGTATCAGGAGTAAACGTCCATGCGCCGGTACTGTCAGCTGTCACTACGGCAATCTGCGTGCCGCCGTCGAAAAGGGTCACCACGCTGTTTGCGTCCGCTGTCCCCGAAAGGGTTGGCGTGGCGTCGTTGGTGAGACCACCGCTGACCACCGTGGTGGCGGCATTGCCCACATTATCCGTGACGTTGGTGATGACCGGCGTGGCGGAAACGGAATCCACCACGACGGTGAAGCCCGCCGAAGGACCGCTCTGGTTCCCTGCCGGATCGGTCTCGCGGATGGTCAGGACGTGATTGCCCTCTGCCAGGACAGGCGTGGTGTAGCTCCAGGTGCCGGTGATACCGACCTCTGCGGTCCCCAGCAACACGCCGTTGTTGTAGATGGAGATGATATCACCCACAGCACCAGTGCCGGTGAGGGTCGGCTGGTTGTCATTGGTGATCTGGCCGCTGGTCAGCGGGCCGGTGCCCGGCCCAACGTCGTCAATCACGGCGCCGATGCTCGGCGTGCCCGGCGCGGTAAGGTCAACGGTGACGCTGGCCGCCGGAGAGCGACCGCTGGTCTGACCGTTGAGGGTGGCGGTCACCTCAAAGGTGTGCAGCCCTTCGCCAAGCGCGGCTGGCGTATAGCTCCAGTTGCCGCTGCCGTCAGCGGTGACCGTCGTCAATGGCGTCGCGCTACCGTCCAGGTAGATGGCGATCTGGCTCCCCGCCTGAGCCGTACCGGTGAGGGTCGGGGTGGTGTCGTTGGTGGTTTTGCCTTTCACATCGCCAGTGACCGGATCGGTATCGTCGACGATCGCCGTAATAACCGGAACGTCAGGAAGATTCGGCAACGTACCGATGACATTGTAGGTGGCTTCTGGGCCGGTACGTCCTGCGGCATCGGTGGCGCTCACGATCAGCGCCGCACCATCCTGCGGGGTCGGGCTGATCGCGATGGAGAAGCTGCCGTCGCTGGCGGCAACGCCAGTACCGATGACGGTGGTACCGTTTTTCACGGTGACGGTGCTTCCCGCTTCTGCGGTGCCGGTCAGCGGCGTGCCTTCTGGCGCCAGGTTCAGGTTGAGGGGAATAGCTGGGTCGACGGTATCAACCGTAACGTTAAGCGCCGCAGAACTGCCTGAGGTGTTACCGGCCGGGTCTCGGGCCGATACGGTGAAGGTATATGTTCCATCCGTCAGCGTGCTGTCGGCGGTCCAGGTCCAGGTGCCGTTCGGCTGGACCGTTACCGGTACTGCGGAGGGGGTGCCGTTTACGGAGACGATAACCGTGGATCCCGGTTCGCCAGTTCCGGTGAGCGTGGGTACACCATCGCGAGTGTAGAGAACAGCGTTGGTGAGCTGGCTGTCTGAGACGGCACTGATCTGCGGGATCCCTGGCGCAACGGTATCGAGCGTGACGGTAAAGACCGAACTCGGCGCGCTGACGTTGCCCGCTGTGTCCACGCCCGCCACGGTAATGTTCAGCGGGCCGTCCGTTTGCGCTGGAAGCGTCAGGCTCCATTCTCCGTTCACCACCGCGACACGGCCCAGCTCGACGCCGTTGTTGTAGACGATCACCGTCTCACCGTTAACGCCGGTTCCGCCGACTGTCGGCGTGGTATCCGTGATGTAGCCCCCGTTCGGTTCACCGCCCACGGCGCTGATCGCTGGCGTAGCCGGCGCCACGGTATCCACTGTGATCGCGATCGCCGGGGAAGCGTCAGAGACGTTGCCCGCTTCATCGGTGGCGGTGGCGGTATAGACGTGGCTGCCCTCCGCAATATTACTGTCAGGGCGCCAGCTCCAGTTGCCGTTGCTGTCTACCGTGACGGTACCAACGATAGTTGGCGTGCCGCCGTTGACCGTGTCAGTGATGTTGATAACGTCGTTCGGCGTACCGGTGCCGCTCAGCACCGGGCGCGGATCGTTGGTGGTGCCGCCATTGGGAACGGGACCGGTGATCTGGGTGACGCTGTCAGTAATGACCGGTGCTGCAGGCGTAGCCGGCGCCTCGGTATCAATGGTGATGGTGACCGGCTGCGACGGGGCGCTTTCGTTGCCCGTGCCGTCCACGTTGGTGACGGTCAGGGTGATGTCATAGGTGCCGCCAGCCAGGGGGGATGGCGGCGTCCAGCTCCAGTTGCCGGTATTGTCCACGACAGCGTCGCCGATTTTGACGCCGTTGTTGTAGATCGTCACGGTATCACCCGGATTGCCGGTACCGCTCAGGGTCGGCGTGGTGTCGCGGGTGATTTCGCCCGGGTTCAGCGGCGTTGCTGTGCCGTCAGGATTGACGGTAATGGCCGGGATATCCGGCGTGGCAGGCGCAACGGTATCCACCGTCAGTTCAAATGGCGTTGAGATGGTGGTATTGCCCGCGGCGTCCGTGGCGTGCACCGTCAGGGAATGCGGACCGTCGGTGAGCGGGGTCACGGGCGTGAAGCTCCAGCTGCCGCTGCCGTTGAGGATGGCGGTGCCAAGCAGAGTCGTGCCGTCATAGACGGTGATCACCGTGTCTGCAGGGGCAGTGCCCTGCAGCAGGGGGCGAGTGTCATCCGTGGTATCGCCGCTGTTGAGCGAACCCTGTACGCCGCCGACATCGTCGGTCACGGTGGCGATGGTGGCCGCCGCTGGCGCAGTGATATCGACGTTCAGGGTGAAGTCGTCTGACGGCTGGCTGGTGTTACCCGCCGCGTCGGTGGCGACGACGCTAAAGGTATGAGGACCTTCGTCAAGCGGCGTGGTAAGGGTATAGGTCCAGGTGCCGCTGCCGTCGATCAGAATCGTAGTGAGATCGCCGCCATCCAGGCGAATAGTGACAGTTGAACCCGGTTCAGCCGTGCCGTTGAGCGTTGGCGTGGTGTCGTTGGTGCTGTCGTTAGGGTTGAGCGCGCCCAGGCGCTCCGGCACATCATCCAGCACCTGGGTAATGACCGGCGCCGCAGGCGCGACGCTGTCAACCGTCAGGGTCCAGGTGTTGGAGACGGGGCTGGGGTTGCCTGCCGCATCGGTTGCGACGGCGGTCAGGGCGTGGGAGCCTTCACCGATTGAGGAGGAAGGGGTAAAGCTCCATACGCCGAGGCCATTGGCAACGGTTGTACCAATTTCAACACCGTCCACGCGCAGGCTGATCGTCGCGTTTGCTTCGGCGGTACCGCTGAGCGTCGGGGTGGCGTCGTTGGTGGTCCCGTTCAAGTCGATCGCGCCGGTCTGCCCTGGGATATCGTTTGCAACCTGTAAAATCACCGGGGCGGTTGGCGCCGTCCCGTCAACGTTAATTGTCCACGCATTTGATATCCCGCTCGGGTTACCGGCGGGATCCGTCGCCTTCGCGGTCAGCACCCAGGTGCCGTCGGTCAGCGGTGTGGGCGGCGTAAAGCTCCACTGGCCGGAGGAGGGAACAACCACCGTACCGAGGGCATCGCTGCCGTTATAAATCGTGATGGTCGAGCCTGCCTCGCCCGTGCCGTTCAGGGTCGGTGCCCGGTCGTTGGTCAGCCCATTCTGGGCCACGGGGCCGGTGGTGGCCTGCACGTCATCAATCACCGACAGGATGACCGGGGTCTGCGGCGGGGTAATGTCCGGTGCCGCCGCGGAGGTGGTTGGACTGGTGTTGCCCGCCGTGTCGGTGGCGTCAGCGGTCAGGATTTCGCCGTTGATCCTCGGCGGGCTCAGCGTCAGGCTGAAGTTCCCCTGGCTATCAACAACCACTGTGCCAAGGGTTAAATCGCCTTCACGGATGGTCACCGTGCTGCCTGCTTCTCCGATACCGCTGATGGTACCGCCATCATTTGACACCACGAGGTTTCCTGGGGCAGACGGCGGCGTGGTGTCCACGGTAAAGGTGATGGGTTCAGAGGCGGTACTCTGGTTTCCGGCGGCATCGGTTTCAGTGACGGTGATCGAATGCGTACCGTCCGGAAGCGGGCCCCCTGGGGTAACGCTCCAGGTACCGTTAGGTAGCACCGTCGTTGTGCCAATCGCCACGCCGTTATCGTAAATAGTGATGGTTCCACCGGGCTCGCCCGTTCCCGCCAGAATCGGCTGCGAGGCATCGGTAGGCACGCCCGACGTGATTGTTCCTCGGATAATGCCCGTATCGTCGAGCAGCACAATCGCGGTGGGCGCTGTCGGAGGGGTGAGATCGACGGTGAGGGTGAATACCGGTGAGGCTGGTCCGGTGTTGCCGGCGGCGTCGGTTGCCCGTACGGTAATCTGGTGAGTGCTTTCATTCAGGTCGACGGACGGGGTGAATGTCCATGTGCCATTGCTGGCGACGACCGCGGTGCCAATGGCTATTCCGCCGTCATAAATCGTCACGGTGGAGCCCGCTTCGGCGGTGCCGGAGAGCTGCGGCCGCTGATCGTTGGTGCTGCCGCCGTTGGTCACCGTCCCCGTCTGAGGGGCGATATCGTCGATTACGCTGCCAATCGTTGGTGCATCGGGTGCGGTGAGATCCGGTGCGGTGACGCTTGAACCCTGGCTGGTATTCCCGGCGCTATCCGTTGCGGTGGCAGTTACCTGCTCGCCGTTGGTCAACGGTGTTCCGAGGGAGACGCTAAAGTTGCCGTCGCTGCCCGTTTTTCCTGTACCAATGACGTTGCCGTTCGCGTCTTTCAGCGTGATGGTGCTGCCGGGTTCCGCGGAACCGGTGACGGTTTTACCGTCTGACGAGAAACGAAGGCTGGATGGCGCATTCGGCGGTGTCGTATCCGGATCGGCGGGGTCGACAGGGGTGTTGGGGTTGGTGCTGTTGTTATTACCGTCATCGCCACCACCACCTCCTCCGCCAGTACTTGCCGCGGCCGCGATGCCGCCCGCAGCCGCAATACCGCCCAGAGCCCACGGCCAGATGGCGGCGCCACCGGCATCACTTCCTGACGCTGCAAGCAGCACATCCGTGGACGCGATAGATTCGTACGTGGCGGCACCAGCCGGATCTTCAATCCACCATAACGCGCCGTTGCTGTCCTGCAGAACCAGTTGGCTCACGCCCTGCGCATCCGCGACGTAGAAATTTTTAAGGGTGATCACTTCGCCGGATTGCAGTGTCACCAGCAGGTCGTTACCGCTTCGCGCGAAGTGGGAGACGCTCGCTCGCTCGACGTGAAGCTCAACGACAGAGGAATGGTTCAGCGTAACCTGTGTACCTTCCAGGGTCGTTTCTACGCCAGTAAGTTTTGAAATAACAGAGATTTGGCTCATTTTGTTATTACTCCAGCAGAAGTGTCATGAACGGCGAGCAAGACGAGCCATCTCTGCTGAAGGTAAAGGGCGCCCCGGCGCAGTTGCTGTTATAAAGCAGCTCTCACCGTAAAATTCAGCGCGCACGATGCCCGCCATGCGTCAGAGTGGCAACATCAGAGCGAATCTAATGACTTATGAAAAAACGTTTTAATGGGTGTTTTGTATTTTATAAAACCCTGTAATTAATAGAGGAATTGGTTTCTGGAATATAAAAATGATATAGACAGAAAATGCGTGTTGTGCAAATTAAGCTTTCGTAAATAAAGGCGCAAACAATGAAGGGGGCATTAATCTATTGATGTATTTTATAATTACATTTTTCTATCTTTTTGTTTTTGCATGTTTTTTATTTATTGTGATGGCGCTGTTATTTAAGGTTTACGACCCGGTATGATAATTGGTAGGGATCATTTTAAATAACATGTTAAGCGTTATTGTTTAAGCGGACTTAACGTGTGTTTAAGTTAGGATAACGTTTTTGATGTAAGATATATTATGTCATCGAGGTAATGAAATATATTCTTGTACAGGGTTAAAACTCTGCTATCACGCGTAAGCAATAATAACGGGCAAGCAAAGAGAAAATAAGCTGATTTATTTTCTTTGGGACTGAGGCGCGGGCAGGACTTCAGGACAGTAAAAAAATTCACCGAAGAATGAATAAAAATCGTCAGCCGGACGTTTACTGACGTCACTCCCCACTTACCCTGGAGTTTTGTATGAACACGACCTCGTTTCGTTTGATCCCGGTGCTGATTTTTTCCCTGCTGTCTCCACTGGCGCTGGCCATGGGCAATAATAGTACCGAGAGCAAAACGCCTGATTGTCCTTCCGGACAGGTGTATGACAGCGCCACGCAGAAATGCGTGCCGGACAAGAGCAGCAGCCTCAGCGACCAGGACAAAACCAACTACGCGTACCATCTCGCGAAGAAAGGGGAGTACCAGGCGGCGCTGAATCTGCTTGATTCGCTGAAAAATGGCAATACGGCTGAAGCGTGGAACTATCGCGGGTTCGCCACGCGCAAATTGGGCCGCACGGACGAAGGGATTGGTTACTACCAGCGCGCGCTGGCTATCGCGCCGGATTATGCCAAAGCCCGGGAGTATCTCGGTGAAGCATGGATGGTGAAAGGACGCCCGGACCTCGCGAAAGAACAGCTGAAAGTGATTGCCGGTATCTGTGGCCAGTCCTGCGAGGAGTACCGTGACCTGCAGGCCGCCATCAATGGACACCCGGAATCCTGATCTTCTCGTGGAGGGAAAACCCATCGCAACCCGTGAGGTTCGTCAACAGCTCGCCGCACTCCTGCCGCGTCTCTGGCGCTATGGGCTGGTGCTGTCGCGAAACAGGGATATCGCCGAAGAGCTGGTTCAGTCCACCTGCGTGCGTGCGCTTGAAAGAAGCAGCCAGTATACGCCGGGCACGCGCATCGACTGGTGGCTGTTCGCGATCCTGCACTCCATCTGGATCTCTGAGCTTCGGGCACGACACGTTCGACAGGGGCAGGGATTTGTTCCCAGCGACGAGCTGCTGGCGCCGGACACCCACGAACAGAATGAGACGCGCCTGCATTACCTTCAGGTAATGCAGCGCGTTAACGCGCTGCCTGAAGCCCAGCGCAACGCGGTATTTTTGGTTTATGTCGAAGGCTTTACCTACCAGGAGGCGGCGGAGACCCTGGCGGTGCCGATCGGTACCGTGATGAGCCGGCTGGCGACGGCGAGGGCTCGGCTTGCCAGATCCGCTGACGCACTCCCTCCGGTAAAGGAGAAACGCTCTTGAACGCGCACCGTTTTACACCGCCCTATAACGACGACGCCATCGTGGCCTGGATAGATGGCGAGATGTGTCGCGCCGACGCGCAGCAGTTTGAAGAACAGTTAAAGCGTGACGAACGCCTCGCCGGACGAACCGATGAACTGATGAAAAGCAGCCAGGATTACGCCGGGGCGTTTGCCTCCCTGCTGGATGACGCGCCTCTTGAGACGATGCAGGCGCGTCTTGCGGCACTTCCCGACCCGCAGTCCGCCACGCTGACTGGCGTCAGCCGACGGGCGCTGATCGCCGCCTCGGTCAGTTTCTTGCTGGTCGGCTCCGGGCTGGGCTACCTGCTGCGGTCTGCTGTTGCACCAGAGGATGAGAATGCCCATATCCGCGACCTCGAAGCGCAATATATGTCCCTGTACAGCGTCGAGACGCTGCTGGATATGGACAGCGCAACGCCGGTTCTGCAGCGCGGGCTGGAACGGGCCGCGCAGGACATCGGCATGAGGCTAAACCTGTCGCAGCTTACCCTGCAGGGGGCAGAGCTTAAAATGGTGCGCATGCTGCGCTATGAAACGACGTCTATCGCGCAGATTGCCTGGATCAGCGCCGACTACGGCCCGATGGCCCTCTGTATTTCGCCTGTTGATGAGAAGGCGACGGCCTCGCTCCAACAGGAGCAGCGGCACAGCATGAACCTGGCGTGGTGGCTGGAGGCAGGCTACCAGTTTGTCCTGATTGGCCGCAACCCACCGTCCTATCTGCGGGAACACGCGGAGCAGCTACAGCGCCTGATCTCAGGGTGAAGGCACCTGGTTCGTCTGAATCGCAATGGCGATGGCAATACGATCGTCCACGACCAGGGCAAACTTATCCATCCCATAGGACGCGCGCGAGATCGCCGTGGTGGCGTCCAGCGTGGGGGCCTGCGCATGCGGGTCTTTCACCACGGCCTCCAGGATCACCGGCCGGGCAATGTTTCGTACGGTCAGCGTGCCGAACACCCTGAACCGTCCGGCGCCCTGGGCGACCACGCGAGAGCTGATGAACTCGATGGTCGGATAGTGCTCCGCATCAAAAAACATGTCGCTTTTTAATTGCCAGGTGAGCAGCTTGTTTGAGGCCACCAGGGTTGCCACAGGAATGGTGACGTGGATGTGGTCGTCAACGTCGTTATCCGGATTGAGCGTCACGGCACCCGTTACGCCGCTGAACGTTGCCCAGGAGAGGATGCCGCCGAAGGCATGCCACGAGAGCCGAATGGCGGTGTTATCGGTATCGATAAGGTAGCTTTTCGGGGCAGCATGCAGGGAAGGGCACAACAGCAGAACGGTCAGAAAGGCCAAAAGGCGGTACATAGTGGTTTCTCCGATAAGTGCGCACTGCGTAAACGCCTGAGGTGCTAATTATATTCGAAGAAATAAAAAAGGCCGCAAGCGCGACCTTTTCGTGAGTATAACTAATTACTCAGTGACTTTCTTTTCCAGCTCGCTGGCACCTTCTTTGGTTTTGTTCCAGCCTTTCTCAGCGCCTTCTTTGGTGGCATCCCACCCTTTCTCGGTGCCTTCTTTGGTTTTATGCCAGGCTTTCTGGGAATCTTCGCTGACCTTGCTGCCCAGGCTCTCGCTCTTGCCTTCCGCAGCATGCTTCTGTTTCAGCTTCAGCTCTTCACCTTTGTTCTGCTCTTCGTGCAGTTTTTGCTTCGCCTCATTGGCGTTTGCGTTCGCCGCCGCGACGGTATCGTCAGTTGCATGTGTGGTCGCAGCAAATACTGGGGAAGCCAGCAGAACGGCAGATAATGCGATAATTGTTTTTTTCATAATATCCTCATTTAACGTTATCGGTTATGAGCGTGATTCAGCATGGCACAGGCGAAACGGGATGGCTTTAGGAAAAAACTGTAATAAGATCAACATGCCCAGATGAGAGATATTTCGCCTGAGGATTATCCAAAGGATAAAACGCCTATTTCCGCGAGGGCGGCGAGCGTCAGGAGAATGAATATGATGACGGTTATGGGTCTGTACATGGTGGAGTTCCTTCCGGGTTAAGCGGCTATTCCGTAGCGCGGGGTGGTGTGGGTAATTTTGCACAGGAGGGAGGAAGAGGGTGTTGATATTTGTCAATGTCATGGGGTTAACAATACAACTACTGGCCCGTAGGTCGGTTTTTTTTTGCAAAGATCACGGTATACTTGCTCTGATTAGAAGGAGAGGAATGTCATGGCGATAACAGAAGAAGCGTTGCTTAGGTCGGGTTTCACAAAAGAAGAGCTGCAAAAGCTTAAACGTTATGTGGATACTCAGCATTCGACGCTGGATATTTTGCTTCCTGCGCTTTCAAATCGGTTTAAAGGGACAATCATTCTTTCCGTCGTACTTACGGTTCTGTTCATCCTGGCGGTATGCTTTGCTTCCCGAGAAAATATCATCTCATCAGGCATTGCTGTAGTGTTTATCTTTGGTATCTTCTGTTGGATGACTCCCCTCAAATTAACGTATAAAGCCTGGCGTTTTAAGCAGGATTATTATCAATAGACAGCAAGTCAAAAACAATTTTTGCGTTTATGCCATATCCGATGATTTTCATGGTGAGTTTTGGCCGACTCATAGAGTCCATTTTTCTGTAAAAATCTGAGCGCATAAAATAAAAAAGACGCCAGGAACCCGGTTTGCGAAGTAAGCCGAATACGCTGTACGCATTTGCAGCAAGGCTTACCGTTTTATACGCAGCCAGACCAGTCTCACCGCGAAATCCCATAAACTCTGCAACCGACATTGCTGTGTCAGCAACAAATCCCTGCGAATCAGGTTTGTTCAGTAATTGATTATTCACTTCTCTGGATACGGTATTAGCCGCATCAATCACCAGTGTGGCACCTAACAACACACCGATAGGCGTCATCGAGCTCGCAAGGAGTAATCCACCTGCGGCTTGTAACCCAGCAAAAACAACCTGTACAGCGGAAATGACATAGCCAACAATTTTATTGTTTTCCTTAATGAACTCAACCCTTGCATAAAGCTGCGCTGCTTTCGTTCTGAGCAGGCGATCTTGTTCAAGAAGATTTTCGTTCTCTGCCCTGAGATTTTTTATATAGGAAATCCCTTCTTCGTCGGATGTCGCTCTGCGGGCAAGAGAAAATTGCTCAGTGATAAAAGACTTAATGTCTTCCATAAACTGAATTCTGGTGAGCCCATCTTTGAGATGGTCAGCAGCTACCCTATTTGCGGTATTAATGAGTTTACGTGCTTCCAGATTAATCATGGTCGCTGACCATGCGTTTGTCTGTTGTCCTGTAAGCAGTGAAATGTCCATATATATCCTCATGAACGCGTTATGCCAGCACCGGCCAAAAGCATATAACAATGTTTACTCGTTTGCATATGTTCTTGCAGAGCAAGGGCTACGCAGAGGGCCGTGTCATAATCTCATAAGGACTGCTTTGTTACCTTTACTGGTACGACTATGTTAGTCAGATATCCGAGTAATCGACGATGGTAAGAAATTTCTCCGAGTTTACAGGGCAATATAACGCATCGGGAGAACCCTCTCAGGACATTATTGTTCCTGCAAAAAATATCTGGCCTGCCTATAAACAGCGCGATACTCTGTAATGCTTTGTCTTTTTTGTGAATAGGAAAAAGTATGCTTAGTACGTTACCCGATTTACACAGAAGTTTTGCAGAGTAACTCAAGCTTAAATTTCAGGCTGATTCGCGGATTCACTCCCTTCTCGCTGGCGGCTCGCTTGTTCATGGCGGGTTCGATAAATACTCCGATCTCGATTTTGTCGTTGTGGTAGACCCTCTCTATTATGACGAAATCATGGCTCAGCGTATTGTGTTCGCCGGAACACTGGGTCACCTGCTCCATGCTTTCACCGGGGAACATGTCGGAGAGCCTCGTCTGCTTAGCCATGCTGAAAGCCGGAGCCCGGGCCTGAAAGGTTTTGGTCTGTTCCGCCCCCCATGTTCAGACGACGTTTGCTAAAAAATGGTCGTCCGAATTTCGGTTGTGAGGTTCTTCCTGAGTGCTTAGATTCATTTTCAATCTATCGAGAGGATATGAATATGAACTTTGCAGAACGCCACTATCAGCATGAGCCTCTTCTTATCGCCAACGTCTGGGATGCCGCCAGTGCTGTCGCAGCGCAAAAAGCAGGCTACCAGGTTCTGGGAACGTCCAGTGCAGCTATAGCGTTCACACTGGGATATGACGACGGGCAGGGAGTGCCGTTTGATGAGTTATTCTATATGGTCACCCGGATCCGGGCTGCCAGCAACCTGCCATTGAGCGTTGACATGGAAGCAGGGTATGGTGATTCAGCCGAAGAGATAGCAGACAATCTGAGGCGCCTTGCTCAGACAGGCGTCGCAGGCGTTAACCTCGAAGACAGCCGAGTCATAAACGGGGTTCGTCAGCTTGACGATGCCTCTGATTTTTCCCGTAACCTGAGAACAGTATGCGATACGCTGAGAAGCGAAAATTACAGCCTGTTTCTGAACATCCGGACTGACACGTACCTGCTCGGGCATGAAGACGCGTTGCAGGAGACGATATTACGGGGTCAACGCTACAAAGCTGCAGGTGCTGACGGCCTTTTTGTTCCCTGCCTGACGTCAGAGAAAGACATCAGCCTCATTGCAGAGGCAACGGGATTGCCTTTGAATGTCATGTGTATGCCCGATCTTCCGTCATTCGACAGGCTGAAACGGGCAGGGGTAAGCCGCATTTCAATGGGCAATTTTGTTCATTCAGCGATGCAGTCAACGCTGACTGATGTCATGCATGCGATCCGATCTCGTCAGACGTTTGAAGGACTTTTTGGCGATGAAAATAACCGATAAAAATCTGTGTGATATCTGGTATCAGGCATTACTTGAACGTGCTTCAGACTACACTGGCGTGTTTTTTGTTGGCGTCAAAACCACTGGCGTATTCTGCATTTCGGTATGCCGGGCGCGAAAGCCCAAGCGCGAAAATGTCGAATTTTATAAAGATGCCAAATCTGCCCTGGCGGACGGCTTTCGTCCCTGTAAGGTCTGCAGACCTGCGGAAAATGCGCACAGCGCGCCATTATTCGTTGAGCAGGCGCTCGCGCTTGTCAGGCGCGATATCAAATCCCGTGTAGCAGACGCGGAGCTTCGTCAGCATGGCATCAGCCCGGAGCGGGTAAGGCGCTGGTTCCTGCAACATCACGGCATCACTTTTCAGGCTTTCCAGCGAATGCAGCGGGTGAACGTTGCCTTGCAGGAGCTGAAAAGCGGACGAGCGGCGACTGACGTTGCGCTGGACAATGGCTATGAATCGCTGAGCGGCTTTGGTTATACCTACAAGCGTCTTACTGGCGCAGCGCCGACTCAGGCAACCCAGGTGATAGTCATTCACCGGTTTACCACGACGCTTGGACCGATGTTTGTCTGCGCGACAGAGCGGGGAGTCTGTCTGCTGGAGTTTACCGATCGCCGGATGTTAGAAACTGAATTTCGCGATATCCAGCGTTTATTTAACGCCAGAATCGTCACCGGCGAAAACAGCCATACCCGGCAGACAGTAAAAGAGATCGGCGAGTATTTTGCCGGAACGCGCCGACAGTTTGATCTGGCTTTAGATGCTCCGGGCAGTGATTTTCAACAATCCGTCTGGCATGCGTTGCGTGCTGTTCCCTATGGACAGACCTCACACTACCAGGCCATTTCACTACGGCTTAATAAGCCAAATGCTGTGCGCGCCGTCGCTGCCGCTAACGGTGCCAACCGGATTGCGATTGTGATCCCCTGTCACAGGATAATTGGAAAAGATGGGGCGATGACAGGTTATGGAGGGGGGATTTCACGCAAAGAATGGCTTATTGAGCATGAGAAAAACAATGTTTAATGGCGTGAAGTTGCTGTGTCGCCGGGAAAATTTACGGACTTCGCGGGACATGTTGAGGGTACAAAAAAGCCCGCAGGGCTTGCGCCGTGCGGGCTTTCAGGACTTCATCAGTCGACTCTGGTGATCGCCGATGGAGAATTTTGGTGGAGCTGGCGGGAGTTGAACCCGCGTCCGAAATTTCTACATCCTCGGTACTACATGCTTAGTTTGTCTTTACATTCGCACGCCAGCTGCGGACAGACACGCCACTAACGAACTAGCCTGATTAGTTTTAACGCTTCAACCCCAGGCAGGGCTTCCACGCGATCTCTTTTGGGTTTGACCTCTCTTTGATCCCCGTCTTAAGAGCGGAAGCTAGGGAGAGAGGGCTCAGAGCAGGTTATTAAGCTGCTAAAGCGTAGTTTTCGTCGTTTGCGACTATTTTTTTGCGGCTTTTAACGAGGCAAACCGCCCCTCGGCATGCACCTTGGGTTTCGCAAATCCCGTCGAATCCAGAATCAGCCCCAATAGTGTTGAACTGAGTATACCAGATTTCACTTCCTGGATACCAGCCCGGAACGCTAACTTATTGAATAGTACAATAAGTGTGCAGAATCAACGTCCTGCGTTTTTCATAATGCGCGCTTTGTCCAGTTGCCACTCGCGTTCTTTCAGGTCAGTACGTTTGTCGTGCTGTTTTTTACCCTTCGCGACGCCAACTTTTACTTTGCACCAGGCGTTTTTCCAGTACAGCGACAGGGCGACCACGGTGAAACCTTCACGGTTGATGCGTCCGTAGAGGGATTCCAGTTCACGCTTGTTTAGCAGCAGTTTACGCGTGCGCGTTGGGTCACACACGTAGTGTGAAGAGGCGACGGTCAGCGGCGTAAAGTTTGCGCCGAACAGGAAGGCTTCGCCATCTTTCAGGATCACGTAGCTATCGCCGATGTTGGCTTTCCCGGCGCGCAGCGATTTTACTTCCCAGCCCTGCAACGCAAGGCCAGCTTCGAATTCTTCTTCAATGAAATACTCGTGGCGAGCACGCTTGTTGAGCGCAATGGTCGCCGAGCCTGGTTTATGTGCTTTTTTCTTCGTCATAAGTGTCGTAAAGCCGTCGGTAATCTGATTTCAAAAAGTCACCTCATTGCGTCCTGTGAGGTCTAACGCGCTATCTTAGCACGAGATGAGGCTTAGCGTTTTTTTAACAGGTGATAAATGTTATTATTTGTCCGTTGTGTGACCATGGGAAATGCTATGCCTCAGATTAGCCGTACTGCGCTTGTGCCTTACAGCGCGGAACAAATGTATCAGTTAGTGAACGATGTTCAGTCTTATCCAGAGTTTATTCCGGGATGCACCGGGAGCCGCGTTTTGGAGTCCGGCCCGACGCAGATGACCGCGGCGGTGGATGTCTCTAAAGCGGGGATCAGCAAGACGTTCACCACCCGTAATACGCTGACGAGCAATCAGAGTATTTTGATGCATCTGGTGGATGGTCCCTTTAAGACCCTGATGGGGGGCTGGAAGTTTACGCCGCTGAGCGCTGACGCCTGCCGCATTGAGTTCCATCTGGACTTCGAGTTCACCAATAAGCTGATTGAGCTGGCGTTTGGCCGCATCTTTAAAGAGCTGGCATCGAATATGGTTCAGGCGTTCACCACCCGCGCCAAAGAGGTTTACAGTGTCGCATAAGATTGCTGTAGAAGTGGTGTACGCGCTGCCGGAGAAGCAGTATCTGCAGCGCGTGACGCTGGAAGAGGGGGCGACCGTTGAGGCGGCCATCCGTGCTTCCGGCATCCTCGAGCTTCGCAGCGATATCGACCTGGCGAAGAACAAGGTCGGGATTTACAGCCGTCCGGTGAAGCTCGGCGATGTGCTGAAAGAGGGCGACCGAGTGGAGATTTATCGTCCGCTGATTGCCGACCCGAAAGAGCTGCGTCGTCAGCGCGCGGAGAAGGCCAGTAAGTAGCGCTTTCTTCCCCTCACCCTGACCCTCTCCCCAAAGGGGCGAGGGGATCAACACAAAACAAAAAAGGTGCTCAATGAGCACCTTTTTGCTTTTCTGACACCGGATTATTTGGTCAGGGCAGGCTTGTTGTCGATGTTGGTCAACACACCGGCGCTGCTGAAGGTCAGCGTCAGGGTCTGCTGGGTCGCATCTTCATGGCCCGGCTTCTGACGGAATACATAGAACCAGGTGTTAGTGCCGAACGGATCGGACATCATCGGGGTTCCCAGTGCATAAGCGACCTGCTGTTGTGTCATCCCCACGCGGATTTTGGACACATCGTTAGGGGTAAGGTAGTTCCCCTGGTTGATGTCAGGACGGTAAACCACTTTCTCCAGAGTGGAACAGCCTGCGGTCAACATCAGAAGAACCGCTGTGGCAGCGGTCAGCATTTTACAACGCATAGTGATTTGATTCCTTTTCGGGCCCGAGCAGAACGCGGCTCATATGTAATATGCCGATGATAATAGACCTTGCCCCACTTTGAAACCGGTCTGGCGGCGTTTTTGTTGTTCTGTATGACCCTGAGATCCCGAAAAAGTTTATGCCGCCAGCAGTTCTTTCGCGTTCGCGAGCGTGTTACGCGTGACTTCGCTGCCGCCGAGCAGGCGTGCCAGCTCCTGCAGACGCGCACGTTTATCCAGCGACTTCATGTGCGTTTCGGTCATTTCACCGTCGGTTTCTTTGCTGACGATAAAGTGATGATGGCCACAGCCCGCGACCTGCGGCAGGTGGGTGACACACATCACCTGCGTGGATTCGCCGAGCTGGCGCAGCAGTTTACCCACCACCGCCGCCGTCGGGCCGCTGATGCCGACATCCACTTCATCGAAAATCAGCGCCGGGGTGTCCATTTTACGCGCGGTGATCACCTGAATCGCCAGTGCAATACGTGACAGTTCACCGCCGGAGGCCACTTTGGAAATCGCCTGCAGCGGCTGCCCCGGGTTGGTGGTGACGCGGAATTCGATGCGATCCGCACCTTCCGCCGTCAGGTGATTCTCTTCAAAGCGAACGTCAATGGTGAAGACGCCATGCGGCATCGCCAGCGTGTGCATGCTGTCGGTAATGTGCTGGCTTAACTCCTGAGCATAGTGCTGACGAATTTCATGCAGCTTTTGCGCTGTCGCCAGCGCCTGTTCATGGTGCAGGCTCACCGCCAGAGAGAGGGTTTCCAGCGAGTCAGCCTGATCGTCAAGCTGCTGCTGCTCGTCCAGCAGAGACTGATAGTAGCCCGGCAGCTCTTCCGGCGTGACGTGGTGCTTGCGCGCCAGCGAGATCTGACGGGAGATACGCTGTTCCAGTTCAAACAGACGGTTCGGGTCCAGATCCAGACGCTCACAGTAGTGGCGCAGTTCGTCACCGGCTTCAGAGATCTGAATGGCCGCCTCTTCCAGCATGTCCAGGACGCCAGACAGTTTGCTGTCCATGCCGACCAGTTCGGTAAGCAGCTGACGGACGTTATACAGCTGGCTCTGCAGGTTCACGTCTTCGCCATCCGCCAGCAGGTTGAGCGCATTCTGACTGGTTGAGAGCAGATGCCCGCTGTTCGCCAGGCGCTTGTACTCTTCGTCGATTTGCTCAAACTCACCCGCCTGCGGGTTAAATTCGTTCAGCTCTTTGAGCTGGTATTCCAGCAGCTCCGCACGGGCGGCGCGCTCCTGGCTTTGCTGCTGGTGCTGAGCGAGCTCGCGGCAGCTCTGATGCCACTGGCGATAGTGCTCCGCCATAAGCTGAGTAAGCGCGTACTCACCCGCATAGCCATCCAGCAGCGCTTTCTGCTGTTCGGGTTTAACGAGTTGCTGATGCGCGTGCTGACCGTGGATCTGAATAAGCAGCTGACCGAGTTCACGGAGCTGGGAGAGCGGGACCGCCGTACCGTTGATAAAGCCGCGTGAGCGACCATCGCTGCTGATCACACGGCGAAGTAAACACTCACGTCCATCTTCAAGCTGGTTCTGCTCCAGCCAGCGCTGAGCAGCAGGGGTGTCTTTCAGGGAGAAGCGGGCGCACAGGTCGGCACGGTTTGCGCCCATGCGCACCATGTCGCCCTCGGCGCGGCCGCCAAGGCACAAGCCGAGGGCATCAATGGCAATGGATTTACCCGCACCGGTTTCCCCGGTGATCGCCGTCATGCCGCTGTGGAAATCGATCTCAAGCTCACGAACAATGGCAAAGTTGCTGATGGTCAGTTGTGCCAGCATAATTGTTTTCCTGTATGAAAAACCATAACTGTGTTTTCATACAGTATAAACTGGTTTTTTATACAGTAAAGTACTGGATGCTAAATCAGAACAATTTTTTTGACCAGCCAAGCTTCGAACTTAATGTATTGAAATAGCTGTAATCTTTCGGGTGAATCAAATTCAGGTGGTAATCACACCGGCGAATAAGCACATCTTCACCTTCCTGGATCGGCAGCGCTATCTGGCTGTCGCAGCTGATCTCCAGGTCGTTACGGCGGTGCGAGAAGCGCAGACGGATCGTGCTGTCGCCGTTGATGACCAGCGGGCGGGCGGAGAGCGTGTGCGGGAACATCGGCACCAGGGTTATGGCGTCCAGAGAGGGGGTCAGGATCGGGCCGCCGGCAGACAGCGAGTAGGCGGTTGAGCCGGTCGGGGTGGAGATAATCAGCCCGTCAGAACGCTGGGAGAAGGCAAAGATTTCGTCGATATAGACTTCGAACTCAATCATGTGCGCCACTTTACCGGGGTGAAGGACCACCTCGTTAATCGCGGTGCTGATGCGTTTCTGACAGTCCTGCTGGCAGACCTGCGCTTCCAGTAAAAAGCGTTTTTCACTGATATAGTGGCCTTCCAGCACGTCGGCCAGCTGCTGCTGCGCATTGTCCGGGTCGAGGTCGGTTAAAAAACCGAGATTGCCACGGTTGATGCCGATGACCTTGATGTCATAACGCGCCAGCGTGCGGGCCGCGCCGAGCATGTTGCCGTCGCCGCCCACCACCACGGCGAGATCGGCCTGTTGACCAATTTCCGCCAGCGTGCCGGTTTTGACGCTCTTCAGCTGCAGCTCCTGGGCAATCTGCTGCTCGACCATCACTTCATAGCCTTTGCTACACAACCAGCGATACAACATTTCATGTGTCGTTAGTGCGGTAGGGTGACGCGGATGCCCGACGATCCCAATACACCTGAAATGATTATTCATTTTCTGGAGGTCCTTGTGCCTGATGAATGATGACAATCTGTCTTGTTCCCTTGAATCCCGGAAACTGATCCCCATAATAAGCGAAGTTAGCGAGATGAATGCAGAAAAACGCGGAGAAATTCATGAGTAGTAAAGAACAGAAAACGCCTGAGGGGCAAGCCCCTGAAGAAATTATCACGGAACAGCACGATGAAGTTGAGGCTGTAGAGCCAGACGCATCTGCTGAGCAGGTGGACCCGCGCGATGAAAAAATTGCGAATCTGGAAGCCCAGCTGGTAGAAGCACAGAATCGCGAACGCGACAGTGTTCTGCGCATCAAGGCGGAAATGGAAAACCTGCGTCGCCGTACCGAGCAGGACGTTGAGAAGGCGCATAAATTTGCGCTGGAGAAATTCGTCAACGAACTGCTGCCGGTGATCGATAGCCTCGATCGTGCGCTGGAAGTGGCTGACAAAGCGAATCCGGACAACGCCGCGATGATCGAAGGTATCGAACTGACGCTGAAATCCATGCTCGACGTGGTGCGTAAGTTTGGCGTGGAAGTGATTGCCGATACCGACGTTCCGCTGGATCCAAACGTTCACCAGGCGATTGCGATGGTTGAATCAGAAGAGATTGAAGCCGGTAAAGTGCTGGGCGTAATGCAGAAAGGTTACACCCTGAACGGCCGTACCATTCGCGCGGCGATGGTGACCGTGGCGAAAGCGAAAGCGTAATTCGCTATCCGTAGTGCCGGGTAGCGGCGTTCGCCTTACCCGGCCTACAACCTTACTCCGCGATACTTTCGCGCAGGGGTTTAACGGGCAGGACTTTCACCTGCTTGATCATATTGTCCTGCACGTCCAGGATATCAATATCGTACTGCTCAATGCGCACCCGCGTGCCCGCCGCCGGGATCTCTTCCAGCGCTTCAAGAATCATCCCGTTAATGGTGCGAGCCTCATCTTCCGGCAAATGCCAGTTAAAGGCTTTGTTGAGCTCACGAATGTTTGCGCTTCCGTCAATCAGCACCGAGCCGTCGTTTTGCGGGGTGACCTCTTCCGCGAGGGAAGGAGACATTGAGGTGGTAAAGTCCCCGACAATCTCTTCCAGAATATCTTCGACCGTCACCAGCCCCTGGATATCGCCGTACTCGTTGACCACCAGGCCGACCTTCTTCTTGTTGCGCTGGAATTTCACCAGCTGCGTGCTGAGCGGCGTTCCTTCCGGCACGTAGTAAATTTCGTCGGCGGCGCGCAGCATCACCTCTTTGGTGAACTCTTTTTTCTCGGTCATCAGACGGTAGGCTTCGCGCACGCGGAGCATGCTGATAGCGTCATCCAGCGAGTCGCGGTACAGCACAATGCGCCCGTGCGGAGAGTGCGTCAGCTGGCGAACGATGGCTTTCCAGTCGTCATTAATGTCGATACCGACGATTTCGTTACGCGGCACCATGATGTCGTTCACGCTCACCTTTTCCAGATCCAGCACCGACAGGAGCATGTCCTGATTGCGCCGGGAGATCTGCGAGCGGGATTCGTTCACGATGGTGCGCAGCTCCTCTTTGCTGAGTGCGCTGCTGATAGTGACGTCGGCTTTGATTCCCACCATCCGCATCAGGACGCGCGTCACCATGTTCAGCAGCCAGACCAGCGGCATCATCAGGATCTGCAGCGGTGCCAGCAGGAAGCTGCTTGGGTAGGCGACCTTCTCCGGATAAAGTGCGGCGATGGTTTTCGGCAGCACTTCGGCAAAAACCAGCACCACGAACGTCAGCACGCCGGTGGCAATCGCCACCCCGGCGTTACCGTACAGGCGCATCCCGACGATGGTGCCGAGGGCAGAGGCCAGAATGTTGACGAGGTTGTTGCCGATGAGCACCAGGCTAATCAGGCGATCCGGCTTGCGGAGCAGTTTTTCAACGCGACGGGCGGCGCGGTTACCCTGTTTGGCACGATGCCGTAACCGGTAGCGGTTTAAGGTCATCATGCCGGTTTCCGAGCCGGAGAAATAGGCGGAGATGACCACCATGACGATCAGCGTAACGATCAGCGTGGTGGTAGAGATGTGTTCCAGGGGGAACTCCTTTGTTTCTTAGCCAGCAAATTGCTGTATGAAGCGGCTGCCAAAATAGGCAAGGGTGAGAATGCCCGCACCCGCGACGTTGAACCAGACCACGCGACGACCGCGCCAGCCTTCATGATAATGGCCCCATAACAGGACAATATAGACAAACCACGCGATGATGGAGAGCACTGCTTTATCGATATTCTCCACGCTGAACAGGTTCTTCATGTAAAACAGGCCCGTGCAGAGCGTGAGCGTCAGCAGCACCACCCCCACCTGGGTGATGTGGAACATCTTACGCTCAATGACCATCAGCGGCGGCATTTCGTGGTTAAAGGCCAGCTTTTTGTTTTTCAGCTGGTAGTCAATCCAGGCGAGCTGCATGGCGTAAAGCGCGGCGATAATCAGCGTCGCGTAGGCAAAGAGCGACAGGCCGATGTGCACCAGCATCCCCGGCGTCGCCTCCAGATGCGTAATGAACTCATTAGGCATAAAGGTGGCGAGGGCCAGATTGATCAGCGCGAAGGTGTAGACAATCGGCAGCAGCAGCCAGCCGCGATTTTTAGACGCGACGATGGTCATTACCGTACAGATCATCAGGCTGACCAGCGAGCCGACGTTGAGGACGCTCAGGTTTTGCACGCTGCCGTCGCCGGGGATGATGCGTGATTCAAGCGCAAAGGCGTGGCTAATCAGTGCGATGACCGCAGAAAGAATAGCCATGCGCCGCCAGCCGCTGTTTTTTTGCAGCAGTCCGGGAACGATCAGCGCGAGGCTGACAGAGTAGGCAACAAGGGCGATCAGTGCGAAAACAGGCATATAGGCATCGACAGTTGTCTTAATAAGAAAGAGAAGCAGTATAACGTTACGTGACGCCTGCTCCAACCGTTGCATAACAACAAAGGCGCCTTCATGTTATACTCCGGCAAAATTCTGTGTATGTGTCGCTCATGGCGGCCCAACGTTTCTACTCAGGCGAGAGACAATGTTTGATAATTTAACCGATCGTTTGTCGCGCACGCTGCGCAACATCAGCGGCCGCGGACGCCTTACTGAAGAGAACATCAAGGAAACGCTGCGCGAAGTGCGCATGGCGCTGCTGGAAGCAGACGTCGCGTTGCCGGTTGTTCGTGATTTTATCAACCGCGTAAAAGAGAAGGCGGTTGGTCATGAAGTTAACAAGAGCCTGACCCCGGGTCAGGAGTTCGTCAAAATCGTTCGTAATGAACTGGTTTCGGCGATGGGCGAAGAGAACCAGGTGCTTAACCTGGCCGCTCAGCCACCGGCCGTGGTGCTGATGGCGGGCCTGCAGGGTGCGGGTAAAACCACCAGCGTCGGTAAGCTGGGTAAATTCCTGCGCGAAAAGCACAAGAAAAAAGTGCTGGTGGTCTCTGCGGACGTCTATCGCCCGGCGGCGATCAAGCAGCTGGAAACCCTGGCAGAGCAGGTTGGCGTGGATTTCTTCCCGTCCGACGTGGCGCAGAAGCCTGTCGACATCGTTAACGCCGCGCTGAAAGAGGCGAAGCTGAAATTCTACGACGTGCTGCTGGTGGATACCGCCGGTCGTCTGCACGTTGACGAAGCGATGATGGACGAAATCAAGCAGGTGCATGCCTCTATCAACCCGGTAGAGACCCTGTTTGTTGTCGACGCCATGACCGGTCAGGATGCGGCGAATACCGCGAAAGCGTTTAACGAAGCGCTGCCGTTAACCGGCGTGGTGCTGACCAAAGTGGACGGTGACGCCCGCGGCGGTGCGGCCCTCTCCATTCGTCACATCACCGGTAAGCCGATCAAATTCCTCGGCGTGGGCGAGAAAACCGAAGCGCTGGAGCCGTTCCACCCGGATCGTATTGCCTCCCGTATCCTCGGCATGGGCGACGTGCTGTCGCTGATCGAAGATATCGAGAGCAAGGTTGACCGCGCGCAGGCCGAGAAGCTGGCCAGCAAGCTGAAAAAAGGCGACGGTTTCGATCTGACCGACTTCCTTGAGCAGCTGCGTCAGATGAAAAACATGGGCGGCATGGCCAGCCTGATGGGCAAACTGCCGGGCATGGGCCAGATCCCTGACAACGTGAAAGCGCAGATGGATGACAAGGTGCTGGTGCGTATGGAGGCGATCATCAACTCGATGACGCTGAAAGAACGCGCTAACCCGGACATCATCAAAGGTTCCCGTAAACGCCGTATCGCAGCCGGTTGCGGCATGCAGGTGCAGGACGTTAACCGCCTTCTGAAACAGTTCGACGACATGCAGCGCATGATGAAGAAAATGAAGAAAGGCGGCATGGCGAAGATGATGCGCGGCATGAAAGGGATGATGCCTCCCGGTTTTCCAGGGCGTTAATCGCTTTTGAGATTGCTTTTTGCCCGAAAATGAGTAAAATTTTCGGGCTTTTAATATGACACCCGGGCTCCGTTCCTCGATGGGGCCCGGTTGTTTTATTCACACAAGAGGATGTTATGGTAACTATTCGTTTAGCACGTCACGGCGCTAAAAAGCGTCCGTTCTACCAGGTTGTTGTGACTGACAGCCGTAATGCACGCAACGGTCGCTTCATCGAGCGCGTTGGTTTCTTCAACCCACTGGCCGCTGGCGCAGAAGAAGAAACTCGTCTGGATCTGGATCGTATCGCTCACTGGGTTGGCCAGGGCGCTACTGTTTCCGATCGCGTTGCTACGCTGATCAAAGCAGCAAACAAAGCAGCTTAATCTGTCACGGTGGTCATGATGAGCAATAAAGCACCTGTTGAACCGATCGTATTGGGAAAAATGGGTTCTTGCTACGGTATCCGTGGTTGGCTCAGAGTGTTTTCCTCCACTGAAGACGCTGATAGCATTTTTGATTACCAGCCCTGGTTTATCCAGAAAGGCGGTAAGTGGGAAGAGGTCGAGCTGGAAAGCTGGCGTCACCACAATCAGGACATCATCATCAAGCTGAAAGGCGTTGACGATCGTGATGCCGCGAATGCGCTGACTAATTGTGAAATTGTCGTGGATTCGTCGCAGTTGCCACAGCTGGAAGAGGGCGACTACTACTGGAAAGACCTTATGGGCTGCCAGGTAGTCACTACCGAAGGCTACAGCCTGGGGAAAGTCATCGATATGATGGAAACCGGGTCAAATGACGTTCTCGTCATTAAGGCAAACCTGAAAGATGCATTTGGCATCAAGGAGCGGTTGGTTCCGTTCCTCGATGGACAGGTTATCAAGAAAGTCGATCTCACTACTCAAACCATTGAAGTAGATTGGGATCCTGGTTTTTAAATTCTCCGGATAAACGGTAAAAGACGGCGCTATGTGGATTGGCATAATTAGCCTGTTTCCTGAAATGTTCCGCGCGATTACCGATTACGGGGTAACTGGCCGGGCAGTAAAGAATGGCCTGCTGAGCATCCAGAGCTGGAGTCCTCGTGACTTTACTCATGACCGGCACCGTACCGTGGACGATCGTCCTTACGGCGGCGGACCGGGGATGCTAATGATGGTGCAACCCTTACGGGACGCCATTCACACAGCAAAAGCCGCGGCAGGTGAAGGCGCAAAAGTGATTTATCTGTCACCTCAGGGACGCAAGCTTGATCAAGCGGGCGTGAGCGAACTGGCGACGAATCAAAAGCTGATTCTGGTCTGTGGGCGCTACGAAGGGATAGATGAGCGCGTAATTCAAACCGAGATTGACGAAGAATGGTCTATCGGCGATTACGTTCTCAGCGGTGGTGAGTTACCGGCAATGACGCTGATTGACTCTGTCGCCCGGTTTATTCCGGGTGTTCTGGGCCATGAAGCTTCGGCAACGGAAGATTCCTTTGCCGATGGGTTGCTGGACTGTCCACACTATACTCGTCCTGAAGTGTTAGAAGGGATGGAGGTCCCGGCAGTGTTACTGTCTGGAAACCATGCCGAGATACGTCGCTGGCGTTTGAAGCAGTCGCTGGGCCGAACCTGGCTTAGAAGACCTGAACTTCTGGAAAACCTGGCTCTGACTGAAGAGCAAGCAAAGTTGCTGGCCGAGTTCAAAACTGAACACGCGCAACAGCAGCATGAACATGATGGGAATGCGTAATACGCTCCCGAATATCAGTTTACCCAGGATAAGAGATTAAATTATGAGCAACATTATTAAGCAACTTGAACAAGAGCAGATGAAGCAGGACGTACCTTCCTTCCGTCCAGGTGACACCGTGGAAGTGAAAGTATGGGTTGTTGAAGGTTCCAAAAAACGTCTGCAGGCATTCGAGGGCGTGGTTATCGCTATTCGTAACCGCGGTCTGCACTCTGCATTCACTGTTCGTAAAATTTCCAACGGCGAAGGCGTTGAGCGTGTCTTCCAGACTCACTCTCCGGTAGTTGACAGCATTGCTGTTAAACGTCGTGGTGCTGTACGTAAAGCTAAACTGTACTACCTGCGTGAGCGTACTGGTAAGTCTGCTCGTATTAAAGAGCGTCTGAACTAAGATTCGCTTAAGCGACATCCTGTTAGAAAGGGCTGGCCGAAAGGCTGGCCCTTTTTTTATCCTATCGCACCTCTCGCGTTAACCCTTTCGTCATAAATCATTTACAATGCTTGCCTCTTGAATGGAGGGGACGTGGATAACGTACTGCATCAGCCTGACCGGAAACGCGCAGCGGCTTTGACCGCGCTGTTCGCGATCCTGCTGATCGTGGTAGCACCCCTTATCTCCGTCTCGTTGCAGAAAGATCCCATGAGCGCCATGCCGGGCATGCATCATGACATGAGCATGATGTCGATGGACGAGCATCACGGCGATATGCCGCACACGATGCCTGTCGACCATGCGGAAGCGTGCGGCTACTGCGTGCTGTTAGCGCATGTCCCTGGCGTGATGCTGGCGCTCATCGTCCTGCTCAGTGTGGTGCTGCAGAGGCTTCGTGTTAAGCCGCCGCGTCAGGCGGTCAACCACTGGCACTTCTTCCCCTGGCTTTACCCTGATACCCGCGCGCCGCCGCGGCAGTCTGCTTTTTCCCAATAAAAAATATCGATAACTTTTTGCCTTAAAAAGGAAAAGTATGACTACCTGCACCTCGCGCGCGGCATGGGGAAACCTGCTGCGTCGCCTTCATTTCTACGTTGGGCTGTTTGTCGGCCCGTTTATCTTCTTTGCCGCGCTGACCGGGACGCTGTATGTGGCGACCCCACAGTTGGAAAACGCACTCTACCGGCACGCGCTCCACGCGGATTCCGTGGGTGAGCCGCAGCCTCTGGCGGAACAAATTGCCGTGGCGGAAAAAACCGTTGGATCAGATTTACGTTTGCACGCCGTTCGTCCGGGGCTGGTTGCGGGCGAAACCACCCGCGTGATGTTCGCTGACCCGAAACTTGGGCCATCGGAGAACCGGGCTATCTTTATCGATCCGGTGAGCCTGGCGGTGCTGGGAGATCTGACGGTATACGGCACCAGCGGGATTTTACCTCTGCGTCAGACTATTGATTACCTGCATACGTCCCTGATGCTGGGCGACATTGGGCGCCTCTACAGCGAGCTTGCGGCCTCGTGGATGTGGGTTGCCGCGCTGGGCGGTATTGCCCTGTGGTTTTATACCCGACCCAAAAGACGGATCAACAATCGCTTCCAGAACCGGCGTCGGGTGCACGTGACGCTGGGCTGGGTTCTGCTGGGTGGAATGCTGCTGTTCTCCGCAACCGGCCTGACCTGGTCCCAGTGGGCTGGCGGGAACGTGGATAAGCTGCGTGCAGAGATGAACTGGCTCACCCCGCAGGTGAACACGACGCTATCCGGCCAACATGAGGTTATGGATGAACATGCCGAACACCGTGGTCATCACGGTGGAATGATGATGCCGGAAATGGCGATGGATTTGACGCTGTTTGACGGGGTGTTAAGCGCGGCGCGTCACGCGGGAATTGATGCCAGCAAGCTGGAGATCCGCCCGGCGAAAACGAGGGATCGTGCCTGGACCGTGACGGAAATCGATCGCAGCTGGCCGACCCAGGTGGACGCCGTTGCGGTAGATCCCCATACGATGCAGATCCTGGACAGAACCCGATTCGAGGATTTTCCGTTAATGGCCAAACTGACCCGCTGGGGCGTGGATTTCCATATGGGGATCTTATTCGGCCTGGCAAATCAGCTGCTGCTCGTGGCGTTCGGCCTCGCCCTGTGCGTGCTCATTATCTGGGGATACCGGATGTGGTGGATACGTCGTCCTGCGCAATCGGCAGTGAGTCCGGTACAGACGCTTTGTCAGAGCTGGCTGGCGCTGTCAGGATGGGGAAGAGGCGTTACGGCGATGGTTAGCCTGCTGCTGGGGCTGTGCTTGCCCGTTATGGGCGTGAGTCTGGCGCTGTTTGTTCTGGTGGACTGGCTTCGCTGGCGAGCGGCAACCAGGCTGACGCTCGCCGAATCATCCGCTAAATAACCCTATGGCGTGCTGATCACCACTGCGACGCGGCGGTTTTCAGCGCGCCCTTGCGGGGTACTGTTGCTCGCAACAGGGTATTTTTGACCTAATCCCCGCGTGGTGAGATTGCTGCGCGGGATATTTGCCCCCTTCGCCCAGGCGTCGGCCACTGCGTTGGCGCGTTTTAACGACAGCGCTTCGTTGTAGCTTTCTTCCCCGTAGTTATCCGTGTGACCGTCCATTCGCGCGTGGTTCAGGCCGGTTTCGGCCAGGCGAGAGGCCATGGACTGGATCTGCGTTTCACTTTCCGGGCGCAGTCGGGCGTCATTTTTATCAAAGAGGATGGTGTCCGACATGCCAAGCGACCAGTCACCGTTCAGTTCGTTAAAACCGTAAGACTTCATCGCCGCAATTTGCTCAGGAGTGAATTTGCCTTCCGGCGGCGACTGACAGCCTGCCAGAACCAGTGAGGCCAGTACTAACGGCGCGAAGTAACGTTTTAACATAGTGTATCCTTTCTAACTTATTGTTTTCGTACGCTGGTTTTTAACCTGGTACATATTGCGGTCAGCCCTCTCCAGTAATGCTTCCACGGAAGCATTTTCCCACGCCAGAGCAAAGCCAATGCTGAGTGACATCGATGCTTTTTGTCCGTTATGAAGATCAAACGGACGGATAAACTGCTGCGAAAGCGCAGCACAAATGTGTTGAACCTCAAGCTCGGAGTGAACGCCGTACAGCACCATGGCAAATTCGTCTCCGCCAAGACGGTAAGACTGATGACGTTTGTCGCCAAACTCCATCATCCTGCTGGCGACTTCGATCAGCACACAGTCTCCTGCCGCGTGTCCCCAGGTGTCGTTAATAAACTTAAAATTATCACCGTCGAGGAAGAGCAGGGCCGAGTTTGTTCTGGCTGAAGGGTCGTTCATTAATGCCGCAATGCTGTTACGAAACGCCGCGCGGTTGGCAAGACCGGTAAGCGGGTCGTGCATGGCGGTCCGCAACAGCTGAGCGTTCTTCGCCTGAAGCTTCAGTTGCCACTCTTCCATTTCGTCCAGAAGACTGTTGAAGTCCTCGCCAAACTGGTGAAATTCTTCGATACGGCCGTCTTTCACCCGACGGGAGAAGTTGCGGTTCGTGCGTACGTCATGCACGACGTCGGTAATGTTCTGCAGGGCCGTGACCATTCCACGATGCAAAGACTGGGTAATGATGAGCGCGACGACGGCGGCAAAGAGAATGCAGCCGGTCAGTACGGCAAACGACGTCCAGATGAAATGGCTGATCAAACTGTCGCGTGCGGTAAGGCGGATTTCGCCGATCGTTAAGCCGTTATGCATGATGGGCTGCGCAACCGGTACGGGGAAAAGCCAGCGACTGACCAGCGCGCCCAGCGTGTCGTTGTTATCCTCCGGGTTCCAGGACCAGTAGGCGAACCGCTTTTTATGCGCGTTAATCACCTCCGCTGCGGCAAACTGCCCCTGTTTGCCCAGGGCGGCAAGCGTTTCGTTGGCCGCCAGCGAGTCGTTGAAAACCAGCGAGGCTTCCAGGCTGTGGCTCATTGTGGCGCCGGTTAATTCGAGATTCTTTTGCGCGTATTGTTTTAACGTCACGACGGAAGCAAAACAGAGCAACAGCCATATTAACGTCATGGTAATAATGACGCTTATCATGCTGTTTCGCCTCAACGTTCTTTTAAACGTCGGACGTGGCGTTGATGTGAAATCTTTATCCATGCTGCTTATTCCGTGCCAGCATTAATACATCCGGATTGACTCTTACGCCACTGCGCGTCAATGCATCCAGGTTGACGGAAAACCGTACCTGGCCGCGATCGATCATCAGGCAAAAGGCACTGCCAATTACACATTCCGGATTTTGCTCTGAGATTAATAGCAACGCTCTGCCCTGATATTGACTTATTAATTCAAGTTGTTTTGCCGGTGATTCAGACCCGAAATATATCGCATCGCACGTCGCGGCCAGGGCTTCCCGATCGTTACGTACAATAACGGGAGTATAGGGTAACTCGTTGTGCCCTTCGTCGCCGCTGAGCGCGTGTGTATAGTGAGAAGTGGCATAGACGCAAAGTCTGGGCTGCCCGGATAGTGACGGCCATCGCGTATAGCTCACAATGCCTGAGACAATCGAACGTACCGATTTATCCGTTTCCGTAAGCGTGCCTGCCGTCGCTGGGCCCACCATAAGGAACAGCATTAACACCAGAGTGAGTCGGAAAAAAGAGATCAAGAATAAATTTCTCACCAGAATCCGCCACATCGCTCCGGAAATAGATGTCCTTAAGAGTTGCGGGCAGAATACCATTGTTTATCAGAGCCGTCATTATGTCAGAAATAGCCTCAGGCCAACCTAAGCTAAATCCTACTGTTGTTTATTTTCCGGTGGTTAAAAGCAGACTTAATTGAGTCTGCTGGAACGCATACCTTCATCCATTCCTTTTTGCCATGACGCACGCAGTTTTGTCGCGTTTTCAACAGTATCGCAACTGGCAGGGAAAGATTTGCCCGCTAATCCCCAGGCGTGAATAAACCCTTCTTCGCAGACTCTCTTCTGACCATCGGCATAGCCGCGAAGATATTCACTACGATCAACGTGGGTGTCGTTAAAACTATCGGCCAGGGTCTGGTTATCTTTAACCGGCAGGCCATTCATGGCGTCTTCTTTACCGGCATCAAACCAGGATGGACTGGTCCAGTCGGGCTGGAAGGTGTAAGGATTGATCTGGCAGCCCGTTAAAAACAGCGACAACAGCGTGAGAGCAATTGAACGCATAGCCATTCTCCTTTTTTCTTCAGCATAGCCTGGCTTAAGAAAATATGTCTGTAATTTAAACTTTACGTTTTTATCGGCTGATTTTTGCAATAAATTGGCTTCTGTAAACTAATGTGTACGTATTTTGGATTGAAATGTTTACTTTTTATGGTATCGTGGTCTCACCTCATTGAGGAAAACAACTATCGCAAACGAGCTTTACAGGATCGCCATCATGCAAAAAGACGCGCTGAACAACGTACATATCACTGACGAACAGGTTTTAATTACTCCGGATCAACTGAAAGCGGAATTTCCGCTGAGCGTCGCGCAGGAGGCTCAGATTGAGCACTCGCGTCAGACCATTTCAAATATCATCGCCGGCCGCGATCCGCGCCTGCTGGTGGTGTGTGGTCCTTGCTCCATTCACGATCCTGAAACCGCCATTGAGTACGCTCGTCGATTTAAAGCATTAGCGGAGGAGGTCAGCGATAGCCTCTATCTGGTGATGCGCGTCTATTTTGAGAAGCCACGTACCACCGTCGGCTGGAAAGGGTTGATTAACGATCCGCACATGGATGGCTCGTTTGATGTGGAAGCAGGTCTGAAGATTGCGCGTCGCCTGCTGGTGGAGCTGGTCAGCATGGGGCTGCCGCTGGCAACCGAAGCGCTGGATCCGAACAGCCCGCAATACCTTGGCGATCTGTTCAGCTGGTCCGCGATTGGCGCGCGTACCACGGAATCGCAAACCCACCGCGAGATGGCGTCTGGTCTGTCGATGCCGGTTGGTTTTAAAAACGGTACCGATGGCAGTCTGGCGACGGCGATCAACGCCATGCGCGCGGCCGCCATGCCGCACCGTTTCGTCGGTATCAACCAGGCGGGCCAGGTTTGCCTCCTGCAAACGCAGGGCAACCCGGACGGTCACGTGATCCTGCGCGGCGGGAAAGCCCCGAACTACAGCCCGGCGGACGTGGCGCAGTGTGAAAAAGAGATGGAGCAGGCGGGACTGCGCCCGGCACTGATGGTAGATTGCAGTCATGGTAATTCGAATAAAGATTACCGTCGCCAGCCTGCGGTTGCGGAATCCGTGGTCGCACAGATCAAAGATGGCAATCGTTCGATTATCGGTCTGATGATTGAGAGCAATATTCATGAAGGCAATCAATCATCTGAACAACCGCGCAGCGCCATGAAGCACGGCGTCTCCGTGACGGATGCCTGCATCAGCTGGGAGACCACCGATGCGCTGCTGCGTGAGATCCATAAAGATTTAAACGGCCATCTGGCGACGCGTCTGGCTTAAGAGGGTAGTTATGGTTGCTGAATTGACCGCACTGCGCGATCAAATTGATGAAGTGGATAAGGCGCTGCTGGATCTGCTGGCGCGCCGCATGGCCCTGGTTGCCGAAGTCGGTGAGGTGAAAAGCAAATACGGCTTGCCGATCTACGTCCCGGAGCGCGAGGCCTCCATGCTGGCCTCCCGTCGCAAAGAGGCGCAGGCGCTGGGCGTTTCGCCGGACTTGATTGAGGACGTTCTGCGTCGCGTGATGCGGGAGTCCTATTCCAGTGAAAACGACAAGGGCTTCAAAACCCTCTGTCCGACCCTGCGTCCGGTGGTGATTGTCGGCGGTGCAGGACAGATGGGGCGCCTGTTTGAAAAAATGCTGACCCTTTCGGGCTATCAGGTGCGCATTCTGGAAAAAGAGGACTGGGCCCAGGCGCCGGAACTCATGAAAGATGCCGGGATGGTTATCGTCAGCGTGCCGATCCACGTGACGGAGCAGATCGTCGGGAAGCTTCCTCCTTTACCGAAAGACTGTATCCTGGTGGATCTGGCCTCCGTCAAAAATGGTCCGCTACAGGCTATGCTGGCGGCGCATACGGGGCCAGTGCTGGGTCTGCACCCAAT
Organism: Enterobacter sp. NFIX58; assembly: GCF_900110475.1. NCBI lineage: Bacteria > Pseudomonadati > Pseudomonadota > Gammaproteobacteria > Enterobacterales > Enterobacteriaceae > Enterobacter > Enterobacter sp. NFIX58. The sequence continues at coordinate 9,245 of NZ_FODW01000002.1, read as the reverse complement.
GTTTGGCCCGGACAGCGGCAGCCTGGCTAAGCAGGTGGTGGTTTACTGCGACGGTCGTCAGCCGGAAGCCTATCAGTGGTTCCTGGAACAGATTCAGGTATGGGGCGCACGGCTGCACCGCATCAGCGCGGTTGAGCACGACCAGAACATGGCGTTCATTCAGGCGCTGCGCCACTTTGCCACGTTTGCCTACGGCCTGCATCTGGCGGAAGAGAACGTGCAGCTTGAACAGTTGCTGGCGCTCTCTTCACCTATCTATCGTCTGGAGCTGGCGATGGTCGGGCGCCTGTTCGCGCAGGATCCGCAACTGTACGCGGATATTATTATGTCCTCGGAAAATAACCTGGCGCTGATCAAGCGCTACTATCAGCGCTTTGGTGAAGCCATTACGCTGCTGGAGCACGGAGACAAGCAGGCGTTTATCGACAGCTTCCGCAAGGTCGAGCACTGGTTTGGCGATTACGCGCAGCGTTTCCAGAATGAGAGCCGGACGTTGTTGCGCCAGGCAAATGACAGTCGCCAGTAATGCGATGATGTATATACTGAAAGCCAGCAATGCTGGCTTTTTTCATTTTGGGGAACTGTCATGGCCGAACCGCAGCTGCTGTTGAATTACACCGGGCATTTGCCTGAATGCCCGACGTGGAGCGCCGACGAGCACGCGCTCTACTGGGCCGATATTCTGGAAGGAGAGATCCACCGCTACCATCTGCCGACGGCGGAACACACCGTGCTTTCTTTCCACGAGGAGGTGGGCTGTTTCGCGCTGCGCGAGCGCGGCGGGTTTATCGTCGCCATGCGCAATGGCATCTGGCTTGCCGATAAGCATGGCCTTCTGCAGCGCAAGGTGTGCGACAACCCCTCTAACCCGCAGCTGGCGCGTTTTAACGATGGGGGTACCGACCATCAGGGCCGGTTCTATGCGGGCACGTTCTGGGGACCCGGAGATTACAACGGTGCCCTGCTGATGCGCATCGACAACGACCTGACGCCGAAGGTGATCCAGTGCGATATTCACGGGCACAACGGCTTAGCGTTTAGCCCGGATAAGCAGTGGATGTTTACCTCAGACACGCCAAACGGTGTGATTTACCGCACCCCGCTTGATGAGCAGGGCGAACCGGGTAAGCGAGAGGTGTTTCGTCAGTTTAAAGAGGGCGAGGGGATACCGGACGGCGCGGCGATGGATGTGGAAGGTTGCTACTGGAGCGCGCTGTTTGACGGCTGGCGCATCGCGCGTTTTTCACCGCAAGGGGAGCAACTGGAAGAATACCGTATGCCGGTACGTTGTCCGACGATGGTTTGCTTTGGCGGCGATGATATGAAAACGCTGTTTATTACCACCACGCGGGAAAATATGGATGCGGAGGAGGTGGCGAAATATCCGCTCTCCGGCGCCATCTTCACCCTGCCGGTGAGCGTGGCAGGGATGAAGAAAAGCCGCTTTATCGAACGTTAGATCGGATCGACCGGGACGACGTTTTCGCTCGGATAGCAGCCCAGCACTTTCATGGAGCGGGTGATTTCGCCCAGCTCGCGCAGGGCTTTCTGCATGGAAGCAGACTCGAGGTTGGCCTGGATATCGAGGTAGAACATCTCTTCCCATGGGTTACCGTGGATTGGGCGCGATTCCAGCCGGGTCATGATCAGGTTGTGATTACGCAGTACCAGCAGGGCTTCAACCAGCGCACCGGCCTGTTGGCCGGTGGCCATCAGCAGCGTGGTTTTGGCCGGTACCTGGTCAGACACATTGATTGCCTTGCGGGCCAGCACCACGAAGCGGGTAATGTTTTGCGTCTGGTTTGCCAGGTTGCGTTCCAGCACCTGTAAACCATACAGCGCGCCGCCCGCTTCGCTGCCCAGCGCCGCGACGGTGGGAGAGTTCGCCTGGGCGACTTTTTCCATCGCCGCCGAGGTGCTTTCGGTGTACTCAATTTTCCAGTTCGGATAGCGGTTCAGGAACTGGCTGCACTGCTGGAACGGCTGCGGGTGGCTGTAGACGGTTTCGATCGTGTTCAGGTCCGTTGAGCCGGAGACCAGCACGCAGTGATCGATAGGAATCGTCAGCTCGCCGACCAGCGACAGGCTGGTGTGCTGGAGCAAGTCGTAGACATCGTTGATGGCGCCGGAGCTGGTGTTTTCAATCGGCACCACGGCGTAATCCGCCTGGCCGGTCTCGACCTGGTTAAAAATGTCGGCAAACTTCGCGCAGCCGCTTTCAATAAATTCTTCGAAATGGCGAGCGGCATACTGACGTGCGGCCAGGTGAGAATAGGAGCCCTTTGGCCCGAGGAAAGCGATACGCGCAGAGTGCGGATTGGTTTTATTGAGATGCTGCTGCAGTAGCGCTTGCTGGGTCAGAACGGAATCTTCGATGATGAGTTGGAACAACCGGGTGATGTAGTGGGCATCGAGGTGATGCGCTTTGCCGAGCTGAATGAGCCGTTCCAGCAGATCCCGCTCGCGGTCGATATCACGGACCGGACGATGGGAGTCCAGCTTGGCTTTACCCACTTCAACGGCAAGGGCGCGGCGTTCGGCCAGCAGCGCCAGCAGTTTCTCATCCAGCGCGCTGATTTTTACTCGCAGATCCAGTAACGGGTTTTCCGGTGTCATAGTGTTGCCTGTCTCATCTTATCGTTATCAATAAAAAAGGCCCCCCGGTGTGGGAGGCCTTGTTGTTCGTCTTCGCATTCTTTATCACACGACGAAACGCCTCCCGTTCAGGGGAAGGTAAAAAAGAATGCGAAGAAGAACGGCGTAAGTTTCATAAAGTCATCCTGTGAGCGATACCGTTAAAGTACCCGTACTGTTTTCACCCTGTCAATAAAAAACAAAAAACGCGCCCGAAGGCGCGTTGGCGGTACACTCAATTTAAAGGATTACTCTTCTTCAACTTCTTCCGCGAAGCTGGCGTCTTTCACCGACGTTGTGGCGCGACGGGCTTCACCTTTGTGTTGCACTTTATTGAGCTGCCGTTCCAGCTTGTTGATCAAATCGTTAATAGCGGTGTACATATCCTCATGTTTTGCGCTGGCGACCAGATGGCCGTTTGGAGTATTGATAGTTGCGTCAGCGATGAAACCCTGCGGCTCCTTGGACAGGATGATATGTGGATTAATCAAATGTGTTTGCCATTTATCCAGTTTGGCGAGACGGTCTGCGACGTGCTGGCGAATTGCCGGAGTAATTTCCATTTGTTTACTGGTAATGTTCATTGTCATAAATTTTACCTCTTGTCTTTCCGTCTTGGTGATTCCAGCATACCCGACCTAATGTCAAAATGTGTGATTTAGATCACGTTATTTTGTCGGTTTTTGTCAGGGAATCTTTTTTGTGAGGCAGGGCAGGAAGAGGTGAGATTTACCTTGTAGAAGGCATAAATTGGGACCATAGTTGACAGGATGTGTTGAGGCTAACGCGCTTCAGCGACGCTCAGAAACGAATAAAAAAACGGCAGCCTTCGGGCTGCCGTTTTGCATTGAGGCAAAATCAGGTGTTGCTGCTGTTCGCGGCGATGATTTTCGCCACTTTTTCAGCCTGAGCGGTCATCTGCATCTGACGGTAAGCATTTTCCATCAGCTTCAGGCCGTCGCGCGTTGCCTGAGTATCCGGGTAATCACGCAGCATACCTTCTACGCGGTTAACCACGGCAACCCATGCGCCACGGCGGGTATAATATTCCGCCACGGAGTATTCATATTTCGCCAGACGATCTTTCAGGAACACCAGACGTTTGGTGGCGTCGGTCACGTACTGGCTGTTCGGATAGCCGCGCACCAGCTTGGAGAAGTCATTGAAAGCATCACGCGCATGCTGCGGGTCACGGTCGGAACGATCCACGCCGAAGAAGCCCTGCAGCGCACTGTCGTCCAGCGCCATGTTGGTGAGGCCGCGCATGTACATCACGTAGTCGATGTTAGGATGAGTCGGGTTCAGACGCATGAAACGATCGATGGTTGCCTGAGCCAGCGGCAGATCGGCATTTTTATAGTATGCGTAGATGAGATCTAACTGTACCTGCTGCGAATACGGACCAAATGGATAGCGATTATCCAACGCTTCCAGTTGCGTTATCGCCTGTTTCCAGTTACCGTCCTGCAACTTTTGTTGTGCAGTCGCATAGATTTCATTCGGCGGATTGTCAGGGACCTGTTCATTTGAACCGGAGCAGCCCACCAAAGCCAGGCTCAACGTGGCCGCTGCCACCAGATATTTCATGCGCGTCATGACGTTTTGACTTTCCTCAAATGTTTGTCCGGGAGAAACTCTGTTCCTGCTCCCGATTAAGACCAGCTACAATAGCACACTATATTAAACGGCAAAGCCGTAAAACCCAACGTTAAACGAAGAAGCAGTTTATGGCACAACGAGTAGAACTCACCGCAACAGTCTCCGAAAATCAGCTCGGTCAACGCTTAGATCAGGCTTTGGCCGAATTGTTCCCTGATTATTCGCGTTCACGCATAAAAGAATGGATCCTTGACCAGCGCGTGATGGTAAACGGCAAGATCTGGGACAAACCAAAAGAGAAGGTGTTAGGTGGGGAAGCTGTCGCCATCAATGCTGAAATCGAAGAGGAAATCCGCTTCGAGCCGCAGGATATCCCACTGGACATCGTCTATGAAGATGATGACATTCTGGTGATCAACAAGCCGCGCGACCTGGTTGTTCACCCGGGTGCGGGAAACCCTGACGGTACGGTACTTAACGCACTTCTCCATTATTATCCGCCGATCGCGGATGTTCCGCGCGCGGGCATCGTGCACCGTCTGGATAAAGACACTACCGGTCTGATGGTGGTGGCGAAGACCGTTCCTGCTCAGACCCGTCTGGTGGAATCGCTGCAGCTGCGCGAAATCACCCGTGAGTATGAAGCGGTAGCCATTGGGCATATGACCTCTGGCGGGACGGTAGAAGAGCCTATCAGCCGTCACCCGACCAAGCGAACCCATATGTCGGTGCATCCGATGGGTAAACCGGCGGTGACACACTATCGCATTATGGAGCATTTCCGTATCCATACGCGTCTGCGTCTGCGTCTGGAGACCGGACGTACCCACCAGATCCGCGTGCATATGGCCCACATTACCCATCCGCTGGTGGGGGATCAGGTCTACGGTGGTCGTCCTCGTCCGCCTAAAGGCGCATCGGATGAGTTCATCAGCGTATTGCGTAAATTCGACCGTCAGGCGCTGCACGCGACCATGCTGCGTCTTTACCATCCTATCACCGGCATTCAGATGGAGTGGCATGCGCCTATCCCGCAGGATATGGTGGACCTTATTGATGCCATGCGTGCTGATTTCGAAGAACATAAGGATCAAGTGGACTGGTTATGACCAAACTGATTGTCCCGGAGTGGACATTGCCTGCCGGCGTGGCTGCCTGCAGTTCAACCCGTATTGGCGGTGTTAGCCAGGGCGCGTGGGCGTCGTTGAACCTCGGCGCACACTGTGGCGATAACCTGGAACACGTGGAAGAGAACCGCAGGCGTCTGTTTGCTGCGGGGAACCTGCCTTCAAATCCGGTCTGGCTGGAACAGGTTCATGGCAAGGCGGTGCTGAAGTTGACGGGGGAACCCTATGCTTCTAAACGTGCTGATGCCTCTTACAGCAATACTCCGGGAACCGTTTGTGCCGTAATGACCGCCGATTGTCTGCCGGTGCTGTTCTGCAACCGCGCAGGCACCGAGGTGGCTGCAGCACACGCGGGCTGGCGTGGACTGTGTGAAGGCGTGCTGGAAGAAACCGTCGCCTGCTTTAAGGATGAGCCCGCCAATATTATGGCCTGGCTTGGCCCGGCCATTGGTCCTCGCGCTTTTGAAGTGGGGCCGGAGGTTCGCGAAGCCTTTATGGATAAAGATCCGCAAGCGGCGGACGCCTTCCTGCCTTCTGGAGATAAATATCTGGCCGATATTTACCAGCTTGCTCGTCAGCGCCTGAACAGCGTCGGCATAACGCAGATCTTCGGCGGCGATCGCTGCACATTCACCGAAAAGGGTGATTTTTTCTCTTATCGCCGCGACAAGACGACGGGGCGTATGGCAAGTTTCATTTGGCTGATATAACCTAAAGAATCAAGACGATCCGGCACGTGCCGTTTTCTTTTCACATAATTCAGGTCATTAACCTTGAATAATTGAGGGATGACCTCATTTAATCTCCAGTAGCAAATTTGACCTGTTATGGGAGGAGTTATGCGTCTGGATCGTCTTACTAATAAATTCCAGCTTGCTCTCGCCGATGCCCAGTCCCTCGCACTGGGGCACGACAACCAATTTATCGAACCTCTTCATTTAATGAGCGCCTTGCTGAATCAGGAAGGGGGATCGGTACGTCCTTTATTAACGTCCGCTGGCATTAATGCTGGCCAGTTACGCACCGCTATCGATCAGGCGCTGAGCCGTTTACCGCAGGTCGAAGGGACCGGCGGCGACGTTCAGCCGTCGCAGGATCTGGTGCGCGTCCTGAACCTTTGCGACAAGCTGGCGCAAAAACGTGGGGACAATTTTATTTCGTCAGAGCTGTTTGTTCTGGCGGCGCTTGAATCACGCGGTACCTTGACCGACCTGCTGAAATCCGCCGGTGCGACCACCGCCAATGTGACTCAGGCGATTGAGAATATGCGCGGAGGTGAAAGCGTGAACGATCAGGGAGCCGAAGACCAACGTCAGGCTTTGAAGAAATTTACGGTCGATCTGACCGAGCGTGCTGAACAGGGCAAACTTGACCCGGTGATCGGCCGTGATGAAGAAATCCGTCGTACCATTCAGGTACTGCAGCGTCGTACCAAGAACAACCCGGTACTGATAGGTGAACCGGGGGTCGGTAAAACCGCCATCGTTGAAGGGCTGGCGCAGCGTATTGTGAACGGTGAAGTGCCAGAAGGGCTGAAAGGCCGCCGCGTACTGGCGCTGGACATGGGCGCGCTGGTGGCCGGTGCGAAATACCGCGGCGAGTTCGAAGAGCGTCTGAAAGGCGTGCTTAATGACCTGGCGAAGCAGGAAGGCAACGTTATCCTGTTTATCGATGAGCTGCACACGATGGTCGGTGCCGGTAAGGCAGACGGCGCGATGGATGCCGGGAACATGCTGAAACCTGCGCTGGCGCGCGGTGAACTTCACTGCGTCGGTGCCACCACGCTGGATGAGTACCGTCAGTACATTGAGAAAGATGCTGCGCTGGAACGTCGTTTCCAGAAAGTGTTTGTTGCCGAGCCAAGCGTTGAAGATACCATCGCGATCCTGCGTGGTCTGAAAGAGCGCTATGAACTGCACCACCATGTGCAGATCACTGACCCGGCCATCGTTGCGGCGGCGACGCTTTCGCATCGTTATATTGCTGACCGTCAGTTGCCGGATAAAGCGATCGACCTGATTGATGAAGCGGCGTCGAGCATTCGTATGCAGATTGACTCGAAGCCGGAAGAGCTGGATCGACTCGACCGACGCATCATTCAGCTCAAGCTGGAACAGCAGGCGCTGAAGAAAGAGTCTGATGAAGCCAGTAAGAAACGCCTCGATATGCTCAATGAAGAACTGGACGATAAAGAGCGCCAGTATTCTGAGCTGGAAGAAGAGTGGAAAGCCGAGAAAGCCTCCCTTTCTGGTACGCAGACTATCAAAGCTGAACTCGAACAGGCAAAAATTGCCATTGAGCAGGCGCGACGCGTGGGCGACCTGGCGCGAATGTCAGAGCTGCAGTACGGCAAAATTCCTGAGCTGGAAAAACAGCTTGAGATCGCGACGCAGTCAGAAGGTAAAACGATGCGTCTGTTGCGTAATAAAGTGACGGATGCCGAGATCGCGGAAGTCCTGGCACGCTGGACCGGTATTCCCGTGGCGCGCATGCTGGAAGGCGAGCGTGAAAAACTGCTGCGCATGGAGAACGATCTCCACAATCGTGTGATTGGTCAAAATGAAGCGGTTGAAGCGGTATCGAATGCTATTCGTCGTAGCCGTGCAGGGCTGTCCGATCCGAACCGCCCGATTGGTTCGTTCCTGTTCCTGGGGCCGACCGGTGTCGGTAAAACCGAGCTGTGCAAAGCGCTGGCTAACTTTATGTTCGACAGCGACGATGCGATGGTGCGTATCGACATGTCCGAGTTTATGGAGAAACACTCCGTCTCGCGTCTGGTCGGGGCGCCTCCAGGATATGTGGGTTATGAAGAGGGTGGGTACCTGACAGAAGCGGTGCGTCGTCGTCCTTATTCCGTCATCCTGCTGGATGAGGTGGAAAAAGCGCATCCGGATGTGTTCAACATTCTGCTTCAGGTGCTGGATGATGGTCGTCTGACCGACGGGCAGGGGAGAACGGTCGACTTCCGTAATACGGTTGTCATTATGACCTCGAACCTGGGTTCCGATTTGATTCAGGAACGTTTCGGTGAACTGGACTACAGCCATATGAAGGATTTGGTGCTGGGTGTAGTAAGCCATAACTTCCGTCCGGAGTTCATCAACCGTATTGATGAAGTGGTGGTATTCCATCCTCTGGGTGAGAAACACATTGCGTCGATTGCGCAGATCCAGCTGCAGCGTCTGTACAAACGTCTGGAAGAGCGTGGATATGAAATTCACATCTCCGACGATGCGCTGAAGCTGCTGAGTAAGAATGGTTACGATCCGGTGTACGGTGCGCGTCCATTGAAACGCGCTATCCAGCAGCAGATCGAAAACCCGCTGGCGCAGCAGATCCTCTCCGGGGAGCTGGTTCCTGGCAAAGTTATCCGTCTGGAAGCCAACGACGATCGCATTGTGGCAGTGCAGTAAGTCACAAAACGCAAAAACGAGCCGCTTGCGGCTCGTTTTTGTTTAAAAACCAGGCGAAAATTGAGGTCTGGAGTCGGTTTTGCCTGGAAAGTGAGCGGTCAGTAAATAAATTTCACTTTATCCTTGCAGGTTCAGAATTACTCCCTATAATGCGCCTCCACTGACACGGAACAACGGCACACACGCCGCCGGGTCAGCAGAGAAAAGCGAAAATAAACGCTTGACTCTGAAGCGGGAAAGCGTAATATGCACACCCCGCGCCGCAGCGAAAACGAAGCGGCACTGCTCTTTAACAATTTATCAGACAATCTGTGTGGGCACTCAAAGTGACATGGATTCTTAATGTCTTCGGACAATAAATGAATACCAAGTCTCTGAGTGAACATACGTAATTCATTACGAAGTTTAATTCACGAGCATCAAACTTAAATTGAAGAGTTTGATCATGGCTCAGATTGAACGCTGGCGGCAG
>NZ_FODW01000009.1:0-83055 GCF_900110475.1 Enterobacter sp. NFIX58 | reverse complement strand
CAGAGTCAAGCGTTTATTTTCGCTTTTCTCTGCTGACCCGGCGGCGTGTGTGCCGTTGTTCCGTGTCAGTGGAGGCGCATTATAGGGAGTTATTCTGAAGTGACAAGCACAAAATACAAAAAACTTTTCGTTCGCTCACTTTTCAAACTTAACGCTTATTTATGTCGCGAATCGCCCGTTAAATGTGCGATTTCTCGCGCAAAACTGGCTACCTGCGACCAGTCGGTATAAACCACTTCTTTACGCGTGTCGGTTTCGCCCCCCGTCATCTTCATAATAAGACGGATCATAAAGCGGTCATACCAACGGTAGCGAGGGTAGCGCAGCGCGCCGGCAAAGACGGCGCACAGTTCTGGCTGCCACGGCGAGTTGAGTAAAAACTTGCGCGTGTAGCTGTTGGTCTGCGGCGTGCGCTTCTCGGGTTTACGCGCGACCAGATTGACCGAGTAGAACGCGCCGGGCAACGTATTAAGCTTCGCCGTATGCTTTTTCACAAAGCGATCCAGCGCCGGATGGAAATGCCCGTAACGAATAGATGCACCAATCACCACGCGATCGTAATCCTGCCAGGTAATCTGATCCGCACGGTTCAGGTTTACCACATCCGAGTAAATCCCGAGCTCTTTGAGTTCAGATGCCAGATAGGCGGCAATCTCACGCGTTTGCCCGTCTCGCGTAGAGAAAAGAATCAGTGTTTTCATCAACGGCTCCTTACTCGCGCCAGAATGTAGGGGTGAACAGCACCAGCAGCGTAAAGACCTCAAGGCGACCAAACAGCATATTGGCGATGAGGATCCATTTCGCGACAGGGTTCATACTGGCAAAGTTATCCGCCACCACGCCCAGGCCAGGCCCGAGGTTATTCAATGTTGCGACGACGGACGCAAAGGCGGAGAAATCATCCACTCCCGTCGCGATAATCGCCAGCATACTGACGATAAAGACCAGCGCATACGCCGAGAAGAATCCCCACACCGCTTCGAGGATACGTTCCGGCAGCGCGCGGTTCCCCAGCTTGATGCTGTAGACCGCGTTCGGGTGGACCAGACGCTTCAGCTCACGGTTGCCCTGCTTAAACAGCAGCAGAATACGAATTACCTTCAGACCACCGCCCGTCGACCCCGCACAGCCGCCGATAAACGCGGAACAGAGCAAAAGCACCGGCAGGAACAGCGGCCAGCGCGCGATGCTGTCCGTGGTAAACCCGGCGGTCGTCGCCATCGACACCACCTGGAAGAAAGCCTGGTTTAGCGTGGTCAACGCGGAGTTATAGACATCATGGAACCAGAGCACCAGGGTGCAGATGATCACCAGCGTCAGCTGGACGCCAATAAACATGCGGAACTCAGGGTCACGCCAGTATACCTTCAGGCTGCGCCCGCTCAGTAAAGAGAAATGCAGACCGTAGTTACAGCCAGAGATCAGCAGGAAAATGGCAATGATAGTGTTAATCGTTGGGCTGTCGAAGTAGCCCACGCTGGCATCGTGGGTAGAGAACCCGCCAATCGCAATCGTTGCAAAACTGTGCCCGATAGCATCAAACGCGGGCATCCCGGCAAACCATAGCGCCAGCGCACAGGCAACAGTCAGCAAGACATAAATCAGCCACAGGGTTTTCGCCGTCTCGGCAATACGCGGCCGCATCTTATTGTCTTTCAGCGGCCCGGGCATTTCCGCGCGATAAAGCTGCATCCCCCCGACGCCCAGTATAGGCAGGATAGCTACCGCCAGGACGATAATCCCCATACCGCCGAACCACTGCAGCATCTGACGATAAAAGAGAATCGCGTGCGGCAGCGAATCCAGTCCTACCAGCGTCGTCGCCCCGGTCGTCGTTAAGCCGGAGAAGGATTCAAAGAAGGCATCCGTGATGCTCAGGTTAGGCTGTTCAGAGAAGATAAAGGGCAGCGAACCGACGCTCCCCAGCACCGTCCAGAACAGCACGACGATCAGAAACCCTTCGCGAGATTTCAGTTCACCTTTCTGACGACGGTTCGGCCACCACAGCAGGGAGCCGATCGCCAGCGCGACAAAGAAGGTCTGGGTAAATGCCCGCCCCGCGCCGTCCCGGTAGATAAGCGCCACCAGTCCAGGGAGAATCATCGTCCCGGAAAAGAGTATGACCAGCAGTCCAACGATTCGGGTTATGGCACGAAAATGCATCTCTGCCGCTTCCTTTGGTATTCAAAAGTGAGGTGGGGATTATTCTTCAATCGGCAGCAATTGCAACGAACCACGACTAAAATCAGCGAGTTTTGCTGAAAAAGCAGCCAGTTCCGCCTGAGGAAGCGCCACGCGTAATTGCACCATTGCCTGATATTCACTGTGTGCGATGACACCGTTAAACTGCCGCAGCAGCGCTTCAATACCCGATAGCTGGGCGTAATCGCATAATAAAGTATATTCGGTAAGCGGCGTTTTGCGGGTAGTGACCAGCATATTAAGCGCCTGCTGCACGCCCCCGCCATAGGCTTTAACCAGCCCACCGGTGCCTAACAAAATGCCGCCGTAGTAACGCACCACCACGGCGGTTATTTCGCCCACGCCGCTGCCCATAAGCTGGGAGAGCATGGGTTTACCGGCCGTGCCCGCCGGTTCACCGTCATCGGAAAACCCCAGCTGCTGCGAATCGTCCGGCGGCCCTGCTACCCACGCCACGCAGTGGTGACGGGCGTCAGGATGCTCAGCCCGGACGGACTCGACAAACGCTTTTGCCGCCTCTACGCCGTCGGTATGCGCCAGCAGCGTAATAAAGCGGCTTTTCTTGATTTCCTCAACAAAGGTGACCGGTTCAGCCGGTATTAGCCAGCTTTCCATCAGGCCAGCTTCAGGTCTCGCGTCATATTCTCGATACCGTTTTCGTGAATCACCACGTTATCTTCGATACGAATACCGCCAAATGGCTTCAGCGCGTCAATTTTTTCCCAGTTGAAGTGCTTGCTGAACTGGCCTTCACGCCACGGCGCCAGCAGGGATTCGATAAAGTAGATCCCCGGTTCAATCGTCAGCACCATGCGCGGTTCCAGAATGCGGGTGCAGCGCAGGTAAGGATATTTAGACGGTGCCGCCAGGTGCGTACCGGTATCATCCTGCATAAAGCCCGCAACGTCGTGCACCTGCAGGCCCAGCGGGTGACCAATGCCGTGCGGCATGAAGGGCCCGGTCAGATCGTTCTCGACCATCGCCTCTTCGCTCATGTCTTTCACAATCTGGTGCTTACGCAGCAGTTTGGCGATGCGCTGATGGAACTGGATGTGGTAATCCACATAGCTGGTGCCCGCCTTCATGGTGGCAATCAGCGCCAGCTGTTCATCGTTCACGTCTTTGATCAGCTGCGCGAACTCGGTGTCCGCATTCGCCGCCCAGGTGCGGGTCAGGTCGGCCGCGTAGCCGTTGTACTCTGCCCCTGCGTCCAGCAGGAAGCTGCGCATTTCCGACGGAACCTGGTGATCCAGTTTGGTGTAGTGCAGGACGGACGCGTGCTCGTTGAGCGCGACAATGTTGCTGTACGGCACGTCGGTATCGCGATGACCGGTGGCGGTCAGGTACGCCTGGTTGATATCGAACTCGCTCATGCCGGACTGGAAGGCTTCATGCGCCGCACGGTGACCGTTCACCGCGGTCTTTTGTGCTTCACGCATGCAGTAAAGTTCGTAGTCGGTTTTATACGCGCGGTAATAGTGGAGGTAATCCAGCACCCCTTTCGGGTTGAGTTTGTCTGCCGCAATATCCAGGCCCAATGCACGCTCCGGAACAGGGCCAATATAGGCGATGTTGCCACGTGCGGCAGGCAGCTGGCTGCCAATACCGTCCGCTTTTGGCAGCGCAATGACCTCAATCTCTTCCGTCCAGAAAGAGGTCGGCAGCGGCTCAACGTTGTGCCAGTAATCGACCGGCAGGTAGAACCACAGTTTCGGCTTGTTCACGCCATCCACCAGCAGCCAGCAATTGGGCACCTGCGTCACCGGCACCCACGCCTTAAACTGTGGGTTCACCTTGAACGGATAAGCGTGGTCATCCAGAAAGGTATTCATCAGCTCGCCGGAGTGGATCAGCAGCGCATCCAGCTTAAAGCGGGCCAGTACATCGCGGGTACGTTCCTGTAGGGTAACGATATGATTTTTATAAAGCGAAGCCAGTGAGTCCATCATTATTCCTTTCGTTTTTTGACCTCAAGTCATCGCATCTTAGCACACCTCACTCCGCCTGCGTGATTTCCACCGACCGTGATCAATGCAGCAATTTCTTAATGAGTAATTTGCATTTTATTAACATAAATCCCACACTCCGATTCATCTGGTATGACCAGATCCAATTGCTGGATTCAGGAGACTGACATGCTCTACAAAGGCGACACCCTGTACCTCAACTGGCTGGAAGATGGCATTGCCGAACTGGTGTTCGATGCCCCCGGCTCAGTGAACAAGCTTGATACCGCGACGGTGGCCAGTCTTGGCCAGGCGCTGGATGTTCTTGAAAAACAACCTGAATTAAAAGGGCTGCTGCTGCGTTCGAACAAAGCGGCCTTTATCGTCGGTGCCGATATCACCGAGTTCCTTTCGCTGTTCCTGGTCCCGGAAGAACAGCTGAGCCAGTGGCTGCACTTTGCCAACAGCGTCTTTAATCGTCTGGAAGATCTGCCTGTCCCGACTATTTCCGCCGTTAACGGCTATGCGCTGGGCGGTGGCTGCGAGTGCGTGCTGGCGACCGACTATCGCCTGGCGACGCCGGACCTGCGCATCGGCCTGCCGGAAACCAAGCTGGGCATTATGCCGGGCTTTGGCGGCTCCGTCCGTATGCCGCGCATGCTCGGTGCCGACAGCGCGCTGGAGATCATTGCCGCGGGTAAAGATGTCGGCGCAGAACAGGCGCAGAAAATTGGTCTGGTCGACGGCGTTGTAAAACCGGAGAAGCTTGTTGAAGGCGCACTCGCTATTCTGCGTCAGGCCATTAACGGCGATCTGGACTGGAAGGCCAAACGCCAGCCGAAGCTGGAGCCGTTAAAACTCAGCAAGATTGAAGCCACCATGAGCTTCACCATCGCCAAAGGCATGGTGATGCAGACGGCGGGTAAACACTACCCGGCGCCAATCACGGCGGTGAAAACCATTGAAGCGGCTGCCCGTCTCGGACGCGATGAAGCGCTGAAGCTCGAAAATCAGAGCTTTGTCCCGCTGGCGCACACCAATGAGGCTCGTGCGCTGGTCGGTATCTTCCTGAACGATCAGTTTGTGAAAGGCAAAGCCAAACAGCTGACCAAAAACGTTGAGACGCCAAAACATGCGGCGGTACTCGGCGCGGGCATTATGGGTGGCGGCATCGCTTACCAGTCGGCCTGGAAAGGCGTGCCGGTGGTGATGAAAGACATCAACGAGAAATCCCTGACGCTGGGCATGACCGAAGCGGCCAAGCTGCTGAATAAACAGCTTGAGCGCGGGAAAATTGACGGTCTGAAGCTTGCAGGCGTGATTTCCACCATTCAGCCCGTGCTGGAATACAGCGGTTTTGATCGTGTCGACGTGGTGGTCGAAGCCGTCGTTGAGAATCCAAAGGTTAAAAAAGCGGTGCTGGCGGAAACGGAAGACAAGGTTCGCCCGGATACCGTGCTGGCCTCTAACACCTCCACCATTCCAATCAGCGAACTGGCGAGCGTACTGAAGCGTCCGGAAAACTTCTGCGGTATGCACTTCTTCAACCCGGTACACCGTATGCCGCTGGTCGAAGTGATCCGTGGGGAAAAAACCTCTGACGACACCATCGCCAAAGTGGTGGCCTGGGCCAGCAAGATGGGCAAAACGCCGATCGTCGTTAACGATTGTCCGGGCTTCTTCGTCAACCGCGTGCTGTTCCCTTATTTCGCCGGTTTTAGCCAGCTGCTGCGCGACGGCGCGGACTTCCGCAAAATCGACAAAGTGATGGAAAAACAGTTCGGCTGGCCGATGGGACCGGCGTATCTGCTGGACGTTGTGGGCATTGATACCGCCCACCACGCCCAGGCAGTAATGGCGGCAGGCTTCCCGCAGCGCATGCAGAAAGACTATCGCGACGCGATTGACGCGCTGTTCGACGCTAACCGCTTCGGTCAGAAAAACGGTCTGGGCTTCTGGCGCTATAAAGAAGACAGCAAGGGCAAACCGAAGAAAGAAGAAGACGCGGCGGTTGATGGCCTGCTGGCCGATGTCAGTCAGCCGAAACGCGACTTCACAGACAATGAGATCATTGCCCGCATGATGATTCCAATGATCAACGAAGTGGTGCGTTGCCTCGAAGAAGGCATTATCGCCAGCCCGGCGGAAGCGGATATGGCGCTGGTATACGGCCTGGGCTTCCCTCCGTTCCACGGCGGCGCGTTCCGCTGGCTGGACACGCTCGGCAGCGCCCGCTATCTCGATATGGCTCAGCAGTATCAGCACCTCGGCCCGCTGTATGAAGTGCCGGAAGGGCTGCGTAACAAAGCGCGCCATAACGAACCCTACTATCCCGCAGTTGAGCCAGCCCGTCCGGTTGGCGAGCTGAAAACGGCTTAAGGAGTCACAATGGAAAAGGTTGTCATTGTTGATGCGATTCGCACCCCGATGGGCCGTTCAAAAGGCGGCGCGTTCCGTAACGTGCGTGCGGAAGACCTCTCCGCGCACCTGATGCGTAGCCTTCTGGCGCGTAACCCGGCGCTGGATCCGGCTTCGCTCGACGATATCTACTGGGGCTGCGTGCAGCAGACCCTGGAGCAGGGCTTCAACATCGCCCGCAACGCGTCGCTGCTGGCGGAGATCCCGCATTCGGTTCCGGCCGTCACCGTTAACCGCCTGTGCGGTTCATCAATGCAGGCGCTGCACGACGCGGCCCGCATGATCATGACCGGCGATGCTCAGGCTTGCCTGGTCGGTGGCGTCGAGCATATGGGTCACGTCCCGATGAGCCACGGGGTCGATTTCCACCCGGGGATGAGCCGCAACGTGGCGAAAGCTGCGGGTATGATGGGTCTGACCGCCGAGATGCTCTCCCGCCTGCACGGCATCAGCCGCGAAATGCAGGATGCCTTTGCCGCGCGTTCTCACGCTCGCGCATGGGCCGCCACGCAGTCTGGTGCCTTTAAGAACGAGATCATCCCTACCGGCGGCCACGATGCAGACGGCGTTCTGAAGCAGTTCAGCTACGACGAAGTCATCCGCCCGGAAACCACCGTCGAAGCGCTTTCCACGCTGCGTCCGGCGTTTGACCCCGTCACCGGTACGGTCACGGCAGGGACCTCGTCGGCGTTGTCCGACGGCGCCGCCGCGATGCTGGTAATGAGCGAAAGCCGCGCCCGCGAGCTGGGATTAACGCCTCGCGCTCGGGTACGCTCGATGGCGGTCGTGGGCTGCGATCCGTCGATCATGGGCTACGGCCCGGTTCCGGCTTCAAAGCTGGCGCTGAAAAAAGCGGGCTTAACCGCCAGCGACATCGATCTCTTTGAGATGAACGAAGCGTTTGCCGCGCAGATCCTGCCGTGCATTAAAGATCTGGGGCTGCTGGAGCAGATCGACGAGAAGATTAACCTCAACGGCGGCGCGATCGCCCTCGGTCACCCGCTGGGCTGCTCCGGGGCGCGTATCAGCACGACGCTGATCAACCTGATGGAACGCAAAGATGCCCAGTTTGGTCTGGCAACGATGTGTATCGGGCTGGGTCAGGGTATCGCGACGGTGTTTGAGAGAGTGTAAGGCTATAACGTAGGCCCGATAAGCATCGCGCCATCGGGCTTTTGCCGGGAGGCGCTGCGCTTTCCCGGCCTACGAGAGGTACCTCGCCGCCAGTCGTGTCACTGGCGAAGAGAAACAGTTTAGTTGCCGTTCTTCCCGCCTGTCAGGGGCGGGTTTTTTATTTAAATGAAGGCAAACGCATCGCCAAACAGGCGGTCTTCACGCGCATCACGTTCGTTACAGAACAGATCGCGGGCGATTTTCGCCATCTCGAAACGCCCTGCAATGTAGATATCATGCCCCGCCAGCGTACCGTGATCCTGCAGCACTGCCGTCAGCACCGTCCCGCTACGCCCGCGCCAGCCCTCTTCCGGCTGCTCAACCACCGGTTCAATGCGCAGGTTAGGATGGGTGACGCTCAGCGCTTCCAGTTCAGACAGGTCATACAGGTGTTTCTCTTCACGGCCACCCCAGTAGATCGTGATATCACGGTCAGGGTTACGCGCCAGGGCGGTCAACAGAATGGAGCGCACGTAGGAGAAGCCTGTACCACCGGCAATCAGGATCAGCGGACGGTCCTCGTCATCGCGCAGCCACGCATCACCGTGCGGAATATCCACTACGATCTCGCGCTCTTTCAGAATGCGGTCCATAACGGCCATCGCATACAGGTTAAGCTCTGACGCACCGATATGAAGCTCAATAAATTCCTGCTCCGCTGGCGTGGAGGCCATGGAGAAAGGACGCTTATCACGCTCATCCATCACGACCATCAGATACTGACCCGCGCGGAAAGAGAATGGCGCTTCTGGCACTAAACGGACGCGATATACGGTGTCGGTGATGGCATCTACCGAGGTCACTTTACAGCTTAAGGTTGTCATTCGCTCTCTCTGTCGGGAAGTCTATAGGGCTTAACGGTCAGCTCAGGGTTTACCGTTATTCATTATGGCCAGCTCGTCCCAGATCGCGTCAATGCGCGCGGTCACAGCAGGATCTTTTTTGATCGGGCGACCCCATTCACGGTCGGTTTCGCCAGGCCATTTATTTGTGGCATCCAGTCCCATCTTTGAGCCAAGACCGGAAACCGGCGAGGCAAAATCCAGATAATCAATCGGCGTGTTTTCGACTAACACCGTATCGCGCGCCGGGTCCATTCGCGTGGTAATGGCCCAGATTACGTCATTCCAGTCGCGGGCGTTAACGTCATCATCGCAGACAATAACAAATTTGGTATACATAAACTGGCGCAGGAAAGACCACACGCCCATCATCACGCGTTTAGCATGGCCTGGATACTGCTTCTTCATCGTGACCACCGCCATGCGATACGAGCATCCTTCAGGCGGCAGATAAAAATCAACAATTTCCGGGAACTGCTTTTGCAGGATCGGCACAAACACTTCGTTCAGCGCCACGCCCAGTACCGCCGGTTCATCCGGTGGACGCCCGGTATACGTGGAGTGATAAATCGCATCTTCACGCTGCGTAATGTGCGTCACGGTAAACACCGGGAAGTTATCCACTTCGTTGTAATAGCCGGTGTGGTCGCCGTAAGGGCCTTCCGGCGCCATTTCACCCGGTTCAATGTAACCTTCCAGCACAATTTCTGCACTGGCCGGGACTTCAAGATCGTTAGAGATACACTTCACGACTTCGGTTTTCGTTCCGCGCAGCAGGCCAGCAAAGGCATACTCCGAGAGCGTATCCGGTACGGGCGTGACGGCCCCGAGAATGGTGGCCGGATCGGCGCCCAGCGCAACGGAGACCGGGAAACGTTCACCCGGGTGCGCAGCACACCACTCCTGGAAATCCAGCGCGCCGCCGCGATGCGACAGCCAGCGCATAATGAGCTTATTCTTGCCAATCAACTGCTGGCGGTAAATACCGAGATTCTGGCGTTCTTTGTGCGGGCCGCGCGTGACGGTCAGTCCCCAGGTGATCAGCGGCGCGGCATCTTCCGGCCAGCACTGCATGATAGGGATTTTAGTCAAATCAACTGCATCGCCTTCCAGCACCTTCTGCTGGCACGGCGCGCCGCGCAGGCGTTTAGTGGGCATGTTCAGCACCTGCTTAAACTGCGGCAGCTTGTCGAAGAGATCGCGGAAGCCTTTCGGCGGCTCCGGCTCTTTCAGGAAGGCCAGCAGCTTACCGACTTCGCGCAGGGCCGTGACGTCTTCCTGCCCCATCCCCAGTGCGACGCGACGCGGTGTACCAAACAGGTTGCACAGCACCGGCATGGCGTACCCTTTCGGATTTTCAAACAGTAACGCGGGGCCACCGGCACGCAGGGTGCGGTCAGCAATTTCTGTCATCTCCAGATAAGGATCAACAGGAAGTGTAATACGTTTGAGTTCACCCTGCTTTTCCAGCAGCGTCAGGAAGTCGCGGAGATCGTGGTATTTCATGCAGTTAATCATGGCCTCTCTGTAAGCGCTTCATTATACGGCGTAAGCCTGCTTGATGCTGTAATTTTGTTAAATTAGCGTGAAGTTATGCGTTCTGTCCCATTTTCGCCCATTATAATCAACTTAGCGATCCCGCCAGGGTTTTGATATGCTTGCGCCCCGAACTAAGGGAAAGAGTGATTATGCAGGCCTGGTATTTACTGTATTGCAAACGCGGGCAACTTCAGCGCGCGCAGGAACATCTTGAACGTCAGTCTGTCAATTGCCTGACGCCCGTGATCACGCTTGAAAAAATGCAGCGCGGGAAGCGCACAACCGTGAGCGAGCCGTTGTTCCCGAACTACCTGTTCGTGGAGTTCGACCCTGAGGTGATCCACACCACCACCATCAGCGCCACGCGCGGCGTCAGCCATTTTGTTCGCTTTGGCGCTCACCCTGCGACGGTTCCCTCATCGGTGATCCACCAGCTGTCGATTTATCAGCAGCCCGAAGGCCTTACCGACCCGGAAACGCCCTACACGGGCGATAGCGTCGTGATTACTGAAGGGGCTTTCGAAGGCCTGCAGGCGATTTTTGCCGAGCCGGACGGGGAAGCGCGCTCCATGCTGTTGCTTAATCTGCTGAACAAGCAGGTGCTGCAGAGCGTTAAAAACACCGACTTCCGTAAACTTTAAACGTTTATCCCGAACAGCTTACGCACGTTGTCATCCGTCTGCGCGGAAAGCCAGTGCGGATCTTCTCCGCGCCACGTCGCGACGCGCTCAACAATGTGCCCCAGATAAGCGGGCTCATTGCGTCGCGATGCCGGTTTGGGTTTCATATCGCGCGGCAGCAGATAAGGCGCATCCGTTTCAAGGAGCAACCGGTCAGCCGGGATCGCTGGCAACAGTTCCCGAAGCTCAAGCCCGCGGCGCTCATCGCAAACCCAGCCGGTAATCCCCAGATAAAGCCCGCGCTCCAGGCACTCCAGCGCCTCCTGCCGTGAGCCGGTAAAACAGTGCAGCACTGCGCCCGGCAGTTTCTCAAGCCACGGATCCAGCAGAGTCAGGAAACGCTCATGCGCGTCGCGGCAGTGCATAAATACGGGCATTTCAAGCTCTGCCGCCAGCGCAAGCTGGGCAGTGAACGCCTTTTCCTGCTCTTCAGGCGTGGAAAAGTTACGGTTGAAATCGAGGCCGCATTCGCCAATCGCCACCACTTCCGGTGTCTTCGCCAGGCTGCGCAGGATTTCACCGCTTTCCGGGTTCCACTGGCTGCTGTCATGTGGGTGTACGCCCGCGGTAGTCCAACAGCGTTCGTAGCGTTGCGCCAGCTGCTGCGCCTGCTCGCTCTCATGCAGGTTGGTGCCCGTCAGCAGCAGTCCTTTCACCCCGGCGGCAAACGCGCGCGCAACCACCTCATCGCGATCTTTCGCAAACTGCGAGCTGGTCAGGTTAAGTCCGATATCAAACATGCGAATCCCCATATAACAACCGCCCTGACGGGCGGCTGGTTTTACTCTTCAGTGGTCTTGTCGGACGTCGCGTCTTCGTCATCCGACCGACGCCCTTTACCCACGTAGAACCGTGAGAAGAAGACGCCGACCTCAAACAGGCAGTACATCGGTATGGCCAGCAGCGTCTGGGAGAACACATCCGGCGGTGTCAGCAGCATGCCAACCACAAATGCGCCGACCAGGATATACGGACGCTTCTTACGCAGGTCATCCGGCGTGGTGACCCCTACCCAGCAGAGCAGCACAATGGCCACCGGTACTTCAAAGGCCACGCCGAACGCCATAAACAGCGCCATCACAAAGCTGAGGTAGCTGGCGATATCTGTCGACACCTGGACGCCTTCCGGCGCGGTATGCGTCAGGAAGCCGAAGGCCAGCGGGAAGACAACGAAATAGGCAAACGCCATGCCGATATAGAACAGCAGCGAACTGGACACCAGTAGCGGGATGACCAGCTTACGTTCGTGCTTATACAGTGCTGGCGCTACAAAGGCCCACACCTGGTACAGAATCACGGGCGCAGAGGCAATCAACGACACCCAAAAGGTCAGCTTGATGGGGGTAAAGAACGGAGAAGCAACGTCTGTTGCAATCATCGTTGCGCCCAGCGGCATCTGCTTGATCAGCGGCGCAGAAACCACCTGGTAGATATCGTTGGCGAAATAGACCAGGCATAGAAAAATAACGAGAACCGCAATAATGCAGTTTAACAGGCGCTTACGCAGCTCTATGAGGTGCGTAATCAGCGGTTGAGTATCATCTACAGCCATGTTTACGCTTTATCACTCGACGAGGGGGATGATTCGGAAACGGGCGCGGCGGGTTTTGCCTCGGCAGCATTAACCACGGGCTTTTCCGGCTGCACCTGCTTTTTCACTTCGGTTTCCTGCGGCGTCTGTTCAGGCGCAGCAGCCTGATGTTCAGCGCTGGCAGGCGTTACGCCCTCACGCTGCTCTTCGCTGCCCTTCACCACCGGGTTATGGATGGTGTTCGCTTCATCGCTCGCTTTTTCAGGATCGTTAATGCTGTAGGAGCGCTTCATGGATTCCGCCGCTTCGCGCAGCTCATCCATTGACGCTTTCAATTCCGGCGTCAGGTTATCCATGCTCGCCTTCTCAACCTTTTTCAGGCTTTCCTGAAATTCCTGCAGCTTAAGCTCCTGAGCCAGTTCATTCTGAACGGTCGATGCCAGCGATCTCAGCGCACGAACCCAGCCCGCAACGGTTTTCACCGCCACCGGCAGACGCTGAGGCCCCAGCACGATCAGGCCAATCACAAAGACCAGCAGGAGCTCACTAAAACCAATGTCGAACACGACTTACACCTGCTCTTTATCGTGGCGTTTAGCGTCTTCCTTTTTGGCTTCTTCTTGCTTGTCGGAGATGGATTTAGCAGTAAAGTCAGCGTCCTGGCTGGTTTTATCCTGCTTGCTCTCATCATCGCTCATCGCTTTCTTGAAGCCTTTGATAGACGCGCCCAGATCGGAACCAATAGAACCGAGCTTTTTGGTGCCAAACAACAGCACGACGATGACGGCAATGATCAACAATTGCCAGATACTGATACCACCCATACACGTTCCTCAGGGATAGATGATTAATGAGTCAGGTCGCATTATACGTATGCGACCCGTCGATAGCGACGCAAACTCAGCGCGTTTTTCGCCATCCGGCAAGCCAGACAACCACCCCGGCGGCCATCAGCCAGGCGGGCATCATCTGCCACTCCGGGCGGTTGATTAGCAGCAGCGTACCGCTCAGCAGCAGCGTTGCGCCAATCCCAAAGAGATAGCGTGACTGGCCCTGACGAACACGGCTGGACTGAAGTTCGCGAGCGATTTTATCCATGCTGTGCTGAAGGTTCTTGCTCTGACGCAAACTGTCATAAACCAGTTCAGGAATTTCAGGCATTTTTTCTATCCAGAACGGGCCTTTCTCTTTCAGCGAGCGCACCAGCGCCGGAATACCCACCTGATCCTTAATCCAGGATTCAAGGAAAGGTTTCGCGGTCTTCCACAAGTCTAACTGAGGATAGAGCTGTCGGCCTACACCCTCAACGTAAAGTAATGTTTTCTGAAGTAAAACTAGCTGTGGCTGAACTTCCATATTAAATCGGCGTGCCGTGTTGAACAGGTTCAACAGCACATGTCCGAAGGAGATTTCCGCCAGCGGTTTTTCAAAAATCGGTTCGCAAACGGTCCGGATCGCAAACTCGAACTCTTCGACGTTGGTGTCCGGCGGTACCCAGCCGGAATCGACGTGCAGCTCGGCCACCTTACGGTAGTCGCGGTTGAAGAACGCGATGAAATTCTCGGCCAGATAGCGTTTATCTTCTTTATTCAGCGACCCCACAATCCCGCAGTCGATACCGATATACTTCGGATCCTCAGGATGCTCGTAGCTTACGAAGATATTGCCCGGGTGCATGTCCGCATGGAAAAAGCTGTCGCGGAACACCTGGGTGAAGAAGACCTGCACGCCACGCTCGGCCAACAGCTTCATGTTCGTTCCCTGCTTCTCCAGGGCCACCACATCCGAAACCGGAATACCGTAGATACGCTCCATCACCATCATGTTCTGGCTGCAGTAGTCAGAATAGACTTCAGGGACATAGAGCATCGGGCTGTTTTCAAAGTTGCGACGCAGCTGAATGGCGTTTGCCGATTCACGCAGCAGGTTAAGCTCATCAATCAGCGTTTTTTCATATTCCCGCACCACTTCCATTGGACGCAAACGACGTCCGTCCGGAAGCAGACGCGGCACCCAGCGCGCCAGACGATAAATCAGCTTCATGTCTGCTTTGATGATGGGCAGGATGTCCGGACGAATGACCTTAATAACCACTTCCTTGCCATTTTCTTTCAGGCGCGCGGTGTGTACCTGAGCGATAGAGGCCGATGCCAGTGGCTGAATATCGAAATCGTCAAACCAGGTCTCAATGGGAATGTTGCCCATCGCCTCTTCAATTTGCTTTTTCGCGCGCGCACCGTCAAACGGTGCGACGCGGTCCTGCAGCATCGCGAGCTCATCAGCAATCAGCGGCGGGAAGAGATCGCGGCGGGTCGAGAGCATCTGCCCGAACTTAATCCATACCGGACCGAGCTCCTGCAATGCGAGGCGCAGGCGCTCACCCAGCGGCTGACCTTTATGGCGATTAGGCATCCAGAAGAGCATCCGCCGCCAGATGCGAAGCGGCAGCGTGATACGCATTTTGGGGATAAGCTCGTCGAGCCCGTAGCTCAAAAAGGTGCGAATAATGAAATAGAGGCGCCGAATTTCACCAGGCGTCATTTGCCCTCCAGTTTTTCCAGCCGTTTGGTTAAGGCATCAACCGCACGTTCAACAGCCGCGGTCTCTTCCGCAAACCATGCCACTTCCAGTGGACCGGGCGCCATTCGCCACTCCTCCGTCAGCACTTCCGCCGCATAGCGTTGCTGACGTAGCAGGCTTTTACGCGCAATGGACGCGCCACCATGAAGAACCTTCCCGATGCCTTCGGCGGCAATGTCGCCGATAAAGGGCGCGAGCAGTTCTGCCGGGTCGAACTCCGCCAGATCTGTGAGCGCAACGAAGTTCTGCACGACCTGAATGTCGCCTTCCACTTCCAGCTCACCGCTGCGGATAAGCGCCGTTAATTGCTGGCGATCGCGCAGTTTTGGCAGCACGCTCATGTGCGTGATGACCGAGCAGTTGGCGTCACCTTCCCACGCCCCCAGAACGTCAAGCTGGCGTTCGCTGAAGACCAGCACAAGCGGCGTCGAGAACTCTTTTAAAACAATACGTAATACCTTCCCGTTTAGCCGCTGACGCGCTGCTTTAAGCGCCGGAGCACGATAGAGAAAAGCATTCAGTACGTTTTCGATACCTGCGGTGACTAAGGGTTTAAAGGGCACGGGACACCTCCACTCAGAACTTGTAACCGCGATGCAGCGCGACGACACCCGCCGTCAGGTTGAAATATTCAACGTTCTCAAATTCTGCATCCTGCATCATGGCTTTTAATGTGTCCTGATCCGGGTGCATACGGATAGATTCCGCCAGATAGCGGTAGCTTTCCGCGTCGTTGGCCACCAGCTCACCGATGCGTGGCAGAACGTGGAAGGAATAGGCGTCGTAAGCTTTGCTCAGCGGCTCAATAATCGGTTTGGAGAATTCGAGCACCAGCAGGCGTCCACCCGGCTTCAGCACGCGATACATGGAGCGCAGCGCTTTTTCTTTGTCGGTCACGTTACGCAGACCGAAGGAGATCGTGATGCAGTCAAAGGTATTGTCCGGGAACGGCAGCGCTTCAGCATTTGCTTGCACATATTCCACATTCCCCACCACGCCGATGTTACGCAGCTTTTCGCGGCCCATTTTCAGCATGGAGTCATTAATATCGGCGAGGACAACGCGCCCGGTTTCGCCCACCAGACGAGAGAATTTCGCGGTTAAATCGCCCGTACCCCCGGCTAAATCCAGCACCGTTTGTCCGCGACGTACGCCGCTACAGTCAATGGTGAAGCGCTTCCACAAGCGATGAATGCCGAACGACATCAGGTCATTCATCACATCGTACTTCGCCGCCACGGAATGAAATACGTGGGCCACCATGTCAGCTTTCTGCGCTTTGGCGACAGTCTGAAAGCCAAAGTGCGTTGTGTCTTGTGAATCGTCAGCCATCTTAGAGCCTGCTTATCAGTAAAATGTTCGTGAAGTGTAACAGATTGGGCGCGTTTGCCCTACGTTTCAACCACCGCGAAAGAAACGCGCCGGAGTCTCGTCTGGTGATAAATCCACCGCTAACGTGTTGTCTTCACTGTTTGTCTTTTGTTCGTCCGCCCCTTCACGCAGGCGAAACTCGTCGTCCTGGGCGGTGGCCTGTTCCACCAATTCCGGATTAATCTCGCGTTTAACCTCTACCCCCAGGCTGCGGAATGATTCGGCCTGCGCCAGCAGATTGCCACGTCCCGAGGCGAGTTTTTTCATCGCCTGACGGTAGTTATCCTGCGCACGGTCCAGGCTCTGCCCGACGGAGGACATGTCGTCCACGAAGAGGCGCATTTTGTCGTACAGCTTGCTGGCGCGGTCAGCAATCTGCTGCGCGTTGCGGCTCTGGTGCTCATAGCGCCACAGGTTCGCAATGGTGCGTAAGGCCACCAGCAGCGTGGTGGGGCTGACCAGCATAATGTTATTTTTGAGCGCTTCGGTGATGAGTTCAGGCTGCCTGTCGAGTGCCAGCAGAAACGCGGGCTCTACCGGAATAAACATCAGGACATAGTCTAGCGATCGCAGGCCAGGCAGCTGCTGATAGTCTTTTCTGCCGAGCAGGCGAATATGATTGCGCACGGAGGCAATGTGCTCCTGCAGCGCCGATTCGCGGGTGTAGTCGTCCTCCGCATTGAAGTAACGCTCATACGCCACCAGGGTCATCTTGGCGTCAATCACCACATCTTTGCCCTGGGGCAGCCGCACGATCACATCCGGCTGCATTCGCGAGCGGGCATCATTTTCAATACTCACCTGCGTTTCGTATTCGTATCCTTCCCGAAGGCCTGAAGCTTCCAGGACGCGGGTCAGCACCACTTCTCCCCAGTTGCCCTGGGTTTTGTTATCCCCTTTCAGCGCGCGGGTGAGGTTGACCGCCTCCTGCGCCATCTGGGCATTCAGCTGCTGGAGATTGCGAATTTCATGCGCCAGGGTATGCCGCTCGCGGGCTTCCTGACCAAAGCTGTCCTGTACCTGACGGCGGAAGCCGTCCAGCTGTTCACGCAGGGGCGTCAGCAGGCTGTTCAGGCTCTGGCGGTTCTGCTCGTCAACGCGTCGGTTGCTGTGCTCAAAAATGCGGTTTGCGAGGTTTTCAAACTGTTCGCTGAGGCGCTGCTCGCTGTTGATCATCTGGCGGATTTTATCTTCCGCATGCAATTGAGTGGATTCCAGGCGGGTGGTCACTTCACGGAGATCGGCCTCCAGCGAGGTGTTGATATCACGGAGATTGCGCAGCTCGTTGTTGAGCAGTTCACACTCGTCGCGCCAGTGTTCACTCAGGGCAAGCTGTTGCCTGGCCGCGCTTAAATCGGCGACGATCTCTTCGCGTTCAGCCAGCTGATCGGCCTTCTGCTGCGCATGCTGATAGCTGGACATCAGCCAGCCTATCGCCACGCCCGCCAGCGCAATCACCGCATAAATCAGGATTGAGATATCCACAATGCCCCCTGCATCAACGCATTACCCGTACAAACTAAGATTGTGCTGTATAAACGTCCAGTTTGAAAGGGTTTTCCTGCGAGGCGCTACGCAAAAAATAAAGGCCGAACGTGTCGGCCTTTAATTTCGAAGGGAGAGGACTAGATCAGGCGACGCGCCGCTTCCACCACGATTTTCACCGCATGACTTTCGGTCTGCTTCATGGTTTCGGCGTTCGGGATCTCCTGCTGGGTACGGTTGACGATAACGCCCGCCACCATACCGGCACGCAGACCCTGGCTTGCACACATGGTCAGCAGCGTGGCGGATTCCATTTCGTAGTTCATCACGCCCATCGACTGCCACTCTTCCATGGAGCCTTTGAAGCGGCTTACCACGCGGCCAGAGAAGGTGTCATAACGCTCCTGGCCCGGGTAGAAGGTATCGGACGAAGCGGTTACGCCCACGTGGGTGGTGGCACCCACGGATTTCGCGGCTTCAACCAGCGCGGTGGTGCACTCGAAATCTGCCACCGCCGGGAACTCCATCGGTGCAAAGTGGAGGCTTGCGCCATCCAGACGCACGGACGCGGTCGTCACCAGCACGTCGCCGACGTTGATATGCGGCTGAATAGCGCCAGTGGTACCGATACGCAGGAAAGTACGAATGCCCAGTTGTGCCAGCTCTTCAACAGCAATCGAAGTTGACGGGCCACCGATACCGGTAGAACACACGATCACGGCTTTACCATCCAGCTCTGCGCGCCAGGTGGTGAATTCACGATGGGCTGCCAGCTTAACCGGCTTATCCATCAGCGCGGCGATCTTTTCCACACGCTCCGGATCGCCAGGGACGATAGCGAGCGTAGCCCCTTGTAAATCGTTTTTAGTGAGGCCGAGATGAAAAACATCAGACTTAGACATAGGTGACTCCTCTGTGGGTCGGTTAGTCAGAAGAAGTAAAACGGTACTTTACAGAAGCAGTAAGCATAATTTCGTGACGCATCTCACCATGAATGAAAATGATTGCATCGAATTTCCATCAAAAAGTGATTTACATCACATTAACAAGTTATATCGTCAGGTGCTGCACAAAAGATAGACCGTTTAAGGCACTGTGAGTTGTTAACCTGGTGTCTATATTTACCTTTGCGCTAACTGATTGGTACGGAGAATGCCATGACTGAAAAAACCGGTTTTGCACCTGCTGCGGCCCCGCATGCCTCAACCATCGTCTCAACGTCTGAAGATGCCATCGCCGCGGGTGAGACCTCTATTCCCACGCAGGGAGAGAACATGCCTGCTTACCATGCACGACCAAAATCGGCAGACGGCCCGCTGCCCATCGTGATCGTGGTTCAGGAAATTTTCGGTGTTCACGAACACATTCGCGACCTCTGCCGCCGGCTGGCGCTGGAAGGCTATCTGGCCGTTGCGCCAGAGCTCTACTTCCGTCAGGGCGATCCGAACGACTACAGCGATATTCCCACCTTGCTCAGCAACCTGGTCAGCAAAGTCCCGGACGCGCAGGTGCTGGCCGACCTCGACCACGTCGCCAGCTGGGCGGCGCGCAACGGGGGCGATCCCCATCGTTTGCTGGTCACCGGTTTCTGCTGGGGCGGACGCATTAGCTGGCTGTATGCCGCGCATAACCCGCAGCTCAAAGCCGCTGTCGCCTGGTACGGCAAACTGGTGGGTGAAAAAACGCTGAATTCACCAAAACATCCGGTTGATATCGCCACCGAGTTAAATGCCCCCGTGTTAGGGCTTTACGGCGGTCAGGACACCGGTATTTCGCTGGATTCGGTAGAAACCATGCGCCATGCGCTCCGCGCGGCAAATGCGAAGGCGGAGATCGTGGTATACCCGGATGCCGGGCATGCGTTTAACGCCGACTATCGTCCGAGCTATCACGCTGAATCGGCTAAAGATGGATGGCAGCGGATGCTTACGTGGTTCCGTCAGTACGGTGGTAAAAAAGGGTAAGCCTTTCCCATCATCATGACGTATAAGGAGTGCGTGTTATGGACAATTCCCTCGCGTTTCCACACGGTTTTTTATGGGGCGGCGCGATTGCCGCCAACCAGGCCGAAGGCGCATGGAACGTGGACGGCAAAGGGCCGTCCGTTGCCGACGCTGTCGCCTGGAAACCCAACCTCTCCGTGAAAGATTACAGCGGCCACATGGCCCTGACGGACGAGAATATCCGCGACGCGTTTGAAGGTAAAAATGATGCGCTGTACCCGAAACGCCGCGGCATCGATTTTTATCACCACTATAAAGACGACATCGCGCTGTTTGCTGAGATGGGTTTTAAGGTGCTGCGCGTATCTATTGCCTGGTCACGTATTTTCCCGACCGGAGAGGACGCCGAGCCAAACGAGGCCGGGCTGCAGTTTTATGAAGAACTGTTTCGCGAGCTGCGTCGTCATAACATCGAGCCGCTGGTCACCCTTTCCCACTACGAAATGCCGCTGGCGCTGAGCGAAAAATATAACGGCTGGGTGCACCGCAATGTGGTCGATGCTTTCGTTCGCTTCAGCAATGTTTGTTTCGACCGCTACAAAGAGCTGGTGCGTTACTGGCTAACCTTCAATGAAATAGACAGTATTCACCGCCATCCCTTTACGACCGCGGGCATTCGCGAAGAGAAAAGCGCGCCGGGCAACGCGAAACAGGATATCTATCAGGGTCTGCACCATCAGTTTGTCGCGTCTGCACTGGTCACGCGCGACTGCCACGCCAAAATTCCGGGCAGCCAGGTCGGGTGCATGCTGACCAAACTGACGACCTATCCGCACAGCTGCCGTCCGGAAGACGTTGAAGCCACGCTGAAGAAAAACCTGGAAAACTATTTTTATGCCGACGTGCAGGTATTTGGCGACTATCCGCCGCTGATCCTGCGCGATCTGGAACGACGAAATATCCATATTGAAATGCACCCTGACGATCGGCGTATTTTAAAGGCGCATACCGTCGATTTCGTCTCCTTCAGCTATTACATGTCGATGACCGAATCCACGCAGCCTGACGCCGAACGCATTCCCGGGAATACCGTTCTCGGTGTGAAAAACCCGTATCTGCCTGCGTCCGAATGGGGATGGCAGATTGATCCGCTTGGGTTGAAAATCTCGCTGCTGGAGCTGTATGACCGTTACCGGAAGCCGCTGTTTATCGTTGAAAACGGTCTGGGCGCGAAGGATGTGGTCGAAAACGGCAAGATCCACGATAGCTATCGAATCGACTATTTCCGCGCGCACTTCGCACAAACGCGGGCCGCGATTAATGAAGGCGTGGAGGTGATGGGGTTCACCACGTGGGGCTGTATCGACATCATTAGTGCGGGCACCTCGCAGATGTCCAAACGCTACGGTTTTATCTATGTCGATCAGGACGATGAAGGCAACGGTACGTTGAAACGGCTGAAAAAAGACTCCTTCTGGTGGTACCAAAAGGTGATTGCCAGCAACGGCGCAGATCTGCGCTAAGCATGCGCATTCCAGGCCGGGCAGACGCCCGGCCATCGCGCGTCACAATTATGCCTGACGCAAATTCTGTGCTGCCTTCACCATGTTCGCCAGCGCGGCGCGGGTTTCCGGCCAGCCGCGGGTTTTCAGGCCGCAGTCCGGGTTCACCCACAGGCGCTCAGCCGGAATGCGCTGGGCCGCTTTTTTCAGCAGGGCTTCAATCCACTCCACGCTCGGCACATTCGGGGAGTGAATGTCATATACGCCCGGTCCGATTTCGTTCGGGTACTCGAACTCTTCGAACGACTCCAGCAGCTCCATGTCTGAGCGCGACGTCTCAATGGTGATCACGTCAGCGTCCAGCGCGGCAATCGAATCCATGATGTCGTTAAATTCGCAGTAACACATGTGGGTGTGGATCTGCGTGTCGTCCTTCGCCACCGCGGCGTTGATGCGGAACGCCTCCACGCCCCACTTCAGGTAGGCATCCCAGTCGCTGCGACGCAGCGGCAGACCTTCGCGCAGGGCCGGTTCGTCAATCTGGATGATGCCTATGCCTGCAGCTTCCAGATCTGCCACTTCATCACGCAGCGCCAGCGCGATTTGCTTCGCGATGGTTTCACGGGTGACGTCTTCGCGCGGGAAGGACCAGCAAAGGATGGTCACCGGACCGGTGAGCATGCCTTTCACCGGCTTGTCGGTCAGAGACTGCGCGTATTTCGCCCACTCCACGGTGATCGCTTCCGGACGGCTGACGTCGCCGATGACCACCGGCGGCTTCACGCAGCGGGAGCCGTAGCTCTGCACCCAGCCATTCTGGGTAAACACAAAGCCGTCGAGATGCTCACCGAAGTACTCCACCATGTCGTTACGCTCGGCCTCACCGTGCACCAGCACGTCCAGCCCCAGCCGCTCCTGCTCGATAATCGCCTGCTTGATGTGTTCGGCGATACCGGTGCGGTAGTGATTCGCATCCAGGTTGCCCTTTTTGAAGTCCAGACGCAGGCCACGGATTTCGGTGGTTTGTGGGAAGGAACCGATGGTGGTGGTCGGCCACGCAGGCAGGTTGAAGCGGGCACGCTGCGCTTCGGCGCGCACCTCATATGGGCTCTGACGCTGGCTGTCCTGGGCGGTGATGGCCGCCAGACGTTTTTCCACCGCCGGGTTATGCACGCGCGCCGAGTGACGACGAGCCTGGATCGGCGCACTCCATGCGCTGATCGCCGCCGTGTCGCCGCTGTTCAGCGCATCGCGCAGCAGCGTCAGCTCTTCACATTTTTGCAGGGCGAAGGCAAACCAGCTTTTGACCTCAGCATCAAGACGGGTTTCCACGCTCAAATCGATCGGGCTGTGCAGCAGGGAGCAGGACGAGGCCACCCACAGCTCACGTTTGCCGACGATGTCCTTAATCTGCGCGTATTTCTCGGTCAGATCGGCGCGCCAGACGTTACGACCGTTAACCAGACCCGCGGAGAGCAGCCAGTCGGCGGGCAGTCGCTTGTGCAGTTCCGCTACATCGTCTTTGCCGTGAACCAGGTCAACATGCAGGCCCTGAACCGGCAACGCGGTAATGGTGTTCAGGTTCGGCGTGACGCCCTCAAAATAGGTGGTCAGCAGCAGCTTCACCTGCCCCGCCAGCGCGTCATACGCCGGTTTGAAGGCATCGAGCCAAACCTTGGGCAGTTCGAGCACCAGCGCCGGCTCGTCGATTTGCACCCACTGAATGCCGCGCTTGCCCAGCTCAATCAGCACCTGTTTATAGACCGGCAGAATATCCTTCAGCAGGCTGAGCCGGTCAAACGGCTCGCCTTTTACTTTGCCCAGCCACAGGTACGTTACCGGCCCAAGCAGCACGGGTTTCACCTGGTGGCCCAGCGCCAGCGCTTCGTCCACTTCATCCAGAAGCTGCGTCCAGGTCAGCCTGAACTGCTGACCTTTTACGAACTCCGGCACCATATAGTGATAGTTAGTGTTAAACCATTTAGTCATTTCCGCCGCTGCCGCTGGCTCACCCGTTGGCGCACGGCCACGGCCGATGCGGAACAGAGTATCGATATCTACCGATCCATCTTTGTTCTGATGACGAGCCGGCACGTTGCCAAGCAGCAGGCTGGTCGTCAGAACATGGTCGTACCAGGCGAAATCGCCCACCGGCAGCAGGTCAATTCCCGCCTGTTTTTGCTGATCCCAGTGACGGGCGCGCAGCTCGCGTCCCACCGCCAGCAGTTCTTCACGGGTGG
The DNA here is from genome assembly GCF_900110475.1 of Enterobacter sp. NFIX58. Lineage (NCBI taxonomy): Bacteria > Pseudomonadati > Pseudomonadota > Gammaproteobacteria > Enterobacterales > Enterobacteriaceae > Enterobacter > Enterobacter sp. NFIX58. Next base: position 59,603 of record NZ_FODW01000009.1, on the reverse strand, counting down.
CGTTACCCGCCCAGTAGCTTTCTTGCGCTTTTTTCAGCTCGCGACGCAGGCCAACGCGAGGGAAACCGAGTGTGTGATTGCGGATTGTCATGGTGTGCCCCTTATGAAATTCGTTATTTAGACGTCCAGATGTTTACACATCTATAATTGGCAGGTACTGTATATTCCTCAAGCGCAAAATGTTCATGCCGAAGTGAAGGACTTTCATGATCGAGATAAAACACCTGAAAACGCTACAAGCGTTGCGGAACTGCGGCTCGCTCGCGGCGGCGGCGGCCACGCTGCACCAGACCCAGTCCGCCCTTTCTCACCAGTTCAGCGATCTGGAACAACGCCTCGGCTTCCGTCTTTTTGTGCGCAAGAGCCAGCCGCTGCGCTTTACGCCCCAGGGCGAGATCCTGTTGCAGCTGGCGAATCAGGTCCTGCCGCAGATCGCCAGCGCGCTCCAGGCGTGCAACGAACCGCAGCAGACCACGCTGCGTATCGCCATTGAGTGCCATAGCTGTATTCAGTGGCTGACCCCCGCGCTTGAGAACTTCCGCCAGAAGTGGCCGCAGGTGGAGATGGACTTTAAATCCGGCGTGACGTTCGACCCGCAGCCCTCACTGCAGCAGGGCGAGCTGGATCTGGTGATGACGTCCGATATTCTGCCGCGCAGTGGCCTGCACTATTCGCCGATGTTTGATTATGAAGTACGCCTGGTACTGGCGCCGGATCATCCGCTGGCGGCCAAAACGCGCATCACGCCGGAAGACCTGGCGACGGAAACGCTGCTGATTTACCCGGTTCAGCGCAGTCGTCTGGATATCTGGCGACACTTCCTGCAGCCCGCGGGCATCAGTCCGCAGCTGAAAAGCGTGGATAACACCCTGCTGTTGATTCAGATGGTGGCGGCCAGAATGGGTATCGCGGCGCTGCCGCACTGGGTGGTAGAGAGCTTTGAGCGCCAGGGTCTGGTGGTGACCAAAACCCTGGGTGAAGGACTGTGGAGCCGGCTGTACGCCGCCGTGCGCGATGGCGAGCAGCGTCAGCCGATTACGGAGGCGTTTATTCGCTCAGCGCGGAACCACGCGTGCGACCATCTTCCGTTTGTGCGGAGCGCGGAGCGACCCAGCGGCGATGGACCCACAGCGAAGCCAGGATCACCGCTCCCCCAATAAGGAAGCTCGGCCAGTGCGGCTGTTGCTGCCAGATGGCAAGGTTGACCAACAACCCAGCCGGGACATGCACGTTGTTCATGATCCCCAGCGTACCGGCGTCGACCTGCGTCGCGCCGTAATTCCACATGAAGTACCCCAACCCGGAAGCCACGACGCCCAGCCAGATCAGCACGCCCCACTGCACGGGGGTAGTCGGCAGCTTTTGCGGGTTACCGAGCATAAACCACGCCGCCACCGCGACCATCGCGGCCCCCATGTAGAACCACGCGAACGCGTTATGCTGCGGCATCGGACGGGTTTCCATCAGGCGTTTGTAGCCCACCATGCCAATGGCGAAACTGATATTGGCGAGCTGGACGAACATCAGCCCGGTCCAGAAGTGATCGCTCACTTTGTCGTAGCGAATAATCGCCGCGCCGATCACCGCCAGCGCCGCGCTCAGCAGGTATCCCCAGCGCAGACGGCGTTTACTCAGCAGATCGTAAATCAGCGTGATGTAGAGCGGCGTCAGCACGGTAAAGAGCAGGAATTCCGAGACGGACAGATAGACGTAAGCCCGGAAGCTGAACAGGTACATGATGCCGAGCTGCATCGCCCCCACCAGCATGTACAGCACAATCGTTTTCAGCGACTGTCCGCGCGTGCGCAGAAACGGCAGGAACACCAGCGCCGCCAGCCCTACGCGCATCAGCACCGAGAAGTAGCTGTCGACTGAACCGGCAAGGTATTCGCCAATCAGGCTAAAGGAGAAGGCCCACAGGATAGTGGTGATAATGAGTAGCGCCACAATGCTTGTCTCTCAGAAAGAAGGACAGGCATTGTAGCGAACTCTTTAGTTGACATCTGAGCAATAAACAATCAAATGAAGATTATTCAAGGAACAGCTTGCGCAGGTATTTCGGTACCGCGTTGTCAGCATTAGAACCAATCACCTCCAGCTCCGGGTGCAGATCTTTCAGACGCTGATGCGCGTTCTGCATGATGCAGCCCTTGCCCGCCATCGACAGCATTTCGGCATCGTTCATGCCGTCACCAAAGGCGATACAGTCTTTCAGCTCGAAGCCCAGACGTTTCGCGACCGCTTCCAGGGCGTGGCCTTTGGAGACACCTCCCGCCATCACTTCCAGACAGGTGAGCGTTGAGAAGCTGACGTTAACACGATCGCCCCAGCGGGCATTGATCGCCTGTTCCAGCGGGAGCAGTTCTTCGTGGCTGTCGCAGGTGAAGAACACCTTACTGATCCCCTCTGGCTCAAGAAGGCCCGGCTCGTACAGGGAGTAGTTAAATACCGCTTCTTTGAAGAAACGCATTTCATCCGGACGGTGGCGGTTCATGAACCAGTCGTCGTCACGGTAAACGTTCGTGACGATAGCCGGATTATTGTGCACCACGCCAAACAGATCGGCGGCAATATCGCGATCCAGGTTGTGGGTGAAGATCAGGTTGCCGTCGGTATCATGCACGCGCGCACCGTTGGAGGTGATCATGTACGATTTGATCTCAAGATTATCGCGGATCTGCCCCACGTCGACGTGGTGGCGGCCGGTGGCAAACACAAAGTTCACGCCCCGTGCCGTCAGCAGCTTTAGGGTCTCTTTCGCGTAAGGCGACAGGGTGTGGTCAGGGGAAAGCAGCGTGCCATCTAAATCAGATGCAACAACCTGGTACATAGGGATTTCAACCTCTGGTGGAAAACGATAATCAATTATGCCTGTTGAAAAATTCAACAATGGCGTTGAGCGCGACTGAGCGCATAGCGTCCTTTTCGAAAAGGATCTCATGGTACGCGCCGTTGATGACCAGCGGTTTTCCCCCTTCGCAGGGATGACCGGCGGCGGCGCGCAGTTCACAATAGCGGTCATGCATGCGGTTATCCACCACACGCTCTTCTTCCGCCTGGATCAGAAGCGTTGGCGTGTCATCATCGCCCACGCCTGCCAGCACTTGCTCACCGGCCAGAATACCTTCCCGCACCCAGTGCCAGGTCGGGCCACCGACGCGTAAGCGTGGTTCATCGGCATAAAAGCGCAGGTTACGGCGATAACGCTGCCGACTGTGGGTTAAGACGTTGATGGCGAACGGCAGCGCGCGCCAGCGTCCGGTTCCGATGGCATAGCCTTCACGAATGCGCTGATGGCCCTCAGCCCAGTCGAGAAGATGGCGCACCATCCAGTCCGGGAATCGTATGACGATACCGTACATCGGCGCGGTCAGCGCAATGGCATCGCACTGGTGTTCATAACGCTGCAAAAACAGCGTCGATATCGCGCCCCCCATGGAGTGCGCAAGGATGTATCGCTTACGCCAGGGACCGGGCTGAACTTCCTGCTGCCAGAACGCGGCAAAATCGTCGACGTAATCGCTGAAGCGATCGACGTGCCCACGGTGCGTATCCGGAAGCATGCGCCCGGACAGCCCCTGTCCTCGATGGTCGATGATGAGCACATCGAACCCCATATGGACCAGGTCGTAGGCCAGTTCGGCGTATTTAACGTAGCTTTCAATACGCCCCGGGCAGACCACGATGACCCGATCATTTTTTTCATTACGGAAACGAACGAAGCGCACCGGGATGCCCCCGACGCCCGTAAACGCATCTTCCTCACGCTGGCGCCAGAAATCGGTCAGCGGCCCCATGGAGAAAGCAGCAAATGCGTTTTCTCGTGTTTCCCAGTCCTTTTTCTGCTGAAACATCGGGTTTCTACTCACCTAAGCCAAGGAATATCGTTTTTTCGTAACCGGTCACAAAATGACTCAACAATAGCGTATTGTGGCATAAAAACAGACGTTTCGGGAGTTTCAAATGACCTTCGAGTGGTGGTTCGCTTACCTGCTGACATCCATCATCCTTAGCCTTTCACCGGGCTCGGGCGCCATTAACACCATGACCACCTCCATCAACCACGGCTATCGCGGTGCGGCGGCATCCATTGCCGGTTTGCAGACCGGGCTGGGCATTCATATCGTGCTGGTCGGGATTGGTCTGGGGACCCTGTTCTCCCGCTCCGTGCTGGCCTTTGAAGTGCTGAAATGGGCCGGGGCGGCGTATCTGATTTGGCTCGGCATCCAGCAGTGGCGCGCGGCAGGCTCCATCAACCTCAACACGCTCGCGCAGACGCAAAACCGCGGTCATCTGTTTAAGCGCGCGGTGTTCGTCAACCTGACCAACCCGAAAAGCATTGTGTTCCTCGCCGCGCTGTTCCCGCAGTTTATCGTGCCGCATCAGCCCCAGGTGATGCAGTACGTGGTGCTGGGCGCGACCACCATTATTGTCGATATCATTGTGATGATTGGTTACGCGACGCTGGCGCAGCGGATTGCGGCGTGGATTAAAGGGCCTAAGCAGATGAAGGCCCTGAATAAAGTCTTTGGTTCGCTGTTTATGCTGGTTGGCGCGCTGCTTGCGTCAGCGCGTCATGCTTAGCGAGAAATAATAAGATGAATGCCGAAGCCGGCGAACAGCGCGCCGGCGAAGCCGTCAATCCACTTCGCGATACGCTGGTAGCCACGGCGCATCGCCGGTAAGGCAAACAGGCTGGCCACGATGGTAAACCAGGCAAAGGTTTCCACAACGATCAGCAGGAAGATGCCCCAGCGTGCGCCCGCACCGACGCTATCACCCACAAACAGCGAGAACACGGAGCCGAAATAGATAATCGCTTTCGGGTTCGCCAGGTTGGTCAGCAACCCTTTTACAAAGCTGCGGCCGCCCGTTGCCAGCTCTACCTTTGGCTCTTCCGGTTTTTTCTCTTCTTTCTTCAGCGCCCCACGCAGCATCTGGTAGCCCATCCAGCACAGGTACAGCCCGCCGCCAACCATAATGATGTTATGCAGCCAGGCCATCTTCGCCAGGATCAGGTTCAGACCAAGCAGCGCAACGGCCGCCCAGACCATAACGCCCATGGTGATACCGAGCACGCCCATCATCGCCTCTTTGCGGGAGCGGCTGACGGCCGTTTGTGACACGAAGAAAAAGTCAGGTCCCGGGCTCATCAGCGCAACAATGTGCACTAACGCCACGGTGAGAAATAGCATCAACATAATTAACTCGCGGGGAAATAATTCAGTGAGTCATCATCCTGGCACTTTTTCGCCCGGCTGACTACTCCTCATCATCACCGTCGGCGTGAGAACGGATGAGCGCCATAAACTCTTTACCGAAGCGCTCCAGCTTGCGCGTGCCGACGCCGTTGACGCTGAGCATTTCGCTGGCGCTGAGCGGCATCTGCTCGGCCATCTCAATCAGGGTCGCGTCGTTGAACACCACGTAAGGCGGGATATTCTCTTCATCGGCGATGGCTTTACGCAGCTTGCGCAGTTTGGCGAACAGCTTGCGGTCGTAGTTGCCGCCGTACGATTTTTGCATCACCCGCGGCTTGAGGGCGACCACGCGCGGCACGGCGAGCTTCAGTTCAACGTCACCGCGCAAGACCGGACGCGCCGCTTCAGTCAGCTGTAGCGCGGAGTGCTGAGCAATGTTCTGTGTGGCAAAGCCGAGGTGGATCAGCTGACGAATAATGCTGACCCAGTGCTCGTGGCTCTGGTCCTTGCCAATACCGTAGACAGGCAGCTTGTCGTGGCCCATGTCGCGGATACGCTGGTTGTTGGCACCGCGAAGCACCTCCACCACGTAGCCCATCCCGAAGCGCTGGTTCACGCGGTAAATGGTCGAGAGTGCCTTACGTGCGTCCATCAGACCATCGTACTGTTTCGGCGGATCCAGGCAGATATCGCAGTTACCGCACGGCTCCTGTCGCCCTTCGCCAAAGTAGTTGAGCAGCACCAGACGACGGCAGGTTTGCGCTTCGGCAAACGCGCCCATCGCGTTGAGCTTGTGGCGTTCGATATCCTGCAACTGCCCCTGCGGTTTTTCCTCCAGACAGCGGCGCAGCCACGCCATATCGGCCGGATCGTAAAACAGCATCGCTTCCGCAGGCAGGCCGTCACGCCCGGCGCGGCCAGTTTCCTGATAGTAGGATTCGATATTGCGAGGAATGTCGAAGTGCACCACAAAGCGCACGTTCGGCTTGTTGATGCCCATCCCGAACGCCACCGTCGCAACCACGATCTGCAGATCATCGCGCTGGAATTTCTCCTGCACGTCAGCGCGGATGTGGTTCTCTAACCCGGCATGATACGCGGCGGCGCTAAAGCCGCGGTTTTGCAGCCGCGCGGCGGTGTCTTCCACCTTCGCCCGACTGTTGCAGTAGATGATGCCGGACTTGCCGCGCTGCTCCTGGACGTAGCGCAGGAGCTGATCCAGCGGCTTGAATTTTTCCATCAGCATGTAGCGGATGTTGGGGCGGTCGAAGCTGCTGACCTGAATATAGGGGTCGTTCAGCCCCAGCAGACGAACGATGTCCAGACGGGTGGTATCATCTGCCGTGGCGGTAAGCGCCATAAACGGCAGCTCGGGGAAGCGCTGACGCAGCTGGCCGAGGGCGGCGTATTCCGGGCGGAAATCGTGTCCCCACTGGGAAATACAGTGCGCTTCATCCACCGCCAACAGGACCGGATTCCAGTGCGCGAGATGGTCGAGGAAGTTATCCAGCATCAGGCGTTCCGGCGCGATATACAGCAGGCGGATCTGCCCGGTGCGGCACCCGGCCATCACCTCTTGCTGCTGCTCCCGGGTTTGGGTCGAGTTAAGGCAGGCCGCCGCGACGCCGTTGGCGAGCAGCTGGTCAACCTGGTCTTTCATTAGCGAAATAAGCGGGGATACCACGACCGTCAGGCCGTTAAGCACCAGCGCGGGCACCTGATAACAGAGGGATTTACCGCCGCCGGTCGGCATCACCACCAGGCAGTCACGGCCTTCCAGCACCGTTTCAATGATGGTTTCCTGGCCAGGGCGGAACTGCTGGTAGCCAAAGGTTTCATGCAAAACCTGTTTAGCCAGCGACTCCTGATTCAATACTTCCGCCTGCGCCACATTAACCCCATATGCCTGAAATGAAACAGGCGCTATTTTCAGCGCCTGAGAGAGAAACTTCAACGTTTAACGCAAAAACATTCGAGCAACCTAGAGAATATCGTTCAGCATCACGCCCACGCCGACGCGGGTCTGGTTGAAGTTGTAATCGATAAGCGACTCGCCGTAGCCGCTGTAGACTTGCGTATAAAGGCGAACATGCTTGCTTACCGGATAGCTTAAGCCCACTTCCGCACCGCCGTAGCCGGTGTTCCAGTTGTACTGGCCTTTCGCACTCAGCACGGCATCACCTAGCTGGTAGCCGACTTTAAGCTGATAGTAGCCCATATATTTGGTGATGTCCGGGTTGTCATCCGTGCTGCCGACCACATACCACGGCTTCACTTCCACCATCCAGTTACCGTTCTGCGCCATCAGGCGCGTATAGGCGCGGTTCCAGCTACGGGATGTCGGATCGGAACGGCCGTTAGAATCATGGTTAAAGCCCACTTCGACGTCGCGCAGCGTCCAGCCGGCAAATTCATAGTCCGTAGCGAAGCCGAGGAACAGCTGCGGCTCATAGTTAGTTTCGCGGAACGGCGAGGATTCCCCGCTGTTAGAGAGCTGCCACCAGGACTTCTGCGTATAAGAGGCACCAAACACCGAGTTCGGCCCCAGAATGCCGCGCCAGAACGGGAAGGCGAGGCTGAGCTGGAACTTCACCTCATCTTTACGCGCATTATCAGACCAGTTATAGGAGCTTATCGCCTCTTTGTTGAGATCGCTGGTCTGGGTATAAATCACGTAGTTGGTGTCATACGGATAGAGCGTGAACGGATTGTCATGCTCCTGAAGAAGGTTCGCGATAATGCTACCGTGAACGGCAGGCTTATCGTGCACCTCTTTGATTGTCGCTTCCTGCGCATAGGCTGTGAGGGGCAGCGAAACCGCCGCCAGTAACCAGGCCAGATACGTCCGCATCGGTGGTGTTCTCCTGCAAAAGAGTAAAATTGATTGAATAGTTATGTGGCGAACATTCTACAGACTTCTGCGACAACTGCTGCATCCTCGTTTCTGAAAGTGGCATTCCTCGTTGCTGAGGCATAAAATCAACATTTCGTTAACAATAAGGATGTGATGCCTCATGTCAGCCATGCTTACCGCCGAAGAAGTGTTAAAACTCGTGGGCGAGATTTTTGTTTACCATATGCCGTTTAACCGCGCGCTGGGACTGGAGCTGGAGCGTTACGAGAAGGACTTTGCCCAACTGAGCTTCAACAACCAGCCGATGATGGTAGGGAACTGGGCGCAAAGTATTTTGCACGGCGGGGTGATTGCCTCCGCGCTGGACGTGGCGGCAGGTCTGGTCTGCGTGGGCAGTACGCTGACGCGCCATGACACCATTAACGAAGACGAGCTTCGCCAGCGTCTGGCGCGCATGGGCACCATTGATTTACGCGTCGACTATCTTCGTCCGGGGCGCGGAAATCGCTTTACCTGTACCAGCAGCCTGCTGCGCGCGGGGAATAAAGTTGCCGTGGCGCGCGTTGAGTTACACAACGAAGAACAGGTTTATATCGCCAGCGCAACCGCCACTTATATGGTGGGTTGAGGCGGCAAAATCGGGTAAAATTGATTCACTTTTTTGTAACGGATTTTCCCGATGGATGCTAAACAGACGCGGCAGGGCGTTTTACTCGCCCTTGCCGCTTATTTTATTTGGGGTATCGCCCCGGCGTACTTCAAGCTTATCGCCTACGTTCCGGCTGACGAGATCCTCACTCACCGCGTCATCTGGTCGTTCTTCTTTATGATTGCGCTGATGAGCCTCAGCCGTCAGTGGTCGGGCGTCAAAACGCTACTGCAGACCCCGAAGAAGATCTTCCTGCTGGCACTCTCTGCCGTGCTGATTGGTGGTAACTGGCTGCTGTTTATCTGGGCAGTGAATAACCATCACATGCTCGAGGCGAGCCTGGGATACTTTATTAACCCGCTGGTGAACATCGTGCTGGGGATGATTTTCCTTGGCGAACGCTTCCGCCGGATGCAGTGGTTAGCGGTGATTCTGGCCTTCTGCGGCGTACTGGTGCAGCTGTGGACATTCGGCTCGCTGCCAATTATCGCCCTCGGCCTGGCGTTCAGCTTTGCCTTCTACGGCCTGGTACGCAAGAAGATTGCGGTGGAAGCGCAGACGGGGATGCTGTTTGAAACCCTCTGGCTGCTGCCGGTGGCGGCGATTTATCTCTTCGGCATCGCCGACAGCCCAACCAGCCACATGGGCAGCAACCCGTGGTCGCTGAACCTGATGCTGATGGCGGCGGGCGTGGTAACTACCATTCCACTGCTGTGCTTCACCGGTGCAGCGACGCGCCTGCGTCTCTCCACGCTGGGCTTCTTCCAGTACATTGGCCCGACGCTGATGTTCCTGCTGGCAGTGGTGTTCTACGGCGAAGTGCCGGGGGCAGATAAGATGGTGACGTTCGCCTTTATCTGGGTGGCGCTGGCGATTTTCGTTGCGGATGCGATTTATACCCAACGCAGAGTGCGTAAAGGGCTGTAGTGCCTTTTTGCCGGATGGCGGCTGCGCCTTATCCGGCCTACAGGATCTGTAGGCCCGGTAAGCGTAGCGCCACCGGGCGGATTCTCAAAGCCAGTTACGACGCTTAAAGTACAGATACGGCGCCAGGCCCGCGAGGATCATAAAGATAATCGCCCCCGGGTAACCAAAGCTCCATTTCAGCTCCGGCATAAACTCGAAGTTCATCCCGTAGCTGGAGGCCACCAGCGTCGGCGGCAGGAACACCACGGACACCACCGAGAAGATCTTGATGATGCGGTTCTGCTCGATGTTGATAAAGCCCATCGCCGCCTGCATCAGGAAGTTGACCTTCTGGAACAAGGATTCGTTGTGCGGCAGCAGGGATTCGATATCTCGTAAGATCTCACGCGCCTGCTCCAGCTGACCGCCCGGCAGACGCGCCTTGCGCACCAGGAAGTTCAGCGCGCGCTGGGTATCCATCAGACACAAACGCACCTTCCAGCCGATATCTTCCAGCTCCGCCAGCGTCGAAAGCGCTTCGTCGTACTCATCGCCCTGATGGCCTTCCATGATCACGCGGCTCAGCTTTTCCAGATCGCTGTAGATGTTTTCAATTTCATCCGCCAGCTGTTCAATTTTGGTCTCGAACAGATCGAGCAGCAGCTCGTATGCGTTGCCGTCTACCATCGCCTGGCTACGGGCACGCATGCGGTAGAGACGGAATGCCGGTAGCTCACGCTCGCGCAGGGTAAACAGACGACCGTCGCGAATGGTAAACGCCACGGTGGAGTTGCCCGCGTGGTCTTCGGCATCTTCAAAGAAGAAGAAGGAGTGAATATGCAGACCGTCTTCGTCTTCAAAAAAACGCGCGGATGCTTCGATGTCTTCCAGTTCCGGGCGCGTTGCCAGGCTTTGCCCCAGCTCAGATTGTACGCGAAGGCGCTCATCGTCGTCCGGCTCGACCAGATCCACCCATACGGCATCAATGAGGGGCTGTGACTCTTCGGCTTCAAGCCGAGTCAGTCGGTTATTTTCGAGTTGAAATGCGCTCAACATGACCGGGACTCCCAATGCAAAAAATATCGGACAGTTCGGTGGGCACACAGAAACAAATTGGGTTTCAGACCATTAAACAGCCTGACTCAGCGCGACGGGAATAGAGCAGTCGCTGACAACCACTAAGGCCATCAGCAAGAGGAGATAGCCTTAGGAGTTGTTCCTGGATGACAGGGAATTGAGCCAGTATCTACTGGGTGTGTCCAAGGCGAATGTCCTCTTAGCGTAATCGTGCGCGCATGTTACGCCAGCTATAACTGTGGCGTCAACACGCAACGGAACGCTGAAGGGCATTAATTGACCTTCACTGTATAAGGCTAGCAGATTATTGCAAAATAATGATATTTTTCTGAATGTTAGACTGTTTCCAGCTTCGCGTAGGCCGCCACCAGCCATTTGATCCCCTGCCCCTGGAACGCCACCTGCAGGCGGCTGTGCTCGCCGCTGCCTTCCAGATTCACAATGGTACCTTCGCCAAACTTCGAATGGCGCACGCGCTGGCCCAGCTTGTAGCCGGTGTCGGTTTCCGCAATCGGCGAGCCCATGCGCTGATGGCTGACCGGACGGCTGATGCTCGCCCGCAGACGCACCTCCTCCACGCACTCTTCCGGCAGTTCACCGATAAAGCGCGACGGACGGTGATAGACCTCTTTACCGTACAGACGGCGGGTTTCGGCGTAGGTTAGCGTTAGCTTTTGCATCGCACGCGTCACACCCACGTAGGCCAGACGACGCTCCTCTTCCAGACGCCCGCCCTCATCCAGCGACATCTGGCTCGGGAACATCCCCTCTTCCATGCCAACGATGAACACCTGTGGGAACTCCAGACCTTTGGCGGAGTGCAGGGTCATGAGCTGAACCGCATCCTGCCAGGTGTCCGCCTGCCCTTCCCCCGCTTCCAGCGCGGCGTGAGAGAGGAACGCCTGCAGCGGCATCAGGTCTTCGTCTTCTTCGTTGTAGCTGAACTGGCGCGTTGCCGTGACCAGTTCCTCTAAGTTCTCAATGCGGGTCTGGCCCTTCTCGCCTTTTTCCTGCTCGTACATGGTGCGCAGGCCGGAGTCTTTAATCACCCGGTCGGTCTGCACGTGCAGCGGCATGTCGGCGGTTTCCTGCGCCAGGGCGTCAATCAGTTCAAGGAAGCGCTGCAGGGCGCTGGCCGCGCGTCCTGCAAGGGCCTTTTCCTGCAGCAGCTCGCGGCACGCCTGCCACAGCGTCAGCTGGCGGTCGCGCGAGGCCTGACGCACCACGTCCAGCGTACGGTCGCCAATCCCGCGGGTTGGGGTGTTCACCACACGTTCAAACGCCGCGTCGTCGTTACGGTTGGCAATCAGACGCAGATACGAGAGCGCATCTTTGATTTCCTGGCGTTCGAAGAAGCGCATGCCGCCGTAAATGCGGTACGGCATGCCCACCTGCAGCAGCGCCTCTTCCAGCACGCGCGACTGGGCGTTGCTGCGATAGAGAATGGCGCACTGCTCCAGCGCGCCGCCGTTGTTCTGCCAGGTTTTGATGCGGTTGACCACGAAGCGCGCTTCGTCGAGTTCGTTAAACGCGCAGTAAATCGAAATCGGTTCGCCGTCGACGCCGTCGGTCCACAGCTTTTTACCCAGACGCCCGTTGTTGTTCTCAATCAGGGCGTTGGCCGCGCTCAGAATGTTGCTGGTTGAGCGGTAGTTCTGCTCCAGACGGATAGTTTCCGCGCCGGGGAAATCGTTGAGGAAGCGCTGGATGTTCTCCACCTGCGCCCCGCGCCAGCCGTAGATCGACTGGTCATCATCGCCCACGATCATTACCTTGCCGGTATCACCGGCCAGCAGGCGGATCCACGCGTACTGGATGTTGTTGGTATCCTGGAATTCGTCCACCAGGATATTGGTGAAGCGTTCACGGTAGTGCTGCAGGATGTGCGGCTTGTTGAGCCACAGCTCGTGGGCGCGCAGCAGCAGCTCGGCAAAATCCACCAGGCCGGCGCGATCGCACGCTTCCTGATAGGCCTTGTAGACGTTCTGCCAGGTCTGCTCGACCGGGTTGCCGAAGCTCTGAATGTGATGCGGGCGCAGCCCTTCGTCTTTCTGGCCGTTGATGTACCACATCGCCTGACGCGGCGGCCACTGCTTCTCATCGAGGTTCATCGCCTTGATCAGGCGCTTCAGCAGACGGAGCTGGTCTTCGCTGTCGAGGATCTGGAAATCCTGCGGCAGGTTGGCGTCCATGTGGTGCGCACGCAGCAGGCGGTGCGCCAGACCGTGGAAGGTACCGACCCACATGCCGCCCTGGCTGGTGCCCATCAGCTGCGCGATGCGGTGGCGCATCTCCGCCGCCGCCTTGTTGGTGAACGTCACCGCCATGATGGAATACGGGGAGCAGTTCTCCACGCTCTGCAGCCAGGCGATACGGTGAACCAGCACGCGCGTCTTACCACTGCCCGCTCCAGCCAGCACCAGCAGGTTGGTGCGCGAGGCGGCAACCGCGTCACGCTGTTTGTCATTAAGGCTGTCGAGTAGGTAAGAAACGTCCATTGGCACCGTCACATAGTATTCAGGAACAGAGCAAAACGCCCGGTGGCGCTTCGCTTACCGGGCCTACAACTGCAAAACCCTGGTAATTTATACAATATTACTGGTGATTATATCAGCGTCGTGAGGGATGCCAACCGCGAAATTTCCACGTGCGGCAGAAGACGGCTATCAGAGGCGATCATCAGGTCAGCGTTTTCCGGCTTGATCCAGCAGGCCTGCATGCCGCAGCGGATAGCGCCCGCCACGTCTGTGGTCAGGTCATCCCCCACGTGCAGGATCTCACCCAGCGGCAGGTTAAGCTTATCTGCCGCCAGATGGTACATGTCACTGAACGGCTTCGCGCGCCCGTGAGGACCCGCACGCAGCACGAATTCAAAGTAATCGCTCAGGCCAAACAGCTCCGGCTGGGCATTGCCGTTGGTGATGGCCACCAGCGGCCACTTTTCGGCAAGCTTCGCCAGCGTGTCGTGGGTTTCCTGCGGCACGTCGATACGGCTGCGCCATTTGGCGAAGTTTTCCATGGCCGCTTCCGCGCCAATGGCGGCATCCTGCGCGCTCAGGCCCACATTCAGCATCGCCTGCTCAACCGCGCGACGACGCCATTCGGTCACGTCGTGGTAAATGTCCGGCTCGGTCTCCCGCAGGGACTGGCGCAGCTTCTGGAAATCCTTGTTCTGTATCGCCTTCAGCGCGGGATGGTAGTTCTGCACAAACGCCAGAGACTCCTGCTCGGTACGCAGGATCACCTCGCGGTTGTCATAAAGAGTGTCATCCAGGTCAAACGTCAGGGCTGAGATCTGACCGAGTGGGCGGTAAAAACGCATTATTTCCCCCGTTTGGCGCGTGGATGCGCCGCGTCATACACCGAGGCAAGGTGTTGGAAGTCTAAGTGGGTATAAATTTGTGTTGTCGACAGGTTCGCATGGCCAAGCAATTCCTGCACGCCGCGGAGATCGCCGCTCGACTCAAGCATATGTGTTGCAAAGGAGTGGCGCAGCTTGTGCGGATGCACGTGGCTGTTTAGACCCTGCTTAATGCCCCACTCCGCAAAGCGCTTCTGCACGTTACGCGCCGAGATCCGCTTGCCGAGTTTCGACAGGAACAGCGCATCTTCGTCGGAGCCAAACAGCCCGCGCAGGTCAAGCCAGTGCTCAATCCAGGAGACCGCATTGCGGCCAATCGGCAGGCGGCGCTCTTTGCTGCCCTTACCCATTACCCACACTTCGCCCGATTCCAGATCGAGATGCTTGAGATCAAGGTTGACGAGTTCAGACAGACGCAGCCCGGCACCGTACATCACCTCCAGCATCGCGCGGTCGCGCACGGCCAGCGGATCGTTCAGATCGATATCCAGCAGACGGTTTACGTCGTCAACGTCAATATTTTTAGGCAGATGGCGCGGCGCCTTCGGCGTGGCGATCCCTTTTGCCGGGTTGGCTTTTAAGCCCCCCTGGCTGACCAGCCAGTCGAAGAAGCTGCGCAGCGCTGAGAGCCTGAGCGCCAGGCTCGCCGGGCTGAGGTTTTTTTTACGGCTACGCACAACAAACCCGCGTACCGTCGCAGCATCACATTGTTGCCAGCTTTTCAGGCCGATTTCGTCGGCGATCTGCATGATGGCATCAAGCTGACGCTGATAGTTAAGCAGCGTAATCGGGCTAAGTTGACGTTCCACGCCGAGATAGCGCAGAAAGCGCGAGACGTCAGTGGCGAGCAGTCCGTCCGTCATACGCGCTCAATCCAGCGCTCCAGCAGCTCAGGCAGCATCAGGGCGATCTCCTGCAGCAGGTGCGTGGCTTGCCCCTGCTCATAGTGATGCGCGTCGCGGCTGGTAAATAAGATGACGCCCAGATCGCCATCGCGCCCCATCAACGACATCGCCACCGAGCCAATCGCTTTGGCCTCCGGCAACACCACCAGCAGCTCAGGTCCATTAAGCGGCCCCAGATAGTGGTGCTCATGGCCCAGACGCTGTATGCGCAGCGGTTCAAACGCCTGACGGCTCAGTGCCAGATGGGTAAATCCCGACGGCGCGCCGATGCGCCAGCGGTCAGGGAAAAGACGAATCGTTGCGCCCGCCAGCCCCAGCTCCCGCGCCCAGCGGTGGAAGCGGCTGAGGAACTCGTCAAGGCTGTGCGCCGACGCCAGACGCGCCTGCAGATGCAGCAGACGATAGAACAGGCTTTCGTTGGTGCTGGCCTGCTCCATCAGCAGCGTCATGTTCTCTTCGAGCTGGTTGATGTGGTTGCGCGCGCGCGCCATGTGCCATTCCACCAGCGACACGGTCCCGCGAACCGGATGCGGCACGCGCATTTCTTCGACGACGCGTGCATTGCGAATAAAAAACTCAGGATTGCGCAGCAGATAATCAACAACAGCCCTGTCGTCCAGTTCCGTCACTGTTTCCTGCAGTTCTTCCCCTGGTTGTTTCATAGATGGATAAACCCGTCATAGACATGTGCCGCCGGGCCAGTCATATACAGTGGATGACCCGGTCCTTTCCAGGCGATATCAAGCCGACCGCCCGGTAATTCCACGCGAACCTCTTCTGCCAGTAGCCCCTGGGAGATGCCCACGGCCACTGCCGCACAGGCTCCGCTTCCGCAGGCCTGAGTCTCGCCCGCGCCGCGCTCATAAACCCGCAGACGAATGTGCTCGCGCTTCACCACCTGCATAAAACCGATGTTCGCGCGCTCCGGGAAACGTTCGTGGCTTTCCAGCACCGGGCCGAGCGTTTCGACCGCCGCGGTTTCCACATCATCAACCTGAATTACGCAGTGTGGGTTACCCATTGAGACGACGCCGCACAATACTGTCTGCTCGGCCGCCCGCATAATATAGGTCTTTTCCGCTTTGTTTGCGCGAAACGGCACGACGGAGGGCTCGAAGTTAGGTTCGCCCATGTTCACGCGCACCAGCTCATCATCGGTGACGCTGAGCACCATGCGACCATTCGCCGTGCTGACGCGAATATCACGCTTGTTGGTCAGCCCTTTCAGGCGCACAAAGCGGGCGAAACAGCGCGCGCCGTTGCCGCACTGGTTAACTTCGCTGCCGTCCGCATTAAAAATACGGTAGTGGAAATCGAGGTCGGGATCGTACGGCGGCTCAACCACCAGCAACTGATCGAACCCCACGCCCAGATGCCGATCCGCCAGACGACGGATCAGTTCCGGGGAGAAAAACACATTCTGCGTTACCGCGTCGACGACCATAAAATCGTTGCCAAGGCCATGCATTTTAGAGAACTGCATCATTTGCTCCATTGCGCGGGTACAGAACGTTGTCGTCAGAGATTAACCTGAGTCGGGCCGCCGTTGTCGCCACGGTCGTTAGTGTTTGGCGTGGAAGACTCAATGCCGCTGTTAACCGGTTTCGTCGGCGGCGGTGCGGTTTTATCCGCAGGCGGAAAGTACAGTGGTCCCTTCAGTCCGCAGCCAGTCAGGCTAAACAGCGTGATGAGAACGGCAAGCGTTCGGAAAGCGTTTTTCATTATAAAGTTGCCCGTAAGTTCAAATCTGTTTCTATCATCGCAGGAGAAGACACAAAAGCAAGAGTTTGCCGCTTTCCTGCAACGGGAATTATTTAGGGTTATACTGCCGGCATCACGAAAAACAGGAACAAAACCATGAACGACAGTGAATTCCATCGCCTTGCCGACAACCTGTGGATGACCATCGAAGAGCGTATTGACGACTGGGACGGCGACAGCGATATCGATTGTGAAATCAACGGCGGTATTCTGACCCTGAGCTTCGAAAATGGCAGCAAAATTATTATTAACCGCCAGGAGCCGCTTCACCAGGTCTGGCTGGCCGCTAAACAGGGCGGCTATCATTTCGATCTGAAAGACGGGGAATGGGTTTGCGACCGCAGCGGCGTGCCGTTCTGGGATCTGCTGGAACAGGCCGCGACTGCACAAGCGGGTGAGGCGGTGAGTTTCAGGTAGTTTTGTCGCCCGGCAACAGCGACTCGAACCGTAGGCCGGGTAAGCGTAAGCGCCACCCGGCGAAAAGGCTCAGGAGAAATACTGCTGCAACAGCGGCGCGGTGTCCTGATTGGCAGGCGCGGCAGGCGTGACGGCCTGGGTGCGGAACGGAATCACCTGCGTACGACCGTCGACGTTCACAATCTGGTAGAACTGCGGCAGGTTAAAGTTGATAAAGCTTGAGCCGTAGGTAAAGCGGTCATGCGAAGAGGAGTAGAAGCGGCTGACGTCGCGCACCAGCTCCTCTTTACTGCCTTCACAGTGGTGATACACCTCGGCGCGGTTGGTCTCATCCAGAATGTAGATGTTAAACCCGGCGTTATCACCCGACTCCTCAAAGAAGAACTGAATAATCCCTTCACTGGCAAAGCCGTCCACCACCTGCGGAAGCTTAACGTGGTTGGTTTCCACCTGCACCGACAGGCCATGCAGCTTGTTATGCGAAATCGCGCCGTAGAATTCGATGGCGTTTTCCAGCTTCTGTACCGACACGTTGAGACGTTCAAAGAACAGGCCCCAGGTCTGACCGGAGACGCGCAGCGCCTTAAAGCGCCCGGTTTCCTGACGGGTACTGGAGAGACGCAGTTCGATACATTCCGAGACCAGCTGCTGCACGCGGGTACGAATCAATCCACGCAGGTGCTGGCTGTAGCAGAACACTTCTACGCTGTCCGGCGGCGCGGCATCCTGGTGCATCTTGCCGAGAATGGTTTTCAGCGCCTCGATCATCGCCTGCTCGCCGTTGAAGTGCAGGGTACGCACTTCGTTCCACGAGTTGCGGTAGAGCAGGTCCACGCTGCCGACCAGGCAGTTTTGCTGCTCGCCAAAGCTAAAGACGTCCAGCTTGCGGAAGTCAAAATGGACCACCTGATTGCGGAAGGCCGCCGTCGGGTCATATTCCAGGTTGACGATGATCGCCAGATGGCGAATCTCGCACGGGCTGTAGAGGGCTTTTGGCGTCGGCGCAGGCAGACGCAGCGGGAAGTGGTGCGACACATCCGCGACCATCTCCTGCAGCTTAGCGAGATCGACCACCTCGTTGCCTTTGATGAACAGGCGCGTGCGCGAGGTCAGCAGGCCGTTAAACCAGGCCCAGGCCACCAGCTTGTTCAGATAGCGGTTATATTCCAGCGGCTGATGGCTGATGATGGAATCCATGCTTGGCGCACGGTTATACAGATACCACCCGGTGCGGTTCGCGCGGCCCGGCGGCACATAGATAAAGGTCAGGTTTGGTTCTGACAGGTCAGGCGAAATCTGTGGGTTAACCAGCGTGACTTTACCCGGCAGCGCTTCAAACGCGGCGTACAGCTTACGGGTCAATACCCCAATGTCCTGCGGACTGGCGGAAACGCTGAGGTTGTTACGGCGCGCAAAGCGGATCAGGTTACGGTAGCTTTGCATCATCGCATCGAGCAGTTCGTTGTGTGCTTCACGCACCTGATCGATTTTCCAGTTGGCCCGGTTGTCGAGCATGGACAGACGCGCTTCGTCCCATCCCCACTCTTTGACTAACTGACTGACCACTTCACGACGCCAGCCCACGCAGGCGCGCTCGCGGCTCAACTTCTCACAGACTTTGAGATAGAAACATCGACGCACCAGGTCAAGACGCGTGGTGTCATCAATGGCTTTCAGGTATTCGGTCACGCGTTCCAGCATCATGCAGTAGGCGTCGAGCCCGAAGGAGACGATTTCCCCGTCGTGCAGTCGCTGCTTGATGTCTTTCGCCAGCAGGCGCGGCGTCGGGTATTCCCAGGAATAGGCTTCAAGCAGCAGCGTTTTGAGCACCGCTTTGTACGGCGAGTCGATACTCTTATAGAGCTGCCAGAGGCTTGCACCGAAGTACTCTTCCGCAGACAGAGAGCTGAGACCGCCGAGGTCCAGCCATTCGTTTGGCGTCAGTACGCCCTGCGCATAAAGCGACATGACGTAATCGTCGTAATGCTCTTCCTCTTCACACGGGACCATATTCCACAGAATACGCTTCCCGGCCAGGCGCACAGCAGTACGGTAAAATTCATCCAGCAACAGGATGTGCTGGGTCGAGCCGCAGTCCTCACCACCCAGACTGCCGCTTTCGTTATGGCGGAAACGGTTTTCATCAATCAGGAAGAAGCTCACTTCCACACCGAGCGATGCCGCCCAGCTCTCCAGCAGGCTGCATTTACGCTGCAGCAGCTGACGCTCTTCGTTATCGAGCCAGGACTGATGGCAGACCCAGATGTCCAGGTCCGAAGAACAGCTTTGCCCTACCGATGAGGTGCTCCCCATTGAGTAAACGCCGGTAATCGGCAGTTCACCTTTTGGGGACTCCTGCGGCGGCATGCCACGGTAGAGTTCCAGCTCGTTCAAATAATGCTGTTGGGTTTCATCAGGCGTGAAAAGGCAAATGCCCTGGGGAACGTTACCATCAAGGTAGCCAGGCATCAGCGGGTGGTGATAGTGCAATAATGTCGGCAGCAGACTGTATACCTGCTGGAAAGCAGGGCCCATAGCAGCAAGCGCGCGATCCACACGCAGTTGATTTATGGCATCCAGTCTCTGTTTCAGAGTCTCAATATAGAGGTACAAGACGTATCGCCTGATGTTTCCGGGTGTCGCAGCTATTCAAAACACGAGTAACAGCGGACCCGCAGTATTTCGAAAAGATAACCGTTACCCTTTTTCGCCCTTATCATTTTTGGTGGTACCGACGAAAAAATGGTCTAAAACGTGATCAATTTAACACCTTGCCGATTGACCGTAAAGAAAGATGCGCTACATACAAGTGTAGCACCGTTCTGTACGTGTAAATTCCTGAATACGGCTATGGCTGACGAATACGCCGCCTTGTCCCTCTCACGCTTCATCAACCGTAAAACTGCCATCCCAGAGTCAACAATGTTAGGATGGTTAGCGATTGATAATGACGGTAACAAGCATGTTAGACAATGTTTTGAGAATTGCCACACGCCAAAGCCCTCTCGCGCTCTGGCAGGCACATTATGTGAAGCAGCGCCTGGAAGCCTGCCACAGCGGATTGCGCGTCGAGCTGGTGCCGATGGTCACGCGCGGTGACGTGATCCTCGATACGCCGCTGGCGAAAGTGGGCGGCAAAGGCCTGTTCGTCAAAGAACTGGAACTGGCATTGCTTGAGAACCGCGCCGATATCGCCGTACATTCGATGAAAGACGTGCCCGTCGAGTTCCCGGAGGGGCTGGGGCTGGTGACCATCTGCGAGCGCGAAGATCCGCGCGATGCGTTTGTCTCTAACCGCTATGACTCGCTCGACGCGCTGCCAGCGGGTAGCGTGGTTGGCACGTCCAGTTTACGCCGTCAGTGTCAGTTGGCGGAGCGTCGTCCCGATCTGCTCATTCGCTCGCTGCGCGGTAACGTCGGCACGCGTCTGGGCAAGCTGGATAACGGCAATTACGATGCCATTATTCTCGCCGTTGCCGGCCTGAAGCGTCTGGGGCTGGAGGAACGTATTCGCGTGGCGCTGCCGCCAGAGCTGTCGCTGCCGGCTGTTGGTCAGGGTGCTGTCGGCATCGAGTGCCGTCTGGACGATGCGCGTACCCGCGCGCTGCTTGCTCCACTGAATCATGACGAAACCGCTACCCGCGTAAAAGCGGAGCGGGCGATGAATACCCGCCTCGAAGGCGGGTGCCAGGTTCCGATTGGCAGCTATGCTGAATTGACGAATGGCGAACTGTGGCTGCGCGCGCTGGTAGGCGCCCCGGACGGTTCGCAGATGGTGCGCGGCGAACGTCGCGGAAAAGCGCAAGATGCCGAGCAGCTTGGCGTGTCGCTGGCGGAAGAATTGCTGGATAACGGCGCCCGCGAGATTCTGGCTGACGTTTACAACGGAGAACCCCCTGCATGAGTATTCTCGTCACCCGCCCTTCTCCCGCAGGAGAGCAGTTAGTGAGCCGTCTGCGCACACTGGGGCAGGTGGCCTGGAGTTTTCCGCTCATTGAATTCTCCCCCGGTCGCGAGCTCTCTGCGCTCGCCGACCAGATGAATACCCTTCAGGACGGTGACCTGCTGTTTGCGCTGTCGCAGCATGCCGTGGAATTTGCCCACGCACAGCTACAGCAGCAGGGACAGGCCTGGCCAACCGCCCCCCGCTATTTCGCGATTGGCCGTACAACGGCACTGGCACTGCATACCGTAAGCAGCGCGGACGTTCGTTACCCGTTAGATCGGGAAATCAGTGAAGTCTTGCTACAATTACCTGAATTACAAACTGTTGCCGGCAAGCGTGCGCTCATTTTGCGCGGCAATGGGGGCCGCGAGCTGCTGGGCGAAACGCTGCGTGAACGTGGTGCGAACGTGACGTTCGTTGAGTGCTATAAGCGCTGTGCAAAACACTACGATGGTGCGGAAGAGGCGATGCGCTGGCACGCGCGAGGCATCAATACGCTGGTGGTGACCAGCGGTGAAATGTTACAACAGCTTTGGGCGCTGATACCGCTTTGGTATCGCGAAAACTGGTTACTCCGCTGTCGGCTTCTGGTCGTCAGTGAGCGTCTGGCGAACCAGGCCCGGGAACTGGGCTGGCAGGATATTCGGATCGCTGATAACGCCGACAACGATGCGCTGCTGCGCGCATTACAATAACTCTCAAATGGGAAGCCATAATGACGGAACACGACAAATCCTCCGCCGTGGTTGAAGAGACCAGGGAGACTGTGGAGACGACGCCACAGCCAGAGACGACTGAGAAAACCGCTGAGAAGAAAAACGGCAGCAACAAAACAAGCCTCACGCTGAGCGCGATTGCCATCGCCATTGCGCTGGCAGCGGGGGTTGGCCTGTACGGGCTGGTGAAGCAACAGAGCGCTAACCAGACGTCTACCAGCGACGCGCTGGTGAATCAGCTCACGGCCCTGCAAAAAGAGCAGGAGACGCAGAAAACCGAGCTGGAAGCCGTGATTAAGCAGCAGGCCGCGGCGCTCGCCGAAGCGAACAGCAAACAGGAAGAGCTGACCAAACAGCTGGGTGAAGTACAGCAGAAAGTCGCCACCATTTCCGGTACCGATGCCAAAACCTGGCTGCTCTCGCAGGCTGACTTCCTGGTGAAGCTCGCCGGACGTAAGCTCTGGAGCGATCAGGACGTCACCACCGCTGCCGCGCTGTTGAAAAGCGCTGATGCAAGCCTGGCGGACATGAACGACCCAAGCCTTATTACCGCCCGTCGCGCGATTACCGAAGACATCGCCAGCCTCTCCGCCGTCTCGCAGGTGGATTACGACGGCATTATCCTTAAAGTGAATCAGTTGTCGAATCAGATTGATAACCTTCAGCTGGCGGATAATAACGACGACGACTCCCCGATGGATTCCGACGGTACCGAGCTTTCGAGCTCCCTGAGCGAATGGCGCATTAACCTGCAAAAAAGCTGGCAGAACTTTATGGACAGCTTTATCACTGTCCGCCGTCGCGACGAAACTGCCGTACCGCTGCTCGCCCCGAACCAGGACATCTATCTGCGCGAGAACATTCGTTCCCGCCTGCTGGTCGCAGCCCAGGCCGTGCCGCGTCATCAGGAAGAGACCTACAAACAGGCGCTGGATAACGTCTCAACGTGGGTACGCGCCTACTACAACACCGATGATGCGACGACCACCGCCTTCCTCGAAGACATTGATAAGCTCAGCCAGCAGAACATCACCATGAACGTGCCGGATAAGCTGGCCAGCCAGCCGATTCTGGAGAAACTGATGCAGACGCGCGTACGTAACCTGCTGGCACAGCCGGGCGTACCGGCAGAGCAGACGAGCGGAGCAGCACCTGCTCCGGCTCCTGCGCCTGAAAGCGCACCGCAGGGAGAGTAATGATGCTAAAAGTCCTCTTACTCTTCATCCTGCTGATCGCCGGGATCGTCCTGGGGCCTATGCTTGCGGGTCATCAGGGTTACGTCCTGATCCAGACCGATAACTACAACATTGAAACCAGCGTAACGGGTCTGACGATCATTCTGATCCTCGGCGTGGTGGTGCTGTTTGCGATCGAGTGGATCCTGCGCCGTATTTTCCGTACCGGCGCCCATACCCGCGGCTGGTTCGTTGGCCGTAAGCGCCGCCGCGCCCGTAAACAGACCGAGCAGGCGCTGCTTAAGCTCGCAGAGGGTGACTATCAGCAGGTTGAAAAGCTGATGTCGAAAAACGCCGACCACGCCGAACAGCCGGTGGTGAACTATCTGCTGGCGGCCGAAGCAGCGCAGCAGCGCGGTGACGAAGCCCGCGCTAATCAGCACCTGGAGCGAGCGGCTGAGCTGGCTCACGGCGACCCGATTCCGGTGGAAATCACGCGCGTTCGTCTGCAGCTGGCACGCAATGAGAATCACGCGGCTCGCCACGGTATCGACCGTCTGCTGGAAGTCGCGCCGCGTCATCCGGAAGTGCTGCGTCTTGCCGAGCAGGCCTATATTCGTACCGGCGCCTGGGGCTCACTGCTGGACATCATTCCATCGATGGCGAAGGCCGAGGTGGGCGACGATGAACATCGTGACGAGCTTCAGCGTCTGGCGTGGATTGGCCTGATGGATCAGGCGCGCGCTGACCTGGGCAGCGACGGTCTGAAAACCTGGTGGAAGAATCAGAGCCGTAAAACGCGCCAGCAGGTTCCTCTGAAGGTGGCGATGGCGGAACATCTCATCGAGTGTGACGATCACGACACGGCTCAGGAGATCCTCCTCGACGGTCTGAAGCGCCAGTACGACGATCGCCTGGTGATGGTGATCCCGCGCCTGAAAACCAACAATCCTGAGCAAATCGAAAAAGTGCTGCGTCAGCAGATTAAAACCGTTGGCGATCGCCCGCTGCTGTGGAGCACGCTCGGCCAGTCGTTGATGAAGCACGGCGAATGGCAGGAGGCGAGCCTCGCCTTCCGCGCCGCGCTCAAGCAGCGTCCGGATGCCTTCGACTACGCATGGCTTGCCGATACGCTGGACAAGCAGCATAAGCCGGAAGAGGCGGCCGCCATGCGCCGTGATGGGCTATTACTGACGCTGCAAAATAACGGTACGCAGCAGTAATTCATCAGGAGGCCAGATGGCCTCCTTTTTTTATCGCTTTTCTCCTGCTACATTCTTTACACCCGCATCTGCAAACGAACCCGCCAATGTAACGATGTCTTTTCATTAACTTTTTTCACACACGCGCACTTGCTGCGGCGTGGACTAAATCGTTTTTGAAAGGAATCGTCATGAACTCGCTTTTATATGCGCTTATTGAAGCGCTGCGCTGCCACCGCTGGCTGCGCCTGCTTGCCTGTGCTTTTATCTTTTCTTCGCTGGGGAATGGCTTAACCCAGGTTGTGGTCTTCGGCTTGCTGTTAGCGTGGTCAGCTCCGCCCGCTCTGCTCACCCTTGCTTTTCTTTTCGCGACGGTACCGGGATTTATCGGCAGTACGATCGGCGAAAAGCTATGCTCACGCTGGTCTCCGATATCCCTGCTGATACTGACCGAAGGGCTGGGCCTGCTCGCCCTGCTCTTTCCCCTGCTTGGTGTGGGTTATCACAGCGTTGCCGCATTACTCGCCGTACAATCCACCGAGGCGCTGCTCAGCGGGATGAGCTGGCCCGCGCTGACGTTGCTCTTTAAGCGCGGACTTAGCGAAGCAGAGCTGCCTGCTGCGACCTGTCTGGAAAATGTGATTTTTGCTTCGCAGGTATTGTTAGGGACTGGCCTGGGCGTGGTGCTGTTCCAGAAGACGTCCGTATTTACCCTGCTGGCCATTGATGCCGCCAGCTTTCTCGGGTCACTGCTCATGCTATGGCTGGCTGGACGCCGGTTTTCTGCGCCATCACTCCCGTCCTCCGGGGAAGAGGAAGCCCCTGCGGCATTACGCTGGCGGACGTTGACCGTTCGGCAGAAACGCAGTCTGCTCCTTCTGCCGTCGCTGGCGGCCGTCGGCTCACCGGCTATGGCGCTGCTTCCGGCGCTGGCACAGCAAATCCATCCTCAGGATGCGGCGGGCCTTGCTCTGCCGCTGCTTTTCGCAAGAAGCATGGGTCAGCTTTGCGGTCCCATGCTGCTAAAGAAAGAGAGCCTGACGCGTTTTGCCGCTCATACGCCGCGCATCATCGTTTGTCTCGGCATCTTTCTGGCCGCTTACGGAACGCTACCGTTGTTGTCCGGATGGATGGCATGTGCACTGGGGGCGATTTTTATCGCACATCTGGCCTCGAATATTCTCTTCGCTGCCGGGACGTTTGGCGTACTCAGTAGTTTTCATCTCACGCAAACCGCTTCAGCCAGTGGGAAAGCCTGGCGCTGGCAAACGCTCAGCGCCTCTCTTTTCACCGGCATCGCTGCGGCAGTGGCTGCCGGGTTTGGCTCAGTAACGGCACTCTATGCCGTCTCGTCAGCAGCCCTGGTGATGGTTGCCCTGATCGTGCGCCGGTATCGGGAATAAGGCATAAAAAAACGCCTGCTATAAAAGCAGGCGTTAAAACAGGTCTGTAAGACAACATATTTGGTGCTTCACTCAACGTTATGTCCATGGTGTCTGATGAGGCCGAAGCGACATCTGTCAGTGGACGATAAGCACCGTAAATGGCTCTGCGTCATTCCGGAGTTTATGAGGCACGAAGGCGAACATAAGAGATGGAATGAGCATCTACACGCATATTATTGCACGTAACGTGCCAGGTTCGCACCCAAAACGTTTACATGACGCAACATTTTAAGATAAAAGGAAATTATGCTGTTAAGCGCCGTCTTAAGCCCCACAATGTATCGGTAAGGACAGAATTCTGTCGCCAGGAGGAGACAGCAAAATGGAAGTATGAGTAATTCTTTTATTTTCAATGCATTGTATGTCGCTGAATCGCGACAATGAAACCGGACGCTGTCGGGGAATCACTACAGGGATGAAAATGGCAGAAAACAAAAAACCCCGCCGAAGCGGGGTTCAAAATTGGTCGGCGAGAGAGGATTCGAACCTCCGACCCACTGGTCCCAAACCAGTTGCGCTACCAAGCTGCGCTACTCGCCGATGTACTGCTTTTTTGAATTTTTAGTTCAATTCATTTAAAAAGTCGTGGTGCGAGGGGGGGGACTCGAACCCCCACATCCTAAGGACACTAACACCTGAAGCTAGCGCGTCTACCAATTCCGCCACCTTCGCAATTCACAACTCTTTCAATAATGGGGTGGCTAATGGGATTCGAACCCACGACAACTGGAATCACAATCCAGGGCTCTACCAACTGAGCTATAGCCACCACTGTATTCTTTCACGCGGTACTGACTACTTCTCAGACCACCGCAGCTCTAGCGCCGGGACTAAAATGGCGCGCCCGACAGGATTCGAACCTGAGACCTCTGCCTCCGGAGGGCAGCGCTCTATCCAGCTGAGCTACGGGCGCTTAGCGCCGTTGCGGGGCTGGATATTACGTACCTCCGTCCCCGCTGTCTAGTGCTTTTTTGAAAAAAATGCGCGTTTGGTTATGGTTTGCACATTTTGCCGCTTATTCCTCCACTTTCTGCGTGGTGGCACGGCGACCCAGGCCAAAAAGCTTATAGGCAGCCGTCACGGCGGCCAGGAAGATCACCCCGACAAACAGCGACATGCGGGTATCTTCATTAAAGTACATTCCGATTAATACGCAAATCAGGAACGCCATCGTCAAATAGTTCGCATAGGGGAACAGAATTGAACGGAACGGATGGCTTTCAATCGCCTTTTTATGCGCATGACGGAAACGCAGCTGGCTGATGAGAATAACAAACCACGGCACCATGCCCGGCAGGACGCTGGCGCTGTAGACGTAAACGAACACCCGCTGCGGATTAGGAATGATGTAATTCAGGCAAGACCCAATCAGCAGGATTGCAATGGAGACCGCCACGCCCGCCACCGGCACCCCGGCACGTGAAACTTTACTCATTGCCGCAGGCAGCTGGTTATTCTTCGAGAGCGCATAGAGCATACGCCCACAGCTGTACATCCCGCTGTTACAGCCTGACAACGCGGCCGTCAGGACCACAAAGTTGATGATACCCGCCGCCGCCGTGATACCAATTTTGGCGAAGGTTAAAACAAACGGGCTGCCCGTCGAGCCTATTTCGTTCCACGGGAAGATGGTCACGATAACGAAGATGGCGCCCACATAGAAAATCAGGATGCGCCACAGCACTTTGCCCACCGCGCTACGCAGCGTGACCTGTGGATTTTTCGCTTCACCGGCGGTAATACCGATCAGCTCTACGCCCTGGTACGACGCTACAACGATACACAGCGCCGTCAGGAAGCCCTTCCAGCCGCCGGCAAAGAAGCCGCCGTTTTCGGTCAGGTTACCAAAGCCGATAGCATGTCCACCGTTGCCAAAGCCGAAGAAAATCACGCCCAG
Organism: Enterobacter sp. NFIX58; assembly: GCF_900110475.1. NCBI lineage: Bacteria > Pseudomonadati > Pseudomonadota > Gammaproteobacteria > Enterobacterales > Enterobacteriaceae > Enterobacter > Enterobacter sp. NFIX58. The sequence continues at coordinate 32,091 of NZ_FODW01000009.1, read as the reverse complement.
GCCGACGACAATCATCACGATGATGGTGGTGACTTTGATCATCGCAAACCAGAACTCGATCTCACCGTAAAGACGCACGGCGGCCAGGTTTGCCAGCGCCACCAGCCCCACGGCAATGAGCGCGGGTATCCACTGAGCCATATCCGGGAACCAGAACTGGACGTAGACCCCTATCGCGGTGATCTCTGAAATGCCCACCGCCATCCACATAAACCAGTATGACCAGGCCGTCAGGTAGCCGAAGAACGGGCTCATATAACGATGCGCGTAAACGGCGAAAGAGCCGGTTACCGGCTCCAGGAAGAGCATTTCGCCCATGGAACGCATGATGAAGAAAACAAACAGCCCGGCGATAATGTACGCCAGTAATACGGAAGGGCCTGCCCACTTGAGCGTGCTTGCGGAGCCCATAAACAGGCCCACGCCGATAGTGCCGCCCAGCGCTATCAGTTCAATATGACGAGCTTCCAGCCCACGCTGCAGCTCCGGTTTTTTCTCTGCCATAGATCCTCGATTGTGTTTGCTGTTTCCCGGCTTAAGACCGGGTATTGTTTTTTAGGGGGACTAAAATACGGTGCGAATGGTTTCTTAAAATCTGCCAAATGGCAAACGATGCATTAAAAAAATGAATGCATTGCACAGATTATCAGCAGTTTTGCAGGCGAGTTGCAGCGCGAATAGCATATCGCGCTACATTTTGATTACATTTTTCCGGTGTAATGCCAGACGAGGTAGCGAAGCAGACGGATCTGTCGTTTAATGCGTGTCGGTTGCGATAGCAGACGATACAGCCACTCCAGCCCAAGATATTGCCAGACTGTTGGCGCACGCTTAACGTGGCCGGTAAAGACGTCGTACGTGCCGCCGACGCCCATGTAGAGGGCATCCGGGCAGACCAGGCGGCAGTCACGCATCAGGATCTCCTGGCGCGGGGACCCCATCGCCACGGTGACAATCTTTGCCCCACTGTCACGAACGCGCTCAAACAGCGTCTGCCGATCTTCCGGTTTGAAGTAACCATCCTGGCTGCCGACAATATTAACATTCCATTGACGACGCAGTTTCTCCTCCGTCTGGGCCAGTATCTCCTGCTTCCCGCCAATCAGGAACACGGGCGTACCCTGCGCGCCTGCGCGGGCCATAAGCTGCTCCCAGAGATCGGCCCCCGCGACGCGGGAAACATTAGCGTCAGGATACTTTTTACGGATAGAGCGGACCACGCTGATCCCGTCCGCGTATTTAAATTCGGCCGCTTCAATCAGGCTTTTGACTTCCGCGTTATCCTCAACCGCCAGCATTTTTTCCGCGTTGATGGCCACCAGCGTACCGGATTTCATCTGGCCGTCGGCGAACAGAAAGTCCAGCGCGTGCTGCATGTCGCGCCAGCCAATAAGCTGCAGGCCACGTAGCGCATAGCGCGGTGCAGAAATTCTATCAGTCATTACTATCCTTACTCAGACTTGCGACAGCGTTGTGCTGCCCTGCCGCTCGCGCTTGTGCACAAGCCCGGCGCTGTCAAACAGCCAGTACAACAGTTTGGCCAGTAACAGGCAGACGCCGAAAACAACCATGAAGAACACTACGCGCGAAACGAACGAGTCCAGCCCTTCGCGCGCCAGAACGATCATATTGAAAATGGCACCAAAGCAGAAACTGTGCAAAATGGCTGCTTTATAGCGGTTGGTCTCTTCGTTGCCACGCACGTAAAGCCAGTCGAACCACTTGATAATCAGCCCCACGGCAACCGCCCCGGGCAGAATGAACCACGCCCCGCCCATCACCACCAGGGAACCGATCAGCGTGGGTGAAATTGCCAGACCGGAATGGTTGTTCAGCACTTCCCAGGTAAAATAGTTCGCGGTATTGAGCACCACACCAGGGCGGTCCGGCCATAGCCAGGAAGGGATAAAGACGTAGAAGTCGCGAACAATCGGCGCCAGCCCCTGAAAATCAATCTTGTCGTAGTTTTGCAGCAGTAATGCCAGGTTTTCCCACGGCGAGAACGTATCGCGCGTGAGGTAGAGGAACGTATAAAACGCCTCATCACCCGCCACGTTCATTCCGTACCGCTTCAGCGCCAGCCAGAACATCCCCACAATGCCAAACACGCCTGCCGCAACCAGCATCCACAGCGAGATCCAGCCGCGGATGATGCCGATAAACAGGAAGATGGCGAAGGCGATGATAATGTTCGCGCGCGTGCCGCCCACAATCATGTAGGTCAGGATGCCAAACGCGACGGTACTGACCAGGAAGAACAGCCACGCTTTGCTGTCCTGGCGCAGGAAGAAGATCACCAGCATCGCCGGGATGAAGAAGTAGAAGAAACGCTTAAGCGCCACGCCCGAAACCTCGGCCGAAAAAATCTGGCTGTAGGAGTGAAGCTTAAACAGCAGGAAGCCGTTATGCATGAAGAAGATGCCGACGCTGACCAGGGCGATGGTCATCAGCATCACCCATGTCAGGTGGGTTTCCACCCTATTCATGTTAAAGAGCGCCCGACGCGGGGCAGCTGTCTGCGCTGAACGCAGACGCGTTTTATAGGTGACGTAGTAGACCGCATAGAAGCAGATCGCCGCCAGAAGCGCCTGGAGCAGAATATCCGGCGGCGCGACGCTCACGTCAAAACGGAAGACCAGAATGCTGGTGAGCGGGAAGCCGAAAAAGAACGTCAGCAGGAACAGTAACGAGAAGAAGACGTTAAAGTTGAAGCGCACCCGGCGGAATTCAAACCAGGTGAGCGTGGCGATAAACAGGGCGCTCAGAAGCCAGACAACCAGTAAGCCGCTGAATTGCAACTGACTCATGCTTTGTCTCCTGAAGCGATACGCAGCGCGCGGTGCCACGGCGTGAGGTAATTCGGGCTGAAAAAATCGATGCTGTTTTTATCCACCAGCGTGAGCTGACGTTGAGCTTCACGTACCACCTCGACGTTCAGCGTGTCTGAGGTAAACAGCACCGGAATATGCTGCTCGGCCATGTCCTGCCAGAACGGGTTGTCGCGGTTGAGCACGCACGGTACCCCCGCCTGAATCAGCAGACACAGTGTGCCAACTCCCTGCTGTCGGGCAAAGATGAAATAGCCGAGATCGCATTTTCTCAGCAGTGCAAGATATTCCTCAAATTCCAGCTTATCGCTGAGGATGTGCAGATTTTCTGCGCTAAACAGCGCCAGTCCCTGCTGGCGAACCTCGTCAATGTAGGCATCGTTGTTGGCGGGATAGCCCATCGGCACCACCACGTTCACCGTGTCGCCAAATTGCTGATGCACCGCCCTGAGCGCCGCGACATGTTCGTTACTGCGATCGCCGGAATTCCCCACCAGGATCGTCAGCTTGCCTTCACGCACCGCGTCATTGACCATGGCGTTCAGCGCCGGATCCATGCGGGTGGGGAAATAAAGCAACTCGCCGCGCACGTTGGGGTGCTGTTTAGCAAAATAGTTGAGATCGCCGCGGGTAGCAAAAACGCAGCCCACGCGCCCCTGCGCCATGCGACGCAATGGATAGAAAAGACGGAATTTCCAGCCGCGGGAGACTTCGTAGAGATCGGCTCCCCAGATATGCCAGCTGCACTGAGAGGGTTTAATCCCTCCGCTGAGAAGTGCCAGCCACAGGCCGGTGTTAAACTGCCCGTGGAAGAAGAATCGTTGCTCGCGGTCGGCTTTCGCCCTGGCAACGACCGCCTTTGCCAGCGTGGCCTTATCTGGCCAGAAGCGAATCGTCAGCGCCGGAAACGCCTCGCTCAGGCCCTTATCCTGACCTGCAACCATAAACTCACGCGCATCAGGATCCCCCGATGCAAGCTCGTCGTTGAAGAACCGCAAAACGGTCTGGTTATGGTGTGGGATATCCGATCCCAGGATGTGAATCAGTGCAGTCATGCGCGTTTACGCCACAATAAAAATACACCGCAACAGGCGGCGAAATAAACGATATAGGTTGCCATGTAGGCCTGAGCCGCCCCCAGCGCGCCGTGCGCGGGTATCAGCCAGTGCGAGAACGAGGTCAGTAATGCAAACTGGCTAATTTCCGCCAGGATATACAGCCGCAGGGAGGCTTTTGCTATCACCAGATAGCCGAAAACGTAAGCCCCCACTTTCAGTACATCACCCACCAGCTGCCAGGCAAAGAGATCGCGCATGGCGATGAATTTCGCCGAAAACAGCAGCCAGATGGCGACATCGCGCAATAGCCAGACGCTAAAGCTGGCAGCCGCAACCGCCGGCAATACAAAGCGCAGCGACCGGAAAATCTCACGCGTAATATCCTGTCTGGAGGTCAAACGCGATAAGGTTGGCAGCAAATAAACGCTAAAGGAAGCCGTAATAAACTGGAGATAAGCGTCGGAAATACTGCTTACGCCCTGCCAGATCCCCACTTCATCCCAGCTATAATGCGCCGCCAGCAGGTTACGCATCATCACGTAGGCCACCGGCAGCGTGACGGAGGTGATGAGCGCCATCAGGGTAAATTTACCCAGCTGGCTGGCAAGCAGCGTGTCCCATTGCGGCCTGAGGAAGCTCAGGGGGATGACGCCCCGACGCATCAGCATAAATGCCGCAGGCACAACCACCAGCGCCGGAACCAGCGCCAGCCCCAGCAGTGCGCCTTCGTAGCCCCCCAGGCGATAGCAGAAATAATAGGCAATCACGCCGATAACGCTGCCCAGGATTAACGCAATCGCGTTCCCGGCCGCATCACGAAAGCCTTTCATCAGCGCCAGCAGCAGGTTAGCCCAGGCAATCCCCATCTGCACCAATGCGATCAGACGCACCAGCCCCTGATAGTGGGTGTGACCGAATAATCCCTGGCTGATGGGCGCCGCCGCCAGCAGAAAGATAATCGCCATCAGGGTCGAAAAACCCGTGACCATCGCCGAGGAGGTGCCCACGACCCTGCGAAGCTGGGCCGCATCATCATGATACTGCGCAACGTATTTGGTCACGCCGTTGAAGATACCGGCACCGGCCAGCACCCCAAGGACGGTGACAAGCTGGCGGAAATTACCCGCCAGCCCCACGCCAGAGGGGCCAAATGAGACAGCCAGCAGCTTGACGACCAGCAGCCCGGCGCCAATTTTTACAAGCGTGGACGCGGCGGTCCACACCGATGCTTTTGCCAGAGACATATCAGCCGAAATAGCTCAGAAGGGTATTAATCACCGTACGCTGGTTAACTGGCGCGAGGTTGTAGAACAGTGGCAGACGAAGCAACCGCTCACTTTCTTTGGTGGTGTAACGGTCTTCACCCGCGAAGGTTCCAAACGCTTCGCCCGCCGGGCTGGAGTGCAGCGGAATATAGTGGAACACCGCCATAATTTCGGCTTCTTTCAGCCAGGCGATAAGCTCGCTCCGGTCGTCGTTATCGCGCAGCTTGATGTAGAACATGTGCGCGTTGTGGACGCAATCTGCCGGGATAGTCGGCAGCTCAATACGCCCGGCTTTGGCCAGAGGCTCAAGCGCATCGTAATAGGTTTGCCACAGGGAGAGGCGCTGCAGGTTGATGCGATCCGCGGCTTCCAGCTGCGCCCACAGGTACGCGGCCTGCAGATCCGCCATCAGATAGCTGGAGCCAATATCGCGCCAGGTGTATTTGTCTACCTGGCCGCGGAAGAACTGACTGCGGTTGGTGCCTTTTTCGCGGATCACCTCCGCACGCTCCACGAGCGCCCGGTCGTTAATCAGCGTCGCGCCACCTTCTCCGCCAGCCGTGTAGTTTTTGGTTTCGTGGAAGCTAAAGCAGCCGATATGGCCGATGGTACCCAGCGCGCGTCCCTTGTAGGTCGACATCACGCCCTGGGCGGCATCTTCCACCACAAACAGGTTATGTTTTTTGGCGATGGCCATGATGGTGTCCATTTCACAGGCCACGCCCGCGTAGTGAACCGGCACGATCGCGCGCGTTTTGTCGGTGATCGCCGCTTCAATCAGCGTCTCATCAATATTCATGGTATCCGGGCGGATATCCACAAAGACGATTTTCGCCCCGCGCAGGACAAACGCGTTCGCCGTGGAAACGAAGGTGTAGCTCGGCATGATCACTTCATCGCCGGGCTGGATATCCAGCAGCAGCGCGGCCATTTCCAGCGATGCCGTACAGGACGGGGTCAGCAGCACTTTGGCGCTGCGAAAACGCTGTTCCATCCACTGCTGACAGCGACGGGTAAAACCGCCGTCACCGCAGAGTTTGCCGCTGCCCATGGCAGACTGCATATAGTCGAGTTCCGTTCCGACGACGGGTGGTGCGTTAAATGGAATCATCTTGTCACCTGTATAACCAGTAGGCGGTGGCGTCGATGTTGGCACCACTCGCAATATAACGTTTAAGCGCGGCGGTGTTGCCCACCTGGGTCGCCACCCGCAGCGTCTCAACCTGCTGCTGCTGCGCCCAGTGCAGCGCCGCCTGCATGAGCTTCTCACCCATGCCACGCCCGGCTAATAAGCCAATACGCGCCTCGCGCGCGTTGAGCTTGCGAAGCGAGACGAACCCCTGGAGTTGACCGTCCCCTGCGCGGAAAACCAGGCAGACGTGATCAAAGGTGCCTTTAACCGCATTCTCTATCCACTGGGCATAGAAACGTCCGCTATCGTCAGGTGCATACCAGGGCGTACGAAAGCGACTCTGCGCAAACGCCTGAGCCGCCATCTGACGCAGCACGGGAATATCCTGTTCGGTTGCCATTTCCACACCGGGCGCATCGTGCCGGGTGAGGGTTATAGAAAGGTCTGCCTCACCTTCAACCAGCTGAAAGCCGCGTTGCTGGAGCGCGTCAAGCAGGTCGGTACGGTCCGCAGGGATCTTCGCCTGAATCCGTTGCCAGGCGTTCAAATCTGATTCAGCCAATACCGGCGCATCATCGCGCAGGCGCACAATGGCCGACGGCAGGCCGAAAAAGGCACTCTCCCACTGCAGGGGCTCGAGTACCCCGTTCAGGCTGTTCAACGCCAGACGCCTTTGGTATCAACCACATACTTCTGACGCACCGCATCACCAGGCGTCGCTTTAAACGCTTTATGATCCACCAGCAGCACCAGTACGTCCGCCGTCGCCAGCGCCTCATCCAGCGCTGTCAGCGTGCAGTGCCCCGCCAGTTTTGCCGGCAGTTCATGAATATTCGGCTCAACCACCAGCGTTTCACCCTTGTGCCATTCGGCAATCATCTGAGCAATTTCCATCGCCGGGCTTTCACGCAGGTCGTCAATATTCGGTTTGAAGGCCAGACCAAAGCAGGCAATTTTCAGCTCGCTGGCGCGCTTGCCGCTCTCTGCCAGACAATCCGCTACCGTGGTTTTGACCTGATTGAGCACCCAGTGAGGTTTGCTGTCATTGACTTCACGCGCGGTGCGAATCAGGCGCGCCTGCGCTGGGTTCTGCGCCACAATAAACCACGGATCGACGGCGATACAGTGTCCACCCACGCCCGGGCCTGGCTGGAGAATGTTGACGCGCGGATGGCGGTTCGCCAGGCTAATCAACTCCCATACGTTAATCCCCTGATCGGCACAGATCAGCGACAGTTCATTCGCAAAGGCGATATTGACGTCGCGGAAGCTGTTTTCCGTCAGCTTACACATCTCGGCAGTGCGGGAGTTGGTCACCACGCATTCGCCTTCCAGGAAAATCTTGTACAGCGCGCTGGCGCGTTCGGAACAGACGGGCGTCATACCGCCAATGACGCGGTCGTTTTTAATCAGTTCGACCATAACCTGGCCCGGGAGTACGCGCTCCGGGCAGTAGGCGATATTGATATCTGCCTGCTCCCCCGCCTGTTGCGGGAAGCTTAAATCAGGGCGCGCGTCGGCCAGCCACTGCGCCATCTGCTCGGTAGCGCCGACGGGAGAGGTCGATTCCAGAATCACCAGCGCCCCTTTCTTCAGCACAGGGGCAATGGACTTCGCCGCCGCCTCGACGTAGACCATGTCGGGCTCATGGTCGCCTTTAAAGGGCGTTGGAACGGCAATCAGGTAGGCATCCGCTTCAACGGGCGTCGTGCTGGCACGCAGGAAGCCGCCCTCCACCGCCTCTTTCACTACACGATCCAGATCGGGCTCGACAATATGAATTTCGCCACGGTTAATGGTTTCCACCGCGCGGGCGTTGATATCCACACCGACAACCTGTTTCTGACGAGAGGCAAACGCCGCCGCGGTGGGCAAGCCGATGTAGCCAAGACCAATGACAGAGAGGGTAGTAAAACTCATAGCGATACCTGATTGTGTTTAAGTGCATGCAAAATACGGCCACAAGCCTGCCCGTCTCCATAAGGATTATGGGCCCGGCTCATCGCCTGATACGTTTCATCGTCATGCAGAAGGCGCGTGACTTCTTCGACAATGAGCTGCGCGTTGGTGCCAACCAGACGCACCGTCCCGGCTTTCACCGCTTCCGGACGTTCAGTGGTTTCACGCATCACCAGAACCGGCTTGCCGAGAGAGGGCGCTTCCTCCTGAATGCCGCCGGAATCGGTAAGGATCAGCCAGGAATGGTTCATCAGCCAGACAAACGGCAGGTAGTCCTGCGGTTCAATCAGAAGGACATTTTCCACATGACCCAGGATGCGGTTAACCGGTTCGCTGACGTTAGGATTGAGATGGACCGGATAGACAATCTGCACATCGTCGTTCTGCGCGGCGATTTCAGCCAGCGCGTGACAGATTTGCTCAAAGCCCCGGCCAAAGCTTTCGCGTCGGTGGCCCGTCACCAGTATGGTTTTTTTACCGTTGTGCAGGAAGGGATAGCGGGCAGCGAGTTCTTTCTTAAGATCGTCGTTTGCGAGGACGCGGTCACGTACCCAAATTAACGCATCGATGACCGTATTGCCGGTCACAAAGATTTTGTTATCGGCGATATTTTCACGCAGCAGGTTCTGACGCGAGTTTTCCGTTGGCGCAAAGTGGTACATCGCCAGGTGGCCCGTTAGCGTGCGGTTGGCTTCCTCCGGCCACGGCGAATACAGATTGCCGGTACGCAGACCCGCCTCGACATGCCCCACGGGAATACGTTGATAAAACGCGGCCAGGCTGGTCGCCACGGTCGTGGTGGTATCTCCGTGTACCAGCACCACGTCAGGCTTGAATGACTCCAGGATCGGCTGGAGATCTTGCAGTATGCGACAGGTTATCTCCGTCAACCCTTGCCCCGGTTTCATAATATTAAGGTCGTAATCCGGGACGATGGAAAAGAGCGTTAAGACCTGGTCAAGCATCTCACGGTGCTGGGCCGTGACGCAGACTTTCGCTTCAATATCAGGATCGCTGGCCAGGGCATGAACCAGAGGTGCCATCTTAATGGCCTCCGGCCTGGTGCCAAATACGGTTAGTACTTTCACATCGATTCTCTTCGATTAGGCGATGAAGGCCGCAGCCTTCATCGTAGACGGCATTCTTAGTTTGTGCGACGACGCGTTAACGCCACGCCAGCGCCCGCCAGTGCACCGACAATCCCCCACATGATCATCAGGAATGCACGACGCGGACTGTCGCGTTTTACAGGTTCTTCAGGCGTTCGCAAATAACGATAGGTCTGAAAACGCGGGTCCAGAGAGGGACCGACATTAAGCGTATTGAGCATCGCGCGATTTTGATCGTAATCGAGGTCAACATCAGGACCGACGGCCTGGAGATTTTCCAGACGTGCCTGCAGCATAGGGCGACCAAGAAGGAACATTTCAGAGTCAGGCAGTTCATCAGCCGGCACGTCCGTCTCACTACGGGAAATATTGTGCTGTTCCGCAATTTTCAGCGCCTGCTCAATATTGTGTACACGGCGAGTGAAAATCGCTTTAGCCACCTCTTCCTGACGTTTCACCTGGGCTTTCATCTGGATGGTACGGGCCGCCCAGGCGCCTTTAAGCTCTTCGTTAAGATGGCTTGCGGCACGCTGGCTGGCAAACGCGACGTATTGACGCAGCAGGTTGTTGGCATCCGGCGCGGTTTCTGCAATCAGCTTGACGCTGTCATTCACGTTCCGCAGCGCATCGCCCGGCATAAACTGAATATTGTTAATCAGATCGTCCAGCAGGGCGGCATCGGCTTTGGTGTTATCAACCCGACGCTGCTTGTAGTAATCCGTCTGGGACCAGAAGTCGCGACGCGTATCCCACGAAGCCAGTTGCATCACAAACTCTTTGTAGGCCTCATCCATAACGGAAACCTGATCTGGCGTGGCGAGGTTGGCTTTGATATCCAGGTTTCGCAGAAATTGCTGCTGGGAATAGTATCCCCCAAGCATGTTAACCGTTGGTTTGTCCGTGATTGCCGTGGCGCTCCATTCCTGTTTTGCAAAGAACGTATAGGCCAGCGCTAACAGTGCAAATCCCAGCGCGATCCCCGCAATCCAAAGTTTGCCTGCCCATAACACGCGAAACAAACCCCGAATATCCAGTTCATTCTCTGTTACCACTGATTTCGCTCCCGCCAACGGTTGAGTCATCATAGTCCCGGTTTTATTTAGTTAATGTTGTGTTTTTGCCACTGTTACGACGCATCCGGCGTTTAATACGTTTTATGAACCGCGCCACTTTCCATGCGCGCTTAATGCAGTAGCCGTACAGGAAAAATGCTAGCAAGAATAATACCAACATGACCCATTCTGGCACAAAATGAGCATACTCCGCGGCAACACCCACTCCCGCAAGGATAGCAGCCGCTACGGTTATCAAAACAAATGCCTGTCTGGAGGTGAATCCAGCTCGCATGATCAAATGATGAATATGCTGTCGGTCGGCTGAGAAGGGACTCATCCCTTTGCGCAAGCGGCGATACATTATCGCAACCATATCCATTAACGGGATAGCGATAATCCACAACGCGGTAACAGGGCTGATAGGATGGACTTGTCCCTGAGTCGTTTCCAGCAAGATCCAGATGACGGTAAACCCAATAAGTGTACTGCCCGCATCACCCATAAAGACTTTATAGCGACGCCCCAGCGCACCGAGGTTTAACAGGATATAAGGCAGGATGGCGGCAATCATGGCGAAGCACCACATAGCAAGACTATATTGTCCGTCAAACCACAAAATAAAACCGATCGCGGCAAATGAGACGCAGGAGAGTCCCCCCAGCAAGCCATCAATACCATCGACCATGTTGAATGCGTTTATAGCCACCCATACGGCGAAAAGCGTCAGAAAATAGCCGAACGGGCCGAGCACCATCTCCCACGAGCCAAAAATATAGCCCAGGCTACTCAAGTAGAGTTTTGCTGAGACCATCATGGCAATGCCAACTGCCGCCTGCACAAAGGCGCGAATTTTAACGCTGATGTCATAACGATCGTCAAGCGCGCCGACGATAACCAGTACCGTTGAACACATCAGGTATAATTTGACATGTGGGACATAGTAGTTAGCAATTGCGAAGGCATAGCAAATACCAGCAAATACTGAGATACCACCCACCAGGGGGATCATACCCTGATGACGTTTCCGGAAGTTGGGTTTATCCACTAACCCCACGTATTTCGCCACCTTACGCGCAATAAACAGAAAACAGGTGGTGAATAAAAAAATACTGGTTAGATCAGTAAACGTATCGAATAGGTTCACAATGGATTCTCAACAAATGTTAGTCTCGGAAGTATAACCATGAAGGCTCATAGCCCGAAGGTAAAAGTAAACCTCTTGTGACCTCATTTGTATATTATTCAAGCTATTAATGTTTTTACTCTACGAATCGTCTTATTGTTACACCTACACGTCAAAATTGGGAGTAGGTGGTACTAGCGTATAGTCCATAAAAGAAAAACGCCACGTAAAAACGTGGCGTTCGCTGGCTTTATTTGCGTTACGAGCGTTTCATCATGTCGAAGAAATCGTCGTTGGTTTTGGTCATCGCCAGTTTGTTAATGAGGAACTCCATCGCGTCGATTTCACCCATTGGATGGATGATTTTGCGCAGGATCCACATTTTCTGCAGCTCTTCCTGAGTGGTGAGCAGCTCTTCTTTACGGGTACCGGAACGGTTGTAGTCGATAGCCGGGAAGACGCGTTTTTCAGCGATCTTACGAGAGAGGTGCAGTTCCATGTTGCCTGTACCTTTAAACTCTTCGTAAATCACTTCGTCCATTTTGGAACCGGTATCGATCAGCGCCGTCGCGATGATGGTCAGGCTGCCGCCCTCTTCGACGTTACGTGCAGCACCGAAGAAACGTTTTGGACGATGCAGGGCGTTAGCATCCACACCACCGGTCAGGACTTTACCAGACGCCGGGACCACGGTGTTGTAGGCACGCGCCAGACGGGTGATGGAGTCGAGCAGGATGATCACGTCTTTCTTGTGCTCAACCAGGCGTTTTGCCTTCTCGATAACCATTTCCGCAACCTGAACGTGGCGAGATGCTGGCTCATCGAAGGTTGAAGCAACCACTTCACCTTTAACCAGACGCTGCATCTCGGTCACTTCTTCCGGACGTTCGTCAATCAGCAGCACCATCAGCACACAGTCTGGGTGGTTATAGGCGATGCTCTGCGCGATGTTCTGCAGCAGCATGGTTTTACCCGCTTTTGGCGGCGCCACAATCAGACCACGCTGGCCGCGACCAATAGGTGATGCCAGATCCAGAACACGCGCGGTTAAGTCTTCGGTCGAACCGTTACCACGTTCCATACGCAGGCGAGAGTTCGCGTGCAGCGGCGTTAAGTTCTCAAAGAGGATCTTATTACGCGAGTTTTCAGGTTTGTCGAAGTTAACTTCATTGACTTTCAACAGCGCAAAGTAGCGTTCACCCTCTTTAGGAGGACGAATCTTACCTGAAATGGTGTCACCAGTGCGGAGGTTGAAACGGCGGATTTGGCTGGGGGATACGTAGATGTCGTCAGGGCCGGCGAGGTAGGAGCTGTCTGCAGAGCGGAGGAAACCAAATCCGTCTTGCAATATCTCCAGCACACCGTCGCCAAAGATATCTTCGCCACTCTTAGCGTGCTGCTTCAGGATGGCGAAAATGATGTCCTGCTTGCGCATACGAGCCTGGTTTTCCAGCCCCATATTTTCGCCGAGAGTGATCAGCTCAGAAACCGGCGTATTCTTTAATTCGGTAAGATTCATAATGGTGTGGGTTCTTAAACTCGGGGTGATTCTCGAACTTAATGTTGTGAATGGTATGGCAGGGTCATCCATGCCTGTTTAGCGGCCATCAACTCATGTCTGTTCGCTGTCTGGTCACAGGGAAAGAACGCAGAACTGAAACGACAAGACGGATTGAGTGACAAGCCCGGAATTTAGCCACTTCACGCACTGGATATGTCAACAGCGGGAAGTATCGGGTAAAACAAGATTCAAACAACAAGATATGTTTAAAACGAAGTCATAGCTAACTTAGCACGACTTCAGCCGGGCGTCCAGAGTTCCAGATCATTTAGCCGGGAGCTCTGAACGCGCAGCGGAGAAACCTTACGCCAGGTTAGCGTCCAGGAACTCTTTCAGTTGACCTTTGGACAGCGCGCCCACTTTGGTCGCCGCCACTTCGCCGTTTTTGAACAGCAGCAGGGTCGGAATGCCACGGATACCGTATTTTGGTGCGGTGCCCGGGTTCTGGTCGATGTTCAGCTTGGCAACGGTCAGTTTGCCCTGATATTCGTCGGCGATCTCATCCAGAATCGGGGCGATCATTTTGCAAGGACCACACCATTCAGCCCAGAAATCGACGAGGATCAGCCCGTCAGCCTTAAGTACGTCCGTGTCAAAACTGTCGTCAGTCAGGTGAATAATTTTATCGCTCATATATAACTCCACAGGAATAAGCCTGGTACGTTGGTTTTGTCTCCACCAACGACGTGTTGATGTCGCATTAACCAACTAAAGGTTGACTTTATTTCACCGGATACGCTTTCGTAAAGCAATAGTAAGCTGATATTCTACCACACTATGAGCAAAACACATTTAACAGAACAGAAGTTTTCCGACTTCGCGCTGCACCCGAAGGTGATTGAAGCCCTTGAAAATAAAGGGTTTCATAACTGCACGCCCATTCAGGCCCTCGCGCTGCCGCTGACGCTGGCCGGTCGCGATGTTGCCGGGCAGGCGCAAACCGGTACCGGCAAAACGATGGCGTTTTTAACGTCAACGTTTCATTATTTACTTTCTCACCAAGCGATTGCAGACCGCAAAGTTAACCAGCCGCGCGCGCTAATTATGGCCCCGACGCGAGAACTGGCGGTACAGATCCACGCAGACGCTGAACCCCTGGCGCAGGCTACCGGCCTGAAGCTGGGCCTGGCCTATGGCGGCGACGGCTACGATAAACAGCTGAAAGTGCTGGAAAGCGGTGTGGATATCCTGATCGGTACCACCGGCCGTCTTATCGATTACGCCAAACAGAACCACATTAACCTCGGTGCCATCCAGGTTGTGGTGCTCGATGAAGCTGACCGCATGTACGATCTGGGCTTCATTAAAGACATCCGCTGGCTGTTCCGCCGTATGCCTCCGGCTAACCAGCGCCTGAATATGCTGTTCTCTGCAACCCTCTCCTACCGTGTGCGCGAACTGGCGTTCGAACAGATGAATAACGCCGAGTACGTGGAAGTGGAACCGGAGCAGAAAACGGGTCACCGCATTAAAGAAGAGCTCTTCTATCCTTCGAATGAAGAGAAGATGCGCCTGCTGCAAACGCTGATTGAAGAAGAGTGGCCAGATCGCGCCATTATCTTCGCGAACACCAAACACCGCTGTGAAGACATCTGGGGCCATCTGGCTGCAGACGGCCACCGTGTTGGCCTGTTGACTGGCGACGTCGCGCAGAAAAAACGCCTGCGAATTCTCGAAGAGTTCACCCGTGGCGATCTCGATATTCTGGTCGCCACCGACGTGGCTGCACGTGGTTTACACATTCCAGCCGTAACGCACGTCTTTAACTACGATCTGCCAGACGACTGTGAAGACTACGTACACCGTATCGGTCGTACCGGTCGTGCGGGCGCAAGTGGTCATTCGATTAGCCTTGCGTGTGAAGAGTATGCGCTGAATCTTCCGGCCATTGAGACCTATATCGGTCACTCTATTCCGCAGAGCAAATACAATCCGGAAGCGCTGTTAAGCGAACTGCCGCCGCCTAAGCGTCTAACCCGCCCACGCTCCGGCAATGGACCGCGTCGTTCAGGCGGCGCACCGCGTAATCGTCGTCGTTCAGGTTAAGAAAATATGCTCAGCTCCACCTCGCTTTATGCAGCAATCGATCTCGGTTCGAATAGTTTTCATATGCTGGTTGTGCGCGAGGTGGCAGGAAGCATACAAACGCTGACGCGCATTAAGCGCAAGGTCCGCCTCGCGGCGGGCCTGAGCAGCGACAATCACCTCTCACCTGAAGCCATGGAACGTGGCTGGCAGTGTCTGCGACTCTTTGCCGAGCGTCTGCAGGATATCCCGCATGCCCAAATCACCGTCGTCGCCACCGCGACACTCCGCCTGGCGGTTAACGCCGTGGATTTTATTGCCAGAGCGCAGGAAATTCTCGGTTGCCCGGTTCAGGTTATCAGCGGTGAAGAAGAAGCTCGCCTGATCTATCAGGGGGTTGCACATACCACGGGGGGTGACGATCGCCGCCTGGTGGTGGATATCGGCGGTGCCAGTACCGAGCTGGTGACCGGCACCGGCGCGCAGGCAACGTCGCTGTTCAGCCTGTCTATGGGCTGCGTGACCTGGCTTGAGCGCTACTTTACCGATCGTAATCTGGGTAAAGAGAACTTCGACGAGGCAGAAAATGCGGCGCGCGAGGTGCTACGTCCCGTCATGGACGAGCTGCGCTATCACGGCTGGAAAGTGTGCGTGGGTGCGTCGGGCACCGTGCAGGCCCTGCAGGAAATCATGATGGCGCAGGGAATGGACGAGCGGATTACGCTTGCCAAGCTTCAGCAGCTAAAACAGCGCGCCATTCAGTGTGGACGCCTTGAAGAGCTGGAAATTGAAGGCCTGACGCTCGAACGCGCGCTGGTTTTCCCGAGCGGGCTGGCTATTCTGATCGCTATTTTCACCGAACTGAACATCCAGTGTATGACCCTGGCCGGCGGCGCGCTGCGTGAAGGTCTGGTCTACGGGATGCTGCATCTGTCGGTCGATCAGGACATCCGCAGCCGTACCCTGCGCAACGTGCAGCGTCGTTTTCTGGTTGATATCGATCAGGCAGGACGCGTATCGCAGCTGGCGTCACGCTTCGCCGATCAGGTCGCTAACGTCTGGGATCTTGAACCACTGAGCCGCGATTTACTGCTGAGCGCCTGTGCGCTCCATGAAGTGGGGCTGAGTATTGATTTTAAGCAGGCTCCTGCTCATGCAGCGTATCTGGTGCGCAACCTGGATTTACCGGGCTATACACCCGCACAGAAAAAATTGCTGGCAACGCTGCTGCTGAACCAGACCAATGCCGTCGATCTCTCGTCTTTGCATCAGCAAAACGCCGTACCGCCGCGTGTGGCCGAACATCTGTGCCGCCTGCTGCGTCTGGCGATTCTGTTTGCCAGCCGACGTCGCGATGATTTGCTGCCTGCGATCGGCCTGGTGGCCGATGACGAAAAACTGTCGCTGACGCTGCCGGAAAACTGGATTGAACGTCACCCGCTTGGGGCAGAGATGATCGATCAGGAGTGCCAGTGGCAGAGCTATGTGCACTGGGTGCTGGAAGTGAAGTAATACGCTGAACATTGCCGGGTGGCGGCTTAGCCTTACCCGGCCTACTCATCCTTATCCTTTCTCTTTGGCTTTTGCCAGCATGGCGCGAATGTTCGCCACGTTAGCCTGCCCCTTGTGCATCCGCTCTTCCGCAGTAATTACTTTGCGTTCCTGCTCCCAGATCAGGTCATCCTGCGGCAGTTCCAGCAGGAAACGGCTCGGCTCCGGGCGGACAAGTTCGCCATACTGACGGCGCTCTTTACACAGTGTGAACGTCAGCTCTTTCTGCGCGCGGGTGATCCCCACGTAGGCCAGGCGGCGCTCCTCGTCGACGTTGTCTTCATCAATGCTGCTCTGATGCGGTAACAACCCCTCTTCCATACCGACCAGATAGACATACGGGAACTCCAGACCTTTTGACGCGTGCAGCGTCATCAGCTGTACCTGATCGGCCTCTTCTTCGCTCTCGCCGCGCTCCATCATGTCGCGCAGGGTAAAGCGGGTGACGACCTGCGTCAGGGTCATCGGCTCGTCGATTTCAGAGCCCTCCAGCATTTCGGTCATCCAGCTGAAGAGCTGGTTGACGTTCTTCATGCGCATCTCAGCGGCTTTCGGGCTGGCCGAGGTTTCGTACAGCCAGGACTCATAGTCGATGCCGTGAATGAGATCGCGCACCGCCGCCACTGGCTCGCGCTCCGCGAGACGCTGCACTTCGCCGAGCCAGTGGGTGAATCGCGTTAACGAATCATAGCCGCGACCGGTTAATGTCTGGCTTAGCCCCATGTCGAAGCTGGCGGTAAACAGGCTTTTGTTACGCGTCATCGCCCACTCGCCGAGTTTTTGCAGCGTCGCCGGGCCAATCTCGCGTTTTGGCGTATTCACAATGCGCAGAAACGCGCTGTCGTCATCCGGGTTAGTGAGTACGCGCAGATAGGCCAGCAGATCTTTGATCTCTGGCCGTGAGAAGAACGAGGTCCCGCCCGAGATTTTGTACGGAATGCGGTTCTGCATCAGCATCTTTTCAAAGACGCGCGACTGGTGATTCCCGCGATAGAGGATCGCGTAATCCTTATATTCGGTTTTATTGACGAAGTGATGGGCGATCAGTTCACCGGTGACGCGCTCCGCTTCATGCTCTTCGTTATTGGCGCTGAGCACTTTCAGCTCCGTCCCGTAGCCCAGCTCGGAGAAGAGACGCTTCTCGAACACGTGCGGGTTATTGGCGATCAGGATATTTGCCGCTTTCAGGATACGCCCGGAGGAGCGGTAGTTCTGCTCCAGCTTAATCACCTGCAGCGCCGGAAAATCTTTGCTCAGCAGCACCAGGTTTTGCGGACGCGCGCCGCGCCAGGAGTAAATTGACTGGTCATCATCGCCGACCACGGTGAAACGCGCGCGCTGCCCCACCAGCAGCTTCACCAGCTCGTACTGGCTGGTGTTGGTGTCCTGATACTCATCCACCAGCAGGTAACGGATTTTGTTCTGCCAGCGCTCGCGAACCTCTTGATTACGCTGCAGCAGCAGCGTCGGCAGCAGGATCAGGTCGTCGAAGTCCAGCACGTTGCACGCTTTCATGTGCGCATCGTACAGACCGTAGCAGTGGGCAAAGATGCGATCCCGTTCGCCTTTGGCGATCGCCGCGGCCTGGGCCGGGGTCATCAGATCGTTTTTCCAGTTTGAGATCGTCGAGATCAGCTGCTGCAACAGAACCTTGTCATCTTCGATCAGCCCCTCGGTGAGCTCTTTGAGCAACGCCACCTGATCGGTATCATCAAAGAGGGAAAAGTTGGACTTCATGCCCAGCGCCGCATACTCGCGCTTGATGATATCCAGCCCCAGCGTGTGGAAGGTGGAGATCATCAGGCCGCGCGCCTCTTTGCGCCCCAGCGTCTGGCCGACACGCTCTTTCATCTCACGCGCCGCTTTATTGGTAAACGTCACCGCCGCAATGTGCCGGGCCTGATAGCCACAGCCGCGGATCAGGTGCGCAATTTTGTTGGTGATCACGCGGGTTTTACCGGATCCAGCCCCCGCCAGCACCAGACACGGTCCGGTGACAAATTCGACGGCTTGTTGTTGTCCGGGGTTTAAACGCATAAATGATCACTCAATGAAAGTCAGGAGGGGAGAATAACAGCGTGGTAGTATAGCGAGCCTAATCCATACCACTCAAGGCACGATCATGGCAAAAACAGCAGCAGCACTGCATATTCTTGTTAAAGAAGAGAAACTGGCTCTGGATCTTCTGGAGCAGATCAAAAACGGCGCCGACTTCGGCAAACTGGCGAAGAAGCACTCCATCTGTCCGTCAGGCAAACGCGGCGGCGATCTGGGTGAATTCCGCCAGGGTCAGATGGTACCGGCGTTCGATAAAGTGGTCTTCTCCTGCCCGGTGCTGGAGCCAACCGGCCCGCTGCACACGCAGTTCGGCTACCACGTGATTAAAGTGCTGTATCGCAAATAAAAAAGCCGGGTGGCGGCTACGCCTTACCCGGCCTACATCTTACGGTTTTGTAGGTCGGGTAAGCGAAGCGCCACCCGACAAAGTTGTTAACCCGCTACCGCGATACGCTTCATATCGGTCATGTAGCCACGCAGTTTGTGGCCCACTTTCTCGATCTGGTGGCTGCGAATCGCTTCATTCACATCGCGCAGCTGCGCGTTGTCCACGGCACCTTCTGCAATCGCTTTACCCAGATCGCCCGTCTGCAGAGTGGTCATAAACTCTTTCAGCAGCGGTACGCAGGCGTAAGAGAACAGGTAGTTACCGTATTCTGCGGTATCAGAGATCACCACGTTCATTTCGTACAGACGCTTACGAGCGATGGTGTTCGCAATCAGCGGCAGCTCGTGCAGTGATTCGTAGTACGCAGACTCTTCGATGATGCCGGAATCCACCATGGTTTCGAACGCCAGCTCAACGCCCGCTTTCACCATCGCGATCATCAGCACGCCTTTATCGAAGTACTCCTGCTCGCCGATTTTACCTTCATACTGTGGCGCGGTTTCGAACGCGGTTTTACCGGTCTCTTCACGCCAGGTCAGCAGTTTCTTATCGTCGTTCGCCCAGTCCGCCATCATGCCGGAAGAGAACTCGCCGGAGATGATGTCGTCCATATGTTTCTGGAACAGCGGCGCCATGATGGTTTTCAGCTGTTCAGACAGCGCGTAAGCACGCAGTTTTGCCGGGTTGGACAGACGGTCCATCATCAGCGTAATACCGCCCTGCTTCAGCGCTTCGGTGATGGTTTCCCAGCCGAACTGAATCAGTTTTTCCGCGTATGCCGGGTCGGTATCCTCTTCCACCAGCTTATCGAAGCACAGCAGAGAACCGGCCTGCAGCATGCCGCACAGGATGGTCTGCTCGCCCATCAGGTCAGATTTCACTTCGGCAACGAAGGAAGATTCCAGCACGCCCGCACGGTGGCCGCCGGTCGCCGCTGCCCATGCTTTGGCAATCGCCATACCTTCGCCTTTCGGATCATTTTCCGGGTGTACCGCGATCAGGGTCGGCACGCCGAAACCACGCTTGTACTCTTCACGTACTTCGGTACCCGGGCACTTCGGTGCCACCATCACCACGGTGATGTCTTTACGGATCTGCTCGCCCACTTCAACGATGTTAAAGCCGTGGGAGTAACCCAGCGCGGCACCGTCTTTCATCAGCGGCTGTACGGAACGCACTACGTCAGAGTGCTGCTTGTCCGGCGTCAGGTTAACCACCAGATCCGCCTGCGGGATCAGCTCTTCGTAGGTACCCACTTTGAAGCCGTTTTCGGTCGCTTTACGCCATGAAGCGCGCTTCTCGGCAATCGCTTCTTTGCGCAGGGCGTAGGAGATATCCAGACCGGAGTCACGCATGTTCAGGCCCTGGTTCAGACCCTGTGCGCCACAGCCGACGATGACCACTTTTTTACCCTGAAGGTAGCTTGCGCCATCGGCAAATTCGTCGCGCGCCATGAAGCGGCATTTGCCCAGCTGCGCCAGCTGCTGGCGCAAGTTCAGTGTATTAAAGTAGTTAGCCATGGGTGATACCTCGTGATGTTGTGTGTCTTATTGTTCGGTTCGCGTTTCAGCGAGAATGTACCCACATTACAACAGGAAATTTATTGCGGAAATTGATATATTCACAACGTCACATTGCAATTTTTGCAATGTAAAAAGAGGGAGTGGAATCGGTGGATTTACGCGATCTGAAAATGTTTCTTCACCTGGCGGAAAGCCGTCATTTTGGCCGCAGCGCGCGGGCGATGCACGTTAGCCCCTCCACGCTTTCACGCCAGATCCAACGCCTTGAGGAAGACCTTGGCCAGCCGCTGTTCGTGCGCGATAACCGCACCGTCACCCTCACGGAAGCGGGCGAAGAGCTGCGCATTTTTGCCCAGCAGACGCTGTTGCAGTACCAGCAGCTGCGGCACTCTATCGATCAGCAGGGGCCGTCACTCTCCGGCGAACTGCATATTTTTTGCTCCGTGACCGCCGCCTACAGCCATCTGCCGCCCATCCTTGACCGCTTCCGCGCGGCGCATCCGTCCGTTGAAATTAAGCTCACTACCGGTGACGCCGCCGACGCAATGGAAAAAGTGGTGACGGGCGAAGCGGATCTCGCCATTGCCGGGAAGCCGGAAACCCTGCCGGGCGCGGTAGCGTTCTCGATGCTGGAGAATCTGGCGGTGGTGCTGATTGCCCCGGCGCTGCCCTGCCCGGTGCGTAACCAGGTGTCGGTGGAAAAACCGGACTGGTCGACGGTGCCGTTTATCATGGCCGATCAGGGGCCGGTGCGACGTCGCATTGAGCTGTGGTTCCGCCGCCAGAAAATCAGCAACCCGTCGATTTACGCCACCGTCAGCGGTCATGAGGCGATGGTGTCGATGGTGGCGCTCGGCTGCGGCGTGGCGCTACTGCCGGAAGTGGTGCTGGAAAACAGCCCGGAACCGGTGCGCAATCGCGTGATGATTCTGGAACGCAGCGACGAGAAGACGCCGTTTGAGCTTGGCGTATGCGCACAAAAAAAGCGGCTGCATGAGCCGCTTATTGATGCGTTCTGGACGATATTGCCAAATCACTAAAGCCGGGTGGCGCTACGCTTACCCGGCCTACGCGCAGCTCACCCCTTAGCCTGCCAGGAAGAAGCGGAACGCCGGGTTATGGGTTTCGTCGTGACACTCATAGCCCAGCTCGTTCAGCCGCGTTTCGAAATCGGGCTCGTGCTCGCCCAGTTCAAACGCCGCCAGCACGCGGCCGTAGTCGGTGCCGTGGCTGCGGTAGTGGAAAAGGGAGATGTTCCAGTGCGTGCCCAGCGTGTGCAGGAACTTGAGCAGCGCGCCCGGCGATTCCGGGAACTCAAAGCTGAACAGGCGTTCTTTGAGCGGCTTCGAAGGACGGCCACCGACCATGTAACGCACGTGCAGCTTCGCCATCTCATCGTCGGAGAGATCGACCACGCTATAGCCGCCTTCATGAAGCAGGTTGAGGATCTCTTTGCGCTCCTCCACGCCACGGCTCAGACGCACGCCGACAAAAATGCAGGCATCTTTGGCATCGGCAAAACGGTAGTTAAATTCCGTCACCGAACGACCGCCCAGCAGCTGACAGAACTTCAGGAAGCTGCCCTTCTCTTCCGGAATGGTCACCGCCAGCAGCGCTTCACGCTGTTCGCCCAGCTCGCAGCGTTCGGACACGTAGCGAAGACCGTGGAAGTTCACGTTGGCACCGGAAAGCACGTGCGCCAGACGCTCGCCGCGGATGTTGTGCTGTGCGATGTATTTTTTCATGCCCGCCAGTGCCAGCGCGCCGGAAGGTTCCGCCACCGCACGCACGTCTTCGAACAGATCTTTCATCGCCGCGCAGATGGCATCGCTATCCACCGTGACGATATCGTCGAGATATTCCCGGCACAGGCGGAACGTTTCATCGCCAATACGCTTCACCGCCACGCCCTCGGCAAACAGCCCGACGCGCGGCAGGTCGACCGGATGCCCGGCCTCCAGCGCCGCTTTCAGGCAGGCGGAGTCTTCCGCTTCCACGGCAATGACTTTGATCTGCGGCATCAGCTGTTTGATCAGCACCGCCACGCCTGCGGCTAAACCGCCACCGCCCACCGGGACAAAAACGCGGTCGAGATGGGCATCCTGCTGCAGCAGTTCAAGCGCCAGCGTCCCCTGCCCGGCAATCACCATCGGGTGGTCGAATGGCGGCACCCAGGTGAACCCCTGCTGCTGCGCCAGCTCAATCGCTTTGGCTTTGGCTTCGTCAAAGTTGGCCCCGTGGAGTAAGACTTCGCCGCCGAAACCGCGCACCGCGTCGACCTTGATGTCTGCGGTAGCAACCGGCATCACAATTAGCGCTTTCAGACCCAGGCGAGCAGACGAGAACGCCACGCCTTGCGCATGGTTACCTGCCGAGGCGGTAATCACGCCGCGCGCTTTTTGCTCGTCGGTCAGTCCGGCCATCATCGCGTAGGCACCGCGTAGCTTAAAGCTGTGCACCGGTTGGCGGTCTTCGCGCTTCACCAGGATAACGTTGTCGAGGCGCGAAGAGAGTTTTTCCATTTTCTGCAGGGGGGTGACCTGCACGGCTTCATAGACCGGCGCGCGCAGCACCGCTCTCAGGTACTCCGCCCCCTCAGGGGCGGCGGATAAGGGTTGCGACTCGGCCATCGTTAGCCCCCAAGTTTCGATTTATCGCGCACCGCGCCTTTATCTGCACTGGTGGCAAGGCTCGCGTAGGCGCGCAGGGCGAAGGAGACTTCACGCTGACGGTCTTTCGGCGTCCAGGCTTTGTCGCCGCGCGCTTCCTGCGCTTCACGACGGGCCGCGATCTCCTGGTCGCTCAGCTTGAGCTGAATGCCGCGATTCGGAATGTCGATTTCGATCAGGTCGCCGTCTTCGATGATGGCGATGTTGCCGCCGCTTGCCGCTTCCGGCGAAACGTGACCGATAGAGAGGCCGGAGGTGCCGCCGGAGAAACGCCCGTCGGTGATCAGCGCGCAGGCTTTACCGAGGCCCATCGATTTCAGGAAGGTGGTCGGGTAGAGCATCTCCTGCATACCCGGGCCGCCTTTTGGCCCTTCATAACGGATGACCACCACGTCGCCTTCCACCACTTTACCGCCCAGGATAGCGTCTACCGCTTCATCCTGGCTTTCGTACACTTTCGCCGGACCGGTGAATTTCAGGATGCTGTCGTCCACGCCAGCGGTCTTCACGATGCAGCCATTTTCCGCAAAGTTACCGTACAGCACGGCCAGACCGCCGTCTTTGCTGTAGGCGTGTTCCAGCGAGCGGATGCAGCCTTCGGCGCGGTCATCGTCCAGGGTGTCCCAGCGGCAATCCTGCGAGAATGCCTGCGTGGTACGAATACCGGCAGGACCGGCGCGGAACATTTTTTTTACCGCGTCGTCTTTGGTCAGCATCACGTCGTACTGGTCCAGCGACTCCGGCAGCGTCAGCCCTAGCACGTTCTTCACGTCACGGTTCAGCAGCCCGGCGCGATCCAGCTCGCCGAGGATACCGATGACGCCACCGGCACGGTGCACGTCTTCCATGTGGTACTTCTGCGTACTTGGCGCAACCTTACACAGCTGCGGCACTTTACGGGAAAGCTTGTCGATGTCGCTCATGGTGAAGTCGATTTCGGCTTCCTGCGCGGCGGCCAGCAGGTGCAGAACGGTGTTGGTGGAGCCGCCCATGGCGATATCCAGGGTCATGGCGTTCTCGAATGCCGCTTTACTGGCGATGCTGCGCGGCAGCGCGCTGGCGTCGTCCTGCTCGTAGTAGCGCTTAGTCAGCTCAACGATACGTTTACCGGCATTGAGGAACAGCTGCTTACGGTCGGCATGGGTCGCCAGCAGCGAGCCGTTGCCCGGCTGAGACAGACCCAGCGCTTCGGTCAGGCAGTTCATGGAGTTAGCCGTGAACATACCGGAACAGGAGCCGCAGGTCGGACACGCGGAGCGTTCCACCTGATCGCTCTGCTCGTCAGAAACCTTCGGATCCGCACCCTGAATCATCGCATCGACCAGGTCGAGCTTGATGATTTTGTCGGAGAGCTTGGTTTTCCCCGCTTCCATTGGGCCACCGGAGACGAAGATCACCGGAATATTCAGGCGCAGGGAGGCCATCAGCATCCCCGGGGTGATTTTGTCGCAGTTGGAGATACAGACCATCGCATCGGCGCAGTGGGCGTTAACCATGTACTCCACCGAGTCGGCGATCAGCTCGCGCGACGGCAGTGAATAGAGCATGCCCCCATGGCCCATCGCGATACCGTCATCCACCGCAATGGTGTTGAACTCTTTCGCCACGCCGCCGGAGGCCTCGATTTGCTCGGCAACCAGCTTACCCAGATCGCGCAGGTGCACATGGCCCGGTACGAACTGGGTGAAGGAGTTCACCACGGCGATAATTGGCTTGCCGAAATCGGCGTCGGTCATTCCGGTGGCGCGCCACAGTGCGCGGGCACCCGCCATGTTACGGCCGTGGGTGGTGGTGGCTGAACGATACTTAGGCATGCTTTATTTACTCCCGTCTGACTATGTAATGGGACGGTGCGTGCCGTCCCAAATTTATATTTAGTGATTAACCTGATCCAACCAGCCGTATTTATCTTCTGTTTCGCCGGTGAAGAGGCCAAAGAACGCTTGCTGAATGCGTTTGGTGACCGGGCCACAGCGGCCTTCGCCCACCTGGATACCGTCTACGCTGCGTACCGGCGTGATTTCAGCCGCAGTACCGGACATAAATACTTCATCGGCCAGATAGAGGGATTCGCGGGACAGCACCTGCTCGCGCACTTCGATACCCAAGTCTTTCGCCAGCTTGATGATGGCGTCACGGGTGATGCCCGGCAGCGCGGACGAGGTGAATGGCGGCGTAAACAGAATGCCGTCTTTCACTTCAAACAGGTTTTCACCTGCGCCTTCGGAGATGTAGCCATTTACATCGAGTGCGATACCTTCCTGGTAACCGTGACGGCGCGCTTCGCTGCCGACCAGCAGGGAAGAAAGGTAGTTACCGCCCGCTTTAGCCGCGGTCGGGATGGTGTTTGGTGCAACGCGGTTCCAGGAAGAGACCATTGCGTCGATCCCCTGTTCCAGGGCTTCTGCACCCAGATAAGCCCCCCACGGGAACGCGGCAATGATCACATCCGTGGTATAGCCCGCTGGCGGGTTCACGCCCATACCGACGTCGCCCACGAAGACCAGCGGACGAATATAGGCGCTGGTCAGGTTGTTCTTACGGATCACGTCGCGGCAGGCTTCCATCAGCTCATCCACGCTCTGAGATACCGGGAAACGATAAATTTTGGCTGAGTCATGCAGACGCTGCATGTGTTCGCGATGGCGGAACACCACTGGCCCTTTGTGAGAATCGTAGCAGCGGATGCCTTCAAACACGGAGGTACCGTAATGCAGCGCGTGGGACATCACGTGGACCTTCGCGTCCTCCCAGCGAACCATCTCACCGTTGAACCAAATGTAATCAGCTTTTTTTGTCGTCATTTTTTCGTCCTGTCACGCTTAAGCGCGGATTTGTTGTGATGTGGTTGTGCTCTGGCAGATGGCAACATGGGCAACGTCTACCAGCTTTGATAACTGACTAAACAGTAAGTCGACCGACCGCGGGCTGGCAACGGTTAATTCGATACTGATGTTTTGGGCGTCAGTGGCCGTCTCCATATTCATAGAGCAAATCTGAAAACCACGATGACGCACCACACGCAAAACGCGCTCTAAGGTTTCCGGGTTGAAGCGAGCCTGTACGGCGACCTGATGCTGCATCATGATAATTTCTCCATCATTTGTGAGTTACTGGCACCAGGCGGTACCAGCGGCCAGACGTTCTCGAGTTCGTCGATTGAGACATGAAGCAGGTAAGGCCCCTCGCTGTTCAGCATGGTGTCGAGCGCCGCTTCAACCTGATCTTTACGGGTGATGTGCTGACCAGGGATGCCAAAAGCGCTGGCCAGCGTGAGGAAATCGGGGTTATCGGTAAGGGTCGTTTCGCTGTAACGCTCCTGGAAGAACAGCTGTTGCCACTGGCGAACCATCCCTAAACGCTGGTTGTCGAGCAAGACGATTTTCAGCGGTAACTGCTTGCGCTTAACGGTGCCGAGCTCCTGAACGTTCATCATGAAGGAGCCGTCACCGGAGATACAGATTACGGTATCGTTCGGGCGGGCAACCTGTGCGCCAACGGCGGCTGGCAGACCGAAGCCCATCGTCCCTAACCCGCTGGAAGTGATGAAATTCTCCGGACGGGTGTAGGTCATGTGCTGGGCTGACCACATCTGATGCTGGCCGACATCGGTCGTCACCACGCTGTTTGCCGGTTTACGGTCGGACAACTGCTTCAACAGCAGCGGCGCGTAGATGGCCTCGCCCGGGTGATCGTAACGCCAGGCGTGTTCAGCGCGCATATCGGCGGTGTGCTGACGCCATGCGTTGATATCCAGCGGCTGCTGCAATGCCGGTAACAGCGCGTTGAGATCGCCCTGCAGTGCGACGTGCGCCTGACGCAGCTTGTTCATCTCCGCCGGGTCGATATCCATATGGATGACTTTGGCGTTCGGCGCAAAGGTATTCAGCTTGCCGGTAACGCGGTCGTCAAAACGGGCACCGACGGCGATGAGCAGATCGCACGCCTGCACCGCCAGGTTTGCCGCTTTAGTGCCGTGCATCCCGAGCATGCCCAGATAGTACGGGTAGTCTGCATCTACCGCACCCAACCCTTTCAGCGTGCAGGTGGCAGGCATTTGCGTTACCGCAATAAATTCACGCAGGGCGGGAACGGCCTGCGCCATGCCTACGCCACCGCCAACGTACAGCATCGGCTGTTTTGCCTGCGCCAGCATCTGACGCGCCTCTTCAACTGCCGCATGCGGAAACGCGTCGTCGCTTCGAACGGTGGAGAAGTGCGGCTCCAGTTCGCCGAGTGCGACCTGGATATCTTTCGGGATATCCACCAGAACCGGGCCAGGGCGGCCGGAGCTGGCTACCTCGAATGCTTCAGCCATGACGCGCGGCAGCTCTTCCAGAGACTGAACGAGAAAACTGTGTTTGGTGCAGGCCAGCGATAAACCCAGTACATCGACCTCCTGAAAAGCGTCGGTACCGATGAACGGAGACGCCACCTGCCCGGTGATGGCGACAACGGGAACAGAATCCAGCAGCGCGTCAGCCAGGCCGGTGATCAGGTTAGTTGCGCCAGGGCCTGACGTCGCCATACACACGCCGGTTTTACCGGTCGCGCGGGCGTAACCAATGGCCGCCATCACTGCGCCCTGCTCGTGTCGGCACAAGAGATGTTCCACGCCGCCGTCATACAGTGCATCGTAAATCGGCATAATTGCGCCACCCGGATAACCGAATACTGTCTCGACTCCCTGCGCGCGCAACGCATGTACTACCCACTGTGCCCCATTCATAGTTAGTTCCCCGTCATAAATCGGGAGAAACAGAATTTTGTGCTAGTCGTCATTCTCTGCTCCTCATTTGCTTTTTTTAGTCATAAAAAAACCCCCGGACCTTTCGGTGCGGGGGTCTTAGTTCGTTAAGGCTTGATTTCTAAGCCTTTCCTCGTCCAAGTGCAGCCCCGCACGGTGGGATAATAATCACCACCACGCTAATCACGACCAGGCTAATCACTCGTAGAAGGGCTGTCATTTTCAGTTCTTTTTGCATCTTGTTCGAAGGAATACCTAAAGAGTTATCACAGTTTTCAAATTAAACACAAGATTTATTTATGACGGATTTGGTTAGCCCGCGAATCATATTTCTTAAAAGCGTTGTTTTATATACGGAAATTAGAAAATGAATATTTTTCATTTTTTTACTGTGGTGCTAACCGTCAAAACAGGATTTTTCCGTTCTGCGAGGAGCTTTCCACGATTATGAAATTGTTGCAATGCGCCATTAAAATCCCTGAACAAGCTGCGTAAATTCACGAAATGGCAATAAACAAACATAACGAGCACTGACATAGTCACACCAGGAGGTAGTGCAAATGTCACTGTCAGTTGTTTATACGCGTGCGGCCCTCGGGGTAAAGGCACCGCTTGTTTCCGTAGAGGTGCATTTGAGTAATGGGCTGCCCGGACTCACGCTTGTCGGGTTACCTGAAACGACGGTTAAAGAAGCCAGGGATCGCGTCCGTAGCGCAATAATAAATAGCGGTTATACCTTCCCTGCGAAGAAGATCACCATCAACCTTGCTCCCGCCGACCTGCCTAAAGAAGGGGGACGATACGATTTACCTATCGCAATTGCCCTTCTCGCGGCTTCTGAGCAGCTTAATACGACAAGGCTAGGCTCGTATGAGTTCGTGGGTGAACTCGCGCTCACAGGCGCGCTGAGAGGCGTTCCCGGCGCGATATCAGGAGCGCTGGAGGCCATACGAGCAGGCCGGCAAATCATTGTGGCCAATGAAAACGCATCAGAAGTGAGTCTTATCGCGGAAAAAGGATGCCTCATCGCGGGACATTTACAGGAAGTTTGTGCCTGGCTGGAAGGACGACATGAACTGTCCGAACCGGAGGAGTGTGACGAGGTTATAGCCGACGTCCCGGAGGATCTCAGCGAGATTATGGGACAGGAGCAAGGGAAGCGGGCGCTGGAGATTACGGCCGCAGGTGGACACAATCTTCTGTTGATTGGCCCGCCAGGTACGGGGAAAACGATGCTGGCGAGCAGGCTGAGCGGGT
This sequence comes from Enterobacter sp. NFIX58, assembly GCF_900110475.1. Taxonomy (NCBI): domain Bacteria; kingdom Pseudomonadati; phylum Pseudomonadota; class Gammaproteobacteria; order Enterobacterales; family Enterobacteriaceae; genus Enterobacter; species Enterobacter sp. NFIX58. The sequence goes on along the minus strand of NZ_FODW01000009.1, from coordinate 2,783 downwards.
TACTTCCACCGCTCAATAACCATGAAGCGCTGGAAAGCGCCGCCATATATAGCCTCATCAGTTCTGCATCGTTGCAAAAACAGTGGCGCCGTCGTCCTTTTCGTTCCCCACATCATAGCGCTTCACTGACGGCGATGGTCGGCGGCGGGTCTATCCCCGGGCCGGGTGAGATCTCACTGGCGCACAATGGCATTCTGTTTCTCGATGAACTGCCCGAGTTTGAGCGCCGCGTGCTGGATGCGCTGAGAGAACCTATTGAATCTGGCGAAATACATATCTCGCGCACGCGGGCCAAAATAAGCTATCCCGCGCAGTTTCAACTGGTCGCTGCGATGAATCCCAGCCCGACGGGCCACTACCAGGGCAACCATAACCGCTGTACGCCAGAGCAGACGCTGCGCTATCTGGGAAAGTTATCCGGTCCGTTCCTCGACCGTTTCGATTTATCTCTCGAAATCCCGCTTCCTCCTCCGGGCCTGCTCAGGCAGACGGGCATCACGGGTGAAAGCTCTGCGAAGGTACGCGAGCGGGTGATCGCCGCCCAGGCACGACAGTACACTCGTCAGAACAGGCTAAATGCGCGGCTGGATAATGCCGGGATCCGGCAGTTTTGTGCCCTTAACAGTCAGGATGCGGTATGGCTGGAGGAGACGTTGACGCGCTTTGGGCTATCTATACGTGCGTGGCAGCGTTTGCTAAAAGTGGCCAGAACCATTGCTGACGTGGAGGGATGTACTGACATTGAGAGGAAACACTTGCAGGAGGCGCTGAGCTATCGCGCTATCGATCGTTTGCTGCTGCATCTGCAGAAGTTGCTGGCATAAAAAAAGGGGCCGTAGCCCCTTCTTATCATCTTAGTCATCAGACTCGGTGTAGTCTTCTGCACCTTCCATCTGCGGCTTACCGCCAGACAGCGTATGGAAGCGCTTTGGACGCTTAATGCGTGCCATATACTTGATCCACACACGTTCCGCTTCAGACTGCGGCTCACGCTCACCACGGCAAACAGAAACAAACTGTTTTTCGTCTTCGGTTGCAGGTTCACGCTTACCCAGATCCAGCTCGTTAAAGGCATAACCATGGCGCTCAAGCAGTTGAGCTTCTTTGATGGTGAAATCGCCGTGACGAGAGAACCCGCGCGGATAATGTTTATTGTCGAAAAAACGATTAGTCGTCGTAAAGCTTTCCGCCATCCTACACGCTCCTAATTCTTTGGCCGAGCTATTTATGGCGCGGAGTATTAGTTACGCTTGACAGAGTGTAAAACAAAACATTTAAATCATAACGACAAATAATTTTGCGGAGAAAGATGTGGATACGGAATTGCTTAAAACTTTCCTTGAAGTGAGCAGAACACGCCACTTTGGGCGAGCAGCGGAAGCCCTTTACCTGACGCAGTCAGCAGTCAGTTTTCGTATTCGACAGCTGGAAAATCAACTGGGTGTGAATCTTTTTACCCGCCATCGCAACAATATTCGACTCACGCCCGCCGGTGAAAAACTGCTGCCGTACGCAGAAACGCTGATGAATACCTGGCAGGCGGCACGCAAAGAGGTTGCACATACTTCGAGGCATAATGAGTTCTCGATAGGGGCCAGCGCTTCCCTGTGGGAATGTATGCTAAGTCAGTGGCTTACCCGGCTTTATCACTCTCATAGCCACCTGCAATTTGAAGCCAGGATTGCGCAACGGCAGTCGCTGGTTAAGCAACTTCATGAGCGCCAGCTTGATCTTCTGATCACAACCGAAGCCCCCAAGATGGACGAATTTAGCAGCCAGATCGTCGGTCAGTTTGGTCTGGCACTGTATGCCTCTGAACCGTCGATGATGAAGGCAGACCTGACCTATTTGCGCCTCGAATGGGGGCCAGATTTTCAGCAGCATGAGATGGGATTGATTGCACCTGATGATGTTCCACAGTTAACGACCAGCTCTGCGGAGATCGCCTGTCAGCAACTGCCCTTGCTGAGAGGTTGTACCTGGTTACCTGTTCGCTGGGCAGACACTAAAGCGGGGCTGCATACGGTGCTGGATTCCACCACGCTTACCAGACCGCTGTATGCGATTTGGCTGCAAAACAGTGATAAGCAGTCACAGATAAAAGATCTATTAAAAATCAATGTAATGGATTGATACATCAGCCAGCAGGAATGCTGGCTGAATAGTAAGAAGAGGCGTTTTTACAGGATTACAGGCAAAAAAAAATCCTTTGCCGAAGCAAAGGATTATATATGGCAGGGGCGGAGAGACTCGAACTCGCGACACCCGGTTTTGGAGACCGGTGCTCTACCAACTGAGCTACGCCCCTAAAGTTTTTTGCCATTAAGCCTGCCAGTAAGGCAGGCTTAATGTCTTAATAAGTGGCGGAACGGACGGGACTCGAACCCGCGACCCCCTGCGTGACAGGCAGGTATTCTAACCGACTGAACTACCGCTCCACCGAAGACTGCTTGTAACCACCGGATTAATGCACCGGCTTACTACTTAATTTGATGCCTGGCAGTTCCCTACTCTCACATGGGGAGACCCCACACTACCATCGGCGCTACGGCGTTTCACTTCTGAGTTCGGCATGGGGTCAGGTGGGACCACCGCGCTAAAGCCGCCAGGCAAATTCTGTTTAATCTGTATCAGGCTGAATTTTGATTGTTCGTCTCTTCGCCAAAACATCTTCGGCGTTGTAAGGTTAAGCCTCACGGTTCATTAGTATCGGTTAGCTCAACGCATCGCTGCGCTTACACACCCGACCTATCAACGTCGTCGTCTTCAACGTTCCTTCAGGA
>NZ_FODW01000011.1:0-39269 GCF_900110475.1 Enterobacter sp. NFIX58 | reverse complement strand
AACAGAATTTGCCTGGCGGCTTTAGCGCGGTGGTCCCACCTGACCCCATGCCGAACTCAGAAGTGAAACGCCGTAGCGCCGATGGTAGTGTGGGGTCTCCCCATGTGAGAGTAGGGAACTGCCAGGCATCAAATTAAGTAGTAAGCCGGTGCATTAATCCGGTGGTTACAAGCAGTCTTCGGTGGAGCGGTAGTTCAGTCGGTTAGAATACCTGCCTGTCACGCAGGGGGTCGCGGGTTCGAGTCCCGTCCGTTCCGCCACTTATTAAAAGCCCTGAGTTAACGCTCAGGGCTTTTTTCTTATCTGACGTTTAATTATTGCGAAATCAGCAAAAATCCTCTGCGTTTTACGATCTTTTTCTCTATAACACCGCCAGCGATAATCATCCTCAGTTTACGAACATAACGATTGAGGAAAATTATGACTCTCCCTGCATTTGGTCTGGGCACTTTCCGCCTGAAAGACGACGTTGTTATCACATCAGTTAAAACCGCACTCGAACTGGGCTATCGCGCAGTTGATACGGCGCAGATCTATGAAAACGAAGCTGCCGTTGGACAAGCTCTCGAAGAGAGCGGTGTACCGCGTAATGAGCTGTTCATTACCACGAAAATCTGGATTGAGAATCTCAGCAAAGACAAGCTGATCCCAAGCCTGAAAGAAAGCCTGAAAAAACTGCGTACTGACTACGTCGATCTGACGCTGATCCACTGGCCATCACCAAACGATGCCGTCTCCGTGGAAGAATTCATGCAGGCGCTGCTGGAAGCGAAAAAGCAGGGCTTAACCCGCGAAATTGGGATCTCCAACTTCACGATCCCGCTGATGGAAAAAGCCATTGCGGCTGTAGGTGCAGAAAATATTGCGACCAACCAGATTGAACTGTCTCCTTACCTGCAGAACCGCAAAGTCGTGGACTGGGCAAAACAGCACGGGATCCACATCACCTCATACATGACGCTGGCCTATGGTAAAGCGCTGAAAGATGAAGTGATTACGCGTATCGCTGAGAAACATAGCGCGACTGCCGCGCAGGTTATTCTGGCATGGGCAATGGGTGAAGGTTATGCCGTGATCCCATCTTCAACTAAACGTGTAAACCTGGCGAGCAACCTGTTAGCAACGGATCTTCACCTTGATGCTGACGATAAAAAAGCGATCGCAGCCCTGGAGTGCAACGATCGCCTGGTCAGCCCGGAAGGCTTAGCTCCTCACTGGGATTAAGTTTGACCCACCCTCTGTAACCTGAACCCTCACACAGCTCCTCCGGGAGCTGTTTTTATATGTTCACTCAGAAAATCAATAAAGGCACGAATGCGCGTACTCACCGCTCTGTCACTGTAATATACCGCGCTAAAAGGCATTTCGACCGGCAGGCGTTTATCGGCCATCAATTCCACCAGTTCACCCCGCGCAATCTCCTTATCGATCATATAGTCTGACAGGCAGGCGATACCATTGCCTTCGAGGCACAGCTGCTTCAGCGTTTCCCCGCTGTTAGACGACAATCCGCTTGTAATTTCATGAAGTTGCCCATCATGGCAGGCGACAGGCCAGGTGTTCAGCGATACTGGCTCCGTAAAGCCCAGGCACAGATGCTGCTTCAGTTCTTCAACCGTCTCCGGTTTACCATGTTCAGCAATATACTGTGGCGACGCGATAATTTTTCGGTAGCTGGCAAACAGAGGGCGGGCACGCAAGCTTGAATCGGTCAGCGTTCCCGCCCGGATAGCCACATCTACCTTTCGCTCGATGAGGTTGATAAACGTCTCTGAGGAGACCAGAGAGAGCGTCATCTCCGGATAACGTTCGCGGAAAGGTTTAATCAGCGGCATCAGAAAGTGAAGCACAACCGGCGTGGCCGCATCAATGCGCAGTAACCCACGCGGCGTGCTGCGGGTTTCCATAATCTCGGTCTCCGCTGCGGCCATCTCCTGCAGTACCGACTGCACGCGGCGAAAATAACGCTCTCCTTCTTCCGTCAGGCTCAGCTGCCGCGTCGTTCGGTTGAGCAGGCTCACCCCAAGCTTCATCTCCAGCTTTTTTACCGAGCGGCTAATGGCTGAGTTAGCCTGCCCCAGCTGTTCGGCCGCGCGGCTAAAGCTGCCGCTTTCGACGACGGCGACAAAGATTGTCAGCTCTTCCGACGTTGCTTTCATTGTTGCACCACCTGCAAAATTCTATTGATATTTTGACCATTTTTGTTATTTAAGCACTGGCGCATACTGCCTGTCATCTTAATCCTGATGATACGGAGTATTTTATGCCACTGGCGCTTCTTGCCCTGACGATCAGTGCCTTTGCAATTGGCACGACCGAATTTGTTATCGTGGGACTGGTTCCCACCATTGCTAACCAGCTTGCGATCTCATTGCCCTCCGCCGGATTACTGGTGTCCATCTATGCCCTGGGCGTTGCCGTCGGCGCTCCCGTGCTGACGGCCCTGACCGGACGTTTTCCGCGTAAGCAGCTGTTAGTTGCATTAATGGTGCTGTTCACCGCCGGCAACGTGCTGGCCTGGCAGGCGCCGGACTACACCACGCTGGTTATCGCTCGTCTGTTGACCGGCCTTGCACACGGGGTGTTCTTCTCGATTGGTTCCACTATTGCAACCAGCCTGGTACCAAAAGAGAAAGCGGCCTCCGCCATTGCGATCATGTTCGGTGGGCTGACCGTTGCACTCGTCACGGGCGTACCATTGGGCACGTTTATCGGACAACACTTCGGCTGGCGTGAAACGTTCCTGGCCGTCTCCTTACTGGGCGTCATTGCCCTGGTGACCAGCCTGCTGCTGGTGCCGTCGAATATTCCTGGCCGGGCCAGCGCCAGCCTGAGCGATCAGCTGAAGGTGCTCACGCATCCGCGTTTGCTGATCATCTATGCAGTTACTGCGCTGGGCTATGGTGGCGTATTCACCGCCTTCACCTTCCTCGCGCCGATGATGCAGGACCTGGCGGGTTTCTCCCCCGATGCCGTGAGCTGGATTTTGCTGGGATACGGTATTTCCGTTGCGATTGGCAATATCTGGGGCGGCAAGCTTGCGGATAAGCATGGGGCGGTTCCGGCGCTGAAATTCATCTTCGCCGCGCTGGTCGTTCTGTTGATGATTTTCCAGTTCACGGCTTCGATACAGTACGCCGCGCTGGTCACCGTGCTGGTCATGGGGATCTTCGCCTTTGGTAATGTACCCGGGCTTCAGGTCTACGTTGTACAGAAAGCCGAGCTTTATACGCCCAATGCGGTGGATGTGGCTTCCGGCCTGAATATTGCCGCTTTTAATATTGGTATCGCGCTGGGCTCCATCATTGGTGGGCAAACCGTTGAACACGTCGGATTAACCCAGACGCCATGGATTGGCGCGGTCATTGTCCTGGTCGCTTTCCTGTTGATTGGTCTGAGCGGACGTCTTGATAAACCCGCTCGCGTCGCGCTGGGTTAACATCAGTAAGCGCTTGCTTACAAAACTGGAAAGCGGTTTCTCAGAAATTGCGTTGAAAGTGTGACCTAAAGTCCCTATAACATTAGAACCAGTCCGTTTTCCGGACTGGTTCATGTTACAGAGGCTGTTTCCAAAAGTGCGAAAAAATACCTATGCCATGCGTTATGTAGCCGGAATGCCCGCGGAGAGGATCTTGCCTCCGGGGTCATTTGCGAGCATAAGCCAGGCATTACCCGCCGGCACGCCGTTAAGCAGCGATGAAAAAATCCGTGTACTGGTGTGGAATATCTTTAAGCAGCAGCGTGCGGAGTGGTTATCGGTCCTCAAGAATTTTGGCAAAGATGCCCATCTGGTTCTGCTCCAGGAGGCGCAAACCACCCCTGAGCTGGTGCGGTTTGCGACCACCAACTATCTTGCCGCCGACCAGGTACCCGCCTTTGTTTTGCCTCAGCATCCCTCGGGCGTGATGACGCTTTCAGCGGCACATCCCGTCTATTGTTGCCCACTGCGCGAACGAGAGCCTATTCTGCGCCTGGCGAAATCGGCGCTGGTGACGGTCTATCCGCTGCCAGATACCCGTATGCTGATGGTCGTGAATATCCACGCGGTGAACTTCAGCCTGGGCGTGGATGTGTACAGTAAGCAATTACTTCCGATTGGCGATCAGATAGCGCATCACAGCGGGCCCATCATTATGGCCGGCGATTTCAATGCCTGGAGCCGTCCGCGCATGAATGCGCTGTACCGCTTTGCGCGCGAAATGTCGCTGCGTGAAGTTCGTTTTAGCGATGACCAGCGCAAAAAAGCCTTTGGTCGTCCTCTTGACTTTGTCTTCTATCGTGGGTTGAGCGTGCACGATGCCTCCGTGCTGGTGACGCGCGCCTCCGATCATAACCCTCTACTCGTCGAATTCAGTCCCGGCAAACCTGATAAATAATGGTGTGTCAGGTCTGCCGTGGGGCAGGCCTGTGCAGGTGCTGCCCTTTTATTTTTAACCCACAAAGGACAGTACGATGACAACAACTCACTCCCATCATGACAACGTAGAAAAACAGTTTGGTTCGCAGGCAAATGCGTATCTGAGCAGCGCCGTACACGCTTCAGGCCACGATCTGGTACGCCTCGGTGAGCGCCTGTCGGCATTTCCGCAGGCGCACGTGCTGGATTTAGGCTGCGGGGCAGGGCATGCCAGCTTCACGGCTGCGCAGCAGGTGGCGCAGGTTACCGCATATGACTTATCCAGCCAGATGCTGGAGGTGGTTGCTGAAGCGGCGAAAGCGAAGGGGCTGGACAACATTGATACGCGTCAGGGCTATGCCGAATCCTTACCTTTTGATGATGCCTCGTTTGAGGTGGTGATCAGCCGTTATTCCGCGCACCACTGGCACGATGTTGGCCAGGCATTACGTGAAGTCAAACGCGTTCTGAAGCCGGGTGGCATCTTCATTATTATGGATGTGATGTCGCCTGGACATCCGGTGCGCAATATCTGGCTGCAAACGGTGGAAGCGCTGCGCGACACCTCGCATGTGCAAAACTACGCCAGCGGAGAGTGGTTATCGCTTATCACGGAAGCGGGACTGATTACACGCTCGTTAATCACAGACCGTTTGCCGCTGGAGTTTAGCTCGTGGATTGCGCGTATGCGCACCCCGGAAGCGTTAAGTCAGGCAATCAGGCTGTATCAGGAGAGTGCGTCCGCAGAGGTGAAGGCGTACTTTGAACTGCAGGACGATGGTTCATTTACCAGCGATACCATCATGGCGGAAGCGCAAAAAGCGGGATAAACAAAAAAGGCACCGAGGGGAATCGGTGCCTTTTTATCTTTCGGTCGTGTTATCAGGAGTCTGGCGTCGCGCTGTTCTTCACAAACAGCGTCAGCTGGTCGCCTGGTTTCAGATTGTCAGTATCATTGTTCCAGCGCATCACATCTTTGATGTTCACGCCGTGACGTTTTGCGATACTGGACAGCGAATCACCCTTACGCACGCGATAGGTAATGCTATCGCTGTTGTTGGCAAGACGCTGCGCACTGCTACCTGCGCCAACCGTCAGATTCTGACCCACTTTCAAGCCCGATCCGCGCAGATTGTTCCACTGCTGGAGATCTTTTGCGCTCACGCCAAGACGTGATGCAATGCCTGAAAGCGTATCACCTGAACGAACCTTATAACTGCGGCTGTTGACGGGTGAGGCATCCGCGATCAGCGTTGACTGAACGGCAGCGATTTCACCCGAAGCTAAAGACTCACGTAACTGCTCAGCATGTTTCTGCGGAACCATTACATACTGCGGACCACTCGCCCCCAGGGTTGAGCCTTTAACGCCAGCATTAAAGGTTTTCAGTTTACTTACCGACATACCCGTCATATCAGCAACCTGTTGAATATCAACCGGATTGCTGAGGCGAACACGCGCCAGTGCACGACTTTCGTCTGGTGTTGGCAGTTGCACACCGTAACGCTTGCTGTTCTTGAGAATATCGCTCAGTGCCAGCATTTTCGGTACGTAAATCTTTGTTTCCTGTGGCAGTGAGAGCGACCAAAAATCGGTGGATTTACCCCGTGCTTTATTCGCTTTCATTGCCTTCAGTACACGACCTTCGCCGCTATTGTACGCTGCGACCGTTAACAGCCAGTCGCCGTCGAACATCTTGTTCAGACGTTGCATCATGTCGAGAGCGGCTGTCGTTGAAGCGACAACATCACGACGCGCATCATAGTTGCGGGTCTGTTTCAGACCATAGTTTCGCCCGGTGCTCGGAATGATCTGCCAAATGCCTGCGGCATTGGCGCCAGACGTCGCGTGTGGGTCAAAAGCGCTCTCCACTATGGGTAGGAGTACCAGCTCCATAGGCATGTTACGTTTCTTAACTTGCCCGGCTATCCAGTACATATACGGCTCTGCCCGTAACGTTACATCGTGGAGATAGCTCTTATTACTTAAATACTTCTGTTTCTGTTCGCGAATCCGGGTATTTTCCGGAATTCCCATCTTTAGCTCGTCGCCAATAGAGGTCCACAAGTCTTGATCCTGCGCGAAAGATGTTCCATCGTCCATCCAGCGCGCCGAACTTGTAAACTTCCCTGCTTCCCCTTGACCAGCTGCAGAAAGGCTCTGTGCGTGCTGTTGTACGTTGCTGCCGTTCTGCGACTGGCAACCTACAAGCAGGACAGAGGCGAGTAATATCGCTTTTGCCTTCATGTGTGTGTCAATAGTTGCTTAAAAGACGAGCGATGATAACGGCGAAATTTTGAAAAGGCAACCCGCAATTATCTGAAGTTATCTTTCTTTGACCTTAACCATGCAAATCGCTGTTCTGGTTGTTGCAAATTTGTTTCTTGGTTAATTTTATTAATTAAATCAATATCCTCTGTTCGTAAAAATAAATTAATTTGGCGTTCGTTTTTCAGAATTACGGGGAGTGTTTTTTGGTTTTTTGCACGTAACTCCTTCACTTTGTGATAATAATCCTGAATCGCCCGATCCTCAGGTAACAGGCTGACGGCAAACTTCATATTTCCTAATGTATACTCATGCGCGCAACAAATAACGGTATCATCGGGTAATGCGTTAATCTTCTGTAAAGACTGATACATTTGTGCTGGCGTGCCTTCAAACAGTCTTCCGCAGCCTCCGGAGAACAGCGTGTCGCCGCAAAAAAGATAAGGCTTACTGTAGAAACACAGATGTCCCAAAGTGTGACCCGGTGTAGCAAATACGGAAAACTCCCACTCACGAATGAGGATTTTTTCGCCTTCTTCGACTACTTGCGTGAGTCCCTTATCTTGTGCCTCTGCCGGTCCGTATACCACAACATGCGGAAAGTGGGCGCGCAGTTCAGGCACGCCGCCCGTATGATCGTGATGGTGATGCGTCAACAGAATGGCTTCCGGCTGCCAGCCGTTCTCTTTTATTGCGCGCAGTACGGGGGCGGATTCTCCGGGATCGACAATGACGCATCGACGTTCATCGTCCACCAAAACCCAGATGTAATTGTCCTCAAAAGCGGAAATACTGATAAGATTCATACATTACCTCTAATAGCGTGGCGGGTGTGTTGATGAAACCGGCAAGGATACCTCAGACTGTCGCAGCACCGGAACGTTGGGCGGAATTGCCCTGGGGTGAATACTATCGCGAAGCGTTAGAGCAACAGCTGAAGCCCTGGCTGGCGAAAATGTATGGCTTTCACCTGCTTAAGATTGGCAATCTCAGCGCGGAAATCAATACCGAAAGCTGCGCTATCTCGCATCAGGTCAACGTCTCTCTCGGCGGATCGCCGGTTCAGGTGAAAGCAGACCCGTTACATCTGCCGTTTGCGGAAAAATCCGTTGATGCGTGTTTGCTCGCACATACGTTACCCTGGTGCAGCGATCCGCACCGTCTGCTTCGCGAAGCCGATCGCGTGCTGATTGATGACGGCTGGCTGGTACTGAGCGGATTCAATCCGCTGAGCCTGATGGGCCTGCGTAAGCTGGTACCGGTGCTGCGTCGGACCCCGCCATACAACAGCCGGATGTTCACCATGATGCGCCAGCTCGACTGGCTGTCACTGCTGAACTTCGAAGTGCTCTGCTACGGCGGTTTTCAGGTGCTGCCCTGGGCGCGGCAGGGGGGCGTCTTGTTGAGCACGCATTTGCCTGCCTTAGGCTGCATGCAGTTTATCGTCGCGCGTAAGCGAACCATTCCCCTTACGCTTAATCCCATGAAGCAGAGCAAATCGAAAACGCCAATCCGTCAGACCGTTGGCGCCACGCGGCAATACAAAAAGCCCTGATCAGGATTCAGGCTGATAGCCCGCGTCCTCATGCGCAGGGTTAGCGGCCGCCGCACGCGCCAGCTCGTCACAGCGTTCGTTTTCCGGATGGCCGGCGTGCCCTTTAACCCACTCCCACTTAATCTGGTGCTGGCCCAGCGCAGCATCAAGACGTTTCCAGAGATCGACGTTCTTGACCGGTTTCTTATCGGCAGTCTTCCAGCCGCGTTTTTTCCAGTTATGGATCCACTGGGTAATCCCCTGGCGGACGTACTGGCTGTCGGTACTTAACACCACGTCACAATGTTCTTTTAACGCCTCCAGCGCCACAATGGCCGCCATGAGCTCCATCCGGTTGTTGGTGGTCAGAAAATAGCCTTCGCTAAAAGTTTTTTCGTGCTGGCGATAGCGCATTATCGCGCCGTAGCCGCCGGGACCTGGGTTGCCGAGACAAGATCCATCGGTGAAAATTTCTACCTGTTTACGCATCTCTGGTAGACTTCCTGTATTTGAAACGTTCAGTTAAACGATAAGTCTGACATAAATGACCGCTATGAGCACTGCAATTACTCGCCAGATCGTCCTCGATACCGAAACCACCGGTATGAACCAGATCGGCGCGCACTACGAAGGGCATAAGATCATCGAGATCGGCGCCGTTGAAGTGGTGAACCGTCGTCTTACGGGGAACAACTTCCACGTCTACCTCAAGCCCGATCGGCTGGTGGACCCCGAAGCGTTCGGCGTTCACGGTATTGCCGATGAGTTCTTGCTGGATAAGCCGACGTTTGCGGATGTGGCTGACGAGTTCCTGGAATACATCAAGGGCGCCGAGCTTGTCATCCATAACGCCTCGTTCGATATCGGCTTTATGGACTATGAATTCAGCAAGCTTAATCGTGATATCCCGAAGACGAACACCTTCTGTAAGGTAACAGACAGTCTGGCGCTGGCGAGGAAGATGTTCCCCGGCAAGCGTAACAGCCTGGATGCACTTTGTTCGCGCTACGAGATAGACAATACCAAACGAACGCTCCACGGGGCGTTGCTCGATGCCCAGATCCTCGCCGATGTCTATCTGACGATGACCGGCGGGCAGACGTCAATGAAGTTCAGTATGGAAAATGAGTCTCAGCAGACGCAGGGCGAAGCGGGTATTCAGCGTGTTGTCCGTCAGGCAAGCCGGCTACGGGTTGTTTTAGCCAGTGATGAAGAGCTGCTTAACCACGAATCCCGTCTTGATCTGGTGCAGAAGAAGGGCGGCAGCTGTCTCTGGCGTGCCTGAAAAAACGCCGGAATGCCTGTAAAATCATCGTTTGGGCGATTTTTGCAGCAAACGATTCAAAACGCGAGAAAAAGCGTTGACGAGATCGGAGGCGCACCGTAATATGCGCCTCGTTCCCCAAACGGGAACAGTGGAGCGGTAGTTCAGTCGGTTAGAATACCTGCCTGTCACGCAGGGGGTCGCGGGTTCGAGTCCCGTCCGTTCCGCCACTATTCAGAAGGCCTGAATCAGAAATGATTCAGGCCTTCGTCGTTTCAGCGTTCTGTAATCCCATACTCTCACTTATCGTTAACAAAAAGTTAATATCAATGGTGCAATTAATTAACAATTGCACGGTTGCAGTGCGTTATTTGCACTATCGTTGTGCATTTTGCCACCATGCCTCTCTCCAGAACTCATTCAGAATGTGTCTTTCTGTAAAAATAATTCACGCAGAATCATTTGGTTATCTCCCGCTTGCCAAAAAAATACCGAACCAATTACGTATTGGTTTGGTTATTGCTTAATCATTAGCACGATAAGCTTCATTCCATATCAATAACTTATCGTTAATTAAAATAAAGCAATGATGAAAGCGAGCGAACCAATATGGAAAAACCGTCACGGTTTCTGGCCAATTCCAGCACCGCGCTTGAGCAGTTGCGCGGGCTAATCAACCAGCATGAGTCAACACCAGGCATTCCGCTGCCCACGGAACGTGAGCTGTCGGACACTCTCGGCGTAGGGCGACGTGAAGTCCGTCGTGCGCTGGACGTGCTGGAAGAGGAGGGGCGTATCTGGCGTAAGCAGGGCAAAGGGACCTTTATCGGCCCGTCAGCACCTGTTGAACCGCTGGCCCTTCAGGGACTGGTGCAGCAAACCAACCTGCTGGAAGTGATGGAAGCTCGTCTTCAGCTTGAACCCGGCCTGGCCCGGCTTGCGGCACTGCGTGCCACCAGGGAAAACCTCGCGCTTATGCAGCGCATGCTGGAACGCATCGATAAGGTCAGCCCGGATGACCGCGATCTTAACGAACTCTGGGATAGCGCCTTTCACCGGGCGATTGCCGAGGCTGCGGGCAACCGTCTGATGCTCGGCCTGTTTGATGCCATTGATGCCGTCAGACGTGAACCGGGCTGGCAGCATCTGCGCGAATTAGCCCGCACGCCCGAACGTGTCGATAGCTATAACGACCACCATCACAAGATCATGGCGGCGATTATCCATCGCCAGCCTAATGAAGCTGCGGCCGCCATGCGCGAACACCTGCTCAGCCTGCAAACCGCCCTGATTCAGGCTATCCACCTTGAGGACGACTTCACGCCATGACGACAATCCCCTTTAAGGACGCCACGCCCGTACTGCAAGTCCAAAACCTCAACGTTACGTTCGCGGGCTCGCCGGTTAGCGTGCTTGACGGTATCTCATTGACCGTCAGGGCGGGCGAAACGCTGGCGCTGGTGGGAGAGTCCGGCTGCGGGAAAAGTATCACCTCACTGGCGCTGATGGGGTTACTGCCCGCCAGCGCACGGATCGTTAGCGGGGAGATGCAGTTTCGCCGCCACGATCTGCGCAAGCTCTCGCCGCGGGAGTATGCCGATCTGCGCGGCAGCGAGCTGGCGATGATTTTCCAGGAGCCGATGACCTCGCTCAATCCGGCGTTTACGCTGGGCGATCAGCTGAGTGAAGCGGTCATGCGACACCAGGACGTCTCGCGCGCAGAGGCGATGAAGGTCGCGCTGCAGATCCTCGAGAAAGTGCAGATCCCGGCGGCAGAGATGCGTCTCAAGGCTTATCCTCACCAGCTTTCCGGCGGCATGCGCCAGCGCGTGATGATTGCCATGGCGCTGATTAACCATCCCAAATTGCTGATTGCCGACGAACCGACCACCGCGCTCGACGTCACCATCCAGGCGCAAATCCTCGCCTTGCTCAACGCCCTCAAAGAAGAGACCGGCACGGCGGTGCTGATGATCACCCACGATTTAGGCGTGGTGGCCAAAGTGGCGCAGCAGGTGGCGGTGATGTATGCCGGACAGGTGGTAGAGCAGGGAAGCGTTGAGGCGATATTTGCCGATCCGCAGCACCCGTACACCATCGGCCTGATGGGGTCGATTCCCTCCCTTGGCGCACGTAAAGGCCCGCTTTCCACCATTCCCGGTTCGGTACCTCTGCCGGAATCCATGCCGAAGGGCTGTCGTTTTGCCACCCGCTGTCCGTTTGCGCAGGCGCGCTGCCATGATGAAAAACCGCAGCTCGCCACGCTCGGCGCGGGCCATCAGGTTGCCTGCTTCCGCGTGCCGCTCGAACACCACATCGCCCTGGGAGAGACCGCATGACCACGCCCATTCTTGAAGCTCGGGACCTCAGCAAGCTGTTCCCCGGTCCGAAAAAACTCTTTACCCCAGCACGGTTTGTGACGGCAGTCGATCGCGTGTCGCTTGCCGTGATGCCGGGCGAAACGCTGGCGATTGTCGGCGAGTCCGGTTCCGGAAAATCCACGCTTGGCCGCCTGCTGCTGCGCCTGCTGGCCGCCAGCGAAGGGCGCGTGTTTTACCAGGGGGAAGAAATCACCCACGCCTCGGGGGCGCGGCTCAATCAGCTCCGCCGCGAGCTGCAGATCATCTTCCAGGATCCCTTCGCCTCCCTGAACCCGCGCATGACGGTGGAGCAGATCGTCGGCGAGCCGCTGTGGCTGCATCAGAACATGAAAAAAGCGGATCGCCAGTACCGCGTTGCCGAGTTGCTTAAAACCGTAGGCCTGCCCGCCGCCTGGGCCGGTCGCTACCCGCACGAGTTTTCCGGCGGGCAGCGCCAGCGTATTGGCATTGCGCGCGCGCTGGCCTCGGGACCGAAGCTGCTGCTGGGCGATGAGCCGGTATCCGCGCTGGACGTCTCCGTTCAGGCGCAGGTGGTCAATTTGCTGGAAAGCCTGAAGCAGCAGCTGGGGCTGACAATGGTGATTGTCGCCCATGGTCTGGCGGTGATCCGCCACATGAGCGACCGCGTGGCGGTCATGTACCTCGGGCAAATCGTCGAGCTCGCCACCGTGGATGAGATATTTGACGCGCCGCTTCATCCTTATACGCAGGCGCTGATCGCCTCGGCGCCGCAGATGCAGCCGGGCGCTGAACGCGCCGCGCCGCTGCTGCAGGGGGACTTACCGAACCCTGCCAGCCCGCCGTCCGGCTGTCGTTTCCACACCCGCTGCCCGTACGTTACCGACGAATGCCGCCAGGTCGAGCCGATTAATCAGGTGCTCGATGGCGGGCGTCAGGTTGCCTGCCACCGCTGGCAGGAGATCAACCGCGATCGCAGCGTTATCCAGATCGCACCGCCATCCGCCGCTTTTCTGCGCCGCCGCGCGCTGTTTGAACACGCGGCCACCCACTCATCCCTTCCTTCAAGGAACTCATGATAATGACAATGCGTAATTCTCTTTTGACCGTACTGGGAAGTGTTATGTTGCTTGGCGCGGCGCTGCCCGCCCATTCTGAAAGCGTGCTGCGTATTGGCCTGGGGGCAGATCCGGACATGCTCGACCCGCACCTGGCGCGCACCTACTATGGCCGCTTCGTCTTTGCCTCCCTGTGCGACAGGCTGGTGGACGTGGATGAAAATCTGAAGGTTGTCCCCGGCCTGGCCAAAGACTGGGCGTGGAGTGACGACGGTAAAACCCTGACGCTCAATCTGCGCGAAGGCGTCACCTTCCACGACGGTGAGAAATTCGATGCCGCTGCGGCAAAATACAACCTCGACCGCGCCCTGACCCTGAAAGGCTCCCTGCGTAAAAGCGAGATCTCCTCCGTTGAATCGGTCGAGGTCACCGGCCCGATGCAGATTGCGCTGCACCTGAAGACCCCCGATGCCGCGCTGCTGATGCAGCTCACCGACCGCGCGGGCGCAATGATGGCCCCCGAGGCGGCGAAAAAGCCTGACTTTGCCGCCCATCCCGTCTGTTCCGGCCCGTATAAATTCGACAGCCGCGTATCCCAGGATCGCATCGTGCTAACCCGCTTCGACAACTACTGGAACAAAGACGCCTACCACTTCGACAAAATTATCTATCTGCCGATCCCGGATGCCTCCGTGCGTCTGGCAAACCTGCGCGCGGGCGATCTCGATCTGACCGAAGGCATCGCCGCCAGCGACGTGAAAACCGTCGAGGCCGACAGCAAGCTGGCGCTGGCGAAGGTAACGGGCCTGGGCTATCAGGGCATCACCTTCAACATCAACAACGGCAAGGTGCCAGCCAACGACCCGTTCAAAGATGCCCGCGTGCGCGAGGCCTTCTCGCAGGCTATCGACCGCGATGCGCTAAACCAGGTGGTCTTTGAAGGACTGTATACGCCAGCTAACCAGGCGTTTTCGACGGTCAGCCCGTATCACGTCAACCTGCCGGTCCCGCCGCGTGACGTCGACAAGGCCAAAGCGCTGCTCAAAGCGGCTGGCGTCAGCGCGCCGCTGACCGTCAACCTGCTGGTGCCGAACAACCCCACCTCACAGCAGGTGGGGCAGGTGCTGCAGGCGATGGTCGCCGAGGCGGGCTTTAACCTGAACCTGCAGATGACCGAATTCGCCACGCTGCTGGACCGCCAGCAGAGCGGGGACTATCAGCTGAGCTTCTCCGGCTGGTCGGGGCGCCCGGATCCGGACGGCAGCATCTACGGCTTTATCAACAGCAAAGGCACCCTGAACGACGGCCGCTACAGCAATGCGCAGGTCGATGAGTGGCTGACCCAGGCGCGCCAGAGCACCGACCAGGCTGCGCGCCAGCCGCTGTACGACAAGGTGGTGAAACAGCTGCAAACGGATATGCCGATTGCCTACCTCTACTTCGAGCCGCGTATTTTTGGCCTGAACAAAAGCGTGCAGGGCTTCAAGCCTTACCCGGACGGCATCGTGCGTCTGGCTGGCTTAACGCTGGCGAAATAACCGTCCTGAGGAGAGCCCATGCTGGAACTGATTTGCAAACGTCTGCTGCTGGCCGTCCCGACGCTACTGCTGGTGAGCATGATGGTGTTTGGGCTGCAAAAGCTGCTGCCCGGCGACCCGCTGATCGCCATGGCCGGCGAGGAGCGCGACCCGGCAGTTATCGCTCAGCTGCGCGCGGAGCTGAACCTCGATGCGCCGATCCCCGTGCAGTATTTCCACTGGCTGACGCGGGCGCTGCAGGGCGATCTGGGCGTCTCCTTACGCACGCACGAGCCGGTGACGCAGCTGATTGCCAGCAAGCTGCCGGTGACGCTGGAGCTGTCGCTGCTGGCGATGATTATCGCGCTGGTGTTTGGCATCAGCATGGGGATCCTTGCGGCGGTGAACAAAAACAGCTGGGTCGATCACGGGGCGAACTTCGTGGCGATCTCGGGGATCTCGATCCCGCACTTCTGGCTGGGGATCCTGCTGATTTTGGTCTTCTCGGTGAACCTGCAGTGGCTCCCCGCATCCGGCTATGTGCCGTTCAGCGAAGATCCGCTCCAGAACCTGCGCACGCTGCTGCTGCCCGCGTCCGTGCTCGGAACGGGGCTCGCGGCAACGCTGATGCGCCATACCCGCGCCTCGATGATTGCCGTGCTGAAAGCGGATTACATCCGCACCGCGCGGGCGAAAGGGCTACTGCCGAAAGCGGTGATCCTGAAGCACGCCTTTCGCAACGCGCTGGTGCCGGTAATCACCCTCACCACGCTGCTGTTTGGCGAGCTGCTGGGCGGCGCGGTGCTGACCGAGCAAGTTTTCACCATTCCGGGCTTTGGCAAGATGATCGTTGACTCGGTATTCAACCGTGACTATGCGGTGGTGCAGGGCGTGGTGCTGATCGTGGCGATCGGTTTCCTGATGCTGAACCTTCTGGCCGACGTGCTCTACGTCCTCATCAACCCGAAAATGCGAGGTTAACCATGGCAGAACTGACGACGCAAACCGCTGTGCCTGCGCTGCCGCGGGCGCAAAACCGGGTGCTGAAGAAATTCCTCGGTAATAAAAGTGCGGTTATTGGCGCGGCGGTGGTGGGATTCTTTGTACTGGTGGCGCTGCTGGCGCCGTGGATCGCCCCGTTCGATCCGGTCAAGGCCAACTTCCTGGCGGTGCGCAAAGCGCCCTCGGCGATGTACTGGTTCGGCACCGACGAGCTGGGGCGCGACATCTTATCCCGCATTATCTGGGGGGCGCGCACCTCGCTGATGGCGGGCTGCATGTCTGTGGTGATTGCCGTGGTTATCGGCGTACCGCTGGGGCTGGTGGCGGGCTACTTCCAGAAGATGTGGGACGGTGTCATCTCGCGCGTGATCGAGGCGCTGCTGGCCTGCCCGTTCCTGATCATGGCGATCGCGCTGGGGGCATTTTTAGGCCCGAGCCTGACCAACGCGATGATCGCCATTGGCCTTTCGGCGATGCCGATCTTCGCCCGCCTGACGCGCGGGCAGGTGATCGCCATTCGCAACGAAGAGTATATCGACGGCGCGCGGGCGATTGGCCTGCCGGATCGCTGGATCATCATCAAGTATGTCCTGCCCAACGTGATGTCGCCGATCCTGGTACAGGCCACGCTGGCGATTGCCTCGGCGATAATCGCTGAAGCCAGCCTGTCGTTCTTGGGGCTGGGACAGCAGCCGCCCAATCCGTCCTGGGGCTCTATGCTCAACACCGCCAAAGGTTTTCTTGAGCAGGCCCCGTGGATGTCCATTTTCCCCGGTGTGGCGATTTTCCTTGCCGTGCAGGGCTTTAATTTACTCGGCGACGGGCTGCGCGATGCGCTCGATCCGCGCCATGACTAAGGAGTCATGATGACCAAAGCGCTTGATTTTACGTCCGGTTACGATTCACGACGCCCGCCGATGCTGGGCCATAACGCCGTTGCAACGTCGCAGCCGCTGGCGGCGCAGGCGGGAATGAAGATGCTGCAGCTGGGGGGAAATGCCGTGGATGCGGCCATTGCCACCGCGATGGCGCTGACGGTGGTCGAGCCGACCGGCAACGGGATCGGCAGCGACGCCTTTGCCATCGTCTGGGACGGTGAAAAGCTGCACGGCCTGAACGCCTCCGGTCGTTCGCCGGCGAGCTGGCATGCGGATCTGTTTGCCGGAAAAACCGCGGTGCCGGAAATCGGCTGGGACGCGGTGACCGTGCCGGGCGCGGTATCCGGTTGGGTCGCCCTGGCGGAATGCTTCGGCACGCTGCCGCTGACCACGCTGGCGCAGCCCGCCATTGACTACGCGCGCAACGGCTTTCCGGTCTCCCCGCTGATTGGGCATCTCTGGCAGCGCGGCTATCACAAGCTGAAAGATCAGCCGGGCTTCAGCGCCTGCTTCGCGCCGGAAGGCCGCGCCCCGCGCGTGGGGGAGATCTTCCGTAACCCGGCGCAGGCGAACTCGCTGGAGCTGATTGCGAAAACTAACGGCGACGCCTTTTACCGCGGCGAGCTGGCGCAGAAAATTGCCGCTTTCGCCAAAGAACATGGCGCGCACCTGACGGCTGAGGATCTGGCCAACCATCGCGTGGACTGGGTAGAGCTGCTGTCGCGCGACTTCGCGGGCGGTTCGGTGCAGGAGCTCCCGCCTAACGGTCAGGGGATCGCCACGCTGATTGCGCTCGGCATTCTTGAGCAGTGCGGCATTGAGAAGCATCATCCGGATTCCGTGCAGTCTCTGCATCTGTCCATCGAGGCGATGAAGCTGGCGCTGGCGGATCTCGACCGCTACGTGGCGGACGAAGAACACATGGCGTTCGCGGCAAAAGAGCTGCTGAGCGACCATTATCTGAAGTCGCGTGCGGCGCTGATCAACCACGACAGCGCCTCTGATTTTGTCTACGGTTCCCCGACGCAGAGCGGCACGGTCTACATCAGCACCGCGGATGCCAGCGGGATGATGGTCTCGTTTATTCAGTCCAACTATATGGGCTTCGGTTCAGGCATTGTGGTGCCGGATACCGGGATCAGCCTGCAAAACCGGGGCTGCGGATTTGTGCTGGATCCTGAGCACCCGAACGCGCTGGCGGGCAGCAAGCGCCCGTTCCACACCATCATTCCGGGCTTTGCGATGGACGGCAACGGCCAGCCGCTGATGTCCTTTGGCGTGATGGGCGGCCCGATGCAGGCGCAGGGGCACATGCAGATGGCGCTGCGCATCATGCTGCACGGGCAAAACCCGCAGGCGGCAATCGACGCCCCGCGCTGGCGCGTGGTGCAGGGCAGGGAGGTGATCGTTGAATCGACGTTCGATCGCAACACGATTGCCGCTCTGCGCGAGCGCGGGCATCAGATCGTGGTGGAAGATCCGCTTCAGGATTACAACTTCGGTGGCGCGCAGGTGATTTACCGCCTGCCGGAAGGACACTACGTGGCCGCGACGGAAAGCCGCAAGGACGGGCAGGCGCTGGTGAGTTAAAAGAAGCGAGCAACATTGGTAGGCCGGGTAAGGCGTAGCTGCCACCCGGCTTTTTTTTCACTCAATGCTAAACGGATCCGCATCCTGCCACGCCGGAAACTTCTCCCGGTACTCCTTCAGCGCCGTTAACGATAATTCGGCATCAATACGCGTCGCCTGATGCGGTTCGGCGGTGGCGATGATCTCGCCCTGCGGATTCACCACCCGGCTGTCGCCGCGATAGTGATGCCCGTTGCCGTCCGTCCCCACGCGGTTACAGCCCACCACGTACGCCTGGTTCTCAATCGCGCGCGCCACCAGCAGCGATTGCCAGTGCAGGGAGCGCGGTGCAGGCCAGTTGGCAACATACAGCGCCAGGTCGTAATCGTTGCGGTTACGCGACCACATCGGGAAACGCAGGTCGTAGCAGACCAGCGGCAGAATACGCCAGCCGCGCCATTCGAACACCACGCGCTCGTTACCGGCTTCATAGTGATGATGCTCATCCGCCATGCGGAACAGGTGGCGTTTATCGTAAAAATGCACGTTCCCTTCCGGCTCCACCAGCAGGAAGCGGTTCACCGGCCCGCGTTCGGTCTGCAGGGCGGCGCTGCCGGCGATCAGCGCATTAGTCTGCTGCGCTTTGGCGTGCATCCAGGCGACCACCTCATCCTGAGGCATTGACTGTTTTGCCGCTTCCATGGCGAAGCCGGTGGTGAACATTTCCGGCAGGACAATCACATCACGCCCGGTAATGTCTTCCAGTTGGCGATCAAAGTGGCGCAGGTTGGCGGGGCCATCCATCCACACTAAAGGTTGCTGCAAAATAGAAATCTTCAGACCAGGCACAATTCAGACTCCTCAAACGACCACTTTTTGACACTGTAGCACGACATAACGAGAAAATGTGGCAATAAAAAACCCCGCGCGAGGCGGGGTTTGTATAAGCGAAACGCGTTATGCCGCTTCAGGTTTGCGGTGCTTCTCCGGCAGCTTTACCGGCTGCGTCGCCAGCTCATCCGGTTCGAAATCATCCACGTTAATGCTGCGCAGACGGCTCTCTTCGGCTTTCACCAGCAGAGCAGCCTCATCTTTGCTGATAATGCCACCGGCCAGCGCCTGTTTTGCCAGTTCGTCCAGACGGGTAAACGGCAGGTTTTTGCCCAGCTGTTTACAGATCTTCTGGTGAATCGGATCGGCGGCCATCACGTCCAGCAGCGCTTCTTCCAGCAGACCCACCGGGTTATGCGGCGTCGGCGCCAGATACTGACCGCGACCGATGCGGGAGCGGGTTGCACTCGGAACCTGCAGGATCTTCGCCACTTTGTGGTCCAGCTTGTCGGACGGCGCCAGATGGTGACGACCGGTCGGGAAGATCACTGCGCGCAGGGCGCCTGCCACGAAGCGGTTCGGGAAGTTTGCCAGCAGATCGTCAATCGCCTGTTCAGCCTGATACAACGCATCCTGCACGCCCCAGTGCACCAGCGGCAGATCCGCTTCCTGACGGCCTTCATCGTCGTAACGTTTCAGGACCGCAGAGGCCAGGAAGATCTGGCTCAGCACATCGCCCAGACGGGCAGAGATACGTTCGCGACGCTTCAGGCTGCCGCCCAGCACCGCCATGGAAACGTCAGACAGCAGGGCCAGGTTGGCGCTCAGACGGTTCAGATGCTGATAATAACGTTTAGTTGCATCGCCGGTCGGCGTGGCGCTGGTAAGGCCGCGCGTCAGGCCCAGCCAGAAGCTGCGCACCTTGTTGCTGCCCACGTGACCGATATGTTTGAACAACAGCTTATCGAAGGCATCCACGTCGTTGTTCTGCGCAGCTGCCATCTCTTCCAGCACGTAAGGATGGCAACGAATTGCGCCCTGACCGAAGATCATCATGCTGCGGGTCAGGATGTTTGCCCCTTCCACGGTGATGGCAATCGGTGCGCCCTGATAGCCGCGCGCCAGGAAGTTGCCTTCGCCGAGCATAATGCCTTTACCGCCGGCGATATCCATCGCGTCAATGATTGACTGCTGCGCGCGGTGGGTACAGTGGTACTTCACAATGGCGGACAGTACGGCCGGTTTTTCGCCCAGCATAATACCGTAGGTAATCAGCGTGGCGGCGGCGTCCATCACGTAGGCGTTGCCCGCGATACGCGCCAGTGGCTCTTCGATACCTTCCATCTTGCCGATGGAGATTTTGAACTGACGGCGGATGTGCGCGTAGGCACCAATCCCCATCGCCACCGACTTCAGACCGCCGGTTGAGTTCGACGGCAGGGTAATACCGCGGCCCACCGACAGACATTCCACCAGCATACGCCAGCCCTGACCGGCCATTTTTGGACCACCGATGATGTAGTCAATCGGCACAAAGATATCCTGGCCACGGGTTGGACCGTTCTGGAACGGCACGTTCAGCGGGAAGTGACGACGACCAATCTCAACGCCCGGGGTGGAGGTTGGGATCAGCGCACAGGTAATGCCCAGATCTTCTTCGCCGCCCAGCAGTCTTTCCGGATCAGAGAGCTTAAAGGCCAGACCCAGCACGGTGGCGATAGGGGCCAGCGTGATATAACGCTTGTTCCAGGTCAGGCGCATGCCCAGCACCTGCTCGCCCTGCCACTCGCCCATGCAGACCACGCCGGTATCCGGAATCGCGCCCGCATCGGAGCCTGCTTCCGGGCTGGTCAGCGCGAAGCAAGGGATTTCCTGACCGCGTGCCAGACGCGGCAGGTAGTGATCTTTTTGCTCTTCCGTACCGTAATGCTGCAGCAGTTCGCCCGGGCCTAAGGAGTTAGGCACGCCAACGGTAATCGCCAGGATCCCGGAAACGCCTGCCAGCTTTTGCAGCACGCGAGCCTGAGCGTAAGCGGAGAACTCCAGACCGCCGTACTCTTTCTTAATGATCATCGCGAAGAAGCGATGCTCTTTCAGGTACGCCCACAGTTCTGGCGGCAGATCGGCCATTTCATGGGTGATAGCAAAGTCGTTCGCCATACGGCAGGCTTCTTCTACCGGGCCGTCAATAAACGCCTGTTCTTCCGCGGTCAGACGCGGCTGCGGGTAGTTATGCAGCTTTTTCCAGTCCGGATTGCCCTGGAACAGATCGCCTTCCCACCAGGTGGTGCCCGCATCAATCGCCTCTTTTTCAGTGCGCGACATTGGCGGCATCACTTTGCGGAAGCCTTTGAAAACCGGTGCAGAGATCATTGATTTACGCATCGGGGCAAAGTTAAACGGCAGAAGGATGATGGCAAGAGGGACTAAAAGCCAGATATTCCAGAGACCTGCGACGCCAAGCGCAGCCGTCCAGGCCAGAAGAATCAGGCTGCTCAGGAATAAACTTACGCGGTGATAGAACAACACACCGAGCAGAACAACGGTTGCGAGAATGCTCAAAATCATCATAAAGAAAAGCTCCCTTGCTTGTAGGAGGTCTGACCACTTGTGATGATATGGTTGTAGTTGATGTTATTTCCTTTAGCAATGTGTTTACAAAATAATTACAACCTGGTTCACATTGTTCGCGTTTTACTCGGCACGAAAAAGCAAAACGCCGGACGTTTCGCATGGCTTTAGCTTCTCGCTTTTCCCGCTATCCGGTACACTCCACTGTGTTATTTCATCAATACTGAAGGATTATCCTCATGTACCAGGATCTTATTCGTAACGAACTGAACGAAGCGGCGGAAACGCTGGCTAACTTTCTGAAAGATGATGCCAATATTCACGCTATTCAGCGCGCTGCGGTCCTGCTGGCCGACAGCTTCAAAGCGGGTGGCAAAGTGCTCTCCTGCGGTAACGGTGGCTCTCACTGTGACGCGATGCACTTCGCAGAAGAGCTGACCGGTCGCTATCGCGAAAACCGCCCGGGCTATCCGGCGATTGCGATTTCCGACGTGAGCCACATCTCCTGCGTAGGCAACGACTTCGGTTACGACCACATCTTCTCTCGCTACGTTGAAGCGGTAGGCCGTGAAGGCGACGTGCTGCTGGGGATTTCTACCTCCGGCAACTCCGGTAACGTGATCAAAGCGATCGCCGCCGCGCGTGAAAAAGGGATGAAAGTCATCACCCTGACGGGTAAAGATGGCGGTAAGATGGACGGTACGGCGGATGTTGAAATTCGCGTTCCGCACTTCGGTTATGCTGACCGCATTCAGGAAATTCACATCAAAGTGATCCACATCCTGATCCAGCTGATCGAAAAAGAGATGGCTAAGTAAGACTTCGCGGGGGGCATATCCATTGGGGCGCTGCCCCCGCTGTTGTGGAGGTGATGTATGTGCGAACTGCTCGGGATGAGCGCGAATGTGCCAACCGATATCTGCTTTAGTTTCACCGGGCTGGTGCAGCGCGGTGGAGGAACCGGGCCGCATAAAGACGGCTGGGGCATCACCTTCTACGAAGGTAAAGGGTGTCGCACGTTCAAAGATCCACAGCCCAGCTTTAACTCACCGATTGCCAAACTGGTGCAGGACTATCCCATCAAGTCCCGCTCGGTGATCGCCCACATTCGCCAGGCTAACCGCGGCGAAGTCGCGCTGGAAAATACCCATCCGTTTACCCGCGAGCTGTGGGGCCGTAACTGGACCTACGCGCACAATGGGCAACTCACGGGCTATAAGTCGCTGGAAACGGGCAATTTCCGCCCGGTTGGCGAAACCGACAGCGAAAAAGCCTTCTGCTGGCTGCTGCACAAGCTGACGGAGCGCTATCCACGTACGCCAGGCAACATGGCTGCCGTGTTTAAATACATCGCGACGCTGGCGACCGAGCTACGTGAAAAAGGCGTGTTCAACATGCTGCTCTCTGACGGCCGCTATGTGATGGCGTTCTGCTCGACGAATCTGTTCTGGATCACCCGCCGTGCGCCGTTTGGCGTGGCGACACTGCTGGATCAGGATGTGGAGATAGACTTTCAGAAGGAGACCACACCGAACGATGTGGTCACTGTTATTGCAACGCAGCCGCTGACGGGCAACGAAACCTGGCAAAAGATTATGCCAGGCGAGTGGGTGCTATTTTGTCTCGGGGACCGTGTAATTTGACGCTAGCTGTGGATGGACGACTTCGTGGCTCAGCGGTTTGCTGACCACGTAACGGCCATCTACGATAGAGACCACCGGTGGCTTGTGGGTCTGCTCAAAGTAGTCATAACCCGGCTTCAGCTGTTGCCAGAAATCCGCGTAGTATGAGTACTTGTGACGTGCCATGTTGGCGTCAGTCATGCGGAACGGATAGATGCTGACCTGTACGCTAGGCTGCCCAAAGACCAGCGCGCCGGTCACGAACTGGAAGATCTCATCAATGCCGGAATCGGTCATCGCATAACAGCCGATAGACACGCAGGCACCGTGGATCATCAGGTATTTACCTTCATAACCGTGCGCACGGTCATAGGCATTCGGGAAGCCGATGTTAATGGCTTTATAGAAGCGGCTGTCAGGCTTGAGCTGGCTGCGCTGAACGTTGTAGAACCCTTCCGGACTTTTGAAGTCGCCCTGACGTTGTTTTGGCCCCAGTCCGCCGGAGTAGTTACAAATTTTGTAACTATCAAGCAGCTGATATGTCTCGCCCATCTTCACATACAGATCGAGAGTGCGTTCTTCCTTGAAGATTTGAATATAAACCGGCGATCCCATTAACTGCTGTTTATATTCCTTACTGACCGGCGTCGTTGAGCTATTACTGCTGAGCAGTCCGGCAAACGACATGCACGGAATCAGAAGCATCGCAATGAACAATGCGATTTTACGCATACTACTAGTTCCTTGATAAAACCATGACCAACTTGCCAGGACGGCAAAAGAGACCCGAAATCAGATTATTCTGTTAGGAGCGCTCACATTAGCACCGCTATAGATTTTCGCAAGAGCCGGGCGGTGAGTTTACAAATTAGTTTTACTTTATAAACCATCAAAATCGCGATGGCTCCAGGAACTTTGCGCATTAGCTCGCAATTTGGAGCGCACGACGGCGGTTTCCCTGCCCGCGAGAAGGGGAAAATGTTACACTTCGCGGCCACTGGATTGTTGTTCATGGAAACCTGCTAACCACATGTTTAAAATAAAAAAAGGACTTGATCTGCCGATTGCAGGCGTGCCCGCGCAGCACGTTTCGACAGGCGCACGTGTCCGTCATGTCGCCATTGTGGGCGACGACTACCTGGGAATGCGACCTTCTATGCTGGTACAGGAAGGCGATCGCGTGATCACAGGACAGGCGCTCTTTGAGGACAAAAAAAATCCCGGCGTGATGTTCACGGCCCCCGCAAGTGGCACCGTTGTGGCGATTAACCGTGGCGAACGACGCGTTCTGCAGTCGGTGGTTATCCGCATTGAAGGCAACGAACAGCGTGAATTCGCCCATTACGATGCCGCAGACCTCGCGTCGCTGAGCCGTGACGCTGTTCAGGCTCAACTTCTGGCATCCGGTTTATGGACCGCGCTTCGTACCCGTCCCTTCAGCAAATCCCCTGTGCCGGGCACGGAACCGGCCGCGATTTTTGTCACGGCAATGGACACCAACCCGCTCAGCGTGGACCCGCAGCCGGTTATCCTGGCGCAGCGCAAAGCCTTTGATGCCGGGCTGACCGTGTTAACCCGCCTGACGTCGGGGAAAGTCCACGTATGCCAGGCCGGCGGCGGCAAGCTCGGCGGACATCCGCAGGGGCAGGTCACGTTTAATGCGTTTGCGGGCCCGCATCCGGCGGGTCTGGTTGGAACGCACATCCACTTTCTTGAGCCGGTAAGCCTGGCGAAACAGGTCTGGCACCTTAATTATCAGGACGTCATCGCCATCGGGAAGCTCTTCACCACCGGAGAGCTGTGCGCAGAACGTGTCATCGCCATCTGCGGGCCGCAGGCGGTAAACCCGCGTCTGGTGAAAACGCTGATTGGCGCGGATATTAATGAACTACTGACCGACGAAACCAAAGCGGGCGAAAACCGGCTGATTTCCGGTTCGGTCCTCAGTGGCCGCCATGCTGTGCAGGCGCACGCCTATCTGGGGCGTTTCCATTTGCAGGTCAGCATTGTGCAGGAAGGGCGCGACAAAGAGCTGTTCGGCTGGGTGCTGCCCGGTGCGGAAAAATACTCCGTCACCCGGACCACGCTGGGCCACTTCCTGCGTAACAGGCTGTTTAACTTTTCGACCACTACGCACGGTGGCGAGCGCGCCATGGTCCCGATTGGCAACTACGAGCGCGTTATGCCGCTGGATATTCTGCCGACCATGCTGTTGCGTGATCTGCTCGCCGGTGACACCGACAGCGCGCAGGCGCTGGGCTGCCTGGAACTGGACGAAGAAGATCTGGCGCTCTGTACCTATGTCTGTCCGGGAAAATACGAATATGGACCGGTATTGCGCGAGGTGTTAACCCGCATTGAGCAGGAAGGATAACCGATGGGCTTAAAACACCTCTTTGAAAAAATGGAGCCGCACTTTACCGAAGGGAAGCTCAAAAAGTACTACCCGCTGTATGAAGCAACGGCAACCATTTTCTATACGCCGGGTCTGGTGACGAAGGGGGCGTCGCACGTTCGTGACGCCATCGACCTTAAGCGGATGATGATTCTGGTGTGGTTTGCAGTCTTCCCGGCGATGTTCTGGGGGATGTACAACGTCGGTTTGCAGACCCTTCCGGCGCTGCACCACATGTACGATGCGCAGCAGCTGGCGCAGGTGCTTCAGTCTGACTGGCACTACCGCCTGGCCCAGTCGTTAGGGGTGAACTTTGCGCCAGACGCGGGCTGGATCAGCATGATGACGCTGGGCGCGGTGTTCTTCCTGCCGATTTACATCACGGTATTTATCGTGGGTGGCTTCTGGGAAGTGCTGTTCGCCATCATCCGTAAACATGAGATCAACGAAGGTTTCTTCGTGACCTCGATTCTGTTTGCCCTGATTGTCCCGCCAACCTTACCGCTCTGGCAGGCGGCGCTGGGCATCAGCTTTGGCGTGGTCATTGCTAAAGAAATTTTCGGCGGCACCGGGCGGAACTTCCTCAACCCGGCGCTGGCGGGACGTGCGTTCCTCTTCTTTGCCTATCCGGCGCAAATCTCAGGCGATCTGGTCTGGACGGCGGCAGACGGTTTTTCCGGTGCGACGCCGCTTTCACAGTGGGCGGCACACGGCGGCGAAACGCTGGTGAACAACGCGACGGGTCAGCCCGTGACCTGGTTTGATGCCTTTATTGGCAACATTCCCGGCTCTATTGGTGAAGTCTCGACGCTGATGATTTTGATTGGCGGGGCGAGCATCCTGTTTGGGCGCGTGGCCTCCTGGCGGATTGTGGCAGGCGTGATGATCGGCATGGTGCTGACCGCCACGATGTTCAACCTTATCGGTTCGACCACCAACCCGATGTTCTCTATGCCGTGGTACTGGCATCTGGTGCTGGGGGGCTTCGCGTTCGGCATGATGTTCATGGCGACGGACCCCGTCTCGGCCTCGTTTACCGATAAAGGTAAATGGAGCTATGGCGTGCTCATTGGCGCGATGTGTGTCCTGATCCGCGTGGTCAACCCGGCGTATCCGGAGGGCATGATGCTGGCGATTCTGTTTGCCAATCTGTTTGCGCCACTCTTCGATTACCTGGTGGTGCGGGCCAACATCAAGCGGAGGAAGGCGCGTGGCTGAAGTCAAAAATAACGACAGCATCAGCAAAACGCTGCTGGTGGTGCTGGTGCTCTGTCTGGTCTGCTCCATTGTCGTGGCCGGTTCTGCCGTGGGGTTAAAACCCCTGCAGCAGGAGCAACGTGCCCTGGATAAACAGCGCAACATTCTGGCCGTGGCCGGACTGATGCAGGAGGGGATGAGCGCAGATGAGGTTTCGGCCGTCTTTGCCGAACGAATTTCCGCGCGTCTGGTGGATTTAAAAACAGGCCAGCTGCTGGATAAAGACCCGGCAACCTTCAACCAGGCGCTGGCGCTGAAAGATCCACAGATGAGCCTGACGCTCGAGGCATCGCAAGACCCTGCCGGGATTAAGCGCCGCAGCAATCTCGCCGAAATTTACCTGGTGCGTGACCCCCAAAAACGCATTCAGGAAGTGGTGCTTCCTGTCTACGGCAACGGCCTGTGGTCAATGATGTATGCCTTTGTGGCCCTTGATACGGATGGCCGCACTGTTAAAGGCATTACGTATTATGACCAGGGCGAAACGCCGGGGCTGGGCGGCGAAGTGGAAAACCCGAACTGGCGGGCACAGTTTGTCGGCAAGAAAGTGCTCGACGATAACGGTCTGCCTGCGCTGAAGGTGATGAAAGGAGCGGCACGTCCCGGTGACGACTACGCGGTCGACGGGCTTTCCGGCGCTACGCTCACCTCAAACGGCGTGCAGCACAGTTTTGATTTCTGGATGGGCGAGCTGGGCTTTGGTCCTTTCCTGAAAAACGTACGTGAAGGAGCGCTGAACAATGGCTGATACCGGTGAACTGAAAGAAGTGAAAAAGGTGCTCATTGGCCCACTGCTCGCCAATAACCCGATCACGCTGCAGGTGCTGGGCGTCTGTTCAGCCCTGGCGGTGACGACCAAGCTGGAAACGGCGGTGGTAATGACGCTGGCCGTCACGCTGGTTACGGCGTTTTCGAGCATGTTTATCTCGATGATCCGCCACCACATTCCCAACAGTGTGAGGATCATCGTGCAGATGGCGATCATCGCCTCGCTGGTGATCGTGGTCGATCAGCTGCTGCGCGCCTTCGCCTATGAAACCTCCAAACAGCTCTCGGTGTTTGTCGGGCTAATTATCACCAACTGTATCGTCATGGGGCGTGCGGAAGCCTACGCCATGAAAATGCCGCCGCTGGCGAGCTTTATGGACGGTATCGGCAACGGCCTCGGCTACGGCGCGATCCTGCTGACCGTGGGGTTCCTGCGAGAGCTGATTGGCAGCGGCAAGCTGTTTGGCATCACGGTGCTGGACACGGTGCAAAACGGCGGATGGTATCTGCCAAACGGCCTGTTCCTGCTGGCTCCTAGCGCATTTTTCATTATCGGTTTGTTGATCTGGCTGATTCGTACGTTGAGACCAGAACAGCAGGAAAAGGAGTAACCGACAATGGCTCATTACCTGAGTTTGTTTGTGCGCGCGGTGTTTGTTGAAAACATGGCGCTCGCGTTTTTCCTCGGCATGTGTACGTTCCTTGCGGTTTCCAAAAAGGTGTCGACGGCATTTGGACTGGGCGTGGCGGTCACCGTTGTGTTGGGGCTTTCGGTTCCGATTAACAATCTGGTGTACAACGTTGTGCTGCGCGACGGCGCGCTGGTGGAAGGGGTTGATCTCAGCTTCCTGAACTTTATTACCTTTATCGGGGTGATCGCGGCGCTGGTGCAAATCCTGGAGATGATCCTCGATAAGTACTTCCCTTCACTCTACAACGCGCTGGGGATCTTCCTCCCGCTGATCGCGGTGAACTGCGCCATCTTCGGCGGCGTCTCGTTTATGGTTCAGCGTGATTACAACTTCAGTGAATCCGTGGTGTACGGTTTTGGTTCCGGCATCGGCTGGATGCTGGCGATTGTCACCATGGCGGGGATCCGCGAGAAAATGAAATATGCCAACGTGCCTGCAGGTCTGCGTGGCTTAGGGATCACCTTTATCACCACCGGGCTGATGGCGCTGGGCTTTATGTCCTTCTCCGGTGTGCAGCTATAAGGGCTAACAGATGGAAATTATTCTTGGCGTGGTGATGTTCACGCTGATCGTACTGGTGCTGTCAGGACTCATTCTGGCGGCGCGGGCGAAGCTGGTGAATTCCGGCGACGTGGTGATTGATATTAATGACGATCCGCAGAATCAGATCCGCACGCCTGCGGGAGATAAACTGCTCAACACGCTCTCCGGTAACGGTATTTTTGTCTCTTCAGCCTGCGGCGGCGGCGGCTCCTGCGGGCAGTGCCGCGTGACGGTAAAAGAGGGCGGTGGCGATATTCTGCCCACCGAGCTGGCGCATATCACTAAGCGTGAGGCAAAAGAGGGCTGCCGTCTGGCCTGTCAGGTCGCAGTGCGTCAGAACATGAAGATTGAACTGCCGGAAGAGATTTTCGGCGTCAAAAAATGGGAATGTGAAGTTATCTCTAATGATAACAAAGCTACCTTTATCAAAGAGCTGAAGCTGCGCGTACCGGAGGGGGAAGATGTCCCGTTCCGCGCCGGCGGATACATTCAGATTGAGTGTCCTGAGCATACCGTGGCATATGCGGACTTCGACGTTCCGCAGGCGTACCGCGCCGACTGGGACAAATTCAATCTCTTCCGCTTTGTATCAGAGGTAAAAGAGCCGACGCTGCGCGCCTACTCAATGGCCAACTACCCGGAGGAGAAGGGCATTATCATGCTCAACGTGCGTATCGCCACGCCGCCACCGAATGTGCCGGATGCGCCGCCGGGCGTGATGTCATCATACATCTGGTCCCTGAAGCCGGGCGATAAGGTGACCATCTCCGGTCCGTTCGGGGAATTCTTCGCGAAAGATACCGACGCGGAGATGGTCTTTATCGGTGGCGGTGCCGGTATGGCCCCGATGCGCTCGCACATTTTTGACCAGCTCAAGCGGCTCGGCAGCAAGCGTAAAATCAGCTTCTGGTACGGGGCGCGCTCGCTGCGTGAAATGTTCTACGACGACGAGTTTGAACAGCTGGCACGTGAAAACCCGAACTTTACCTTCCACGTGGCGCTCTCCGATCCGCAGCCGGAAGATAACTGGACGGGCTATACGGGGTTCATCCACAACGTGCTGTATGAAAACTACCTCAAACAGCACCCGGCGCCCGAGGACTGCGAGTTCTATATGTGTGGTCCGCCGATGATGAACGCCGCCGTGATTAAGATGCTGAAAGATCTCGGCGTCGAAGATGAGAACATCATGCTTGATGACTTTGGAGGCTGATGATGCTGACGTTTTTGGCAACCTTTGTGGTTTTTGTGCTTGTCATCTTCGGCATGTCGTTAGGCTGGATCGTTAAGCGGAAAAGCATTCAGGGCAGCTGCGGCGGTATTTCCTCCATTGGTATGGAGAAGGTCTGCGACTGCCCGGAACCGTGCGACGCCCGCAAAAAACGCATGGCGCGCGAGCAGCAGCGCATTATTTAAGTTTTTGTAGGCCGGGTAAGGCAACGCCGCCACCCGGCATTCTTACATCTGCTTCTCAACCCTCATTTATTTACTGTATACTTATCCAGTGATGAGTGAGGGCTTACTATGCGCAAAATAATCCATGTTGATATGGACTGCTTTTTTGCCGCAGTGGAGATGCGTGACAACCCGGCGCTGCGGGATATTCCCATCGCCATTGGCGGCAGCCGCGTTCAGCGTGGTGTCATCAGCACCGCCAACTATCCTGCGCGCAAATTTGGCGTGCGAAGCGCCATGCCGACGGCGATGGCCTTAAAGCTTTGCCCTCATCTCACGCTTCTGCCAGGGCGGTTCGACGCCTATAAAGAGGCTTCCCTTCATATTCGGGAAATCTTCTCCCGCTATACCTCTCTGATAGAGCCGCTGTCGCTGGACGAAGCCTATCTCGATGTGACTGACAGCATGCACTGCCACGGCTCCGCCACGCTGATGGCGCAGGAGATCCGCCAGACGATTTTCAACGAGCTGAATCTGACGGCATCGGCGGGTGTGGCGCCCGTTAAGTTCCTTGCCAAAATTGCCTCTGATTTAAATAAGCCCAACGGCCAGTACGTCATTACGCCGGAAGAGGTGCCCGCATTTTTAAAAACGCTGCCGCTCGGCAAAATCCCCGGGGTAGGAAAAGTCTCCGCCGCAAAGCTGGAAAGCATGGGGTTACGCACCTGTGAAGACGTGCAGCGAAGCGATCTCGCTATGCTGCTTAAGCGCTTCGGGAAGTTTGGCCGCGTGCTGTGGGAGCGCAGCCAGGGGATTGACGATCGCGATGTTAACAGCGAACGGCTGCGGAAATCCGTCGGCGTTGAGCGTACCCTCATTGAAGATATTCATGACTGGTCCGAGTGCGAATCTATTATCACGGAACAGCTCTACCCGGAGCTGGAACGACGCTTAAGCAAGGTGAAGCCGGACCTGCTCATTGCCCGTCAGGGCATCAAGCTCAAATTCAACGATTTCCAGCAGACCACGCAGGAACATGTCTGGCCGCGTTTGAATAAGGACGATCTTATCGCGACGGCAAAAAAGGCATGGGAAGAGCGACGAGGTGGGCGAGGGGTGAGGCTGGTGGGATTGCACGTCACGCTGCTGGATCCGCAGTTAGAGCGACAACTGGTATTGGGATTGTAAAAAAGCCCGGTGCGCTACGCTTACCGGGCCTGGGTTTTTCACCCTCTTCCACAGGAAGAGGGTTGGGATGAAGATGTTACTTCGCAGGGATCGCTTTCAGCAGTTCAGTCAGCAGCGTCCAGTAGTGACCGACGCTTTCGATATGAACCTGCTCATCCGGCGAGTGCGGACCGGTAATGGTTGGCCCGATAGATACCATGTCCATGTCCGGGTACGGTTTCTTGAACAGACCGCATTCCAGACCTGCGTGGATCACCTGAATGTTCGGCGTGCTGTTGAACAGACGCTGATAGGTTTCACGCACCAGCGCCATCACCGGAGAGCTTGCATCCGGCTGCCAGCCCGGGTAGCTGCCTTTGGCTGAGGTTTTTGCTCCCGCCAGCGTGCCCAGAGATTCCAGCATGCTCACCACATACTCTTTACCGCTGTCGATTAGGGAACGGATCAGGCAGATGATCTCCGCGCTGTCGTCGCTCATGGTCACCACGCCCACGTTCAGTGAGGTTTCCACCACGCCTTTCGCCACGTCAGAGTTGCGGATCACACCGTTTGGCGTCGCGTTCAGCAGTTGAACGAAGGTGTCACGAGACTGCACGGTCAGCGCGGCTTTATCCGTGGAGACGGATTCCAGCACCACGGTCAGGTTCTTCTCTTTCGCCGACAGTTCGTTTTTCAGGATATCCAGGTATACGGTGGAGAGTTTTTTCAGCTCGTCGGCTTTTGATGCTGGAACCGCTACGGTGGCGAAGGCTTCGCGTGGGATCGCGTTGCGCAGGGTACCGCCGTTGAAGTCTACCAGACGCAGATCCAGCTCAGCCGCATGGCCTGCCAGGAAGCGGGCCAGCAGCTTGTTGGCGTTGCCCAGACCCAGATGAATATCACCGCCGGAGTGGCCGCCTTTCAGTCCTTTCAGCGTCAGCTTGAAGGTCTGGAAACCGGCAGGAATCGCTTCGCGTGACAGCGGCAGGGTAGAGATGAAATCAATCCCGCCCGCGCAGCCCATGTAGATCTCGCCTTCTTCTTCGGAGTCGGTGTTGATCAGGATATCCGCCTGCAGCCAGTTCGCCTGCAGACCGAACGCCCCGTCCATGCCCGCTTCTTCGGTCATGGTCAGCAGCACTTCCAGTGGACCGTGCTCAACGCTGTCGTCAGCCAGCACGGCCAGCGCAGAGGCCATACCGATGCCGTTATCCGCGCCCAGGGTGGTGCCGCGCGCTTTCACCCAGTCGCCGTCGATGTACGGCTGAATCGGGTCTTTGGTGAAGTCGTGAACGGTGTCGTTGTTCTTCTGTGGCACCATGTCCAGGTGCGCCTGCAGCACAACCGGTTTACGGTTTTCCATGCCTGCGGTGGCGGGTTTGCGGATCAGAATGTTGCCAACCTGGTCACGTTCCGCATGCAGACCTTTTTCCTTCGCCCAGCCCATAATATGTTCGGCAAGCTGTTCTTCATGGTAGGAAGGGTGTGGAATGGAGCAGATTTTGGCAAAAATATCCCACAGCGGCTGCGGAGATAGTTGAGACAGTTCAGACACGATAAGTCTCCTTGTCGAGGCGCTGCAAACAGGGTTGCAGGTCACAGGGTTAGCAGGTTAATAGTTACCACAAGTCAGGCTTGCGAGATGAATCTGAGAATACCACTTTCTCTGCTGGCTGGTAGCATAAAGCATGTAAAAACTCAGGCTGAGGGCGCTAAACACTGGTTTTTAGTGCGTCAGATCTCTATAATCTCGCGCAACCTATTTCCCCCTCGAACACTTTTTAAGCCGTATAAAAACAGGCTGGGACACTTCACATGAGCGAAAAATACGTCGTCACCTGGGACATGTTGCAGATTCACGCACGCAAACTGGCTGCGCGTCTGATGCCTTCCGAACAGTGGAAAGGCATTATTGCCGTCAGCCGTGGCGGTCTGGTACCGGGGGCGCTGCTGGCACGTGAGCTGGGTATTCGTCATGTCGATACCGTCTGCATCTCCAGCTATGACCATGATAACCAGCGTGAGCTGAAAGTGCTGAAACGCGCGGAAGGCGACGGTGAAGGTTTCATCGTTATTGATGACCTGGTGGATACCGGTGGTACTGCGGTGGCTATCCGTGAAATGTATCCGAAAGCCCATTTCGTCACTATCTTCGCGAAACCTGCTGGTCGCCCGCTGGTTGACGATTACGTGATTGATATCCCGCAGGATACCTGGATTGAACAGCCATGGGATATGGGCGTGGTCTTCGTACCGCCGATTTCAGGCCGTTAATACCAGTACGTAACTTTACACGCCCGGCTATGCCGGGCGTTGTTCTTTTTGGCCTGCCACGCGTTACAATAGTCTTCATATGACGTATTCATGGAGGCAACGCAATGACGCAGGCGAATCTCACCGAGACACTTTTCAAACCCCGTTTCAAACACCCTGAAACGTCGACGCTGGTGCGTCGCTTTAATCCGGGGACCCAGCCTGCCGTCCAGTCCGCGTTAGACGGTAAAAACGTGCCCCACTGGTATCGTATGATTAACCGCCTGATGTGGGTCTGGCGCGGTATCGATCCTCGTGAAATCCTTGATGTGCAGGCGCGTATCGTGATGAGTGAAGCCGAGCGCACCGACAGCGAACTCTATGATACGGTGGTGGGTTATCGGGGGGGAAACTGGATCTACGAGTGGTCTAAACAGGCGATGCTTTGGCAGCAAAAAGCCACCCAGGAAGAGGATGCCACGCGCAGCGGCAAGCACTGGCTGCATGCGGCCAATCTCTACGCCATTGCCGCGTATCCACATCTGAAAGGTGATGAGCTGGCTGAGCAGGCACAGGCGCTGGCGAATCGCGCTTACGAAGAGGCGGCTCAACGCCTGCCGGGCCAGATGCGCGAACTCGAGTTTACCATTCCGGGTGGGTCATCCATCACCGGGTTCCTGCATATGCCTGAAGGTGAAGGTCCGTTCCCGACCGTCCTCATGTGCGGGGGGCTGGATTCGTTGCAGATAGATTATTACAGCCTCTATGAGCGTTACTTCGCACCAAAAGGGATCGCGATGCTGACGCTGGATATGCCCTCAATCGGCTTCTCCTCCAAATGGAAACTGACTCAGGATTCCAGCCTGCTGCACCAGCATGCGCTAAAAGCGCTGGAAAACATTCCGTGGGTTGACCACACCCGCGTGGCGGCATTTGGCTTCCGCTTTGGTGCAAACGTCGCGGTGCGTCTGGCTTACCTTGAGTCCTCCCGCCTGAAAGCCGTCGCCTGCCTTGGTCCGGTCGTTCACGCTCTGCTCAGCGATCCCGCCCGCCAGGGGAGCGTGCCCGAAATGTACCTTGATGTGCTGGCCAGCCGTCTTGGCATGCATGATGCATCAGACGAAGCGCTGCGCGTGGAGCTCAATCGCTACTCGTTAAAAACGCAAGGGTTACTGGGACGTCGCTGCCCAACGCCGATGCTGTCGGGTTTCTGGAAAAACGATCCGTTCAGTCCGGAAGAAGAGTCGCGCTTAATCACGTCGTCATCTGCGGATGGCAAATTACTTGAGGTGCCGTTCAGCCCGGTCTATCAGAATTTCGATAAAGCTCTGAAGGAGATTACGCGCTGGATCGCTCAGAGATTGTGTTAATAGATTGCTAAATTTCGCTGGTTTGGTAAAACAGTGGCTTCACAAAAGGAGATCGCAATGACGTTACCGAGTGGACACCCGAAAAGTAGATTGATTAAGAAGTTCATGGCTCTTGGCCCGTATATTCGAGAAGAGCAGTGTGAAGAGAATCGCTTTTTTTTCGACTGCCTGGCTGTATGCGTCAACGTGAAGCCTGCACCCGAAAAACGTGAATTCTGGGGCTGGTGGATGGAAATGGAAGCAGAAGAAAAACGCTTTACGTATAGCTACCAGTTTGGTCTGTTTAATAAAGACGGCAACTGGCAGGCGACCACCATTAAAGATCAGGAAGTGATTGACCGCCTGGAATACACGCTGAAAGAGTTCCACGATAAGGCACGCGCATTGTTGGCGACTCTTGATCTCAGGTTCGAGCCAGCGGATGACTTTTCCAGCGAAGCGGTGAAGCTGACTGCCTGATAGCGTCACAGCGCCGGGTGGCGGCTTCGCCTTACCCGGCCTACAAAAATGATGGTTTTCTCCCTCTCCCCGTGGGAGAGGGCCGGGGTGAGGGCACCAGCCCGCATTAATCCCCGAAATAAAAAAAACCGGCACCAGGCCGGTTTTTTATTTCGCATCATCAGAACTGGTAGGTCATACCCAGGGCAACGATATCATCGCTGCTCACGCCCAGTTTATTTTTGTCGTCAATCTGGTTGATTTTATAATCAACAAACGCGGACATATTTTTGTTGAAGTAATAGGTCGCGCCAACGTCAATATATTTCACCAGATCTTCGTCACCAATACCTTCGATATCTTTGCCTTTAGACTGGACATAACCCAGGGACGGACGCAGACCGAAATCGAACTGATATTGTGCGACGACTTCAAAGTTCTGTGCTTTATTAGCAAATCCGCCAGAAATTGGCGTCATATTGCGGGTTTCTGAATACATCGCTGCCAGATAAATATCGTTCGCGTCATATTTCAGACCGGTAGCCCAGGCTTCGGCTTTCTGGCCCTGGCCACGCGCCAGCAGGTTCTGCGCATTGGTGCGGTCAGAGTTAGTGTAAGCACCGCTGACGGCGAAATCGCTGCCGCCGAAGTCATAGCTCAGAGAGGTACCAAAACCGTCACCGTTCTGTTTCTTGGCGTCACGGTTTTCGTTTTTGCCCTGGTACTGCAGGGTCATGTCCAGGCCGTCAACCGCGCCGAAGAAGTCGGTGTTACGGTAGGTAGCAAGACCGGTCGCACGCTTGGTCATGAAGTTATCGGTCTGCGCGGAAGAGTCGCCGCCGAACTCAGGGAACATGTCGGTCCATGCTTCAACGTCATACAGGGCACCCAGGTTACGACCGTAATCCAGAGAACCAAAGTTTTTCAGCTTCAGGCCCGCGAACGCCAGACGGGTTTTCTGAGAGGAGTCGCTCTCGGCTTTGTTACCCGCAAATTCAGATTCCCAACGACCATAGCCCGTCAGCTGATCGTTAATCTGGGTTTCGCCTTTAAAACCGAAACGAACGTAAGTCTGATCGCCGTCTTTGGTGGCATCATCGCTGATGTAGTGCATGGCTTTCACTTTGCCGTACACGTCCAGCTTATTACCATCTTTATTATAAACTTCAGCTGCGTGAACGGATGCAGAAGCCACTACGCCCATAACCATTAATGCCAGAGTGCTCTTTTTCATTTTCGATCCTGTCTTATAAACGCGCTAAAAATTCGCTGGACGATAAGCTCATGCTTAAGTCCCGTGAAAAAACAGGAAGGGTTTTATCGTTCTGGAATGAAACTTTTATGACAAACTAAGAATAATTTTAAAAAACTGTGATTTATTATTTCGGTAATAAAAGTGTCAAATTCTCCCGCTACGCTTCCTGATCCCGCGCAACAAAGTGTTTCGCGATGTGCTAAGGCAGTTGGCAACGGGGCTGACTCCTGCTAAAACGTTCGTTCGACATTACTTTCCCTTATCGTTGAACGGCAGAGAATCATGAGTGACAGCCAGACGCTGGTGGTAAAACTCGGTACCAGTGTTTTAACAGGCGGATCGCGCCGCCTAAATCGCGCCCACATTGTTGAGCTTGTACGTCAGTGCGCTCAGTTACATGCCGCAGGGCATCGCATTGTGATTGTGACCTCCGGGGCGATTGCCGCCGGGCGTGAACACCTGGGTTACCCCGAACTCCCCGCGACGATCGCCTCCAAACAGCTGCTGGCCGCCGTGGGGCAAAGCCGACTCATTCAACTCTGGGAACAGCTGTTCTCTATCTATGGCATCCACGTCGGGCAGATGCTGCTGACGCGTGCGGATATGGAAGACAGAGAGCGCTTCCTGAACGCCCGCGATACCCTGCGCGCGCTGCTGGACAACAATATCGTTCCGGTCATTAACGAGAACGATGCCGTTGCTACCGCTGAAATTAAAGTGGGTGATAACGATAACCTCTCTGCGCTGGCCGCCATTCTGGCCGGCGCTGATAAATTACTGCTTCTGACCGATCAGCAGGGGTTGTTCACCGCCGATCCGCGCTCCAACCCGGAAGCTGAGCTGATTACCGACGTTCATGGTATCGACGATGCGCTGCGCGCCATCGCCGGTGACAGCGTGTCCGGCCTCGGAACGGGCGGTATGGGGACCAAGCTGCAGGCCGCCGACGTGGCGTGCCGCGCCGGTATCGACACCATTATTGCCGCGGGCAGCCGCCCTGGCGTGATTGGCGACGTGATGGAAGGCATCTCCGTTGGCACCCGCTTCCACGCTCAGGAATCCCCGCTGGAAAACCGTAAGCGCTGGATATTTGGCGCGCCGCCTGCGGGCGAACTCGTCGTTGATGAAGGGGCGATCGCCGCGATTCTGGAACGAGGAAGTTCATTACTTCCTAAAGGAATTAAAAGCGTGACAGGCAACTTCTCCCGTGGTGAAGTGATCCGCATCCGTAACCTCGAAGGCCGCGACATCGCCCACGGCGTAAGCCGCTATAACAGCGATGCCCTGCGCCGCATCGCGGGTCACCATTCGCAGCAGATCGACGCCATTCTGGGCTATGAATATGGCCCGGTTGCCGTGCATCGCGATGACATGATTATTCGTTAAGGAGCCAGAACATGCTGGAACAAATGGGCGCCGCCGCGAAGGCCGCCTCTTATAAACTGGCGCTCCTTTCCAGCCGCGAGAAAAACCGCGTGCTGGAAAAAATCGCTGATTATCTGGAATCTCAGTCCCAGGAAATTTTGCTCGCCAACGAGCAGGATTTACTGGAAGCGCGTCGCAACGGTCTGAGCGAAGCGATGCTCGACCGTCTGGCGTTGACCCCGGCTCGCCTGAAAGGCATCGCCGACGATGTTCGTCAGGTCTGCAATCTGGCCGACCCGGTAGGGCAGGTGATTGACGGTGGGCTGCTCGACAGCGGTTTACGCCTGGAGCGCCGTCGCGTGCCGCTGGGCGTTATCGGCGTTATTTATGAAGCCCGACCAAACGTGACGGTGGATGTCGCCTCCCTGTGCCTGAAAACCGGCAACGCCGCCATTCTGCGCGGTGGGAAAGAGACCTGGCGCACCAACGCCGCGACGGTGAAAGTCATTCAGCAGGCGCTGGAAGAGTGTGGCTTACCGGCGGGTGCCGTGCAGGCAATTGAGAGCCCGGACCGCGCGCTGGTCAACGAAATGCTGCGCATGGACAAATACATCGACATGCTGATCCCACGCGGTGGCGCGGGCCTGCACAAGCTGTGCCGCGAGCAGTCGACGATTCCGGTGATCACCGGCGGTATTGGCGTGTGTCATATCGTGGTAGACGACAGCGCTGAGATTGCTCCTGCGCTGAAGATTATCGTTAACGCGAAGACCCAGCGTCCTAGCACCTGTAACACCGTTGAAACGCTGCTGGTGCATCAGGGCATAGCGAACACCTTCCTGCCGGCCCTGAGCAAACAGATGGCAGAGAGCGGCGTGACGCTGCATGCTGACGCCAGTGCGCTCGCGCT
The DNA here is from genome assembly GCF_900110475.1 of Enterobacter sp. NFIX58. Taxonomy (NCBI): domain Bacteria; kingdom Pseudomonadati; phylum Pseudomonadota; class Gammaproteobacteria; order Enterobacterales; family Enterobacteriaceae; genus Enterobacter; species Enterobacter sp. NFIX58. The sequence continues at coordinate 612 of NZ_FODW01000011.1, read as the reverse complement.
GCTGCAGGATGGCCCGGCTAACGTCGTTCCCGTCAACGCGGAGCAGTACGACGACGAGTTCCTGTCACTGGATCTGAACGTGAAAATCGTGAGCGATCTCGACGACGCCATTGCGCACATCCGTGAGCATGGCACGCAGCATTCTGACGCCATCCTGACGCGTACGCTGCGCAATGCGGATCGCTTCGTGAACGAAGTGGATTCCTCTGCGGTGTATGTGAATGCCTCCACCCGATTCACCGACGGCGGCCAGTTCGGCCTCGGCGCTGAGGTGGCGGTCAGCACGCAGAAACTGCACGCGCGCGGTCCGATGGGGCTGGAAGCGCTGACCACGTACAAGTGGATCGGCTTCGGCGACGATACGATTCGTGCGTAAATAATCACGGGTGATGCAAAAATAGCCGTTTGATTCAAAAGGGCATTGACGCATCACCCGGATAGATCTAACCTTTTGCCCCGTGGTTACACTCGTAACCGGCCTCTCAGGGCCGATATAGCTCAGTTGGTAGAGCAGCGCATTCGTAATGCGAAGGTCGTAGGTTCGACTCCTATTATCGGCACCAGTCATATCAAGTAGTTACGCGTCATTTGTACCTTCCTTATTTTCACTGT
>NZ_FODW01000012.1:0-39240 GCF_900110475.1 Enterobacter sp. NFIX58 | reverse complement strand
ATTCGTAATGCGAAGGTCGTAGGTTCGACTCCTATTATCGGCACCAGTCATATCAAGTAGTTACGCGTCATTTGTACCTTCCTTATTTTCACTGTGGGACAGATTTGGGACAGAATACCCAAAAATCGAGTCAATTTGCCGCGCATGTTCGGTAAGGTGATTAGGTGCCAGATGAGCATAACGGCGAACCATTTCGATGGACTCCCAACCTCCCATTTCCTGCAATACAGAAATAGGTACTCCGGCCTGCACCAACCAACTCGCCCAGGTATGTCGCAGGTCATGAAACCGGAAATCATCGATTCCAGCTCTTTTTAACGCTGCCCGCCATGCAGTGTTAGCATCGTAGCGCATCTTCCTGACTACTGGTGATTTCGTTCCGTCTGGTTTAGTGCTGCTTTCACGGTATACAAACACCCATTTGTGATGATTGCCAATTTGCTTTTTCAGCACACGACACGCAGTATCATTCAGCGCCACGCCAATGGCCTGATTCGATTTGCTCTGCTCAGGGTGTATCCATGCCACCTTTCGCTGCATGTCTATCTGCTGCCATTCCAGATTGATGATGTTCGAACGTCTTAAGCCAGTAGAAAGCGCAAACTCTACGACTGACTTAAGCGGCTCCGGACATTCATCAATCAACCTTCTAGCCTCGTGAGGTTCAAGCCATCTGATGCGCTTGTTCTTCGGTTGAGGAACTTTGACGATCGGAGCCTTGTCCAGCATTTTCCATTCACGTTCAGCAGCCCTGAGAAGCGCTTTAATGAATGATAGGTGGGTTGCTTTTGTGGCTACCGCTGCTGGCTTTGGTTTGTAATCTGGAGGTTGCTTTCCCTTCTTGCGACACGCCTCTTCCATAAGCTTCCAGTTTTCCTCATGCCGACGATTGGTCATCTTCTGAATGGCAGAGTAAATCTTCGTTTCTGTAATGTCCTTCAACTGCATCCCTGCAAAATGCTGTAGCCAGAATCCGATCCGGCTCTTGTCGTCATCCAGTGACTTCTTGTGCGACTTTTCCTCCAGCCACCTGACACAAGCTTCTTCAAAGGTCATGTCAGGGGTCTCGCCTAATTTACTTACCCTCCATGCTTCGGCCTTTAGTTTGTCATGAAGCTCCGTGGCCTGCCTTTTGTCCTTTGTCCCAAGAGACTGCTTAAATCTTTTGCCGTCCGGCAATGTGAAGCTGGCGTACCAGGTTTCACCTCTGCGGAATAGTGACATTTCAGTTCCTCTGCTATGCCATCACCCGCGCTCACGCCGACAGTATGCAGCGGAGACTGAAGCGCCGCAATGCAGGCTTGCCGTGTGGTGAGGTATGGGGATTTGGGTTTGGAAGGGTTTTTGCGTGTTGCCTGAAGGCGGCCTGTGCGAATCCAGTTGGTGGCGGTGGGTCTGGATATCTTGAGAAATGCACAGGCCTCATCGAGTGTGAGGATGTGTGATTCCATATATTTCCTTAGTAGGGTTCTTGGTTACTCCTGAATATGTTTCTGCAGCCATGCTCGACGTATATAGTGTTCAGATAGGCGGCGATAAAGCTCATTTGAAGATACTCGGCAGATCACATCCCACTGCTGATATGAAAAGTCATATTCGTCTGGTTGGCATGCGAGCCCCTTTACAACCACAGCGTTACGCTCTTTTACGTGAATGGCTATAGCATCAGTTACAGGCAGAGGAGGGGTGGGAGAGCGCTCAAAGTTATCAACGCGCATCAACAAGTCCTGCCTTGCTGATTTACTTATCTCAGCCCATTGCCTTCCATCGAACTCATGCCTAACCCCATCCACACAATCATCCTGAACGACTAGCGCGTTGCGCGCATAGTCTTCGAAGGCTACTGCATCAATAACAGGATGAATCTTTTTGTTGCTCATTCGACACCCCATAAAGAGAACCTGACCTCAGACTAAGATAACATTGCATTATCTATCTCCAATAAAAAACCCGCCTAAGCGGGTCTATGTGAATTCGTATAGTTACTTTAATCGCGATGTTATTAAGGAAACTACCCGCGCAAAAATCCCTACAGGTTCAGCACGGACTTCCTCCTCATCCTCATTCGTGTCGATATCCATTTTCCAGATAGTGAGTTGTGGCACATCTCCAGTAACATCCTTGCTGTCAATTCCGGTAATTTCTTTGAATAAATCTGCCATGTTGCCATCCGTTGTTAAGCCATAGCTAACTTTACATTAAAAAACCGCCATTGCGGCGGTCTAGTCGATACGGATGTGTTCTGCTATAACTTCATAGATTGCCCGTGGCACTGCATCGCTATGTGGGCAATCTTTGTAAGCTTTCTCTATCTTCGAGATGATACTGTCGCGCTTCCTATCTGCTTCTGAGCGGATAGGGCGAAACTGAGGATTATCTATTACGACATCTTTAGAAATCTCAACAGCAGACTCTCTGAACCTAATTCGGCCAGAAAAGACAACAATTTGGTTTGATGAGTATTTGATTTCAACAGGCATCCATTCTTCAGTGCCTGCATCTTTGTACTCGCATTCACATCCCACCGGAGGCAATCCCTCGCCATCCCATTCTGGCTTGCTGGCTGCTAGTGTGGCTTCGTATTGCTGGCGCGTCACTGATCTGTGTGTATCCTCAGCTACAACGCTTAATTTCATATCCACAGTATTTACAATGCATCCCTGCGTACCAACAAGGCGACCCTTAGCATTTTGATATAAGCTTTCTGTGCTCGGTGGCCAGCCACCCAAATCCGGCAATTCCCGCACCAAAATATCAATCAGTTTCACATTCATCTCCTTACGCTAATTTCTTATACACGCGAGGCTCATCAACAGTAGCCGCGCGAAGTTCGTGTTCGTGGCGAATATCGAAGTTGCCGTCATCCCAACGCACCCAGGCTTTCGGATGGTCGCTATCTGGCTCAATCTGGCTCTCAACCATCCCTCTGATGCCTCCAGACTTAAGCTGCACTAACGCGCCCACAGCAAATTTAGCCATAACAATCCCTCTGACATGTGAATGAGTGAAGAGATAGCCGCCCATGCAATAAGGCACGCGATGGCAGCCAGGATAAGGTTGTATTGCATGGTGACTCCGGATAAAGAAAAACCCGCTGGGTGCGGGTTTGTTATGCGTATAATGGGTTAGGCATGGCGTTTTCTATCTGCCGGTAATGGAGGGATATCCATCCACATTATGGCTCTGACGAGACTTCCATCGCATCCGCGCCACTCGTCAGAATCACAGTCGTAGCAGGATGTAATCGCCACGCCGTAGTCAGTTTGAATCAGATACAGTCCGTTGCTTTCAGGTTTAATTTCGGAGGCATCATTCCAGACTGGAATCGGTCCATTGAGATATATCTCCTGAAGTTCCCGCGCCATGTGGTAGGCGATGTGTCTGCGCCCAAAATCACGAACAACCTCTTTGAGCCTTTCATGAGAAATAGTCACAGCTTCGCCTCCTGCTGCGGTGCTGCTGCGTTCTCGGCTGCCATTGCCGCATCGATTTGCTCACGCAATTTTGTCGCATGATAATCGTCCTCTTCATCCGTGATAGTCTGCGACCAGAACAGGCTATGACTTCCGTAAACCATTGGCTCACGGACATCTACCGTTTTAGAGACCAGCCAGTCCATGCGCCGTACGTCATCCGGAATCACCGGAGAGTTGCCAGGCTTCACATATCCACTGTGTGCGTCGGCATCGTAAGCCAGAATATCAGGCTCATCTGCCAACTCACCAATCAGATGACGCATGCGGTCTGCTTCATAGCGCACGCGATCGGGATACTCTGATCGGTCGATCGTGATTCCTTCCCACAGTTGCTGACCTTTGCGATGAAGAATTGCCGTCCAGTTCGTCTTACCGTTCGTTTCCGGCATTGAGCCGTACCAGACTGTTAGTTCTGGCTTGCCATCGGCACCCTGAAGCATGGCGGCGCGGCAGGCGTTCCATCCCTCATCAAATCCAACGATGCCATTATTCAGAGATGGGCGCTCATCAGGCACAGATACCGGAGCTGGCGGGGCGGCATATAGCGGTATAATTTTTCGAGCCTGACCTTCATGGACAGCCCATTCTGGTGGAGCTTCTCTCTCAATGACACGCTTAAAGTCCTGCGGCCCCTCACAAGTAATGCAGGATGCCCATTCGTAGTCCCACGCCACAGGCTCCGCGTTGATACCTGCCGGCGCTGGCGGGGCAGTGTAGAGCGGAACAATTCGCCCTCCCCATTGCTTAACACTACTCTCAGCGAACACTAAATGTTCTGGTCGATAATAACCCGGAGCATCAATGTCTTTTCTTTCGCTATCCCACATGTAAACTACAGCCTCCGCTTCGAGCGATGCCAGCGCGATACGAAACACTTCAGCAGTAAGGCTGCGATACGATTTGTCATCGTGCATCGGGTCGGACAGGAAACCAGTGATGAATGCTTTAAGCTCTGCGTGTTCTCTGGTAATAGTGCTCATGGGTTAGTCCTTAGTAATCGAAATCGACTTTGAATTCGTGTTCACACTCAGGACACTCGACCTCGACTCCTGTAGTTGCCGGGGTGTCATGTTCACAAGCACCAAAACGAGCGTCGACCCAGAAATCATCTTGCACGCTGATAATGTCGAAGTACTCACCACACTCAGGGCATTCAGTGTGCAGTGTGATACTCCACGTTGCTGGTTGATTAGCCATATCACTCTCCTTTACCGGCTGACGCTGCGTTATTGATGCGCTCAACTTCGCGCAGAATGGACGATGAAACACCGACCATGCCACTGATGAGTTCCTGATAATCTGCAATCCGCCGGTCTTTGGCTTCCAGCTCATCCAGCAGAGCCAGAACGGTGGCGGGGTTAGCTGCGGCGATGAATTCAGCCCTAAGGCTTGATGTTCCGACCACTTCGCAATTACAGATGTGGTCTACGAGAGTTTCTCCGTTAGCCACATATTCTTCAGAGACAACTTCACCATTACCTGCGTGAACCCATATTTCGTCGCGAATCCACATTGCTGCGCGGCGCAAAGCATGTTTGTCGATGTTGCTCATTGGGCGGCTCCTTTCGTGAATGCTTTGACGAATGCCTGGCAATCTTCATCACTGAGAAATGATTGCCCCTCTTCGGTTGCACCGCCTTTGCGTAGCTCGTCGGCGAAGTCCTCAGCATCAGCAGCCATGCCGGCGGCCTCTTCAGACATTCTCATGCTTCGGCTACGCAGAGCCTGCTGTCGTTCTCGCTTGTGCGCTGCAAACATCTCCACACCCTGCGCCCGCACTTCAGCCAGGAAAGCGTCTGTTGCCGGTGTTTCGCAGTCGAGCACAAACTGGAATTCATGAAGCGTTTGCCCATCTATGAAATCACCATCTTCTGAGTTAATAATCGCGTTGAATTTCTCGTAAACACTACATGCTTCGGTCAGTAATTCGCGCCCCTTAGACTTCAGCACCGCATTCTCCGCAGCCAGCTTCTCAACCTGCATCTGCAGATTCTCGATAGTCGCATCAGCAGCACGGAACTCGCGCTGAGACTCTGCAAGCTTCTGCTCAAGTGCGGCGTAGTCTTCATACTTCACGAATGGCCCTGAATTTCCGTCCACATCCAGGCTGTAGCTCATTACGTCATAACGATTCACCCTCATTTCTTCGCCCTCTGGTTTAACCAAGCTGTCAGGAATTTGTTCTCGTTCACGCTTGGGAATGATTGACGCTTCAGCATTTCTTCGCGTGGGATGTCGTTGATGGGTTTGAAGCGGTGTCCGGCGATTAACTCATTGGGAGTGATGAATGGGTCGTAATAATTTCCAATCATGCTGCTTTCCTCATGTTCATGTCTCGCTTACGAAGCTGTGTGACCTTTGACCTGACAGCCGAGTAACCTCTTCCCATCATTTCGGCGATGTCCTTTTGCAGGTAGCCTTGACGATAAAGAGCGGCTAGCGTCTTTTCGTCTTGTTGGCTCCATGGGCTTTGAGTGCAGGCTGTAGATAACGAATACTTCTGAGCGAGGTAATAGAATTGGGCTAATGTAAGGCCGAGATGGTCAGCTGCGCGGGGCGCGACCATACGGCCGCACACCGCCTTCATTTCTTCAGGAGTGACGTTTAGTTTTCGCATTTTTTATTTAATGAGAAGGGTTGGCTTACCGAGCTTGAGTGATGCGCCAGGAATAGCATTACCGGCCTTGAGTTGATGCTTGATGGCTAGCTTGTCGGCCTTAACTGTTGTTACGTATTCAACGTACTCAGGTGGCAGGGAGCCTTCATCTGTGATTTCTACCGACTCGACAGGGGCGCGAACAGTTACCTGATGGATGCCGGCTTTGAGTGATTTCTTCCCTGCAGTTTCGAGAGATGCGGCAACATATTCCTTCATGCTGGCAACGCGGCTTTCTGCTGCCTTTGCACGCTCAGAAAGGCGCTTACTTTCTTCTTTCAGCGCCTCAGCATAAGCAGATTCGTTTTTGCAGACAGCGAGGATTTGCTCTACCTTCGCTTCCAGCTCCCATTCAATCCCATCAAGGGTGTCAGCAATCATCTCGGGTTCCATGCCCGAATCTGAAAGTTTGGCGAAATCATTTGCAATCTGATACAAGGCGGTCATTATGCTGCCTCCGGGAATTTTGGTTTGCATTCGTGGTAGATGGCCTGAACGTCCTGCTGCAATTTCATTCCCATTGTCAGCTTAAACGCTTCCTGAAACTTGATTTTCAGGTCGAATAACGTCTCTGCTTTAGCCATCTCATCGCACAGAACCTGAACGCGGTCGATGACTTCCTGCTGACGTTTCCGCTCATCCTCTCGAATATCTTCCTCTGACTTGTGAGGCATAACAGGCTCAGTCCAAACGCCTTCCTCTTCATTCAGAACATGAATCGCGCTATCAAGGCGGGAGGCTTTAGGCCAGTACTTGCTGGCACGCTTAACAACAGTTTTTCGCGCCATCTCATTCCAGTGATTAACCCATGGTCCCTTATCGCTGAATGCGGCTTTGCTCGTCTTCCTGACAGCCTCAATTTCTGCAAGGCTCATCTCTTCCGTAAGGTAATCGCCCGCAGGAGTCTTAACCGTGCAGTAAACGCCAACGATGTCACCACGGTCACCGAAAGCGTTGTATTTGTGTGTCGGAGCCTTATCGAGTCCGTTTGACTCATAGGTGTCGTTAGCATGGACTAGCTTTGCCTGCCCCCATGAGATAACGCCAGACTCCATGGCGATGTGCAGCAACCCCATGTAGCTGATATCGAGACATACCATTCCGTCGCGAGGAACCAGATAAGCCAGCTTGCTTGCCGGGTTCAGTGTGATTCCAATGGCCGCTACGTTGATGATCGCGTTCTGAGCACTGGTAGGGTTCGATAGGGCGGTTTTGGCGAGGAAGTCATTCTTCTGGAAATACTGAATTGCGAACTGGCTTTCCTTAGCCCATGTGACTGTCTGCTCAGTTAACGCGCCGCAGAATAGCGGCTCCTGCTGTTTAACAAATTCAACGATATTGCTCATGCTGCATCCTCGAATGTATGGCGGCGCAGGAATATGCCTATCGCATACTCAACTTCTACGCGCGGTCTGAAAATGTCCCACATAACCTCGCCAGCGAATTCCTGATAGTTGACGTCGTCCTCACCAAGCCATTCAACGGCTGCCTTGGTATGGTCATCTGGTCGGTGTGACTCAAGCATGTTGAGCACCGGCCGCATGTTCGCGCACAGCATCTCAACCTGCTTATCAATCGCTGCATTGTCATCGTCGTTAAAGCTCGCGATGATTTGCTTAATCTCTGTTTTGTCTGTCATCGTCAGGCGCATCTTCTGCATCCTCTTTCTTCTGTTTCAACATGTCCTGCATAAGGCGGACAAAGGCATCTTCTGACCAGGTATCTGCAATGCTCATGATTTGCGGTACCACGGGTGATTAATCGCAGTCTTCATGGCTTCATGAGCTGCTTGCCACATGCGACCATCCCCGAGATAGCGAGCGATAACCGCTTTGCTCTGCGCCGCTTTAAGCAGGCTGTGATTTATAACTGGTGACATAAACCCTCCAGGTGCTTACGGGCAGCACGAATAAGACGGCGAACACGTTTGGATAATTCGGATTCAGCGGGGAAATAAGCGGACATGACGCCGCTACCCGCGAGGCTTAGTTGCATCATGGGCTGGTTCCTTATGTTGTGTGTGATTGCATAGCGCTGCGTTCGTTGAGCGCACTGATATACAGTTAAAAAAATGGCCTCACGAAGAGGCCAAGATGACAACAAGGGGTATTTAATCAGACACTATCGAGTCGTCCTCAATAGTACGGTGCGGTATTACACCCAATAGCTAACTCAGAGAATTAGCTATCAGCTGCTATTCGCCTTCCTCTTCTTCACCAACTACGTAATATCCATATCCGCAATAATTCAGAAACTCTTCGTGAGCTGCGTCTGCTATTTCCTTATCCGTGGCATCATCATCGACTTCAATATCGACGACCTCGTTAGCACCAACCCATGACGTTTCAATTGTCACTCGTACTGTTTTCATCACTCCTCCCCCAGAGCCTTGCTGATGGCTGCGCGAGCGGTCGCGTACACAGCGTCCCACTCGCTCACGTCATGTTCCATATCGACAATGTTTAATAGAACTTCCAGCAAATCAGGAGCTGCTGCTATCAACGTGGCGTTATGGTCATCTTGCTCACTCTCAGCTCTTAGAAGCATAATTTCGCAGCCTTCGGCATCGATTAATCCGTAATCGTGATAATCAACGGCGTTAATTCTCCAAGGCGCTGGACTTCCCTCAAAACTTTTCATATTCACCTCTGTGGCTTGCTGCCAAAAGAAGGCCGACTATGCGGCCTATTTGATTGAGCGAATTGTTGTCCGCGACACTGAATGCTCAGCTGTAAGCTTGAATTTACGCTCGCATTCATAACATGTATGTTCTTCTTCGCAGGCGTCGTATGATTCATCGGTGGATATTTCAGCCTTACACCATGGGCAACGAGCCTTATCTTCGTGCCAAAAATCCAGCTCATCATATTCATCATCAGGAATAATTCTTGCCTCAGCTGCTGCGAGGCGTTCCTGATTAATTTTCTCCTGGCAATCATTGCATCGCCATCCACCACGACACCCCCAGACAGCACCCATTCCTGCTATGGTTTGTGACGTTGAAGCGTGCTCTCTATCAATTCCGCAATCAACACAAACATCGTGCTTTTCACATCTGCAATACGCCCAATCTTGTGGCGAACCATTGCAGTGATCGCAACCTTCAACCCAGTGCCAAACCCCATCAATTTCCTTTGAATACCAGCTTTTTACTGGTGGCGTTAATTCAAAGTCGCATTCTTGGATGAGTTTTCCGCCTTTAACTATGCGCTCACCAAAACGCTGATAGGTTCCTGCTCTTGAGCGCTGTATCCCTGAGAAAAGGCGAGGGTCATTAATGACGCCCCTGATAATCTCTCCATCAATTCTATTGCTCATTCCCTCACCTCAAATAAGTGGCTTACTGCTCAGCTTCATGCGCTGAACGGCGTGGATTTTGTTACCGAGCGGGTTAGTGTCACGGTAGTAGGTGCGATTATGTTTAACCGCGGTTACTTCAACTTCCTTCTGACGCGTTCCGGCAAGCGAAATGGCTTTGGAAACACGTGTACTGCATGTGCTATTTGCTACCCGGCGTGCAAGAGAAGCGTCCTGCATTGCCTGTTCACGTTGAGCTTGTCTGCGTGCTCTGCGGCGATTTCTGGCGTTATCATCAGCCAGGTAAGTAACGATTATCATGTTGACCTCCGATGATTGGCTTTGGTGGTGTGGTGCCTGTCGCCACAGGTAGAGCGTTTGCCGCGTGCTAATAGCAGCCTTCACCACACCCCAAAGCCAACTACTCTTTGGTTCCCGCATTTCGGCGGGACAATCCCATCAATGTTAAAGAGCGATTCACCGTCCTGGTGAGTAGTGCGTCCTGCTGATGGAGTAAAATTAGCACCATGCTAAATTGATAGCAAGTGCTAGATGCTAAAAAATTAGCGTGAATTGCTAAAGAGATGTTTTTGAAGGGAAAATAATTTAGCGTAAAGCTGATGTGATATTTACATTGGGCAACAAAAAACCCGCACTAGGCGGGTTGGATGTATTGCTGTGGAGGTATTAGTAGGTTACGGATGACCAGAAGACGCGGCCAATCACTCGAATATCAGATGATGGTCTTATTTCTTCAGGGTGCTCTTCGCTGTTGTAACTCCTGATCCGAATCATTCCACCAGGCATTGCATACAACAGTTTTACACGTAGTAAATCGCCGTAGTCGATAGCATACATCTTGCCGTCTTTAACTTCCTTGCAGCCAGTATCAACTCCGACCGTAGAACCGTTAGGCAGCACCGGTTCCATACTATTACCGATAACCTCAACACATACAGCGTTAGTGAACTGTATGTTCAGTTTTCGAAGTGTAGATTTTGCGAATCTCAACTTATATCCATTATGGTCTTCACGAAAGGTGCTTCCAGCTCCTGCGGCTAACTGCACTTCCTTCAGGAACGGGATCTCAACTTCATCATCATCCAGTGATGTCTGGTTATCCCAAGGCTCAATCCCACCGATTATCTTAGCCTCACCTCGATTCTCGGCTTCCTCTAACTCTGGATGTAATTGATCTAACCAGCCATGTGGAAGGTTTAGGTTTAGTTCAATTTTGCGAGCAAGGTCATCACCTAAATTTCGCACTGCTTTTTCACCCAGTATCTGGCTCAGGGTAGAGGGTGACGTGCCGACCTTTTCTGCAAAGTCAGCTTTCGTGATTCCACTGCGGATAGCAAGGTTCTGCTGGTAGCGGAGGTTAGTCCGCCTGATGTCTTTTATGTCCATGCTCAAATCATCCCATCTTTTAGCACGGCGATAAATATGCATAAAGCTAAACTCTCTCTTGATTTAAATTTAGCATGACGCTAATATTTGTATTGTGCATTAGCAGATGGAGCACCTATGGAAACCAACGTTAAGCAGTTTGAACAGATGAATGATCTGCTTCGCTGGAGAAAACAGGCCTCCAAGGAAGATTGGGAAAAGCTGGCGAAGCTTGCCAATACAACTCCTGGGAACCTGGACCAGCTGGCTTATGGATATCGCGGAGCATCAGCACAGAAGGCAAGTGACATTGCAAACGCATCCTTGAACTTCCGATTCCCCAAGCCTGTAACCAAAGAAGCAATCGCCTTTCCTCCAGTACGGAAAGTGACAAGTAGTAAAGCAGCATAAGAAGTACCGCTCTTTAACAGCCCTGGCCTCATTCCCGCCGAAATGCGGGGATAAACCAACGCATCAACAGATGCGTATTTACTTATTAACTAAGGAATATATTCACATATGGAACACGCAAAGAAACGCAACGAGGCAATGCGCATTGAAAGCGCCTTGCTTAATAAGATCGCCCTGATTGGCACAGAGAAAACAGCAGCAGCTGTAGGTGTCGATAAAGCACAGATTAGCCGATGGAAGCGAGACTGGATTCCCAAGTTCTCAATGCTTCTGGCAGTGCTTGAATGGGGAGTTGTGGATGATGAGATGGCGAGACTTGCACAGCAGGTGGCGTCGATTCTCACAAAAGAAAAACGTCCAGCTGTTGGTAGCAGTCTGGACGCTTAAGCACACTGTGTTACGCCAAGTAACAGGAGTAATTATGACAAAACCACTCAGTCCTTACCAGGACAAAATGCACAAAAACATACTACGTGATCGCTTCCTGTCCAGCTTCAAGCAGCCTGGTCGATTTCGGGCTGAGTTGGAGAAAGTGAAGCTGATGCAGAAGGAGAAAGGTCATGAGTAATCTCGCAACCGTAACACCTATAAAGCCTCACCTTGAGGTTGTGGAGCATCGCGTGGCAGATACCGAAGATGGCTTCATGCGCGTTGCTAACGAGCTTACAGATAGCTTACTGATGGCTGATTTAACCGCCCGGCAGTTGAAGGTAATGCTCGCTATCATGCGCAAGACATACGGATTCAATAAGCCAATGGACAGGCTCACAAACACGCAGATAGCAGCAATGACGGGTATTCACCACACCCATATCTGCGCCGCAAAACGTCAGCTGATAGAGCGCAAGTTTCTCATTGCAGACGGCGTGAGAATTGGAGTTAACAAGGTGGTCTCAGAGTGGATTAGCCAAGACAGCTTAACTTTAGCTAAGACGGCTAATAAAACATTAGCCAAGTCAGCTAATGGGTATAAGCCAACTCAGCTAAACACAAAAGACAATATTCAAAAGACAATAAATACAAATACCCCCTTACCCCCTAAAGGGGGATGCGATGATAGTTCTAAACCTGAAAAGCGAAAGACCGTTCGCATCAACTACAACGAGTATCTCGAAGCCTACAACGAGATCGTTGGTGACAGATTACCTCATGCTGTAGAGGCAAACGCAGAGCGTCAGCGCAAACTCAAGAAGCTGATTAACTCTCTCGCCACCAAAAACATCGACGGCTACCGGGCATACGTGAAAGCGTTCATGTCTGCTGCAAGGCCATTCCATTTCGGCGATAACGATCGCGGTTGGGTGGCGACGTTTGATTACCTGCTTCAGCCGAAAGTATTAACCGCAATTCGTGAGGGAACACTATGAGACAGGATATCGAGGCCAGCGTTATCGGCGGACTTCTCCTGGGTGGATTAACGCCTGAAGCTGGAGACGTTCTGGCTACGCTTGAACCGGAAGCATTCTCCATCCCGCTCTACCGGAAAGCCTTTGAGGTGATCTGCAAGCAAGCCCGAAACCGTAATCTGATTGACGCCCTGATGGTCGCTGAGGAATGCGGTGATGAGCATGCCACCGACGTGATGATGACTGCGCGGTCATGTCCAAGCGCTGCAAACCTGAAAGGCTATGCCAGCATGGTTGCCGATAACTATCATCGCCGACTGGTGTTGCAGCTTATCAGCGAAATGCGTGACCCTATCGAGAACGGAACAATCGATACGTCAGGTCAGGCCATGGACGAACTGGTAAAGCGCCTGTCAGCCATCAGGAAGCCGCGTGACGAGATTAAACCTGTTCACCTTGGCGATATCATCACCGACTACACAGAAACGCTTGATAAGCGCCTCCGTAACGGTGAAGAGTCAGACAACCTGAAGACAGGCATAGACGAACTGGATGCAATCCTTGGCGGGATTAACGCCGAAGACCTGATCATCGTTGCTGCGCGACCCGGCATGGGGAAAACAGAATTCTCTCTCAAGCTGGCAGAAAGCGTAGCAAGTCGGACGCTTCCCAACTCAGAGCAGAAACGCGGAGTGCTGATTTTCTCGATGGAGATGAGCGCACTGCAGATTGCAGAGCGAAGCATTGCCGGGGCTGGGATGATGTCGGTTAGCTCACTGAGAAACCCAACTCGCATGAACGATGAAGCATGGGGAAGGGTTGCGGAAGGTATGAAGCGTTTGGCAGGGCTAGACGTGTGGGTAGTAGACGCATGCCGTCTTTCTGTTGAGGAAATCAGGTCGATCGCAGAACGCCTGAAGCAGGAAAATCCCCACCTGTCGCTCATCATGGCTGACTACCTTGGACTCATTCAGAAGCCGAAAGCAGAACGAAACGACCTGGCTATTGCTCACATCTCCGGAAGCTTAAAAGCTATGGCGAAGGAGCTTAAAACTCCTGTCGTATCGCTCAGTCAGCTATCCCGTGAAGTTGAGAAACGCCCCAACAAACGCCCAACCAACGCAGACCTGCGCGACTCAGGCAGTATCGAGCAGGATGCAGACTCAATCATCATGCTGTATCGCGAGGCTGTGTATGACGAAAACAGCCCGGCCGCACCTTACGCAGAAATCATCGTGACGAAAAACCGCTTTGGCTCCCTGGGTACTGTGTATCAGGGATTCCGAAATGGTCACTTTGTTGGATGTGACCAGACTGAGGCCAGAGCGAAATGCACAGCTGCAAGCCAGCCTCCACAGAAAGGCCGTCGATACTCAGGAGCAGATGTATGAACACACGAGACAAAATACTCAACCACCTTGAAACATACGCCCACGCATCACTCGCAGAACTTCGAAGAATACCCAACACAAACCGAGACACCGTAGCCATCACCCTTAAGGAGATGGTTCAGGCCGGTGACGTTGAATTCTACATCGCTAAAAACAGGGCAAAGCGATATCGCCTGACTGGATACCCTAAGCGATTTGAGCCGGTAGTTGAATATCTGGAGCATCACGAAAAGGCATTCGCATCTGACCTTGCTGAATACACGGGGCTGGATAAGCAGCACATGGCGAAAATCCTCAAAGACATGCATGAGCAGGGCGAGATATACCGCGACTGGAGCGACAGAAGGAAAACGTGGGTATACAGCATAAAGCGTTCTGTGAATTGGGGATGCGCTAACCCACTGACTGCATTTATCAACCAGAGATTGAGAGAGGTGCGAAGTGAGCGAGCCTAAATTTCCTGAGCTACCAGTTGATGTGCAAGTCGCATTGATTAATGCAGCAACTCAAATGGCAACCGCAAAAATTCAGTCCTTAGGAAGCAAATATAACCAAGACCTGGATTTCTTCAAGCGGGAGTATCGGAAAATCTGCGATTCACTCTATGCGGAAAACCGTGGCCGCTAACACCCCAGCACGCTGATGGAGAGGAATAATGAGCAGGAAAAAGTATTGGTTTCTTAATGCTCTCTGGCAACTGGCTATGTACGGAATGCTTCTGGCGTTCTATCAGTACGAATCCTATGCGTTCAACTATAGCTGGCACTACAAGGCTGAGCGCGTTTGGATGGTTGGAGCAATTTCCGCACTAGCCCATTCGGTTATGTATTACGTGTTTCTGGAAGGTATTAATTGCTTCCCAAGAAAACAAAGGTGATGGAGAGGAATATGGACGAATCAAGAAAGCAGTTTGAGCAAGCATTCGCAAAAATAAAACGCATTCCCATTTCTGCTGTAGAAAGTTGTAGATACGGAGATGGATATTGGGATGAAGGGAATTTGAACACTCGCGGTATATCTACAGCATGGGAAATCTGGAAAGAGGGTTATGCCGCTGGAATCAAAGTGAAGGAGTGAGTATGAGCTTGTTTACATGCGAATGTGAATTCTGTGGAAAGCGGCGATTAAAGCTATTCAGCAAAGCCTATCCATCAATATGGTCGATGTGGAAGGTATACCGATTCTGTAACAGAGAGTGCGCGAAGAAATTCATCGAGAGAAGCAGGGAAGCTGAGCTAAAGCTATGGAGAATGCTTTGCGATACCGTCCAAAGTAAATATTGGGAGTGATTATGAGCGAGTTAAAGCCGTGCCCGTTTTGTGGCATTAAAGACAATGCTGTTTTGAGTTACTGCAATCAGGAATGGTTCCATGCTTACTGCTACAAGTGCGGATCGAATGGGCCTGAGGAAAAAACAGAAGCCGAAGCAGCATTGTCCTGGAACCGGAGAGCAAGAGATGAAACAGACAATCTTCCTTCGAAGTAAGCAGCAACAGCAGTCAGCAATAAACGCCATCCTCGCATCACCTCTCGACAACGAACGACCCATCACCATTCGAATCTCGGACTACAAGCGGTCACTAGACCAGAATTCACGTTTTCACGCGATGCTGGGTGATATCGCTCGTCAGGTCACATGGTGTGGAAAGCAACTCAAGCCTGAGCAGTGGAAGGTATTGCTGATTAGCGGTCATGCAGTCGCTACAAAGCAGGAGGCTGAAGTCGTACCCGGGTTAGAGGGTGAGTACGTCAACATACGTGAGAGCAGCGCAGAGATGAGCGTAGGGCGCATGGCGAGCCTCATAGAGTACACGATGGCTTGGGCAGCAGGTCAGAACGTCAGATTCACTGACAGGAGGTACGATTGAAGCGAACGTATTTCTACCACCCGCCAATGACTACCGACGAAGCCAACCAATTAATCACTCTTTACCACTCCCGAAACGTACAAACCACCAAGCACCTAAGCGCTGACCCACGCCTGTGGATAGTCGGAGCCTTATTGCCTGAGTACGCCAGCGAGCCAAAGGGTAGGAGTCAATATCAATCCAGAATGTGGAGTTAACTATGAAGGTTGAATTGGAAGTTACCGCAAGTCAGTTGATAGAGCATCTGAGGCCTACAAACTCGCAATTCAGAATGAGAATTCCTGGTGGTTGCTGGCAAGAAATTAGTGAAGAGGCCATTCGAATTTATATATCTGCAGTTATTCAGGCTATGCAAGAAAATGCCGAAAGAGTGGTGAAGCTATGAGCAACTTAGACGATGACTACGCAGACCGACTCGCTGACCTTCTCGAAGATATGGAAGGAGACGGGGTTGACTCTGTGGGCATGATTATGAACTGGGTAGCCGGATATGTTCAGGGAAAGATGGAAGGCAATGGAGCGGAAGCCTACATGTACCAGTTCGAAGATGCCGACATGATTATCCAATTACAGGAACCAGAAGAAACCACAGCGGCGAGGTTGCATTGATATGGACTATTCACAGTTATCAGACTTTGAAATTAACAAATTGGTTGCTGAGGCTACCGGCACGCAGGTGGAGGAAACTTATCAGTTCGTAAATGGCGGTGAAGATATTGAAGACCACATGAGCGGCATTGTGCTGATGCGCAAGATAACCAGCAATCGTAAGCACTGGAAGCTATATGACCCATGCAACAACGCATCAGACGCGTGGCCGATAATTTTAAAAAATGGAATCAACGTATTTACCGACATGATTCCTCACGGTCTTCTTGGGCAGGCAAGGGCATCTGTTATTTCACATGAACCACCTAACTCTGAATGCATAATTGCGAAAGACGCAAACCCTCTCCGCGCCGCCATGATTGTTTTCCTCATGATGCAGGACGCCAAACATGCTTAGCCAATCAGAAGCCCAATCATACGAGCAGCAGAGCATACGTCGAACGTTGTGCGCAGGCTGCACGAAGGAGTTATCAGATGGCGAGACACACTGTTGCGAAGAATGTGCCTCAATGGCAATAGCGTATCGCGACCCTAACGGATTTATGACGGAGGAAGATGATGGCTCTCAAGAGGGATAAGTTTGATGACGTTTTCTCCCAACTGGTGAGGGAGCGAACGG
Source organism: Enterobacter sp. NFIX58 (assembly GCF_900110475.1). Classification (NCBI taxonomy): domain Bacteria; kingdom Pseudomonadati; phylum Pseudomonadota; class Gammaproteobacteria; order Enterobacterales; family Enterobacteriaceae; genus Enterobacter; species Enterobacter sp. NFIX58. The sequence goes on along the minus strand of NZ_FODW01000012.1, from coordinate 22,181 downwards.
ACTGGCAGTGCGATTACTGTGGACGAACATTCCACCAAGAAAGATTCAAACTTCACTGTTCACACTTCAAATCACGACGACACAAAGCAACACGGTATCACCCCTTCAACGCCTTCTCACACTGTATCGGCTGTCACCGCAAACTCGAAGAAGACCCCTACGAATTCACCAACCATGCAGAAATAGTGTATGGGGAGTTGACTATTGAGCGCGTAGCGCGTCTTGCAAGCGTTCCGGTGCGACTAAAACCGTGGCAGATGGATGAACTGTACCAGGTGATGAAAAGCGAGCTGAAGAGGTTACAGGCCTTAAGAGCAAGCGGTGTTGTTGGGAGAATCGAATTCACTCTTCCTGAGTGGTATCAGGGAGGAATCGAGTTCCGAATGGGAGAAGCAGCATGACCAGAGAATACGTCAAGAAAATCCACTACCCATGCGAAACGGCAGCCATCTTTCAGGATGTGCTTTTCGTCATGCGAATTAACCATCACTCGGAGCTTCTGAATCAGGCTGACAGAGCGGCTGAGTTCTACCTGAGTTATTTCCCTTACTGCACGTTAGAAAACGTCAGGGAAGGCGTTCTGTACAGTTTTGGTGGCCTTTACCTGAATGATTACGATCTTATCCGGGAGGCAGCATGACTGACAAATCAAACACCCCAGCAGAAATTAAAGACCTGTGGCGAACGCCGCCAGAAATATTCCACGCACTGAATGCTGAGTTCAATTTCGTGCTGGATGCAGCTGCAAGCGCTGAAAACGCATTGTGTAAAAGGTACATAACCGAAGAGCAGAACACTTTCCATGTGGCGTGGGCATCGCTGATGTCAGGCATGCCTGGTTATGCATGGATGAATCCACCATACAGCCGACCCATGCCATTCGTTCAGGTAGCTGCGCAGGAGAATACTGACAATGCTATCGGGTGCGTAATGCTGCTACCGGCAGATACGTCCGTGTTGTGGTTCAGGGAAGCCATTAAGACGGCGCATGAAGTTCGGTTTATCACAGGTGGTCGCCTCTCATTCCTGAATGCAGAAACCGGTAAACCAGTAAACGGCAACAACAAAGGCTCAATGCTCGTCATCTGGCACCCTTATCCACGCTCTGGCGAATGTCGCATGACGGCGGTAGATCGTGATGTGCTGATGGAGTACGGGCGCAGATTCATGAGGAAAGCAGCATGACAGATATAAGCAGAGAGGTATGTGAAGAATATCTGGATGCTTTGGTCACAGTGGAGCTATCCGTACGATTCGCACAACTCGAAGACCGTAAGATTAACGCCACCATCCGCGCAACAGTAACCGAGTTACTCAAGCGCATCCGCGACAAGAAAATACGCGCCATCTTAGCTGGCTTATCCCGTCAGCCATTTCCTGATGGAGCCTTGAAGATGATGCGTCGCCAGTTAGATAGCTTAGTAGGAGAACCCGTATGTGCTCAGTAACTAACATCCAGCAAGTCAAATGGCAGCGTCAGCGCGATATGCATACAGAGCAGGTGCTGATCGGCAAAGAGCAGGAGCTTGAGCGCAGTCTTGAGTATGTACGCGATCAACTTCGTGAAGTGCGTAATCGACTAGGAACGAATAAGCCTGGCAACGATCCGGAGGCTGCATAATGGGAGTGCGCGAACTTAACCTGACGAAAGAACAGAATGACTGGCTTAATGGCTGGCTTGAACTGTGGGGTGCATGGGTTTACTCGGGTCGACTGGAAAAACGCATGAGCAGCGTTATAGCGCAGTTTATGGAGAGAGTTGAACCATCACGAGTAATGACAAGGCCAATGTGCAATGACGATGACGGAATGTTGATTTCTCAGGTCGTAGATTCCGTTATGCGCATCGACACAAAGGCCTTTGGTATTCTTCTCAGCTACTACTCTCATGGTTCTTCCAAGAGAGCAATTGCATCGTACTACCATGCGACTGCAAAACCACGCAAGATGTGCGGCAGAAGTGGAGAGGGTTGGCGTAGACCGTCTCTGGCAACATGCAGAAACGAGATTGACGAAATCCTCAAAGCTTCACTATTCGTTTTGTACCAACCAATGCAAGATGCCTTTAAAAGTCGCAAACGTGTTGAGAAAGTTAAACATGTTGCTCCTAAAAGGCTTGACAACCTTTTAGCCATTTAGCCATAATTACAGGGTAAGCTGCCGTTAGTGACTCTTAAGTTACTCCGGTGGCTTTTTTGCTATGGATAGGGTAGCTCCCGAAAAGCAGTATCGTCACTGCCTGCCATAGCGAACATTGACGAGCAACTAGACGAGGTTGTTATGAGTGACACAGAGCATATTGTTAGCATTATACTTCACATAATTCAGGCTATTGCAGCAGTGATATTCCTTATTGTGATGTGGAAATGGTCACGCAAGCCTAAGGCTGTAAAGCCAAATAAAATGCAAGAAGCAGCTGCTATAGAAGAAATGGAAAGGCAGTATAGGCTAACCAAGAAAAGCTTAGAAGCAATCAAGAACATGTCATCACTAGGTCGCTAAGGCGGCCTTTTTTATTGCACGACCTTTCTGAAAGCGCATCCCACCAAATACCAGACAGACAATACCCTCACCTTATCCGCTGTGGCTACGGTGCCGGTGCGCTTTGCAAAAAAGAAAACCCGCTCAATGGCGGGCTTCGTGAAAATGGGCGACAAGAGACTGCGCTAACAGCCTCCTGTCATCTTGCTCATGATTGGACTCACGAACAAAGACCGAGGCCCATATCGTCTGATCAGACGTCATGACCATAGATCGGATTTGTTCAGCAGACAATTACCTAGATTCTTAATTTTGAACAAATCCCCATTTTCTCGGGGGTAGAGTATGTACCGTATGGACAAGATAAGAGAATGGCTCAGTTATTGGTTCGGAGGCCTGACAACGATGGGTGGCGTTCTATCCCTTAACGACTGGGCGATCATCATTGGTATTCTCTGTACCGTCGGCACATTCGGCATCAACTGGTACTACAAGCGCAAAGAGCGCGAGGACAGATTGAATGGCAATGTCTCCGGCACTCAGAAATAGCATTATTGCCACGTTGGGCGGCGGCGCTATCGCAATAGCGACAACAATGCTCTCCGGTAAAGATGGTCTCGAAGGTCGAAAGTATGAAGCATATCGCGATGTTGTCGGGGTTCTGACAGTCTGTGACGGTCACACCGGTTCAGACATCATCATAAATAAGCGATACACAGATAAAGAGTGCGACGCACTAACAAGAAAAGACCTTCAGCGTATAGCTTCACGGGTTGACCCATACATCAAAGTGCCAACCACTGAAACTCAACGCGCAGCAATTTACTCTTTCGCTTACAACGTCGGCGCAACAGCCACAATCAATTCCACTCTCCTGAAAAAGCTTAACTCCAAAGACTATGCCGGAGCTTGCTCAGAGCTTAAACGCTGGGTATATGCAGGCGGTCAGAAGTGGAAAGGTCTGGTTAACAGGCGTGACGTTGAATATCAGGTATGCACCTGGGGCCAGAAATGAGCAGACTAACCGCAATCATCATTGCAGTCATCGCCTGCATCATTATCTCGCTTGGCTGGGCTGTTAATCACTACCGTGACAACGCCATTGACTACAAGAAGCAACGAGACACGGCGGTTAACGAAGCTGCTCTGGCAAAAGCAACAATCACCGACATGCAGACGCGCCAACGCGACGTTGCCAATCTCGATGCCAAATACACGAAGGAACTCGCAGATGCTCAGGAAACTATCAATCAGCTTGAGCGCGATGTTGCTACTGGCAAGCGTCGGTTGCAGCTCAATGCAACCTGTAAAGGTAATTCCACCGGAACCTCCGGCATGGATGATGCTACCAGCCCCAGACTTACTGACTCCGCTGAACGGGATTATTTCACCCTCAGACAGCGAATCGAAACAGTCACAAAGCAACTAACCGGATTGCAGGAATACGTGAGAACGCAATGCCTGAGGTAGCCAATGAGAAAACGAGAGCGTGAAATAACACTGCTCTACGGAATGTCACTCATACGTGATGACGTTCTTAACCACCCGCTTCCAAAGCACTCAGCCAAAGACAGATTGATAACCTTCGTGCATTACGTGTTTGCATTCGCGTCTGTCATAACACTGGCGGCTGCATCAATCATTCTGATTCTTACGTTCATCCCCACAACGGGATAACAACCAACGGAGCCAACAATGGCAAAAGCCAAATGGCCTAAGTTGCCATGCTTTACCATTCCGCTATTTCAAAGCGCGAATGTTTATCTGGCGCTGACAAGAGAGCAATTTCAGCAGGCAGATGCTTTCTTGGGAGGCTCTATTGGAGAGAAGCCTTTTAATTCTGGGCTGACCAGCAACTATGAAAACACCGGCACAGGTGAGCGAGTTTACCTGTTAGGCGTGTTCGACAATCAACTATCAACTCTTGTCCATGAGTGCGCACATGCTTGCTTTTACGCCTGTGATGATGTTGGCGTGACAACAAAACCAGATGAAGCTAACGAAACCTATTGCTACATACTGGACAGGATGTTTAGTCAATTCCTTCCATATCTGAAACAGGAATAAAAATGGCAGACATTACCCAAATGACAGATGCACAGAAACTAAAACTCGAAGTCTACCGCCTGGTGATGAATGACTCAGCAGCTACCGAAAAGGCCATTGAGTTTATCGCCGGTAACGAGCTTAACTTTGAGCTGTTCAAAGATGCATATGCCAAGACAGCCAATGAGCCGACTGCGCTAGCTAAAACTGAAAAGGCTATTCGGGAAGCCAAAGAAGTACTCGACCTGTTCACTACTGGAGCATAACAAATGGCAATTACGGCGATTCAAACAGCAACGGCAGGGTCAATTGCATCTCTGGTGCCCGTGGTAAAGGCTCACATCGCAGCTTCTCGATTTCCTAATGGCGGGCTGGTAGGTGTGCATGCCACGCCAACCAAGACCGAATACTTCCAGGTTGTAGCTACCGGTGGCACAGCAGCAACTGACTACGACATCGTAGTAAGCCAGGATCGTGCTGACTTCACAATCAAATGCAACGCGAAGATTACTGCCGGCTTCCTTCCTTTGGGTGACATGAGCGTTATTCAGATGGGGCCGGGTCGCACAGTAGAGTACGCACAAGCATTCACTAAGGCGTAATGAGATATGGGCGAAGAAAATAAAATCGGTCGCCCCTCTGAATATACATCGGAGGTGGCAGACGAAATATGTGCGCTGATTGCCTCCGGTGAAAGTTTGCTCAAGGTATGTAAGAAACAGGACATGCCCGACAAGTCGACCGTATTCCGCTGGCTTGCAGCTCATGAAGAGTTTCGCGACAAGTACGCAAAAGCTACTGAGGCTAGGGCTGACGCGATATTTGAAGATATGTTCGTCATTGCTGATGACGTCATACCTGATTCTGCCGAGGTGGCAAAGGCAAGGCTTCGAGTTGATACCCGTAAATGGGCGTTAGCTCGAATGAATCCTCGTAAGTATGGCGACAAGGTCACCAACGAACTCGTTGGTAAAGACGGCGGTGCTATCCTGATTGAAACATCACCTATGAGTACGCTATTCGGAAAATGACAACTATTAACCCTATCTTCCAACCGTTCATCGAGGCGCATCGCTACAAAGTCGCCAAAGGCGGTCGAGGTAGTGGTAAGTCATGGGCAATAGCACGATTGCTAATTGAAGCGGCCAGGCGTCAGTCAGTGAGAATCCTTTGTGCTCGTGAGCTACAGAACAGTATCAGTGACTCGGTAATCAGACTGCTTGAGGACACCATAGAGCGCGAAGGCTATGCGGCTGAGTTCGAAATACAGCGCTCTATGATTCGACATCTTGGCACTAACGCCGAGTTCATGTTCTACGGCATCAAGAACAACCCTACTAAGATTAAATCCCTTGAAGGCATTGATATATGCTGGGTAGAAGAAGCCGAGGCGGTTACGAAGGAATCATGGGATATCCTCATCCCAACAATTCGTAAGCCGCATTCTGAGATATGGGTGAGTTTCAACCCGAAGAACATCCTGGACGATACATATCAGCGCTTTGTTGTCGACCACCCTGATGATATCTGCCTGCTTACGGTTAACTACACAGATAACCCGCACTTCCCTGAGGTTCTTCGCCTGGAGATGGAGGAGTGCAAGCGCCGAAATCCAACCCTCTATCGTCACATCTGGCTAGGTGAGCCGGTAAGCGCAAGTGATATGGCAATCATCAGTCGTGAATGGCTGGAAGCAGCCACAGATGCGCACAGGCGCCTTGGGTGGAAAGCGAGAGGCGCAGTTATCGCAGCTCATGACCCATCAGACACAGGCCCGGATGCCAAAGGCTATGCAATGCGTCACGGTTCAGTGGTTAAGCGAATAGCTGAAGGCACGTTGATGGATGTCAATGAAGGTGCTGACTGGGCTGCTGATTTGGCTATTGGTGACAATGCAGATCACTTCCTTTTTGACGGTGACGGATTGGGCGCTGGGCTGCGTCGGCAGATAACCGATTCATTCAGTGGCAAGAAAGTCACTGTGACGATGTTTAAGGGGAGTGAATCGCCATTCGATGAAGATGCGCCATATCAGGCCGGAGCATGGGCTGATGAAGTGGTGCAGGGCGACAACATCCGTACCATCGGTGATGTGTTCCGCAATAAGCGAGCGCAGTTCTATTACACGCTGGCTGACAGGCTTTATCTGACATATCGCGCAGTTGAGCATGGAGAATATGCTGACCCTGACGAAATGCTGAGCTTCGACAAAGAGTCTATCGGCGAGAAGATGCTTGAAAAGCTCTTCGCAGAACTCACACAGATACAACGAAAATTCAACGGTAACGGCAAGCTTGAGCTCATGACCAAAGTAGACATGAAGCAGAAGCTTGGAATTCCATCCCCTAACCTGGCAGACGCACTGATGATGTGCATGCACTGCCCGGCATTAGCTCCAGAAGAAACGGACATCTACGTTCCCTCATCCTCCGGTTGGTAAAAATGGCAGAGACATTAGAGAAAAAACATGAGCGCGTCATGCTCAGGTTTGACCGCGCCTATACGCCGCAGCAAGACGTGCGCGAAAAGTGCATTGAGGCTACGCGATTCGCTCGTGTCCCTGGCGGTCAATGGGAAGGGGCAACAGCAGCGGGAACCAAGCTTGATGACCAGTTCGAGAAGTATCCGAAGTTTGAGATTAACAAAGTAGCGACCGAGCTTAACCGCATCATTGCCGAGTATCGCAACAACCGCATCACTGTGAAGTTTCGCCCTGGCGACAAAGAGGCCAGCGAAGAGTTAGCTAACAAGCTGAATGGCCTGTTCCGAGCTGACTACGAAGAGACTGACGGTGGTGAAGCTTGTGATAACGCATTTGATGATGCGGCTACCGGTGGCTTTGGCTGCTTCCGTTTAACGTCGATGTTGGTCAACGAGTATGACCCGATGGACGAGCGCCAACGCATCGCTATCGAGCCAATCTACGACCCATCACGCTCTGTGTGGTTCGACCCTGACGCTAAAAAGTACGACAAGTCAGACGCTATGTGGGCGTTCTGCATGTACTCACTCTCACCTGAGAAGTACGAGGCAGAGTATGGCAAGACTCCTCCGTCATCGCTCGATGTAACGACAATGACAAGCTGGGAGTATGACTGGTTCGAGCCTGAAGTTGTGTACATCGCGAAATACTACGAAGTGCGCAAGGAGTCAGTCGACGTAATCAGTTATCGACAGCCGCTAACTGGTGAGATTGCCACCTACGACAGTGACCAGATTGAAGACATTCAGGATGAGCTGGCTATCGCAGGCTTCGAAGAGGTTGCGCGTCGCTCTGTTAAGCGTCGCAGGGTCTATGTCTCAGTGGTTGACGGTCAGAACTTCCTTGAGAAGCCGCGCCGCATTCCCGGTGAGCATATCCCGCTCATCCCTGTGTATGGAAAGCGCTGGTTCATTGACGATATTGAGCGAGTAGAGGGTCACATTGCAAAAGCGATGGACCCACAGCGCCTCTACAACCTTCAGGTTTCGATGTTGGCTGACACAGCTGCACAAGACCCCGGACAGATCCCTATCGTTGGCATGGAGCAGATACGAGGCCTTGAGAAGCACTGGGAGGCTCGCAATAAGAAACGTCCTTCTTTCCTGCCATTGCGTGAAGTGAAGGACAAGTCCGGAAACATCATCGCAGGTGCAACGCCAGCAGGTTACACGCAGCCAGCAGTCATGAACCAGGCTCTGGCGGCATTACTGCAGCAGACCAGCGCAGACATTCAGGAAGTCACCGGTGGCAGCCAGGCAATGCAGCAGATGCCTAGTAACGTTGCGCAGGAAACCGTTAACAACCTGATGAACCGAGCTGATATGGCATCGTTCATCTACCTGGATAACATGGCTAAGAGCCTGAAGCGTGCAGGCGAGGTCTGGTTGTCGATGGCTCGCGAGGTATACGGTTCAGACCGTGAGGTTCGCGTCGTCAACGAGGATGGCACTGACGACATCGCTCTGATGAATGCGCAGGTAGTCGATCGTCAGACAGGCCGAGTTGTTGCGCTGAATGACCTTTCTACAGGACGTTACGATGTCACTGTCGATGTTGGACCAAGCTACACAGCGCGGCGAGATGCAACAGTTGCTGCCCTTACAAGCGTCCTTAATACCATGCTACCGCAAGACCCCGAAGCGGGAATCATTCGCGGTCTGATAATGGACAACATGGATGGAGAAGGGCTGGATGATTACAAGGAATACAACCGCAACAAATTGCTTACTGCGGGAGTAGTTAAGCCTCGCAACGCCAAAGAGCAACAGATTGTCATGCAGGCGCAGCAGGCGGCAGCCAACCAGCCTAACCCTGAAATGCTCATTGCACAGGCTAATCTGGTTGCGGCACAAGCCGAAGAGAAGAAAGCAGACAACGAAACGCGCAACACGCTCATCAAAGCGTTTACTGCGCAGCAGGATGCACAGGAAAGTCAGGCTAACGTTGTTTACAAGCTTTCTCAGGCAGAACACATCAACAAGCAGGGCGTCATGGATGCTATCAAGCTCCTGAATGAAGTCCTTCAATCGCAACAATCACAAATCCCTACATCACCACAGTCACCGGCAGACTCAATGCCGAGCTAAGCAGGAGTAATCAATGGAGAGCGAACTGATCATCGACGGTCAGGTTATTGATCTGTCTGAAAAACAGGAATCAGCCGAAGAAGTAACCGCTGAGCAACCGAAACCTGAGGAGCAAGTCCAGGAATCTGAAGCGAAAGCGGAGACCGAGAGTGAACAGGCCGAAGAGCAGCCGGAAGAATATTCCCTGCGCGTCGGTGATGAAGAAATTCCCCTGACGGAAGAGGATGACGATCACGTTGATGGTCAGCCTGCGCCTCAGTGGGTTAAGGATTTACGCAAGAACAACCGCGAGAAAGATAAAGAGTTACGGGAACTGCGTCGCCAGCTTGAGCAGGTTCAATCCAGGCCAGCGGAGCAGCAACCACAGCAGCAAACAGACGCTATCCCGCCTAAGCCGACTCTTGAGTCGTGTGAATACGACGAGGCAGCGTTTGAACAGGCAATGACTGACTGGCATGAGAAAAAGAGCCGTGCCGAACAGCAAAAGCAGCAACAGGAACGTCAGCAGCAGGAATATCAGCAGCGTTTCCAGCAGCGAGTAGAAGCTCATAGGCAACGAGCAGCAAAGCTCCCGGTGAAAGATTACCAGGAGATGGAAAGCATCGTTCTTAGCGAGCTCAAGCCAATTCAGCAGGAAATCATTATTCATGCAGCAGACGAGGGTTCAGAGCTGATCGCCTATGCACTCGGTAAGAACCCACAACTACGCCAGCGTGTAGCCGCTGAGACAGACCCAATTCGCGCAGCATTCCTCTTAGGCCAGATTAGCAAGCAAGTAAGCCTTGCACCGAAGCCAAAGAAAGCCATCAAACCAGAGCCGGAAGTTCGTGGTGGCGGCGCTGATGCGAAACAAGACGACTTCAACAAACTCTGCCCCGGCGCAAAAATCGAATAAAGGAAACTGCTAAATGGCTACTAACGATCTCAACAGTAACGTCAGTCAAATTGTTCTGAAAAAATTCCTGCCGGGCTTTATGTCCGACCTGGTTCTCGCTAAAACCGTCGACCGCCAGCTTCTGGCAGGTGAAATCAACTCCAGCACCGGTGATAGCGTAAGCTTCAAACGCCCACATCAGTTCGCATCTCTGCGTACTGCCACCGGTGATATCTCAGGACAGGCCAAGAACAACCTGATCTCCGGTAAAGCCACTGGTAAAGTCGGTAACTACATCACCGTAGCGGTTGAATACGGTCAGCTGGAAGAGGCCATCAAGCTGAACCAGTTGGACGAAATCCTGGCTCCTGTGCGCCAGCGAATCGTCACCGACCTGGAGACCGAACTTGCTAAGTTCATGATGAACAACGGCGCTCTGTCACTGGGTAGCCCAAACACTCCAATCAACAAATGGTCAGATGTTGCTCAGACAGCATCCTTCCTGAAGGATCTGGGTGTTGAAGAAGGTGAGAACTACGCGGTAATGGACCCATGGTCTGCACAGCGCCTGGCGGATGCTCAGTCCGGTCTGCACGCATCTGACCAACTGGTGCGCACTGCATGGGAACAGGCTCAGATTGCGTCTAACTTCGGCGGCATCCGTGCGCTAATGTCGAACGGTCTGGCATCTCGTACCCAGGGCGCATTTGGCGGCACTCTGACCGTATCTGCTACACCTACCGTTACCTACAACGCAGTGAAAGATACCTATCAGTTCACTGTAACACTTGCTGGCGCAACAGCATCTATCACTGGCTTCCTGAAAGCAGGCGATCAGATTAAGTTCACCAACACATACTGGCTGCAGCAGCAGAGCAAGCAGGCGCTGTATAACGGCTCTACGCCTATTAGCTTCACCGCCACGGTTCTGGCTGACGCTAACTCCACTGCAGGCGGCCTGGTTACTGTTACGCTGTCAGGTGTTCCGATTTACGACACTACCAACCCACAGTACAACGCAGTAAGCCGCGCTGTAACTGCTGGTGATGCAGTGACCGTGATTGGTACTGCAAGCCAGACCATGAAGCCGAATCTGTTCTACAACAAATTCTTCTGCGGTCTCGGCACCATTCCTCTGCCAAAACTGAACAGCATCGACTCAGCAGTGGCTACCTACGAAGGCTTCTCTATCCGCGTACACAAATACGCAGACGGTGACGCAAACGTGCAGAAAATGCGTTTCGACTTGCTACCTGCCTACGTGTGCTTCAACCCACACATGGGCGGACAGTTCTTCGGCAATCCGTAATCACAAGGGGCTTCGGCCCCTTTATTTTTGAGGAGACGATATGGATCGTATGAGCGTATTCCTTACCGCAGATAACGAAGCAGGTCATGTTCAGGCCGTTATCGTAGAGAAAGATTTCCCGATTTACGAAAAGCTTGGCTTTGTCGCATCAGTTGATGACCTGAAGCCAGCAACCAAACGCGGACGTAAGGCGGCAGACAATGGCGACGACTCTAACAAAGGGTGAAATCGTACTCTTTGCACTGCGTAAGCCAGCGATTGCATCAAATGCCACCCTGACTGATGTTGAGCCACAGTCTGTCGAGGATGCCATTCAGGACCTCGAAAATATGATGTACGAGTGGCAGATTAATCCTGGTGAAATTGGCTATTTGTTCTCTGCTGATGGAGAAGAGCCGCATCCTGACGATGACTCAGGATTGCCGCGCAAATACATGCAGGCTGTTGGTTATCAGCTAATGCTGCGTATCCTGTCAGACTACAATCTTGAGCCATCAGCAAGCGTACTGACTAACGCTCAGCGCTCATATGACGCACTTCTGACAGACACCCTTGTTGTTCCATCAATGCGCCGCCGCGGTGACTTCCCTGTTGGTCAGGGCAACAAATACGACGTGTTCACATCTGATCGTTATTACCCTGGCGACCTGCCGCCGATTGACGGTGATGTACCAAATCCATAGGTGAGTAAATGCCGATTCAGCAATTGCCGTTAATGAAGGGAGTCGGCAAAGACTTCACCAATGCCGATTACATTGATTTCCTGCCAGTGAACATGCTGGCAACGCCGAAAGATGTTCTTAACAGTAGCGGGTATTTACGTTCATTCCCAGGAATAGCCAAGAAGATTGATGTTGATGGCACTTCCAGAGGTGCGGAGTACAACACTGCGCAAAATGAAGTTTATCGGGTAGCAGGCAACAAGCTTTATAAAGGTGATGCAGAGGTCGGCGATGTTTCTGGCAATGGGCGCGTATCAATGGCTCACGGCCGAACATCACAGGCTGTATGCCACTCAGGGATAGTATTTGAGTATCGATATGATGGAGAACTCAAGACTATAGACAACTGGCCTGTAAGCAGTGGCTATACGCAATATGACCTTGGTCAGGCAAGAGACATCACCAGACTTAGAGGTCGTTATGCGTGGAGCAAGGCAGGTACAGACTCATGGTTTATTTCAGACCTTGAGGACGAATCTCATCCTGACAGATACGCAGCCGAATATCGCGCAGAGTCTCAACCAGATGGCATCATTGGGATGGGTTCATGGCGCGATTACATCCTCTGCTTTGGCGCAACAACGATTGAGTATTTTACCCTTACTGGAACTAGCACTCAGGGCTCGGCGATATACGTAGCTAACCCTGCTTACATGGTTCCAAAAGGTATCGCAGGAACGCATTGCAAGTGCATCTACATGGATGCATACGCAATCATCAGCAACCCTGCCACAGGCGCACCGTCTGTTTACATCATCGACTCAGGAAGAGCCTCTTCAATCGCTACAGCAAGCATTGAGAAGATAATCAGGTCATATTCCGCAGATGACCTCGCCACCGTGGTGATGGAGTCTATTCGCTTTGACGCTCATGAATTGCTGATCATACATCTTCCTCAGCATGTGCTTGTCTATGACGGCGCAGCTAGCCAGGGCTCTCCACAGTGGTCAATCCTGAAAACAGGGCTGTACGGCGATGCTTACAGGGCAATTGACCTGATGTATGAAGGAAACGCAATAACCTGTGGCGATAAGTTGAGCCCATACATCGGCACGATGAAGTTCGATTCATCAAGTCAGTATGGTGATCATCAGGAGCACTTACTCTTCACCCCACTGTTCAAGGCTGACAACGCGAGAGTGTTTGACTTTGAGCTTGAGTCATCGACTGGTGTCGAGCAGATAGCAGAAAAAATGTTCATATCTGCCACCACTGATGGCGTCAACTATGGAAGAGAGCAGATGATCCCCTGGAATGCTCCATTCGTTTATGACAAGCGAGCTATCTGGAAAAGGATTGGGCGTATAAGAAAAAACATTGGATTCAAAGTAAGGATAGTAACCAGTTCACCGGTGACTTTGTCCGGATGTCAGGTGAGGCTTGAATAATGGCAGATGACTCACTAAAAACACCTGTGATAGTCAGAGCCATCAGTCTTAACGCATCTTCTCTCCCAAAAGGATACAGCCCTGCATATGAGCAATACATATTGTCTCAGGCTCTGGATTTTACAAACGTAGCTGGAAAGGCAAATGAGGCCGGGCAGGGGGCATATGATGCACAGGTTAAGAATGATGAGCAGGACGTAACGCTCGCAGACCACGAAACAAGAATAACGAATCTAAAGGTAGAAGTTGACGACCATGAGATTCGCATAACCTCCAACACATCAGCCATAAGCGCTCTCACCATCAGGGTGACAACTGCTGAAGGTAACATCACAACCCTTCAGACAAACCTGGCCAGTTTAACCACCAGGGTAACAACTGCAGAAGGAAACATAACCACTATTCAGGGTGATTACGTTTCTAAGTCAGTGTCATCAAATCAGGTGGTGCAGTCAACAGGCGGCTCTCTCCTGGTGGGAAATATCCCTTCACCCACCTCGGACAAATTGCAGGTAGCAGGAAGTGTTAATACCTCAACATCCTACAAGGTGAACGGTGCACAAGTCGTAACAAGCAGGCAGACGGGGTGGACTGCATCAACTGGCCCAGGTTATCTCGGGGCGTTTGACTCAAGCCTGTACCCGACAATCTCAACAACATACACAGTATCAGAGCAGTATGCGATGCGTGATGCGCTTGTCCTGACCAGGCAGAGACTGGCTGCTGTTGAATATGTGCTCAGAGCTCATGGGTTGATTAACTAATGCAGATAAAGCTCATCGATAATCCGGTGAAGCTTGCAGAATTCCTAAACAATCCAGATAACACAGGAAACATAGTAGATGGCGGGGATAAATACTTCATCAAGCCTGATGCGGTCTATCTCGGAATTTATGAGGGTGTTCTGCTAGCTGGTGTTCATGAAGTGCGTAACTTCTGGCACAGCGTAGTTGAGTGTCACGCCATCTACTCACCTGGTTTTCGCGGTGAATACGCCCTCAATGGACACAGGTTATTCTGCAAATGGCTTCTTGATAATTCTCCATTCCTGAACAGCGTCACCATGGTACCAGACACAACTAAATATGGACGCGCTCTGATTCGCCTTCTTGGTGCTTCACGCATCGGTCATCTCGACGATGCATATATGAGTAACGGAAAGCCTGTCGGAGTCACCCTATATCAACTACCTCGCTCTAAATATGAGGAGCTATTAAATGCTAATTCATCAGATCGCCAATAAGCACCTCAATAAGGCAGTTTATCAAAAGGGTGGTGATGGTGGCGCTGGCGCACAGGCTGACGCCACCAAAAAAGGCATCGCACTGCAGCGAGAAATGTGGCAAACGAATATGCAGAACCTTGCGCCGTTTACGCCACTTGCGCAGCAGTACATATCACAATTGCAGGGCCTGTCCACGCTGCAGGGACAGCAGTCAGCGTTAAACGATTATTACAACTCTCAGCAGTACAAAGATATGGCCGGTCAGCTTCGATATAATGCTCTGAACTCAGCAGAAGCTACTGGTGGTCTGGGTTCCACCGCCACAACTAACTCTCTTGCAACAATTGCACCTACCCTCGGACAAAGCTGGCTATCTGGCCAGATGAACAACTACCAGAACCTGGCAAATATCGGTCTTGGTGCGTTAACAGGGCAGGCAACCGCAGGGCAAAACTACGCTAACAACGCGAGCCAGCTATACCAGCAGCAAGCAAACGCCGCTGCTGCAGGAGGAAATAAGCAGTCAAAACTTGGAGGAGCACTTCAAGGAGCAGCTGCAGGCGCAGCAGCGGGTACTGCAATAATGCCTGGTTGGGGAACAGCAATTGGCGCAGGCATAGGTGCGCTGGGTTCACTTTTCTAAGGGGAAATCATGGCTACATGGCAGCAGTCAGGTAACCCGGGCGGGTTGCTTGCAAGTCTTGGTGGAGTGAATACGAACGCCCCTCAAGCCAGCGACGCGAACGCTGCTCTGGCGTATATTCGCCAGAATAACGAAGACCAGCGCTCTGGGCGTAACAACTTGGGATTGCAGGCATTGCAGGGCATTGGTTCTGTGATGGATATGTACAAACAACAAGATCAGGCTCAGCGTAAACAGCAATTCCAGCAGGCTTACGGTCAGGCATATGCATCTGGTGATCGCAATGCTATGCGTCAACTTGCAGCACAATTCCCAGACCAGGTTGATGCTGTGCGTAATGGTATGAAGTTTGTTGATGAAGACCAGCGCAATACAGTTGGTAACCTGGCTGCAGCTGCGAGACTTGCCGCTACCTCTCCAGAGGCAATGGGCGCATGGCTGCAGAATAACGCGGCGGAGCTCCAGCGCGTCGGACTCAATCCTGCTGACGTAGCGCAGACATACCAGCAGAACCCACAGCAGTTCGGTGAGTTTGTTGACCATCTTGGCATGGCAGCGCTTGGCCCGGTTGATTACTTCAATGCTCAGGACAAGATTGTTGGGCAGGCACTGAATCGCGACAAGCTCAACGAAACCATCCGCAGCAATCAGGCTGGAGAGTCATTGCAGCGTCGAGGACAAGATATTACTGCGCGAGGACAGGACATCTCAGCGGCGACAGCGCGTCGCGGTCAGGACATGGCAATGGAGAGGGCAAACGCCAAGACCGTTGGCAGCGATGGCAAGCGAGTTGTTCAGTTATCTGATGGGAGAACAGTAAACGTTGGCGGGAAACTCCACGGTGCTGGCGCCAATGCATTCTATGAAGGCATAGACGACAACGGAAACATGGTTCGCGTTCCGGCAAGTGCGATTGCAGCTCCTGCAACATCGGCAGCTTCAGCTCAAAACTATGCTATGAAAAAGGACATTGAGGCCATTCAAAACGCCAGCACAGACTCTCTAGGTTTTTTAACCGGGATTACTGGAAGTTCTGGTACCCCAGCTATCACTGCTGACATAAGAAGCAGATTGGCAGGGAAAGAGCAACGTCAACTGTTTAATGCCGCCCAGAGAATTCAAGGACGAATGCAAAATCAGGGTATTGCAGCAGCAAAAGATATGGGGGCTAGCGGAATAAATACCGTACCCGAGGCAAAGATGTACTTCCAGAGTATGCCTCAGATTGACTACTCTAGCCCTGATGCGCTTCAGCAATCACTCCGCGACATACAGCAATACACCGACAACTACAACCAGCAGTACAGCGTGGACGTAGGTAATCGCGGCACTCAGTCACAGCCTTCACGGCCAGCACAACAATCTCAACCAGCACAGCAATCACAGCAAAGCTCAGGCTTCTCTTCACTATGGGGTGACTAATGGCTAAGGCATGGAAAGACGTTATTGCCTCGCAACAGTATCAGGCATTGGCACCAGAGCAAAAAGCGCAGGCACAGGAGCAATACTTCAATGAGGTGGTTGCTCCTCAGGCTGGCAGCAATGCAGAGCAGGCTAAACAGGCTTTCTATGCTGCATATCCAGTTCCTTCATCCGAACCTCAGCAAGCACAACAACCGCGGCAGGAATCACAGCCACAAGAACAAGGCGGTTTCCTGTCTGACCTTGGAAATGCAGCAGCAGAAACAGGTCGAGGATTACTTCAGGCTGGCATTAACATTGCAAACATCCCTGCATCAATGGCGGATGCTGTAGCAAGTGCTGGGGCTTGGGCTGGAAATAAGCTTGGCTTAGGCGATGGTACATACCAACCAGCACCGCGCGTAACCACCGAGGGACTGACTCAGGATTTAGGTCTTCAGCAGGGGGCTCTAACTCCACAGACAACAGAAGGTAAGATTTTCGCCGAAGCAATCCCCTATCTTGCACCAGTAGGATTAGGTGGCGGCGTTTCTAAAGCAGCTGCATTAGCTGAGCGCTTGGCTCCTCAGGTATTGGGTAGCGGTGCACAAGTTGCATCATCTATACCTGCTGGAGTTTCAGGAAGAGTTGCTCAGGGAGCATCTCGCCTGTTGGCAGAAAATACCGCTGGGTCAATGGCTGCAAATAGCGAGCAGAATGACCCATCAGCACTAGCCACAGACCTTGGTACTGGCGTTGTATTGGGTGGGGCAATAAATCAGCTAGGTCGCGTTGCTGGCGCTGCATATCGCGGGGTAAAAGGCGCCATCTCACCTGAGGCACAGCAGGCGATCCGATTTGCCAATTCAGCTGATGTACCTTTGCATACTACCGATGTTCTGCAGCCAAATTCTCGCGTCGGACGCATGGCTCAAACCACCGCTGAAAACATCCCATTCGCTGGAACAAGTTCTATGCGAGCAAATCAGCAGGAGGCTAGGAGCCAGTTAGTAGATGAGTTTGCGTCTAGATTTGGTGAATACGATCCTTCTATTGTGGTTGGCAGCCTGAAATCAAAAGCTTCTGGCATCAAGCGTGCTGCAGGAAACAGGCTAGAGCAACTGCAGAGTGCGATGACAGGAATAAATATCCAGCCGTCAAGAGCGATCAGGCAAATAGACACAGAAATATCTGACCTGCAGAAGCTTGGCAACGTGGCAGATAACGACACCATCTCAAAACTTCAGGCATATCGCGACGAGCTAACCAGAAACTCAAGCGCAAATGGGCCGATGATTATGGACTTTCAGCAGTTAAGCGGACTAAGAAGTCAGTTCAGGCAAGATGTTAAAGGAGAGAGAACAATTCTTCCAAATCGGTCCGAGGCTGCAGTTAATCGCGTCTATAGCGCCATGACTGGCGACATAGACAGTGCCATAGGAAAGAATCTTGGAGATGACACACTGCGAAGGTACAAGCAAGCAAATGCCATCTACGCTGACGAGGCTAATAAACTTCAAAACACTCGCCTGAAGAATGTTCTTATGAAAGGCGATCTGACACCTGAAGTTGTCAACAACATGCTTTTCAGTAAGAACAAGTCAGAAGTTCAGAACCTGTATAACTCTGTCGGACAGATTGGCCGCGCTCAGATGCGTAACGGAATCATCGGCAAGGCTATGGAGAAATCAGGTGGGTCACCTGATCAATTCCTCAGGCAAGTTAACCTAATGTCTAACCAGACAGGAATTGCATTCAAAGGCCGTGATGCTGCATATCTGAAAGGGCTTAAGAACTACCTTGAGTCAACGAAGAGAGCGGGGCAGGCTGGAGTTACAACACCAACTGGACAGCAGGCTATTCCGTTTATTATGGGCATTGGGACTGTAACTAACCCGGCGTTATTAGGGGTAGGTGGTGGTTATGGTTTGCTTGCAAGGATGTATGAGAGCGAGCCAGCGCGTAATGCAATGCTTCGCCTTGCCAACACTCCAAGAGGCTCTACAGCCTTTGAGAAAGCGTTATCTGATGTCGAGCGTGTGGTTAACTCATTCGCTCAGGGTGCGAAATCTGAAGCCTTAAGCGAATAAAAGCTTACCCACCACAAGGCCGAAGATTAAGAAAGCAAAGTTCAGTAAATCACGTTCCATAAATCCTCCTCTCTTTTAATCAATTATAACCGACCATAACGCAACGCTGCGCAAGTTTTATCTTGTGCGGCTCTGCTGCGCCCGGAGCAAAGTAAATGTCAGATATCACCGCGAATGTTGTGGTAAGCATGCCTAATCAGCTTTTCACGCTGGCAAGGTCATTTAAAGCAGCCGCAGACGGTTCTATTTATGTAGGGCAGATAGATACAGACCCAACTGTACCTGCAAACCAGGTTCAGGTTTATCTGGATAATGAAGATGGAACTCTTGTTCCTGTGTCTCAGCCACTGAAAATTAATGCCGGTGGATACCCAGTATATAGCGGGCAGATTGCTAAATTCGTAACTGTACAAGGCCACTCTATGGCTGTTTATGATGCCTATGGAGTGCAGCAGTTCTATTACCCAAACATTCTTAAGTATGACCCTGATCAGTTCAAAGCCCAGCTAGCTAACACAACAGACCCAACCCTTGGGGATGCTCTTGTTGGCGTGAAGCAACCATTTACTGGGGCAGTTGGCAGAACGCAACATGACAAAAATATAGACACTGTAAGCGCTAAGGATTTTGGTGGAATTGCTGATGGAAACACGCACCCTTTGTCAGAGAAGTTCTCCACCCTTACTGATGCGCAGGCTGTATATCCATTTGTCACATCATTGAGTCAATCCATTGACTGGGCGGCTTCTCAGGCAGCAGCAAACTCTTTGGCTCCTGCAGGTGGTCGCCTGTATTTTCCGAAAGGCGCATGGGTATGGACTGACGAACTTCGTATTTCTAATATGCCAGTTATGATTGTTGGTGACGGCATGTACGCTACGCGCATTGAACAAATCACTCCTGGGAAAAATGGGATAACATTCACAAGTAACACAGTTAATAACGCCCCATCCACCGACCCATTACTGATAAATTGCCTTCAGATAATGGATATTTCAATTAACAGGGGGGCAGGCTCGGGAGGTAGTGCGGTTTCTGCGTCATGGAAAGAAATGACCAGCAACTCTCCACAGGCTATTTTTGAAAGATTTCGCGTCTATTCCAAAACTGACGCTGGTCGTTGCTGGGCTGGTGCTATAGACCTCAGGAACTGCAATGGGCTTAGAGTTTCAACCGTTCAACTTCATGGCAACCCATTAGAAACAGCATCAACTACAGCAGACCCATACACAATGCGTTATGGATTCAGGCTTAGCAATGATAGCGGCGATTCGTTAGGATTGATTTCATTCTTCATTGATAAGCTAACTATTATCGCTGCAGGTGTTGGTATAGATGTATTTGGGTGGCATGAGGGTTTTGAAATCTGCAACAGTGAAATTGTTCAGGTGGCGACAGGGATAAGAGTTCAGGGTAATGCGACACATAAGAACCCAGACTTCTTCTATCTAAATTCGCACATTGAAGCTCGAATAAAATGCGTATCACTTAGCAATGTGTTCAAGGCTAAGTTTACAGCTTGCGATCTGTTCCAGTCATCTGCAACTGGCTATACAGGCTCTGTTATTGAGTTGAATGGCTGCGATGCATTCTCTGCAACCGGATGTGCCATCTCAATGCAAAGGGGAACATCTACATACACTGTAGCGGGTATTGTTTCTGCGACGTCATATCATGGAAATGTTAGTGGATGCACTTTCCTTGGCCTTGATTCAGGCGTAGACGTTAATGCTGACTCATGGAATATTGGGAATAACGTTTTCTATCAGGTTACATACCCCATTCGGCTATATGGAAATCTTCATACTTTAGGTGTTAACAAATATACACAATGTGCAAACACGGTAGTCTATTCAGGTAGTGGACACCAAATCACACCGATTCAGTTTACCGCATCATATTCACTTTCAGTGACAGTGGCAGGCAATCAGCAAGGATTCACCGTACCAATTCCTTCCGGAGTTTTCCCATCTGCGCCTGATATTGGTTTTTGCGCCCCACTTGGCGGACCTACAACATTGCTGATGTCATGTTCTTATAACAGATCATCCAGCAGCGCAACAGGCGCTAAGTTTGAAGTAACAGGTTCAGCATCAATCCCAACAGGGACCTACATCTTCTCTATAAATCTCATGTCGAGACAGTAAGAAAGCAAAAGGGAGCATCCGCTCCCTTTTTTTATCTGTTAAAAAAGAAAGGGGGATGTGAGTATTTTAGAGATTCATCAAGAAGAATTTTGATGTTCTCTTTTTTCCTTTTCATGGTCCCTTCGGCCTTGATGATGGCCTCAATCGCAATCTGGTGCTGGTCGTAAACGTGGTATGGGATAGGCAATTTCTCGCTCTCATCACTCCATGTTACGTGCTTGCAAAGCACCAGTGCGATATCTTTCCTACCTGGATAATCACCCTCGGCATTCTCTGCAAGCTCACAGATATCGTCATAGAGCCGGTTGATCTTATACTGTGGTGTTGTCTGGTTCATTGTTCCACCTTCTACTACTTCACCAGTTTTTAAACCATCGGCATACTGCCTAAGTGCTAAAGATGTTCCCTCAAAATGTTTCTCATTTATGAGGTAGCCACCCATAATCCTGAGCTCTTCTTCTCTAGTTGGACCCATAAATACCTTCCACAAAGGTTGTCCGCCATCCATCAGGCGTTAAGTTGACGAACTTTAGCATAGAATCATGCACATTTCCCAATCATCAACGAGTGCACAGCCTGCCTCCGCCAAAATCCATGGATAAATTTTCTGGTTGCGTATTGATCGATAGCGCCGATCAATAATACTGTATGCATATACAGTAACTATCGGAGGTGCATCATGGGATTCCCGAGTCCAGCGCAAGACTATGTTGAAGAACGCATATCACTCGACAAGCGTTTTATCGCTCATCCTTCGGCCACTTACATGATGGTAGCGGGCTCTACATACCTGCGCGCTGGCATAATGAAGGGCGCAATGCTTATCGTTGACTCGTCGCTGACGCCGAAGGACGGTTCTCTGCTTGTGTGTGCTATTGATGGTGAGTTCAGGATCATGCGTTACAGGACGCTGCCGCATCCTTGTCTAGAAAACCCTGAAAATGGAGTAAGGGAGCCATTACCCTCGAAGGATGAGGTGTCGGATACTTCTCGGCCAGTATTCGGGGTGATCACCTACACCATCAACGATGCACGATCTGGCGAGTTTGATGATTGTCCGGTGATGTGAGACAGAAATGGGACACACAAAGCTTTGCATCGGTTTGCAAGGCTTTGCATGTTTTTCGAAGATGGGACGTGTGAGCGCAGTGTTGGCAGGGTATGTTATTGAGTTAAAAGGTAGTTCTTATAATTCGTAATGCGAAGGTCGTAGGTTCGACTCCTATTATCGGCACCAGTCATATCAAGTAGTTACGCGTCATTTGTACCTTCCTTATTTTCACTGT
>NZ_FODW01000013.1:0-29662 GCF_900110475.1 Enterobacter sp. NFIX58 | reverse complement strand
TCAAAGAGACTGCGAAGTCTACCTGTACTGGCGTTGAAATGTTCCGCAAACTGCTGGACGAAGGCCGTGCTGGTGAGAACGTTGGTGTTCTGCTGCGTGGTATCAAACGTGAAGAAATCGAACGTGGTCAGGTTCTGGCTAAGCCAGGCTCAATCAAGCCACACACCAAGTTCGAATCTGAAGTGTACATCCTGTCCAAAGACGAAGGCGGCCGTCATACTCCGTTCTTCAAAGGCTACCGTCCACAGTTCTACTTCCGTACTACTGACGTGACCGGTACCATCGAACTGCCAGAAGGCGTTGAGATGGTAATGCCAGGCGACAACATCAAGATGGTTGTGACGCTGATCCACCCAATCGCGATGGACGACGGTCTGCGTTTCGCAATCCGTGAAGGTGGCCGTACCGTTGGCGCGGGCGTGGTTGCTAAAGTTCTCGGCTAATTGCTGATAACATTTGACGCAATGCGCAATAAAAGGGCATCATTTGATGCCCTTTTTGCACGCTTTCACGTCAGAACCTGGCTCATCAGTGATTATTTTTGTCATAATCATTGCTGAGACAGGCTCTGCAGAGAGCGTATAATTCGAAAAGCGAATTAGCATTTCGATTTGGTTTGCCTCGCAATCGCGGGGTGAAAATGTTTGTAGAATACTTCTGACAGGTTGGTTTATGAGTGCGAATACCGAAGCTCAAGGGAGCGGGCGCGGCCTGGAAGCGATGAAATGGGTAGTAGTAGCCGTTCTGCTGATCGTAGCGATTGTCGGCAACTACCTTTATCGTGACATGATGCTGCCGCTACGCGCGCTTGCAGTGGTAATTCTGATTGCTGCAGCGGGTGGTGTCGCGCTGTTGACGACGAAAGGCAAAGCGACTGTCGCTTTTGCTCGCGAAGCGCGTACCGAAGTCCGTAAGGTAATTTGGCCGACTCGCCAGGAAACATTGCACACCACGCTGATCGTAGCGGCGGTTACCGCTGTAATGTCACTGATCCTGTGGGGACTGGATGGTATTCTGGTTCGCCTGGTATCCTTTATCACTGGCCTGAGGTTCTGAGATGTCTGAAGCCCCTAAAAAGCGCTGGTACGTCGTTCAGGCGTTTTCCGGTTTTGAAGGCCGCGTAGCAACGTCGCTGCGTGAGCATATCAAATTACACAACATGGAAGAGTTATTTGGCGAAGTTATGGTTCCGACCGAAGAAGTGGTCGAGATCCGTGGCGGCCAGCGTCGCAAAAGCGAACGCAAATTCTTCCCGGGTTACGTGCTGGTTCAGATGGTGATGAACGACGCGAGCTGGCACCTGGTGCGCAGCGTACCGCGCGTGATGGGCTTTATCGGCGGCACGTCTGACCGTCCGGCGCCAATCAGCGACAAAGAAGTGGATGCGATTATGAACCGCCTGCAGCAGGTTGGTGATAAGCCGCGTCCGAAAACGCTGTTTGAACCGGGTGAAATGGTGCGTGTTAATGACGGTCCGTTTGCTGACTTTAACGGCGTCGTTGAAGAAGTGGACTACGAGAAGTCCCGCCTGAAAGTTTCTGTATCTATCTTCGGTCGTGCGACCCCGGTAGAACTGGACTTTGCTCAGGTCGAAAAAGCCTAAGCAGCGATCAAAAAAGCGACGATTTAATCGTTGCACAGGGCGCGAGATTGGAATACAATTTCGCGCCTTTTGTTTTTATGGGCCCGGCCCGTAAAACGAATTTTATTCACGGGGAGCCTCACTGAGGCGCTATTACCCAATCAGAGGATTTTAGAATGGCTAAGAAAGTACAAGCCTACGTCAAGCTGCAGGTTGCAGCTGGTATGGCGAACCCAAGTCCACCAGTTGGTCCAGCTCTGGGTCAGCAGGGTGTGAACATCATGGAATTCTGTAAAGCGTTCAACGCAAAAACTGAATCCCTGGAAAAAGGTCTGCCAATCCCAGTCGTAATCACTGTTTACGCTGACCGTTCTTTCACTTTCGTTACCAAAACCCCTCCAGCAGCAGTTCTGCTGAAGAAAGCGGCTGGTATCAAGTCTGGTTCCGGTAAACCGAACAAAGACAAAGTGGGTAAAATTTCCCGCGCTCAGCTGCAGGAAATCGCGCAGACCAAAGCTGCCGACATGACTGGTGCCGACATTGAAGCGATGACTCGCTCAATCGAAGGTACTGCACGTTCCATGGGCCTGGTAGTGGAGGACTAAGAAATGGCTAAACTGACCAAGCGCATGTCCGTGATCCGTGACAAAGTTGATGCGACCAAACAGTACGACATCAACGAAGCTATCGCTCTGCTGAAAGAACTGGCAACTGCTAAGTTCGTTGAAAGCGTTGACGTTGCCGTTAACCTGGGCATCGACGCGCGTAAATCTGATCAGAACGTTCGTGGCGCAACTGTACTGCCACACGGTACTGGCCGTTCCGTACGTGTAGCTGTATTTGCTCAGGGTGCAAACGCTGAAGCTGCTAAAGCTGCCGGCGCTGAACTGGTAGGTATGGAAGATCTGGCTGATCAGATCAAGAAAGGCGAAATGAACTTTGACGTTGTTATTGCTTCTCCAGATGCAATGCGCGTTGTTGGCCAGCTGGGCCAGGTTCTGGGTCCACGCGGCCTGATGCCAAACCCGAAAGTGGGTACTGTAACTCCTAACGTTGCTGAAGCGGTTAAGAACGCTAAAGCAGGTCAGGTTCGTTATCGTAACGACAAAAACGGCATCATCCACACCACCATCGGTAAAGTGGACTTTGACGCTGACAAACTGAAAGAAAACCTGGAAGCTTTGCTGGTTGCGCTGAAAAAAGCAAAACCAACTCAGGCGAAAGGCGTGTACATCAAGAAAGTTAGCATCTCCACCACCATGGGTGCAGGTGTTGCAGTTGACCAGGCTGGCCTGAGCGCTGCTGCAAACTAATGCCTTTACGTGGGCGGTGATTTTGTCTACAATCTTACCCCCACGTTTGCTAACAAAAGTTAGCGGCTAAAAGATTTGTTCGTTGGAGCCTGGCCTAATCCAGGCCTCCGTCGAAGACCGCAGGTGTTTCGCAAGAGACTTAATCCCCTGCGTAGACGGTGACAGAACGCTAAGATTATTTTTGGATACTCTGGCTTGTTTCTGCTCACCGTATTAAGACGCTCTTTCCGTTGGGAAGAGTGAAGTGAGTTCCGGAACATGAGTTCCGGCAAACATCCAGGAGCAAAGCTAATGGCTTTAAATCTTCAAGACAAACAAGCGATTGTTGCTGAAGTCAGCGAAGTAGCCAAAGGCGCGCTGTCTGCAGTAGTTGCGGATTCCCGTGGCGTTACTGTAGACAAAATGACTGAACTGCGTAAAGCAGGTCGTGAAGCTGGCGTATACATGCGTGTTGTTCGTAACACCCTGCTGCGCCGCGTAGTTGAAGGTACTCAGTTCGAGTGCCTGAAAGACACGTTTGTTGGTCCGACCCTGATTGCATACTCTATGGAACACCCGGGCGCTGCTGCTCGTCTGTTCAAAGAGTTCGCGAAAGCGAATGCAAAATTTGAGGTCAAAGCTGCAGCCTTTGAAGGTGAGTTGATCCCGGCATCGCAAATCGATCGCCTGGCAACCCTGCCGACCTACGAAGAAGCAATTGC
The DNA here is from genome assembly GCF_900110475.1 of Enterobacter sp. NFIX58. Lineage (NCBI taxonomy): Bacteria > Pseudomonadati > Pseudomonadota > Gammaproteobacteria > Enterobacterales > Enterobacteriaceae > Enterobacter > Enterobacter sp. NFIX58. The sequence goes on along the minus strand of NZ_FODW01000013.1, from coordinate 26,066 downwards.
ACGCCTGATGGCAACCATGAAAGAAGCTGCGGCTGGCAAACTGGTTCGCACTCTGGCTGCTGTACGCGATGCGAAAGAAGCTGCTTAATCGCAGTTATCTTTATAAAGCATTTGCTTACGTATAAACTTATTCTGATTTTCAGGAACAATTTAAATGTCTATCACTAAAGATCAAATCATTGAAGCAGTAGCAGCTATGTCCGTAATGGACGTTGTAGAGCTGGTTTCTGCAATGGAAGAAAAATTCGGTGTTTCTGCTGCTGCTGCTGTAGCTGTAGCTGCGGGCCCGGCTGAAGCTGCTGAAGAAAAAACTGAATTCGACGTAATTCTGAAAGCTGCTGGCGCGAACAAAGTTGCTGTTATCAAAGCAGTACGTGGCGCAACTGGCCTGGGTCTGAAAGAAGCTAAAGACCTGGTAGAATCTGCTCCAGCTGCGCTGAAAGAAGGCGTGAGCAAAGACGACGCAGAAGCACTGAAAAAATCTCTGGAAGAAGCTGGCGCTGAAGTTGAAGTTAAATAAGCCAACTTTTCTGGTTGCAGCCTAAGTCATTAGGCTGATGGCTGGTGACTTTTTAGTCACCAGCCTTTTTGCGCTGTAAGGCATCAGTAGCATTTCACACTGTTTGACTGCTGATTGTCCTGACAATGCATGTTTCTATCGACGACTTAATATATTGCGACAGGGTGCTCGCTCTGTGTAAATCGCGACGAAATGATTTAAGCGTGATAGCAACAGGTATTGCGGAAAGTATTCAATTTTCCGGTCCACAAAATGGTGTTGCACAAACTGTCCCTTCGTCGGACAGATGGGTCGACTTGTCAGCGAGCTGAGGAACCCTATGGTTTACTCCTATACCGAGAAAAAACGTATTCGTAAGGATTTTGGTAAACGTCCACAAGTTCTGGACATTCCATATCTCCTTTCTATCCAGCTTGACTCGTTCCAGAAGTTTATCGAGCAAGATCCTGAAGGGCAGTACGGTCTGGAAGCAGCCTTCCGCTCCGTGTTCCCGATTCAGAGCTACAGCGGTAACTCCGAGCTGCAGTACGTCAGCTACCGCCTTGGCGAACCGGTGTTTGACGTTCAGGAATGTCAGATCCGTGGCGTGACCTATTCCGCACCGCTGCGCGTAAAACTGCGTCTGGTGATCTATGAGCGCGAAGCGCCGGAAGGCACCGTAAAAGACATTAAAGAACAAGAAGTCTACATGGGTGAAATTCCACTCATGACTGACAACGGTACTTTCGTTATCAACGGTACTGAGCGTGTTATCGTTTCCCAGCTGCATCGTAGCCCGGGCGTCTTCTTCGACAGCGATAAAGGTAAAACACACTCTTCCGGTAAAGTACTGTATAACGCACGCATCATTCCTTACCGTGGTTCCTGGCTGGACTTCGAGTTCGATCCAAAAGACAACCTGTTTGTCCGTATCGACCGTCGTCGTAAACTGCCTGCAACCATCATTCTGCGTGCACTGAACTATACCACTGAGCAGATCCTGGACCTGTTCTTTGAGAAAGTGATCTTTGAAATCCGCGACAACAAGCTGCAGATGGAGCTGGTGCCGGAACGTCTGCGTGGTGAGACCGCGTCGTTCGACATCGAAGCCGACGGCAAAGTGTATGTGGAAAAAGGTCGCCGTATCACCGCGCGCCACATCCGCCAGCTGGAAAAAGATGATATCAAACACATCGAAGTTCCGGTTGAATACATTGCAGGAAAAGTAGCCGCGAAAGATTACGTTGATGAATCAACTGGCGAGCTGATCTGCCCGGCGAACATGGAGCTGAGCCTGGATCTGCTGGCTAAGCTGAGTCAGGCTGGCCACAAACGTATCGAAACGCTGTTCACCAACGATTTGGACCACGGTCCGTACATCTCTGAGACTGTACGCGTCGACCCAACGACCGATCGTCTGAGTGCGCTGGTTGAAATCTACCGCATGATGCGTCCTGGTGAGCCACCAACTCGCGAAGCGGCGGAAAGCCTGTTCGAGAATCTGTTCTTCTCCGAAGACCGCTACGATCTGTCTGCGGTTGGTCGTATGAAGTTCAACCGTTCTCTGCTGCGCGACGAAATTGAAGGTTCCGGTATCCTGAGCAAAGACGACATCATCGAAGTGATGAAGAAGCTCATCGATATCCGTAACGGTAAAGGCGAAGTGGACGATATCGACCACCTCGGCAACCGTCGTATCCGTTCCGTCGGCGAAATGGCGGAAAACCAGTTCCGCGTTGGCCTGGTGCGTGTAGAGCGTGCGGTGAAAGAGCGTCTGTCTCTGGGCGATCTGGATACCCTGATGCCTCAGGATATGATCAACGCCAAGCCGATTTCTGCAGCAGTGAAAGAGTTCTTTGGTTCCAGCCAGCTGTCTCAGTTCATGGACCAGAACAACCCGCTGTCTGAGATTACGCACAAACGTCGTATCTCTGCACTCGGCCCAGGCGGTCTGACCCGTGAACGTGCAGGCTTTGAAGTTCGAGACGTACACCCGACGCACTACGGTCGCGTATGTCCAATCGAAACGCCTGAAGGTCCAAACATCGGTCTGATCAACTCCCTGTCCGTGTACGCACAGACGAACGAATACGGTTTCCTTGAGACGCCGTACCGTAAAGTGACTGACGGTGTTGTAACCGACGAAATTCACTACCTGTCTGCTATCGAAGAAGGCAACTACGTTATCGCTCAGGCGAACTCCAACCTGGATGACGAAGGCCACTTTGTAGAAGATCTGGTGACCTGCCGTAGCAAAGGCGAATCCAGCTTGTTCAGCCGCGACCAGGTTGACTACATGGACGTATCCACCCAGCAGGTGGTATCCGTCGGTGCGTCCCTGATCCCGTTCCTGGAACACGATGACGCCAACCGTGCATTGATGGGTGCGAACATGCAACGTCAGGCCGTTCCAACTCTGCGCGCTGATAAGCCGCTGGTTGGTACCGGTATGGAACGTGCTGTTGCCGTTGACTCCGGTGTTACTGCAGTTGCTAAGCGTGGCGGTACCGTTCAGTACGTCGACGCATCCCGTATCGTTATCAAAGTTAACGAAGACGAGATGTATCCGGGCGAAGCAGGTATCGACATTTATAACCTGACCAAATACACCCGTTCTAACCAGAACACCTGTATCAACCAGATGCCTTGCGTATCTCTGGGTGAGCCAGTTGAGCGCGGCGACGTGCTGGCAGACGGTCCGTCCACCGACCTCGGTGAACTGGCGCTCGGTCAGAACATGCGCGTAGCGTTCATGCCGTGGAACGGTTACAACTTCGAAGACTCCATCCTCGTCTCCGAGCGTGTGGTTCAGGAAGATCGTTTCACCACCATCCACATTCAGGAACTGGCATGTGTGTCCCGTGACACCAAGCTGGGGCCAGAAGAGATCACCGCTGACATCCCTAACGTGGGTGAAGCTGCGCTCTCCAAACTGGATGAATCCGGTATCGTTTACATCGGTGCGGAAGTGACCGGCGGCGACATTCTGGTAGGTAAGGTTACGCCTAAAGGTGAAACCCAGCTGACGCCAGAAGAGAAACTGCTGCGTGCCATCTTCGGTGAGAAAGCGTCTGACGTTAAAGACTCTTCTCTGCGCGTACCAAACGGTGTTTCCGGTACGGTTATCGACGTTCAGGTCTTCACTCGTGACGGCGTTGAGAAAGATAAGCGTGCGCTGGAAATCGAAGAGATGCAGCTCAAACAGGCTAAGAAAGACCTGTCTGAAGAACTGCAGATCCTCGAAGCGGGTCTGTTCAGCCGTATCTATGCGGTGCTGGTTGCCGGTGGCGTTGAAGCTGAGAAGCTCGACAAACTGCCACGCGATCGCTGGCTGGAACTGGGCCTGACCGACGAAGAGAAACAAAATCAGCTGGAACAGCTGGCTGAGCAGTATGACGAACTGAAACACGAGTTCGAGAAAAAACTCGAAGCGAAACGCCGCAAAATCACTCAGGGCGACGATCTGGCACCAGGCGTGCTGAAGATTGTTAAGGTGTATCTGGCTGTTAAACGTCAGATCCAGCCTGGTGATAAGATGGCAGGTCGTCACGGTAACAAGGGTGTTATCTCTAAGATCAACCCGATCGAAGATATGCCGCACGATGCTAACGGTACGCCGGTAGATATCGTACTGAACCCACTGGGCGTACCGTCTCGTATGAACATTGGTCAGATCCTGGAAACTCACCTGGGTATGGCTGCGAAAGGCATCGGCGACAAGATTAACGCCATGCTGAAACAGCAGCAGGAAGTCGCGAAACTGCGCGAATTCATCCAGCGTGCCTACGATCTGGGTACCGACGTGCGTCAGAAAGTCGACCTGAACACCTTCAGCGATGAAGAAGTGCTGCGTCTGGCAGAAAACCTGCGCAAAGGTATGCCAATTGCAACGCCGGTATTCGACGGTGCAAAAGAAGCTGAAATTAAAGAGCTGCTGCAACTGGGTGGTCTGCCAACGTCTGGTCAGATTACGCTGTTTGACGGCCGTACCGGTGAACAGTTCGAACGTCCGGTAACCGTAGGTTACATGTACATGCTGAAACTGAACCACCTGGTCGACGACAAGATGCACGCTCGTTCTACCGGTTCTTACAGCCTGGTTACTCAGCAGCCGCTGGGTGGTAAGGCACAGTTCGGTGGTCAGCGCTTCGGGGAGATGGAAGTGTGGGCGCTGGAAGCATACGGCGCGGCATACACCCTGCAGGAAATGCTCACCGTTAAGTCTGATGACGTGAACGGTCGTACCAAGATGTATAAAAACATCGTGGACGGCAACCATCAGATGGAACCGGGCATGCCAGAATCCTTCAACGTACTGTTGAAAGAGATTCGTTCGCTGGGTATCAACATCGAACTGGAAGACGAGTAATTCTCGCTCAAACAGGTCACTGGTGCCGGGTTAATCCCCGGCACCGGATTGTGCTAACTCCGACGGGAGCAAATCCGTGAAAGATTTATTAAAGTTTCTGAAAGCGCAGACTAAAACCGAAGAGTTTGATGCGATCAAAATTGCTCTGGCTTCGCCAGACATGATCCGTTCATGGTCTTTCGGTGAAGTTAAAAAGCCGGAAACCATCAACTACCGTACGTTCAAACCTGAGCGTGACGGCCTTTTCTGTGCGCGTATTTTCGGGCCAGTAAAAGATTACGAGTGCCTGTGCGGTAAGTACAAGCGCCTGAAACACCGCGGTGTGATCTGTGAGAAGTGCGGCGTTGAAGTGACCCAGACCAAAGTACGCCGTGAGCGTATGGGCCACATCGAGCTGGCGTCTCCGACTGCTCACATCTGGTTCCTGAAATCCCTGCCGTCCCGTATCGGTCTGCTGCTGGATATGCCGCTGCGTGATATCGAACGTGTTCTGTACTTCGAATCTTATGTGGTTATCGAAGGGGGGATGACGAACCTGGAACGTCATCAGATCCTGACTGAAGAGCAGTATCTGGACGCGCTGGAAGAGTTCGGTGACGAATTCGACGCGAAGATGGGTGCGGAAGCTATTCAGGCCCTGCTGAAGAGCATGGATCTGGAGCAAGAGTGCGAGCAGCTGCGTGAAGAGCTGAACGAAACCAACTCCGAAACCAAGCGTAAAAAGCTGACCAAGCGTATCAAACTGCTGGAAGCGTTCGTTCAGTCTGGTAACAAGCCAGAGTGGATGATCCTGACCGTTCTGCCGGTTCTGCCGCCAGATCTGCGTCCACTGGTTCCACTGGATGGTGGTCGTTTCGCAACGTCCGATCTGAACGATCTGTATCGTCGCGTGATCAACCGTAACAACCGTCTGAAACGTCTGCTGGATCTGGCTGCGCCGGACATCATCGTACGCAACGAAAAACGTATGCTGCAGGAAGCGGTAGATGCCCTGCTGGATAACGGTCGTCGTGGTCGTGCGATCACCGGTTCTAACAAACGTCCTCTGAAATCTTTGGCCGACATGATCAAAGGTAAACAGGGTCGTTTCCGTCAGAACCTGCTCGGTAAGCGTGTTGACTACTCCGGTCGTTCTGTAATCACCGTAGGTCCATACCTGCGTCTGCATCAGTGCGGTCTGCCGAAGAAAATGGCACTGGAGCTGTTCAAACCATTCATCTACGGCAAGCTGGAACTGCGTGGCCTGGCCACCACCATCAAAGCCGCGAAGAAAATGGTTGAGCGTGAAGAAGCTGTCGTTTGGGATATCCTGGACGAAGTGATCCGCGAACACCCGGTACTGCTGAACCGTGCACCAACCCTGCACCGTCTGGGTATCCAGGCATTTGAGCCGGTCCTGATCGAAGGTAAAGCTATCCAGCTGCACCCGCTGGTTTGTGCGGCATATAACGCCGACTTCGATGGTGACCAGATGGCTGTTCACGTACCGCTGACGCTGGAAGCCCAGCTCGAAGCGCGTGCGCTGATGATGTCTACCAACAACATCCTGTCTCCAGCGAACGGTGAGCCAATCATTGTTCCTTCTCAGGACGTTGTACTGGGTCTGTACTACATGACCCGTGACTGTGTTAACGCCAAAGGCGAAGGCATGGTGCTGACTGGCCCGAAAGAAGCTGAGCGTATTTATCGCGCTGGCCTGGCCTCTCTGCATGCGCGCGTTAAAGTGCGTATCACCGAATACGAAAAAGATGCAAACGGCGAATTCGTTGCGAAAACCAGCCTGAAAGACACGACCGTTGGCCGTGCCATTCTGTGGATGATCGTACCGAAAGGTCTGCCTTTCTCCATCGTCAACCAGGCGCTGGGCAAGAAAGCGATCTCCAAAATGCTGAACACCTGTTACCGCATTCTGGGTCTGAAGCCGACCGTTATCTTCGCTGACCAGACAATGTACACCGGCTTTGCGTATGCAGCGCGTTCAGGTGCATCTGTTGGTATCGATGACATGGTCATCCCAGAGAAGAAACACGAGATCATCTCTGAAGCGGAAGCTGAAGTTGCTGAGATCCAGGAGCAGTTCCAGTCTGGTCTGGTTACCGCGGGCGAACGCTATAACAAAGTTATCGATATCTGGGCCGCGGCGAACGATCGTGTATCCAAAGCGATGATGGATAACCTGCAGACCGAAACCGTGATTAACCGTGACGGCGTTGAAGAGCAGCAGGTTTCCTTCAACAGCATCTACATGATGGCCGACTCCGGTGCGCGTGGTTCTGCAGCACAGATTCGTCAGCTGGCAGGTATGCGTGGTCTGATGGCGAAGCCAGATGGCTCCATCATCGAAACGCCAATCACCGCGAACTTCCGTGAAGGTCTGAACGTACTCCAGTACTTCATCTCCACGCACGGTGCGCGTAAAGGTCTGGCGGATACCGCACTGAAAACAGCGAACTCCGGTTATCTGACGCGTCGTCTGGTTGACGTTGCGCAGGACCTGGTTGTGACCGAAGACGATTGTGGCACCCTCGAAGGTATCACCATGACCCCGGTTATCGAGGGTGGTGATGTTAAAGAGCCACTGCGCGATCGCGTTCTGGGTCGTGTAACCGCGGAAGACATTCTGAAGCCGGGTACGGCAGACATTCTGGTTCCACGCAACACGCTGCTGCACGAGCACTGGTGTGACCTGCTGGAAGCGAACTCTGTTGACTCCGTGAAAGTCCGTTCCGTTGTATCCTGTGACACCGACTTTGGTGTATGTGCACACTGCTACGGTCGTGACCTGGCGCGTGGCCACATCATCAACAAAGGTGAAGCCATCGGCGTTATCGCGGCACAGTCCATCGGTGAGCCGGGTACACAGCTGACGATGCGTACGTTCCACATCGGTGGTGCGGCATCTCGTGCGGCTGCTGAATCCAGCATCCAGGTGAAAAACAAAGGTAGCATCAAGCTCAGCAACGCGAAGTCGGTTGTGAACTCCAGCGGTAAACTGGTCATCACTTCCCGTAACACCGAGCTGAAGCTGATCGACGAATTCGGTCGTACCAAAGAGAGCTATAAAGTGCCTTACGGTGCGGTTATGGCGAAAGGTGATGGCGAGCAGGTTGCCGGCGGTGAAACCGTTGCAAACTGGGATCCACACACCATGCCGGTTATCACCGAAGTAAGTGGTTTCATCCGCTTCACTGACATGATTGACGGCCAGACCATTACTCGTCAGACCGACGAGCTGACCGGTCTGTCTTCTCTGGTGGTTCTGGATTCTGCTGAACGTACTACCGGTGGTAAAGATCTGCGTCCTGCACTGAAAATCGTTGATGCTCAGGGTAACGACGTTCTGATCCCAGGTACCGATATGCCTGCGCAGTACTTCCTGCCGGGTAAAGCGATTGTACAACTGGAAGATGGCGTACAGATCAGCTCTGGTGACACCCTGGCGCGTATTCCTCAGGAATCCGGCGGTACCAAGGACATCACCGGTGGTCTGCCACGCGTTGCGGACCTGTTCGAAGCGCGTCGTCCGAAAGAGCCTGCAATCCTGGCTGAAATCAGCGGTATCATCTCCTTCGGTAAAGAGACCAAAGGTAAACGCCGTCTGGTTATCACACCAGTAGATGGCAGCGAACCGTACGAAGAGATGATTCCTAAGTGGCGTCAGCTCAACGTGTTCGAAGGTGAACGTGTAGAACGTGGTGACGTGGTTTCCGATGGTCCAGAAGCACCGCACGACATTCTGCGTCTTCGTGGCGTACACGCGGTAACGCGTTACATCACCAACGAAGTACAGGACGTTTACCGTCTGCAAGGCGTTAAGATTAACGATAAGCACATCGAAGTTATCGTTCGTCAGATGCTGCGTAAAGCAACCATCGAAAACGCGGGCAGCTCCGAGTTCCTGGAAGGCGAGCAGGTTGAATACTCACGCGTCAAGATCGCTAACCGCGAACTGGAAGCGAACGGCAAAATCGGTGCGACCTTCTCGCGCGATCTGCTGGGTATCACCAAAGCGTCTCTGGCAACCGAGTCCTTCATCTCTGCAGCATCGTTCCAGGAAACGACTCGTGTCCTGACCGAAGCCGCTGTTGCAGGTAAACGTGATGAACTGCGCGGTCTGAAAGAGAACGTTATCGTGGGTCGTCTGATCCCGGCTGGTACCGGTTATGCGTACCATCAGGATCGTATGCGTCGTCGTGCTGCGGGCGAACTGCCAGCTGCACCGCAGGTGACTGCTGAAGATGCATCCGCGAGCCTGGCAGAACTGCTGAACGCAGGTCTGGGTGGTTCCGACAACGAGTAATCGTTGAGCCGCTAATAAAAAACCCGCCTCGGCGGGTTTTTTTACATCTGCATGTTTTCAATTCACTAACGGGATCCGGCGATAAAGCTCAATCATATCGCCTGCCAGGTCCTGAATGACCATGGCGTTCATCAGGTGATCCTGAGAGTGGACGGTGATCAGGTTAACCGGAAGCTTCCCGGTCCCCTCATCAAGACCAATAAGCTGCGTCTGTATGGTGTGCGCATGTTTCACATATTCACGCGACTCTTCCATCGCTTTTTCAGCTTCGTCAAACTCACCTTTACGCGCCATCTGCAACGCCGTCAGGGCCGCACTGCGCGCTGCACCTGCGTTAACAAGCAGTTCCATAATCGTGGTTTCTAAGTCTTCCATTATGACTCCAGAAGTTTGAGCGCTTTATCCAGTACGGCATCACCTTTCATCATGCCGTAATCCATCATGTCGATCACCGCGACCTTTTTACCTAACGGGTCGGCCTGTGCCTGTAATTTAGCCTGCTCGTATTTAACCTGTGGCCCCAGTAATACGATGTCGGCCGTCGCGATGTTGTCTTTAAACTCCGCAACCGGAACGGCTTTAATGGTGACTTCAACCCCTTTTTTCTGCGCGGCGTCTTTCATACGTTGAACCAGCATGCTGGTTGACATTCCCGCTGCACAGCATAAAACGATGTTCTTCATAATCAGCCTCGATCTACATGTGTTTATTGATAATTATCCCGTGCAGACCGCTTCAACAACCGCTTTACCGCGATTGTGTGTCAGGCATCACAAAGAAACAGGCGATTTTCTGAAACCGGTTACAATTTTACACTGGTGGGTACCCAGCCCGTCGAAACGGGCAGGGTGAAGGAGAGAGGATTAACTGATGGATGTGCGAACGATGCGGTTTTTTCCCTGCTGTTTGGCGCTGTAGAGGGCGTTATCAACGCTTCCGACGAATTGTTCCAGCGGTTCAAAATGCCACTCCCCAAGACCACCGCTGAACGTAACGCGCAGGTTTTCTTCCCGCCAGACGCGATTTTCAACGGCGGTACGCCACGCTTCGAGCAAGGAGAGCGCGGAAGACATCTGCTCCGCCTGGAAGATGACCGCGAACTCTTCTCCACCATAACGGTAAACCGAAACATGATGTGGCTGCATAATCTGGATCCCTTCCCGAGCCACGTTGCGCAGAACGATATCACCGGTCAGGTGACCCAGCGTGTCGTTAATTGACTTGAAGTTATCGATATCCACCAGCGCCATCGCGAAAGGCTGCTGAGTATTCAGCAGCTCTGCGACATCGCTGTCGAACGCGCGGCGGTTTTTACAGCCCGTCAGCGCATCATGGGTGGCCTGGCGCACATACGCCATTTCGCGCTCTTTATTGGACTGAATCGTGTGGCTCAGCATCGCTTCCAGGCGCGGCGCCTCGCTGACATCGCCGGTTTTGATGGCATTGATAATGTGCATCAGCACGCTACGCGAGGCGTGGCGGAGGTATAAGCCGAAGAGGATGATGATGATGGCCGCCAGCGCAAATCCCCAGCCAACGATTGTCGTTTCGTGGCGGGTAATATCGGTGAGCGTCGCGCCGGATACCCGGTAGATGACAAACCAGTCCGGGTTGGTAAACGAGTAGTAGTAATACCAGGCGTTGCTTTTCTTGTCGTAAAGATGACCTTCGCCGCTGGTCATTTTATCCATCAACGCTTCGCTCACATACTGCTTGAAGAGCGCGCCGGTATCCGGATGCAGCACCACGGCACCATCGCGTTCGACGACGAAGAATTCCCCCTGAACGGGCGCCACCATCTGACGCAGGGTGAAGCCCATTGAGGTCAAATCGAGATGGAAAGCGAGCGTTCCCTTCAGCCTCCCTTCAGGCGATATCAAAGGCTTATAAAGCGTCACCGTCGGATGGCCGGTGAAGTAGTCCATGTAGGGACGGGTATAGTGGCTGAAGATGCTGGCTTCCGCCTGGGCGACAAACCACGGTCGCGTCCGGGGATCGAAGGTTTTACTCGTCTCCGTGGGGAGCACTTCCGGTGCGCGGAGATAATGCCCTTGCGTGTCCGCCAGCGAGATGGAGGAGACGGTCGGCATCAGGTTCTGCAGATGCATCATCATCTGCAATCCCTGCGTCGGATTGACGTTGAGCGTCTCGTTTAGCCTGTCGTCGCGCGCAAAGTACATCGCGGAACGGCCCAGGATATAGTCGTTTTCACGCAGGATAGATTCGGTGTAGTTCACTGCCAGGTTATGCGTGAAGTTGCTATTGATCTTATGATAATCCTCAAGAAAATCCTTCCGTTGCGAAAGCGTCACCGCGATCGCGATCACCGCAAAACTGCAGAGGATCCCCGCAAAGCTGAGCATAATGGGCCGGGTAAAAGAGAGCTTTTTGCTGTGAAGTGCCATGAGCTGTACATCGTTCCTGATGGTGAATACTTTTCGTCTGCCGATATCCTCTCAGCATAGTCGCTGTCCTGCGGTTAGCGGTGAATTATACGGCACACGATTTCTGACGGGATGATTTATCTTAAGAACCATTAAGAAAATACTTATTAAACTGGCAGGGACCGTTTGTGTAATGCACCAGAGGCAGGGCGAAACGAGGAAGAAGCTTTTCGCCCTGGTCAGCATCCGTTGCTGACCGTGTGACAATAAAAAACCGGACGATCGCTGACAATCCTCCGGTTTTGCCTTTTCGTTGCGCCTCGATAATTTTTTAACGTGTTGCAGTGCGTTTCAACGTCACTGCGAGGCTCTTCCCAGCCAGCTGTCCCAGTCTTTCCAGACAGGCTGAAGACCCTGCGCCGTCAGGGCGGCAGCGACCGCTTCCGGACGTCGGCCATCATGCGGTACAAACTGTTCCAGCTCCGGACGATCGTCGGCGTAGCCGCCTGGCTGCGTTTTGGAAAATGCGCTGACGTTGTTAATCGCAAGCGGGATGACGCGATCGCGAAACGCCGGGGACTCGCGCGTTGAGAGCGATAATTCTACTTCCGGGGCGAGCAGGCGAAACGCGCAGATGGTCTGCACCAGCTGGCGTTCATCCATCAGAGAAGCCGGTTCAATTCCTCCCGCGCAGGGACGCAGGCGCGGGAAGGAGATGGAATAACGGCTCTGCCAGTAGCGCTGTTGAAGCCACAGCAGATGTTCCGCCACCATGTAACAATCCACCCGCCAGCTGTCGGAGAGCCCGATCAGCGCACCCAGACCGATTTTGTCGATGCCGGCGCGACCCAGCCTGTCCGGCGTTTCCAGGCGGAAGAAGAAATCCTGTTTCTTGCCTTTCAGGTGGTGCCGGGCGTACGTCGCCTCGTGGTAGGTTTCCTGATAGACCATAACGCCGTCCAGCCCGAGCGTTTTGAGCTCCGCGTACTCCTCCTGCGACAGAGGCTGCACTTCCATCTGCAACGACGCAAACTGACGACGAATGGCGGGAAGGTGCCGACGGAAATAGTCCATTCCCACCTTCCCCTGATGCTCGCCCGTGACCAGCAGAAGATGTTCAAAGCCCATTTCACGGATGGCTGCACACTCACGGGCAATCTCACCCTCATCAAGGGTTTTACGCCTGATGCGGTTGCTCATGGAGAAGCCGCAGTAGGTACAGTCATTGGCGCACAGGTTGGAGAGATAGAGCGGCACGTAGAAGCTCACCGTGTTGCCAAAACGCTGGCGGGTGAGCCGCTGCGCTCGCTGAGCCATCGGTTCGAGGTACGCGCTGGCCGCCGGGGAGAGCAGGGCCATCAGATCCTCGCGGGTCAGCTGACGGGCATGCAGCGCGCGCTCCACGTCAGCCGCCGTTTTGCTGTTGATGCGCAGGGCAATGTCGTCCCAGTTAAGCTGTCGCCAGCGCTCGGTAAACGTGCTCATGAGATCGCCTCCAGAAAACCGGTCAGCGGGCTGGTGGCCTGCGCCTGGAAACTGCGCGAGCCGGGGCCGGATCCCCTTGCCAGCAGGCCAGCGTCCACGGCCAGGCGGAATGCCCGCGCCATCATGACCGGATCGTCGGCAACCGCGATAGCCGTATTGACCAGCACCGCGTCAGCCCCCATTTCCAGCGCCTGCGCGGCATGGCTGGGCACGCCAATGCCCGCATCAACCACCACCGGCACGGTAGCCTGCTCAATAATGATTTCCAGCATCGCGCGGGTTTCCAGCCCCTGGTTGGAGCCAATGGGGGCCCCCAGCGGCATGACGGCGGCGCAGCCGACCTCTTCCAGCCGTTTGCACAGCACCGGGTCGGCCCCGCAGTAAGGCAGGACGGTAAACCCTTGCTGAACCAGCTTTTCAGCCGCTTTCAGCGTTTCAATCGGGTCGGGCAGCAGCCAGCGGGCATCCGGATGGATTTCCAGCTTCAGCCAGCGGGTGCCGAGCGCTTCACGCGCCAGCTGTGCGGCGAAAATCGCCTCTTCGGCGGTTTTCGCTCCGGAGGTGTTGGGCAGCAGCGTCACGCCTGCTTCCAGCAACGGAGCCAGAATGGCATCGCTGTGATGGCGCAGATCCACGCGCTTGAGCGCCAGCGTCACCAGCTGGCTGCCGCTTTCACGAATGGCATCCACCATCAGCTGCGGCGAGGCGAATTTTCCGGTTCCGGTAAACAGATGCGAATCAAAAACCTTATCGGCAATACGTAACATCTCAGCCCCCTGCGATAACCTGAAACAGCAGGATCTGGTCGCCTTCATTGACCTGCTGATGTTCCCACTGCTCGCGCGGCAGGATCTGTTGATTGAGCGCCAGCGCCGTTCCCGGCTTGAGCTGACGCAGCTTGTCGAGCAGTGCGGCAACGGTAAGCCCGTCGTCGCATCTCATCGGCTCATCGTTAAACAGAATGCGCATCGCGGCCTCCGCATACCGGGCAGCGGCTGGCGCGGCGTAACGCCAGCTGGCGCCAGCCGCTGGAGCGGGCATCAAACAGCCGCAGCGTATTGCGTTCCGTCTCCATGCCGCTGAGCAGCTTGATAGCCTCCAGCGCCTGCATGGTGCCCATCACGCCGACCACTGGACCAAGTATGCCCGCCGTACGGCAGTTGCGCGTCGGCTCGGCATCGTCCGGCCACAGGCAGCGATAGCAGCCCTGCGTCCACGGTGGCGTCAGCACCATCATTTGCCCGCCGAACCCGACCGCGCTGGCGGTGATAAGCGGCGTATGATTGGCCACGCATGCGGCGTTGATCGCCTGGCGCGTCGCCATGTTGTCGGTACAGTCCAGCACCACGTCGGCAAGGGCGACTTCACGGTGCAGGCTTTCACCGCTAAGACGCTCCTGTAAGGCAATCAGCTCGATATCCGGGTTAAGCTGGTTCAGCCGCTGCCGGGTGATTTTCGCTTTCGGCTGGTTGATATCGTCGGTAGTAAAGAGGATTTGCCGCTGCAGATTGCTGAGGTGGACCTCATCGTCGTCGGCTAGCACCAGCGTGCCGATACCCGCACCTGCCAGATAGAGCGCGGCGGGTGCACCTAACCCCCCCAGGCCAACAATCAGTACCCGGCTGGCGAGCAGTTTTTGCTGGCCGTCGATGGCGATATCCTCCAGCAGGATCTGACGGCTGTAGCGCATAAAGTCGCGATCATTCATCGCCTGCTCCTGCCAGCTGTAAAAGCTGTTCGGTGGCGGACCGCCAGTCTGCGGCCTGTGTGATGGCGCTGACGACGGCGATGCTGCCGACACCGGTCTCCAGCACCGCCGGGGCACGTTCAAGGCTGATTCCGCCGATGGCGACGGTGGGGTAATCGGCAAGGCGTTTAACGTGACTCGTCAGCTGCGTCAGACCCTGCGGTGCGGAGGGCATCTGCTTGGTTTGCGTCGGGAAGACGTGACCGAGCGCGATGTATGAGGGACGGGCCGCCAGGGCCACGTCGATCTCCATGTCATCGTGCGTTGACACGCCAAGACGCAGCCCGGCTTCACGGATTGCGCTCAGATCCGTTGTTTCCAGGTCCTCCTGACCCAGATGCACGCCGTACGCCCGGTGCTTAACGGCCAGCCGCCAGTAGTCGTTGATAAACAGCCGGGCGTT
Organism: Enterobacter sp. NFIX58; assembly: GCF_900110475.1. NCBI lineage: Bacteria > Pseudomonadati > Pseudomonadota > Gammaproteobacteria > Enterobacterales > Enterobacteriaceae > Enterobacter > Enterobacter sp. NFIX58. The sequence continues at coordinate 10,879 of NZ_FODW01000013.1, read as the reverse complement.
ATACCGACGCCCCAGCGCAATGGCGGCAACCACATCGGCTTCCACCTCGTCATCGCGCTTATCCTTAATGCGCAGCTGGAGGGTGCGCACGCCTGCCTCCAGCAGTCGTGCTAACCACGCCACGCTGTCCACTACCGGATAGAGCCCTAAACGGTAGGGGACGGGTGGGAAATCGGGCTGGTACATTACGCCTCCTCTTTTTTGAGGTAGATTTCGCCGCCTTTGGCGCGGAAGGTTTCAGACATGTCCGCCATACCCACTTCAATGGTTTGCGTGGCGGCGTAGTCGCGCACTTCCTGGCTGATTTTCATCGAGCAGAATTTTGGTCCGCACATGGAGCAGAAGTGCGCGACTTTGCCCGATTCCTGCGGCAGGGTTTCGTCGTGGTAGGCGCGGGCGGTGAACGGGTCCAGCGCCAGGTTGAACTGATCTTCCCAGCGGAATTCAAAGCGCGCCTTCGACATGGCATTATCGCGGATTTGCGCGCCCGGATGGCCCTTGGCCAGATCCGCCGCGTGGGCGGCAATTTTGTAGGTAATCAGCCCCTGCTTCACGTCCTCTTTGTTTGGCAGGCCGAGGTGCTCTTTCGGCGTCACGTAGCAGAGCATGGCGCAGCCGAACCAGCCGATCATCGCCGCGCCAATGCCTGACGTGAAGTGGTCATAGCCCGGCGCAATATCGGTGGTCAACGGCCCCAGGGTATAGAATGGCGCTTCGTGGCAGTGCTCCAGCTCCTCGGTCATGTTGCGGCGGATCATCTGCATCGGGACGTGTCCCGGGCCTTCAATCATCACCTGCACGTCATACTCCCAGGCGATTTTGGTCAGTTCGCCCAGCGTGTGCAGCTCGGCAAACTGCGCTTCGTCGTTGGCGTCACGGATGGAGCCCGGGCGCAGGCCGTCGCCCAGCGAGAGGGAGACGTCATAAGCGGCGCAGATTTCGCAGATCTCGCGGAAGTGTTCGTAGAGGAAGTTCTCCTGGTGATGGGAGAGGCACCACTTCGCCATGATGGAACCGCCGCGCGAGACGATACCGGTCAGACGCTTCGCGGTCATCGGCACGTAGCGCAGCAGCACGCCCGCGTGAATGGTGAAGTAGTCGACGCCCTGCTCGGCCTGCTCCAGCAACGTGTCGCGGAACGCTTCCCAGGTCAGATCTTCGGCAATGCCGTTGACCTTCTCCAGCGCCTGATAAATCGGGACGGTGCCAATCGGTACCGGACTGTTACGCAGGATCCACTCGCGGGTTTCGTGAATGTAGCGGCCGGTGGAAAGATCCATTACCGTGTCCGCGCCCCAGCGCGTTGACCAGACCAGCTTTTCCACCTCTTCTTCGATGGAGGAGGTGACGGCCGAGTTACCGATGTTAGCGTTGACCTTCACCAGGAAGTTGCGGCCAATAATCATCGGCTCGGATTCCGGGTGGTTAATGTTGGCGGGGATAATCGCGCGCCCGGCGGCCACTTCGTCACGCACGAATTCCGGCGTGATGTTCTCCGGCAGTCGCGCGCCAAAGCCCTCTCCCGGATGCTGGTAGCGCAGCACTTCGCTGCGGATACGCTCGCGGCCCATGTTCTCGCGGATGGCGATGAACTCCATCTCCGGCGTGACGATCCCCTGGCGGGCGTAGTGCAGCTGGGTCACGCATTTGCCCGCTTTGGCACGTTTTGGCGTCAGCAGGCCGGTAAAGCGCAGCGCGTCCAGACCGTCGTCGGCCAGGCGTTCTTTGGTGTACGCAGAACTGCGTACGCTGAGTTCTTCGCAGTCGTTACGCGCCTCAATCCACGGCTGGCGCAGCTTTGCCAGACCCTGCTGAACGTTGATCGTAACAGAGGGATCGCCGTACGGGCCGGAGGTGTCATACACCGGTACGGCTTCGTTGTCTTCATACTGCGGATTCTCTTTGCTGCCGCCGATAAGCGTCGGGCTGAGCTGGATTTCGCGCATCGGGACGCGGATATCGGCCTGCGAGCCGGAAATGTAGATGCGTTTCGAGTTCGGGAAAGCGGTGCCTTCCAGGGTGTCGATGAAGTGTTGGGCCTGTGCGCGCTGTTCGCGGCGGGTCAGTTTTGCAGTAGACATAGCTCATTCCAAAAGTGAAGGACATGGCTTGTCAGACGACGGATGAAGCAAGAGAGGATCGCCCGGGGGGCGATACAACAGCAGTGTGACTCTTGTTCCCTTCGCAGGTATTAGCCTGATCAGGTTCCGCGGATCCCGAATTAACGGTCTCAGCCCGGCTTTCGCTCTGGGCACTCCGACAAGAAAAATCCCCCTCGTGAGAGGGGCGAATGGTTGTAAATTACTCGTTAACGATTAAGAACTCAAGCCGGGCGCGCGACGTTATCTTCGGGACTGGCATCCAGGACGAGGCTAATCAGCCTATCTTCCAGCGTGAATCGCTCCTCCAGCGCTTCACCGAGGTCGGATAATGCCCGCTGAAACTCAAGGTAGTTATCGTGATCGATGGCATTCTCGAGCGTGGAATCATAGTAATCCATGATCTGCTGGGTGTTGGCCTCCAGCAGCGGATAGAGTTTGCTGGCCGCTAAATACGGCGTTGTCCCTTCCATTTCGCGGATAATGCGTTCATAAATATTGAAATGGCCGTCGGACAGATAGTCGACCAGGCCCTGACAAAAATCATCCAGCGCTTTTTCGTTCAGCCGCATAAACGATTCTTTGCCAGGCTTAATGCCGACCAGATTGTAATAAGCCACGAGTAGATGCTTGCGCACATGAAGCCAGCGATCCACCAGTTTGTTACTTCCTCTAACGCGCTCAGTCAGGCTTTCTAGCTGGTTTAACATGGTCGACTCCGCAAAGTGTAGGATTGAATCTGCTTATCCAGAATGTAACCACAATGCTAACAACATGTCAGTGAAGCGAAGGTAGTGCAATAGATATGGATCGTATTATTGAAAAATCAGATCTGGGTTGGTGGATCGTCAGCCACGAACAAAAATTATGGTTGCCCGGTGGTGAACTGCCCTACGGTGCAGCGGAAACGTTCGATCTCGTGGGCCAGCCAGCGCTAAAGATCGGCGAGTGGCAGGGTGAGCCCGTGTGGTTGATCCAGCAAGCGCGTCGTCAGGATATGGGATCCGTTCGCCAGGTGTTGGATCTGGACGTGGGCCTATTCCAGCTGGCGGGGCGCGGCGTGCAGCTGGCGGAGTTTTACCGCTCGCATAAATACTGCGGCTATTGCGGTCATACCATGCGTCCGAGCAAAACCGAGTGGGCGATGCTCTGCAGCCACTGCCGCGAGCGCTACTATCCGCAGATTGCGCCGTGCATCATCGTCGCTATCCGCCGGGATGATTCTATTTTGCTGGCGCAGCATACCCGCCATCGCAACGGCGTTCACACCGTGCTGGCCGGCTTCGTCGAGGTGGGCGAAACGCTGGAGCAGGCGGTGGCGCGCGAGGTGATGGAGGAGAGCGGGATCAAAGTGAAGAACCTGCGCTACGTCACCTCCCAGCCGTGGCCGTTCCCGCAGTCGCTGATGACGGCCTTTATGGCCGAATACGACAGCGGCGAGATCGTTATCGATCAGAAAGAGCTGCTGGACGCGAACTGGTATCGCTACGACGATTTACCGCTGTTACCACCGCCGGGCACCGTGGCGCGCCGGCTGATAGAAGATACCGTAGCGATGTGTCGGGCCGAGTATGAGTAGTGTTACACTGAGGCCATGACGCTTAAGGAACTGCAAAAATGACCGAACTGAAGAACGATCGTTATCTGCGTGCGCTGCTGCGCCAGCCCGTTGATGTCACCCCGGTGTGGATGATGCGCCAGGCGGGACGCTATCTTCCAGAGTACAAAGCCACGCGCGCGCAGGCGGGCGATTTTATGTCGCTGTGCAAAAACGCCGAGCTGGCCTGTGAAGTGACGCTCCAGCCGCTGCGCCGCTTCCCGCTGGATGCGGCGATCCTCTTCTCGGATATTCTGACCATTCCGGATGCCATGGGCCTTGGCCTGTACTTTGAAACGGGTGAAGGCCCGCGTTTCACCTCTCCGATTAAAAGCAAAGCCGACGTGGACAAGCTGCCGATCCCCGATCCGGAAGGTGAACTGGGCTACGTGATGAACGCCGTGCGCACCATTCGCCGCGAGCTGAAAGGCGAAGTGCCGCTGATTGGCTTCTCCGGCAGCCCGTGGACGCTGGCGACCTATATGGTGGAAGGGGGCAGCAGTAAAGCCTTCACCCTGATTAAAAAGATGATGTACGCCGAGCCGCTGGCCCTGCATGCGCTGCTCGACAAGCTGGCGAAGAGCGTCACGCTCTATCTGAACGCGCAGATTAAGGCAGGTGCACAGTCGGTGATGATTTTCGACACCTGGGGCGGCGTGCTGACCGGCCGCGATTATCAGCAGTTCTCCCTGTACTACATGCATAAAATCGTCGACGGCCTGCTGCGTGAAAACGAAGGTCGCCGCGTGCCGGTGACGCTGTTCACCAAAGGTGGCGGCCAGTGGCTGGAAGCGATGGCGGCCACCGGCTGCGACGCGCTGGGTCTCGACTGGACCACCGATATTGCCGATGCCCGCCGCCGCGTGGGCGACAAAGTGGCGCTGCAGGGCAATATGGACCCGTCCATGCTCTATGCGCCGCCTGCCCGCATTGAAGAAGAAGTGTCGACTATACTGTCTGGTTTCGGCCAGGGGGAAGGCCACGTCTTTAACCTCGGCCACGGTATTCATCAGGATGTTCCGCCAGAGCACGCAGGCGTATTTGTGGAGGCGGTGCATCGGCTTTCTGCCCAGTATCACAAGTAAGGAGTCGTTATGGATCTCGCGTCGCTACGCGCTCAACAAATCGAACTGGCCTCATCGGTGATCCGCGAGGATCGTCTGGATAAGGATCCTCCGCAGTACATTGGCGGAGCAGACGTCGGGTTCGAGCAGGGTGGGGACGTGACGCGAGCGGCGATGGTGGTACTGAAGTACCCTTCGCTCGAGCTGGTGGAGTACAAGATCGCGCGTATTGCCACCACCATGCCCTATATTCCCGGCTTTCTCTCCTTTCGCGAATATCCCGCGCTGCTGGCAGCGTGGGAGCAGCTCTCGCAAAAACCTGACCTGCTGTTTGTCGATGGGCACGGGATCTCACACCCGCGCCGCTTAGGCGTTGCCAGCCACTTTGGGCTGCTGGTGGATGTGCCGACCATTGGCGTTGCCAAGAAACGCCTGTGCGGGGCGTTTGAGCCACTCTCCGCCGAGCCGGGTGCGCTGGCGCCGCTCATCCATAAGGGCGAGCAGCTGGCGTGGGTCTGGCGCAGCAAGGCTCGCTGTAATCCGCTGTTCATCGCCACCGGCCATCGGGTAAGCATGGACAGCGCTCTGGCGTGGGTGCAGCGCTGCATGAAGGGTTACCGCTTACCGGAGCCGACGCGCTGGGCTGACGCGGTGGCCTCTTCGCGTCCGGCTTTTGTTCGTTGGCAGGAAATTCAGCGATGATTCAGGTAAACTGCGCCTAATTTTCGATTCGAGAGATCATCATGCTACAAAACCCGATTCACCTGCGCCTTGAAAAGCTGGAAAGCTGGCAGCACGTCACCTTTATGGCTTGCCTGTGCGAGCGCATGTATCCCAACTATGCCGCGTTCTGCAAGCAGACGGGCTTTGGTGATGGCCATATCTACCGCCGCATTCTGGATCTGATCTGGGAAACGCTGACGGTGAAAGACGCGAAGGTGAATTTCGACTCTCAGCTCGAAAAGCTCGAAGAGGCGATTCCGGTGGCGGATGATTTTGACCTGTACGGCGTCTACCCGGCAATTGATGCCTGCGTGGCGTTAAGCGAATTGCTCCACTCCCGCCTGAGCGGTGAGACGCTGGAGCACGCTATCGAAGTCAGTAAGGCCTCTATCACTACCGTGGCGATGCTGGAAATGACCCAGGAAGGTCGCGAAATGACCGACGAAGAGCTGCGCGCAAACCCGGCCGTTGAGCAAGAATGGGATATCCAGTGGGAAATTTTCCGCCTGCTGGCAGAGTGTGAAGAACGCGATATTGAACTGATAAAAGGGCTGCGCGCGGACTTACGTGAGGCCGGTGAGAGTAATATTGGTATAATTTTTAACCAATGAGATAAGAAAACTTGAGATAACGCCCGTTTTGTCGCTCCTCGACTCTTCCCTTTCGCCCCTTGTCTGGTCTACATTTGGGGGGCGAAAAAAAGTGGCTATCGGTGCGTGTATGCAGGAGAGTGCTTTTTTGGCATTTTCGTCGCACTCGATGCTTAGCAAGCGATAAACACATTGAAAGGATAACTTATGAACAAGACTCAACTGATTGATGTAATTGCGGACAAGGCTGATCTGTCTAAAGTGCAGGCTAAAGCTGCTCTGGAATCTACCCTGGCTGCTATTACTGAGTCTCTGAAAGAAGGCGATGCTGTACAACTGGTTGGTTTCGGTACCTTCAAAGTGAACCACCGCGCTGAGCGTACTGGCCGCAACCCGCAGACCGGTAAAGAAATCAAAATCGCCGCAGCGAACGTGCCGGCATTTGTTTCTGGTAAAGCACTGAAAGACGCAGTTAAGTAAGACGCGTGGCAGTGAACAGTTTTAGCGAAGGGGCGGCAACGCCCCTTTTGTCTTTCTGGCGCGGAACGCTCGCGCTGGCAGGCATGCTGCTGCTGTCAGCCTGTAGCCACGACACCGCTTTGCCGCCGTTTACCGCCAGCGGCTACGCGGACAACCAGGGCGCGGTCAGGATCTGGCGTAAAGATTCCGGCGGCGAAGTGCATCTGCTTTCTGCCTTCAGCCCGTGGCATAGCGGCAATACATCGACGGCGGAGTATCGCTGGCAGGGAGATGACCTGTCGCTGATTGAGCTGAACGTCTACAGCAAGACCCCCGAACACGTGAAAGTGCGTTTTGACGACCATGGCGAGCTGAGCTTTATGCAGCGCGAAGTCAGCGGTCAAAAACAGCAGCTTTCCAGCGATCAAATCGCCCTCTACCGTTACCGGGCCGAACAAATCCGCCAGACCAGCGATGCGCTTCGTCTGGGACGCGTCGTGCTGCGCCAGGGGCGCTGGCATAACGACGGGACGGTGACGACCTGCGAAGGGCAAACGGTCAAGCCTGAGCTCGAGTCCTGGGCGACCGAACACATTCAACGCCGTCAGCGTCATTCATCAATGGAAGTGAGTGTGGCGTGGCTTGAGGCGCCGGAAGGTTCTCAATTGCTATTGGTGGCGAACGAAGACTTCTGCACCTGGCAGCCGACAGAGAAGAGTTTCTGAGTTCTGTGGATTAAGCCGGATGGCGCTGACGCTTATCCGGCCTACGAACGATCCCCTCTCCCCGTGGGAGAGGGTGAGGGCGAGGAGGAATTACTCCCCCTGCTCGCGCGCAATCGCGCGATAGCCGATATCCTGACGGCTAAAGCTACCGTTCCAGTGAATATCCGCCATCAGCGCATAGGCGCGCTTCTGCGCTTCTGCCACGGTATGGCCCAGCGCGGTTGCACACAGCACGCGGCCGCCGTTGGTCAGAACGCGATCGTCCTCAGCCAGCTTCGTACCAGCGTGGAACACCTTCGCACCTTCCCTCTCTTCCAGCGGCAGACCGTGGATTTCATCTCCGGTGCTGTAGTTGCCCGGATAACCACCCGCAGCAATCACCACGCCGAGAGACGCACGCTCGTCCCATTCGGAGGTTTTCTCGTCCAGCTTGCCATCGCAGGCTGCCAGGCACAGATCCACCAGATCGGATTTCATGCGCAGCATGATGGGCTGCGTTTCCGGATCGCCAAAGCGGCAGTTGAATTCGATGACCTTAGGGTTACCCTGCTTGTCGATCATCAGACCTGCGTAAAGGAAACCGGTGTAGGTATTCCCTTCTGCTGCCATTCCCTTCACGGTAGGCCAGATGATGCGATCCATGGTGCGCTGGTGAACGTCGTCAGTCACGACCGGAGCAGGGGAGTAAGCGCCCATCCCGCCGGTGTTAGGACCCGTGTCGCCATTACCCACACGCTTGTGATCCTGGCTGGTGGCCATCGGCAGAACGTGCTCGCCGTCGACCATGACGATAAAGCTCGCCTCTTCACCGTCGAGGAACTCTTCAATCACGATGCGGTGGCCCGCATCGCCAAAGGCGTTACCTGCCAGCATGTCCTGAACCGCGGCTTCGGCTTCGTCGAGCGTCATCGCGACGATCACGCCTTTACCGGCGGCCAGACCGTCGGCCTTGATAACAATCGGCGCGCCCTTCTCACGTAAGTAGGCCAAAGCAGGCTCCACTTCAGTGAAATTCTGATATTCCGCCGTCGGGATGTTATGACGCGCGAGGAAATCTTTGGTGAAGGCTTTGGAGCCTTCCAGCTGCGCGGCGCCTTCCGTTGGGCCGAAGATTTTCAGGCCCGCTGCGCGGAACGCATCCACCACGCCAATCACCAGCGGCGCTTCCGGGCCGACGATGGTCAGGTCGATTTTCTCGCTCTGGGCAAAACTCAGCAGCGCCGGAATGTCGGTCACGCCGATAGCCACGTTCTGCAGCGCGGGTTCCAGTGCGGTACCGGCGTTGCCCGGTGCCACGAAGACCGTTTTCACCAGCGGAGACTGCGCCGCTTTCCACGCCAGCGCGTGCTCGCGTCCGCCGTTACCAATCACTAATACTTTCATTTTCAGCTCCGGGAATTAATGGCGGAAGTGGCGCATGTCGGTGAAGATCATCGCGATGCCGTGTTCGTCGGCAGCGGCAATCACTTCGTCGTCGCGGATTGAACCGCCAGGCTGGATCACGCAGGTGATGCCGACAGCGGCTGCGGCGTCGATACCATCACGGAACGGGAAGAAGGCGTCAGAGGCCATGGCGGAGCCTTTGACTTCCAGACCTTCGTCACCTGCTTTAATACCCGCGATTTTCGCAGAGTAAACGCGGCTCATCTGGCCTGCGCCTATCCCGATGGTCATGTTCTCTTTCGCGTAGACGATGGCGTTGGATTTCACGAACTTCGCCACTTTCCAGCAGAACAGCGCGTCACTCAGTTCCTGTTCGGTCGGCTGACGTTTGGTCACCACGCGCAGGTCGGCTTCTGTCACCATACCCAGATCGCGATCCTGAACCAGCAGACCGCCGTTTACGCGTTTGAAGTCCAGGCCCGGCACGCGTTCTGCCCACTGGCCGCAAACCAGCACGCGCACGTTCTGTTTTGCCGCGGTGATTTTCAGCGCTTCTTCGGAGGCCGATGGCGCGATGATCACTTCAACGAACTGGCGGGAGATGATGGCCTGAGCCGTTTCCGCATCCAGCTCGCGGTTGAAGGCAATGATGCCACCGAACGCGGAGGTTGGGTCAGTTTTGTACGCGCGATCGTAAGCTTCCAGAATCGACGTGCTTACCGCCACGCCGCATGGGTTGGCGTGCTTGACGATAACGCAGGCCGGCTCGCTGAACTCTTTCACGCATTCCAGCGCCGCGTCGGTGTCGGCAATGTTGTTATAGGAGAGCGCTTTGCCCTGAACCTGCTGAGCGGTCGCAACAGAGGCTTCTTTTACCTCTTCTTCTATATAGAAGGCTGCCTGCTGGTGGCTGTTCTCACCGTAACGCATATCCTGCTTCTTAATGAAGTTCAGGTTCAGGGTGCGCGGGAAGCGGCCGGAAGGATCTTTGCTTTCACCGTGGTAAGCCGGTACCAGGCTACCGAAATAGTTGGCGATCATGCTGTCGTACGCCGCGGTGTGTTCGAAGGCTTTGATGGCGAGGTCGAAACGCGTTTCCAGGGTCAGCGACCCTTCGTTGGCGTCCATCTCATTAATAATGGTGGTGTAATCGCTGCTCTTTACCACGATGGCGACATCTTTATGGTTCTTGGCCGCAGAGCGCACCATGGTCGGGCCGCCGATATCAATGTTCTCTACAGCATCTTCCAGGGAGCAGCCTTCGCGGGCAACGGTCTGGGCAAACGGGTAGAGGTTAACGACAACCATGTCGATCGGCGCGATGTCGTGCTGTTCCATAATGGCGTCGTCCTGGCCGCGACGGCCAAGAATACCGCCGTGGACTTTCGGATGCAGGGTTTTGACGCGTCCATCCATCATTTCCGGGAAACCGGTGTAATCGGACACTTCGGTTACCGGCAGACCTTTATCTGCTAACAGGCGAGCGGTTCCACCTGTGGAAAGCAGCTCCACACCGCGTGCAGAAAGTGCCTGAGCGAATTCGACGATACCGGCTTTATCAGAAACACTGAGCAGAGCGCGGCGGACTGGACGACGTTGTTGCATGGTAAATCCCCTGGATTTCACGATTACAGAGAGCGTTAGATGAATTTTCCTGTGAAAAACTCATCTAACACACCTGACGAGGCATCCTTGTTAAGCGCGAGCATTTTAACGAAAACGTTTGCGCAACGCTCGCACATTTTTACTTTTTCGTATCATTGTGGATAAGTCTGTGCGTAAAAAGGTATAAGGCGGGGTTTTGCTGTGGAATGCAGCAGTCAGTCATTTTTCTGTCATTTAGCGGTTGCGGCCTGCGGAGAACTCCCTATAATGCGCCTCCATCGACACGGCGGATGTGAATCACTTCACAAACAGCCCGGTCGGTTGAAGAGAAAAAATCCTGAAATAACGGGTTGACTCTGAAAGAGGAAAGCGTAATATACGCCACCTCGCAACGGTGAGCGAAAGCCGCGTTGCACTGCTCTTTAACAATTTATCAGACAATCTGTGTGGGCACTCAAAGTGACATGGATTCTTAATGTCTTCGGACAATAAATGAATACCAAGTCTCTGAGTGAACATGCGTAATTCATTACGAAGTTTAATTCACGAGCATCAAACTTAAATTGAAGAGTTTGATCATGGCTCAGATTGAACGCTGGCGGCAGGCCTAACACATGCAAGTCGAGCGGCAGCG
>NZ_FODW01000014.1:0-26863 GCF_900110475.1 Enterobacter sp. NFIX58 | reverse complement strand
AGAGACTGCGAAGTCTACCTGTACTGGCGTTGAAATGTTCCGCAAACTGCTGGACGAAGGCCGTGCTGGTGAGAACGTTGGTGTTCTGCTGCGTGGTATCAAACGTGAAGAAATCGAACGTGGTCAGGTTCTGGCTAAGCCAGGCTCAATCAAGCCGCACACCAAGTTCGAATCTGAAGTGTACATCCTGTCCAAAGACGAAGGCGGCCGTCATACTCCGTTCTTCAAAGGCTACCGTCCACAGTTCTACTTCCGTACTACTGACGTGACCGGTACCATCGAACTGCCAGAAGGCGTTGAGATGGTAATGCCAGGCGACAACATCAAGATGGTTGTGACTCTGATCCACCCAATCGCGATGGACGACGGTCTGCGTTTCGCAATCCGTGAAGGCGGCCGTACCGTTGGCGCGGGCGTTGTTGCTAAAGTTCTGGGCTAATTAATTATCCCCGAATAAAAAAAGGACGCTTCGGCGTCCTTTTTTGTTTTCTGCCGCTCAGGCGTTGTCACAAAATTTCGCATTTTTTGCCTGCTCCCGCCCCGCATTCTGGCGTTTGTGCTATTGTAATCATAACCATTCTCACTTACACTTTGCGCATAATTTGAACGGGAGTTTCTATGTACGTTTGTTTATGTAATGGTGTAAGCGACAAAAAAATACGTCAGGCCGTTCGCCAGTTTCAGCCCCAGTCATTCCAGCAGCTTCGCAAATTTGTTCCGGTGGGAAATCAATGCGGTAAATGTGTACGTGCTGCGCGAGAGATCATGCAGGACGAACTGATGCAGATCCCGGAATACAAAGAGATCGCGTAAGCGCCCATCTTTTTTTTGACATCCCTGTAGCCCGATCTACGCTTCAATGAGTGGAAGCGGAGGGACTATATAATGAAAGGTGATGTTAAAATCATAAGTTATCTCAATAAATTATTGGGAAATGAGCTTGTCGCAATCAACCAGTATTTTCTTCACGCGAGAATGTTCAAAAACTGGGGACTCAAACGTTTAAACGACGTTGAGTACCATGAATCTATAGATGAGATGAAACACGCTGATAAATATATCGAGCGTATTTTATTCCTTGAAGGCATTCCAAACCTGCAGGATCTCGGCAAGCTGGGTATCGGAGAAGATGTCGAAGAGATGCTGCGTTCCGACCTCAGGCTGGAACTTGAAGGCGCTAAAGATCTCCGTGAAGCCATTGCCTATGCTGACAGCGTACATGACTACGTCAGCCGCGATATGATGATCCAGATCCTGGCCGATGAAGAAGGGCATATTGACTGGCTGGAAACAGAGCTGGATCTCATTGCTAAAATTGGCCTGCAAAACTATCTTCAGTCACAGATTAAAGTGGAAGAATAAGCAACGTCTTCCAGCCTACGCATAAACCCGCTGCTGCCAGAAATGGCCCAAAAGGCAGCGGGTTTTTTATTGCCTTCTTATCAGGGCGAATGAACGAAAAGACAAGAATGCAAAGAAGCGCCATCAGCGCCGCGAGTAACGCCAGCATTGGCAGTACGCACCAGCCGTGCCATGCACCGAGCGCCGCCAGGTATTTCACATCGCCATATCCCATACCTTCACGCCGGCAGATAAACCAGTAGCCCCAGTAAATAACGGCAAAGCCAATATATCCAGCCATCGCACCCGCCACCGCGCTCGGCAGAAAATCAGGTTGGATACAGAGCTGGAAGAGCAGCCCAGCCCATAGCAGTGGGCAGAGAAATTTATCGGGAAGCAGACCGTAGCGAATATCGGCATGTACCAGTAAGGCAGTCAGTGAAAGATAGATCAACAGAAAGGGGAGGGTGGTAAGCATGTAAAAGGCCTCAAACGGGTTTGAGCGCATAGTCGTTATAATCGGCCTGTCCGGCAATGCACAAAAAACGGAGATGCGTAGCGGCTCGAAACAAAGCATCGCCGCAGAATACATTGCATAAAACGTTGCGCGCTCTTACGCACCCTGCGACATTGGCGCTTAATTTCTAAACGGCACTTGCGTCTTGCCCAGATTTACGTATAATGCGCGGGCTTGTCGTAATTGACGGCGGGTTCAATCAGAACCAGAGTAGCTCATTTTGTTACTCAACAATGCTCCCAATTGGGGAGCTACGTAAGAACGGTTACACTCTCCCATCAATCGTAATGGGTTTGAGGAGTAATCATTTTCGTTTATAAAATAATTGGAGCTCTGGTCTCATGCAGAACCAAAGAATCCGTATCCGCCTTAAAGCGTTTGATCATCGTCTGATCGATCAATCAACCGCGGAAATCGTCGAGACTGCTAAGCGCACTGGTGCGCAAGTCCGTGGTCCGATCCCGCTGCCGACCCGCAAAGAGCGCTTCACCGTTCTGATCTCTCCGCACGTTAACAAAGACGCGCGCGATCAGTACGAAATCCGCACTCACAAGCGTCTGGTTGACATCGTTGAGCCAACTGAGAAAACCGTTGATGCTCTGATGCGTCTGGATCTGGCTGCCGGTGTAGACGTGCAGATCAGCCTGGGTTAATCAGGTCATCGAGCGATTGAGAGGTTGAAACAATGATTGGTTTAGTCGGTAAAAAAGTGGGTATGACCCGCATCTTCACTGAAGATGGCGTTTCTATCCCAGTAACCGTAATCGAAGTTGAAGCAAACCGCGTTACTCAGGTTAAAGATCTGGCTAACGATGGCTACCGCGCTATTCAGGTTACCACTGGTGCTAAAAAAGCTAACCGTGTAACCAAACCAGAAGCGGGTCACTTCGCTAAAGCTGGCGTAGAAGCTGGCCGTGGTCTGTGGGAATTCCGTCTTGCTGAAGGCGAAGAGTTCACCGTAGGTCAGGACATTAGCGTTGAGCTGTTTGCTGACGTTAAAAAAGTTGACGTAACCGGTACCTCTAAAGGTAAAGGTTTTGCTGGTACCGTTAAGCGCTGGAACTTCCGTACCCAGGACGCTACCCACGGTAACTCCTTGTCTCACCGCGTTCCGGGTTCTATCGGTCAGAACCAGACTCCGGGCAAAGTGTTCAAAGGCAAGAAAATGGCAGGTCAGCTGGGCAACGAACGTGTAACCGTTCAGAGCCTGGACGTAGTACGTGTTGACGCTGAGCGCAACCTGCTGCTGGTTAAAGGTGCGGTCCCGGGTGCAACCGGTAGCGACCTGATCGTTAAACCAGCTGTGAAGGCGTAAGGGGATAGCAATGGAATTAGTATTGAAAGACGCGCAGAGCGCGCTGACTGTTTCCGAAACTACCTTCGGTCGTGATTTCAACGAAGCGCTGGTTCACCAGGTTGTTGTTGCTTATGCAGCTGGTGCTCGTCAGGGTACTCGTGCTCAGAAGACTCGTGCTGAAGTAACTGGTTCTGGCAAAAAGCCATGGCGCCAGAAAGGTACCGGCCGTGCGCGTTCAGGTTCTATCAAGAGCCCGATCTGGCGTTCAGGTGGCGTGACCTTCGCTGCGCGTCCACAGGACCACAGTCAAAAAGTTAACAAAAAGATGTACCGCGGCGCGCTGAAAAGCATCCTGTCCGAACTGGTACGTCAGGATCGTCTGATCGTTGTCGAGAAGTTCTCTGTTGAAGCGCCTAAAACTAAGCTGCTGGCACAGAAACTGAAAGACATGGCTCTGGAAGATGTGCTGATCATCACCGGTGAGCTGGACGAGAACCTGTTCCTGGCCGCACGTAACCTGCACAAGGTTGACGTACGCGATGCGACTGGTATCGACCCGGTTAGCCTGATCGCCTTCGACAAAGTCGTAATGACTGCTGATGCTGTTAAGCAAGTTGAGGAGATGCTGGCATGATTCGTGAAGAACGTCTGCTGAAGGTGCTTCGCGCACCGCACGTTTCTGAAAAAGCGTCTACTGCGATGGAAAAAACAAACACCATCGTTCTCAAAGTTGCTAAAGACGCGACCAAAGCAGAGATCAAAGCTGCTGTGCAGAAACTGTTTGAAGTCGAAGTCGAAGTCGTTAACACCCTGGTAGTTAAAGGGAAAGTTAAACGTCACGGACAGCGTATCGGTCGTCGTAGCGACTGGAAAAAAGCTTACGTCACCCTGAAAGAAGGCCAGAATCTGGACTTCGTTGGCGGCGCTGAGTAAGTCGGAGGAGTAATACAATGGCAGTTGTTAAATGTAAACCGACATCTCCGGGTCGTCGCCACGTAGTTAAAGTGGTTAACCCTGAGCTGCACAAGGGCAAACCTTTTGCTCCGTTGCTGGAAAAAAACAGCAAATCCGGTGGTCGTAACAACAATGGCCGTATCACCACTCGTCACATCGGTGGTGGCCACAAGCAGGCTTATCGTATTGTTGACTTCAAACGCAACAAAGACGGTATCCCAGCAGTTGTTGAACGTCTTGAGTACGATCCGAACCGTTCCGCGAACATCGCGCTGGTTCTGTACAAAGATGGCGAACGCCGTTACATCCTGGCCCCTAAAGGCCTGAAAGCTGGCGACCAGATTCAGTCTGGCGTTGATGCTGCAATCAAAGCAGGCAACACCCTGCCGATGCGCAATATCCCGGTTGGTTCTACCGTTCATAACGTAGAAATGAAACCAGGTAAAGGCGGTCAGCTGGCGCGTTCCGCGGGTACTTACGTTCAGATCGTTGCGCGTGATGGTGCTTATGTCACCCTGCGTCTGCGTTCTGGTGAAATGCGTAAAGTCGAAGCAGACTGCCGCGCTACTCTGGGCGAAGTTGGCAATGCTGAGCATATGCTGCGCGTTCTGGGTAAAGCAGGTGCTGCACGCTGGCGTGGTGTTCGTCCTACCGTTCGTGGTACTGCGATGAACCCAGTCGACCACCCACATGGTGGTGGTGAAGGTCGTAACTTTGGTAAGCACCCGGTATCTCCGTGGGGCGTTCAGACCAAAGGTAAGAAGACCCGCAGCAACAAGCGTACTGATAAATTTATCGTACGTCGCCGTAGCAAATAATTTTAGAGGATAAGCCATGCCACGTTCTCTCAAGAAAGGTCCTTTTATTGACCTGCACTTGCTGAAGAAGGTAGAGAAAGCGGTGGAAAGCGGAGACAAGAAGCCCCTGCGCACTTGGTCCCGTCGTTCAACGATCTTTCCTAACATGATCGGTTTGACCATCGCTGTCCATAATGGTCGTCAGCACGTTCCAGTCTTTGTTACCGACGAAATGGTTGGTCACAAACTGGGTGAATTCGCACCGACTCGTACTTATCGCGGCCACGCTGCTGATAAAAAAGCGAAGAAGAAATAAGGTAGGAGGAAGAGATGGAAACTTTAGCTCAACATCGCCATGCTCGTTCTTCTGCACAGAAGGTTCGCCTTGTTGCTGACCTGATTCGCGGTAAGAAAGTGTCGCAGGCCCTGGACATCCTGACCTATACCAACAAGAAAGCTGCGGTATTGGTCAAGAAAGTACTGGAATCTGCCATTGCTAACGCTGAACACAACGATGGCGCTGACATCGACGATCTGAAAGTCGCGAAAATTTTCGTAGATGAAGGCCCAAGCATGAAGCGCATTATGCCGCGTGCGAAAGGTCGTGCAGATCGCATCCTGAAGCGCACCAGCCACATTACTGTGGTTGTGTCCGATCGCTGAGACTCTGGAGACTAGCAATGGGTCAGAAAGTACATCCTAATGGTATTCGCCTGGGTATTGTAAAACCATGGAACTCTACCTGGTTTGCGAACACCAAAGAATTCGCTGACAACCTGGACAGCGATTTTAAAGTACGTCAGTACCTGACTAAGGAACTGGCTAAAGCGTCTGTATCTCGTATCGTTATCGAGCGTCCAGCGAAGAGCATCCGTGTGACTATTCACACTGCTCGTCCTGGCATCGTTATCGGTAAGAAAGGCGAAGACGTAGAAAAACTGCGCAAGGTCGTAGCGGATATCGCTGGCGTTCCTGCACAGATCAATATCGCTGAAGTTCGTAAGCCTGAACTGGACGCTAAATTGGTTGCTGACAGCATCACTTCTCAGCTGGAACGTCGTGTTATGTTCCGTCGTGCTATGAAGCGTGCTGTACAGAACGCAATGCGTCTGGGCGCTAAAGGTATCAAAGTTGAAGTTAGCGGCCGTCTGGGCGGCGCGGAAATCGCACGTACCGAATGGTACCGTGAAGGTCGCGTACCGCTGCACACTCTGCGTGCTGACATCGACTACAACACCTCTGAAGCGCACACCACTTACGGTGTAATCGGCGTTAAGGTATGGATCTTCAAAGGTGAGATCCTGGGTGGTATGGCTGCTGTTGAACAACCGGAAAAACCGGCTGCTCAACCTAAAAAGCAGCAGCGTAAAGGCCGTAAATAAGGAGCGTCGCTGATGTTACAACCAAAGCGTACAAAATTCCGTAAAGTGCACAAAGGCCGCAACCGTGGTCTGGCGCAGGGTACGGATGTTAGCTTCGGCACTTTCGGTCTGAAAGCTGTTGGCCGTGGTCGTCTGACTGCACGTCAGATCGAAGCAGCACGTCGTGCAATGACCCGTGCAGTTAAGCGTCAAGGTAAGATCTGGATCCGTGTATTCCCGGACAAACCGATCACCGAGAAGCCGCTGGAAGTTCGTATGGGTAAAGGTAAAGGTAACGTGGAGTACTGGGTTGCCTTGATCCAACCGGGCAAAGTCCTTTATGAAATGGACGGTGTTCCGGAAGAGCTGGCCCGTGAAGCCTTCGGCCTGGCAGCAGCGAAACTGCCTATCAAAACCACCTTTGTAACTAAGACGGTGATGTAATGAAAGCAAAAGAGCTGCGTGAAAAAAGCGTTGAAGAGCTGAACGCTGAGCTGCTGAACCTGCTGCGTGAGCAGTTCAACCTGCGTATGCAGGCTGCAAGTGGCCAGCTGCAACAGACTCACCTGCTGAAGCAAGTGCGTCGCAATGTTGCACGCGTTAAGACTTTACTGACTCAGAAGGCGGGTGCGTAATGACCGATAAAATCCGTACTCTGCAAGGTCGTGTTGTTAGCGACAAAATGGAGAAATCCATTGTTGTAGCTATCGAACGTATTGTGAAACACCCGATCTACGGTAAATTCATCAAGCGTACGACCAAACTGCACGTACATGACGAGAACAACGAATGTGGTATCGGCGACAAGGTTGAAATCCGTGAATGCCGTCCACTGTCCAAGACTAAGTCCTGGACGCTGGTTCGCGTTGTAGAGAAAGCGGTTCTGTAATACAGTACGCCTTCTCAATACGAATAAACGGCTCAGCGATGAGCCGTTTATTTTTTCTACCCATATTGCAGAAGCGGTGTTATAATGCCGCGCCCTCGATATGGGGCTTTTTAACGGCTCTGATTTTAGAGTCTCAGGTAGTAGTTGACATTAGCGGAGCACTAAAATGATCCAAGAACAGACTATGCTGAACGTCGCCGACAACTCCGGTGCACGTCGCGTAATGTGTATCAAGGTTCTGGGTGGCTCGCACCGTCGCTACGCAGGCGTAGGCGACATCATCAAGATCACCATCAAGGAAGCAATTCCACGTGGTAAGGTCAAAAAAGGTGATGTGCTGAAGGCGGTAGTGGTGCGCACCAAGAAGGGTGTTCGTCGCCCTGACGGTTCTGTCATTCGCTTCGATGGTAATGCATGCGTTATTTTAAACAATAACAGCGAGCAGCCTATCGGCACGCGTATCTTTGGGCCGGTAACTCGTGAACTTCGTACTGAGAAGTTCATGAAAATTATCTCTCTGGCACCAGAAGTACTCTAAGGAGCGAATCATGGCAGCGAAAATCCGTCGTGATGACGAAGTTATCGTGTTAACCGGTAAAGATAAAGGTAAACGCGGTAAAGTAAAAAATGTTCTGTCTTCCGGCAAACTTGTCGTTGAAGGTATCAACCTGGTTAAGAAACATCAGAAGCCGGTTCCGGCCCTGAACCAACCAGGTGGCATCGTTGAAAAAGAAGCTGCTATTCAGGTTTCTAACGTTGCAATCTTCAATGCGGCTACCGGCAAGGCTGACCGTGTAGGCTTTAGATTCGAAGACGGCAAAAAAGTCCGTTTCTTCAAGTCTAACAGCGAAACTATCAAGTAATTTGGAGTAGTACGATGGCGAAACTGCATGATTACTACAAAGACGAAGTAGTTAAGAAACTCATGACCGAGTTTAACTACAATTCTGTCATGCAAGTCCCTCGGGTCGAGAAGATCACCCTGAACATGGGTGTTGGTGAAGCGATCGCTGACAAGAAACTGCTGGATAACGCAGCAGCTGACCTGACAGCAATCTCCGGTCAAAAACCGCTGATCACCAAAGCACGCAAATCTGTTGCAGGCTTCAAAATCCGTCAGGGCTATCCGATCGGCTGTAAAGTAACTCTGCGTGGCGAACGCATGTGGGAGTTCTTTGAGCGCCTGATCACTATTGCTGTTCCACGTATCCGTGACTTCCGTGGCTTGTCCGCTAAGTCTTTCGACGGTCGTGGTAACTACAGCATGGGTGTCCGTGAGCAGATCATCTTCCCAGAAATCGACTACGATAAAGTCGACCGCGTGCGTGGTTTGGATATTACCATTACCACTACTGCGAAATCTGACGAAGAAGGCCGTGCTCTGCTGGCTGCCTTTGACTTCCCGTTCCGCAAGTAAGGTAGGGTTACTGAATGGCTAAGCAATCAATGAAAGCACGCGAAGTAAAGCGCGTAGCTTTAGCTGATAAATTCTTCGCTAAACGCGCTGAACTGAAAGCGATCATTTCTGATGTGAACGCTTCCGACGAAGATCGTTGGAATGCGGTTCTCAAGCTGCAGTCTCTGCCGCGTGATTCCAGCCCGTCTCGTCAGCGTAACCGCTGTCGTCAAACAGGTCGTCCACATGGTTATGTGGGCAAGTTTGGGTTGAGCCGTATCAAACTGCGTGAAGCCGCTATGCGCGGTGAAGTGCCAGGCTTGAAAAAGGCTAGCTGGTAATTACCAATTGAATCACGGGAGTAAAGACAGATGAGCATGCAAGATCCGATCGCGGATATGCTGACCCGTATCCGTAACGGTCAGGCCGCGAACAAAGTTGCGGTCACCATGCCTTCCGCCAAGCTGAAAGTGGCAATTGCCAACGTGCTGAAGGAAGAAGGTTTTATCGAAGATTTTAAAGTTGAAGGCGACACCAAGCCGGAACTGGAACTTACTCTCAAGTATTTCCAGGGTAAAGCTGTTGTAGAAAGCATTCAGCGTGTCAGCCGCCCAGGCCTGCGCATCTATAAGAAAAAAGATGAGCTGCCAAAAGTTATGGCTGGTCTTGGTATCGCAGTTGTTTCTACCTCTAAAGGTGTTATGACTGATCGTGCAGCGCGCCAGGCTGGTCTTGGTGGCGAAATTATCTGCTACGTAGCCTAATCGGAGGAAAGAATGTCTCGTGTTGCTAAAGCACCGGTCGTTATTCCTGCCGGCGTTGATGTAAAAATCGACGGTCAGGTTATTACGATCAAAGGTAAAAACGGCGAGCTGACTCGTACCCTCAACAAAGCTGTTGAAGTTAAACATGCAGATAACGCTCTGACCTTCGGTCCACGTGATGGTTTCGTGGATGGATGGGCTCAGGCTGGTACCGCGCGTGCCCTGCTGAACTCAATGGTTGTTGGTGTTACCGAAGGCTTCACTAAAAAGCTTCAGCTGGTTGGTGTAGGTTATCGTGCAGCTATCAAAGGGAATGCAGTAGGCCTGTCTCTGGGCTTCTCACACCCTGTTGAGCATCCGCTGCCGGCCGGTATCACTGCAGAATGCCCGACTCAAACTGAAATCGTGCTGAAAGGCGCTGATAAACAGCTGATCGGTCAGGTTGCAGCAGATCTGCGCGCCTACCGTCGTCCTGAGCCTTACAAAGGCAAGGGTGTTCGTTACGCCGACGAAGTCGTGCGTACCAAAGAGGCTAAGAAGAAGTAAGGTAACACTATGGATAAGAAATCTGCTCGTATCCGTCGTGCGACCCGCGCACGCCGCAAGCTCAAAGAGCTGGGTGCAACTCGCCTGGTGGTACATCGTACCCCGCGTCATATTTACGCACAGGTAATTGCACCGAACGGTTCTGAAGTTCTGGTAGCTGCTTCTACTGTAGAAAAAGCTATCTCAGAACAATTGAAGTACACCGGTAACAAAGACGCCGCTGCAGCTGTAGGTAAAGCTGTTGCTGAACGCGCTCTGGAAAAAGGCATCAGCAATGTTTCCTTTGACCGTTCCGGGTTCCAATATCATGGTCGTGTCCAGGCACTGGCAGATGCTGCCCGTGAAGCTGGCCTTCAGTTCTAAGGTAGAGGTGTAAGATGGCTCACATCGAAAAACAGGCTGGCGAACTGCAGGAAAAGCTGATCGCGGTAAACCGCGTATCTAAAACCGTTAAAGGTGGTCGTATTTTCTCCTTCACAGCTCTGACTGTAGTAGGCGATGGTAACGGTCGCGTTGGTTTTGGTTACGGTAAAGCGCGTGAAGTTCCAGCAGCGATCCAGAAAGCGATGGAAAAAGCCCGTCGCAACATGATTAACGTCGCGCTGAACAACGGCACCCTGCAGCACCCAGTTAAAGGTGTTCACACGGGTTCTCGTGTATTCATGCAGCCAGCTTCAGAAGGTACCGGTATCATCGCCGGTGGTGCAATGCGCGCCGTTCTGGAAGTTGCTGGGGTTCATAACGTTCTGGCTAAAGCATATGGTTCCACCAACCCGATCAACGTGGTTCGTGCAACTATTGATGGCCTGGAAAATATGAATTCTCCAGAAATGGTCGCTGCCAAGCGTGGTAAATCCGTTGAAGAAATTCTGGGGTAATTGACCATGGCAAAGACTATTAAAATCACTCAAACCCGCAGTGCAATCGGTCGTCTGCCGAAACACAAGGCAACGCTGCTTGGCCTGGGTCTGCGTCGTATTGGTCATACCGTTGAGCGCGAGGATACTCCTGCTGTTCGTGGTATGGTCAACGCGGTTTACTTCATGGTTAAAGTTGAGGAGTAAGAGATGCGTTTAAATACTCTGTCTCCGGCCGAAGGCTCTAAAAAGGCGGGTAAACGCCTGGGTCGTGGTATCGGTTCTGGCCTCGGCAAAACCGGTGGTCGTGGTCACAAAGGTCAGAACTCTCGTTCTGGCGGTGGCGTACGTCGCGGTTTCGAGGGTGGCCAGATGCCACTGTACCGTCGTCTGCCGAAGTTCGGCTTCACCTCTCGCAAAGCAGCGATCACAGCGGAAATCCGTCTGTCTGACCTGGCGAAAGTTGAAGGCGGCGTTGTAGACCTGAACACGCTGAAAGCTGCAAACATTATCGGTATCCAGATCGAGTTCGCGAAAGTGATCCTGGCTGGTGAAGTTTCTACTCCGGTAACTGTTCGTGGCCTGCGTGTTACTAAAGGTGCTCGTGCTGCTATCGAAGCTGCTGGCGGTAAAATTGAGGAATAAGTAGCAGATGGCTAAGCAACCGGGATTAGATTTTCAAAGTGCCAAAGGTGGATTTGGCGAGCTGAAACGCAGACTGCTGTTTGTTATCGGCGCGCTGATTGTGTTCCGTATTGGCTCTTTTATTCCGATCCCTGGTATCGATGCCGCTGTACTTGCCAAACTGCTTGAGCAACAGCGAGGCACCATCATTGAAATGTTCAACATGTTCTCTGGTGGTGCTCTCAGCCGTGCTTCTATCTTCGCATTGGGTATTATGCCGTACATTTCGGCATCTATTATTATCCAGCTGCTGACGGTCGTTCATCCGGCCCTGGCAGAGTTGAAGAAAGAAGGGGAGTCTGGACGTCGTAAGATTAGTCAGTACACCCGTTACGGTACTCTGGTGCTGGCAATATTCCAGTCGATCGGTATTGCTACCGGTCTGCCGAATATGCCTGGTATGCAGGGCCTGGTGTTAAACCCGGGCTTTGCATTCTACTTCACCGCTGTTGTAAGTCTGGTCACAGGGACAATGTTCCTGATGTGGCTCGGCGAACAGATTACTGAGCGTGGTATCGGTAACGGTATCTCAATCATTATCTTCGCCGGTATTGTTGCGGGCCTCCCGCCAGCCATCGCCCACACTATCGAGCAAGCGCGTCAAGGCGACCTGCACTTCCTCCTGTTGCTGTTGGTTGCAGTATTAGTATTTGCAGTGACGTTCTTTGTTGTCTTCGTTGAACGTGGTCAACGCCGCATTGTGGTGAACTACGCTAAACGTCAGCAAGGTCGTCGTGTCTATGCTGCACAGAGCACACATTTACCGCTGAAAGTGAACATGGCGGGGGTTATCCCGGCTATCTTCGCTTCCAGTATTATTCTGTTCCCGGCGACCATCGCGTCATGGTTCGGGGGCGGTACTGGTTGGAACTGGCTGACAACAATTTCGCTGTATTTGCAGCCTGGGCAACCACTTTATGTGTTACTCTATGCGTCTGCGATCATCTTCTTCTGTTTCTTCTACACGGCGTTGGTCTTCAACCCGCGTGAAACAGCAGATAACCTGAAGAAGTCCGGTGCATTTGTACCAGGAATTCGTCCGGGAGAGCAAACGGCGAAGTATATCGATAAAGTAATGACCCGCCTGACTTTGGTTGGTGCGCTCTATATTACTTTTATCTGCCTGATCCCGGAGTTCATGCGTGATGCAATGAAAGTACCGTTCTACTTCGGTGGGACCTCACTGCTTATCGTTGTTGTCGTGATTATGGACTTTATGGCTCAAGTGCAAACTCTGATGATGTCCAGTCAGTATGAGTCTGCATTGAAGAAGGCGAACCTGAAAGGCTACGGCCGCTAATTGGTCGCCTGAGAAGTTACGGAGAGTAAAAATGAAAGTTCGTGCTTCCGTCAAGAAATTATGCCGTAACTGCAAAATCGTTAAGCGTGATGGTGTCATCCGTGTGATTTGCAGTGCCGAGCCGAAGCATAAACAGCGCCAAGGCTGATTATTTCGCATATTTTTCTTGCAAAGTTGGGTTGAGCTGGCTAGATTAGCCAGCCAATCTTTTGTATGTCTGTACGTTTCCATTTGAGTATCCTGAAAACGGGCTTTTCAGCATGGTGCGTACATATTAAATAGTAGGAGTGCATAGTGGCCCGTATAGCAGGCATTAACATTCCTGATCAGAAACATGCTGTGATCGCATTAACTTCGATCTACGGCGTCGGCAAGACCCGTTCTAAAGCCATTCTGGCTGCAGCGGGTATCGCTGAAGATGTTAAGATCAGTGAGCTGTCTGAAGAACAAATCGACACGCTGCGTGACGAAGTTGCCAAATTTGTCGTTGAAGGTGATCTGCGCCGTGAAATCAGCATGAGCATCAAGCGCCTGATGGATCTTGGTTGCTATCGCGGTTTGCGTCATCGTCGTGGTCTGCCAGTGCGCGGTCAGCGTACTAAGACCAACGCACGTACCCGTAAGGGTCCGCGCAAACCGATCAAGAAATAATCGGGGTGATTGAATAATGGCAAAGGCACCAGTTCGTGCACGTAAACGTGTAAGAAAACAAGTCTCTGACGGCGTGGCTCATATCCATGCTTCTTTCAACAACACCATCGTTACTATTACTGATCGTCAGGGTAACGCATTGGGTTGGGCAACAGCCGGTGGTTCCGGTTTCCGTGGTTCTCGCAAATCCACTCCGTTCGCAGCTCAGGTTGCAGCAGAGCGTTGCGCTGAAGCCGTAAAAGAATACGGCATCAAGAATCTGGAAGTTATGGTTAAAGGTCCGGGTCCGGGTCGTGAATCTACTGTTCGCGCTCTGAACGCCGCTGGTTTCCGCATCACGAATATTACTGATGTGACTCCGATCCCTCATAACGGTTGTCGTCCGCCGAAAAAACGTCGCGTATAACGCTCCGTTTTTTAGGTTAGTTGGAGATAGAAAATGGCAAGATATTTGGGTCCTAAGCTCAAGCTGAGCCGTCGTGAGGGCACCGACTTATTCCTTAAGTCTGGCGTTCGCGCGATCGATACCAAGTGTAAAATTGAACAAGCTCCTGGCCAGCACGGTGCGCGTAAACCGCGTCTGTCTGACTATGGTGTGCAGTTGCGTGAAAAGCAAAAAGTTCGCCGTATGTACGGTGTGCTGGAGCGTCAGTTCCGTAACTACTATAAAGAAGCAGCACGTCTGAAAGGCAACACAGGTGAAAACCTGCTGGCTCTGCTGGAAGGTCGTCTGGACAACGTTGTATACCGTATGGGCTTCGGCGCTACTCGTGCTGAATCACGTCAGCTGGTTAGCCACAAAGCAATCATGGTAAACGGTCGTGTTGTTAACATCGCTTCTTATCAGGTTAAAGCGAATGACGTTGTTAGCATTCGTGAGAAAGCGAAAAAGCAATCTCGCGTGAAGGCCGCTCTGGAGCTGGCTGAGCAGCGTGAAAAGCCAACCTGGCTGGAAGTTGATGCTGGCAAGATGGAAGGTACGTTCAAGCGTCAGCCAGAACGTTCTGATCT
Organism: Enterobacter sp. NFIX58; assembly: GCF_900110475.1. Classification (NCBI taxonomy): domain Bacteria; kingdom Pseudomonadati; phylum Pseudomonadota; class Gammaproteobacteria; order Enterobacterales; family Enterobacteriaceae; genus Enterobacter; species Enterobacter sp. NFIX58. The sequence continues at coordinate 12,498 of NZ_FODW01000014.1, read as the reverse complement.
GTCTGCGGACATTAACGAACACCTGATCGTCGAGCTTTACTCCAAGTAAAGCTTAGTACCAAAGAGAGGACACAATGCAGGGTTCTGTGACAGAGTTTCTAAAACCGCGCCTGGTAGATATCGAGCAAGTGAGTTCGACGCACGCCAAGGTGACCCTTGAGCCTTTAGAGCGTGGCTTTGGCCATACTCTGGGTAACGCACTGCGCCGTATTCTGCTCTCATCGATGCCGGGTTGCGCGGTGACCGAGGTTGAGATTGATGGTGTACTTCATGAGTACAGCACCAAAGAAGGCGTTCAGGAAGATATCCTTGAAATCCTGCTCAACCTGAAAGGGCTGGCGGTGAGAGTTCAGGGTAAAGATGAAGTTATTCTTACTCTGAATAAATCTGGCATTGGCCCTGTGACTGCAGCCGACATCACCCACGACGGTGATGTTGAAATCGTCAAGCCGCAGCACGTGATCTGCCACCTGACCGATGAGAACGCAGCAATTAGCATGCGTATCAAAGTTCAGCGCGGTCGTGGTTATGTGCCGGCTTCTGCCCGAATTCATTCGGAAGAAGATGAGCGCCCAATCGGCCGTCTGCTGGTCGACGCATGCTACAGCCCTGTAGAGCGTATTGCCTACAATGTTGAAGCAGCGCGTGTAGAACAGCGTACCGACCTGGACAAGCTGGTCATCGAAATGGAAACCAACGGCACAATCGATCCTGAAGAGGCGATTCGTCGTGCGGCAACCATCCTGGCAGAACAACTGGAAGCTTTCGTTGACTTACGTGATGTACGTCAGCCGGAAGTGAAAGAAGAGAAACCAGAATTCGATCCGATCCTGCTGCGCCCTGTTGACGATCTCGAATTGACTGTCCGCTCTGCTAACTGCCTCAAGGCAGAAGCTATCCACTATATCGGTGATCTGGTACAGCGTACCGAGGTTGAGTTGCTGAAAACGCCGAACCTGGGTAAAAAATCTCTTACTGAGATTAAAGACGTGCTGGCTTCACGTGGTCTGTCTCTGGGCATGCGCCTGGAAAACTGGCCACCGGCAAGCATTGCTGACGAGTAACCGGATCACAGGTTAAGGTTTTACTGAGAAGGATAAGGTCATGCGCCATCGTAAGAGTGGTCGTCAACTGAACCGCAACAGCAGCCATCGCCAGGCTATGTTCCGCAACATGGCAGGTTCACTGGTTCGTCATGAGATCATCAAGACGACCCTGCCTAAAGCGAAAGAGCTGCGTCGCGTAGTTGAGCCGCTGATTACTCTTGCCAAGACTGACAGCGTTGCTAATCGTCGTCTGGCATTCGCCCGTACTCGTGATAACGAGATCGTGGCAAAACTGTTTAACGAACTGGGCCCGCGTTTCGCGAGCCGTGCCGGTGGTTACACTCGCATTCTGAAGTGTGGTTTCCGTGCAGGCGACAACGCGCCGATGGCTTACATCGAGCTGGTTGATCGTTCAGAGAAAGCAGAAGCTGCTGCAGAGTAATCTGCAGTAACGTAAAAAAACCCGCTCCGGCGGGTTTTTTTATATCCGCGATATCCCCACTTCTCTACAATGTTTTTATCAATTCTGTTCATCCTCTGGAGCTGGTAATGTGGTTGCTCGACCAGTGGGCAGAACGCCATATTCGCGATGCCCAAAAAAAAGGTGAATTCGACGATCTTCCGGGACGCGGCGAACCCCTTGTGCTTGACGATGACTCGCACATTGCGCCTGAACTACGGGCGGGCTACCGTTTACTGAAAAATGCAGGCTGTCTCCCACCGGAACTTGAACAGCGAAGAGAGGCTGTTGAACTGGCCGATCTACTGAAAGGGATCCGTCAGGACGATCCGCGACATTCTGAACTGAGCCGCCGTCTGGCCCTGCTTGAACTTAAGCTGCGCCAGGCAGGAATGAACACTGACTTTCTGCACGGTGAATACGGTGAAAGCTTGTTGCGGAAAATTAACGAGGGGTAGTTATGTACCGTATCGGTGAACTTGCGAAGCTCGCTAACGTCACGCCGGATACCATCCGATATTACGAAAAGCAGCAGATGATCGACCATGAAGTCCGTACTGAAGGTGGCTTTCGACTTTATACCGATAACGATCTGCAGCGCCTGCGGTTTATTCGTTATGCGCGCCAGCTCGGTTTCACATTAGACTCGATCCGCGAGCTATTATCGATCCGCATCGATCCGGCACATCACACCTGCCAGGAGTCTAAAAGCATTGTGCAGACCCGGCTGGATGAAGTGGAAGCACGCATTCAGGAACTGCAGACCATGCAGCGCTCTCTGCAAAGGCTGAATGATGCTTGTTGCGGCACGGCCCACAGCAGTATTTATTGTTCCATACTGGAAGCCCTTGAACAGGGGGCCAGTGGAGAAACCGAGGACTGTTGATTTTTAGTCCATCCGGATCTAGACTCCCGTCGTCATAAACATGCTCAGGAGAATTTATGAGCCGCTATCAGCACACGAAAGGACAGATAAAAGACAATGCCATTGAGGCACTACTTCACGACCCGCTATTCAGACAACGTGTTGAGAAGAACAAAAAAGGGAAAGGGAGTTATCTGCGTAAAGACAAGCATGCAAAACGGGGTAACTGGGAGGCCAGTGGCAAACAAGCGAATCGCTTATTTACCACTGGCCTTCCTGCTTTAAGCTTTCGATTAAACGCGGTTGTTCTGCTCTTTTAACAGATCGCGAATCTCACTCAGCAGCACTTCTTCTTTTGTTGGTGCAGGCGCCGCTGCCGGCTCTTCTTTTTTACGGTTCAGCTTGTTGATCAGCTTGATAGCCATAAAAATGGCAAACGCCACAATCACGAAATCAAATACGTTCTGAATAAATACGCCGTAGTGCATCACGACTGCCGGAACATCACCTTGTGCTTCACGCAGCGTGAAAGCGAATTGTTTGAAATCAATGCCCCCGATCAGCAACCCTAAAGGTGGCATGATAATGTCGGCCACTAATGATGAAACAATCTTGCCGAATGCCGCACCAATAATGACACCCACTGCCAAATCCACCACGTTTCCGCGCATCGCAAATTCGCGAAATTCTTTAATAAAACTCATTTTGTTCTCCTTGTGCCAGCTGACGACTATAAGTTTAACAAATGATTAGCTAATTGCCATTCGGGATAATTAAACGTTATGAAAAATAAAAGGCACAGAAATGAAAAGGATAAAGGTCGGGTGCACTTTTTCAGGCACCCGACACATTAAAGGAAGAATGGACTTGGCTGGAATAAACGTTCGACGTCGGTAATAAACTTTTTATCGGTAAGGAACATAATAACGTGATCGCCTTGCTCAATACGTAAATTATCATTGGCAATCATGACATCATTTCCGCGCACGACGGCACCGATAATCGTTCCCGGTGGCAGCTTAATTTCGTCTATCGAACGGCCCACGACGCGTGACGTGGTTTCATCTCCGTGCGCCACGGCTTCAATGGCTTCCGCGACACCGCGGCGGAGCGATGACACCCCGACAATATCCGCTTTACGCACATGGCTCAGGAGCGCGGAAATGGTCGCCTGCTGAGGTGAAATGGCAATATCAATGACGCTGCCCTGCACCAGATCAACATATGCCCGACGCTGGATAAGCACCATGACCTTTTTGGCCCCCATGCGTTTGGCGAGCATGGCGGACATTATATTCGCTTCATCGTCGTTGGTGACGGCTATAAAGAGATCAACTTGATCAATATGCTCTTCAGCCAGTAATTCCTGATCGGACGCATCGCCATAAAATACGATCGTATTTTGCAGTTTTTCCGCCAGTTCAGCAGCACGCTGCTGATCGCGCTCGATCAACTTTACGCTGTAATCTTTTTCCAGGCGGTGTGCCAGACCCGCACCGATATTGCCGCCGCCGACCAGCATAATGCGTTTATAGGGTTTTTCGAGACGCTGAAGTTCACTCATCACTGCACGAATATGCTGTGAAGCCGCAATAAAGAAGACTTCATCACCGGCTTCGACAATCGTGGAGCCCTGCGGGCGGATTGGCCTGTCGTGACGGAAAATGGCTGCGACGCGCGTATCGATATGCGGCATGTGCTCGCGCATGGTGGAAAGCGCATTGCCGATCAATGGCCCGCCGTAATAGGCTTTAACGACGGCCAGGCTCACTTTACCTTCGGCAAAGTTCACTACCTGCAGGGCGCCCGGATATTCGATCAGACGGTAGATATTATCGATAACCAGCTGTTCTGGGGCGATGAGATGATCAATAGGGACCGCTTCTGAGTTAAACAGTTTCTCAGCATCGCGGACATAGTCCGGAGAGCGGATCCGCGCGATTCGGTTTGGCGTGTTGAAAAGCGAGTAGGCCACCTGACAGGCCACCATATTGGTTTCGTCAGAACTGGTCACCGCAACCAGCATATCGGCATCGTCAGCGCCCGCCTCACGAAGAACGCGCGGGTGCGAACCATGGCCCTGCACAACGCGCAGGTCAAATTTGTCCTGCAAAACACGCAGGCGATCGCCGTTGGTATCCACGATGGTGATGTCGTTGTTTTCGCCAACCAGGTTTTCCGCCAGCGTTCCGCCAACCTGTCCTGCGCCCAGAATGATAATCTTCATATCTCGTGACCTGTTCTCAACATCACTCTTTGATTAGCTTAGCGTAAAAGAAGCCATCACCCTCTTCTGCACCCGGCAGATTCTGCTGACCCGGGCGTTCAGGCGTTCCCGTATCGCGCAGCGCCGCGTCCGGGGTACGTTTAAGGAAGGCCGCGATTTGCTGACTGTTTTCTTCAGGAAGTACCGAGCAGGTCGCATACACCAGCGTTCCGCCGGGCTTGAGATGCGGCCAGATGGCGTCGAGGATGTCGGATTGCAGCTGGGCAAGTTCGTTAATATCACGATCGCGACGCAGCCACTTGATATCCGGATGACGACGAATCACGCCGGTTGCAGAGCAGGGGGCATCCAGCAAAATGCGATCGAATTGTGTTTCACCACACCATTCTGCGGGTTTGCGTCCATCGCCTTGCTTAACCTGTGCCTTCATGCCCAGGCGCTTGAGGTTGTCATAGACGCGTGAAAGACGCTGCTCATCAACGTCCACTGCCATCACGCTGGCCTGCGGAGCCACTTCAAGAATATGCGTTGTTTTGCCCCCTGGTGCGGCGCAGAGATCGAGGATCTGCTCACCGTTTTGGGGTTCAAGCCAGGTCATGCAACCCTGAGCAGAAGCATCCTGTACCGTTACCCAACCCTCTTCAAAGCCGGGTAATGCATGTACCGGTGCAGGCGATGCTAAGCGCACGGCATCAGGGTATGCGTCATGGGTGAAGCCGCTCATTCCAGCTTCTTCGAGTAATGCCAGCCATGCGTCACGGGTGTGGTGATTCCGATTCACGCGTAACCACATTGGCGGACGCTGGTTGTTGGCATCAGCAATGCCCTGCCACTGCTGCGGATAAGCTTTTTTCAGGCGCTTCAACAGCCAGTCCGGATGCAGGAAGCGCGCTTCGTTTTGGGCAAATTCAGCCAGAAGCTCATCCTGCTGTCGCTGGAACTGGCGCAATACGCCGTTGATCAGCCCTTTCAGCTGAGGACGTTTAATCGAAACGGCACCTTCCACCGTCTCTGCCAGCGCGGCGTGAGGTGGGATGCGGGTATGAAGAAGCTGATAAAAACCCACCATAATCAAATAATGTACGGTGCGCTGCTTGCCCGTCATTGGGCGGGACATCAGCTTATTAATCAGCCACTCAAGCTGAGAGAGTGTGCGCAGAACGCCAAAGCAGAGCTCCTGAAGCAGGGCTTTATCTTTATCAGAAACTTTTTGCTGCAGGGGAGGCAGGACGTTACTCAATGACTGGCCCTGCTCGATAACCTGCTCGACGGCCTGGGCCGCCATACTGCGTAGATTTTGTTTTTTCATAACCGTAAAAATAAAAATGCCCGGAAACACCGGGCCTTAAGAATAAATTTGCTCAGGCAAGGCGATTGCCCGGGATAAACCATTCACGACGGGAATTTAACAGATCCTGAGCGCTCATGGCTTTCTTACCGGCCGGTTGGAGCGATTCAAGATTCAAAATCCCTTGCGCAGTCGCCACCTGGATGCCGTTCTTGCTGGCATCAATAATCGTACCGGGTTCCGCCGTCGTCGCACCGCTAATGACGGAGGCCTTCCAGACTTTTACTGGCTGCTCATCAATTTCCATCCAGCTCATTGGCCACGGATTAAAAGCGCGAATGCAGCGTTCAAGTTGAGCGGCTGACAGGGACCAGTCGATACGCGCTTCTTCTTTGCTCAGCTTTTCGGCGTAGGTTACCAGTGCGTCATCCTGAACTTCCGGTTTTGCCGTATTGTCAGCAAGCTGCTGAAGCGTCTCGATAAGACCTTGTGGGCCAAGGTTTGCCAGTTTGTCATACAGCGTGGCGCTGGTATCGTCTGGCGTAATGGGGCAGGCCAGTTTATACAGCATGTCGCCGGTGTCTAAACCTACGTCCATCTTCATGATGGTCACGCCCGTTTCGGCATCACCCGCCCACAGCGCGCGCTGGATAGGTGCTGCACCACGCCAGCGTGGGAGCAGAGACCCATGCACGTTGATACAACCCAGGCGCGGCATATCAAGCACGGCTTTTGGCAGAATTAAACCGTAAGCCACCACCACCATTACGTCGGCATTCAGGTCAGCAACCAGCTGCTGATTTTCCTGCGGGCGCAGCGATGCGGGCTGAAAAACGGGAAGCCCATGCTCTTCTGCCAGCACTTTGACCGGGCTCGGCATCAGTTTTTTGCCGCGACCAGCAGGACGGTCCGGCTGGGTAAAGACGCCAATAACCTGGTGACCAGACGATAACAGCGCGTCAAGATGACGCGCTGCAAAATCAGGGGTTCCCGCGAAGATAATACGTAGTGTTTTAGACACGATGATCCTTGTATCCGGGGGGACGTTATGCGCGAGAACGCAAACGATCCAGTTTCTCTACTTTCTGACGAATACGCTGCTGTTTCAGCGGCGAGAGATAATCGATAAACAGTTTACCGACCAGGTGATCCATCTCATGCTGAATACAAATTGCCAGCAGGTCGTCTGCCTCCAGTTCGAACGGATTACCGTCACGATCCAGGGCGCGAATTTTCACTTTTTCGGCACGAGGCACTAACGCACGCTGTTCAGGAATAGACAGACAGCCTTCCTCAATACCGGTTTCGCCACTCTTTTCGAGCAGCTCAGGGTTGATCAGCACCAGGCGGCCATCGCGATTTTCCGAAACATCAATCACGATAATACGCTTGTGAATGTCCACCTGCGTCGCCGCCAGGCCAATGCCTTCTTCGGCGTACATGGTATCGAACATATCATCAACGATACGCTGGATTTCTGCATTCACTTCTTTGACCGGTTCAGCGACGATGCGAAGGCGCTCGTCCGGAATATGTAACACTTGCAAAACTGCCATAAATTTCCAGAGTCGTGTTCAGGAGTTGATAAGAATACTCCCTCTATTCTAGACAAATCCCCCATCGATTGACAGCATCAGTGACCAATCGCAATGATTGCGGAGAGCGCTTATGGCAGGGGAAAGGATGACGTCTACCGAGATTTGGCTACGGCTCATGCACACAGGTTCTCTGTGTGGTGATGTCATGGTGGAAGCGGCTGCACGATTGCAGAGGCAGGAAGGCATCGATACGCTTGTCTTAAGAAATGCTGGACTGACAGCAAAGCAGGCTGAACGGTTCGTTGCGTTCGATGAGAGTGAGCTGGAACGTAGCCTGATATGGCTTGAGCAGCCGGGACATCATTTATTAACGGCCAACCATCACCTTTATCCCCCTCTACTCCGCACAATCCCTGACTATCCCGGGGCTTTATTCATAAAAGGTAACCCTGAGACGCTTAATACCGTTCAGCTGGCGGTGGTAGGCAGTCGTGCGCCGTCATGGTACGGCGAGCGATGGGGGAAAATCCTGTGCGAACAACTTTCACAAAGTGGTTTCACGATTACCAGCGGGCTGGCCTGTGGTATTGACGGCGTTGCCCACAGCGCGGCGCTGTCAGTAAAAGGACGAAGTGTCGCGGTGCTGGGGAACGGCCTTTTTAGCATTTACCCACGCCGGCATCAGGCATTGGCGATGCGGCTTATTGAGTCTGACGGCGCGATAGTGTCTGAGTTTCCGCTTTCCGCGCAGCCCCGACCGGCAAACTTTCCGCGTCGTAATCGCATCATCAGCGGCCTTAGCAAAGGCGTGCTGGTGGTCGAAGCCGCGCGGCGAAGCGGTTCGCTGGTCACGGCACGGTGCGCGCTCGAACAGGGGCGAGAAGTCTTCGCCTTGCCAGGCCCGATAGGTAATCCCGGATGCGAGGGACCGCACTGGCTGATTAAGCAGGGGGCAACACCAGTAACGGAAGTCGGGGACATTCTTGAAAATTTGCAATATGGGCTGCAATGGCTGCAGGAAGATCCCGAAAAGCGACAATATTCATCAGATCAGGGAAAGGTGGCATTGCCATTTCCCAAGCTCCTGGCTAACGTAGGAGATGAGGTAACACCTGTTGACGTTGTCGCTGAACGTGCCGGCCAACCTGTGCCAGTAACGGTAGCACAGCTACTCGAACTGGAGTTAGCAGGGTGGATCGCAGCTGTACCCGGCGGCTATGTCCGATTAAGGAGGGCATGCCATGTTCGACGTACTGATGTATTTGTTTGAGACTTACATCCATAACGAAGCAGAAATGCGAGTGGATCAGGACAAGTTGACACAGGATCTTACCGATGCGGGATTTGAGCGGGAAGATATCTACAATGCGTTGATGTGGCTGGAAAAACTGGCTGATTATCAGGAAGGCCTTGCCGAACCGATGCAGCTTGCTTCTGACCCATTGTCTGTACGCATTTATACCGCTGAAGAGTGTGAACGGCTGGACGCCAGCTGCCGGGGATTCATTTTATTCCTTGAGCAGATTCAGGTGCTAAACCTCGAAACGAGAGAAATGGTGATAGAGCGCGTCATGGCGCTGGATACGGCAGAATTTGAACTGGAAGATCTCAAGTGGGTGATCCTGATGGTTCTGTTTAATATCCCGGGCTGTGAAAATGCCTATCAGCAAATGGAAGAATTACTCTTTGAAGTGAATGAAGGTATGCTGCACTAATTCAATGTGCAGCACCAAGAGTTGTTATGGCCAAATCAGCACTGTTCACGGTGCACAAAAACGAGCCCTGCCCGCAGTGCGGGGCTGAACTTGTTATTCGGTCCGGGAAACACGGCCCGTTTCTCGGTTGTTCTCACTATCCGGAATGTGATTATGTTCGTCCTCTGAAAAGCCAGGCGGATGGACATATCGTCAAAATTCTGGAGGGTCAGCTGTGCCCTCTCTGCGGTGGCGAACTCGCGCTACGCCAGGGGCGTTTCGGCATGTTTATTGGATGTAGCCGCTACCCGGAATGTGAACATACGGAACAAATTGATAAGCCTGATGAAACGGCAATTGCCTGCCCTCAGTGTCAGCGCGGTCAGCTTGTACAGCGCCGTTCCCGTTATGGTAAGACCTTCCATTCGTGCGATCGCTACCCTGACTGCCAGTTCGTTATCAATTTTAAGCCGGTAGCGGGAATCTGCCCTCATTGCAATTATCCGCTACTGATAGAGAAGAAAACCGCGCAAGGCATGAAACGCTTCTGCGCCAGTAAACAATGTGGAAAGCCGGTAACGGCGGATCAATATAGTGAATAATAACCTGCCATCAGGCTCCATTGCCCATGCAGTGGACGTACTGAAAAATGAAGAAGTCATCGCCTATCCAACTGAAGCTGTTTTTGGGGTCGGTTGCGATCCTGACAGCGAGACGGCTGTGAGCCGTCTGCTTACCCTGAAACAAAGACCCGTCGAGAAAGGACTGATTTTGATCGCTGCGAATTACGAGCAGCTTAAGCCCTATATTGATGACTCTATGCTAACGCCAGCACAGCGCGAGACAATCTTCTCCGCGTGGCCTGGACCGGTCACCTTTGTTTTCCCGGCGCAGCCGACAACTCCGCGCTGGTTAACCGGACGCTTTGATTCCCTTGCCGTTCGCGTCACTGACCATCCGCTGGTGGTGGAGCTGTGCCTGGCATTTGGTAAACCACTGGTCTCAACCAGCGCCAACCTGACCGGGCAGCCGCCATGTCGGACAACCGAAGAAGTGCTGGCGCAGTTCGGGAATGACTTCCCTGTCGCTGTCGGTGAAACGGGAGGGCGCCTGAATCCATCTGAAATTCGCGACGCTTTGACCGGCGAACGTTTTCGCCAGGGGTAATCTCATGGAAACCTATGCTGTTTTTGGTAATCCCATTGCACACAGCAAGTCACCGTTGATCCATCAGCAGTTCGCGGAGCAGCTGCAGATAGATCACCCCTATGGTCGCGTACTGGCGCCAGTGGATGCCTTTATCCCTACGCTTGAGGCCTTTTTCGCCGCGGGGGGCAAAGGCGCGAATGTGACGGTCCCGTTTAAAGAAGAAGCCTTCGAACGTGCGGATGAGCTGACCGAACGCGCTTCACTTGCTGGTGCAGTCAATACCCTAAAACGGCTTGAGGATGGACGCCTTCTGGGGGACAACACCGACGGGATTGGTTTACTCAGCGATCTGGAAAGACTCTCCTTTATCAAGCCCGGTTTCCGGATCCTGCTGATTGGCGCGGGTGGCGCATCGCGGGGCGTTTTGTTGCCTCTGCTTTCACTGGACTGTTCGGTGACCATCACGAACAGAACCTTTTCCCGGGCAGAAGCGCTGGCGGCGTTGTTTGCGCATACCGGCAGCGTGAGCGCGGTAGCGCTTGACGATCTTGCCGAACGTGAGTTCGATCTTGTCATTAATGCCACATCCAGCGGCATCAACGGTGAGATCCCGGCGATCCCCGCTTCGCTGGTGAGTGCGCATATGTACTTCTATGACATGTTCTATCAGAAAGGGAAGACGCCTTTCCTGAACTGGTGTGAACAACACGGCGCGAAACAGTTAGCCGATGGGCTGGGAATGCTGGTGGGGCAGGCTGCGCATGCGGTGCTGCTCTGGCACGGCGTGTTGCCTGCGGTCGAGCCGGTCATTGAAAAGCTAAAGCAGGAGCTTTCGGCGTGAATCAGGCTATTCATTTCCCGGACAGAGAGCGCTGGGATGAGCATCAACAAGCGGTCTGTTTTCCGGTGCTGGTGCAGGGCATGCAACTTACCTGCGCCATCCATGGAGAAACGCTGTTGCATCGTTTTGGCGGCACAGACCCGCTAGCGGTATTTTGCGAAAATCGCTGGGATCTAGAAGAGGAAGCCAGCGATTTAATCCGCGAACAGCAGGAAGACGATCAGGGCTGGGTTTGGTTATCCTGATCCAAATAGTCATTCTTCCATTTTACGTAGTTGTTCGCCGAGTATTTTAATCCTTCGATCTCTGCCTCCTTAAGGGGGCGGATCTGTTTTACCGGACTTCCCAGATAGAGATAACCGCTCTCCAGCCGTTTGTTCTGCGGAACCAGGCTACCGGCACCAATCATTACGTCATCTTCTACTATGACGCCATCCAGCAAAATCGACCCCATGCCAACAAGGACGCGATTTCCGATCGTGCAGCCGTGGAGCATCACTTTATGGCCGACGGTAACATCCTCTCCAATGATGAGGGGATTACCCTCGGGGTTATAGGAGGATTTGTGCGTGACATGCAGAACGCTACCGTCTTGAATGTTGGTACGTGCACCAATCGACACATAGTTAACATCTCCCCTGATGGCGACGAGCGGCCAGATGCTGACATCTTCGGCCATTCGCACATCACCAACGACCACGCTGCTGGCATCGATCATCACGCGATCGCCTTTTTGGGGGAACAGATCTTTATAAGGACGCAATACTTCAGACATATCTACCTCTAAGAATGAGCGCTATACAGAAGACTTTGATCGTATTAATGGATCGAGGCAAGGCAAAATACGTCAATATTTAAGCAGATCGGGCGGGATTTCAGCGAAAAGCGCGGAAAATCAGCAGTCGGAAAAAAAGATCTAAAAAATACTTGTGCTAAAAATTGGGATCCCTATAATGCGCCTCCATCGACACGGCGGATGTGAAACACTTCACAGACAACGCGGTCGGTTGAAGAGAAAAAATCCTGAAATAACGGGTTGACTCTGTAAGAGGAAAGCGTATTATACGCCACCTCGCAACGGTGAGCGAAAGCCGCGTTGCACTGCTCTTTAACAATTTATCAGACAATCTGTGTGGGCACTCAAAGTGACATGGATTCTTAATGTCTTCGGACAATAAATGAATACCAAGTCTCTGAGTGAACATGCGTAATTCATTACGAAGTTTAATTCACGAGCATCAAACTTAAATTGAAGAGTTTGATCATGGCTCAGATTGAACGCTGGCGGCAGGCCTAACACATGCAAGTCGAGCGGCAGCGGAAAGTAGCTTGCTACTTTGCCGGCGAGCGGCGGACGGGTGAGTAATGTCTGGGAAACTGCCTGATGGAG
>NZ_FODW01000015.1:0-5207 GCF_900110475.1 Enterobacter sp. NFIX58 | reverse complement strand
GACATCGCCTCGCGGCCCGTCAGTTTCCAGAACAGAAGCCCCTCCACCGGGAGCTGAACGGTAATTCGGTTGAGCATAATCTTTATTCCACTATGGACTAATCTCGGTGTTCATTGAGATATTTTTTAAATCGTGCTTATTTAAGCCATAAACCTGAAAACATAAGGACGCTCCCCAGGGAAACTACGCTTTTAGCAACGATAAGTAAGCCAGGCGCAACGACGCGTATTATAGACGATATTGCTTCATAATTTTCAGCATTGTATTTTTTGTGCCCTCCTGTAATCCCGGAAAAGATCGTGCAGAGCAGCACAACGGTAACTTTTAGTCCCCATACGCACAGGAAAGACATGGAAAAGATAATCGAATATTGTTTCGCCGTTGCGACGGAGAATAATGACATTGACTGAGCGAGCCATTTCAACGTAAAACCAATAACAACCGTAGCCACTAACACCAGAACGAACATCAACCCAGCAAGGAACCATTGTTTTTTACTGAATAAGTCTTTTCCATTCCAGATAAGCGCTAGTGTCCAAATCATAAAGAGAATAAAGAAAAGCCATTGAATCATAACGTACCACATTTATACATGTTGTTCTCCAGGCATTGTCGTGTCGTCATCTCACTTCGCATCACACTCCTTTTCCAAACTATATACCATAAAACAACAAGATACAGCTTAACGCGGCGATAGATTTTGCTACCAGGCGTAATATTGGCCCGAACCGCTGATTGACTATATCAGTGACGCCATTAATTCAACCCAACTCAATATAATTTTCTTTATCCACAAACCATGGTCACCACATCTTCTCTTCTCGAAGAATGTGTATTGTCCAATTTTTGACACGCCGGGACGCTTTTAACTAACAAACCATTAGGGACAGACAAAGAAAGAGGCACGGTACAATACCCGTGCCATATGACTAATATAATTATAAGAAATTATCCTCTGGAGCTCTATCGAACAGTTCACCTGCCATTTTGGCGATACGTTCGTGCTGAACGAGTTTGTTTTTCCACTCCTGCGGAATACCGGAATAACCATATAATGCCCCCGCGATTTGTCCCGCCGTCGCTGCAACGCTGTCAGCATCATCGGCAAGGTTAGCTGCCAGTAAAATGGCATCACGGAAATTATTCGTATTCCATACGGACCACATCGCGGCCTCAAGCGTATCAATAACGTAACCACTTGAACGAATCTGGTCGCGAGTTTTTTGCTTATACTCACCCGCGTTTATGATCATTACACGCGCGCACAGTGGGAAAACATGAGGCGAAAAAGCTTCTTCTTTTTGATAACCGTTGATTAAATAGTGCAATACCAATCCGAGAAATTGGCATGCGTTAATTGATTCTACCGCGCCATGCGTTGCTCGACTCTGAGCCTGTGATTCGAAGTAAATCGCACGCAGCGATTTTCGACGAAAGATAGACACAGGTGCTTGACGAATAACCCCAGCATTACCAGCAGTGTGTTTCTCTGTATTACCATACCAGGAAGGTCCGACACGCATATACTGTTCAAGCGCGAACCGCGTCGTATTCCCGATATCGAAGCACCGACCATTACTGCTATTATCTCCGTCAAGATACCATTTCAGGAGATATTTTCTAAGCACATCGGTGTGCATTCTGTTTTCTGAAAGATAAGTCTCTGCCAGACATAATGCCATGGACGTATCATCTGTCCATTCACCAGGTTTTAATTGAAAAGGCCCGCCACCAATCATATCTGCTACATGTTCACTGTCTCTTTTCTTAAACTCAAGAGTGGTGCCGACGGCGTCCCCAACAGCCAATCCCACAAACGCCCCAAGCGCTTTATCACGTGAAACATCTTCAGTCGTAATTAAAGGTAAAGTTGCATCCCAGGCTTGTGAAGAACTCAAATTATCAATACTGTTGCTCCTTATTGCCTTACGGACATTAACTGGCATGTATGTATGATAGCGATCAGCATAATGATTGATTACTGAGTCTTCGGAATGAAGGTCGATCATGGTATTTCCTTTAATTCTATATTCGTTATCCCAAGTTCATCTGACCTGCTGATAACCTCAAACGAAGTATTCGGCTTAAACAGCACTTCAGTCTCTGTTGCATTGAACTCTGAAAGGAAGTCAATTTTCCTACCGGAAAAACCTTCAATACGCATTTGGATAGGACCGCTGAAGCCTCGATTAACATCAGTACTAAGAAAGGCGGGATCGATAACTGTTTTGCCCGGAGTATATCCTTCCAATATGTGCGAAGGTAGGCTGTTCATCCCGCGGTATGTCTCGCCACTAAAAGTAGGAAGCTGGTCTAAGCCATCATTTATATGTTGAGTAAATGCTTCCATTTCTTTAGTCATTGGTTTCATACCTCGTAACGCTGGGTTTACCATTTGGTAGCCTGGATCGGTAGTATACCCATACAATGCACCTACTTGCTCATCACTGAGTAAAGCAGACAGAGCAGGATCTCGATTATCCGCCAATTCTCTGCCACGAGTAATCCATTTTTCGGCTCGTTGTTTCCCCACGGCTTCGCTTAAGCTCATCCTTGGCGAAGCTGAAGCTGTAACAGGTTCCGCACTAACGCGCGGCATTGGTTTACCAGCCCGCCACGCATCAAACCGTGCCCCGCCTTTAATGCCAGCCCCGCCGCCGATAACGGAGCCGATCAGCATCCCCCATTTCTGACCGTCGCTACCTTCGCCACACAGCATTCCACCCGCGTAGCCACCAATAGTCCCACCGCCCATCGCACCGAGGGTACTCAGAAGTGCGATTGCCGGACTGGCCAGCACCGCCATGGCTCCGGCACCAACGGCGAGCATCGTCCAGTTCACCCATTCCGGTATTTCAGGACTTATTTCATCGGTCTGAACCTTGCTTCCACCGATAATAACATTTCGCGATCCCTGGCTAATCTCAGCGCTGCATGTCAGCTTATCGCCAGTGCGAGAGGCGGGAAAGTTGTTGATGTAAACCTTTATCGAACCTTCGGCAACCCGTTGCAAACTACCGCTGTGTTCGTCACACTCTCCGGCTGACAGATGAGCGCGGATAGCCTTTCGGCTGTTGATAAAGACATTGGGTGAACCTTCTTTTAGCGTACCGGTAGTATGGCGTGGAGCCCATGACATACTGCCGAGGAGCTCACCCAACCCACCCGCAGCGCATGCCCCAGCCGCAACGGCAGAAACAGCAACCAGCGCGGTCCCTCCGGTGACGACGACAGCAGCTGCGCCCAGAATTGCCCCACCAACCAATCCTGCGATCATCCAGCCTTTTGAGGCTGTATGAGCAATCTCATCATCTACGCGAGCGGCCAGACATTCGGACATAACTATTCGGCTCGCTGTGCCATCAGATACCCACGTATCCGATCGAGTGTATTAAGTTGGTCAGAACCAGAGACCTGGCGGCATACGGAAAGCTGTGAAAGCAAGTGATGTGATTTGTCAGGGGAAGTCGTCCAGAGCGCGTAACGAAGGGGTTGGCTGTCCGGAACGGGTGCAATACTGAGTGGTTTGCCACGCTTTTCAAAAAGCAAATACTGCCCCTCTTTCGCCCGCTGAAGCGAAAGGTGTCCATACAGTTCCTGAATGTTTTCAAAGACACTGAGTACCTTACTCTCACTATCAAGCGCAAAAAATGGCCCCTGGCTGTCGGCAGCGAGCATTTCTTGGGTTTCAGTCTGAGCGGGTTTGTGGAACTTAATACTGCGGATAATTTCCTGATATTGATTATGATAATAATCGCTAAACTCGCCCGGGCAAGTACCGATATAACACACCATCTTTTGGCCGCCAGGATGGTCACCGAGCAAAATAACGGTCTGCCTCTGGAAAATGATCGCATTATCATTTTTGAATTGATAAAAAAGCTCAACCGCCGGGAGACCATCAACAGAGGTCATCTGCGAGGATTCGAGACGAAAGTCGGGCACCGTAATTTCCAGTTCACGTACCAAACGAGTTGCCGCATCATGGACTTTATCTTCGTTTTTAGCACTCGCACGAGAAACAACAAAAGTAAACTCGCTGGCTCCGTTATCACTCAGGGTAAATAAATTCATGGTTCTGTCTTTAAATACATCGGGTAAGGCAAGGGATGCTTCCTGAAGAATATATTCAGCCATTCGGGTTACTCTTATTTATTGCCATTAATAACAAAAAAACTATCCACTTCCTGCTGGATTTCACCCTGAAGGGATGCGCCAGGCGGATCGATGACATTTTGTCCATCGTCAGGGTTCAAGTGCAATTCGCCGGAAAGCGTATTAATTTGCGCATTCTGTTTCGCAGTAAAGTTAAAGTTATTACCAATGATATGGACGCTGCCGTCTTTTGATAGCTCGATGGCGCTTTCACCACATTCCAGTCTCAGCGTATTTCCTGCGGAAAGTATAAAATTATTAACGACTTTATCGTTTCGACTGTTCCCCGTCAGGCATACCACATCGCCTTTAATCCCTGATTTCTGGTTTTTCGCTACCCGTAAGGTTTCATCTTCGCCAACGAACTGGGTTCGATTTTTTTCAGTAGAATGTGTTTCGTCGTTTTTGACGTTAATATCCAGATTGCGCTCGGCCTGGATCCATACCTGTTCTGCGCCCGCTTTATCCTCAAACCGCAGGGCATTGGCATTGTCCACGGAACCGTCTTTCGTGCGGCTCATAAAGCCCATCTGCGTCGCCGCAGCCGGCAGCGCCCACGGCGGCATGCTCGCGTCGTTGTACACCCGACCGGTAATGATCGGACGGTCCGGGTCGCCGTTGATAAAGTCCACCACCACCTCATCGCCGACGCGCGGGATCTGCACCCCGCCGTAGCCCTGGCCCGCCCACGCGCTCGACACGCGCACCCAGCAGGAACTGGTGTCATCGCCCTTCGCCAGACGGTCCCAGTGGAACTTCACCTTCACGCGGCCGTATTTGTCCGTCCAGATACTCTCGCCGTTCGGGCCCACCACCTTCGCGGTCTGCGGGCCGTAGGTGCGCGGCCACGCCGTGGACTGCGCCGGACGGTAGGCCACTGACGCAGGAATGACCGTGAAATCGGTGCGGTGAATGGTCTCCCCCTCGCCGCTGGCATAGCGGTTCTCTTCGAGGTGGTAACCCGCAGCAGTCACCAGATACTCGCCGTTGTCGCTGAAGAACGGCGCGTTGGTTAAGGTGAAGGTGTGCCCGGGCGCAATCCCCGCCGCCGT